>NZ_JBIWEM010000001.1:201206-1261011 GCF_044762545.1 Pseudomonas sp. NPDC096925 | reverse complement strand
CATGATCAAACTCTTCAGTTCAATACTGCTTGGGTTTTTAAGAAACCCTAAACTTGGCTCAGCAATCTCAAATGACTATGTGATTTCTCGCATGGTCACTTGTGATGCTGATAATCTTTGTGACTATCAGTCCGTACTCACAAGCACCCACACGAATTGCTTGATTCGATTTGTTAAAGAGCGTTTGGTTAAGAGCCTTTCGTCTCAACCGAGGCGCGCATTCTACGCTTTCCTCATTTGCTGTCAAGCGTTTATTTTGAAGTTTTTTGCGAGAAACTCGTTTGGCTTCAAACACTTGACTCAACAGGGTGGCTGGCTTTGCTTCGCTACCGTGTTGGAGTGGTGCGCATTATAGGGCGGCTTTCCAGGAGGTCAACCTTTAATTTCAATAATTTAGAATCTTTTTGGAGAAGACCGCATCAGGGCCGCCAGGTGCTCGCCACAACACCTTCTGCGCCTATGAGATCGAGCGCCGAAATAACAACGCCGGGCACCTTGCCCCCACGCGCCGTAATTGCGCACTATATTGCTCACCCCCACCCCACTCAAGGATCGCCGCACAGAAATGAACACCCAGCCCCGCAGCCTGGCCGCTACCCTCTTCCCGATCGGTCTGCTGCTCATCGCCATGGCATCGATACAGTCTGGTGCCTCCCTGGCGAAAAGCATGTTCCCCCTCGTCGGCGCCCAAGGCACCACCACCCTGCGCCTGATCTTCGCCAGCATCATCATGCTGCTGATACTGCGCCCGTGGCGTGTACGCATGACCACCAACACCCTGCGCAACGTCATCATCTATGGCATGGCGCTGGGTGGCATGAACTTCCTCTTCTATATGGCTCTGCAAACAGTACCGATCGGCATTGCCGTGGCGCTGGAGTTCACCGGCCCGCTGGCCGTGGCGATCTTCTCCTCGCGTCGGCCGATCGACTTCCTGTGGATTGCCCTGGCCATCGTCGGCCTGCTGCTGTTGCTGCCTGCCGGCCATGGCGGGCAGGCCCTCGACCCGGTCGGCGCCGCCTTTGCCCTGGGCGCAGGGGTGTGCTGGGCGCTGTACATCCTGTTCGGCCAGCGCGCCGGGGCCGAGCACGGTATCCAGAGCGCCGCCCTGGGCGTCGTGGTCGCCGCACTGTTCGTTGCCCCCATCGGTATCGCCCACGCCGGCAGCGCATTGCTCACGCCCGCCCTGATCCCCATGGCCCTAGGCGTCGCAGTGCTGTCCACTGCCCTGCCCTACAGCCTGGAAATGGTTGCCCTCACGCGCATCCCGGCACGCACCTTCGGCACCCTCATGAGCATCGAACCCGCATTTGGTGCACTGTCTGGTCTGCTGTTCCTGGGCGAGGTGCTGACGCTCACCCAGTGGCTGGCTATCCTGGCGATCATTACTGCGTCGGTCGGCACCACCCTGTCCATGCGCACGGAACCCAGCCCGGCCGTCGCAGCAGACTGATATGAGAAATATTTTCATTTGAGACAGGATTAGTGATTGTAGCGGCCCGCCTCGCTGATTAAGCTGTCACCGAATCATCATCTTTGCGCTATCTACTGGACCGAACACGGACGCTGGGGAAATTTCAGGAAGAACCAAAGCGATAACGACGGGGCCAGACAGCGGATCCGCCCTGCATTTAAGGACAGGAATGAAACGTATTTTGCTCATCCTGGCCATCTTGGCTATTGCTGGATGTGCCGCCACGGCCAAGACCGAGGTCAAAAGGGGCAAGAAGGGCCTGCATATCAATTGCTCCGGCCTTTCTTCCTCATGGGACAACTGCTACAGCAAGGCCGCGAGTTCCTGCAGCACGCGCGGCTACCGGGTCATTGCACGCTCGGGCGATAGCGATGAAGAACCCGGTGACTATTTGTTCGGCATCAATCCGGCGGGTTACACCAGCCGCAGCATGATCGTCATCTGCAAGTAGGAAAAGGGCAGCTCGCAAGCTGCCCTTTTCATTTGCCTTACAACGGCGCAGTACGCGCCTGCAGCCAGGCCAGCGCTTCGCCCTTGAGCAAGGGCGCCAGGCGCTCGCGCACCATGGCGTGATAGCCGTTCAACCAGTCCAGCTCTTCCCTGGCCAGCAGCTCGGGCACCAGGCAGCGGGTGTCGATCGGGCACAGCGTCAGGGTCTCGAACTTCAGAAAGTCGCCGAAGGCGCTCTTGCCAGCCTCGCGATTGACCACCAGGTTCTCGATGCGCACACCCCACTGCCCTGGGCGATACGTACCCGGCTCGATGGAGCTGATCATGCCCACCTGCATCGCCGTCTGCGGCGTGGGTGCCGCCTGGTAGGCAATGACTTGCGGCCCCTCGTGCACGTTCATGAAGTACCCCACCCCATGCCCGGTACCGTGGCCGTAATCCACTTGGTCAGCCCAGATCGGTGCCCGGGCAATGGCGTCGAGCAACGGCGACAGCACGCCACGCGGGAAGGTGGCGCGCGACAGGGCGATCATGCCTTTGAGCACGCGCGTGCAATCCTGCTTCTGCGCAAGGCTGGGGTTGCCCACCGGCACCATGCGGGTGATGTCGGTGGTGCCGCCCAGGTATTGGCCGCCCGAATCGATCAGCAGCAAACCATCGCCCTCGATCACCGCATGCGACTGCTCGGTGGCACGGTAATGCGGCATCGCGCCATTGCCATTGAAGGCGGCAATGGTCGAGAAGCTCAGTGACACGAAGCCTGGGCGGCGGGCTCGCGCGGCACTCAGCCGCTCGTCGACCGTCAGCTCGGTAATCCGCTCCCGACCGAGGTTGGCCTCAAGCCAGGCGAAGAACTCGCACAGGGCCGCGCCGTCCTGCTCCATCACCTGGCGGATGTGCACCAGATCGTCATCACCTTTGCACGACTTGCTCAGGGTGCTGGGGTTGAGCCCCTCGACCAACTCTACCTCGGCCGGCAGGTTGTCGAGCAGGCCGCAGGTTACCCGGGCCGGGTCGACCAGCAATCGGCTGCCGGCCGGCATGGCCCCAAGGGCCTTGCCGGCTTCGGCGTAGTCACGCACCTCGATACCGTCGACCGCCAGCACCTGGCGTAGATGGTCATCGAGCTTGTCCTGGCCAACGAACAGGATCGCCTGCTGCTGGCTGATCAGGGCAAAGGCCACAAACACCGGGTTGTAGGACACATCGCTGCCGCGCAGGTTGAACAGCCAGGCGATGTCATCCAGGGTGGCGATGAAGTGCCAGTCGGCGCCCTTGGCCTGCACGCTCTGGCGCAACTGCGCCAGTTTTTCCGCCCGGCTCACCGTGGCATGCGGTGGCAAATGCTGGTAGACCGTGTTGCCCGGCAGTGCCGGTCGCCCTTCCCAGACCTGGCTCAGCAGGTCCTTGTCAGTCACCAGTCGCGCCCCGCGCGCTTTCAGCCGGTCACCCAGCTGGCGCGCCGAAGCCAAGGCCATGACCGCACCATCTACCGCAACGTTGCCATTGGGCTCGACGTGATCGCCCAGCCACTCCAGCGCGCCAGGCTTGCCCGGCAACAGCTTCATCAACTCGATGCCACTGCCTGCCAACTCGCGCTCCGCCTGTTCCCAGTAGCGGCTATCGACCCACAACCCGGCAAAGCCAGCCGTGACCACCAGCGTGCCGACCGAGCCGTGGAAACCCGACAGCCACTGGCGCCCCTGCCAGTAACCGGGCAGGTATTCGGAAAGATGGGGGTCGGCCGAGGGTACCAGCAAGGCATCGATGCCCTCTGCGGCCATGACCTGGCGCACCTGCGCCAGGCGCTGCGGCACGCTTTGCCCAAGGGTGGTCTGAACGTTCATGCGCTCTCCTGCGGCTACATCACGGTTGATCCAGTGTGCCGATAATGGAACAGCCGCCCAAGCCCTGCAATCGTGGCGACCGGCACTCGGCATGCATTGCCCGCCACGCCCTGCGTAAAACAGACATTTCCTACAGCATGGCCAGGACCACCGATCAAGTTCCGCTGAACTTCCCCAAAGCACGGGCTTCACACACAGTACATTCATTACACACAGGCAAAAGACCATGCCCAATGCCTGCGCCCCTAAAAGCGGCGTGGTGCTGCTCGACACCCGCGCGCACACCCCTGACCACGAGCATGCCGTGCATCTGAAGCTTGCCGATGGCCTGGCCCGCCTGCTGGGCTGCCCGCACGTGCAACCCAGCCAGCCTCCGGGCGCCGCCGATGGCTACTACTACCTGCCTACCGAAACCCTGGTCGATCCCAAGCGCTATGCCGCCCTGGGCATCTGCAGCGAGCAAGACCTGTTCGGCGGGCTGGTCGCACACCCCTACATGGCGACCAAGGCAATCTCCCACCCGCTGCCGGCCGGAGCCAGTTTTCCGCCGGGCTGGACCGATGCCTTCGCCCGGCAAGCCAGCGACGCCCTGCTACGCGGCTACACCGTGTTCAGCAAGGCCGATGCGCGCACCGCCGCACAGCTGTTGCTGGCGGACGGCCCGTTGCGGATCAAGCCGGTACTGGCCTGTGCAGGCCGCGGGCAACAGGTCATCACCACGGTGGATGAACTGGAACCACTGCTGGCCCGCATGGATGACCAGGACCTTGCGCTATGGGGGCTGGTGCTCGAAGAAGACCTGAGCGAGGTGCAAACCTTCAGCGTCGGCCAGGTACGCGTCGCCGGCCTGACCTGCAGCTATCACGGCACCCAGCAACTGACCCGTGATCATCAGGGCACGCAAGTGTACGGCGGCTCCGACCTGGTGGTAGTACGCGGTGACTACCAGGCACTGCTGCAACTGCCGCTGGACGAGCCGCTGCGCCTGGCCATCAACCAGGCGATGGCCTACGAACAGGCCGCCGAACAGCACTTCCCCGGCTTCATCGCCTCACGACGCAACTACGACATCGCCCGCGGCATGAACCCTCTGGGTCGCCTGCGCAGCGGCGTACTCGAACAATCCTGGCGCCTGGGCGGCGCCAGCAGTGCCGAGCTGCTGGCCTTGCAGGCGTTTGCCGATGACCCGGCATTGCAACGGGTGCGTGCCTCCACCCATGAAGTGTTCGGCACCCCCGAACTGCCCGCTGACGCCACCCTCTTTTACCAAGGAAACGACAGTGAACTGGGACAACTCAGCAAATTTGCGCGGATTCGCGAACATGACCATTCAGAGTGAAACCGTTGAACTGCAGGTCGAGGATGACAGCATCGTCGGCACCTTGGTCAGCCCTGGCAGCAAGATGCCGGGCATCCTCTTCGTCCACGGCTGGGGTGGCAGCCAGCAACGCGACCTGGCCCGTGCCCGGCATATCACCGGGCTGGGCTGCGTGTGCATGACCTTCGACCTGCGCGGCCACGAAAAAACCGAAAGCCAACGGCTGACGGTGACACGCGAACAGAATCTGACCGACCTGCTGGTGGCCTACGACCGGCTGGTGAGCCACCCGGTCGTCGACCCCAGTGCCATCGCCATCATCGGCAGCAGTTATGGCGGCTACCTGGCCACCCTGCTGACCCGCGAGCGGCCGGTCAGATGGCTGGCCTTGCGGGTACCCGCCATGTACTGGGACGACGAATGGAACCTCCCCAAGCAAACCCTCGACCGGCAACGGCTGAACGCCTACCGCCAGCGCCCGCTCGGCCCGGGGGACAACCGCGCACTGGCGGCCTGTGCCGAGTTCGGTGGTGATGTACTGCTGGTAGAGTCCGAGCAAGACGACTACGTGCCGCACAGCACGCTGATGAGCTACCGCTCGGCATTCGTCAGTGCCCATTCGCTCACCCACCGCATCGTCGACGGTGCCGACCACGCGTTGTCCAGCGAAGAGAGCCAGAAAGCCTACAGCTCGATCCTGGCGGCATGGGTCAGCGAAATGGTCATTGGCGCGCGCCTGGACCGTTACCCGCACTACGCGCCCTGGTATGCCTGAGGCTAACCCACCTGGCAAAGCAGGCTGCCATCGGCGCCACGTACCAGGCTGCGCAGGGTCTGGTAGGCGGCAAAGTTGACGCTACGCGCCTGATGCTGGCCAAGCAGTTCAAGGAACGGCTCCTCGACGAAAAGCACCGCCGCCGCCGCCCACGCCTGGCGGGACTGCCATTGCAGGTACTGCAGCACCCGGCTGCCATCATCACTGGCCTGGATGCTGACACCCAGCAGGCCTTCGCAGCGCGCGGCCAGCTCTTCGCTGCGCGCCACCAGCGCCTGAGCCAACGCCTGCTGGCACCTGCCGGGCACTTCATATTCGATCATCTGGGTAAACCACAGGGGATGAGATGTTGCCGTCATGAAAGGTCTCCTGGCGACGGACGCATGCAGCGCGACGCCGAGCAGGGTAAAACCTCAAGTTATGTCAAGGTCAAGTGGTTTCCACCCCGGGAACGCCCCTCGCGCCCTAACCCGATACCGCGAAGCGCCGCCGGTAATCACTCGGGGTCAGACCGGTGATGCGCTGAAACACCTTGCGAAACGCACCCGGGTCCTGGTAACCGACGCCCCAGGCAATCTGCTCGACATTGCGCCGGGTAAACTCCAGCAAGCGGCACGCACGCCCCACCCTCACCTGCTGGCAGTACTCGGTCGGCCGTAGCCCCGTGGCAGCACGAAAACGCCGCAGGAAGGTGCGTTCCTCCAGCCCCGCGCATGCGGCCATGCTGGCCAGGTCGGCATCCTGCCCTCCGTTGCCCTGCAACCAGTGCTGCACTTTCAGCACAGCCTCATCGCCATGGTCCAGGCGCGGGTTGAACACGGCACCGGGCAGCGGCGCCGCGACCGGATCGACCGCCAGGTAGCGGGCAGTTTCCCGCGCCACCGTCGCCCCCATGAAGCGCTCCAGCAAGCGCAAGCCCAGCTCGGTCCAGGCCATCAACCCGGCCGAGGTGACGATGTCTCCATCGTCCAGCAACGGTTGCTGGGCCTCGACCCGCACGCGGGGAAAACGCTGGGCAAGCGAATGCACGTAGTTCCAGTGGGTACAGGCCGGGCGCCCGTCGAGCAGGCCACTGGCGGCGATGAAGAACACCCCGATGCACACCGATGCCAGCACCGTTCCGTGCCCGTGCAACTGGCACAACGACGCGCGATGGCGCTCAAGCAGCTCACCCTGGGGTGCCGACTCCAGGCTCGGCGGAATGATCAGTACCTGCAGCTCGGACGCGACGGCAGGTGGGCTCTCTGGGGCAGGCTGCAACTGCCCCGCCTCGTCTGCCTGCCAGAAGCTGATACGCACCGCTGGCAACTCGATGGCCCCCAGTTCGGCAGCCACCCGGTTGGCCACCAGGAACAGGTCGGCCAGCCCATGCACGGCAGCACGTTGCGCACCGGGGTACAGCAGCAGGCCGATGTCCAGTCTGGCAGGGTTGTCAGTTTTTGCCCGCATAGTGTCGTTCGCGCCAATCCTCAGGTCAGTGCGCACAGCCTATAACTAACGTCATCCAACGACCACTGCCACAGGAGGCAGCATGAGCAAGCAGGCGCTGATCATCATCGACATCCAGAACGACTACTTCCCGGGCGGCAAATGGACCCTCGATGGCGCCGAGCAGGCGGCTGACAATGCCGCTCGCCTGCTGGCGGCGGCGCGTCAAAGGGGCGATCTGGTGGTGCATGTGCGCCATGAGTTCGACAGCGCCGATGCGCCGTTCTTCGCGCCAGGCTCGCAGGGTGCGGCCATCCACGCCAAGGTCGAGCCGGTGGCGGGCGAGCCAGTGTTCCTCAAGCACAAGGTCAACGCCTTCCTTGGTACCGACCTTGAGCACACGCTGGACCGGCATGGCGTCGAAGCCCTGACCATCGTCGGCAGCATGAGCCACATGTGCGTTGACGCCGCCACCCGCGCCGCGGCCGACCTGGGTTATGACGTGACCGTGGCGCACGATGCCTGTGCCACCCTGCCACTGGAGTTCGATGGCAAGCGGGTGCCGGCGGCGCAGGTGCATGATTCAGTGATGGCAGCGTTGGCGTTTGCCTATGCCAAGGTGGTCAGGACCGATGAGTTGCTGAATAGCTGATCAGTGGAATTTGGGGGCGCTTTGCGCCCCATCGCGACGCAAGGCCGCTCCCACAGGTACCGTGCCAGACATCAGATTTGCGCGGCACCTGTGGGAGCGGCCTTGTGTCGCGATGGGCTGCGCAGCAGCCCCAAAACCGGCTACCTCAAATCACCACATTGCGCACAAACCGCACCGCCTCCGCCCCATCGTTGCGATACGCATATCGGCAATTGCTGGGAAACACATGGAACTGCCCGACCTGCAGGCGATGCTCGGCCCCTTCGATAATCAGCGTCAGTTGCCCTTGCGCTACGTAGATCTGCTCGCTCCAGCCTTCGGCATCAGCCTCGCTGGAATAGCACTCGCCTGGCGCCAACGTCCACTCCCACAGCTCCACCTCGCGTCGCGCCACACTGCTGCCCAGCAGCACCGCCCGGCTCTGCGGGTGCTCACCGGCCCAGGCCAGCTCTTCGATACGCCCGGGGTCGCGCTGGTCAGGCGCCTGGATCAGGGTACTGAAAGCCACGCCCAAGGCTTCGGCAATCAGGTCAAGGGTGGTCAGGCTGACATTCCTTTCGCCCGCTTCGATCGCCACCAGCATGCGCCGGCTGACCCCGGAGCGCTCGGCCAGCGCCGTCTGGCTCATGCCCGCAGCGTTGCGCAGGCTGCGTACATTGAAGCTGACATGTTGCAGCACCGATGCCCGGTGCGAGGAATCATTGTGCACTATATTGCTCACTGGTCGATATTGCGCAGTATACTGCCCACTTTGCGGCGATTGTGCGCCGCCCCCTTCGAGTGCGCAAGACCATGAACCAGCCCAGCAGCAAGCCGACCCCTGCCATTACCTTTCGCCTGAGCAAGGCCGAACTTGTACTGGTTTTCATCACCATGCTGTGGGGCGGCACCTTCCTGCTGGTGCATAACGTGATGACCGTCAGCGGCCCGATGTTCTTCGTCGGCCTGCGCTTCGCTGCAGCCGCCCTGTTCGTTGGTGTGGTCTCGGCGCGGGCGCTGCCAGGGCTGACCTTCACCGAGCTGAAAGCCGGCATGCTGATCGGCGTGTCGATCATGCTCGGCTACGGCCTGCAGACCATGGGCCTGCAAACCATCAGCAGCAGTCAGTCGGCGTTCATCACCGCACTGTACGTGCCGTTCGTGCCGCTGTTGCAGTGGCTGGTACTGGGCCGGCGCCCCGGCCTGATGCCCAGCATCGGTATCGGCCTGGCGTTCATCGGCCTGATGCTGCTGGCCGGGCCGGAGGGCGGCAGCCTGCACTTCAGCGAGGGCGAGTTGGTGACCCTGGTCAGCGCCGTGGCCATCGCCGGCGAAATCATCCTGATCAGCCGCTACGCCGGCCAGGTCGATGTGCGCCGGGTCACCGTGGTGCAACTGGCAACCGCCTCGCTGCTGGCGTTCCTGATGATCGTACCGACCCAGGAGCGCCTGCCCGACTTCTCCTGGCTGCTGCTGGCCAGCGCCGTGGGCCTGGGCGCCATGAGCGCGGTGATCCAGGTGGCAATGAACTGGGCGCAGAAGTCGGTCTCGCCCACCCGCGCCACCCTCATCTATGCCGGTGAACCGGTGTGGGCCGGGATCGTCGGGCGCATCGCCGGTGAGCGCTTGCCGGGCGTGGCACTGCTCGGTGGCTTGCTGATCGTGATCGCGGTGGTGGTCAGCGAACTCAAGGTGCGCCGCCCGCGCGAAGCGACCGAAACACCAGAAGTGCAGGATGAAGGCGAACGCCAGGCCGGCCTGTAAAGCCGCCAACTGCGGCTATGCTTTGTAAAAAACTGTTATAAAAAAACAGCTTGTCACAGCCTGTTTGTAGGATTCTGCGACAGCTTGCGTGTTGGTGATCACCCCCTCGACACGTATGATTCTTTGCAAACTTCTCCAGAATAGAACGCTATGTCATTGATAGTGCTATTGCTTCTGCCGTTCGTGGGCAGTTGCCTGGCAGCCGTGCTGCCGCACAACGCACGTAACGCGGAGTCCATTCTCGCCGGGCTCGTGGCCCTGGTCGGCACTGTCCAGGTAGCACTGCTGTACCCTCAGGTTGCCCACGGTGGCGTAATTCGCGAAGAGTTCCTCTGGCTGCCCAGCCTGGGGCTGAACCTGGTGTTGCGCATGGACGGCTTCGCCTGGCTGTTCTCGCTGCTGGTGCTGGGCATCGGTGCGCTGGTGTCGCTGTATGCTCGCTACTACATGTCGCCGCAAGACCCGGTACCGCGCTTCTTCGCCTTCTTCCTCGCCTTCATGGGCGCCATGCTCGGCCTGGTGATCTCCGGCAACCTGATCCAGCTGGTGTTCTTCTGGGAACTCACCAGCCTGTTCTCCTTCCTGCTGATCGGCTACTGGCACCACCGTGCCGACGCCCGCCGCGGCGCCTACATGGCGCTGATGGTCACGGGCGCAGGCGGTTTGTGCCTGCTGGTGGGTGCCCTGCTGCTCGGCCATGTGGTCGGCAGCTACGACCTGGACAAGGTCCTGGCTGCCGGCAACACCATTCGCCAGCATGCACTGTACCCGGTGCTGCTGCCGCTGATCCTCATCGGCGCCCTGAGCAAGAGCGCACAATTCCCCTTCCAGTTCTGGCTGCCCCACGCCATGGCGGCCCCCACCCCGGTATCGGCTTACCTGCACTCGGCGACCATGGTCAAGGCCGGGGTATTCCTGCTGGCGCGGCTATGGCCGGTGCTGTCGGGTAGCGAGGAGTGGTTCTGGATCGTCGGCGGTGCCGGCGCCCTCACCCTGCTGCTCGGCGCCTTCGCCGCCATGTTCCAGAACGACCTCAAGGGCCTGCTGGCGTACTCGACCATCAGCCACCTGGGCCTGATTACCCTGCTGCTGGGCCTGAACAGCCCGCTGGCTGCCGTCGCAGCGGTGTTCCACATTCTCAACCACGCCACCTTCAAGGCCTCGTTGTTCATGGCCGCCGGCATCATCGACCACGAAAGCGGCACCCGTGACATCCGCCGCCTCAGCGGGCTGATCCGCCTGGTGCCATACACCGCCACCCTGGCCATGGTGGCCAGCGCCTCGATGGCCGGCGTGCCGTTGATGAACGGCTTCCTGTCCAAGGAAATGTTCTTCGCCGAAACGGTGTTCATCAGCTCCACTGCCTGGGTCGAAGCCACGCTGCCGGTGATCGCCACCCTGGCCGGCACCTTCAGCGTGGCCTATGCCCTGCGCTTCACCGTCGATGTGTTCTTCGGCCCCACTGCGCAAGACCTCCCGCATACCCCCCACGAGCCGCCACGCTGGATGCGTGCGCCGGTCGAACTGCTGGTGCTCACCTGCCTGGTGGTGGGCATCTTCCCTGCCCAGTCGGTCGGCCCGCTGCTGGCTGCCGCCGCCCTGCCGGTGGTAGGCGGCACCCTGCCGGAATACAGCCTGGCCATCTGGCATGGCTGGAACGCGCCGCTGATCATGAGCCTGGTGGCCATGAGCGGCGGTATCGTGCTGTACCTGTTGCTGCGCAAGCAGCTGCGCCTGGGCCGCTTCCCCTACCCGCCGGTGATCGAGCGCTTCAACGGCAAGCGCCTGTTCGAACACGGCCAGGTGCAGCTGATGCTGCTGGCCCGGCGCATCGAGCGCCTGCTCACCAGCCGCCGCCTGCAGTCGCAGCTGTTCATGCTGGTGCTCGCCGCCTTCCTCGCCGGCCTCACGCCTATGCTCTACAGCGGCCTGAGCTGGGGCGACCGGCCGAAGATTCCGGGCTCGGGCGTGTTCGTCGCGCTGTGGCTGATCGCCATTGCCTGCGCCATCGGCGCCGCCTACCAGGCCAAGTATCACCGCTTGGCGGCATTGATCATGGTCAGCGTCTGCGGCCTGATGACCTGCATCACCTTCGTCTGGTTCTCCGCACCCGACCTGGCCCTGACCCAACTGGTCGTGGAAGTGGTCACCACCGTGCTGATCCTGCTCGGCCTGCGCTGGCTGCCGCGGCGGATCGAAGGCGTATCACCACTTCCGGGCAGCCTGGAGCGCGCGCGCATGCGCCGCCTGCGCGACCTGCTGCTGGCGGTGCTGGTAGGTGGCGGCATGGCCGTGCTGTCCTACGCCATGCTGACCCGGCCGACACCCAACGACATTTCCTCGTTCTACCTGAGCCGGGCGCTGCCCCAGGGCGGTGGCACCAACGTGGTCAACGTCATGCTGGTCGACTTCCGTGGCTTCGATACCCTTGGTGAAATCACCGTGCTGGTGGCCGTGGCGTTGACCGTGTTCGCCCTGTTGCGGCGCTTCCGCCCGCCGAAGGAAAGCATGCAACTGCCGGCGCAGCAGCGCCAGCTGGCACCCGACGTGGTCACCGACCTGATCAACCCGCGGCATGCCACCGACACCGCCCTGGGCTTCATGATGGTGCCCGCGGTACTGGTGCGCCTGCTGCTGCCGATCGCCCTGCTGGTGTCGATGTACCTGTTCATGCGCGGCCACAACCAGCCCGGTGGCGGCTTTGTCGCCGGCCTGGTGATGTCGGTGGCGTTCATCCTGCAGTACATGGTGGCCGGCACCCAGTGGGTCGAGGCGCAGATGAGCCTGCGCCCGCTGCGCTGGATGGGCACCGGGCTACTGTGCGCAACCCTGACCGGGGTGGGTGCCATGCTGCTGGGCTACCCGTTCCTCACCACCCATACCGCCCACCTGCACCTGCCGTTGCTCGGTGATGTGCACGTGGCCAGCGCGCTGTTCTTCGATGTCGGCGTGTTCACCGTGGTGGTCGGCTCGACCCTGCTGATCCTCACTGCCCTGGCGCACCAGTCGGTGCGCGCCTACCGCCCGGGCAACCCGGCGAAAACCAGCCAAGCAGGAGCCGCCTGATGGAAGAAGTGATTGCAGTTGCCATCGGCGTCCTGGCCGCCTCGGGGGTGTGGCTGATCCTGCGCCCGCGAACCTATCAGGTGATCATGGGCCTGTGCCTGCTGTCGTACGGGGTCAACCTGTTCATCTTCAGCATGGGTAGCCTGTTCATCGGCAAGGAACCGATCATCAAGGACGGCGTGCCACAGGACCTGCTGCACTATACCGACCCGCTGCCGCAGGCCCTGGTGCTCACCGCCATCGTCATCAGCTTCGCCATGACCGCGCTGTTCCTGGTGGTGTTGCTGGCATCGCGCGGCCTGACCGGTACCGACCACGTGGATGGCCGGGAGCGTGACGAATGAGTGGCATGAGCCAACTGATCATCGCGCCCATCCTGCTGCCGCTGGTGACGGCGGCAGTGATGTTGCTGCTGGGCGAGAAACACCGGCAGATCAAGGCCCGGCTGAACCTGCTGTCGACCTTCGCCGGCCTGGCCATCGCGGTCAGCCTGCTGCAGTGGGTGCGCACCCAGGGCCAGGCGGAATCGATCGGTGTCTACCTGCCGGGCAACTGGCCAGCGCCGTTCGGCATCGTGCTGGTGGTCGACCACCTGTCGGCCCTGCTGCTGACCCTCACCGGCATCATCGGTTTCAGCGCCCTGCTGTTTGCCCGCGCCCGCTGGGACGGTGCCGGGGCCAGCTTCCACGCGCTGTTCCAGATCCAGTTGATGGGCCTGTACGGCGCCTTCCTCACCGCCGACCTGTTCAACCTGTTCGTGTTCTTCGAAGTGCTGCTGGCCGCTTCCTATGGCCTGCTGCTGCATGGCTCGGGCCGCGCCAGGGTGCGTGCCGGCCTGCACTACATTGCCATCAACCTGTTCGCCTCGTCGCTGTTCCTGGTCGGCGCAGCGATGCTGTATGGCGTGACCGGCACCCTGAACATGGCCGACCTGGCCCTGAAGATTCCGCTGGTACCGGAGGCCGACCGTGGCCTGTTGCACGCTGGCGCGGCGATCCTGGCCATGGCCTTCCTGGTCAAGGCCGGCATCTGGCCGTTGAACTTCTGGCTGGTGCCGGCCTATGCCTCGGCCAGCGCGCCGGTGGCGGCACTGTTCGCCATCATGACCAAGGTCGGCCTGTATGCGGTGCTGCGCCTGTGGACACTGCTGTTCTCCGGGCAGGCCGGGGCCTCGGCGCATTTCGGTGGTGAATGGCTGGTGTACGGTGGCCTGGTCACCCTGGCGGTGGCGGCGGTATCGATCCTGGCCGCGCAGCGCCTGGAGCGCATGGCTGCCCTCAGCATCCTGGTCTCGGCCGGCACCCTGCTCGGCGCCGTCGGTTTTGCTCAGTCGGCGCTGACCGGTGCGGCCCTGTTCTACCTGGTCAACTCGACCCTGGCGCTGTGCGCGCTGTTCTTGCTCGCCGAGTTGGTCGAACGTTCGCGTTCGGCCAACGAAGCGCCACTTGAGGACGAAGAAGGCGCCATGCCGCCACCGCTGGAGTCACTGCACCCGCCCAAGGGCATCAACCTCGACGATGAGCAAAAGGTGGTGATCGGCCAGATCATCCCGTGGACCATGGCCTTCCTCGGCCTCAGCTTCATCGCCTGCGCCCTGCTGATCATCGGCATGCCGCCGCTGTCCGGCTTTGTCGGCAAGCTCAACCTGATCAGCGCGTTGTTCAACCCACAGGGGTTGGGCGTGCCTCCCGAGCAACCGCTGGGCACGGCGGGCTGGGGCCTGGTGGCGCTGTTGATCCTCTCTGGCATGGCCTCGCTGATCGCCTTCGGCCGCGTCGGCATCCAGCGTTTCTGGAAGCCGGAGGAGCGCCCGTCGCCGGTGCTGCGCCGCTATGAATGCCTGCCCATCGTCATCCTGCTAAGCCTGTGCATCATCCTCAGCCTCAAGGCCGAACCGCTGCTGCGCTACACCCAGGACACCGCCGCCAGCCTGCAGGCCCCCGACGCCTATATCGAAGCCGTGATGGCTGCCCGGCCGGTTCCTGGCCCCACCTCGCTCGACGTACAGGTGCAGCCATGAATCGACTGTTCCCCGCACCGCTGTTATCGGTTTCACTGTTCGGCCTGTGGCTGTTGCTGAACCTTTCGGTCAGCCCCGGCAACCTGCTGCTGGCTACCGCGCTCGGCGTGCTGGCGCCGCTGCTGATGGCGCCGCTGCGCCCGCAGCATGCCCATGTGCGACGGCCGCTGGCCATCGCCCGGCTGATTGGCCGGGTCGGCATCGATGTGATCATGTCCAACCTGCTGGTTGCCCGTGGCGTGCTGCGTGCCGGAAAGCAGCCACCACGCTCGGCGTTCGTGCACATCCCGCTGGCCCTGCGCGACCCGCATGGCCTGGCGGCGCTGTCGATGATTACCACGGTGGTGCCCGGCACGGTCTGGTCCGAACTGGCGCTGGACCGCAGCGTATTGCTGCTGCATGTGTTCGACCTGGGCGATGAGGCGGCTTTCATCCAGCACTTCAAGGACACCTACGAACGCCCGCTGATGGAGATATTCCAATGACAGGCCTGCTCGCCAATGCTGTCCTCGCCAGCCTGTTCATCTTCGCCCTGGCCATGGCCCTGGCGCTGATCCGGCTGTTCCGCGGCCCGTCCGCCCAGGACCGGGTGCTGGCACTGGACTACCTGTACATCCTGGCCATGCTGACCATGCTGGTGCTGGGAATCCGTTATGCCAGTGACACCTACTTCGAAGGTGCCCTGCTGATTGCGCTGTTCGGTTTCGTTGGCTCGTTTGCCCTGGCCAAGTTCCTGCTGCGCGGTGAGGTGATCGAATGACTGAAACCCTGCAACTCCCCTTCTGGCTAGAGCTGGTTACCGCCACGCTGCTGCTGACCGGCAGCCTGTTCGCCCTGATCGGTGCCGTTGGCCTGTTGCGCCTGAAGGACTACTTCCAGCGCATGCACCCGCCGGCACTGGCCTCGACCATTGGTGCCTGGTGCGTGGCACTGGCCTCGATCATCTACTTTTCCTGGCTCAAGGAAGCACCGGTGCTGCACGCCTGGCTGATTCCGATCCTGCTGTCGATCACCGTACCGGTAACCACGCTGTTGCTGGCGCGGGCGGCGCTGTTCCGCAAGCGCATGGCAAACGAGCCGGTCCCTGAAGAAGTCAGCAGCGGCCGCGATCGCGGTAACTGAAGAGTCGCCGCCTCAGCCTTGGGCAAGGCGCTGCAACTCGCGCCGGACCATGGCCGCATAAGGCGGCGGGCCGAGGCGGTACAATTCGCCTGCCACCCAGTTCAACCAGGCGCCTTGCAGTTCTTCGCGCCTGGCCAGCAAACGCTCGGCCTCGGCCACGGCATCTGCCTGGTGCTGCCGATGGAACTCGGCACGCGTTGCAGGCGCGTCGTCACTGTGGGTCATTCACTGGCCTTGAAGGTGGTCAGCTCACCTTTGCGCCATTTGGCAACCTTGCCGGTCACCGCCTTGAGCAACTTGCCAAGGCCTTCCTGCACTTGTTGCTGCGCGGCGAACACCAGCATCACACCGTGGCCTTCACGGAACACGATGCCCTCGCCTTCAGGTACCGACACGAAGGCGTAGTCGCCCACACCATATACATTCAGCTTGATATCGCGAAAGCGCATTTCCAGTTTGCCGCCTTCGCGGCTGGGCAGTACGGCGGCGCGAAAGTGGTCGCCGACCTTCAGCTCCAAACGCTGCTTGTCATCGACCACCAATGCACTTTCGGTATCGATTTCGGCCATGTACAGGCCTTCGGGATTCTGTTCGGTGACATAGACAAAGCGACCCTGAAACAGCTGGGCCAATTTACCGCGCAAGTCGCCCAGGGCGAACAACGCATGGGTATCAAGAGTGCTGACTGCCAATGAAGTAATCCTCAACCGGTTACAACCCGCCCTCACCCAAGTTCGGTGAGACACGGTCATTTCTATCGATAGGCGAAAAGAGTAATAAAACGATATGCGAAATGTCTGTGCCCGCTGGCGATGCAGCGCGCAGGATTCTTTACTCTGGCTTGCCAGATATGGCCACATACAGGCTTTCGGCATATTCCCGATTCGGGAAGCGTAATGCCTGACAGCAAAACCGCCAGGAAAGATGCGGCAGGCAATGCCAGAGCGCACGTGACAACCGGCCCTGCAATTCATCAGCGCATTACTGGGGGAAGAATATGCACGAAAACACCGAAATCCGTCGAGAGGCAAAGTGCATTTCTTGCAGGAGATCGCCCTGAACGACACTCCGCTCGCTCGCCGGAAGCACTCAATGCGCTCAGGCGGCCAGGCCCTTCTTCAACTGCTGCTGCCAGGCCGCCTGGCACTCCAGCGCCTCTTCGCGCGTGGCGAATGCGGTACCACGGCGCTCGCCATTGACCAGCACCACCCAGCAGATACGTTTACCCAGCGCCCGCAGTGTGGCCGGCACACCCGAACCAATCATCACGGCTACATCGACGCGGCTATTCATCATTCCCTCCGGAATTTAATTAGCACCCTAACGATAAAGCCATGATACGCCTGCTCGCGGCGTGGAAACAGCGCATCCCGGTACAGCAGTGTTACCTGCGGGGCAACAAAACCGCCGCCGGCAAGAAACGCAAAAAGCCCCAGGGATCGCTCCGTGGGGCTTGGCGCACCGCGCGGGGTTACACCTGGCGCTGGTGGCGGTCGAGCTGCTCGTGGCGCTCCTGGGCTTCGATGCAGTACTTGGTGGTCGGGCTGATCAGCAGACGCTTCAGGCCGATCGGCTCACCGCTGTCATCGCACCAGCCGAAGCTTTCGTCGGCAATACGGTCCAGGGCCATTTCCAACTGCGGCAGCAGGCGCTGGTCGCGGTCGATGGCATTCACCAGCCAGCTACGCTCTTCTTCGACCGAAGCCACGTCGGCAGGGTCCGACGGGGTGTCCAGGCCTTCGATGGTGGCACGGCTCAGCTCGATGCGTTCATGGGTTTCGACTTTCATCGCCTGCAGCAGGCCAGCGAAGAAAGCCAGCTGGTCAGCGTTCATGTAGTCATCGGCCGACATGGCCAGCAACTGTTCCTTGGTCATCGAATTCTCTATGAAAAAATGTGCATTTGGGCGATTCGGGTGCCGCCGACGCCTTGGCATCGGCAGCGGAATTCTTCAAGCGCCAACCGGCACTCTTTTACAGGGGGCGGCAGTCTAAGGCGCTGCGTCGCGTGGAGCAACTGCAAATGGGTGTGAATTTGCTTCTATTGCTCGGAATCCGCTGGTCGGTGCAAAGAAGATGCTTGGTAGGGGCCGTGGAGCATGGCGGGGAATTGGGCCAGGGCCGCTAGGTGCTCGCCACAGCATTTGCAGCGTCTGGAAGATCGAGCGCCGCCCGCGCGGCGCATCGCGAGCGAAGCTCGCTCCTACATCTGTTTCGGGCCAGTCGATCCTGAGGCAGAGGCGCGCGGCCCTTTGGTGTCCACCTCGATATCGTGAGGAACAAACAAGGCGGTCGCGCGCGTTGGCGCAGGCGTTACTGGCCCAAAACAAATGTAGGAGCGAGCTTCGCTCGCGATGCGCCGCGCGGGCGGCGCTCGATCTCACAGGCGCCGGACCTCTCAAGGCATGCACCCAGAGGCCCAGCGCAAAACCCCAACCAGATCAACAATCCTTGAACTGCGCCTCACGCTTGGCAATGAACGCAGCCATACCTTCTTTCTGGTCTTCAGTGGCAAAGGCGGCATGGAACACCCGTCGCTCAAAGCGCACACCCTCGCTAAGGGTGACTTCGAACGCACGATTGACGCTCTCTTTCACCATCATGCTCACCGGAATCGACTTGCTGGCAATGGTCGCCGCCACCTTCAGCGCCTCTTCCACCAGCTCCGCCTGCGGCACGATACGCGCCACCAGGCCAGCACGCTCGGCTTCCTCAGCGCCCATCAGGCGACCGGTCAGGCACAGTTCCATGGCCTTGGCCTTGCCCACCGCGCGGGTCAGGCGCTGGGTGCCGCCCATGCCCGGCAGCACGCCAAGGTTGATTTCCGGCTGGCCGAACCTGGCATTGTCCGCCGCCAGGATGAAGTCACACATCATCGCCAGCTCGCAGCCGCCGCCCAGGGCAAAACCGGACACTGCAGCAATGATCGGCTTGCGCCGGTTGGCAATACGGTCGGAATCGCTGAACAGGTCGTCAACGTAGATTTGCGGGTATTGCAGCTCGGCCATTTCCTTGATGTCGGCGCCAGCGGCAAAAGCCTTGGCGGAGCCGGTCAGCACCACGCAGCCGATGTTCGGGTCACGCTCGAGCTGGTCCAGGGCCTGGTTGATCTCGCCGACGATCTGCGCGTTCAGCGCGTTCAGCGCCTGCGGGCGGTTGAGGGTGATCAGGCCGACCTTGCCGTGGATGTCCAACAGGATGGTTTCGAATGCCATGCAGACTGCTCCTTCAAAGATTGCGCGCAATGACCATGCGCTGAATGTCGCTGGTGCCTTCGTAGATCTGGCAAACCCGAACGTCGCGGTAGATCCGCTCCAGCGGGAAGTCACTCAGATAGCCATAACCGCCCAGGGTCTGCAAGGCATCCGAACAGACCTTTTCGGCCATTTCCGAGGCAAACAGCTTGGCCATCGAGGCCTCCACCAATGCCGGGCGCCCGGCATCACGCAGTGCGGCAGCATGCAGCACCATCTGCCGAGCCACGGCAATTTTCGTCGCCATGTCGGCCAGGCGGAAAGCCACCGCCTGGTGCTCGATCAGCGCCTTGCCGAAGCTCTGCCGCTCGTTGGCATAGTCGCGCGCCACTTCGAACGCAGCACGGGCCATGCCCACCGCCTGCGAGGCGATGCCGATGCGGCCGCCTTCGAGGTTGGCCAGGGCGATCTTGTAGCCCTCGCCTTCGGCGCCCAGGCGGTTGGCCACCGGCACACGCACATTGTCGAAGACGATCTGGCAGGTGTCGGAGGCGTGCTGGCCGAGCTTGTCCTCGACCCGCGCCACTTGATAGCCGGGCGAATCGGTAGGCACGATGAAGGCGCTGATACCGCGCTTGCCAGCGTCCGGGTCGGTCACGGCGAACACGATCACCACCCCGGCGTTCTGCCCGGAGGTGATGAACTGCTTGCTGCCGTTGAGCACGTAGTGGTCGCCATCCAGACGAGCACGGGTCTTCAGGCTGCTGGCGTCGGAGCCGGCCTGCGGTTCGGTCAGGGCGAAGGCACCGAGCATCGCACCGCTGGCCAGCGGGGTAAGGAACTGCTCTTTCTGCTGCTCGCTGCCAAAACGCAGGATCGGCACACAGCCCACCGAGTTGTGCACGCTCATGATGGTCGAGCAGGCGCCATCACCGGCGGCGATTTCTTCCAGAGCCATGGCATAGGCCACGTAACCGGTGTCGCTGCCGCCCCACTGCTCCGGCACCAGCATGCCGAACAGGCCCAGCTCGGCCATCTCCTCGATGGCCTCCTTGGGGAAGCGGTGTTCCTTGTCCCATTGCTCGGCAAACGGCTTCAGGCGCTCCTGGGCAAAGGCGCGTACCGCGTCGGCGATCTGTTGTTGCTCGTCAGTTACCAGCATGCTTCACCTCAGTACAGGCATTCGACAGCCATGGCCGTGGCCTCGCCACCGCCGATGCAGATGGCCGCCACGCCACGGCGCAGGTTGTTCTGGCGCAGGGCCGACAGCAGGGTCACCAGGATGCGCGCACCGGAAGCGCCGATCGGGTGGCCGAGGGCACAGGCGCCGCCATGGATATTGACCTTGTCGTGTGCCAGGTCGAGGTGCTTCATGGCCGCCAGGGTAACCACGGCGAAGGCCTCGTTGATCTCGAACAGGTCGACCTCGGCCAGATTCCAGCCAGTGCGTTTCATCAGCTTGTCGATGGCACCGATCGGCGCGGTCGGGAACAGAGCCGGGGTGTCGGCGAAGGCGGCGTGGCCGTGGATCACCGCCAGCGGCTTGAGGCCGCGCTTGTCGGCTTCGGAGCGGCGCATCAGCACCAGCGCCGCAGCGCCGTCGGAAATCGAGCTGGAGTTGGCGGCGGTTACCGTGCCGCCTTCGCGGAAGGCCGGCTTGAGCTGCGGGATCTTGTCCAGGCGCGCCTTGGGCGGCTGTTCATCGTCCTTGATGACGCGCCTTTCCTTACCCTCGGTGACTTCCACCGGCACGATCTCGGCAGCAAACCGGCCACTCTTGATTGCGTCCTGGGCACGGGTCAGCGAGGCAATGGCGAACTGGTCCTGGGCTTCGCGGCTGAAGGCGTTGGCCTGCGCGCAGTCTTCGGCAAAGGTGCCCATCAGGCGGCCTTTGTCATAGGCGTCCTCCAGGCCATCCATGAACATGTGGTCGATGATCTTGCCGTGGCCCATGCGGTAGCCGCCACGGGCCTTGTCCAGCAGGTACGGCGCGTTGGTCATGCTTTCCATGCCACCGGCCACCACCACATCGGCGGTGCCGGCCAGCAGCAGGTCATGGGCCATGATCGCCGCCTGCATGCCCGAACCGCACATCTTGTTCAGGGTTGTGCAGGTGGTGTGCTTGTCCAGCCCGGCGCCCAGCGCGGCCTGGCGGGCCGGGGCCTGGCCCTGGCCGGCCGGCAGCACGCAGCCGAACAGCACCTGTTCGACACTGGCGGCATCGATGCCGGCGCGCTCCACGGCGCCACGGATGGCCGCGCTGCCCAGTTGCGGTGCAGTCAGGCTCTTGAGGTCGCCCTGCAGGCCACCCATGGGCGTACGCACGGCGCTGACGATAACGATCGGGTCATTGGCGAGGGTCATGTTCGTTCTCCTTACTTGGCAGCCATGCGCAGTGCACCGTCGAGGCGAATCACCTCACCGTTGAGCATGCTGTTCTCGATGATGTGACGGGCCAGCGCGGCGTATTCCTGCGGGCGACCCAGGCGCGGCGGGAACGGTACACCGGCAGCCAGCGAGGCGCGTACTTCCTCGGTCATGCCGGCCATCATCGGCGTTTCGAAGATGCCAGGGGCAATGGTCATTACACGGATGCCGAAGCGCGCCAGTTCACGCGCGGTCGGCAAGGTCAGGCTGGCGATGGCACCCTTGGAAGCTGCGTAGGCGGCCTGCCCGATCTGGCCGTCATAGGCGGCGATGGAAGCGGTGTTGATGATCACCCCGCGCTCGCCACCCTCATCGGCAGCCCCTTCGGCCATGGCCGCAGCGGCCAGGCGCAGCAGGTTGAAACTGCCGATCAGGTTGACGTTGATGACCTTGGCGAAGCTGGCCAGGCCATGCGGGCCCTGTTTGCCCAATACCTTTTCGGCACCGACGATGCCGGCGCAGTTGACCAGCCCATGAATGCTGCCAAAAGCGCTGACGGCCGCATCGACCGCCGCCTGCGCCGCTTGCTCGTCGCTGATGTCGGCCACTGCGAAACGGGCGTTGTCGCCCAGCTCGCGGGCCTTGGCTTCCACGGCCTGGGCATTGAGGTCGACCAGCATGACCTTGGCGCCGGCCTCGACCAGCATCTGCGCGGTTGCCGCGCCCAGCCCGGAGGCAGCGCCGCTGACGATGAAGTGTTTGTTGGCTATTTGCATGATCGGTTTCCTTTCAGGCGCTGGCAGGGGTGGCCTGTTGCGCTTGTTGTTTGGCGACTTCCTGATTGCGCAGGATGAAGCGTTGCAGCTTGCCGCTCGGGGTCTTGGGCAGCTCGCTGACGAATTCGATTTCTCTTGGGTAAGCATGGGCGTACAGGCGTTGGCGCACGTGCTGGCGCAAAGCCTCTTCAAGCTCGGCGCTGCCCTGGCAACCGCTGGCCAATACCACGAAGGCCTTGATCAACTCGGTACGCTCGGGGTCCGGTTTGCCAATCACCGCCGCTTCGATCACCGCCGGGTGCTCGATCAGGGCGCTCTCCACGTCGAACGGGCCGACCCGGTAGCCGGAAGTGGTGATCACATCGTCGCTGCGGCCGACGAAGCTGATGCTGCCGTCCTGGTTCAGCTCGACGGTGTCGCCGCTGAGGTAGTACTTGCCGACGAAGGCTTTGGTCGGCAGGCCGTGGTAGCCCGCGAACCAGCACAGCGGCGACTGCTCGCGGTCGACCGCGAGGATGCCCGGCTGACCGGCGGGCAGCTCGTGGCCCTGCTCGTCCAGCACCACGATGCGGTGACCAGGGATGGCGAAGCCTGCCGAGCCGAGATGTACCGGGTGCTGCAGGCCATGGTGGTTGCACAGCACCATGCCCAGCTCGGTCTGCCCGTAGTGGTCGTGGATGGTCACACCCAGTTCGTCGGCGAACCAGCGGATCACTTCCGGGTTGAGCGGTTCGCCAGCACTGCTCACCACTCGCAGGCGGCCCTTGATCGGCGCGGCGAAACCATCCCCGGCAGCAATCAGCAGGCGGTACGCGGTGGGCGAGCCGGCCAGGTTGGTGATGCCCAGCTTGTCGATCACCCGCGCGCAGCTTTCAACACTGAACGGGCCATCGTAGAAGGTGGTGGCATGGCCCAGCGACAGCGGCCCAGTGACTGCGTAATACAGGCCATAGGCCCAGCCCGGGTCGGCCAGGTTCCAGAAGTTGTCCTCGGGGCGCAGATCGATGGCATCGCGCATGTAGCCCTGGAACGCGACGATGGCGCGCAGCGGCACTTCCAGCGGTTTGGCCGGGCCGGTGGTGCCGGAGGTGAACATCAGCAGGAACGGGTCGTTGCCCGAGCGCATCACCGGCTCGCATACGTCTGCGGCACTGTCCAGGCACTGCTGGAAGTCCAGCTCGCCGCTGCGGGCCTTGACAGTGATGATGGTCGGGCAGGCGTGCACATCGTCCAGCTTGGCGCGGTTGTGGCTGTCGGTGATGACCACCCGGGCATGGGATTGCTCAAGCCGGTGCTCGATAGCCTTGGGGCCGAACGCAGTGAACAGCGGCTGGTACACCGCGCCGAGGCGCCAGGTAGCGAGAATGGTAACAAGCAGCTCGGGGGTTCGCGGCATCAGCCCGGCAACCCGATCACCGGGGCCTACGCCCTGCGTCTTGAGCACGTTGGCGAAGCGGGCGGCCTGGTTTTTGAGCTGATCGAAGCTGTAGCGGGCACTGTTGCCATCGCGGTCTTCGTAGATCAGCGCCAGCTTGCCCTCACCGGCATGGCGGTCACAGCATTCGACACAGGCATTGAGGGCTTCGAGGTTGCCATGCAATGCCACCGCAGCGGCCTGGGCATGGTCGAACGCACGAGCGGCCTCGGCGTAATCGCGCATCGTCGGACTCCTGGTTTCTTGTTTTTGGAGTGAACCATCGGTCCGATGATGTTCGCGCCGCGCAGGCGGCGCGACAATGGCCAAAGCTGTCAATCTGGATGATCGGTTTGGCCGCTTGTACAGGATTGCTACACAGGGGTTTCCAATGCTTCGCGGGTCAGTCTCAAGGCCAGTGCGGCTAACGCCATCTCGCGCTCCCTTCGCAGGTTCGTGGCCTGACGCAGGTACTCCTGATGACCCAATGCTGCTTCACTGGTGGCTGCCGACTCCCACTGGGTTTCGACAGCCTGCCATCGTTTCTGGAACGCATCATCGATGGCGGAGAATGCCTCGGCGTGCTGTTCACGCAAGGCTGCTACCCAGAAGTCGCGCTGACTGATGAAGACAGCCCGCTCCTCGCCCGTTTCGGCGCTCAGTACCTGCTGATAAGCGTTGTCCAGATCCGCTTGGGTGACACCTGCCAGAGAGCCGAACAGCATGTTTCTCGGCTGCCCCAGCAGGTTCAGGCGCTCGGCCAGGCCGGTGCGGAAGGCCAGGCTCACCTCCACCTCCTCTTCTGCGTGCGTAACCTGCCACTGCCCGCTTCCGTAACGTTCATCCATGAACGCCCGGGCCAGGGCATTGACCCTCTCCAGGCGGAACAGCCGCTGGGCAAGTTGCATGCGCTCGACGCTGGTGGCACCGGGCGCGCCGTTGTGAGTGAACTGCGACACGTGCATCTGCACCTCAAGGTTGCTGAAACAATGCGCCACACTGTCGGCGCACGTACGCGGATCAGCGGCAATGTCGAACAAGTCCTGACGAATGCGAGGGTCCTCGGCGGCCGCTCCGACAACGCGCCAGACCCGCTCGGCAGTAGCCTGCGCAGCGGCCCTGAAATCGGCACTCTCGACCAACTCGTCGAGCAGACCGAAGAACGCGTCACTACCCGGCATGGCACGTAGCGTGTCCCACTGCGTACTACGGGCCGTGTAATCAGCTGCATCAAGGGTCGACAGCCACCTGTTGGCGGACAGTGCAGGCTCGACATTCTCGATAGGCGCCAAGCGATGTCGAAGCAATTGGCTGTCAAGTGTCGCAACAACCGGGTTGCCAGTAAGCACCATCATTTGCCGCCGCATCACGCGGGAACGCAGCAGTGCGGGTGGCAGGGCTTCGATCTGGTTATTGCGAAAATCGATGAACGTGAGCCGTTCGCAGCGTTCGAGCTCTTCGGGCATCGCCCGCAGGCCGGCACTTCGCATGACCAGCGCATGCAAGTCAGCCAGTCGCCCGACCCGCAAGGTAGCGGCGCCGAGCGGGTTGTCACTCAGGTCGAGGTGGCGCAACGCGGTAAGGCCAGCCAGCACATCGGCCTGTGCCTGTGTCAGACGCAGACGGTTACCGGCCAGGGTCAGCTCGCGCAGATCGTGAAGGCGTTCCAGCCCCTGTGGCAGCGCGTGAAGTTCGTTGAAACTCAGGTCCAGGTTCTGCAGGGAGGGGAAATTCTCAAGGAAGCCCGCGGGCAACACCGTGAGCCGCAAATTGACCAGGGTCAAACGCGTCACATGAGAAAAGTCAGTGCCCGCAGGAATATCGGGCAAATCCCCCAACGGCCAATTGGAAAGGGACAAACGCATGCTCCAGCGTGGGTCCTCCCCGTTTTCGCCCTCCACGTCATCCTCGATCCGCGGCCCCTCCAGGCGCCAGACACGGCGAATTTCGTCGCCGGCCGACGTGCGCAGCCTCCACTGCCCGGCATCCCCCTGTCGCGCCCAGGCTCTCAAGCTGCGGTCCAGCGCTGCATATTCCATTTCCTGCCGCAGCAAGGTGGTAAAGGGAGAGGCCCTGCGTAGAAGCAAGAAGTGAATGAACCGCTCGACCTGTGCTTCGCTGAAACCGGGGTAAAGGCTACGTACCCGGCGCCGCAGGGTACACGCCGGTGACTCCATGCACGAAAGCACAGGGCCGAGGGGGTAACCCACACGGCCATCGCCCAGGCGCTGGATCATTGCGCCCAGTGGCCTGGCTTCTCGCCAGTCCAGCAATGCAAGCAAGGCCTTGCGATCACGCGGCAACCAGACCTGCATACTGGCCCGGATGAGGCCAGGCACGTCTTTACCAACCCAACCCGAACGCTGAAGGAAACTGTCAGAAAGTACTGCCGCCAGTACTTCGAACACACCTTGCGGCTCCGCAACCTCAAGCTCGCTGGCCAGGCCTCTTTCGTCATACAGTTGGAAGCTGCCGTCTTTCCATACCAGGTCGAAGGTCTGAGTTGCATCACCAAAGGCTGGCAACAACCGGTCCTGCACCGCGCCAGTGGAAGTCCGGTCGCGCAACACCAGGTTCATCTTTTCTGCGGCAACGCCTTGACTTCGCAGAAGCGCAAACACCAGACGCACCAGGTCGGCACAATAGCTGCCCTGCAGGTACAAGGCCTCGCGCATTCTTACCAGCCGCACCTCCAGCAGCAGGAGCCGCGCCTGCTGGGCCAAAGCCAACGGCAAGCGGAAATCCTCGACCATCCGCTGGCGCATGAACGGCGAAGCGGCTTTGAGCAGCTCCCGCGCATAAGCCTTGGGCAGGCCGGGGAAGTCGCGCCGGATCACCGCCGTCGCCGGGTCGTCTGGCAGGCTGGCTTCGGCGAAATGATCAAGCATGGGCTGACGCAAGCGCTGAGCCGCCTCGTGGATTGCATCCATCTGTTCGGCCGGGTCCTGGCCCTGCAGCGACAACTCCTCGATGCACCAACTCAGGCGCTCGGCGTACTGCGGCCCTTCACTGGTCTGAGCAAAAAAGGCTTCATTCTCAGCCTGCACCGCAAACCGCTGCAGCGTGTCTCGCAGCGCGACCGGCAGCGGCCGGCTTTCCACCAGCAACTGCCGCAGCATCGCTTCATCCAGCCCGGCCACTGTCAGGATTTGCCCGACCTGCTCGTCAGACAGTGCCCTGGCAGCTGGCCACAGGGCGGTCAACAGCCTGGCATTGCCCTGCCACTCCAGGGGACGGTCAATCCGCAGCCACCAGCCACGCTCGCCATTGCCTCGCAAAGCCGGGCCGAACCGTTCGGTGCCATCCTGATGCAGCAACCGCCAGCTCCCTTCGCGGTCCTGGCGCACAGCGTAGAAGGTGCCCTGGTCATGCCACCAGAGCTGGTCGTCCCCAGAAAACAAGCCATCGTGCCGCTCGGTCAGCGAAATGTCGGAGCCTGCCGTACGATAAGGGCTCAGGGTATTCTGCCAGAGCCGCTGCGAGCCCGATTCGGTGGTAACGGGCTCGAGGGTGTCGGCAAAGGCGCAGCGGATGGTATGGATTCCCGCTGCGGCCGTTCCCAGCACAGCTACCGATGCGACCAGGTCCACCAGATGCTCCAGCGCCTCATGCCGATGCCCCTGCGCCCAGTGGCTGGCGCCTTCATAAACCTGGGTCAGCAACTGCCTGGCGAAGTCGCCCAGCAGCACGGCATTGATGGCTGGCACGAACAGCCCTGCCAGGCCAACCAGCGCCAGCCCCGCCTCCTGGAGCGCTGCCAGCCGCTCAGTGCTGGCGCGCCGGTCCACCTCAGCCGTTGGCACCGCCAGGAAGCGGGCGTCTTCCCTGATGCGCGAGGCATGTCGCCTGGCCGCATCGAGGAAGGGATCATCCTTTAGCGCTAGCCGGGATGGCTGCAGGTCCGGTTGATCGTCACTCAAGCGCTTATCCAGTAACGTCAGGAATTGAGCCCGCTGGCTTAATGCGATGCGCTGGACGAACGCGCTTCTGAATGGCTCGTCCCGCATGTGCCGGACCAGCGCATCATTCACCGCATCCCAGTCAGCAAAACGCCGCAAGGGCTGCTCATGGTCGTCCGGCAAGTACAGGATCACGCCCTTGAGACTGTCTGGCGGGCCAGCCGGGAAATCACTCTGCCGACGCGGCGGTTCGACCAGTTCGAAGGCCATGGCACCTTCCACTCGGCAGTCGAGAACCTGCACGGCTCTGGCAATGCCATTCCAGCCCTGGGCATGGCGAGCCGCCTTGCCCTGGACAAGCAGACGAAGCATGTCCAGATCACTGTTTTTGAGCTGTGCCCGCAGCGCGGCGATTTCAATGACCAACGCCAGACCAGTGCGTTGATCATTGCCCAGGGCCGTGGTCAGTTCCGGTGTCAGCACCTGGTCAAGATGGCGCTGGTAAGCACCGCCGACATCGGTGTCCCGACACAAGGCGACCAGGTCATCGATCTGCCAGGTCAGTACCTGTGCCGATGAGCCATCGGCCGGTTGCTGCCTGATGACCGCCGTCTGTTCGAAGAACGACTCGCCATCCGTGAAGTTCTGCAACAATTTCTGCAACAACGGCTCGTAGACCAGCACCTGCTGCAGGTCCGGGGGCAACAGTCCCGGTAAGGGGTCGAACGGCCGAGCGATGGCGCGAAGGCGCTCTTCACGCCACACCACCTTGTCCAGGTCGAGTTGCACCTCGAGTTTCGCTTCGATGGCGGGACCGAGGCGCGCCTTGGCGAATTGATCGAGCGGCAGCAAGCGGCCCAATAACGGTGCCAGCTGCTTGCGGCTCGCCAGGTGGGCAGTCGACGCTGCACGCAGTGCATTGATCGATTCCTTCCTGGCCTTCTTCAGCCATTCAGGCAGTATCTCGACAATGAAGTCGTTTACCGGGTAGGCAAGCTTGGCATGTTCGTGCAGTTCAGGCATGGCGATCTCCAGGTGACAGGGAAGGCGATCACCCTCCTCCGGCACGAGCGCTTCGTGCAGGAGGAAATTCGGCTAGGCAAGATCGAGCCTGGACGCATGGGAGGTTGCCCAGCCCTTTGGGCTGAGCTGTAGCGTAGGGAACCGAGTTCTCAAGCGGTCCGCGTACCCTGTGGGAGCGGCTTTAGCCGCGAAGAATCCAACGCGGTGCATGGCACCGGCTTCGCCGGTGTTCGCGGCTAAAGCCGCTCCCACTGGGGCCGTGCTAATCAGTGATTTATGTGTTTTCTATAAACTCTGCCGGCACGTTCACTTCATCCTGGATGAGCCGTAAGGCAAGCGTAGCGGGAAGGGCTGGCTCCTCAGCGCAGCCCATCTCGCGCCTGGATCACGGCACGGTAGTGCCCTGGGTTGCAGCCGAACCATTTGCGAAATGCCTTGTAGAACGAGCTGCTGTCGGCAAAGCCCAGATGCTCGGCGATCTCGGCCATGGGCCGTTCACCCTGGCTGAGCCAGGCGATGGCCAGTTCGCGCCGCACACTGTCCTTCAACCCTTGGTAAGTCTGCCCCTCCTCCCCCAGGCGTCGGCGCAATGTCGAGGCTGACAGACTCAATTGGCGGGCCACGGCATCGGCATCGGGCCATGCGCCAGGGTCCAGGTGCAACAGGTTGGTACGGATACGCCGCCCCAGGCTGGCCGGGTCACGATATTTGACAAGAATGTTGCCAGGCGCCTCGGCCAGAAAGCGCTGCAGGTCATCTGCCGAGCGCCGCAGCGGCAGGTCAAGGCAGTCGGCGGCGATGATCATGCGCGTGCGTGGGCGGCCGAATTGCAGGTTTTCCGAGAACATCACCCGGTAGTCATCGCAGAACGGCGGTTCGGCGCAACGCAGGTCCACGGCCAGGATCGGAATTCGCCGCCCCGCCAGCCAGCAGGCCACGCCGTGCACGATCATCCAGAAGGTGAAATAGGTGAAGGCACGCCGAGGTTGGTCCCGCGGCTCGTTGATGACGATCTCGGCCAGGCTCTGCTGGCGTACCAGGCCCGGCTGCAAGTCTTCGAGCATCAGGGACAGAAAGGCCAACAACGTTTCCAACCCTTCGGCCAGGGTGGGTTGGGCCATGCTCGCCCGGCACATGAACGCCAGGCTGCCAGTGCGCAGCCCACGCGGGTCCATGGCGAAAAATTCGTCGTTGCAGCGACGGGCCAACAGCCGCCAGAGGTTTGCGTAGGATTCGGCACTGACCCGGGCCTCGGGCAATTCAAGTTGCCGGATGTCGATACCGGCACGGGCCAGCAAACCAGCATCGGGTTGCCCGGCCGGGCAGGTCTGCAACAGCGCTTCGCGCACCAGTTGCATGGAGATGGTGTCTTTTTCGCTCATCGGCCATCCAGTCTGCTCTATGCCGGCCATCTTAGGCCTGCCCGCAAAAAACACCAGCCCTGACCTACAGGCCGGCAGCCAAACCCAGGAAGGCCTGAATCAGGCGCAATTCACGACGGCGCTCCAGGCAGCCGAGCATGTGCTGATTGACCAGCCCTGCACCGGCCAGCGGGCGTGCCACAACCCTCGGGTCATTGGCCACCTCGGTGGATGACACCACACCAATGCCCAGCTCCGATGCCACCGCCTCGGTAACCGCCTCACGGCTATCCAGTTCGAGCAACACCTTGGGCTGCACTGCCGCGCTGATACAGGCCTTGTCGAAAGTACGCCGGGTGGTCGAGCTCGGCTCGCGCAGCACCATGATCTGCTGGTGCAGCTCGGTCAGTGGCAAGTCGCCTTCGGCGCTGGCCCAGGCGTGCCCCGCCGGCAGCAAGGCGCACAGGCGCGACTCGCAGAGCGGCTGCAGATGCAGGCCCTTGCGCGGTTCGATCTCGGTCAGCACCGCCACATCGGCATGCTCGCCGAGCAGTGCGGCCAAGGTTTCCTGGGCATTGCCCAGGCGCAGGTTCACCGTGATGCCCGGGTAACGCTCACGCAGTACCGCGAGCATCGGCATGACCCGGTGCGGGCCATCGGCAGCCACCTCAAGACGCCCGGTCAGCAACTGGCGGTTGGCCTCGAGCATGGCCTGCGCCTCTTCGGCAAGGCCGAACATGGCGCGGGTTATCGCCGCCAGGCGGGTGCCCTCTTCGGTCAGTTCCACCCGCCGGGCAGTGCGGCGCAGCAAGGTGATCTGGTAATGCTCCTCCAGCGCCTTGACGTGGCCAGTCACTGCCGGCTGGCTGATGAACAGCCGCGCCGCAGCGCGGGTGAAGCTGCCTTCACGGGCAACGGCGTCGAAGGCACGCAGCTGGAACAGGTTCATTTCTATCGGCCTGACTTATAGCTCGGATAACAACAAACAATTTGATTGATACAAGCGGGAATTGCAACCTAGGCCCCGTAGTTTCAGCCCACCGCTTGTGAGGAATAACGGAATGAGCAACGCCCCGATTCTGCTTACCCCCGGTCCCCTGACCACATCAATCCGCACCCGCCAAGCCATGCTGGTGGACTGGGGCTCCTGGGACCGCGACTTCAACCAACTGACTGCCAGTGTCTGCGAGCAATTGCTGGCGATCATCGACGGCAGCGCCAGCCACCACTGCGTGCCCCTGCAAGGCAGCGGCACCTTCGCCGTGGAAGCGGCTATCGGTACCTTGGTGCCGCAGGACGGCAAGGTGCTGGTGCTGATCAACGGCGCTTATGGCCAGCGCCTGGCAAAGATCTGCAAGGTACTGGGCCGCGCCTACAGCACCTTCGAAACCGCCGAGGACCAGCCGACCACTGCCGCCGACGTCGACCGCCTGCTGGCCACCGACCCGGGCATTACCCATGTCGCGCTGATCCACTGCGAAACGAGCACCGGCATCCTCAACCCGCTGCCCGAGATCGCCCAGGTGGTCAAAGGCCACGGCAAGCGCCTGATCATCGACGCCATGAGCTCGTTCGGTGCGTTGCCGATCGACGCCCGCAAAATCCCCTTCGAAGCGCTGATCGCCGCTTCCGGCAAGTGCCTGGAAGGCGTACCCGGCATGGGCTTCGTATTCGCCGAAAAAACCGCCCTGGCTGCCGCCGAAGGCAATGCCCATTCGCTGGCCATGGACCTGCACGACCAGCACACCTACATGGCCAGGACCGGCCAGTGGCGCTTCACCCCGCCGACCCATGTGGTCGCCGCCCTGCACGAAGCGCTGCAGCAGTACAACGAGGAAGGTGGCCTGCCGGCGCGCCACCAGCGCTACGCCGACAACTGCAAGACCCTGCTCGACGGCATGGCTGCCATCGGCCTGCGCAGCTTCCTGCCCGCCGAGATCCAGGCGCCGATCATCGTCACCTTCCACGCACCGAAGGATGCCCGCTACCAGTTCAAGGACTTCTACGAGCGAGTCAAGGCCAAGGGTTTCATCCTCTACCCGGGCAAGCTGACCCAGGTGGAAACCTTCCGCGTCGGCTGCATCGGCGTGGTCGGAGCGGATGGCATGCAGGCCGCCGTGAATGCCGTGGCCGAGGTGCTGCGGGAAATGGAAGTGCTGGACATCTGACCCTTTGCCCACCCGATCTCAGGAACAAGCGCACATGAACTACAGCAACCCCACCCAGCTGCAAGCCGCCATCCTCGACTGGGCCGGCACCGTGGTCGACTTCGGCTCCTTTGCCCCGACCCAGATCTTTGTCGAAGCCTTTGCCGAATTCGATGTGCAGGTGTCCATCGAAGAAGCCCGTGGCCCGATGGGCATGGGCAAGTGGGACCACATCCGCACCCTGTGCGATGTGCCGGAAATTGCCGAGCGCTACCGCAAGGTATTCGGCCGCACCCCGACCGACGATGATGTCACCGCCATCTACAACCGCTTCATGCCACTGCAGATCGAGAAGATCGCCGTGCACTCGGCGCTGATCCCCGGGGCCCTGGAAACCCTCACCGGGCTGCGCCAGGACGGCCTGAAGATCGGCTCGTGCTCGGGCTACCCGAAGGTGGTGATGGACAAGGTGGTGGAATTGGCCGCGCAGAACGGCTACGTGGCCGACCATGTGGTGGCCACCGACGAAACCCCGAACGGCCGCCCATGGCCGGCCCAGGCCCTGGCCAACGTGATCGCGCTGGGTATCGACGATGTGGCGGCGTGCGTGAAGGTCGACGACACCGTGCCGGGCATTCTCGAAGGCCGCCGCGCCGGCATGTGGACCGTGGCCCTGGTGTGCTCGGGCAATGCCCTGGGGCTGACCTGGGAAGGCTACCGCGCGCTAAGCGCCGAGAAGCTGGAAAGCGAGCGCCAGCGCATCCACGCACTGTTCGCCGGCAGCCGTCCGCACTACCTGATCGACACCATCAACGAACTGCCCGAAGTGATCGCCGACATCAACCGCCGCCTGGCCAAGGGCGAGATGCCGCAAACCTCCTGAGCCGGCATTGGGGCCGCTTTGCGGCCCCTTGTTCTGGGTTGCGATCTGGCCCGAATCTGTACATTGAGTTGCCACTGAAATTGCCAAAACATGGGCCCTCCCTGTCCTGAGATGCCCAGCCCCAATGAGCACACACACCCGCACCCGGCGCCTGACAATCCCGCAACTGGTGGCCATGAAAGGTCAGCAGAAGATCGTCTCGCTGACCGCCTACTCCAGCACCATCGCTCAAGTGATCGACCCGCTGGTCGACTTCATCCTGGTCGGCGACTCCACGGCCATGGTCGGCTACGGTCGACCCTCCACCCTCGGCATGCGCCTGGACGAGACCATTGCCCATACCCGCGCCGTGGTCGACAGCACCCGCCTGGCCTGCGTGATCGCCGACATGCCGTTCGGCAGCTACCAGGAGTCCCATGAACAGGCGTTTCGCAACTGCGCCAAGGTACTGGCCAGCAGCGGCTGCGATGCCGTCAAGCTGGAGGCCAACCAGGCGTTGGCGAGCACCGTCGAGTTCCTTGTCGCACGTGGCATACCGGTAATGACGCACATCGGCCTGATGCCCCAGTTCGTCAATGCCATGGGGGGTTACAAGGCCCAGGGGCTGAGCGAGGACAGTGCTGCAACGCTACGGGCCGACGCGCAGGCCAACCTGCGCGCCGGCGCTTTCAGCCTGTTGCTCGAAGGCGTGGCCGAGCCAGTGGCCCGCGCCATCACCGAAGCCAGCGCCAAACCGACCATTGGTATTGGCGCCTCACCCGCCTGCGATGGCCAGGTGCTGGTGACCGAAGACCTGCTAGGTCTGGGCAGCGCTCATGTACCGCGCTTCGTCAAGCAGTATGCCGACGTCGGCCAGGTAATCCGCGAGGCCTGTAACAGCTATGCGCAAGAAGTACGCAACGGCATGTTTCCAACCCGGCAACACTGCTACGGCGTTTGAGCTTCATCCTCGATGGCCTTGACCAGGCATTGCAAGGCCAAGGCAATATCCTTGCTCCAGTCCACGCTGCAACACAGCCGCAGGTGGCTGCGCCAAAGGCCGCACTGGCTGAAGATTTCCCCTGGGGCAATGACGATGCGCTGCGTCAGCAACCGGGCGAAGACCCGGCGCATGTCCACCGGGCGGGTCGCCTGCAACCACAGGCTGGCCCCGCCCTGCGGCTCGACGATATGCAGGCGCCCCTGGCCGTGCGTCTGCAATAGCGCCGCCATCTGTTGCAGGCGTTCCTGCAGCAGGGGCCGCAACCGCTGTAGATGCTGCTCAAGCCGGCGCGAGGTGAACAGCCTGGCGATCGCTCGCTGACGAATGGGTGAAAGGCGGAAGGCGCGCTCAAGAAAGAGCTGCTGCAAGCGATCGACATGATGCCGGCATAGCAGATAGCCAAAGGGCGCCTCCGCACCAATCAGCTTGTCGAAGGTAGAGAACACCAGCAGCCGGTCGGGGTCGGCGAAGTCGCGGTAGCGTGGCGCTGCCGGATGGAAACACAACTCGCCGTAAGCATCGTTTTCGAAAAGCCACACATTGCACTCGGCCAGCCATTGGCAGATCTGCTGCTTGTCTGCTGCCGGCATCAGCCCACCTTGTGGCACGTTGGCCGCCGACGACAGCACGGCCAGGCGAACCGGTTGATCGCACAGCAACTGGTGAAAGTGCTGCAGGTCGAAACGCCCGTCCTCACCCAATGGCACTTCAATGATGGTCATGCCTGCCGCCTGCAACTGCCGCAATACCGCCCAGTTGCAAGGCGACTCCACCAGCGCCACCTGGCCCTCGAGGCCGAGGGCGCGCAATGCCAATTCAAGGACGCTGCGCAGGTCTGCACCGATGAACACCTGGTTGGCCTGCCAGTAGTGCTGCGCCGAATGGGTGTAGCGGTCGGCCAGCACACTGCGCAGCTCCGGCTCACCGAACGGTTGGTACAGGGGGGCCTGTGCACGTGGGTACTGGCGCGCCAGTTCGCGCTCGATCATCAGCAGTGGCTGCTCCAGCGACAGCAGCATGGCTGGCGCATCACTGCCCAAGGCGAGCATACCCGGCTGACGGGCGCTGGCGAATACCGTGTCAAGCAGGCCCGGGGAATGCCCGCGCAATGCAGATGGGCGAGTGCGGGTGAAGTAGCCCTGCTTGGGACGTGCATACACCCGCCCTTCATCTTCGAGCAGCGCATAGGCGTACTTGGTGCTGGATACCGAAACGCCAAGGCGCCGAGCCAGCTCGCGCAGCGACGGTAGGCGTTGTTCCACGTTGCATGGGGCTGCCTCGATCCGCTCGAGCAGGTAGCGGTAAACCGCTTGGTAGGTGTATTCGGGGTTGCTGTTCGGCCTGTTTTCCATAACCTGATCCATGCACGGCTTTTTATAGGAGCGTCCTTGTGTCGCGCCTACACTGAACCCGACAGGCCCGCCGGTAAAGCCCTACTGTGGCAACTGCACCTGCGGCTTGGTCGCGGCAAAGATCGCCCAGCTCGACACGAACAGCGCCGCGATCAACGGCCCGATCACGAAGCCGTTGAGCCCGAACACCGCCAGCCCGCCCAGCGTCGACACCAGGATCAGGTAGTCCGGCATGCGCGTGTCCTTACCCACCAGGATCGGCCGCAGCAGGTTATCCACCAAACCGATCACCAGCACGCCGAACGCGGTCAGGATCAGCCCCGGCAATATCGCCCCGGTCAGCAGGAAATACGCCGCCACCGGCGCCCACACGATCCCCGCCCCTACCGCCGGCAACAGCGACAGAAACGCCATCAGTACCGCCCACACCAGCGCACTCGGGATATCCAGCACCCAGAAGATGAAACCGCCCAGCGCCCCCTGGGTAATGGCCACCAGCACGTTGCCTTTCACCGTCGCCCGTACCACACGGTTGAACTTCAGCTGCAAACGGCGCTTCTGCTGCTCGGGCAGCGGCACCGCCAGACGCACCTGGCGGGCCACCTCCGCGCCTTCGCGCAGGAAGAAGAACAACAGGTACATCATGATGCCGAAGCTGATCACGAACTCGAATGTTCCCTGCCCAAAGTTGAACGCCTGGCTGGCCAGCACCTGGCTACCCTGGGTGGCCCACTTGCTGATCTTGTCGCGCAGCCCGTCGAGGTTGCCCATGCCCATGCTGTCCAGGCCCTGCTGGGCAAACGCCGGGAGCATGTCCTTGCCGCGCTCGACATAACCGGCAATATCCAGCTCCCCGTGCTCGATGCGCTGGTACAGGGCGGCGCCCTCCTGCACCAGCAGTGCACTGGTGATGATCACCGGCAGGATCGCCACCAGCAGGCATACCAGCAAGGTGGTAGCCGCGGCCAGGTTGCGCCGGCGGCCGAAACGCAGCAGCAGGTGACGCTGCAGCGGGGCGAACAGGATGCCGAGTATCACCGCCCAGAAGATCGCACCGTAATACGGCAGCAGGATCCAGACGAAGGCAATGGTCACCAGCGCCAGCAGTACTGCCAGGGCTTTGTTCTGCAGGGCGGTCTGGTTCATCGCGGGTCCTCGCATGGCTTATGCGGTATTAGTGCACCACGTCTGGGCAAAAGTGCCGCTTTTCCCTTGATGCAAATCAATACGCGCCGTGTCCGCCAGCCCTAGCATCCTCGCCTTTTGCCCCGGTGCGCACATGAACCCTACCGCCAAGCCCGAACTGCTGGCCCCCGCCGGCACCCTCAAGACCATGCGCTACGCCTTTGCCTATGGTGCCGACGCGGTCTACGCCGGCCAGCCGCGCTACAGCTTGCGGGTGCGCAACAACGAGTTCGACCATGCCAACCTGGCCCTGGGTATCCAGGAGGCGCATGCCCTGGGCAAACGCTTCTACGTGGTGGTCAACATTGCCCCGCACAATGCCAAGCTCAAGACCTTCCTCAAAGACCTGGCACCGGTGATCGAGATGGCGCCGGATGCGCTGATCATGTCCGACCCCGGCCTGATCATGCTGGTGCGCCAGCACTTCCCGCAAATGGCGGTGCACCTGTCGGTGCAGGCCAACACGGTCAACTGGGCCAGTGTGCAGTTCTGGCAGCGGCTGGGCCTGAGCCGGGTGATCCTGTCGCGCGAACTGTCGCTCGAAGAGATCGAGGAAATCCGCCAACAGGTGCCGGACATGGAGCTGGAGGTATTCGTCCACGGCGCCCTGTGCATGGCCTACTCCGGCCGTTGCCTGCTGTCGGGCTACCTCAACAAGCGCGATGCCAACCAAGGTACCTGCACCAACGCCTGCCGCTGGAAGTACGACGCCACCCCCGCCACCGAGAATGCCACCGGCGACATCGTGCGCGAAGTGCAACCGACTCTGGGCCTGGGTGCGCCGACCGAGCAGGTATTCCTGCTGCAGGAGAGCAACCGCCCCGGCAGCGAAATGCCAGCGTTCGAAGACGAGCATGGCACCTACATCATGAACGCCAAGGACCTGCGCGCCATCCAGCACGTCGGGCGCCTGGCCACCATGGGCGTGCACTCGCTGAAAATCGAAGGCCGCACCAAGTCGCACTTCTATTGCGCCCGCGCCGTGCAGTCGTACCGCCAGGCGATCGACGATGCGGTGGCTGGGCGGCCCTTCGACCGCTCACTCATGGACAACCTCGAATCCCTGGCCCAACGCGGTTACACCGAAGGTTTTTTGCGCCGCCACGTGCACGACGAATACCAGAACTACCAGCGCGGCAACTCGGTGTCCGAGCGCCAGCAGTTCGTTGGCGAGCTGACCGGGGAGCGCGTCGACGGCCTGGCCGAGGTCAAGGTGAAGAACCGCTTCGCCGTGGGCGACCACCTGGAACTGATGACCCCGCGCGGCAACTACCACTTCGATCTCGAGCACATGAGCAACGGCCAGCAGCAACCGCTGCAGGTCGCCCCGGGCGATGGCCACACCATCTACCTCCCTGTTCCCGAACAGGTGCCGTTGGCATACGGCCTGTTGATGCGTGACCTGCCAACTTGAGCGAGGTGGCTAGAGTTCAATCCTGGTAACGGCGCCAAGCCGTCGGGCGCCCAACTCTTTACGGATCTGCTGACGAAAAGCGGCAAACCGTTCCACATCGAAACGGTAAGCAGTACCAGTGTTCCACACGACGATGTCACGCTGGGTCTCGCTCCAGAATCCGAAGTCCCGTAACTCGACGGTGCCGTTGAAACGGAAGGCGTAGACCGCCAGATGGATCTGGCCGGTCTCGTCCTTCTGGCAGGGGGTTATCAGAAACGATGAGGCGACGTCGTCCTGCCAGCCAGACTGCAAAAACTTCCTGGCGTGTGCACTGATTCGCAATTCCTGCATGGACGCACGCGCCAGCTGGGCCAACAGCGTCGGTGTGCTGCCTGTGCCGATGGGCCCGAGCCTGGTATCGAAGTCGTCATGGTCCCTGATGACCTGGGGCGGTAACTCCAGGGCGGCCGTCCTTACGCAGCCATGTTTCTCCAGGCGATTGCGGAAGCGGTCGAACCAACTCTTCCATAGCTCGTCCCGGTCGAGGAAGCGGCTTGCGAACTCGTCGGCATGGTCCAGCAACGTTTGCACGTCCAGGCGCTCCTCTTCAGACAGGTTTGGTCCGATACCAATCAGATTGGTCTTGGAGTACAACAGGCAGTCCAGTGGTAGGGTCATGATCAACCAGGCTCTCGGATAGGTCGGCCAAACGTTAGCCCGCATGCTGGCGGGCCGGCATCCGGAACCAGTACCTGGCAGATAAACCGGCCGCGCTGCGACTGGGGGCCACTTGCGCTATGCTGCTGGCCAACCGCTGGATACTGGACCGAACCTCGGGCCGCAACGACGCCGGACGCAAGCAAGGTGCAGGCCTGGTCACTGGTGTCCACCTGTGTTTCCAAAGGAGTGCTTCATGATGCTGCATAAACACTTGCTGACCCTGGGCTTGCTGGCCGTCACCGGCCTGGCCCAGGCCGCCGAGACCATCGACGTCTACCGCGACCCCAACTGCGGCTGCTGCAAGGCCTGGATCAGCCACCTGCGCGACAACGGCTTCACCGTCAACGACCATGTCGAGCCGAACATGAGCGAGGTCAAGCAACGCCTGGGCGTGGCACCACGCCTGGCGTCGTGCCATACCGGGGTGATCGATGGCAAGTTCGTCGAAGGCCACGTGCCGGCCGAGCAGGTGCGCCTGCTGACCAAGCGCAACGACCTCAAGGGCCTGGCCGTACCAGGCATGCCCATGGGCTCGCCCGGCATGGAAATGGGTGACCACAAGGATGCCTACCAGGTCATCGGCGTGACCCAGGACGGCAAGGACACCGTGGTTGCCAACTACTGATGCTCAGCCTGTGGGCGCTGTTCCTCAGCGCCTTCGGCGCCGCCACCCTGCTACCGCTGCAATCGGAGGCTGTGCTGGTCGGTCTTTTGCTGCGCCAGCCCGAGGCCTGGGCCACCCTGCTGCTGGTGGCTACCCTGGGCAATGTGCTGGGCTCGGTGGTCAACTGGGTGCTGGGGCGGGCCATCGAGCACCTGCGTGACAAGCGCTGGTTTCCGTTCAGCCCTGCCCAGCTGGAGCGCGCGCAGCAGCGCTACCAGCGCTGGGGGCAATGGTCTCTGCTGCTCAGCTGGATGCCGGTGATCGGCGACCCGCTGACGCTGATCGCGGGCATCATGCGTGAGCCGTTCTGGCGCTTCCTGCTGCTTGTGGCCCTGGCCAAGGCCGGGCGCTATGCGGTGCTGACGATGGTCACCCTGGGCTGGTTTCACGCCTGGTAAAACCTGTTGGGCTGACAGGCGTATGTCGTGAGATGTTCGGCGCCTGTGAGATCGAGCGCCGCCCGCGCGGCGCATCGCGAGCGAAGCTCGCTCCTACGTTTGTTTCGGGCCAATTATTCCTGTGGGATTTGCGCGCGAACGCTTTGGCGCATGACTCGATATCGGGTGGTACAAACAAGGCGGTCGCGCGCGCTGGCACAGGCGATACTGGCCCGAAACAGATGTAGGAGCGAGCTTCGCTCGCGATGCGCCGCGCGGGCGGCGCTCGATCTCACAGGCGCCGAACATCTCACGACATACGCCTCCCACAGAGGCCCCTACACTTTCCAGACCTGCTCCTCTGTCCAGCCCAGCTCGGCAAAATCCCCTGCCCGCAACCCCGCCTCTTCCTCGCAGAAAAACTCATCCAGTTGCGGCGGCCTCACCGCCGTATCACTGAGCATCGCATGCACCTGCCCGCGGTGATGCACCTGGTGCTCGAACAGGTGCGCCAGCAGGCGCAGCCGTTGCTCGCGCTGTACCCGCTCGGGGCGCACGATGTTCACATAGCGCCCCAATTCAGCATCGCGCAGGCCCCGGCAATAGGTGATCAGCCGGTGATCGGCCTGGGCCTGCTCGGCATGCAGGTCGGTGCAGGTGGCGAAGGGCTGTTCCGGCTCGAAGAAACGCTCGCCGTCAGCGTCAGGCAGTTCGCCGCGCTGCTCGCACTCGAGCATGTGCAGGTAGAACCAGTCCACCGTCAGCAAGTGGTTGAGGGTGGCCTTGATCGACGGGAAAAAGCTGCAGCGCGGGGCGACGAACTCGTCCTGGGTCAGTTGCAGGCAGGCCTTGTACAGGCGGTGGTTGGCCCAGCCATTGTTGTAGGCCTGGGTCAGCAGATGATGCGACAGCGGCTCCATGGTTCGGCTCCTTTTCAGGCGAAGCGTTGCAGTTGCATCTCCCGTAGCCGGCTCAGGGTCCGTTGGTACGGGAACGCCAGATACCCTTGAGTGTAGAGGGCATCCAGCGGCACCTGTGCCTCCAGGTACAACGCCACGCGGCGGTCGTAGCATTCGTCGACCAGGGCAATGAAGCGGCGCACCGCGTCGTCCTTGGGCGAGAGCGCCGGCAGTTCGCGGTCGCCCGCCACCACCCGCGCCGCAGCATCCTCGGTGCCACGGGCAATGCGCCCGGCCCGCTGTTCCCCACCCAGCGCAGGAATGCCCGACACCAGGATGGCCGGGAAACGGTCGCACAGGGCCATGAACTCCATGGCCGCCAAGGGTTGTTCGCACAGGTCGGTGAAGCGGCACCAGATGGCCTGCGCGCTGCGCCGCACCACCTGCACCTGCCGGGAGCCGATGGCCAAGGGCTGATCGTGGCCCGCATCGCTCGGGCTAAGCTGGCGGAACACCTCGCCCAGCTGGCTGGCCTGCCCCGCTTGCGCCACCCAGTAGCGCTGGCGCTCGGCACCGGGGTGCAGGCGGTGGTCCTGCTCGCCGGCTACCGGCAGTACCTGCATGTGCCGCTGGATGGCGGCGATGGCCGGCAGGAAACGCTCGCGGTTGAAGCCGTCACGGTAGAGCTGCTCGGGTGGCTGGTTGGAGGTGGCGACAATCACCACGCCTTGGTCGAACAGTACCTGGAACAGGCGGCCGAGTATGATCGCGTCGCCAATGTCGTTGACGAACAGCTCGTCGAAGCACAGCACGCGAATCTGCCCGGCCAGTTCCCCGGCCAGCGCCAGCAGCGGGTCGGCGGTGCCGTTGAGCTGGAACAGGCGCTGGTGGACCCAGGCCATGAAGTGGTGGAAATGCTGACGCCGGCTGGGTACCCGCAAGCAGCGGTGGAACTGGTCCATCAGCCAGGTCTTGCCGCGACCGACCGGGCCCCAGAGGTAGATACCCCGGGTGGGGCGGCCCTGCTCGACAGCCTGGAAACAGGCCTGCAAGGCCTCGACGGCACGGGCCTGGGCAGGGTCGGCGACATAACCCTGGGTGCTCAGGGCCTGCTGGTAGAGGGAATGGGGATCGATAGCCATGCGGCATTCTACACGGCTGACACCCCGCGGACCTCGCAGGAACAACCGTCTGCCCCAAATTCAAAAGGCTCCCACAGGGGCCGCGTACGGCAGTAAGTAATCAGGCGTCGCCCAAGCCTACCTTGAGCAGCGCGCCGTCCTTGTCATCGGTCAGCACATACAGGTAGCCATCCGGCCCCACCCGTACATCGCGGATACGCGCCTTCAGCTCACCCAGCAAACGCTCTTCATGCACCACCTTGTCGCCATCCAGCTGCAGGCGGATCAGCTCCTGGGTCGCCAGCGCACCAATGAACAGGTTGTGGTCCCAGGCCTTGAACGTGGGGCTGTCGTAAAACGCCATGCCGCTGATGCCTGGCGATTTCTCCCACACATGGTGTGGGTCGACCATGCCCTGCACATGCTTGCCCTTGGCCTCGGGGATGGGCAGAAGCGAGTAGTTGATGCCGTGGGTCGCAATCGGCCAGCCATAGTTCTTGCCGGGCTCGGGAATGTTGATCTCGTCGCCGCCACGCGGGCCGTGCTCGTGGGTCCACAGCTTGCCGGTCCAGGGGTTGAGCGCGGCGCCTTGCTGGTTGCGGTGGCCGAACGACCAGATCTCTGGCCGCACGTTGTCCTTGCCGACGAAGGGGTTGTCCCTGGGCACCTCGCCGTCCGGCAAGATACGCACGATCTTGCCTTGCAGTTTGTCCAGGTCCTGGGCAGTCGGGCGCTGGTTGTTCTCGCCAAGGGCGATGAACAGGTAGCCGTCGCGGTCGAACACCAGGCGCGAGCCGAAGTGGTTGCCCTCCGACAGCTTGGGCTGCTGGCGGAATATCACGCTGAAGTTTTCCAGCCGGGCGCGGTCCTGGGACAACTGGCCACGACCGACCGCTGTGCCGGCCCTGCCATCACTGCCCTCTTCGGCGTAGGACAGGTAGACAGTGCGGTCCTTGGCGAACTCCGGCGACAGCACCACATCCAGCAGGCCGCCCTGGCCCTCGGCCCAGACCTTGGGCACACCGCTGATCGGCGGGCCGACCTTGCCTTCGGCATTGACCACCCGCAAGTTGCCGGCGCGCTCGGTGACCAGCATGTCCTTGCCGCCCGGCAGGAATGCCAGGGCCCAAGGGTTGCGCAGGCCATCGGCCACTGTGCTGACGGTCAAGGTGCCTTCTTCACTGCGGAACTGCTGTTCGGCCGCCGCCTGCGCCAGCAGGGGCAGCAGTGCGGCGGTGGTCAGAGTGACAAGCCAGGGTGCTCGAAGCATGCAGGATTCCTTTCGTAGGGCGGTCACGGCGCGCGCGGGTTGCCGCGGGGTGGTCGAGTGGGCTCCAGGTTCGGGGTTTGCTGCTGGCGGCGCAGGTTGTCGCCGTTGCCGATGCCGCGGTTGTCCAGGGTTGGCGTGCGCTGGTACGGGTCGGTGGACGGGCCGCGCACCGGCGGTGTGGCCGGCATGCTGCCCTGGCGGCTATTGGGGTTGGCGCGCTGGATCGGGCTGTTGTAGGGGTTGTTGTTGCCGGCGGCGAGTTGCAAGGGCGGTTCGGGGGCCGCTTGCACAGGCAGGTACAGGGCCAGGCCGAGGGCCAGGATGGGCAATGTCGGGGTCATGCTTCACCTCCTGTACGAAAATGCCGCGCCTGGTGGGTTTGATAGCCTAAGGCGCGGAGGGTTCGCGGCAAAAGTGTGAATATGGGTGGAGATGATTCCTGATGTTTCAGTATGGGCCTTGGGGGCTGCTGCGCAGCCCTTTAGCGATACAAGGCCGCTCCCTGTGGAGCAGCCTTGTGCTGCGAATGGGCCGTAAAGCGGCCCCAGGTTACTGGCCCTTGTCCACCTTGTGCCGCGCCGCATACAGGCACAGCATTTCCATCGCCAGGGTGGCCCCCGCCAGCGCGGTGATGTCGGCATGGTCATAGGCCGGCGCCACCTCCACCAGGTCCATGCCCACCAGGTTGATGCCGCGCAGCCCGCCGAGGATCTCCAGCGCCTGCACCGTGCTCAACCCGCCGCACACCGGCGTGCCGGTACCGGGCGCGTAGGCCGGGTCGAGGCAGTCGATATCGAAGGTCAGGTACACCGGCCGCTCGCCCACCCGCTGGCGAATCGCCGCGATCACCGCCTCGGTGCCCTGTCGGTGCACCTGGCGGGCGTCGAGGATGGCAAAACCCTGGCTGTCGTCATTGGTGGTGCGCAGGCCGATCTGCACCGAGCTGGCCGGGTCCACCAGGCCTTCGCGGGCCGCATGCCAGAACATGGTGCCGTGGTCGATGCGCTGGCCTTCCTCGTCCGGCCAGGTGTCGCTGTGCGCATCGAAGTGAATCAGCGCCAGCGGACCATGGCGGCGGGCATGGGCCTTGAGCAGCGGGTAGCTGATGAAATGGTCGCCGCCCAAGGTGAGCATGGCGCAGCCTGCTTGCAGAATATGCGTGGCATGGGCCTCGATGCTGTCCGGTACCGACTGCGGGGTGCCGCTGTCGAAGGCGCAATCGCCATAGTCGATCACCGCCAGGTGGTCGAACGGGTCGAACGCCCACGGCCAGTGCCGGGCCCAGGCCTGCTGCACCGAAGCGGCGCGGATCGCCCGTGGGCCGAAGCGCGCACCAGGGCGGTTGCTGGTGGCAGTATCGAACGGCACACCGCTGACCACCACATCGACGCCACGCAGGTCACGGCTGTAGCGGCGGCGGGAGAAACTGGTAATGCCGGCGTAGGTACTTTCCGCAGCGGTGCCATACAGGCTGTCGCGGGTCATGGCCTGGTCGTTGTTTGCTGCTTGCTCCACGGTCGGGCTCCTTTGTCGTCATGGGTTACTGGCGGCTGCGGAACGCGGTCCACAGGCGGTTGCGCTGGCGCAGGTCGGCCAGGGCCATGCTGCGGTCGGCATACAGGCGCTGGCGCACCGCGGCCGGCGGGTAGATGTCCGGGTCGTTGCGCACCGCTTCATCCACCAGCGGCGTGGCCGCCTGGTTGGCGTTGGCGAAGAACAGCGTGTTGGTCAGCGCGGCCACCGACTCGGGCTTGAGCATGAAGGCGATGAACGCCCGCGCGGCCTCGGGGTGCGGGGCGTCCTTGGGGATGACCAGGTTGTCCTGCCACACCAGCGTGCCTTCGCGGGGGATGCGGTAGATCAGCTCGAACGGCTTGCCGGCGCGGCGCGCCTGGTCGGCGGCCATCGCCGCATCACCGTTGTAGGTCAGCGCCAGGCACACGCTACCGTTGGCCAGGTCGCTGATCTGTCGGCCATTGGCGACGTAGCTGATCGACGGCTGCAGCTGGCTCAGCAGGTTCTGCGCGGCGGCCAGGTCGTCCTTGTTCTGGCTGTAAGGGTCCTTGCCCAGGTAGTTCAGGGCCACGCCGATCACCTCCTGCGGCGAGTCGGGCATGGCGATGCCGCAGTCCTTCAGCCGGCTGGCGTACTCGGGCTTGAACAGCAGGTCGAGGCTGTCCAGCGGCACATCGCCCAGGCGCTGGCGCACGGCCTCCACATTCACCCCCAGGCCCAGTGTGCCCCAGGTGTAGGGCACGGCATGGCGGTTGCCGGGGTCGGCCTCGGCGAGCTTGGCCAACAGGTCCTTGTCGAGGTTGGCGTAGCCGGGCATGGCCTGGGGGTCGAGCGGTTGCAGGGCGTTGGCCTTGAGCGCCCGGGCCAGCACGGCCGACGACGGCACCACCACGTCATAGCCGCTGCCACCGGTCAGCAGCTTGGTTTCCAGTACCTCGGTGGTGTCGAAGGTGTCGTAGCGGACCTTGTAGCCGGTTTCCTGCTCGAAGCGCTGGAGGGTTTGCGGGGCGACGTAGTCGGCCCAGCTGTAGAGGTTGACGACCTTTTCTTCGGCCTGCAGCGGCAAGGCCAGGACCAGGGACAGCAGGCACAACGATCGACGCATGGCGGACACCTCGGCAAATGGGTGGATGCCGCGAGCATGCCAGCCGGGTTACATTGCAGGAATGGCAAGTTTGCAAAGCTGACATTCATCAGGAGCAATGTAATGCTCGGACAAGTGCACGACCCCGACCTGCACCTGCTGCGGCTGTTCGTCACTGTAGTCGAGGCCGGTGGCTTCAGCGCCGCGCAAGGCGTGCTGGGCCTGAGTCAGCCCACCATCAGCCAGCGCATGGCGCAGCTGGAAACGCGGCTGGGCTACCGCCTGTGCAGCCGCGGCAAGGGTGGTTTTCACCTGACGGAAAAAGGCGCGTTGTTGCTGGACGCCGCCCGTGGGTTGCTGCTGAACATCGAGCAGTTTCGCCAGCAGGCCAATGGCGTTGCCGGGCGGCTGCTGGGGACCGTGCGGATCGGCATGGCGGAGCACCAGGACAAGGCGGTAAGCCTGAAGCTGGCGGCGGCCATTGCGGCGTTTCGCAGGCGCGAGGAGGCGGTGCAGCTGGAACTGATCAGTGCCCCGCCGGCAGAGCTGGAGCGGTTGTTGCTGGAGCAGCGGCTGGATTACGCCATCAGCTACTTTTCCGGCAACCAGGCAGCCTTCGATTACCAGCCGCTGTTCGAGGAGCGGCAACGGCTGTATTGCGGCAAGGGGCATGTGCTGTTCGGTGAGGCTGGCGTTGGGCGGGAGCGGTTGCTGGCGATGGACCAGGTGCGCCATCCGTACCGGTTGCTCAAGGGCGGCGAGCCGTTCCAGAGCCAGCGCAGCATGGCGGTGGCCGAGCAGATCGAGAGCGTGCTGACGTTCATTCTGTCGGGGCGGCATATTGGCTATCTGCCGTGCCATTGCGCACAGGGGTGGGAGGCTGAAGGGCTGTTGTGGGCGCTGGACCCGGGGCTGGACTTTGTGGTGCCGTTTACCCTGGCCAGGCACCGGGCGCAGGCGGTTGGCGAGGCACAGCAGGCGTTTGCGCAGGATTTGCTGGCGGCGTTTGCCTGACCTGGCCTCTTCGCGGGTTTACCCGCTCCCACAGGGTTCTCACACAGCCTTAGGGCTGCGCCGTGCCTGTGGGAGCGGGTTTACCCGCGAAGAGGCCGGGACAGACAACACCCATCAGTAAGCCATGCTCCAGGTCAGGGTGTAGGTGCGTCCACGCCCCTGGTAGTCATACAGGTACGCCGGCCCGTAGGTTGGCGAGTAGAACAGCGTCGCACGCTGCCCCCAGACCGTACTGTACTGCTTGTCCAGCAGGTTCTGGATGCCGGCGCTGAAGGTGCCGAAGCCGGTATCCTGGCTGCCCAGCAGGTCGAAGGTGGTGTAGCCGTCGATCTCGTGGTCGGCATCGTCCTTCAGGCTGAAGGCATGGTTGGCCTGCAGCCGCGCACTGCGGCCATCGCCCTTCCAGCCGACGAACGCGGTAGCCTTGGACAGCGAGGCATAGCGGGCATCGCGCTTGATCCAGCCGCCATCGACAGCTTCTTCCTCGGAGCGGGTCAGGTGCAGGGTGCCACCGGCTTCCCAACCCGTCTGGAAGTGCCGGGTCAGCGCGCCTTCAAAGCCGAAGTCACGGCTTTTCTGCTCTTCCACATTGATGGTCAGCGTCTGCGAATCGACGTTGATGATCTTGTCCGACCAGATGTAGTACAGCGCCGCCTGGGCGTCCCAGTCCAGGTCGGCATAGCGCCAGCCCAGCTCCACCTGGCGGCTCTTGATGCCGGCCAGCGGGTTGTCGGCCACGCTCAGGCCAGGCTTGCCGTAGTACTTGGCCGGGTCGGGCAGGTCGAAGCCTTCGCCGTAGTTGGTCCATACCTGGTGGCCATTCTTGAAGTCGTAGATGGCACCGACATTGAACAGGTTGACCTGGTAATCGTTGCTGCCGCCCGGCACGCCCTTGAAGTCGCTGACGTCCACGTCCATCTGCTGGCGCCGGGCGCCGCCGGACAAGGTCAGGTTATCGGTGGCATGCCAGTCCAGCTGGGCGTACACCGACACGCCATCGACCCGGTAGCTGGGGTAGCGGGCGGCCTTGCTGTCCTTCTCCAGCTCCAGCCCACCCGACTCGGACGATGTCTGGGCGTTGAAAGTGGTCTGCTCGGCGTTGAAGCGCTCGCGGTCCAGGTCGACGCCGTAGGTCAGCTTCAGCGTATCCCACTGCTTGGCGAACAGGCCCTTGAGGCTGGTGACCTCGAAGTTCTGCTGCGAGGCGGCGAAGTACACCCCGCGCGAGCCGGTGGGCGTGGCGCGGTTGTAGTACGGGAACGGGTAGAAGTTGTCGTCTTCCTTGCGGTACGAGGCCTGCAGGTAGAAGTCCTGGCCCAGCACGTCGGTGTGGTGGTAGTTGGCGTTCAGCAGCAGGCGCCGGGTACGCGGCTCCAGGTCTGACGAGTAGCCGCTGCGCAGCTCGGCGTCTTCCAGGTCGGACGGGGCGTTGTAGTTCAGGTGGGGGAAGTAGATGCCGGTGCTGCCGTGGTTGCCCGAGTCATAGTACTGGGCCAGCAGGTCGAGGCTCTGCTGGTCGTTCAGTTGCATCCCCAAGGTACCGAGCACGTCGATGGTGCGGTTGTACTGCAGGTCGGTCTGGGTGTTGTCGATGAAGATCTGGTCGCCGGCGCCGTCGTAGAAGGCTTCGTTCTGCTCGCCGGAAACCCCCAGCCGGGCATTGACCCGCTCGTTGCCGCCGCTGACCGACTGGGCGAAGCGGGTGGCCAGGTCATCGCTGTTGTTGAAGCCGCTGCTGGCACCGAGCTGGGTCTCGAAGCGCGCCGGGCCGGGTTCGCCCTTCTTGGTCACGATGTTGATGATGCCGCCGGTGGCGCCGCCGCCGTAGATGGCACTGGCACCGGACAGCACTTCGACGCGCTCGACGTTGAACGGCGAAATGCTGTCGAACTGCCGCGACAGGCCGCGCGAGCTGTTCTGGCTGACCCCGTCGATCATCACCAGCACGTTGCGCCCGCGCATGTTCTGGCCGTAGTTGGTGCGCCCTTCCGGCGCCAGGTCGAGGCCTGGCACCAGCTTGCCGATGGCTTCCTTCAGGCTGACGCCGCTGTCGATCTGCTCGCGCAACTGCTGCTGGTCGACCACCCACACGGTGCCGGGGATTTCGCTGATCGCGGTGCTGGTGCGCGAGGCCACGCTGACCTCGATCGGCTTGAGGTTGACCGCTTGCGGCGCGGCGTCGGCCTTACGCAGGGTCACCGTGCGGGCATCACTGAAGTGCCAGCTCATGCCAGTGCCGGCCAGCAACTGTTGCAGGGCCTGCTCGATGCTGTAGCTGCCCTGCAAGGCCGGGCTGGCCTGGCCGGCGACATCGCCGGTGGTGTACAGCAGGTGCAGGCCGGCCTGGTCGGCGAAGGTGGTCAGGGCATGGTCCAGCGGCTGGGCTGGCAGGTCGAGCTGGACCTGGCGAGCCTGGGTCTGGGCCTGTTCGGTGGCGGTCGAGGCCGACGCCTGCAGCGGGCCGACCAGCATGGCCAGGGCACTGCAGGACATCAGGGCATGGTGAAGAGGGCCGCGGCGGCGGTGCAAGGGCTTGAGCATCAGAGGCACGAATGAGCTTCCTGACAAGTCGTAAATGAGAATGGGTTGCTGATCAGTCCCTCTACGACGATCTGGCTGGCAGGAACTTGCAGTGCCAAATGGAAAATATTTTTATTTCTGTGCCGGCCTCTTCGCGGGCTTGCCCGCTCCCACAGGTACACCACAGGATTCAAGATCTGTGGAATACCTGTGGGAGCGGGCAAGCCCGCGAAGGGGCCGACACAGGCGAGTCAATGAACCACGGCCAGCCACGGCAGGTAGGTCACCTTCAGCCCATAGCGCTGTTCAAGTGTCTGCAACAGGGCCTCCGGCTCATCGAGGTCGAACACCCCGCTCACCTCCATCGCCGCGAGCTTGCTGTCCGACAGCACAATGCGCCCATGCCGGTAACGCTCAAGCTCCGCCAGCACCTGCCCCAGCGGCTTGCCGTTGAAGATCAGCTTGCCGCGCTGCCAGGCCATCTGCGTGCCGGCATCGGCCGCTACTGCCAGTTCATGCTCGCCAACCTTGGCCTCACCCTGTGCCAATACCACGCGGCCATCGCGACGCACGCTGAAGGTGGCCGCACGCCCCTGCACCCGCTCACCGGCCGTATCGACCACAAAGGGCCGTGAATCATCGGTGGTCTCGAACAAGGCCTCGCCAGACGCCAGCACCACCCGCCGCTCACGGTCGCTGAACACCACGCTCAGGGCACTGGCGCTGTTCAGCGTCACCCGTGTGCCATCGGCCAGGGTCACCACCTGCCGCTCCCCCACCCCGGTGCGGTAATCCGCCAGCAGCACCGGCGCCTGCTGCCAACCCGCCACACCAACGGCCAACACCAGCGCAGCAGCCACCCCCGCCTGTTTGAGCCAGCCTCGGCAATGGCGCAGGGCCTGGCCGATGTATTTCGCCACCATGCTTTCGGAAACCCCCAGGCGTTGCGCGATCTGCGCCTGGGTCAGGCCTTCGACGCGGTTGAGCAACAGCGCCTGGCGGGCATTGTCGGGCAGTTGCAGCAGCGCCTGGTCGAGAATCTGCAGACGCTCCCGGGCCAGCAACGCCGCCTCGGGTGCCGGCGCCGGGCAGGCCACCTCACCTGCCCGCTCGCAATCGTCGTGGCTGGCGGCAATGCGCTGCTCGCGGCGCAAGGCATCGATCGCCAGGTTGCCGGCCACGCGGAAGATGAAACTGCGCGCGTGCAGCACCGGCACTGCCTGCTGGTCGATGTTCACCAGCTTCAGGTAGGTTTCCTGCGCGACGTCGGCAGCACGCTGGCGGTCGCTCATGCGCCGGGTCAGGAACTGCAGCAGGTCGTCGTAGTGCTCCTGGAAACTCGCCAGCAGGCCCGACACGGGTGAGGTCAGCATGGGTTTGGGAACAGCCAGTAGGAAAGTTTATCGGGCGTTAATGAGAAACAGTATCTTTCATATGGAGGGAGACTTTCAACGCCGACGCGCATTTGCCACACTGCCCATTCGCCCACTCTGGCAAGGTCGCAACCCATGGCTGCCCGTCTGCAACGCTACGCCCGCCTGTTCCTGGTCCTGCTGATGGCCTACGGCCTGGGGGCCTGCGCGCTGTTCCAGGCACGCGACCCGGTCAATATCAGCGTGATCGGTATCGAGCCGCTACCCGGCCAGGAGCTGGAACTGCGCATGGCGGTGAAGATGCGGGTGCAAAACCCCAACGAGGCGCCCATCGACTACAACGGCATCGCCCTGAACCTGGAAGTGAACGGCCAGCCGCTGGCTGCCGGGGTCAGCGACCAGCAGGGGCACATTGGCCGTTATGGCGAAGCAGTGATCGTGGTGCCGGTGAGCATCACGGCGTTTTCCTTCCTGCGCCAGGCCTATGGGCTGGGCCATGTGGATTCGCTGCAGGGCCTGCCCTATGTACTGCGCGGCAAGCTGGCCGGCGGGCTGCTGGGGACCGTGCGCTTCACCGACGAGGGCAGGCTGGACCTGCCCAAAGGCGCCTCCTGGTAAGCGCCCGGCGGGGTGTGATCAACGGTTGGCGCTGGCCGCGGCCATCAGCTTGTTGACTTCGCTGCGCACCATGTTGGCGTATTCGGGCGGCGACATGCCATCCAGTTCGGCGCGCACCCACTCGGCCCATTTGCCTTTGCGCCGTGGCTTTTCGGCGATCAACCGCGCCGCTTCGCCCTTGGCCTTGCCCAGGTTGTTCTGCCACAGCTCGAACAGCCGGGCCTTCTCTGCCTCGATCTGCGCCCGTTCCTCGAAGCTCATGTTGGCCAGATTGAAACTCATGAAGGTACCTGCAGATTTGAAAATGGCCGCTATCTTACACCCAGGTACAGCAACAGCCCAAAGCCGCCGCAACTTTCCCGACGCGCCGGCATCCATTGTTCAAACCACACCTTCGACGAGGACGAGTTCATGGCCCGGAAAAACGCCACGCTGGCCGACAGCGATCAGATCAAGGACCAGGTATTCAGCGAACTGCAGGCGCTGATCGAAGAATCGGAAAAGCTGCTGAACGACAGTGCCGCCCTGGTGGGTGACGAGGCCGAAACCCTGCGCGCGCAGGTAAGCCTCAAGCTACGCCAGGCGCGCCATGCCGCCAGCAAGGTACGCAGCAGGGCGCAACCGGTGGTGGAGGCTACCCAGGACTACATCGGTGGCCACCCGTGGCAGACCGTGGCCATTTCCGCGGGCCTCGGCCTGGTAGCCGGCCTGCTGCTGGGCCGTCGTCACTGACGCCAGGGCCGCCTGGTGCGAATCAGGCGGCCTGTGCCAGCGGGATACCGCTGTGGAAGCGCAGCTCCTGGTCCGGTGACTGGATCAGCTCCACCTCCGCTGCGCGCACCAGCTCCACCCGGCGGGCAATGTCTGCCTCATCGCCGTAGTTGTGCGCCAGTTTCAGGTAACCCTGGTAATGGCGCGCTTCGCTCTTCAGCAGGCCGTGGTAGAAGCGGCCCAGTTCCTCATCCAGGTGCGACACCAACGCGGCAAAGCGCTCGCAGCTGCGCGCCTCGATAAATGCCCCCACCACCAGCGTATCCACCAGCTTGACCGGCTCGTGGGCGCGCACCAGGCGCCGCAGCCCAGACGCATAACGCCCCGCCGACACCGGGCGCAGCGGCACGCCACGGCGCTTCATCAGGCGCAGCACCTGCTCGTGGTGCACCAGCTCCTCGCGGGCCAGGCGCGACATCATGTTGATCAGATCAAGGTGGGTGTTGTACTTGGCGATCAGGCTCAGGGCGGTGCTGGCAGCCTTGAATTCGCAGTTCTTGTGGTCGATCAGCAGGGTTTCCTGGTCGGCGAGCGCCGCTTCGATCCAGGCATCTGGCGTCGGGCAACCAAGAAAGGCGTCGATTTCGGGGATCAGGGACATGAGCGTGCAACCACATTGAACCAGGCAGGGCCGGCGATTATACCGGCGGCGGCGGGCGGCGCCAGTGACTATGCTTGATGTACATCAAGCGCCAGCGGGGGAAGCGCCGACTATAGTCAGGCATTGGTCGCCACCTTTGAAGGGAGCTAACGCCCATGCAAGCCGTCCGCAGCATCCTCGTCGTTCTCGACCCCGAGCACGCCCACAGCCGGGCACTGACCCGGGCCAAGCTGATCGCCGGCCTCACCGGCGCGCGCCTGCACCTGCTGATGTGCGACAGAAGGCATGACCACAGCGCGCTGCTGAGCCTGCTGAGCAGCCAGTTGCATGATGACGGGTACGACAACGTCACCCATGAAGAGGCCTGGCGCGACAACCTGCACGACACCATCATCTACGTGCAGCAGGCCGAGGGCTGCGAGCTGGTGATCAAGGAGCACCGCCCGGACAACCCGCTGAAAAAGGCCCTGCTCACCCCAAGCGACTGGAAGCTGCTGCGCCAGTGCCCGTGTGCCGTGCTGATGGTCAAGAGCGAGCGGCCGTGGACCGGCGGCAAGATCCTGGCCGCGGTGGACGTAGGCAACCAGGACGAGGACCACCGCCGCCTGCATGCCAGCATCATCGACCATGGTTTCGAGATTGCCAAACTGGCCAAGGGCGAGCTGCACGTCATCAGCGCCCATCCCTCGCCGATGCTGTCGGCGTCGGACCCGGTGTACCAGTTGACCGAAACCATCGAGAAGCGTTACCGCGAGGCGTGCAAGGCATTCCAGGCCGAGTACGGCATCAGCGACGAGTGCCTGCATGTGGCCGAAGGGCCGGCTGATGTACTGATCCCGTATACCGAGCAGAAGCTCGATGCGGTGGTGACGGTGATCGGCACCGTGTGCCGTACGGGGATTTCCGGGGCGTTGATTGGCAATACCTCGGAAGTGGTGCTGGATTCGCTGGAAGGGGATGTGCTGGTGCTCAAGAGCGAGGAGGCAATTGCCCACCAGGCGGAATTGGCCCGCGGCTGAATTTGCGGACACAGGATTCCTTGAAATTGCAGGGCCTTGTGGGAGCGGGTTTACCCGCGAAGGCGGCGGTAAGTCCAACGACGCATTCGCGGGTAAACCCGCTCCCACAGGGATTTCTTACAAGAAACCTCTAAGCCAACGCCTCCCGCACCTTCGGGTCCAGGCCCTCCCCTGCATTGGCCTCGGCCCATTGCGCCAGCTGCCGGCGCATTGCCGGCGTCCAGAAGCTCTGCAGATGCTGCCGTACCCCTTGCACCGCCAGCGCCCGGTCTGGCTCGCTGTCAAAGTAATGGGCAATCTGGTTGGCCATCTTGACCAGGTTCTCACTGCTCATCGGCGCACCTCGGTTTTCTCCGCAATACGGCGTTCCTTCAGCAAGCGCCGCTGCTCGTCACTGAAGTCCTGGTAGCGCTTCTGCCACTGCGAAGGCTGGAACACCTTCACTACCTCCACCGCCGTCACCTTGTACTCAGGGCAGTTGGTGGCCCAGTCGGAGTTGTCGGTGGTAATCACGTTCGCCCCCGATTCAGGGAAGTGGAACGTGGTGTACACCACCCCCGGCGCCACCCGCGTGCTGACTTTGGCGCGCAGCACGGTCTGCCCGGCACGGCTGCCGATGCCGACCCAGTCGCCATCCTGGATGCCACGGCTTTCGGCGTCGGTCGGGTGAATTTCCAGGCGGTCGGCGTCATGCCAGGCGACATTGGCGGTGCGCCGGGTCTGGGCGCCGACGTTGTACTGGCTGAGGATGCGCCCGGTGGTCAGCAGCAGCGGGTAGCGGGTGTTGACCTTCTCGTCGGTGGGCACGTAGCCGGTGAGCATGAAGCGCCCCTTGCCGCGCACGAACTGGTCGATGTGCATGGTCGGCGTGCCATCGGGCGCGGCGTCGTTGCACGGCCACTGCAGGCTGCCATGGCGGTCGATCTCGGCGTAGCTGACGCGGTGGAAGGTGGGCGTCAGGCGGGCGATTTCGTCCATGATCTCGGACGGGTGGCGGTAGTTCATCGGGTAGCCCAGGGCATTGGCCAGGGCCACGGTCGCCTCCCAGTCGGCCTTGCCGGCCAGCGGTTCCATGACCTTGCGCACCCGCGAAATGCGCCGCTCGGCATTGGTGAAAGTGCCGTCCTTCTCCAGGAACGAGCTGCCCGGCAGGAACACATGGGCGAACTTGGCCGTTTCGTTGAGGAAGATGTCCTGCACCACCACGCACTCCATGGCCAGCAGGGCCGCGGTGACGTGCTGGGTGTTGGGGTCGCTCTGGGCAATGTCCTCGCCTTGGCAGTACAGGGCCTTGAAGCTGCCGTCCAGCGCCGCCTCGAACATGTTGGGGATGCGCAGGCCCGGGTCGGGCTGCAGGGTCACGCCCCAGGCACGCTCGAACTCGGCGCGCACACCCTCGTTGGAAATGTGCCGGTAGCCGGGCAGTTCGTGGGGGAACGAGCCCATGTCGCACGAGCCCTGCACGTTGTTCTGCCCGCGCAGCGGGTTCACCCCTACCCCTTCACGGCCGATGTTGCCGGTAGCCATGGCCAGGTTGGCGATGCCCATCACCGCGGTACTGCCCTGGCTATGCTCGGTGACGCCCAGGCCGTAGTAGATGGCCGCGTTGCCGCCGGTTGCATACAGGCGGGCGGCGGCACGGATCTGCTCGGCAGGCACGCCGCAGACCGGGCCAAGCACTTCGGGGGCGTTTTCCGCCTGGCTGACGAAGTCGCGCCAGCGGGCGAAATCCTCGGTTTCGCAGCGGGCATCGATGAAACGCTGGGCCAGCAGGCCTTCAGTGACGATCACGTGGGCCAACGCATTGAGCATGGCCACGTTGGTGCCCGGGCGCAGTTGCAGGTGCAGCTCGGCGCGGGCATGCGGCGAATCGACCAGGTCGATGCGCCGGGGGTCGATCACGATCAGTCGCGCGCCCTGGCGCAGGCGGCGCTTGAGCTGCGAGCCGAATACCGGGTGGGCGTCAGTAGGGTTGGCGCCGATCACCAGCACCACGTCGGCCTGCATCACCGAGTCGAAGCTTTGCGTACCGGCCGACTCGCCCAGGGTCTGCTTCAGGCCATAGCCGGTAGGCGAATGGCATACCCGTGCGCAGGTGTCGACGTTGTTGTTACCGAACGCCGTGCGCACCAGTTTCTGCACCAGGTAGGCTTCTTCGTTGGTGCAGCGGCTGGAGGTGATGCCGCCGATGGAGTCGCGGCCGTACTTGAGCTGGATGCGGCGGAACTCGCTGGCGGCGTAGGTCACCGCCTCGTCCCAGCTGACTTCCTGCCACGGGTCTTCCAGGCGCTTGCGGATCATCGGCTTGGTGATGCGGTCCGGGTGGGTGGCGTAGCCCCAGGCAAAGCGGCCCTTGACGCAGGCGTGGCCGTGGTTGGCACCGCCGTTCTTGTCCGGGACCATGCGCACCAGCTGGTCGCCCTTCATTTCGGCGCGGAACGAGCAGCCGACGCCGCAATAGGCGCAGGTAGTGATGACCGCACGCTCGGGTTGGCCCAGTTGCACCAGGCTCTTTTCCGTCAGGGTCGCGGTCGGGCAGGCCTGCACGCAGGCGCCACACGACACGCACTCGGAAGCGAGGAAGTTTTCCCCCCCCGCCGCTGCCACCCGCGATTCGAAGCCGCGCCCGGTGATGGTCAGGGCGAAGGTGCCCTGGATGTCCTCGCAGGCCCGCACGCAGCGGCTGCAGACGATGCACTTGCTCGGCTCGTAGTCGAAATACGGGTTGGATACGTCCTTTTTCTCGGCCAGGTGGTTGGCGCCGTCGTAGCCGTAGCGCACCTCGCGCAGGCCCACCTGGCCGGCCACGGTCTGCAGCTCGCAGTTGCCGTTGGCCGAACAGGTCAGGCAGTCCAGCGGGTGGTCGGAGATGTACAGCTCCATCACGTTGCGGCGCAGGCCGGCCAGACGCGGCGTTTCGGTGTGCACCACCATGCCTTCGCTGACCGGGGTGGTGCAGGAGGCCGGGTAGCCGCGCATGCCTTCGATTTCCACCATGCACATGCGGCACGAGCCGAAAGCTTCGAGGCTGTCGGTGGCGCACAGTTTGGGGATGCTGGTGCCGAGCATGGCCGCGGCACGCATCACCGAGGTACCGGCGGGCACAGTGATGGCACGGCCATCGATGCTCAGGCTGACCTGTACCTCGCTGTCACGGGCCGGGGTGCCGAGGTCGCTGCTTTTATCAGAAGCGGGGTCGAAGAAATTGATCACTGTGCGGCCTCCGTGTGGGTCAGCCCGAAATCGGCAGGGAAGTACTTGAGGGCGCTGGCCACCGGGTAAGCGGTCATGCCGCCCATGGCACACAGCGAGCCGTATTGCATGGTGTCGCACAGGTCACGCAGCAACAGGGCCTGGTCATGCCGCTCGGTCATGTCGCTGGTGGCGATCAGCCGGTCGACCACTTCCATGCCCCGGGTCGAGCCGATGCGGCACGGGGTGCACTTGCCACAGGACTCTTCGGCACAGAACTGCAAGGCGAAGCGCGCCATGCTGGCCATGTTCAGGGTGTCGTCAGCCACCACCACACCACCATGGCCGAGCATCGCGCCCATGGCGGCGAAGGCTTCATAGTCCAGCGGCGTGTCGAAGTGGCTGGGCGGCACCCAGGCACCGAGCGGGCCACCGACCTGCGCGGCCTTCAACGGCCGGCCACTGGCCGTGCCGCCGCCATAGCCTTCCACCAGCTCGCGCAGGGTCAGGCCAAAGGCGCGTTCCACCAGGCCGCCCTGGCGGATGTTGCCGGCCAGCTGGAACGGCATGGTGCCCAGCGAGCGGCCCATGCCGAAGTCGCGATAGAACGCCGCGCCCTTGGCCATGATGATGGGGACCGAGGCCAGGGTAAGCACGTTGTGCACCAGCGTCGGCAGGCCGAACAGGCCCTGCAGCGCCGGTAGCGGAGGCTTGGCGCGGACGATGCCGCGCTTGCCTTCGATGGATTCGAGCAGTGCGGTTTCTTCGCCGCAGATATAGGCGCCGGCGCCGACCCGCACTTCCAGGTCGAAGGCCAGGCCGCTGCCGGCCACGTCGCTGCCGAGGTAGCCGGCGTCGCGGGCGATGGCGAAGGCCTGGTCGAGCGCGCGGATGGCGTCGGGGTATTCCGAGCGCACATAGATGTAGCCCTTGTCGGCCCCCACGGCGAGGCCGGCAATGATCATGCCCTCGATCAGCAGGAACGGGTCGCCTTCCATCAGCATGCGGTCGGCGAAGGTACCGGAGTCGCCCTCGTCGGCGTTGCACACCACGTACTTCTGCCCGGCCCCGGCGTCACGCACGGTGCGCCACTTGATGCCGGCCGGGAACGCCGCACCGCCGCGGCCGCGCAAGCCGGAATCGAGCACGGCGGCGACCACTTCGGCACCGTCCAGGGCCACGGCCGCTTCAAGGCCGGCAAAACCGCCATGGGCGCGGTAGTCGTCCAGCGACAATGGGCGGGTGATGCCGGCACGGGCGAACAGCAGGCGTTGCTGGGTCTTGAGGTAAGGGATGTCTTCGACCGGCCCCAGCGCCAGCGAGTGGCCTCCGGGTTCGCCGGGCTCACCGGTCAAGGCGTCGAGCAAGGACGGCACATCTTCCGGGGTGAGCGGGCCGAAACCCAGGCGCCCTTGCGCGCTGTCGCACTCCAGCAACGGCTCCAGCCAGTACAGCCCGCGGGAGCTGGTGCGCTGGATGTCCAGCGGCAGCTGGCGGCGCTCGGCCTCGCGCTGCAAGGCATCGGCGACCTGATCGGCACCCACGGCACGGGCTACCGAATCGCAGGGGATATACAGCTTCAGCATGCTGCGTCCTCCCGGCAAGCGTTGACCAGTGCGCGCAGGCGCTCAGGGGTAAGGCGCGCATGCACCTGGCCGTCCAGTTCCAGCGCTGGCGAGCAGGCACAGGCGCCCAGGCAGTACACCGGACGCAGGCTGATGGCACCGTCGGCGCTGGTGCCATGGTCGTCCAGCGCCAGCTGTTCGCGCAGTTGTGCGGCCAGTGCCTCGGCGCCCCGGCTCTGGCACGACTCGGCGCGGCACAGGCGCAAGGTGTGGCGCGCCGGTGGCGTGGTGCGGAAATCGTGGTAGAAGCTGATCACCCCACGCACCTCGGCCAGGCTGAGGTTCAAGGCATGGGCAATTTCGGCGACAGCGGCATCGGGGATGTAGCCGATGTCGTGCTGGATGGCATGCAGGATCGGCAACAGGGCGCCGGGGGTATCCTTGTCACGGGCCAGAATGCGGTGGATCACAGGCAGGTGGAGCAATTCATCAGGCATACAGCGGACCTCGGCATCACGGACCCTGCCTGAATTGTTGTGAGGGCAGGTATCCGGCGTGTTCTGCTGCGGCGCGCCGGCCACGTCACGGTTGCGTGGTGCCAGCGGCCTCCTTGCCTACGGCCGCACGTCTGCGCGCGCTGGTCCGAAGGCATCCTGCAAGCATGGCACTTGTGGCGTCGAGGGGTTGCGTGCGAACGACCAGGCGCATCCTGAAACCGACGCGGGCTGTTTCTGGCCTTATTCTGCTGCGCTGTCGCTTAGAGAACTGAATTCGCAAGCGGCCCGCGTAACCTGTGGGAGCGGCTTTAGCCGCGAAGAATCCAACGCGGTGCATGGCACCGGCTGCGCCGGTGTTCGCGGCTAAAGCCGCTCCCACAGGGTCCCTGCCAATTCAATGAGTTATGTGCAGTCCCATGAATGCATGGTATGCGCAAGGCTTCAAGGCTGCACGGCTTTGTCGATCAGTGCTTGCCTTCCACTGCCTTGGCCGTCTCGATCAGCTTGTCGAACTTGCGGTTCAGTTGAGCAGAGCGCTTGTCACTCTCGGCCCGCGCCTTGATGTTCTTCTCCGAGCTGGCCTTGTCGGCGATGGTCACCACCGTCCAGTCCCGGTCCTTGGACACCCAATACACCAGTTCGCCGTCCGCGGAAAACGCCTCGAGCCGGCCGCCGCTATTCGGCACAGGCTTGGCCTGCCTGGTCATCGGCAACAGTTGCTGGACCCGCGCCTCGTCGGTGCTGGCCAGCCGCACCTCCACCTGGCGAAGCTGGTCGGCCTCGTTGAACGATGCCTTCACTTGCGTGATGGCAATACCGCCCAGGTTGTAATTGCCCTTCGGGTCATTCCCCTGAAAGAACTCGGTAGGCACCTGGTAGTGATAGCCGGTGAAATGCTCAACCTCATCGAACTGCTGCTGCAGAATGGCAATGGCCTGGGGCTTGGGCATGCCCAGGGTGAACTGGCCGACTTCCAGCGCCGACCAGGCTTGCAGGGGGAAAAGCGCGCAGGCGAATGCCAGAGGTAGGGTCCGTTTCATCGGTCATCTTCCTTGAAATGAGCCTTGCAACCTAACCCCTGCATGCCAATCAGACAATACTGGCAGGGTGCCAAGCCCACCCTGCCAACACCAGGGGGCCAACATCGCCGCCCATGGCTATCGGTTCTTGCGCATACCCATGTGGGCGTCATCCATCAGCGCCTTGGCCATGTCGCAGAGAAAGTGCGAAGCCCAGACCAGCACCGGTTCGTTGTCCATCACCCCGATGAACGACGCTCGCCGAGAGCAGTCCATCAATACCGACGCTTGTTCGATGGCATGGTCGCAGCAGTTTCCCGGTTCTACGCGGAACAGTTTCTTGCCATCCAGCACACCATCCAGGAACGTGGCCGAACCTACGGTCAGGCCCAGTGTGCCGGTGTCGTCATCCATTTCCTTGTCCATCTGAAACCCTCTTGTGAATCTGCCGGCCAGTGCGATTTCCCGGTTGCAGTCGCTGGTAGGAAAACCGCACCACCCAGGCTCGCCAAATTTGAAAGTCAGCCCATCAATGCAATGTATGCACCGGCTGCCTGCCCCTGAGCTGCACCTGCGCAATCGCCGATTCCAGCAGCGTGCGCACAGCCTCCATTTCATGCACGACCGCCAGGGTCATGATCGATGGGTCGGTGGAGAAAGGTGGATCGGAAACGAGTTTCAGCATGACAGCCTCCAGACAATAACAAGTCGGACCGTCGCCAGATCACTTGCAGATGATAGGGTGGCGGCTACATGCGGGCCTGCAAGACCGGGCTTGGAGGTCGATTCCCGGCTGGCCCGAAGACCACCCGCACGCAGCCACCGTTGAACGAAGCCAACAGCAAACTGAGACCAAACCAAGCATCGGGCTTGCAGACCCGGTCGTTGAATTTGCAACGACAAGGCGAGACTAGGGGGCTCAGGTTTCCATCGCAATGGTGAAACGGCTTGAAAAGGATGATTCAGAAATGGACTACGAGGAAGGGGAAAAATCTGATTAGTTCTTGTAGGAACCGATATGAGTTTCTCTAAAAAGACTCAAGATCCGTGTGTGAAGCACAGCGCTTGGCGGTACGCTGTGCTTCTTTCAAATGCTCACTACAACGCCAACCGCGCCAGCCGCTGCAAAGCTCGAATCACCTCCTGATCCTGATTCTCCAGCACATCCGCCTGAATACGCGCGATCACAGCCTTCAGCAATTCGGTCTGGTTCATCGCTGTATGCTGCTGAAGCGCAAGCATGTCCTCCGCCATGTACGGATTGACCTTCATCGACAAGCGCCGAGTAGCATTGGAACGCGCAAGCCCGCGCTGCTCTCGCTGTTCATCCAGCGCCTGCAGGAACGTTTGATGCGCCGCATGCAACTGCCCACACTGCTGCGCCTGCACTAACTGTTGGAAATAGTGGGCAAGAAACAACTTGCGCAAATTTGCCCCCGCCTCATTACTGACCGCATGCATGGCGGCATCGAGTACATCCAGATAGACCGCCGGCAAACGCGCCTCGATCGACTTGAGCTGCTGCTTGCGCGCCTCGCGGATGGCCGGTGTGGATTGCGATGGAATGGCGACCACGCCATCACAACGGGCGCACACGCCCACCAGAATGTCCTTGGCCACCCCTTGGCCATCGCTAAACGGCACATCCCGGCGAGCATAGTGCGTGGGCACCACTGCCTGGCAATGCTCGCAAAGCGCTTTTCCTCTGTCGCCTTCGAAAAAGATCTTCATGATCTGGGTACTCACTGGTGAACGCTGATGAACCAGGTGTCTGGCTCGATGAAAAAGAACTTTATGTACCAACCATCCCGCTTGAGCACATGCACCTCGATGGCTGCGACGGCATGGTGAGGGGTGCTGACGTGATGAATACCCCTGCATGAGCGAACGACTTCGGCAACCTCGCCAGCTGACACTTCCCCTGTAGCCAACAGGTTCTTTACGTCGATATCCCTGCGTGAAACGTGTTGATACTCCCCTGACTCAAGCGCCGCTATCACCGCTTGCTGAGCCTCCCTGAAGCCGAATTTCATAGCTCATCCCTGTCAATACGAAAATCATCGTACAAAACCCGAATCAAATCTACCGTTTGCCGAGCCTGGGCGACCAGTGGCACCCCGGCCAGCTCAAGACAGCGATCCGGAACACGCATGAACCATGGTCCCATCGACCACAGAGCGGCGTGGAGCAATGTAACCAACGCTTTCATGGCCTTTTCCGACTGACCATTTGAGGGCAAAACCTGCTCTCATCGCCACATTACCGAGGCGCCATTCAGGTAAGCTCAGCCCAGCGCAATGCAACCACCAAGGACGGTACCCATGCATTCACTGACGAACGAACAGGTGCTGGCAATCATCCGCGAGAACCCGATAAACCGGGCATTGCTGGCAACCCTGCCAACGCTGGATATCCCACACTGCATGTTGACGGCAGGCGCGCTGTTCCAGACGTTCTGGAACCACCGCGCCGGGCTACCTGCCGAATGGGGCATCAAGGACTATGACGTCGCCTATTTCGACGCCGACTTGTCCTGGGAGGCAGAGGACCGTGTCATCGCCCGGGTTCATCAGGCGTGCGCGCACCTGGGCATCAACGTGGAAGTGCGCAATCAGGCCCGTGTTCACTTGTGGTACGAAGCGAAGTTCGGCGGCACCTATTCGCCATTGCGCAAGGTCACGGATGGCATCGACCGGTATCTGATCCGGTCGACCTGCCTGGGGGTCGATGTCGGCACTGGCGAGCTTTACAGCACGCATAGTCTGGACGACCTGCAGAACGACCTGCTCAGGATGAACGAGCTGAACCCACGGCCAGGCTTGTTCAGGGAGAAAGCTGCCAGCTACCAGGCACGTTGGCCGTGGCTTGCCTTGGTTGAGTGAACCTGCGCTTTTGACCTGTAGGGGCCGCTTTGCGGCCCCAAACTGCTTACCTGACAGGCATTCCCCCGCTACCTTACCATTGGCACATCGACAGAACGGAGGTTGGTATGACAACTGGGCAGGGCAAACGGGTCGTTGTCATTGGTGCAGGCATCGTGGGCGCATCACTGGCATATCACCTGGCCCGTAAAGGTGCGAATGTCACCGTGGTCGACGCTGAAAACATAGCGTCGGGCGTGACTGGCCGTTCATTCGCATGGATCAATACCTCATCCTCCGAATCGGACCCCATCGCGCAACTGCGCAGTGCTGCAATCGAGGCATACCGCCAACTCGAAACCGAGCTACCGGGCCTGACGGTGCGATGGACTGGCGCCTTGTCTTACAACGGGACGTCGAGTGGCGCGCCGTCGGCTGCAAGTACCCCGTCTGCGCCTGCCAGGGTCTCTCGATCACGGATTCTCGAGCTTGAGCCCAATCTCAAACACCCACCTGAGTCTGCTTCATATGCGCCAGCAGAGGGGGCGCTGGACCCCGTGACCGCTGTGCATGCGTTAATCGCAGGTGCCAGGGCCTATGGGGCGAAAGTGCTCACTCAAACGCCGGTGCTTGGTTTTGCAACCCAGCATGCAACGATAACCGGCGTAGAAACAACAACGGGCATCATCGATGCCGATGTTGTGGTAGTGGCAGCTGGGACAGGCATCACGAAGCTGACGGACAGGTTGGAAGTGTCACTTCCAATCGAGGCCTCACCTGCCATTCTCATCCGCTACAAGGCACAACCCAACCTTGTGCGCACAATCATCTCCGGCCCTGAAATGGAAGTAAGGCAAACTACGGATGGTGCGCTGGTGGCAGCAGAAGATTATCTGGACGACGCAGTGGAGAATCAGCCGGCAGCGATAGCGCTGCGCACGGCCAAGGCGATTCAGAACGAGCTCCATGGGGCTGCTTCGATAGAGCCGGAGTGCGCTTGTGTCGGGCTCAGGCCCATGCCTGCCGATGGTATTCCCATCATCGGTTATCTACCAACAGTGGGTGGCGTCTATGTGTGTGCAGTACACCCTGGCATTACGTTGGCGGCGATAGTGGGGCGTCTTGCCAGCGAGGAGATTATCGATGGCGAGGTTTCCAGCATTCTTGGTCCATGCCGGCCAGATCGATTTTTCCGGCAGGTGTGAAGCGACCATTCGGTGAGAGCTGCGGAGGTCATCCACTGTAATCCTTGGGTAGTCGAGCAGCAACTTGCATACTTATGTGATCGTTAGCGGGAAGGTGCAGGGAAGCCAAGATGGAACGGTCTTACACCACTTATTACTTGGAAATGATTTCAGCGTCCGAGCTGAAGGAAAAGCCACAGCGTCACGACCTCCAAATCATCGAATGTGAAGTGCCTCAGGCGGAATTTAATCGGTTCCTATACGAGCTTGTTGGCACGCCTTGGGAGTGGGGTGATCTTGATTCCTGGGGTCTTTCTGACTGGCAGGCACTCGTTGAACAGGATTGCCACCGTACTTGGGTTGCCTATCACCGTGGTGCGATAGCAGGCTATTACGAGCTTTATCGCCCCGATGGCTGTAACAGCGAAATCCGCTACTTTGGGCTGGCACCACAATTTGTGGGGTGTGGGTTCGGCGGAGCGCTATTAAGTCACGCTGTTCGATCCGCATGGGGGTGGCAAGGTACAGAGCGGGTTTGGGTACATACATGCACATTTGACCATCCTGCCGCGCTTCTAAACTATCAAGCGCGCGGATTCCGTATTTTTAAGCAGGAAGAGACGGAGCCAAGCCGGTGAGTGCCGGGGCCACAGCTGCTGGCTGCGAAAGGCAGCTCTCTCAGTAGCTGCCTTTCGTGAAATACGACCTCATACGGAGGCAACCCTGCTCTGATTCCAGCCATCCCACCATGGACGTACAGGTCGTCCCGCTTCTCGCCTCACCACCTCCGGCAACTGCACGATCGATTCCCCAGGCATGAGCCATTGGACGGCCACGTGCCTTTGAGCATGGGGTAGCGTCGCACGCTGTGCTGACGGTGTTCGCCCAGAGCATGATGGGAACCGTTGAACCCGCCTACCCTGCCACCCTGTCAAAGGCGTAATCCTTGAAAAACAACCATCCGATGCCATGGGAGCACTGTACATGCCTATCGACTTCAGACCCGCTCAAGCCTCGGACGCGCACGATATTGCACGCTTCTTTCAACTGACATCGGAGGGCATGGCCGATTACATATGGAGCAAGCTTGCCGCACCTGGAGAAGCATTGCTGAGTGTCGGTGCGTCTCGCTATGCCAGGGAACAGGGCGACTTTTCCTACAAGAACTGCCTGATGGCCACTTTCGAAGGGCGCGTCATCGGCATGATGCATAGCTATGTCTTGCGCGAGACCCCTGACAGGCCTGTCGAGACAGACCCGGTCCTCGCGCCTTATTCCGACATGGAAATACCCGACACCTTGTACATATCCAGCCTGGCCCTGGATGAGGCCTGGCGCAGCCAGGGGCTGGGCGCCCAGTTTCTTCGCCACGCCCAGCAGCGCGCTGAGGACTCTGGCCTGGATGGGCTATGCCTGATCGATTATGCAGAAAACCACGGTGCACGCCGCTTCTACGAACGTCACGGTTTTCAGATTGTTAAAACCTGCCAGATCGTTCCACACCCGATGCTGGGCGTAACCGGTGAAGCCTATTTGATGTATCGCCCTACCCACAACGTGCTCGAGAAACAACCATGAACAAGAAACTGACCGTGTTCCGCGAACTGGATATCCAACCGGTGCGCGACCTTCCCTTTTTTGAAGAAGTCGTGGAAGGCACCCCTCATACGCTGACGTCCAAGTACTATCACGATGAACAGCAAGGGCGCATTTCCGGAGAATGGGAAGCCAGCACCGGAGCTTGGCGCATCGACTACAAAGTCTGGGAGTTCTGCCATGTCCTGAGTGGGTGCTGCGTCATCGAGCTTGAAGGTTGCGCCCCCATCACACTGGCCGCTGGCGACACGTTCATTATCGAACCGGGCGCCAAGGGCAAATGGACCGTGCTGGAAGACATGAAAAAGAACTTCGTGATCCTCTTGCCCGCTAACTAGGCAAGGGGTCGCGTTTCATCGAGCGCAGTGCAAGGACAGTTTGCATGCTTGCCGGCTGGCGGCCTATACACTGTTCAGTGTCTGCTTCGGGTCGATAGCGGTCAGTCATGACCATCTGCTTTCGACCCTCGGCTTACCCTTGGCGGAGGGCAGCTAACGGTCAGAAGCAGTCCCTCAACGCGCTGACAAAAAGAGTGACGATCCAGCAGCCCATTCAACTGACCTTGCTGCGATACCAAACGGTCGTCCGTTCACTATCAGCGTGGGATTTTCGTATTTCAAACTGCCGTGATTCGTGCAGGACCTGATTCCAGCTATTGCACCTGTAGCGCTTGGGCGTCTGCTCTGGATTGGCATCACTCATCCAGCGGATCGCTGCTTCCAGTCGAGTCCAGCCACCTTCGGCAAGCTTGGCTTCTGCTTCACGTAAACAGGAGCAGATCCCGCTGTCAGGCCAATCGACCGAGCCGTCCTCCCGTATTCCGTCGAGCGCATTTTCAAATGTCGGGCTCTGTATAAACAACGCCAATTTAGCTCGTGCCTCAACCATGGTCTTGGCCCAACACTGCAAATTCAAACAATGCCGATTGATGGTCTGGTAGCTTTCCTCCAGATAACCATCGGCAGCCTGGCAGCCTGACGCTGACCAGAGATCGAAATGCTCAATGAAGTGGTGAACTAGCTTGTTACGCAGGTCGACCAACGCCTTGATAGCCACCTTCGTTGCCTCATAGTGCTCGACTGGCATTTCCAACTGGTTTCGATAGCTGAACCCGATCTGGTCACCAGCATCGGCTTCCGTCTGTGACTCTTCATTTTGGGGCGACTGGATCAGAAAGCTGTCGGTCAGCATCCCGACCAACATGCCCATGGTTTTTTTCTCGGTACATGCGACCTTCTGCTCACGGAGGGTATGCAGCCGATCCACAGGGCCGCTCAACTCAGCATGCGCGACCATGTCTTTCAGCAGCTGTTCGTATTGTTGCAGACGCAACAGACACCGTCCGAGCTTGCGCTGCACCACAGCTTGAAGGCCAGGTACATCATTTGCGGGCATAGTAGTGACTTCATCCATGATCAACGACTCACGCAAAAATGGCAGGGCTGGAGTAATTCACTGCAATGCGCTGCCCTGCAAGGAGGGTCTGCAATGCGAAAGACTGACGCATTTCAAGCGTGAGTATAGGTTGAGGATCTTTTTACCCGCATCGGTCGGCAGCTAGCCCAGGCGCTCAGGACAATTCAATGGCAATGAGCCTGTTCTGCTGGTGGCGTAACGGCCTGGATCAATACTCGGGTTGAAGCTATACCCTAAGAGTTCAGCTTGGCGATGGACCATACGCCCGCTTAACAACTGGGGAGAACTTCGCGGTGTCGAATCAGCTGGTCATACGCAACATGACCCGTCCCGAACTGGACGAGCTCGTCGATTGGGCTGCCCGTGAGGGGTGGAATCCCGGCGTTCACGATGCCGAGCTGTTCTGGGTTACGGACCCTGCCGCCTTCATCGCAGCGTCCCGGGGCGACGAATTGATCGGTGGCGGTGCCATCACTTCCTACAACGGCGAATTCGGTTTCATGGGTTTTTTCATCGTCCGGCCTGAGTATCGTGGTCAAGGCCTGGGCAATACCCTCTGGCACGCACGCCGCGAGCGACTCCTCGCCCGCCTTCGCCCAGGCGCGAGCATTGGCATGGACGGCGTCTTCGCGATGCAGGACTACTACGCCAAGGGTGGGTTCGTCTTCTCCCATCGCAACCTGCGTTTTCGTGCCAAGGCCACCGAACGCCCGGCGACTTCGCAGGTAGACAATCTGGACATCGTCCCGTTGGCCACCTTCCCGTTCGATGAGGTGGTCGATTACGACCGCATCTGCTTCCCCGCCGCGCGCGCAGCCTTCCTGAGCGGGTGGATAACCCAGGCTGATGCACTCGCCGTGGGTTGCCGACGCGAGGGCAGGCTTAGCGGCTATGGCGTGGCAAGGCGCTGCCGGGAAGGCTACAAGATCGGCCCCTTGTTCGCCGATGACGCCCTTGCAGCCAATGCCCTCTACGCGCGCCTGGCAGCATTTGCGCAAGGTCACCCGCTGTTTCTGGATGCCCCGGAGAACAACCCCGCCGCGATGGCGCTCGTGCGCCAACAGGGCATGATCGAGGTTTTCGGCTGCGCACGCATGTACCTCGGCCCGCCCCCGGCGATCGCACACGAACGTGTGTTCGCCGTCACGACCTTCGAGCTGGGCTGATGTCCGTTCGCGATCTCATCGGTTATGGCGGCTGCCCACCCCACCCGCGATGGCCCGGTGAGGCGCGCGTCGCGGTCCAGTTCGTACTCAACATCGAAGAAGGCGCGGAGTCTTGCATCCTCAATGGCGATGCACAGTCGGAGGCCTGGCTTCATGAACTACCGGGCCGCCCGCCGCGCGTGGGGGAACCGGACCTGAGCGTCGAGGGCATGTACGAATACGGATCGCGCGCAGGTGTGTGGCGCATTCTGGAGCTGTTCGGCGCCAGGGGCCTGCCGCTGACCGCCTTCGCCGTTGGCCGAGCACTGGAACTGACCCCGGCGATTGGCCATGCGCTCTACGCTGCCGGGCATGAGATTGCCGGGCATGGCTACCGTTGGCTGGACTATCGCAAGATGCCTGAGGACCAGGAGCGACACCATATCCGCCTTACCATCGACGTGATCGAGCAGACCTGCGGTAAACGCCCCGTAGGTTGGTATACAGGAAGGGTCAGCCAGAACACCCGCCGCCTGCTGCGTGAGGAAGGTGGGTTTCTCTATAGCTCGGACGCCTACAACGATGATCTGCCCTACTGGCTCCCCGGCTCGCCCGCCCACCTTGTGATCCCGTACACACTGGTCAACAATGACGCCCGCTATCTGTTGCCGAATGGTTTCGCCTGCGGTGAAGACTTCTTCCGGCTGCTCAAGGATGCTTTCGACCTGCTGTGGCAGGAGGGTGCGCACCACCCGAAGATGATGAGCGTGGGCCTGCATGGGCGGATCAGTGGCCATGCTGGTCGTGCGATGGCGCTGGCGCGCTTTCTCGATTACGTGCAAGGCCATGACGGGGTGTGGGTCTGCCGGCGCGAAGAGATTGCCAGGCACTGGATAGCCCAGTTCCCCGCCTGAGTGATGGCAACCGATTCCTCAAGCGGGCAGCATAACGCCGCGCTCCTCGAAATATCGGTTCAACGTGGATGCTTCCCCCTCGGGATCAGCCAGCGCGACATAGGTATCCGGCCGCAACAGATAAGTTGCATTTCTGGCAATGCCGGCTTTCTCGTACGCATGCTCCCAAGCGAAAACATGCAGTGCAATGCCGTGCTTTGTGCACCATTGGGCCAGGTCTGCCTTGGCCTCACCGTAAACCTGCACCTGCCACTGAATGGCTGTCAGTGAATCGTAGTTGTCTGCAATGGCCCGTGGCAGCCAAGGCAGACGATCGCCGCCCTGAACCTCACCTGCCTTACCTTGACTCAGCGGACTGTCGCGGTAATCAAGGGACGTTTGCGAAACCACCCGGAACAGGAACTCACGCACGCTCCCGCTCTTGTACGCAACGCTGGCGAAGATCGGCGCGATGCGCGTGCGCACAAAGTCCGCGAACCCGCCCTGAGCGGTAACGAACGTGAACAGTTTGTCGGTTGTTTCCACCAGCTTGCGGGCAAATGCCTGGCGTTCGGTCTGGTAGCTGTCGAGTAACGTATCGGGCGCCTTGCCTTTGACCACCGCTGCCAACTTCCAGGCCAGGTTGTTCGCGTCCAGAATGCCGGTGTTCATGCCCTGCCCGCCTGCCGGGCTGTGGACATGCGCAGCATCGCCGAGCAAAAAAGCTCTGCCACGGCGGAAGTGATCCGTGACACGATGATGAACCCGGTAGGTGGAAAACCAGTTCACCTCGGTAATCTTGAGGTTCAAGCCGTTGATGGCATCGTGGGCAACGTCCGTGAACGTCAGGTGCTCAGGATGCTCGGCACGCTCGTCTCGCACGGTGCCGATCAGGCGGTATTGGTCCTTTTCGCCATAGCACAGCAGCAGCACAAAGTCGGACTTGTCAAAAGCGATGTGTGCCTCACCCGCAGGCTCGATGCCCGTTACCCTGACATCCGCGACATAGAACAGGTGTTTATAGGTGCCGCCCTCGAAACCGCTGCCGATCTGATGCCGAACGAGCGACCGAGCGCCATCACATCCTGCCAGGTAAGCCGCAGTCAAGGCCTCTTCCCGCCCATCCGCCTGTTTCAGGAGGGCAGTGATGTGGCTTTCACCCTCTTCGAACGACAGCAGTTCAGTCTGCCATTCCACGTCCACGCCGAGTGAATGGAGCTGCTGCACCAGTAATCGCTCATGGCGGTCCTGGGGATAGATCAACACGAAGGGATATGCCGATATCTCTGCACCTGCATCCTTCAAGGGGATGCGCGCTCTGTGGCTGCCTCGGGCCCACATGTTCATGGCAGGTGTTTTGTAGCCGGCATCTATCACTGCCTCGGCCATATCGAGCTGGCGATAGAGCTCCAGCGTGCGGGCTTGAACAGCCATGGCGCGAGAGGCTTCGCCTGGACCATGGTTCTTGTCGACGATCCTTACGGCGACGCCTTGCCTGTTGAGCCAAAGCGCCAGAGCCAGCCCGGTAGGACCAGCTCCAACAATGAGAACGTCGGTTTGCGCCGCCATGATCTCACCTCAAAAACAAATGACTACAGAGCCATAAATGTTCTTGAGCGCATGCAAAGTCAACCAGTCATAGGTCGTTCGCAATCAGTGCCTGGGCTGGCCTCATCGCGGGCACGCCCGCTCCCACAGAACCGCACATAACTTATTGAATCAGCAGGCCCCCTGTGGGAGCGGCTTTAGCCGCGAACACCGGCGCAGCCGGTGCCATGCACCGCGCTGGATTCTTCGCGGCTTAAGCCGCTCCCACTGGCTACGCGGAGCGCTTGCGAAATAAGTTCTTTTGGAGAGCCGCTACGGGACTTCCTTGGCGAAGAATTTGCCAACAGCGGAATCAGCTAACCGCCCGCCCTGCCGGACGCGCCGAGCGCAGCCTTGCGCTGGCGTTTCGCCAGGACCTTACGCCCTGTGTCGACAAAGGGCGTGACGATCAGGCTGTAGACCGTCAGGTAACGCTGGTGGTCTCGCTCGCCGGTGCCGAAGCGGATGCTTTCAGGCGTTGACGTGGTGACATAGAGCGTGCCGAACATCCAGTCCCAGAGGGACAGGTTGGTACCGAAGTTCCGGTTGAAATGGCGCGGGGCGTCACTGTGATGGATCTGGTGCTGGGCCGGGCTGTTCAACACATGTTCCAGCTGCGGGCCGAACGACAACCAGACATGGCTATGCCGCAGGTTGGCCGCCAGGCTGTTGAAGATGAACACCAGGTAGGTCACGCCGAACAGGGTGTAGCGGCTGACTTCACCGCCGCAAACGTACCAGAAACAGCCGGCGTAAAGGCCGATGCCAATGCCGGTGCTCAGCTTCTCGACGATCTTTTCCACGAAATGCACCCGGCTCGCCGTCGCCGGCACCAGCACGGGCGCCGAATGGTGGACCTTGTGAAAGGCCCAGAGCCAGCGGGAGTGAAAGGCCCGGTGCGCCCAGTAATGGATGAAGTCCTTGATCAGGAACACCCCTAACCCGTAGAGCAGGGACAGTGCCAGGTTCTCGCCCAGACGCGGGCGTGCGCCCCAGAGCTTGCTGAAAAAGGCCAGGTAATCGCCGGAGCGCAGGATGTAGGGGTCAACCAGATGGACGATGGGCAGCACCAGCGCGACCTTGAGAATGGCGCGCACGAAGTAGTAGCGGTAATCCAGCAGCGCCGAGGCATGCAGGTGTACCCGGGCGCCGCCGATGAATTGCCAGAACGAATGGGCGTCGCTCAGGCCGCGTTGCTTCCTGAAGCGGAACAGGCCATAGGCGACGCCATAGGAAATGCAAAGGAACAAGACCCCGAAACGGCCGTTCAGATTGAAAATGCCGAGGAACTGGTCGGTAACAGGCGTGATCACCCACTCGGTCAGGTGCTCATAGACAAGCGACAGGGCATCCACGAAACGACAGCCTCGGCAAAAGGGACGCAATTGTAAATCAGATTTATTTACTCAAGTGATTTTATCCATGCCCTGTCGCTTCAAGCACGTGGCAATGGCTTGCCCCTGCCCGCAATAACTCAAGCCACCGATTGACATCTGCAGGAGGAAAGATAACTATCCGGCCGCATTTATGAGAAGAATTATTATTATCAATACGCTTCTCACAATGATGCCCGCATAGTCCATCGAAAGGAGCCAATGGATGTCCGCCTGTTTTTCTCCCCCCGCCTTCAGCATTCGCCAAGCCGCGCTGGTGGCGAGCCTTTCGGGCTCACTGCTGGCCAGTGCCAATGCCTGGGCCGTGCCTGTCAGCTACAGCATCCCGGCGGGGCCGCTAGGGGCTGCCATCAACCAGTTCGCCACGGCGAGCGGGGTGATTGTCAGCTTCGGCAACGAAGAAATCGCTGGCCTGCGCAGTGAGGGACTGCAGGGCAGTTACGAGCTGGAGCAAGGCCTTGCGCAACTGCTGCAAGGCAGTGGCCTGCAGGTGCAGCAAGCGGGAGCCAAGCACTACATGCTGGCCCGCCCCAGCCAGGACGGCACGATGGAGCTCGCTGCAACGACGGTCTCCAGCGTGGGGCTGGGTGCCACCACCGAAGGCACCGGCAGCTACACCACAGGTTCGGCCAACACGGCAACCGGGCTGCGCCTCTCGGCACGCGAGACACCACAGTCGATCAGCGTGGTGACCCGCCAGCAGATCGAAGACCAGAACCTGAACGATGTTACCCAGGTACTGGAACAGACCCCAGGCGTGGTCGTCGACAGCATGGGGCCGGCCGGCAGCGACGCCAACCATATCTACGTACGTGGCTTCGAGGTCGGCACCATCCAGGTCGACGGCCTCAACCGGCCCGACAGCTTTGGCTTTCGCGATGACCTTGCCGACATGGTGTCGTATGACCGGGTCGAGGTGGTACGCGGGGCCACGGGGCTGATGTCCGGCACCGGTGACCCCGGTGCGACCGTCAACCTGATTCGCAAGAAGCCGACGTTTGAAACGCAACGCAAGCTGACCCTGAAGGCAGGCTCGTGGGACACCTACCGCACCGAGCTGGACGTGTCCGGCAAGTTGTCGGAAAGCGGCAATGTACGTGGGCGACTGGTCGCCTCGAACACCGACAGCCAGAGCTACGTCGACCGCCAGTCCCTGGAACGGCAAGTGGCATACGGGGTGCTGGAATGGGACATCACCGACAGCACGATGCTGACCGTGGGGGCGGAGTATCAGGAAATGGACAACGACGGCGCCGGCAACCATGGCTTCCCGATGTTCAACTCCGATGGCAGTCACTTCAGCCCTTCCCGCTCGTTCAATTCGGCGTCGGACTGGAGCTACCACAAGCGTCGCACCAAGACGCTGTTCACCACGCTGGATCACGACCTGGCCAACGGCTGGCACCTGAAATTCAACGCTGAACACAGTCGCCGGAGCTATGACGACGTATTTGCCACCGCCGCCAGCGGCACCGTCAAACCTGATGGCAGCGGCATCCAGACCTGGACTGGCCGTTGGGCAGGCGAACCTCGGCAGACCTCCTTCGACCTGTCGGCTACGGGCCCGTTCGAACTGTTGTCGCGCGAGCACCAGGCGTACGTCGGGCTAAGCCACTACCGGGCCTACTACCGCAACGACGGCTACGATCTGTGGACGTATCAGGATATCGACAACATCCACGACTGGGATGGCTCGTTGCCAATACCTGACGCTATCTACAACAAGACGACAAAGGATGCGCTGGATGAAACCCAGGACGGCCTGGTGGCTTCGGTGCGCTGGAGCCTGACCGATGACCTGTCGCTGATTACCGGCGCCCGGGTGATCGACTGGCAACGTGACGAAACTCACGAGACGCTGGAGAGCGGTAAAACCGAACGCACCTCGCAAAAAGAAACAGGGGTCGTCACCCCTTACGTCGGGCTGGTTTACGACATCGACGACAACTGGTCGGCCTATGCCAGCTACACCACCATCTTCAACCCGCAAGACAAACAGACAGCAACGGGCAGCTACCTCGACCCGTTGGAGGGCGTTAACTATGAGCTGGGCCTGAAGAGCGAATTCTGGGACAAGCGCCTGACTGCTGCGCTCAGCGTGTTCGAAGTGCACCAGGACAACCTGCCCGTGCAGGACGGCGACAACAAGGCGCCGAACGGCAACCAGGCCTACCGTGCCGAGTCCAACACCAAGACCCGCGGTTTCGAGATGGAAGTGGCGGGCGAGATCCTGCCTGACTGGCAAATGTCGGCCAGCTACACCTATGCCGTAAGCAAGAATGCGGATGGCGACCGCCTGCTCACCGAAGTGCCGCGCGACACCCTCAAACTGTTCACCAGCTACCGCCTGCAGTCACTGCCACAGGTGAAAGTGGGCGGTGGTGTGCGCTGGCAGGGCGCGGAGTACAAAAAATACGCAGGCCCCCACCGCGAGACCTTCACCCAGGACGCCTACAGCATGGTCAACCTCATGGCGCAATATGCCTTCACGCCACAAACCAGCGTCTCACTGAACCTCGACAACGTGTTTGACAAGACCTACTACACGGCAATTGGCTCGCGTGGCTGGTATGGCAGCCCGCGTAGCGCCACGGCCACGTTGGTGTACGCGTTCTGACCCAGGCGGCCTTCAGCGATTCTGACGAAAGCATTGCGGTGGCCAGCGCGCATCATTGATCGGGGTGAACCACCCGCTGCGCCCAGTCGACTGATCATGCGAGGGCAGTTACGCTGGCGCTTTCCACCTGCACGGAAGCGCCAGTGATCGTACTGTACTCACCCTCCTGCCCTCCCCTGCGAACACCGGTAACGCCGGTGCCATCCACAGCATGGTCAAGACAATCCCCGATAGAGCAATCACGGCTAGGCACCTCCACGCCTGAACAACGGATGCTAGCGCTCACCGCACCTTCCGGAGATTCCGTTCGTTGACTGACTCACAGCACAACCCAACCTACGCAAAACGGTTCGAAGCCGTGCTTGCCTACATCGACAGCCACCTCGAAGGCGACCTGTCGGTAAATGCCCTGAGCCGCATCGCCAATTTCTCGGCCTTTCACTTTCATCGGCAGTTCACGGCATACATCGGCATTCCGGTATCACGGTATGTGCAACTGATGAGGCTGCGACGCGCGGCGCATCAACTGGTCGCCTCGCCGGCCATCTCCGTACTGGAAGCAGCTTTCGGCGCCGGCTTCGAAAGCCCCGAAGCCTTTTCCAGGGCTTTCAAGCGTGCGTTTGGCATGGCGCCGAGCGTATTCGCCAAGGCCCCGAACTGGCAGGCCTGGAGTGCGGTTTTCGTTGTTCCTCATCTTTCAAGGAGTATCACCATGCAGATCCGTATCGTGGATTTCGCCGAAACCCATGTGGCCGCGCTCGAACACCAAGGGGCGCCCGGCCTGGTCAGTGAAAGCGTCGCGCGTTTTCGCCAATGGCGCATTAAAAGCGGCCAGTCACCGGTGGCCAGCAGCCGAACCTTCGGCATTCCCTACGACAACCCCGACACCACCCCGGCGCACGCCTTTCGCTTCGCCGTGTGTGGCGAGATAGACGAAGCCGTGCAGCCCAATGATTTCGGCGTACACGAACGCGTCATCCCGGCAGGCCGCTGCGCCGTGATCCGGCATACCGGGTCGCCTGACTACATTGGCGAAACCATCTATCCGCTTTATCGGGACTGGTTGCCTTCGAGCAACGAGGAACTGCGGGATCATCCGTTGTTCTTTCACTACTTGAGCGTGTATCCGGAAACGCCGCTGGAGCAATGGCAAACGGACATCTACGTGCCGCTCAAGTAGGTTGGCTGGTGGCTAATCTGGGTAGAAGGCTGCAGGGCTGCGCATAGATCGAGTCCAGACGGATACCCGGCTCTCTTGGTAAACTAGCCGCCTGCCTTGGCAATCACCGATCTCCCGCCGCCGACTTTTGCTACGTCGAGCTCCTCGGTTTGCTGCAAACACCCTCGAAACTGCTGAATTTGGTACAAGACACGTTGAACGATATGACCACAAACCCAGGCTCTAACCCAGCAACCATGCGCTCTGAGCCTTCCCGTCGCTTCAGCGTTGCACCGATGATGGACTGGACAGACCGCCACTGCCGGTTCTTCCTGCGCCTACTATCCAAAAACACCCTGCTCTACACTGAAATGGTCACCACCGGTGCCCTGCTGCACAACGACGCCCACCGTTTCCTGCGCCACGACGTCTCCGAGCACCCGCTGGCGCTGCAACTGGGCGGCAGCGTGCCGGCCGACCTGGCCGCCTGTGCCCGTCTGGCCGAGGAGGCCGGCTACGACGAGGTCAACCTCAACGTCGGCTGCCCGAGTGACCGGGTGCAGAACAACATGATCGGTGCCTGCCTGATGGCCCACCCGGCGCTGGTGGCCGATTGCGTGAAAGCCATGCGTGATGCGGTATCGACCCCGGTGACGGTGAAGCACCGCATCGGTATCAATGGCCGCGACAGCTACGCCGAGCTGTGCGACTTCGTCGGCCAGGTACGCGAGGCAGGCTGCCGGAGTTTTACCGTGCACGCGCGCATCGCGATCCTGGAAGGGCTGTCGCCGAAGGAGAACCGTGAGATTCCGCCCTTGCGCTATGACGTGGCGGCGCAGTTGAAGGCGGACTTCCCGGACCTGGAGATCGTGCTCAACGGCGGGATCAAGACCCTGGCCGAGTGCCAGGCACACCTTGAAACCTTCGATGGGGTGATGCTGGGGCGTGAGGCGTACCACAACCCCTACCTGCTGGCCGAGGTGGACCAGCAGCTGTTCGGCAGCGAGGCGGCGGTGGTCAGCCGCAGCGAGGCGCTGGCGCAGTTGCGGCCTTATATTGTCGCGCACATGGAAAGTGGTGGCGCGATGCACCACGTTACCCGGCATATTCTGGGGCTGGCCCAAGGGTTCAAGGGGGCGCGGCGCTTCCGCCAGTTGCTGTCGGCGGACATCCACAAGGCGGCGGAGCCGTTGGCGGTGTTCGACCAGGCGGTGGAGTTGTTACAGGGGCGGTGATTCAGCAGGCGGGCGTACTCGCCGGCAAGCCAGCCCTCCCGCAGAATGCTGCCGGAGTTCAGACATATGCAGATTCTGTGGGAGCGGGTTTACCCGCGAAGAAGGCAACGCGGTGCATGGCACCGGCTTCGCCGGTGTTCGCGGGTAAACCCGCTCCCACCGGGATCGCGCAAACTTCCGGATTTGTGTAAGCCGGTAGTATCCACAGTGGCCCTTGCAATCAGATACGGAACCTCAGGGCCGCTTGCGACTCGAAGGTTCACCTTTCGCACCGCGCTTCGCGGGCCCTTGAGTGGCCGCCGGGGCTCGGGTAATGTCGAGTCATTGCACAGGACAGAGCACGCCCATGACCTCCAAGCTGGAACAACTCAAGCAGTTCACCACCGTGGTCGCCGACACCGGGGACCTGGACGCCATCACCCGCCTGAAACCGGTCGATGCCACCACCAACCCGTCACTGCTGCTCAAGGCTGCGGCCATCCCGGGCTATGCCGAGCTGCTCAAGCAGGTCAAGGCCGATGCCAAGGGTAATGTCGACCTGGCTTGCGACAAGTTCGCGGTGGCCGTGGGCTCGGGCATTCTCAAGGTCATCCCGGGGCGTATCTCCACCGAGGTCGATGCCCGCCTGTCGTTCGATGAACCCGCCCTGCTGGCCAAGGCGCGCAAGCTGATCGAGTTGTACGAAGCCGCCGGTGTTGGCCGCGACCGCGTGCTGATCAAGCTGGCCTCCACCTGGGAAGGCATCCGCGCCGCCGAAAAGCTGGAGAAGGAAGGCATCCAGACCAACCTCACCCTGCTGTTTTCCTTCGCCCAGGCACAGGCCTGCGCCGATGCCGGGGTGTTCCTGATTTCGCCGTTCGTGGGCCGTATCTACGACTGGTACAAGAAGAGCACCGGCAAGGAATACGTAGGCGCAGAAGACCCGGGCGTGCAGTCGGTCACTCGCATCTACAACTACTACAAAGCCAACGGCTACAACACTGTGGTCATGGGCGCCAGCTTCCGCAATATCGGCCAGATCGAGCAGCTGGCCGGCTGCGACCGCCTGACCATCAGCCCAGAGCTGCTGCAGCAGCTCAGCGATGACCAGGGCGACCTGCCACAGGTACTGAAGCCGGGCAATGCCGGCGAGCCCAAGCAGCAGCTGAACGAAAGCCAGTTCCGCTGGGCCATGAACGAAGATGCCATGGGTACCGAGAAACTGGCCGAGGGTATTCGCCAGTTCGCGCGGGACCAGGAGAAGCTGGAGAAGTTGATGGCTGACAAGGCCTGATACATTTCGGGTTTGCCTGACGGGCGGGAAGTGTTCAGCATTTTCCGCCCGCTTTGTTTTACCTGGCCTTAGATGTGTATTGAATTCCAGGGCCTCTTCGCGGGTAAACCCGCTCCCACAGGGATCCCCACACGCCAGAAGTTGGCGCTGTACCTGTGGGAGCGGGTTTACCCGCGAAGAGGCCCGAGAAGCCACCCGAGCTGTCGATGACCTCCCCTACCCCCTTGCCCCTCGTACTCGCCGGCCCGGTACTGCGCCGCCTGGAACCCCAGCGCCTGGCCATCTGGCTGGTCGCCACGCAACCGCTGCAACCCGAATTCATCTTTCCGGCAAGCGAGGCCCAGGTCGATTGCCAGGTGGTCGCGGTGGGCCAGCACGCCTTCATCCACCTGCTGGACATCCACTTCACCCACCCCCTGCCCTGCAACCAGTTGCTCGACTATGACCTGCTCATCAACGGCCAGGGCATCGCCGGCTGGGCGCCGCACCTGCTCTACACCGGCGCCGATCGCCCAAGCCTGGTGCTGCGCGATCGGCTCGACCACCTGCTGCACGGCTCCTGCCGCAAGCCGCATTACCCGGCCGCCGACGGCCTGCTGTGCGCCGACCGCCTGCTGCAGGCCTGCAAAAAACCCGCAGACCGCCCCGCCGTGCTGCTGATGACCGGCGACCAGGTCTATGCCGACGATGTCGCCGGCCCGATGCTGCGCGCCATCCACAGCCTGATTGCACGCCTGGGCCTGCTCGACGAGCAACTGGAGGGCGCGGTGGTGCCCGACAGCCAGGCGCTGTACCAGCACCCGGCCTGCTATTACCACCGCGCCGACCTGCTGCCGGCGCAGGAACGCAACGAAACCCTGCGCGAGCGTTTTTTTGCCGGCAAGCGCAAGCCGATCTTCTCGTCCAGCAACGCCGACAACCATCTGGTGACCTTCGCCGAGGTCATGGCCATGTACCTGCTGGTGTGGTCACCAGTGCCCTGGCAGCTGGTGAACCTGGACATGCCCAACGGGCTCACCGCCCCGCGCCAGGCCCGCTACCGGCAGGAGTTGCCGCTGATCCAGGCGTTTGCCGACGGCCTCGGCCAGGTAGCGCGGGTGATGGCCCACCTGCCGTGCCTGATGATCTTCGACGACCACGACATCACCGACGACTGGAACCTCTCGGCGCAGTGGGAAGAAACCGCCTACGGTCACCCCTTCTCGCGGCGGATCATCGGCAATGCCCTGCTCGGCTACCTGCTGTGCCAGGCCTGGGGTAACGACCCGCAGGGCTGCAAGCCCCTGGTCGGGCAATGCCAGACATTGAACAGTCAGACCCAGGATGAGTTGATCGGCGCGCTGCTGCGCTTCCAGGGCTGGCAGTTCAGCCTGCCCACCAACCCGCCCTTGCTGGTGCTGGACACCCGCACCCGCCGCTGGCGCAGCGAAAGCAGCCTGGCCAAGCCCTCCGGCCTGCTCGACTGGGAGGCGCTGAGCGAGTTGCAGCAAGCATTGCTGGACCACCCGTCGGCAATCATCGTGTCGCCTGCGCCGATTTTTGGCGTGAAGCTGATCGAGACGGTGCAGAAGCTGTTCAGCTGGCTGGGCTACCCGCTGCTGGTGGATGCCGAGAACTGGATGGCCCACCGCGGTGCAGCGCAGGTCATCCTCAACATCTTCCGCCACTCGCGCACGCCGGGGCACTACGTGGTGCTGTCCGGCGATGTGCATTACTCGTTCGTCTATGAAGTGCTGATTCGCCACCGACAGCGCAGCCCGCACTTGTGGCAGGTAACCAGCAGCGGGATCAAGAACGAATTCCCGCGGCGCTTGCTGGATGTGCTCGACCGGCTCAACCGCTGGCTGTATGCGCCGCGCTCGCCGCTCAACTGGTTTACCAAGCGGCGGGAAATGCAGGTGGTGCCCCGTACGCCCAGCCATAGCAAGGCTGGCGAGCGGTTGTGGAATGGCGCGGGGTTGGGGCAGGTGTTTTTCGATGAACAGGGGCGACCGGCGCGGGTGTATCAACTGGATGCGGGTGGGGGTGAGGCGACCGAGTTTACGCGGCGGGAGTGATCAGGCAGGTAATGCTTGGCTAGCCTTGCCGGCCTATTCGCGGGCACGCCCGCTCCCACAGGTTATGCACCAACCTTGAGTCATGCACTGTACCTGTGGGAGCGGGCGTGCCCGCGAATAGGCCGGTACAGGCTGAAGATCAGGTCCGCTCCAGCGCACTGACCAGGTCATGGAAAGCTTCGCGGTTGGAGTCGTTCAGGCCCATGAGAATCTTGTGCGCCTCCAGCACCTTGGAACGCACCACGTCTTCGTTCTGGTCCTGGGACGGCAGGTCGGTCAGGCATTCCGGGCACGGAATCGGGCGATCGACGATGTTGAACACCTGATCGAAGCCCATCGACTGCAGCAACCGGGAAATGTCCGGGTTGGTGGTGACCACGGTCGGCAGCAGGCCCACCTTCTGGCGCGACAGGATCGACAGCTTGGCCAGCAGGCCCAGGGTGGTGCTGTCGATACTCTCGGTTTCGGTCAGGTCGATGACAATCGCCGAGAAGTTCAACGCGGTGAAAATCTTCTCGATCGTCGCATCCAGCGCCGAACACAGGGTCAGGCGCACTTCACCGACAAATTTCAGGACGAAGGTACCACTCTGCTCGGCGAACTGGATTCTACCGGTACTCATTGAAGGTTCCTGCTCAACACCAATAGGGCGATATCATCCGGCATCTCCCCAAGCGTAGCCAATCCAAATCGTTGACGCAGCCCATCCAGGCTGCCACCTGCGGCCCTGACGATTTCCGGCAGGGCGGCTTCTTTATCTTTGAGCGTGTCACCCGGCAAAAGGTCCAGAATGCCATCGGACATCAGGCTGAGGCTGAACTGCGGCGGCAGCTCCACCACCAGGTCCTGGTAGGTAGCCTCGTCGAACAGCCCCACCGGCAGGCCACGGCCTTCCAGGTAGCGGGTGTGCTCGGGGGTGTGCAGCACCGGCAGCGGCAGATGGCCGCCAACGGCGTAGGTCAGCAGGCCGGTGTCTTCGTCGATCACCCCGCCAACCATGGTCACGTGCTTGCCCAGCTTGCAGTTGATCAGCCCGCGGTTGATGTGGCTGAGCACCTGCGAGGGTTTGAACTCGCGCATTTTGCTGCCGCGCTTGAATTCGAACAACAGCCGTGTGGTCATGAACTTCAGCAGCACGGTGACGAACGCTGACGACGCGCCATGCCCGGAGACATCGGCAAGATAGAAAGCGATGCGCCGTTCGTCCACACGGAAGTAATCGGCAAAATCACCCGACAGGTACAGCGACGGGATGATCTGGTGCTCGAAGGCGAACTCGCCGGCCACCCAAGGGCTTTCCGGCAGCATGTTCATCTGCACCTGGCGACCGGCGGTCTGGTCCTCCTGCAGCAGGTGCAGGCTGGCCTCCAGTTCGCGGTTGGCGGCTTCGAGCTTGTCGCGATAACGCTGGTTTTCCAGCACCAGGCGCGAGCGGTCGAGGGCTCGGCGCACCGAATGCTCGAGCACGGCCAGGTCTTCCAGCGGCTTGATCAGGTAGTCGGCGGCGCCCAGGCGCAACGCTTCCACCGCATCACTCATGACGCCGGCACCGGACACCACGATCACCGGCAACTGCGGGGCGCGCTCGCTGACCTGACGGATCAGTTCGAGGCCGCCCATCTGCGGCATGCGCAGATCGCAGATCACGAGGTCGGGCTGGTGTTCTTCGAAGACCTGAAGCCCCTGCTGGCCATTGCCGGCCTGGAGGACGCTGAAGCCACTGTCTTCAAGATAGGCGGCGAGGCTTGCACGGACCACGTCGTCGTCATCGATGATCAGCAGCGTTGCACTGGTTTTCTGCATGTGGGCGAACGGCGCCGATTTGGGTTGGTGCAGCGGTGTCGGCAAGGCAGACGGCCAGCTACGGGAATTCTTTATGGTCACACTCTACTTGAGTTGTAGGACAAGAACACCTGCCCGGCAACTGTCCGGCAACTGTGAGAGCTACCTTGTAAGGCGCAGACGGTACTCCCATCCGCCAAGCGTTTCAAGCATGCAAGGGTCGACCTCGCCGCACTTTACAGGGCAAATCACCGGGAGTTATAAGAAAGTCGACCAGTGCAACCCGATGAGAAGGATGCAGCATGCCCCACACGCCCTCCAGCCATGGCGAGAAACGCGATTTCATCCGCATGCGCATCGACACCGAAGTCAGCCTTTTGCACGAAGGCCAGGTGATCGCGGCCGTGTGCCTGGACCTGTCCAGCAGCGGCATGCAGGTGCAGGCACCGCAGCGCTTCCGGGTAGGGGACCCTATCGAGGTGCGGATCGAATCCGAACACCCGGCGCTGAAGGGGCTGCATGCCAGCACCGAAGTGGTGTGGATTGCCGACCAGCCGGGCGGGCAGCAGAAGTTCGGGTTGCGGATCCTGGCGATGCATTGATCGGCCCTGTGGGAGCAACTGTCTTGCTCAAAATTTAAAAGCACATGCGCTCACTGTGGGAACGGGCTTGCCCGCGAACACGGGCGAAGCCCGTGCCATCCACTGCGTCGCTTGCTTCGCGGGCAAGCCCGCTCCCACACGGACCGCGCAGGATCAGAAGTCGTCTTCGACTTCGCCATCCTTGACCTTGAACTCGCGGTTCTGCAGGTAGGCATTGCGAATGAAGATGTACTTGTCACCCTGGATCAGCTTCTCGGCCGACAGCAGGTCGGCGCGGGTGTCGATGATGTCCAGGGCGAAGATCGAGTTGCGCGTCGGCACATGGTCGATGTAGCGGTAGGGTTCGGTGTAGGTGTCCGGGTACTTGGCCACGCCGTCACGCACGGTGCTCGGGCCCAGCAGCGGGATGACCACGTACGGGCCGCTCGGCACGCCCCAGTAGCCGAGGGTCTGGCCGAAGTCCTCGTCGTTGCGCTGCAGGCCCATCTTGGTGCCCACGTCGAAGAAGCCGCCCAGGCCGAAGGTGGTGTTGACGATCAGCCGCGCCGTGTCCACGCCCGCCGCATGGGGCTTGAACTGCAGCAGGTCGTTGGCCAGGTTGGTCACGTCACCCAGGTTGCGGAAGATGTTGTGGATGCCATCTTCGAGGAACTGCGGGGTGACCGCCTGGTAGCCCTTGGCCAATGGCTTGAGGGCATAGGTGTCGAGGGTATCGTTGAACCGGAAGATCGGGCGGTTGACCGCTTCCCAGGGATCTTCCTCGGTGGCGGCCTGGGTGGCTGCCACGGGCGCCAGCAGCATGCTGGCGCAGACACAGGCCTGGGTGACTCGTTCGATCACACTGGCACCGATCCTACGCATAGGTGTTTCTCCATCGAATTTCTCGGCCGCAAGCGCAAACGGGTCGCGCTGCTGTACGGCGGCAGTATAGAGGCTTGCGGGCTGATAAACAGCTTTACACATCTCTGCTCAATATTTTGTGAACAACTGTTGCGCGGCGCCCGCTGTCACAGGGTGGTAACAATCGCCGAATAGCCTGCGGACTATTTGAGGGAAGTTGCCATGGACGCTGCACCCGCCTTCACCGCTGTGCTGTTCGGCTTGCGCGGCTGCCTTGTGCAAGCCGCCAATGGTGGCGCCCCCTCCCCCGCACCCGGCGCCCTGGCCACCCTTGCCAGCCTGCGCCAGCGCCAGGTGCCGTGCATCTGGCTGGATGACCTCGACGCCAGCCAAAGCAGGCGCCTGGCCCACGTTTTGCCTGCCTGGCTGCCGGGGCATTCGGTGAACGGCGTGCGCTGGCCGGCGCCGCACGCCTGCTGGCAGGCCCTGATGACGCTGGACAGCGAACGCCTGGACGGCTGTGTGCTGGTCAGCGGCGACCCACGCCTGCTGCAATCTGGCCTCAACGCGGGGTTGTGGACGGTAGGGCTGGCCGCCTGCAGCCCGTTCTGCGACCGCAGCTCGCGGCAATGGCAAGCCATGACCCCGCAGGAACAGGACCTGGCCCGTGGCAAGGCGACGCTGGAACTGTTCAGCCTGGGCGTGCACTCGGTGATCGACCACCTCGAAGCGCTGGACACCTGCCTGCAGGACATCGCCCAGCGCCGGCGCAAGGGTGAAAAACCCTGATACAGCACCTTTGACGCGGATCATGCAAAGCAACGGCAGGTGGATTACGCTGAAGACAGGCCAGAACCTTTGCCGCTTCGCTGAGGTCCATGGCTTGCCAAGCCATTGATGGAGAACTGCCAATGCCTGCCCGCGAATTGCAAGAGCGCCTGAACAGCTTGCGCGAGCAACTGGAACGCAACGTGCCGCTTTCGGACGAAGAGATGGCCGCGCTGCACGAAGAAGCGCGCCAGATCGAGGCGCAACTGAAGCTTGAGGAAGCCACGCCAGACCATAACCTGGTGGACGGCGTGAACCTGGCGATCGAACGCTTCGAGGCCGACCACCCCGACCTCACCGCCACCCTGCGCAGCATTGCCAACTCGCTGCACAGCATGGGGATCTAGAAGTACCGGGGCCGCTTTGCGGCCCTATCGCGACACAAGGCCGCTCCCACAGGTACAGCGCAAGCCTCGGATCTTGCGCTGTACCTGTGGGAGCGGCCTTGTGTCGCGATAGGGGCGCGAAGCGCCCCCAGCGTACTTGAACCTTACTGGCGAACCAGGCGCTGGTTCTCCGGGCTGATCGCCCCAGTGCTGCGATACGGGTTGATATCCAGCCCACCCCGGCGCACATAGCGCGCATACACCGTCAAATGCTCCGGCTGCAGCAGGTTCTTCAGGTCCAGGTAGATCCGCTCCACACACTGCTCATGGAAGTCGGCATGCTGGCGGAAGCTGATCAGGTAGGTCAGCAGGCTGGCATGGTCCAGCGCCCTGCCCTTGTACTCGACCACCACGCTACCCCAGTCCGGCTGGCCGGTGACCGGGCAGTTGGACTTCAGCAAGTGGCTGTGCAAGGTTTCTTCCACCAGCCGCTGCGGGTTGCAGTGCAGCAGCTCTGGCTGCGGCTGTTCGTAGTTGCTGATGGCAACGTCCAGCACATCGATGCACTGCCCTGGCAAGGCCACCACGCCTTGGGCCTCGACCTCACCCAGGGTGCGCACCTTCACGCCAACCGGCTTGCCAGCGGCGGCGGACAGGTCTTTTTCCAGGCACGCCTGCAGCTCGCCAGGCGAGGCGAACACCGTCTGGTTCAGCGAGTTCAGGTACAGCTTGAACGACTTGGACTCGATGATGTTCGGCGAATCGGCGGGGATGGCGAACTCGCCGATCGCCACCACCGGCTTGCCCGATGGCAACAACCAGCTCAGCTCGAAGCAGTTCCAGTAATCCACACCCTGCCAGGGCAAGGTCTGGGCGGTAACGCCCAGCTCGGCCCACTTGGCGGCACGCGGAATCGGGAACAGCAGCTCCGGGGAGTAGGTGGCAATGTATTCGCTGGACTTGCCCAGCGGGGAATGTTCGGCAGCGGGATGCATGGAAACTGACCTGAAGGTTCGAAATTGCCCCTAGTCTACCGGTTTTGCCCCCTGCCTTGCAGCGCAAGTCAGCGGGATTACAACTTCGTCAGTTTGGGGCGAGCAGGTGCATCGTCACGTATCATCTCAGCATCACCCGGTCCCTGTGGGAGCGGGTTCACCCGCGAACACCGGCAAAGCCGGTGCCATGCACCGTGTTGAATTCTTCGCGGGTAAACCCGCTCCCACAGGGCTTTGCGCCGCTTGCTGGAGTCAATTCACCCAATGAAACTGCTGATCGTCGAAGACCAGGCCCGTACCGGCCAGTACCTGAGCCAGGGCCTGAACGAGGCCGGCTTCGCCACCGAACTGGCCACAGATGGCGAGACCGGCCAGTTCCTCGCCCTGACCGGCGACCACGACCTGCTGATTCTCGATGTGATGCTGCCCGGCCGTGACGGCTGGCAGATCCTCCAGGCCGTGCGCCAGGCCGGCCTGGACACCCCGGTGCTGTTCCTCACCGCCCGCGATGCCGTGGAAGACCGGGTACACGGCCTGGAGCTGGGCGCCGATGATTACCTGGTCAAGCCGTTCGCCTTCTCCGAACTGCTGGCCCGGGTGCGCAGCCTGCTGCGCCGGGGCACCAGCCCCAGCCAGGACACCACCCTGGGCCTGGCCGACCTGCGCCTGGACCTGATCCGCCGCCGCGCCGAGCGCGCCGGCCAGCGCATCGACCTGACCGCCAAGGAGTTCGCCTTGCTTGAACTGCTGCTGCGCCGCCAGGGCGAGGTACTGCCCAAATCGCTGATCGCCTCGCAGGTGTGGGACATGAATTTCGACAGCGACACCAATGTGATCGAAGTGGCAATCCGCCGCCTGCGCCTGAAGATCGACGACCCGCACCCCAACAAGCTGATCCACACCGTACGCGGCATGGGCTACGTACTCGAAGAGCGCGCGGAGTGATGCGCCCGGTCTCCCTCGGCAGCCGCCTGGCCCTGCTGTTCGCCGCCTGCACTGCCGCTGTCTCGCTCGGCGCCGGCCTGATATTCAGCCGGGCCAGCGAGCAGCACTTCGTCGAACTGGACCAGCAACTGCTGGACTCGCGCCTGTCGCTGTTCCGCACCCAGCTGGCCGGTATCACCACCCCGGCCGAGCTGCAGGCGCGCCTGCCGGCCCTGCGTGATGAACTGGGCCACCAGGCCGACCTGGCCCTGCGCATCAACGGCAGCGACGGCGCCACCTGGTTCGAAAGCCGCACAGGCCTGCCCCTGGCACCGCTGCCCGACGGACTGGCAACCCTGCACGCGCAAGGCACCGACTACCGCAGCCTGGCCGTGCACCTGGCGCAAGGCGCCCCGCAGTCGCCACAGCTGACCCTGTACCTCGACATCACCCACCACCAGCATTTCCTGCAGGGCATGCAACGGTTGATCTGGCTGACGGTAGGGCTGTCGGCGCTGGCCACCGCGCTGCTCGGTGCCTGGGCTGCACGCCGCGGGCTGCGCCCGTTGCGGCAGATGGGCCAGGTGGCCGCCAGCGTATCGGCGCGCTCGCTCACCACCCGCCTGCCGGTGGCACAGATGCCCGAAGAGCTGGCCGAGCTGGCCGGCAGCATGAACGCGATGCTGCAGCGCCTGGACGATGCCTTCCAGCGCCTCTCGGCATTCTCCGCCGACATCGCCCACGAACTGCGCACGCCGCTGTCCAACCTGCTGACCCACACCCAGGTCACCCTCACCCGCCCGCGCAGCCTCGAAGAGTACCGCGAGGCCCTGCACGGCAACCTCGAGGAGTTGCAATGGATGGCGCAGATGATCAACGACATGCTGTTCCTGGCCAAGGCCGACCACGGCCTGCTGGTGCCGGGGCAAACACCGCTGGTGCTGCATGACGAGGTGGATGCGCTGATGGAGTACTACGCGCCGCTGGCAGAGGACAGCGGTGTGCAGATGCTGCGCGAGGGTCAGGCGCTGCTGCAGGGCGACCGGCATATGCTGCGCCGGGCGCTGTCCAACTTGCTGGACAACGCCTTGCGCTTTACCCCGGCGGGAGGGCAGATACGAGTGACCTTGGGGCCAGGGCTGAGGATTAGCGTGGCCAATACCGGAGCGGCTATCGAACCGGCTGCGTTACCGCGGTTGTTCGACCGCTTCTACCGGGTGGACCCGGCACGGCGGGAAGGCAGTAGCGAGCATGCCGGGTTGGGGTTGGCGATTACCCGGTCGATCGTGCAGGCCCATGGCGGACACATCAGGGCGGAGTGTGCGGACGGATGGACGCGATTCGTGATCGACTTCACTGAAGATCGGTGACATCAGGGCTGGCACGCCACCCTGTGGGAGCGGGTTTACCCGCGAACACCGGCGCAGCCGGTGCCATGCACCGTGCTGGAATCTTCACGGGTAAACCCGCTCCCACAGAGCCGCTCGATAAGCTGAAGTAGACATTAAACCGCCAGGCCAATCGCCGGCTGCACCTGCGATGCCCGATAAGCCGGGTAAATGGTCGCCAGGAAGCTCATCACCAACCCGGCCGTGCAGATGATCGCCACATCGCCCCACTGCAACTGCGACGGCAAGCTGCTGACGAAGTACACATCCGAAGTAAAGATGTGCTGCCCGCTCACCCGCTCCAGCCAACCGACGATCTGGCTGACGTTGAACGCCGCGATCACCCCCAGCACGCCACCGATCAGCGTACCGACAATGCCGATCAGGCTGCCCTGGACCATGAACGTACCCATGATCTGCGCCGGCGTGGCGCCCAGGGTGCGCAGGATGGCGATGTCCGGCCCCTTGTCGTTCACCACCATCACCAGGGTAGCGATGATGTTGAACGCGGCCACCGCAATGATCATCATCAGCAGCAGGCCGATCATGGTCTTTTCCATCTTCATGGCGCTGAACAGGCTACCCTGGGTATGCGACCAGTCATCGGCGCGGTAGGCGTCGCCGAGCCCGGCAGCGATGGCCTTGGACACCTGTGGCGCGGCATACAGGTCGTGCAGTTTCAGGCGCACGCCCTGCACCTGGCCCGGCGCCCAGCGCTGCATGGCGCCAGCATCGGCCACGTGAATGTAAGCCTGCGAGCCATCCAGCTCGGCACCGACCTTGAAGATGCCGACAACGGTCAGGCGCTGCATGCGCGGGGTGATGCCGCCCGGCTCCTTGCTGATTTCCGGCACGATCAGGGTCAGTTTGTCGCCGGTGTTCAGGCGGAAGCGCCGCGCAGTCAACTCACCGATGACCACGCCGAACTCACCCGGCTGCAAATCCTGCAAGCGGCCCTGGACGATGTGCTGGCCGACGATCGAGACCTTGCCCTCTTCGGCCGGGTCGATACCGCCGACCTGGATCGGCTGCATCGCGCCCTTGTACGACAGCATGCCTTCCATTTCGGTAATCGGCGCCGCAGCCATCACCGCCGGGTCGCGCATGGCCGCGTCGGCCACCTTGTGCCAGTCGTCCAGCGGCTGCACGCCAAGGATGGCAGCATGCGGCACCAGGCCGAGGATGCGCGAGCTCATTTCGCGCTGGAAGCCGTTCATCACCGACAGCACCACGATCATCGCCAGCACGCCCAGCGACAGGCCGATCATCGAGGTCATCGAGATGAACGAGATGAAGTGGTTGCGGCGCTTGGCTCGGGTGTAGCGCGCGCCGATGAAGATGGGCAAGGGTCTGAACATGTACGAAAACACCCAATGAAAACAGGAAAACGGGGCGACACCGGCCACCCCGTGCAGTCGATCAGATCGCCACCAGGTGGCCGTCGTCGAGCTTCAATACACGGTCCATCTGGCGCGCCAGGTTGAGGTCGTGGGTAACCACCAGGAACGCCGTGCGCGACGCGCTGGACAGTTCCTGCATCAACTCCTGGATGCCCTGGGCCGTGTGGTGGTCGAGGTTGCCGGTCGGCTCGTCGAGCATGACCAGGCCAGGGCGGTTGACCAGTGCCCGGGCAATCGCCACCCGCTGGCGCTCACCACCGGACAGCTCGGCCGGCTTGTGGTTGAAGCGGTGCGCCAGGCCCACGCGCTTGAGCAGCGCCTCGGCACGCTCACGGGCCTCGGGGATGGGCGTGCGACCGATCAGCAACGGCATGCACACGTTCTCGATGGCCGTGAATTCCGGCAGCAGGTGGTGGAACTGGTAGACAAAGCCCAGCTCGCGGTTGCGCAGCAGGCCACGGGCACGCTCGCCCAGTGCCGACAGCTCCTCACCGGCCAGCCAGACGCTGCCCTGGGTCGGCCGGTCGAGGCCACCCAGCAGGTTGAGCAAGGTACTCTTGCCCGAGCCGGAGCTACCCACGATAGCCACCCGCTCACCGGCGTGCAGTTCGAGGTTGAGCCCGGACAGCACCTGCACCGACTCCGGGCCCTCGTCGTAGGACTTGCCCAGGTTGCGGCAACTCAGAACGGCTTTATCACTCATGCGCGACTCACTCATAACGTAGCGCCTCCGCCGGCTGGGTGCGGGCCGCACGCCAGGCCGGGTACAGGGTGGCGAAGAAACTCAGGACCAGCGCCGCACCACAGACCATGTACACGTCCTGGGCCTGGATCTGCGACGGCAGGTAATCGATGAAGTACACATCGGCGTTGAGGAACTTGTGCCCGATCAGTTTCTCGATGCCGGCGATCACCGCGCTTACATTCAGCGCGGCGACGATCCCGACCACGGCGCCGATCAGGGTACCGATCACCCCGATCACCGTGCCCTGGACCATGAAGATGAGCATGATCTGCCCGGGCGTGGCGCCCAGGGTACGCAGGATGGCGATGTCGCCACGCTTGTCGTTGACCACCATCACCAGGGTGGAAATGATGTTGAACGCCGCCACCGCCACGATCAGCAGCAACAGCAGGCCGATCATGGCCTTCTCCATGCGGATCGCCTGGTACAGGTTGCCGTGGGTACGGGTCCAGTCACGGCTGTAGAACTCCTGGTCGCCCAGGCGCTGGGCGATGTCCCAGGCCACCCGCGGCGCCTGGAACAGGTCGTCGAACTTCAGGCGCAGGCCTTGGACCTGGTCGGGCTTCCAGCGGTGCAGGCGGGACAGGTCGCTGATGTTGGTCAGGCCCAGGTAGCCGTCGATCTCGCCCGCACCTACGTGGAAGGTGCCAACCACGGTGAAGCGCTTCATGCGCGGGAACATGCCGGCCGGGGTCACACTGACCTCGGGGGCGACGAAAGTGAGCTTGTCGCCGATGCCCACGCCCAGCTTGGCCGCGGCCTTGTCGCCGATCATGATGCCCCACTCGCCCGGCGCCAGCTGGTCGAGGCGGCCTTGCAGGACGAACTTGTCGATGATCGAAACCTCGCGCTCGCGGGCCGGGTCGATGCCGTTGAGCAGCACCTTCTGCACCTTGCCTTCATGGGTCAGCAGGCCCTGCATCTGGGTGAAGGGCGCAACCGCCACCACCTGCGGATTCTGCTTTACTTGTTGGGCAAGGGCCGGCCAGTCGGCAATGGGCTGGCCGCTCTCCAGCGTGGCATGGGGGATCATGCCCAACACGCGGGTACGCATCTCGTGGTCGAAACCGTTCATGACCGACAGCACCACGATCATCACCACCACGCCCAGGGCGAGGCCGATCATCGAGGTCAGGGAAATGAACGAGACGAAGTGATTGCGACGTTTGGCACGGGTATAACGCGTGCCGATGAATGCGAAAAGAGGTCTGAACATGTCGGGGCTTGTTCGGATGAAAGGGAACGTCCTTGTGGCGAGGCGCCTACGGCGGCTTTACACTCGGACCACCGCCGCTACCTTGGGTTCGCCATGACGACATTAGACGAAGAAGATCGCCGCGAATACTACCGCATCGAAGATCGGATCGCACTTCAAATCAGCCCCCTTAGCGCGGCCGAAGCCCTTGACCCAGATGTGTTGCAAGATGATTCACCACTATTCAACCTGCTCAGTGAACTGCACCTGTCCGACTTCGAGTCGCAGCACCTGCTACGCCAGCTGAGCGAAAAGGACCGCACCCTCGCCGCCTTCCTGCGCGCGCAGAACAAACGCCTCGACCTGCTTAGCGCGGTGGTTGCCCAGACCCTGATCGGCGAAGTTGGCCAGCCCCAGCCGGTGATCATCTCCGAGGGCGGCATCGAATTCGCGCAAGCTACAGCGGTTGCCCCCGGCACCCGGGTGAAGGTGAAGATGGTGCTGATGCCGCGCGCCCATGGCCTACTGCTGCGCGGCAAGGTCACCCACTGCGACCCGCACCCGGAGGGCGGCTTTGAGGTCGGCACCGAATTCATCGACATGACCGACGCCCAACGGCAACTGCTGGCCCGCTATATCCTGCAGCGCCAGCAGCAGCAACGTCGCCAGCAGCTGGAACAGAACGCCCCTGCCTCCTGAGCCCATTTTTCTCTGATTTGAAGGAACGAACGTGACCCTGATCTACGGCCATCGTGGCGCCAAGGGCGAAGCGCCCGAGAATACCCTGAAGAGCTTCCAGCAATGCCTCGCCCATGGCGTGACCCGCTGCGAGCTGGACCTGCACCTGTCGGCCGACAACGAGCTGATGGTGATCCACGACCCCACCCTCAAGCGCACCACCGGCAAACGCGGCAAGGTGGTCGAGCACTCGGCCGCCGACCTGGTCAAGATCGATGCCCGCAAAGGCGGCCCGGGCCACGTACAGCCCTGCCCGATCCCGAAACTGGAAGAACTGTTCCATAAGTGCCCGTTCGAGCACTGGCAGCTGGAAGTGAAAAGTGCCTCGCGCACCCGTGCCGCCACCACCGTGCTGGCGATCCGCGAACTGGCCCAGCAATACGGCCTGCTGGACAAGGTGACCATCACTTCCAGCTCACGCGAAGTGCTGGGCGCTGCCCTGGAACTGGTACCGGATGTCAAACGCGGGCTGGTGGCCGAATACGCCTGGCTCGACCCGTTGAAGGTAGCTCAGAACTACGGCTGCGAGCTGCTGGCATTGAACTGGACACTGTGCACCCCCGAGCGCCTGCTGAAAGCTCAGGCCCAGGGTTTGCACGTGTCGGTGTGGACGGTCAACGAACCGGCACTGATGCGCCGGCTCGCTGACTTTGGCGTGGACAGCCTGATTACAGACTTTCCCGGTTTGGCCAAGACCACCCTCGGGTAGGGTTGAAATCGGTCTCTCCGACCGGCTCAGGCCACCGGTCGGAGCCGCTCAAAAAAGCCGGTTCAGGCCGTCGTAGGCAGCTACCCGATAGGCTTCGGCCATGGTCGGGTAGTTGAATGTGGTGTTGACGAAGTACTTCAGGTTGTTCAGCTCGCCCGGCTGGTTCATCACCGCCTGGCCGATGTGAACGATTTCCGAAGCCTGGTAGCCGAAGCAGTGTACGCCCAGTACTTCCAACGTTTCGCGGTGGAACAGGATCTTCAGCATGCCTTGCGGCTCGCCGGCGATCTGCGCACGGGCCATGCTCTTGAAGAAGGCTTTGCCCACTTCGTACGGCACCTTGGCCTGGGTCAGTTCCTGCTCGTTCTTGCCGATCGAGCTGATCTCCGGAATGGTGTAGATGCCGGTCGGCACGTCGTTGACGAAGCGCCAGCTGCCATTATCCACGATGCTGCCAGCGGCAGAGCGGCCCTGGTCATGGGCGGCACTGGCCAGGCTCGGCCAGCCGATCACATCGCCGGCACCGTAGATGTTCGGCACGCTGGTGCGGTAGGCCTCGTCGACCTCGATCTGGCCACGGCTGTTGACCTTGATACCGATGTTTTCCAGGCCCAGCTTGTCGGTGTTGCCGGTACGGCCGTTGCACCACAGCAAGGCATCGGCCTTGATCTTCTTGCCCGACTTCAGGTGCAGGATCACCCCGTTATCCAGGCCTTCGACGCGCTCATACTCTTCGTTGTGGCGCACGGTGATGTTGTTGTTGCTGAAGTGGTAGCTCAGCGCCTGGGAAATTTCCGAGTCGAGGAAGCTCAGCAACTGGCCACGGTTGTCTACCAGCTCTACCAATACACCCAGGCCGCTGAAGATCGAGGCGTATTCGCAACCGATCACGCCGGCACCGTACACGATCAGCTTGCGCGGGGTGTGGCTGAGGCTGAGGATGGTGTCGCTGTCGTAGACACGCGGGTGGTGGAAGTCGATGTCGGCCGGGCGATACGGGCGCGAGCCGGTGGCAATGATGATGTGCTTGGCGTTGAGCTTTTCCACCACACCGTTCGGGCAGACCACTTCGACGGTTTGCTCGTCGGCGAAGCTGCCGGTGCCGACGAATACGTCGACGCGGTTACGGGCGTAGTAGCCGGTGCGCGATGCTACCTGCTTGGCGATGACTTTCTCGGCGCTTTTCAGCACGTCCGGGAACGAGAACCAGCGCGGCTCACCGATGGCACGGAACATCGGGTTGGTGTTGAACTGCATGATCTGCCGCACCGAGTGACGCAGTGCCTTGGACGGGATGGTGCCCAGGTGGGTGCAGTTGCCCCCGACCTGACGACGGCTATCGACCATCGCCACCTTGCGCCCTGCTTTGGCGGCGTTCATTGCCGCACCTTCTCCGGCCGGGCCGGAACCCAGCACCACTACGTCGTAGTTGTAGACAGCCATGCGTACTCCTTCAGAACTGGCCCGCAAGCCACGGTCGCTCGCGGGGCGCGATCATGCCGCCAGGGCGTCATGAGAAAATTCGGGTGCAGTCTAATCAAGCGTGAACGCCGCGCACATTAACCCTTGGTCGCGTCGTAGGCCAATTTTGCCCGCACTACATGTATGAACCATTCCCTGGCGGCGATCATCCCTGCTTGTGCTTTCACTCGCCTTTCACTGCCCGTTCGAATGCGGGCGTAGCTCGGGAGACGAAGCCACCCTCGGCCCGAGTCACCAATACTGCGGCCAGGCCATGCGCCACGGCAAAATCCCAGCCACGTTCCGGGCCGAGGATCAACAGCAGCGTCGAATAGCCGTCGGCCTGCAGCGCCGAGGCATCGAGCACGGTGACCGCGGCCAGGTCGTGCTGTACCGGGCGCCCGAGGCGGGCATCGAAGGCGTGCGAATAGCGCCGGCCATTCTCCTCGAAATAGTGCCGATAGTCACCCGAGGTTGATACTGAAAGGCCATTGACCGGGATGATATGGCGAGCGATCTGGCGGTCTTCGCGGGGCAGCTCCAGGGCGATGCGCCAAGGGCTGCCATCGGGCTTGCGGCCGACGGCCTTGAGCTCGCCGGTGGCTTCAGCGACAAAGCTGGACACGCCCATGGCCTGCAGACGCGCGGCAACCAGGTCGACGGCGTGGCCGGCGGCGAGGCTGTTGAAGTCGAGTTGTACCGGGGCGTCCTTGCACAGGGCCTGGCCGTCGATGTGCAAGTGTCGGTAACCCACGCGTTGACGCACCTGGGCCAGGGCCAACGGGTCGGGTACCTGCTCGTGGCGGGCCTGGGGGCCGAAGCCCCACAGGTCGAGCAAGGGCTCGACGGTGAGGTCGAAGACGCCATCACTCTGCTCGGCCAACTGCTGACCAAGGCTGACCAGTTCGAGCATGTCGGGCGGCAGGGCCAGGCACTGGTTGGCGGGCAACTGGTTGAAACGGCTGACGGTGGAGTCGCCGCGGTAGGTCGAGTAGTGCTGGTCGATGTCATGCAGGATGGTTTCGACCGCAGCCTGCACCTGGGCCGGCGCCGGGCCACCGGGCTCGCGCACGTACTGGATGCTGTAGCTGCTGCCCATGGTCGGGCCGCCCAGGCGCTCCAGGGTGGGGCCCTGGTCGCAGGCGGTGAGCAGCATGAGGATGAACAGCAAGGCTGTGCGCAAGGTTCGGGCTCTCGGTTGCCTGTGCCGCCCTCTTCGCGGGTAAACCCGCTCCCACAGGTATACCACTGCCCTCACGGACGACGCGCCCCTGTGGGAGCGGGTTCACCCGCGAAGAGGCCGGCACAGGCAACACAAATTCTGGATAAAAAAACGGGAACCCGAAGGTTCCCGTTTTTTCATTGCCTTACAAGCGGATCAGCGCGGAAACGCTGGCGGGTTCACACCGGCCATCTCTTCCATCACACGAACCACCTGGCAGCTGTAACCGAATTCGTTGTCGTACCACACGTACAGAACAACGCGGTTGTCGTTGCAGATGGTCGCTTCGGCGTCAACCACACCGGCGTGGCGGGAACCTACGAAGTCGGTCGAAACCACTTCCTGCGAGCTGACGTAATCGATCTGCTTGTGCAGTTCCGAGTGCATGGCGGTCTGGCGCAGGTACTCGTTGATCTCGTCGCGGCTGGTGGCCTTCTCGAGGTTCAGGTTGAGGATGGCCATCGAAACGTTCGGCGTCGGTACGCGAATGGCGTTGCCGGTCAGCTTGCCCTTCAGCACTGGCAGTGCCTTGGCGGCAGCAGTGGCGGCGCCGGTTTCGGTGATGACCATGTTCAGCGGCGCGGCACGGCCACGGCGGCTGCCCTTGTGGAAGTTGTCGATCAGGTTCTGGTCGTTGGTGAACGAGTGAACGGTTTCGACGTGGCCGTTGACGATGCCGTACTGGTCGTTGATGGCCTTGAGCACCGGCACGATGGCGTTGGTGGTGCAGGAAGCGGCCGAGATGATCTTGTCATCGGCAGCGATGTCACCGTGGTTGATGCCGTGCACGATGTTCTTCAGCGCGCCCTTGCCAGGTGCGGTAAGGATCACGCGGGCAGCGCCCGGGCAGGCCAGGTGCTGGCCCAGGCCGTCGGCATCACGCCATACGCCGGTGTTGTCGACGATCAGCGCGTTTTCGATGCCGTACTGGGTGTAGTCGACTTCGCTCGGGCTCTTGGCGTAGATAACCTGGATCAGGTTGCCGTTGGCGGTGATGGTGTTGTTGGCTTCGTCGATGGTGATGGTGCCATCGAACGGGCCGTGCACCGAGTCACGGCGCAGCAGGCTGGCACGCTTGACCAGGTCGTTCTCGGCGCCTTTGCGCACGACGATGGCGCGCAGGCGCAGGCCGTCGCCACCACCGGTCTTCTCGATCAGGATACGCGCCAGCAGGCGGCCGATGCGGCCGAAGCCGTACAGGACAACGTCGGTGCCTTTGCGCGCCGAAGCGTTCTGCTGGCCAACCACCTCGGCCAGTTCTTCACGGACGAACTGCTCGGCAGTACGGCCATTGCCTTCCTGCTTGAACTTGTTGGCCAGCTTGCCCAGGTCGACCGAAGCGGCGCCCAGTTTCAGCTCGCTCATGGCCTTGAGCAGGGGGAATGTCTCGTGGACGGACAGTTCGGTTTCGTCGGCTTGACGATGACGCGCAAAGCGGTGCGCCTTGAGGATCGAGATAACCGAACGGTTGATCAGGCTACGGCCATAAATCGAGCTCACCACATTGTTGTTGCGGTAGAGCTGACCGATAAGCGGGATCATCGCTTCAGCCAGGGCTTCACGATCGATCCACTCACCAAGACACTGGTCGGGCTTCTGAGTCACGGGAACCTTCCACATGTAGGGACAGAAAAAAGGGGCTACATTATGACGCCCCAACGCGTTGCGGGCAATGAGCGCCTGTCGCGACCACGCAAGCCAGCGTTCATGCCCTTTCGAGCCTGACAGCCGGCATCGTCACCGGTACAATCGATCTCTTTGCCGCAACGCTTGGAGTGCGATCTCCCGTGTCAGTTCTGCGCCTACCGCAAATGTCGGCCACGGCCGGCAAACAAACCTGGGGCAATCTACCCGGTGCCGCCCTCAGCCTGGCCATCGCCGAGGCCGCCAGCAGCGCGGGCCGCTTCACTCTGCTGCTGACTGCCGACAGCCAGGCTGCCGATCGTCTGGAACAGGAACTTCGCTTCTTTGCCCCGGACCTGCCGGTGCTGCCGTTCCCCGATTGGGAAACCCTGCCCTACGACCTGTTCTCGCCGCACCAGGACATCATTTCCCAGCGCATCGCCAGCCTCTACCGCCTGCCGGAGCTGAGCCACGGCATCCTCGTGGTGCCGGTCACAACCGCCCTTCACCGCCTGGCGCCGACCCGTTTCCTGCTGGGCAGCAGCCTGGTGCTGGACGTGGGCCAGACCATCGACGTGGAACAGATGCGCCTGCGCCTGGAGGCCAGCGGCTACCGCTGCGTCGACACGGTCTACGAGCATGGCGAGTTCGCCGTACGTGGCGCGTTGATCGACCTGTTCCCGATGGGCAGCAAGCTGCCCTACCGCATCGACCTGTTCGATGACGAAATCGAGACGCTGCGCACCTTCGACCCCGAGACCCAGCGCTCGATCGACAAGGTGGATTCGGTACGCCTGCTGCCGGCGCGCGAGTTCCCGATGCAGAAAGAAGAAGTGACCCGCTTCAAGGCGCGCTTCCGTGAACGCTTCGACGTCGACTTCCGCCGCAGCGCGATCTTCCAGGACCTGGCCAGCGGCATCATCCCCGCTGGCATCGAGTACTACCTGCCGCTGTTCTTCGAAGAAACCTCGACCCTGTTCGACTACCTGCCGGCCGACACCCAGGTGTTTTCGCTGCCTGGCGTGGAACAGGCCGCCGAACACTTCTGGAACGACGTGCGCGGGCGTTATGAAGACCGCCGTGGCGACCTGAGCCGGCCGCTGCTGCCGCCGGCCGAGCTGTTCCTGCCGGTGGAAGACTGCTTCGCCCGGCTCAAGCAATGGCCACGGGTAGTGGTCAGCACTGAAGACCTCGACCCGGGCGCGGGCCGCGAGCGCTTCCCGGCGCGCGCGCTGCCCAACCTGGCAATCGAGGCCAAGGCCAACCAGCCCTTGGCCGAACTGGCCAATTTCCTCGACCAGTTCCCCGGCCGCGTGCTGTTCACCGCCGAATCGGCGGGCCGCCGCGAAGTGCTGCTGGAGCTGCTCGAACGGCTGAAACTGCGCCCACACAGCGTCGACGGCTGGGCCGACTTCATCACCGGCAGCGAGCGCCTGGCGATCACCATCGCCCCGCTGGACGACGGCCTGCTGCTGGACGACCCAGGCCTGGCCCTGGTCGCCGAAAGCCCGCTGTTCGGCCAGCGGGTGATGCAGCGCCGCCGCCGCGACAAGCGCGGCGAAACTGCCAACGACGCGGTGATCAAGAACCTTACCGAGCTGCGCGAAGGCGCACCGGTGGTGCACATCGACCATGGCGTGGGCCGCTACCTGGGCCTGGCCACCCTGGAAATCGACGGCCAGGCCGCCGAATTCCTCACCCTGGAATACGCCGAGGGCGCCAAGCTGTACGTGCCGGTGGCCAACCTGCACCTGATCGCCCGCTACACCGGCAGCGACGATGCCCTGGCACCGCTGCACCGGCTGGGCTCGGAGGCCTGGCAGAAGGCCAAGCGCAAGGCCGCTGAACAGGTGCGCGACGTGGCTGCCGAACTGCTCGACATCTATGCCCGCCGCGCCGCGCGCAAGGGCTATGCGTTTGCCGACCCGTCCGCCGACTACGCCACCTTCAGCGCCGGCTTCCCGTTCGAGGAAACCCCGGACCAGCAAGCTGCCATCGAAGCCGTGCGCGCCGACATGCTGGCGCCCAAGCCGATGGACCGCCTGGTGTGCGGCGACGTCGGCTTCGGCAAGACCGAAGTGGCCATGCGCGCGGCGTTCATCGCCGTGCACAGCGGCCGCCAGGTGGCCGTGCTGGTACCCACCACCCTGCTCGCCCAACAGCACTACAACAGCTTCCGCGACCGCTTCGCCGACTGGCCTGTGACCGTGGAAGTGATGAGCCGCTTCAAGTCGGCCAAGGAAGTGGCCAACGCCGCCGCCGACCTGGCCGAAGGCAAGATCGACATCCTCATCGGCACCCACAAGCTGCTGCAGGACGATGTGCGCTTCAAGGACCTGGGCCTGGCCATCATCGACGAAGAACACCGCTTTGGCGTGCGCCAGAAGGAACAGCTCAAGGCCCTGCGCAGCGAGGTGGACATCCTCACCCTCACCGCCACGCCGATCCCGCGCACGCTGAACATGGCGGTGGCGGGCATGCGCGACCTGTCGATCATCGCCACGCCGCCGGCGCGCCGCCTGTCGGTACGCACCTTCGTCATGGAACAGAACAAGAGCACGGTCAAGGAGGCGCTGCTGCGTGAGCTGCTGCGCGGTGGCCAGGTGTACTACCTGCACAACGATGTGAAAACCATCGAGAAATGCGCCGCCGACCTTGCCGAACTGGTGCCCGAGGCGCGCATCGGCATCGGCCACGGGCAAATGCGCGAGCGCGAGCTGGAACAGGTGATGAGCGACTTCTACCACAAGCGCTTCAACGTGCTGGTGGCCTCGACCATCATCGAAACCGGCATCGACGTGCCCAGCGCCAACACCATCGTCATCGAGCGCGCCGACAAGTTCGGCCTGGCCCAGCTGCACCAGCTGCGCGGCCGGGTGGGCCGCAGCCACCACCAGGCCTACGCCTACCTGCTGACGCCAACCCGGCAGAAGGTCAGTGCCGACGCCGAAAAACGCCTGGAGGCGATTGCCAACACCCAGGACCTGGGCGCCGGCTTCGTGCTGGCCACCAACGACCTGGAAATTCGCGGCGCCGGCGAGCTGCTGGGCGAAGGCCAGAGCGGGCAGATCCAGGCGGTGGGCTTTACCCTGTACATGGAAATGCTCGAACGCGCGGTCAAGGCGATCCGCAAGGGCACCCAGCCAAACCTTGAGCAGCCGCTGGGCGGCGGCCCGGAAATCAACCTGCGCCTGCCGGCACTGATCCCCGAGGACTACCTGCCCGACGTGCATGCGCGGCTGATCCTGTACAAGCGCATTGCCTCGGCCGCCGACGAAGAAGGCCTCAAGGACCTGCAAGTGGAAATGATCGACCGCTTCGGCCTGCTGCCCGAGCCGACCAAGAACCTGATGCGTCTGACCTCGCTCAAGCTGCACGCGGAAAAGCTCGGCATCAAGAAAGTCGACGCCGGCCCCAACGGCGGCAAGCTCGAGTTCGAGGCCGAGACCCCGGTCGACCCGCTGACCCTGATCAAGCTGATCCAGGGCCAGCCCAAACGCTACAAGTTCGAAGGCGCCACCCAGTTCCGCTTCCTGGTGCCGATGGAACGCCCCGACGAACGCTTCAATACCCTGGAGGCGCTGTTCGAGCGCCTGACCCCACAGCCTGCTTAAGGAAGACCCATGCGTGCCATCCGTTGCCTGACCCTGCTGCTGGCGTTGTTCGCCCCGGCCGCCTTCGCCGAAGGCCTGTATCAGGTAGAAATGATCCTGGTGCGGCAGAACAGCGTGCCCGCCTTCACCAGCCCGTTCGCCCCCGAAGACTGGAGCGCCGGCGCTCCACGCCTGGAGAAGGACGCCGAGCGCCGCCTGGCGCTGGAAGACGAAGCCACCCGCCTGGAAGCCACCGCCGACTACACCGTGCTGCTGCACAAGGCCTGGCAGCAGCACGTGGGCAGCGAGCCCAGCCGCATCGCCCTGGGCGAAGGCGCCGAGCAGTTCGGCCACTTCCCTATCGAAGGCAACCTGAGCATCGCCGAGGGCCGCTTCATCGCGGTCGAGGCCAACTTCTGGGTCAACCAGCTGGACGGCAACGGCAGCGTGCTGCAAAGCGAACAGTTCAAGCAGAGCAACAGCAACGTCAAGGGCGGCCAGCTGACCTTCCTCGACGGCGGGCACCTGGCGGTGCTGCTGAAGGTGACGCCACCGGGTACGCCGAAAATGCCGGTGATGGACCCGGAGATGATGGAGCAGTGATGCAATGAGTCGTGACGCTCTCCAGTTGCTGCGCGAGTACCCGAACTGGACCCAGTCGTTCACCGACCCGGTTCTGCAGCGCGGTGAGCGTTACGCCCGGGAAGACCGGGTAAAAATCGAAAAATGCAGTGGCCCGCTCATCGAAGCCACCTGCTGCGGAAGCGAAGGCAGCCCGTATCGCCAGAAGATCACGCTCAGCGCCATGGCTGGCCGCTGCCACGTACGCGGCCAGTGCAGCTGCCCCGTAGGACACAATTGCAAGCATTGCGCCGCTGCCTTGTTCGTTTTGAGCGAGCCGCAGGCCGCGTGGGACAATGGCGGTGAGACACTGCCGGCCAACCTCCAACGCTGGCTCAAGGGCCTGGAACAGCCAGCTCAGCAACCCGCCGAAGCGCAAGACAAACGCGGCCGCATGGTCTGCTATCAGCTCAGGCTGACCGACGAGCCTGGCTGCGCCTTGCGAGTGCGCAAAGGCATCCGCGAAGAAAACGGCATACGCTACAGCCGCGTGCAGTCACTGTATGAATTTCTGTACGAGCCCCCTCGCTTCGTCAGGGAAGAGGATATCCGCATCCTGCGCCTGCTTTCGGCCCTGAATCAGGTCGGCAGCCAGGACCGTGGTTACCAGCTCAAGGGCCGTGAAGGCGGCGAATTGTTCCAGCGCGCCCTGGATACCGGCCGCATGCTTTACGACGAATACAAGCCAATGCTGCGCGAGGGTGCGACGCTTGCGGCGGAATTCCGCTGGGTACGCCTGGACAACGGCCACTATCGCGGCATCTGGTATCACGGCGAAACGCCCCTGAACTGCGTGATTCCGCTACTGCCCCTTTATTATTTCAATTTCGCCACCAGTGAAGTGGGCAAGATCGAACACTCACTCGATTCACACATTGCCCTGCAACTGACAATCGCCCCCGATGTCCCGGAACACCTCGTAGTCCCCCTCAGCCACAAGCTCAACGCCTTGAACCACCAACTCCCGACGCCGACAACGCTGAACGAACAACTCATCGACGATCTACCACCCAGGCCGCACCTGACCCTCGGCAGCCTCGAATTCAGCGCCTACATGCCCAAGACCGGGCGGATGCAACGGCAGATGCAACACCGTGCAGCGCTGGCATTCGACTACGACGGGCTGCGCGCCAGCGGCAGCGACGACAAACCGCTGACCCGCCTGGTCGGCGACACCAGCCAGCGCATCCGCCGCCAGCCCCAGGCTGAGCAGGCGCTGCGCAAGGTGCTACGCGACCTCGGATTCAAGGCCGCGACCCGTCAGAGCAAGGCCCTGCCTGACAGCGCCGGCGAGATGCTCCAGCTGCCCGATGACGAAGCCTGGCTGCGCTTTGCCCGCGAAGGCCTGCCGCACCTGCGCGAAGCCGGTTGGGACATCGATATCCACCGCGACTTCGCCTTCAACCTGCAGGAGGTGGACGACTGGTACGCGACCATCGACGAAGCGCCCGGCCATGAATGGTTCGACCTGGAGCTGGGCATCGTGGTCGATGGCCAGCGTCACAGCCTGCTGCCGATCGTGCTGCAACTGCTGCGCAGCAACCCGGAACTGCTGCGCCCCAGCGAACTGGCCCGGCGCAGTGACGACGAGCACCTGCTGATCGACCTCAACCGCGGCCGCCTCGATGCCCCGGCCCTGCGCGTTGCCTTGCCCTATGGCCGTATCAAGGCAGTGATGGGCACCCTGGGCGAGCTGTACCTGCACGAAGACGCCGCAGGCCCGTCCCTGCGCCTGGACCGTGCCGATGCCGCACGCCTGAACGACATCGAAGGCCTGCCCCTGCACTGGGAGGGTGGCGAGCATGTGCGCGACCTGGGCCGCCGCCTGCGCGATGCCCGAGACCTGCAGGTAGAACCGCCGACGGGGCTACAGGCCAGCCTGCGCCCGTACCAGCAACAAGGCCTGAACTGGCTGCAGGCGCTGCGCGAGATGGGTACTGGCGGCATCCTTGGCGACGACATGGGCCTGGGCAAGACCCTGCAGGCCTTGGCACACCTGCTGCTGGAGAAACAGGCCGGGCGCCTGAACGCACCGGCCCTGGCGGTAATGCCGACCAGCCTGGTGCCCAACTGGCTGGACGAAGCCCAGCGCTTCGCCCCCGAGCTGCGCGTGCTGGCCCTGCAAGGCCCGGGGCGCAGCAAGCATTTCACCAAGCTGCACGAATACGACCTGGTCCTGACCACCTACGCCCTGGTGCCGCGCGACCTCGAGCACCTGCGCGCCCAGGCCTGGCATGTGCTGGTGCTGGACGAGGCGCAGAACATCAAGAGCAGCACCAGCAAGGCCGCCCTCGCCGTCTGCGAGCTGCAGGCCAATCAGCGCGTCTGCCTGACCGGCACGCCAATGGAAAACAACCTGGGCGAGCTGTGGTCGATTTTCCACTTCCTCATGCCTGGCTGGCTGGGTGACCTGAAGCGCTTCAACCAGGACTACCGCACACCGATCGAGCGCCACGGCGACAGCGAGCGCATGGCCCACCTGGCCAGCCGCATCCGCCCGTTCCTGCTGCGCCGCACCAAGGAACAGGTGGCCACCGAGCTGCCGGCCAAGACCGAGATGGTGCACTGGGTCGAGCTCAGCGATGCCCAGCGTGACACCTACGAGGCCGTGCGGGTGGCCATGGACAAGAAAGTCCGCGATGAAATCGCCCGCAATGGCGCTGCGCGCAGCCAGATCATCATCCTCGACGCGTTGCTCAAGCTGCGCCAGGTCTGCTGCGACTTGCGCCTGGTCAAGGGAGTGGAAAGCAAAGGCAACCAGGCCGACAAGGGCAAACTGGGCGCGCTGCTGGAAATGCTCGAAGAGCTGCTCAGCGAAGGGCGCCGGGTGCTTTTGTTCTCGCAGTTCACCTCGATGCTGGCGTTGATCGAGCAAGAGCTGGAGAAACGCAAGATCCGCTACAGCCTGCTGACCGGCGACACCCGCGACCGGCGTACACCGGTGCAACAGTTCCAGCAGGGGGATAGCGAAGTGTTCCTGATCAGCCTCAAGGCGGGCGGCGTGGGCTTGAACCTGACGGCCGCAGACACGGTGATCCACTTCGACCCTTGGTGGAACCCGGCCAGCGAGAACCAGGCTACCGACCGCGCCTACCGCATAGGCCAGGACAAGCCGGTGTTCGTGTTCAAGCTGATCACCCGGGGGACGGTGGAAGAAAAGATCCAGCTGTTGCAGCAGGAGAAGGCAGCGCTGGCAGCGAGCCTGCTCGATGGCGGGCAGGCCGGGCAATGGCGGCTGGGGGATGAAGAGATCGAAGCGCTGTTTGCGCCGCTGCCCGGGAAGCGCGGGCGGTAGGCCAGAATCGTCTGCTGCCTGTACCGGCCTCTTCGCGGGCGTGCCCGCTCCCACAGGGATATCAGTGCCCTCAAGGGCGGTGCCGTACCTGTGGGAGCGGGTTCACCCGCGAAGAGGCCAGCACAGGTACAACACCAATATCAAACCAGCGCCGCACCTGTGGGAGCGGGCGCGCCCGCGAAGAGGCCGGCGCGGTCAATCGACCAACTGCGCCTCCCGCAACGCCCCCAACGCCTCCAGCCACCGTGGCTGCTGGCGATAATCCGTCCGCGCAAACCCTTGCCCGCGCATCCGGGCAATCCGTGGCGACGGCTTGACCTTCATCCGCTGCGCCGCACTCAACGCCAGCTCCGCCGCCGCCCGGTCATTGCACACCAGGCCCATGTCACAACCGGCGCTCAACGCCGCCTCGATGCGGCTGGCCGCGTCCCCGACCACATGCGCGCCGGCCATCGACAAATCGTCACTGAAAATAACCCCGTCGAAACCCAGCTCGCCACGCAGGATGTCCTGCAACCAGCGCCGCGAGAAGCCAGCCGGCTGGTTATCGACCTGCGGGTAGATGACATGCGCCGGCATCACCGCCGCCAGCTGCCCGCTCAGGCGGCTGAACGGCACCAGGTCGGCCTGGCGCAGCTGCTCGAGGCTGCGCTCATCGGTGGGGATGGCCACATGCGAGTCCGCTTCGGCCCAGCCATGCCCCGGGAAGTGCTTGCCACAGGCCGCCATGCCCGCCGCATTCATGCCACGGATGAACGCGCCAGCCAGTTGCGTGGCGCGCAACGGGTCACCCTCGAAGGCACGGCTGCCAACCACGGCGCTGCGCTGGTGGTCCAGGTCGAGTACCGGGGCAAAGCTGAGGTCCAGGCCAACTGCCAGCACCTCGGTCGCCATCAACCAACCACACTGCTCGGCCAGGTACTCGGCGTTGTCATTGTCGGCCAGCGCACGCATGGCCGGCAGGCGCACAAAGCCCTGGCGCAAGCGCTGCACGCGGCCGCCCTCCTGGTCCACCGCCAGGATCAGGTCGGGGCGGATGGCGCGGATCGATGCGCACAGCTCACGCACCTGGCGCGGGCTGTCGATGTTGCGGGCAAAGATGATCAGGCCGGCCACTTCAGGCTGGCGCAGCAGGTGACGGTCTTCGGCGGTCAGCCATTTACCGGCGATATCCACCATCAGGGAGCCTTGCAGGCTGACAGTCATGGGTAATCCTTCATTGAAGACTGAGAGAAGCCCACTGGGGGCAGGCGGCCTGCTCGATGCGTACCGGGCAATGTGCCGGCACCTGCTCGAACAGGCTTAGCAAATCGGTGTTGCGCAGGCGTATGCAACCATGGGACAGCGCTACGCCCATGGGTTCCGTATCCGGAGTGCCGTGCAAGTAGATATAACGGCGAAAGGTGTCAACAGCGCCCAGGCGGTTGATACCCGGCTCACAGCCACTGAGCCAGAGGATGCGGGTAAGGATCCAGTCCCGGCCGGGATATTGCGCATGCAAGGCTGGCGACCACACCTCGCCGGTCCAGCGCCGCCCGGCCAATACCGCATTCAGCGGCAGGCCCGCACCGACCTTCGCCCGCACCTGGTGCAAGCCACACGGCGTGCAACCCGAGCCGTTGCGCTCGCCGGCACCGTTGCGCGCCGTGGAAACCGGCAGGCGCACGCGCAGCTGGCCATGGGCAAAGCCATAAAGGCGCTGGTCGGCGAGGGAAATGTGCAGGAAGTCGAGGTCAGGCATGAGCGCTAGCTTAGCCGAAGCGCCCCGCCCCGCCCAGCCTTCAGGCCTTGGCGGTGGTGGCGCTTGCGCTGGTCTTGATGCGCGGGCGCAGCTGCGCGGTGGCCATGGCGTCGTCGGTAACACCGCTATCGGCTCGCATGCCTGCAGCCAGGAACGGCACCATCAGGCGCATCACCTGCTCGATCGAGGTGTTGATGCCGAAATCGGTCTCGGCAATTGCCCGCAGGGCCTTGATGCCAGACATGCTGAAGGCGGCAGCACCGAGCATGAAGTGCACGCGCCAGAACAGTTCCAGCGGCGGGATGCGCGGCGCGGCCTCGTTGACCAGCAGCATGTAGCGGCGGAACACCTTGCCATACATGTCTTCCAGGTAACGCCGCAGGTGGCCCTGGCTCTGGCTGAAGGCCAGGCCCAGCAGGCGCATGAAGATCGACAGGTCGTTGTTGCTGCGCGGCTGCACAGCCAACGCCTGCTCTACCAGCATTTCCAGCAGTTCTTCGAGGCTGGGCTTTTGCTCCGGCTTGGCCTGGCGCCGCTCCAGCTCACGTTCGAGGCTGGCGCAGAACGGCCCGAGGAAGCGCGAGAACACCGCCTGGATCAGGGCCTTCTTGGAGCCGAAGTGATAGTTGACCGCCGCCAGGTTGACCCCGGCCTTGCTGGTAATCAGCCGCAACGAGGTTTCTGCGAACCCCCTTTCCGCGAACAGCTGCTCGGCAGCATCGAGAATGCGTTCAACGGTTTCCGATTGGGCCATGACTACTCCGACTACTCCGCCAGACAAACAGGTGTTTGAAACATACGTTTCAGCCCTGCTTCTGTCAAGGCTCGGTGACCGGTCGGTCGCCATTTAAAAGCGCCAGGCGGGCTGCTGCAAGCGCCATTCCTGCTGTTTATTGCAGGTTTTGGCTTGCAGCGCATCCAGTACTGTATATAATTCCAGTCACTGTACAAAAAGACAGAGCGCTCATCATGTTGAAACTGACGCCACGCCAAGCCGAAATTCTCGCGTTCATCAAGCGCTGCCTGGAAGACAACGGCTTCCCGCCGACGCGCGCCGAGATCGCTCAGGAGCTGGGCTTCAAGTCGCCCAACGCCGCCGAGGAACACCTCAAGGCCCTCGCCCGCAAGGGGGCGATCGAGATGACCCCGGGCGCCTCCCGTGGCATTCGCATCCCCGGCCTGGAAGCCAAGGCCGAAGAAAGCGGCCTGCCCATCATCGGCCGGGTTGCCGCCGGTGCACCGATCCTTGCCGAACAGCACATCGAGCAATCCTGCAACATCAACCCCGACTTCTTCCACCCCCAGGCCGACTACCTGCTGCGCGTACACGGCATGAGCATGAAGGACGTCGGCATCTTCGATGGCGACCTGCTGGCAGTACATACCTGTCGCGAAGCCCGCAACGGCCAGATCGTCGTGGCCCGTATCGGCGATGAAGTCACCGTCAAGCGCTTCAAACGCGAAGGCAGCAAAGTCTGGCTGCTTGCCGAGAACCCCGAATTCGCCCCTATCGAAGTTGACCTGAAAGAACAGGAACTGGTGATCGAGGGCTTGAGCGTCGGCGTCATTCGCCGCTGATCCAGGAGGCGTCATGCAGCAGTTCATTCACGCACCCGAGCAAGCCCAGTTGCCATTGTTCGAAGCATTCCTCGCCCAGCCCGTACTGCCTGGCCTGAAAGTCAGCGAAGTGGCGCGCAAGAGCAACCAGCCCGAGCTGTTCAGCGAACTGTCGCTACGTGGAGCCCCCGGGCACTGCCAAAGCCTGCTGGCACCGGTGCTGCGCGAACTGAGCGAAGAGGACGAGACCCGCTGGCTGACCCTGATCGCCCCGCCGTCGAGCCTGACCCAGGCCTGGCTGCGCGATGCCGGGCTCAACCGTGAACGTATCCTGCTGCTGCAACCTCGCGGCAATCAAAGCCCGCTTCAACTGGCCTGCGAAGCCTTGCGCCTGGGCCTCAGCCACACCGTGGTCAGCTGGCTGGGCAACGTCAACGCCACTGCACGCCAGCAATTGCTGCGCGCTGCCAGTGCCGGAAACGCACAAAGCCTGAACATCCGCCTCGGCTGATGTTCAGGCTTCGCCTGTCACTGCATAAAGCCTGATGCCCCTGCTGCACCTCAGTGCAGCACGCGTGGCCCTTCGTCATGCTCAAGCTCGCCATCCATCAGGCGACCGGCCATCTGTACACCCACACTGAGCATGGCCTTGGCCACCTCCACATGCTGGCCCTGCAGGAACGCCTTGGCGTCTTCCGAGAAATCCAGGGTTACCAGAGAGCCCTCATCCTCGGCGCGACGCAGTTCGATGCGGCCATCAGGCAACTCGACAATTTCCAGAAACGACGTAGACATAAATGGCAGTTCTCCGCGAAAGGCCGACATTGTACCAGCCGTAGCTGCTATCAGCACTCACTCAACGCGTCACGGAAACGTCTCACCAGGCCCTTGAGGTTGTTGCGCCAGCTTTCCAGTTCGGCACGCGACAACGCCGGATGCTCGGGCTCATCGAGATTGACGGCCTGGATCAGTGGCTGGGTGACGTCGGTTTTCGGCGCTTTTTTCGCGACCGGTGGTCGGAACAAATCGGCATAAGCACCGAGCATTTGCGCCAACCAGGTTTCGCGCTGGCGGGCCAGCTCCAGCAGTTCGGCCACTTCCGGAATAGCGATGCCGTTCAGGGCGTCGTCAGCCAGTGCTTGCTCAACCGTTGCAACCACAGGCAGGCGGTAGAAGCCACCAATTTCATGACACAGGCCCAGCAGTGCGCCGTACAGGTGGAACAGCGCCGACTCGCGTTCGGCCTGGACCAGGCCTTGGGCATTCATGGCCTGGCTTTGTTCGGCCTTGGCCATGGATTCCAGGGCGAGGCCAGCAAAGAACAGTTTCTGGTTGGTGCGGGTGTAGAGTTCCTGGGCCATTTCTGTGCCCTCCCATGAGGCTGCAAGGCGGATAGCTGCATCATAAATGATTGGGGCCGCTTTGCGCCCCTTCGCGGGCTTGCCCGCTCCCACAGGAATTGCATCAAGCCCAAGGCCTGCGCTGTACCTGTAGGAGCGGGCAAGCCCGCGAAGGGGCGCGAAGCGGCCCCAATTACAGCACTGACAGATCAGCGCTTGTCTTCAACCTTCCACGCATTGCCGTCGTAGAACGCCTTCCAGCCGGTCGGCTTGCCATCAACCTCGGACTGCACGTACTGCTCCTTGGTCTTGCGGCTGTAACGGATCACCGCCGGGCGGCCATCCGGGTCTTTCTGCGGCGCATCGCACAGGAAGTGGTACTTCGGGTCGATCTCATGCTTGTGCGGCACGATCTCCAGCACCAGCGGCGCACGGGTTTCGCGGTTCTTGGGGAACTGGCTGGCGGCCAGGAACAACCCCGAAGCGCCATCACGCAGCACGTAGGTATCGTCGACCTTCTCGCACTTGAGCTCCGGCATGTCCACCTTGTCCATCTTCGGTGGCGCCGCCTCGCCGCTCTTGAGCAGCTTGCGGGTGTTCTTGCACGCCGGGTTGGTGCAACCGAAGAACTTGCCGAAGCGGCCAGTCTTCAACTGCATCTCGCTGCCGCACTTGTCGCACTCCAGGCTCGGCCCTTCGTAGCCCTTGATGCGGTAGTTGCCTTCCTCGATCTCGTAGCCGGTGCAATCCGGGTTGTTACCGCAAATGTGCAGCTTGTGCTTCTCGTCCAGCAGGTAGGCATCCATCGCCGTGGCGCAGATAGGGCAGCGGTGCTTGCCCAGAAGCACGCGGGATTCCGATTCACCCTCGTCGTCGGCGGCAATCTCGTCGCCCGGCACCAGGTTGACGGTGGCCTTGCAGCGCTCTTTTGGCGGCAGGCTATAGCCCGAGCAGCCGAGGAACACGCCGGTAGAGGCGGTGCGGATCATCATCGGCCGGCCACATTCCTTGCACGGAATGTTGGTCATGGTCGGTTGGTTGGCGCGCATGCCGTCTTCGCTGGACTCGGCGGTCTGCAGCTTTTTGCTGAAGTCGCCGTAGAATTCGTCGAGCACGTTCTTCCAGTCACGCTCGCCCTGGGCCACGTCGTCGAGGTTCTCTTCCATGTCGGCGGTAAAGCCGTAGTCCATCAGGTTGGAGAAGCTCTCGGACAGGCGCTCGGTGACGATATCGCCCATCTTCTCGGAATAGAAGCGGCGGTTGTGCAGGGTCACATAGCCTCTGTCCTGAATGGTCGAGATGATCGCCGCATAGGTCGACGGGCGGCCGATGCCGCGCTTTTCCATTTCCTTGACCAGGCTGGCTTCGGTGAAGCGCGCCGGTGGCTTGGTGAAGTGCTGGCTCGGGTCGATCTGGATCAGCTTCAGCGCTTCGCCCTGGACCATTTCCGGCAACACGTCGTCTTCGCCCGGCTTGCTCTGCTGCGGCAGCACACGGGTGTAACCGTCGAACTTGAGGATGCGGCCCTTGGCACGCAGCTCGAAATCGCCCGCAGCCACGGTGACGCTGGTGGATAGGTACTGCGCTGGCGGCATCTGGCAGGCCAGGAACTGGCGCCAGATCAGCTCGTACAGGCGCTCGGCGTCGCGCTCCATGCCACTGAGCTTGGTCGGGTGGGTGTTCACGTCAGAAGGACGAATCGCTTCGTGCGCCTCCTGGGCGCCCTCCTTGCTGCCGTACACCAGCGGTGCCTCGGGCAGGTACTGCTTGCCGAACTCACGCTCGATGTAGCTGCGTGCCATGTCCAGGGCGTCGGCCGACAGGTTGGTCGAGTCGGTACGCATGTAGGTGATGTAACCCGCTTCGTACAAACGCTGAGCCATCATCATGGTTTTCTTCACACCGAAGCCCAGGCGGTTGCTGGCCGCCTGCTGCAGGGTGGAGGTAATGAACGGTGCCGACGGCTTGCTGCTGGTCGGGCGATCTTCGCGCTTGACCACGCTGTAGCTGGAAGCCTTGAGCTTCTCCAGCGCTGCCATGGCCTGCGCTTCGTTCAACGGCTTGAAGGCCTCACCCTTTTCGCGCGCCACTTCGAAACGCACCTTGGCGTTCTTGGCGGTGCCGAGGTCGGCGTGGATTTCCCAGTACTCTTCCGGGATGAACGCACGGATTTCACGTTCGCGCTCCACTACCAGCTTCACCGCTACCGACTGTACACGGCCGGCGGACAGGCCACGGGCAATCTTGGCCCACAGCAGCGGCGAAACCATGTAGCCGACCACGCGGTCGAGGAAGCGTCGTGCCTGCTGGGCGTTGACCCGGTCGATATCCAGCTCGCCTGGCTGCGAGAAGGCATCCTGGATGGCCTTCTTGGTAATTTCGTTGAACACCACGCGCTTGTAGCGGGTGTCGTCGCCGCCGATGGCCTCGCGCAGGTGCCAGGCAATGGCCTCCCCTTCGCGGTCCAAGTCGGTTGCGAGATAGATGGTGTCGGCATCCTTGGCCAGGCGGCGCAGTTCTTCGATCACCTTTTCCTTGCCAGGCAGGATCTCGTACTTGGCCTTCCAGCCATGATCGGGGTCGACGCCCATGCGTGCCACCAGCTGGCGGCGGGCCTTTTCCTTCGGCGACAGGGCCGGAGCCTCACCCGCGGCCTTGCCACGCTTGGCGGCCGGCTCTTTGCTGGCGCTGGCCGAACCGCTGGTGGGGAGGTCTCGGATATGGCCGATACTCGACTTCACCACGTACTGGTTGCCCAGGTACTTGTTGATGGTCTTGGCCTTGGCCGGGGATTCCACAATGACCAGCGATTTGCCCATGGATCGGAGTATTCCTGAATCTGAAGATAAAAAACGCGTCAGGTGCCAGACGCGGCACCGCTATATATAGTGGCAAAAGTGTGAGGTCAAGTTCGGACTATCACTCGTGCGACTTGCCCAGCAACCCGGGCAGCCCCTCTTCGGCCTTGACCAAAGCAAAGCGTGGCACCTGCTCGCCGTCAACCTCGACGGACTCCTGGAACATGGAAAGTGGCCGTACCCAGAAGCTGTAATCACCATACAGGCATTGGTAGAACACCATCCACTCTTCGCTCTCGGAATGCCGTGCAACACTGAAGACACGGTACTCAGGCCCTTTGTAATGCCGGTATACGCCTGGTTGTATCTGCATGTTGCCCACCCTCTTGACTAAAACCTGTAAAAAACAAAACCGGGGCGCAAGGCCCCGGTCGCTGTCCCGCTACGCGATCAGACGCGTTCGAAGACAGTGGTGATACCTTGGCCGAGGCCGACGCACATGGTCGCCACCCCCAGAGTGCCGCCATTCTGCTTCATGACGTTGAGCAGGGTGCCGGAAATCCGGGCCCCGGAGCAACCGAACGGGTGGCCCAAGGCAATAGCGCCGCCGTGCAGGTTAACCTTCTCATCCATCTTGTCGAGCACTTTCAAGTCCTTCAGCACTGGCAAGGCCTGTGCGGCAAAGGCTTCGTTGAGCTCGATGAAGTCGATGTCGGCCATGGTCAGGCCGGCACGCTTGAGGGCTTTCTGGGTCGACGGCACCGGGCCATAGCCCATGATCGCCGGGTCGACACCGGCCACCGCCATGGAGCGGATGACCGCCAATGGCTGGATCCCCAGGTCCATGGCGCGCTGGCCGGACATGACGATCATGCATGACGCACCGTCGGTGATCTGCGACGAAGTACCGGCAGTGACGGTACCGCCTTTCGGGTTGAACGCCGGCTTCAGCGACGCCAGGCCTTCGAGGGTGGTTTCCGGGCGAATGGTTTCGTCGAAATCGAACACCTTCAGGAAACCGTTCTCGTCATAGCCCTGCATCGGGATGATTTCGTCCTTGAACTTGCCTTCGACCGTGGCCTTGTGGGCCAGCTGGTGCGAACGCAGGCCGAACAGGTCCTGCTGCTCACGGGTGATGCCGTGCATCTTGCCGAGCATTTCCGCGGTCAGGCCCATCATCCCGGAAGCCTTGGCGGCATGCAAGGACAGGTGCGGGTTGGGGTCGACGCCATGCATCATGCTGACGTGGCCCATGTGCTCCACGCCGCCGACCACGAACACATCACCGTTGCCGGTCATGATCGCCTGAGCGGCGGTGTGCAGCGCGCTCATCGACGAGCCGCACAGGCGGCTGACGGTCTGCGCTGCGGAGGTATGCGGGATCTGGGTCATCAACGAGGCCATGCGGGCGATGTTCCAGCCCTGCTCGAGGGTCTGGTTGACGCAGCCCCAGATCACATCCTCGACCTCTTTCGGGTCGACCTTGTCGTTGCGCTCCAGCAGCTTGCTGATCAGGTGCGCCGACATGTCTTCGGCGCGGGTATTGCGGTGCATGCCACCCTTGGAGCGGCCCATCGGCGTGCGACCGAAGTCGACAATCACCACGTCTCTTGGATTCAGGCTCATATCAAATCTCTCGCTCTAGCTCGTTGACCGCTCAGTTGAAGAAGCGCTGGCCGTTCTTGGCCATTTCACGCAGCTTGGCGGTCGGGTGGTACAGCGGCCCCAGGTCGGCGTACTGATCGGCCAGGGCAACGAATTCAGCCACACCGATCGAGTCGATGTAGCGCAGCGCACCACCGCGGAAGGGAGGGAAACCAATGCCGTAGACCAGGCCCATGTCGGCTTCGGCGGCAGTTTCGACAATGCCGTCTTCCAGGCAGCGCACGGTCTCCAGGCACAGCGGGACCATCATCCAGTTGATGATGTCTTCGTCGGTGACTTCACGCTGTTCGAAGACGATCGGCTTGAGCACGTCGAGCACGCTGGCGTCGGCGACCTTCTTCGGCTTGCCGCGCTTGTCGGTTTCGTAGGCGTAGAAGCCCTTGCCGTTCTTCTGGCCCAGGCGGTTGGCCTCGTACAGTGCGTCAACGGCCGAGCGGCGCTCGTCCTTCATGCGGTCCGGGAAGCCTTCGGCCATCACATCGCGGCCGTGGTGGCCGGTGTCGATGCCGACCACGTCCATCAGGTACGCCGGGCCCATCGGCCAGCCGAACTTTTCCATGACCTTGTCGATACGCACGAAGTCGACACCGGCGCTGACCAGCTTGGCAAAGCCGCCGAAGTACGGGAACAGCACGCGGTTGACCAAAAAGCCCGGGCAGTCGTTGACCACGATCGGGTTCTTGCCCATTTTCTTGGCGTAGGCCACGGTGGTGGCGACCGCCACTTCACTGGACTTCTCGCCACGGATGACTTCCACCAGCGGCATCATGTGCACCGGGTTGAAGAAGTGCATGCCGACGAAGTTTTCCGGGCGCTTGAGCGCCTTGGCCAGCAGGTTGATGGAGATGGTCGAGGTGTTGGAAGCGAGGATCGCATCGTCCTTCACCTGGCCTTCCACTTCGGCCAGCACGGCCTGCTTGACTTTCGGGTTCTCGACCACGGCCTCGACGACGATGTCGACATTGGCGAAATCGCCATAGGACAGGGTCGGGCGAATGGCGTTGAGTGCCTCGGCCATCTTGGCCGGGGTCAGGCGGCCCTTCTCGACGCGGTTGCCGAGCAGCTTGGAGGCCTCGTTCAGGCCCAGCTGGATGGCTTCCTCGCGGATGTCCTTCATCAGGATCGGGGTGCCCTTGACCGCCGACTGGTAGGCGATGCCGCCACCCATGATGCCGGCGCCGAGCACGGCGGCCTGCTTCACGTCGTGGGCGATTTCGTCATGCGCCTTGGCCTTGCGCTTGAGTTCCTGGTCGTTGAGGAACAGGCCGATCAGGCTTTCGGCAACCGAAGTCCTGGCCAGCTTGGCGAAGCCTGCGGCTTCGACTTCCAGGGCCTTGTCACGGCCGAAGTTGGCGGCCTTCTGAATGGTCTTGATGGCTTCGACCGGGGCCGGGTAGTTCGGGCCGGCCTGGCCGGCGACGAAGCCCTTGGCGGTCTCGAAGGCCATCATCTGCTCGATGGCGTTGAGCTTGAGCTTTTCCAGCTTGGGCTGGCGCTTGGCCTTGTAGTCCAGCTCGCCACTGATGGCGCGCTTGACCAGGTCAAGGGCACCGGCCATCAGCAGTTCCGGCGCGACCACGGCATCGACGGCACCCACCTTCAGGGCGTCTTCGGCACGGTTTTCCTTGCCGGCGGCAATCCACTCGATGGCATTGTCCGAACCGATCAGGCGCGGCAGGCGCACGGTACCGCCGAAGCCCGGGTAGATACCCAGCTTGACTTCCGGCAGGCCGATCTTGGCGCTGCTGGACATGACCCGGTAGTCGGCGGCCAGGCACATTTCCAGCCCGCCGCCCAGAGCGATGCCGTTGATGGCGGCGACGGTCGGCACTTCGAGGTCTTCGAAGGCGTTGAAGATGCGGTTGGCTTCCAGGTTGCCGGCGACCAGTTCGGCCTCGGGCAGCTTGAAGTTGTCGACGAACTCGGTGATGTCGGCGCCGACGATGAACACGTCCTTGCCACTGCTGACGATCACGCCCTTGACCGAGGCGTCGGCCTGGATGGCATCGACGGCCTGGCGCAGCTCGTTCAGGGTCAGGCGGTTGAACTTGTTGACGGACTCACCCTTGAGGTCGAACTTGAGCTCGACGATGCCACTTTCAAGAGCCTTAACCGTGATGGCTTTACCTTCGTAAATCATCAACTGATCTCCACGATATGGAAGCTGAACTGTACACGCCGATCGCTGCAGCAAAAGCAGGTTTAGCTGCCCTGCCCCAGGCACACCCGTCAGCGCGCTAGTCGGAAGTATGGCTTGGCGTCATGACATACAAACGCTCAATTCATACGCCCGTTTGATTTGGGTGTGCACACATTCTCCGAAAAGATCGGCGTTGTCAAATGCTCGCAAGCAAGGTGAAAACACGACTTTCCGGTCATTTTGTAGCGTCCAGGTACTAAACATGCTGACGGTGATTGCTGACTATTCATGTCGGAGATTGACCATCAACCGCAGGAAAATGCTTAAGCTTTTGCCTTGCGCGGCGACTTCGAACGGCTACACTGGCACTTGCTTGAATGCATACCCGGCCTGCCTGGCCTTTTCTGCGCAGCAGAACGCAAAGCGGCGACTTGGCACCCCACCCCTTCAGGGTTCTGCCAAGCCGCCGCTTTGTCGTTCATAGCTATTGAAACCTCCGCATTCCCTGTGGGAGCGGGCGTGCCCGCGAAGAATTCAACGCGGTGGCTGGCACCGGCTGCGCCGGTGTTCGCGGGCATGCCCGCTCCCACAATGACCGTGCCAGACAGGTATCAGGCGAGTGCTTCGAGGACGTAGGCAACATCCTGCAATACACCCGTATCGCCCCGCTCGGTCCAGTAAAGCGCGATCATCCGGGCATCGGCCTCGACCTTGTAGACACTTGCCGGCAAGCGCGCCAGGGGCTCCATGAAGCGCGGGTCCTCGCAGGGTTCACGCCACTGGTTCAACCACACCCCCGGGGTGATCTGCCAGAAACTGAAGCTATCCTCATGCCCGCGACGACGTGCCCGATGGTATTGCGGGCACGGGCTTGGCGGCTCCTTTTCCAGCCAGTGCGGCCACTGCTGCGGCGCCAGCTGCATGGCCAGGCCCATGCGCCGCGCCTCCAGGCGCAGCTTCATCTGCTCGCTCTGCTTGCGCGAGGTGCGCAGCCAGGAAAGCGGGCTGAGAATCAGCGCAAGGATTGACACCACCAGCAATACCGTCATATCAGTAGTTCCCATAAAACGTTGCAAATGAGCTGGTTAGCCATTTTTCACGGAAGACCCGCCCGAAAGCGACCATACTTCTTCTATCGCGATTGTCAGGAGTTCCGCTCATGCAATACGAACATTTGTTGGTCGCCGTCGACCTGACCGAAGAATGCGACCCGGTGATCAAACGTGCCATGGCGCTCGCCGCGCCGTCGAATGCCAAGGTTTCGCTGGTACACATCGTCGAGCCGATGGCCATGGCGTTCGGCGGTGACGTGCCGATGGACCTGTCGCAGCTGCAACAGCAGCAGTTCGACCAGGCCAAGGAGCGCATGGAGCGCCTGTTCAACAAATACCCGGACATCCACCGCGGCGACTCGCACCTGACCTATGGCCAGCCGCGCCAGGAAATCCACCAGCTGGCCAAGGACCAGAAGTGCGACCTGATCGTGGTCGGCAGCCATGGCCGTCACGGCCTGGCGTTGCTGCTGGGCTCCACGGCCAATGACGTGCTGCATGGCGCGCCGTGCGATGTACTGGCGGTGCGGTTGCAGAAGAAGGAATGATTCAACCGGGCCGGCCTCTTCGCGGGTGAACCCGCTCCCACAGGGACCGCGCCGCTGCTGAATGCGGTGCAGTACCTGTGGGAGCGGGTTCACCCGCGAAGAGGCCGGATCAGGCTAACGCCAATCAGCCTTCCAGCTCGGCCCAGCGCTCTACCAATACATCCAGCTCGCCCTGCAGCTTCTCGATTTTCGCCAGCACCGCCGAGGTTTCCGCAATCGGCCGCTGATAGAAGCCCGCCGCATTCACTTCTTCCTGGGCCTCGGCCATGCGCTGCTCCAACTCGTCAATCTGCCCCGGCAGCATTTCCAGCTCACGCTGCAGCTTGTAGCTGAGCTTCTTCTTCGAACCATCGGCCACCGCTGCAACAGGCGCAGGCGCTGGCTTGGCCTCGACCTTTTCAACCACCGCGCTGTTGAGCTCGGACTTGCCGCCCTTGCTCTCGGTCACGCCCAGCAGCTTCGGCGAGCCACCCTGGCGAATCCAGTCCTCGTAACCACCGACGTACTCACGCACCTTGCCCTCGCCTTCGAACACCAGGGTGCTGGTGACGACGTTGTCGAGGAAGGCCCGGTCGTGGCTGACCATCAGCACGGTGCCCTTGTAGTTGGACAGCACCTCCTCGAGCAGTTCGAGGGTTTCCACGTCCAGGTCGTTGGTCGGTTCGTCAAGCACCAGCAGGTTGGCCGGTTTGCTGAACAGCTTGGCCAGCAACAGCCGTGCACGCTCGCCACCCGACAGCGCCTTGACCGGCGTGCGGGCACGCTGAGGGCTGAACAGGAAGTCGCCCAGGTAGCTCAACACGTGGCGGTTCTGGCCGTCGATCTCGATGAAATCGCGGCCTTCGGCCAGGTTGTCGATAACGGTCTTTTCCAGGTCGAGCTGGTGGCGCATCTGGTCGAAATAGGCCACCTCCAGCTTGGTGCCGCGCTCGACCTTGCCTGCGGTCGGCTCCAGGTCGCCGAGCATCAGCTTGAGCAGGGTGGTCTTGCCAGTACCGTTGGCGCCCAGCAGGCCGATGCGGTCCTCACGTTGCAGGACCATGGAGAAGTCCTTGACCAGTACAGGCCCTTCGGGGTGATGGAAGCTGACATTCTCCAGCACCATCACCTGCTTGCCGGACTTTTCCGCCGCCTCGATCTGGATGTTGGCCTTGCCCTGGCGCTCGCGGCGTTCGCTGCGCTCCACGCGCAGGGCCTTCAGCGCGCGCACGCGCCCTTCGTTGCGGGTACGGCGGGCCTTGATGCCCTGGCGGATCCACACTTCTTCCTGGGCCAGGCGCTTGTCGAACAGCGCGTTGGCGGTTTCCTCGGCGGCCAGCGCGGCCTCCTTGTGCACCAGGAAGCTGGCATAGTCGCCGTTCCAGTCGATCAGGCCGCCGCGGTCCAGTTCGAGGATGCGGGTGGCCAGGTTCTGCAGGAAGGAACGGTCGTGGGTGATGAACAGCACCGCGCCGTTGAAGCCGCGCAGGGCCTCTTCGAGCCAGGCGATGGCACCGATGTCCAGGTGGTTGGTCGGCTCGTCGAGCAGCAGCAGGTCGGGCTCCGACACCAGCGCCTGGGCCAGCAGCACGCGGCGGCGCCAGCCACCGGACAGCTCGGCCAGGGTCTTGTCGGCCGGCAGCTGCAGGCGGCTGAGGGTGCTTTCCACCACCTGCTGCAGGCGCCAGCCGTCACGGGCTTCCAGCTCGTGCTGGACGTGCATGAGTTTTTCCAGGTCTTCATCGCCCTGGATGTTCAGGCTCAGGTGGTGGAACTGCGCCAGCAACTCGCCCACGCCGTCCAGGCCTGCGGCCACCACATCGAACACCGTGCGCTCGTCGGCCACCGGCAGCTCCTGTGGCAGCTCGCCGATCTTCAGGCCCGGGGCACGCCAGATTTCGCCGTCATCGCCCTTCTGCTCGCCCTTGACCAGGCGCAGCATGCTCGACTTGCCGGTGCCGTTGCGGCCGATGATGCACACCCGCTCGCCACGAGCGATCTGCCAGGACACGTTGTCCAGCAGCGGCATGGCGCCGAATGCGAGGGACACATCGCTGAATTTGAGCAGGGTCATGTTGGTCTCCATAAATCGGGCGCGCATTCTACCTGACTTGGCCCCCGACGGCATCCGCCTGGCCACCCGGCGAGGGTATTGCGACATCTGGTCGAACTTAATATCCCGATACAAGCACAGTGCTTTCACCCGCCGCCGGCAAACAGCTAAGCTAAGGCAATAGCTTCCAACAGTGCTGGCTCCGCCGTCACTTTCCCATGGTTCAACTGCCCGGACGTATCATGCGCAGCCGCCTGTTACATATTGCTTCCTGCCTGCTGCTTACCGCCGCCACCTGCGCGGCGCAGGCCGCCGACCTTACCCTGCAACGCCAGTACTATGACGAAGCCAAGCGCGCGCTGGCCAAAGGCGACAAAGGCCCGTACCTGCGCTATGCCCAGGCCCTCAGCGACTACCCGCTGACGCCCTACCTGGCCTACGACGAGCTCACCGCCCGCCTGAAAACCGCCAGCAACCAGGAAATCGAAGGCTTCCTCGCCAAGCATGGCGACCTGCCCCAGGCCAACTGGATGAAACTGCGCTGGTTGCGCTGGCTGGCCGAGCGCGGCGAATGGAACACTTTCGTCAAGTACTACGACCCCAAGCTCAACTTCACCGAACTGGACTGCCTCAACGGCCAGTACCAGCTCAGCCACGGCCTGCGCGCCGAGGGCTACGCCACGGCCGACAAACTGTGGAACGTCGGCAAGTCGCAGCCGGCCACCTGCGACACGCTGTTCGGCATGTGGGCGGCCGAAGGCCAGCTGACCGAGGCCAAGCGCTGGCAACGCACCAAACTGGCGGCCCAGGCGCGCAACTACAGCCTGGCCAACAACCTGGTCAACACCCTGACTACGCTCGGCCCGCAGGGGCGCCTGCTGGTCGATGTGGCGCAGAAGCCCGAGCTGCTCAACCAGCCGTCGCGTTTCACCCCGGTCAACGAAGCCATGTCCGACGTGGTCAGCCTCGGCCTGCGCCGCCTGGCCCGGCAGGACCCGGAGCGGGCCATGGCGCTGCTCGACGACTACGCCCAGCGCATGCACTTTTCCCGTGACGAGAAGGTGGCCATCGCCCGCGAAATCGGCCTGACCCTGGCGCGCCGCTACGACCCGCGCGCGCTCGACCTGATGACCCGCTACGACCCCGAGCTGCGTGACAACACCGTCAGCGAATGGCGCCTGCGCCTTCTGCTGCGCCTGGGCCGCTGGGAAGACGCCTACGAGCTGACCCGCCGCCTGCCCCAGGACCTGGCCAGCAGCAGCCGCTGGAAGTACTGGCAGGCGCGCAGCCTGGAGCTGGCGCAGCCGAACAACCCGCAGATCCCGCTGCTGTACAAGACCGTGGCGCGTGAGCGTGACTTTTACGGCTTCCTCGCCGCCGACCGGGCACAGACGCCTTACCAGTTGAACAACAAGCCGCTGGTACTCAGCCCGCAGCTGGTCAACAAGGTACGCAACACCCCGGGCATCCGCCGTGCCCTGGAGTTCCACGCCCGTGGCCAGATCGTCGAAGGCCGCCGCGAGTGGTACCACGTCAGCCGCCACTTCAGCCGCGACGAAATGGTCGCCCAGGCGCGCCTGGGCTACGACCTGCGCTGGTACTTCCCGGCCATTCGCACCATCAGCCAGGCGCAGTACTGGGACGACCTGGACATCCGCTTCCCGATGGCCCACCGCGACACCCTGGTGCGCGAGGCCAAGGTCCGCGGCCTGCATTCGAGCTGGGTATTTGCCATCACTCGTCAGGAAAGTGCCTTCATGGAAGATGCCCGTTCGCCGGTGGGCGCCAGCGGCCTGATGCAGCTGATGCCGGCCACGGCCAAGGAAACCGCCCGCAAGTTCAGCATTCCGCTGGCGTCACCGGCGCAGGTGCTCAACCCGGACAAGAACATCCAGCTGGGCGCTGCCTACCTGAGCCAGGTGCACAGCCAGTTCAACGGCAACCGGGTGCTGGCTTCAGCGGCCTACAACGCCGGGCCGGGGCGTGTGCGCCAGTGGCTGAAAGGCGCCAAGCACCTGAGCTTCGATGTGTGGGTGGAGTCGATCCCGTTCGACGAAACGCGCCAGTACGTGCAGAACGTGCTGTCGTATTCGGTGATCTACGGGCAGAAACTGAACTCGCCGCAGCCGCTGGTGGATTGGCATGAGCGGTACTTCGATGACATGTGATTGTTGCTGAGCCTGTGCCGGCCTCTTCGCGGGCTTGCCCGCTCCCACAGGTATTGCACCACTCCTGAATGCGGTGCAGTACCTGTGGGAGCGGGTTTACCCGCGAAGAGGCCGGCACAGGCAACACAGCTACTCCAGAATTTCGACCTGCATCCCTGCCTCCAGCCACCCACTACCATCCACCGCCAGGTTCTGCCCGAACAGCACATCCCCCTCCTTCTCGCGGAAAGTCCTGAGCGTGGCCATCGGCTCGCGATCCTCACTGCGCTCGCCGGTAGCCGGGTCGATGGTGGTAAAGATGCAGCGCACACTGGGCTTGAGCACGCGAAACTCCAGGCTGCCGATACGAATCCGCTTCCAGCCATCCTCGGCAAACGGTTCCGCGCCCCGCACCACCAGGTTGGGCCGGAAGCGCAGCATCTCCATGGGCCGGCCGATACGCCGGTTGAGCTCGTCCAGCGAACCCTGGCCGATCAGCAACAAGGGGAAGCCGTCCGGAAACGCCGCCCGGTCACTGTTGAGGCCATAGCCATTGGGCAGATAACGCGCGCGCTGCTCCGGGCAATGCACCAGGCGCACGGCCTTGCCCAACAGCTCGCTCAGCCAGGCCGCCGCCGCATCGCCCGCATCCGGCACGCGCAGGGTATCGCGCCAGATGGTCACGCCGCGCAGGGCGTCATCGGCAGGTGGCACAGGCACCCGCAACGGTGCCTGCCCAGGTGTTTCCAGCAGCAACTGGCCGTGATCATCATCGCTCGCCTTGATCAGGCCAAGCCGTGGCCAGGCGCGCTGGGTCAGGAAGCGTCCGTTTTCTTCCTCCACCACCATCCAGCGCCGGTCGCCCTGCAACCCTAGCAAACCCACCGGTGAAGCTTGCAGGCTTTGCGCCTGCCCCGACTTCACCGGGTACCGATACAGCTCACTGAGAAACATCCCTGCCGCCTCGCGCCATGCCAAAACGCCAAGCTTATACCCGGCAGGGTCCGGGATCACGCAGTGGCAATATCCAGCAACAGGCGTTGCTTGACCACGTCGACCAGGCGATCAGGCTGGAATTTGGAAAGGAAGTTGTCGCAGCCCACCTTCTTTACCATCGACTCGTTGAAACTGCCGGACAGCGAGGTATGCAGCACCACGTAAAGCTGGCGCAAACGGGCATCACCACGGATCTCGGTGGTCAGCCGGTAGCCGTCCATTTCCGGCATCTCGGCATCGGTGAACACCATCAGCAGTTTCTCGCACACATCTTCGCCTGCGTCGGCCCAGCCCTTGAGCATGCGCAAAGCCTTCAAGCCATCACTGGCCACGTGCAGCTTCACGCCCAGCTGGGACAGCGTGTCGCGCAATTGCGCCAGAGCCACGCTGGAGTCGTCCACCAGCAGTACTTCGCGGCCGCGGGCCCGGGCCAGCACCGGGTCGGCGAGCTTGTCGCCGGAAACCCGCGCGTTGTACGGCACGATCTCGGCCAGCACCTTCTCCACGTCGATCACTTCCACCAGCTTGTCATCGACCTTGGTGATGGCGGTCAGGTAATGCTGGCGTCCGGCGCTGGACGGCGGCGGCATGATCGCCTCCCAGTTCATGTTGACGATGCGGTCGACACCGCCGACCAGGAAGGCCTGCACAGAGCGGTTGTATTCGGTGACGATGATGGTGCTGTCCGGCCCCGGCTGCAGCGGGCGCATGCCGATCGCCTGGGAAAGGTCGATCACCGGCAGGGTCTGGCCGCGCAGGTTGACCACCCCGCAGACGAAAGCGTGGCGCTGGGGCATCAGGGTCAGCTTGGGCAGCTGCAGCACTTCCTGCACCTTGAACACGTTGATCGCGAACAGCTGGCGGCCAGCCAGGCGAAACATCAGGATTTCCAGGCGGTTCTCACCCACCAGTTGCGTGCGTTGGTCTACCGTGTCGAGAATGCCAGCCATTGGAAAACCCCCAGCCTTGAGTCGGAAAAAGTGAAATCATCCACCCTGTATCGGCGGCTTCACGCACACCTTGACCCTTGCGGGAAAATGCCGTGAAGGCAATTGATATCACTTTACCATCATGCTTTACTGCGAGCAGCTTGGGCTGAGCCAGCGGGACTGCAAAAGTTCCCCACCTGAGCCGAGCATCAGGGAAACCCTTAGCCACAATCGGGTGCAACCTGATGTTCGCGATATCCTTTAGCCATTAATGTGACGCCATTCTCATTGCATGAATGGAGTCAGGCTTTTGCTAGCTATCGTTTTGGCGTGCCCGCCACCTGCGCCTGCCCCACGCGCGGGAGCATCATGATGGACAGCGCCTTATCGTTCGATGACGCCCTGCAGGGGTTTCTGCTGGATGCCCAGGTGCTGCTGACCCAGGCCCAGGAATGCCTGCAGCACCTGGAACTGATCGATAACGACCCGGATGCCTGCCACTGCCTGGACAATACCCTCGGCAACCTCGCTCGACAGGCCACACACCTGGGCCTGCGCGAAGTTGCCCATTACACCACCGCCCTGCAGCAGTTGCTGGCCCCGGCCTGCCATGGTGGTTGCCTGCAGCGCGAAGCCCTGCCCGCAGTAGGGGCCTGCCTGACCCTGCTGGCCTGGCAACTGGAACTGGTCGATCCGTGTACCGGGCGGCTTAACCTGGACATTGGCGAGCAACTGGTGCTGCTGGGTGAACTGGCCAAGGTCGTGCGGCAACCTTTTACACGAGCCTGCATACCCTGCGACGACCAAGGCAACGTATGCATCCACCCGCACACCGAGATGGCCGACGGCACGCAGCCAGGCCGCTCATCTCCCAGATATTGACCCGACGCGAAGTGCAACCAGGCTCGTTGCGCGATCAAGCCGGGTGGCACTTTGCTACCCGCCAGCGCCCGTCTGGCAGGCGTTTCAAAGCGCTACCCGACCGCGACCGATGCAGTGCAAAGTGGTAATATGCGCCCCCACAAACGCTTGCAACCTGCAGCAAGGTCGCAAGGTCTCGTGTACGAAAAAAACAATCGAAAGTACTGCACCAAAGCCTCTGACAAGGATTGTGCAAGGCCTCCATCAGCAATACTTCAGTGGCTTCCCTACTTATGTTCCCACGCTTGAAGACTCCTTTGCGTTGCGGCTCCCGCACTCCCCTGCTGCGCTGGGCGACGGTCGGGCTGTGCGTGGCCTCGCTGGTCGCCAACCTGTTGCTGTACCTGGCCGACCAGTCGATCCCGGCCAGCCTGCTGGTGCTGCAGTTGGCCGCCACGCTGGGCGCCGCCGTGCAGCTGGGCCTGCGCGCCAGGTCGATCAGCCTGCGCCCGGCGGAACTGGCCGAGCGCATGCTCAAGGTCCAGGAAGACGAGCGCCAGCACCTGAGCCGGGAACTGCACGACGACATCGGCCAGCTGCTCACCGCCGCCAAGCTGCAGCTGCAGTGGCTGCAAAGGCGCATGCCCGATGAGCTGCAAGGCCACTGCGACGCCCTGCGCAGCACGCTGGATGACACCCTGGGTAACGTGCGCGATGTCTCCGCCCTGCTCAACCCGCGGCAGTTGGCCAGCCTTGGCCTGGAAGCCAGCCTGCGGGCACACCTGATGCGCACCCTGGGCAACAGCGGAGTGAACTGGAGCCTGGCGTGCAACCAGCGCCTGGGCGGCATCGACGAGGCCGTGGCCATGGCGGTGTTCCGCATTACCCAGGAAGCCGTGACCAACATGCTGCGCCATGCACAGGCACACAACCTGGTCGTCCGTCTGCAGCGCATCCCCGAGGGGTTGGCGTTGTCGATCCACGACGATGGCCGTGGTTTCGTACCCGCCAGGCAACCGGCCGAAGCTGGCCAGCGCGGCTTGGCCGGCATGCAGGAGCGGGTAACCGCGTTGCAGGGCAGCCTCGACATCACCAGCCAGCTCGGCCTGGGCACGCGCATCGAGGCGGTGTTCCCATGGCCACCGCGCACCCAGCAACGCGCCAGGAGTACTGCCACCCATGACCTGTAGACTGCTGCTGGTGGACGACCACTCGCTGATCCGTGCCGGGGTGCGCGCACTGGTCTGCGACATCCCTGGCTATGATGTAATCGGTGAAGCCGACGATGGCAGCCAGTTGCTCGAACAGGTACGCAAACTGGCGCCGGACATCGTCTTGCTGGACATCTCCATGCGTTCGACCAGCGGCCTGGATGCTCTCACCCAACTGCGCGCCAGCGGCAGCACCTGCAAGGTGCTGATCCTGTCGATGCACACCGACCCGGACCTGATCATGCGGGCCCTGGAAAGCGGCGCCCACGGCTACCTGCTCAAGGACACCAGCGCCACCGAACTGGAGCAGGCCCTGGCCGCGGTGCGCAACGGCGAGCGCTACCTCAGCCCAGCCATCGCCCATACGGTCATCAACCAGGCGCTGCAGCGCGCCAGGCAGGGCAAGCACCCCGCTGGCGAGCGGCATAACCTCACGGCGCGACAGCTGGAGATCCTGCGCCTGATCGTGCGCGGCAAGGCCACCCGGGAAATCGCCACCGGCCTGGGCCTGTCGATCAAGACCGTGGAAACCCACCGCTCGCAAATCATGAAACGCCTGCAGATCCATGACGTGGCCGGCCTGGTGCTGTTCGCCGTGCGCGAGAAAATCATCAGCCTGGACGACTGAGCAACGGCGACCCGGCCGGCAGGTGCAGGCGCAGTGCAGCGGGCCTGGCCTGGAAGCGCAACGTGTCTGCCTGCGCCGGCTCACCATCGAGGTTGATGTCCAGCCCCTGCGAGCACTTGATCTCGACCCAGGGCAACCGGGCCCGGACGAACAGCCCGTTACCGGCCAACAGGTCACGCAGCGCCCCGACCATCTCCTGTGGTGCCGGCAGGATGGCGATGTCGAGCAAGCCATCGTCCACCAGCGCCTCAGGGCACAGCACCTGCCCGCCCCCGGCCTGGCGGCCGTTGCCGATCCCCAGCGCCAGCAGGTCACCCTGCCAGTGGAAGTCCGGCCCTTGCAGCGCCACCGAGGCCGCCTGCAGTTCGCTGAAGCGCGACAACCCGGTGAACAGGTAGGCGGCGGCGCCCAGCACTTTCTTCAGGTCTTCGGAGGTGTTGGCCGTGACCTGGCTGCCAAAACCGCCCGTGGCCATGTTGAGGAACAACTGGTCGCCGGCCTGGCCCAGGTCTATTGGCTGTGCAGGTATGTTCAGCAAGGCCAGCGCCGTGGCGGGCTCCAGGGGTATGCCGGCAGCCCTGGCAAAATCGTTGGCCGTGCCGAGTGGCAACAACGCCAGGCTGGCCTGGGTACCCGCCAGGCCCATGGCCTCGGCAACATCGCGCAGCGTGCCATCCCCGCCTCCGGCAACGATATGGCCGTAACCGGCAGACAGCGCCTCGTTGACCAGGCGCTGAGCGTCACCGGCCTCCCAGGTGACCCGCACATCCAGCACCCAGCCGCTATCGCGCAGGCCGTGCACGGCGCTGCGCAAGTCTTCGTTCATGGCCTGCTTGCCGTGCAGGATCAGCATTGCCTTGCGCCCTTGCATATACGCGCCTCCGTGAAGTGATCACCCCAGATCTCGACCCTCTGCAATCCCGGATCGTTGCATGCCCACAGAAAATAATGGGCCAACGCGGTCAATTTTGTGGGAGCGGCCATTGCCGGGGCCGCTCTGCGGCCCTATCGCCACACATGGCCGCTCCCACAAGTGACCGCGTTGGCCGGCCATTAACCGACAAGCGTTGGCCTGTCTTTTTCCCAAGTGTGGCAATGCACGGCTATGCTCAGCAGATACACCTTTCTTGCCATGGACGCGCCCCGGCAGTGGTTTTTACCACTGCCGCCTAAGGGCGCGTCTTGCTATCCGCAACCTTTAGCGAGGATTCCGGGTCATGCGCATTCTCTGGACACTGCCGTACCTGCCCTGGCCGACCACCAGCGGCAGCAAGACCCGGCAATACCACCTGATACGCGCACTGGCACAACGGGGCCACCGGATTACCCTGCTGGTGCAATCGAAGAACCCCCTCGGCGATGCTGCCCGCGAGGCCCTGGAACCCTTGCTCGAACGCCTGATCGTGCTGCCCCGTCGGCCCCTGCACAGCCCGCTGAACCTGCTGGCCTCGCCGATCCTGGACTACCCCATGCGGGCAATCATCAATGGCCTGGCCCCTCGCCTGCGGCACCGCTTCGAGCAATTGCTGGACGAGCCCTGGGACGTGATCCAGATCGAACACAGCTACAGCTTCCAGCCGTTCGAGAAGGCCCTGCAGGCACGCGGACTGCCGTACATGCTCTGCGAGCACACCCTGGAATCGGTGATGGGTGGCGCCAGCCACGATCGCCTGCCGCTGTGGTTGCGCCCGCTCAACGCCTTCGACCGCTGGCGCTATCGACGCTGGGAACAGCGGGTATTGCGCCAGCCCACCGAACTGGTGGCGGTCAGCGCCCACGATGCCGAGTTGATCGCGCAAATCAGCGGGCGCCCGGTGAACGTGGTGGTCAATGGCGTGGACTGTGATTTCTACCAGCACGTGCAACCTGCGCTGCACAGCCAGCGCCTGCTGTTCGTAGGCAACTTCGAGTGTGGCGCCAACCTGGAGGCCATCGAATGGGCGCTGGAAGACATCATGCCGCAGGTATGGATGAGCAATCCGGCGGTGCGCCTGGCGATTGCCGGGCATGCCATGCCGGCCAGCTGGAAACTGCACTGGAACGACCCGCGTATCGAATGGTTCGGCTACCGCCCCGACCTGCGTGAACTGCAGCGGCGTTCGGCACTGTTCTTCGCACCGCTGCGCTATGCCGGTGGTTCCAAGGTGAAAATCCTCGAAGCGATGGCCGCCGGCTTGCCAGTGATCACCACCGGCAAAGGCGTTTCAGGCCTGGCCGCGAACAACGGCGAGCACTACCTGGGCAGTGAGGATGGCGACCAGCTGGCCCTGCTGATCACCCAGTTGCTCAACCAGCCCTGGCGCATGAGCCAGTTGAGCGATGCCGGGCGCCAGTTCGCCCGCCAGCGCCACGACTGGAGCGTGGCCGCCCAGCAACTGGAGAACGTGCACATGCGCCTGGCCCAGGCGGCACCAGCCGAGGCCGCGCCGCTGGCCAGTGCCTGGCTGGGCCGCTCAGCCAAGTAGCTCGCTGAAGGGAATGAACGGCACGCTGTCACCCTGCTTCGGCGTACTGCCTTCGCGCACTTCCACCAGCCCCTCGGCCCAGGCCGCGCTGCGCAGCACGCCAGAGCTCTGGTTCTTGTAGATGCGCACCTGGCCCTGTTCGATGCGGGCGCGCAGGTACTCGCGGCGCGTGCCGGGCTTGGGCCAGTCAAAACCGGCCGGCATGTCGAAACGCAGCGGCGTGACATCGGCCACGCCCTGGCGCCGCAACAGGTAGGGCCGGGTCAGCAGGCCGAAGGTGACCAGGGTCGAGGCCGGGTTGCCCGGCAGGCCGATTACCGGCACGCCCTGGAAGTGGCCGAAGGTCAGCGGCTTGCCGGGCTTGATCGCCAACTTCCACAAGGCCAGCTCGCCGGCTTCGCGCAGGGCGGCGCCGAGGTAGTCGGCTTCCCCCACCGAGACACCGCCGGTGGACAGGATCAGGTCGACATCACCCAGCTCGGCCAGGCAGGTGCGGGTGCGTGCCAGGTCATCCGGCAGGATGCCCGCATCGACCACGTCGCAGCCCAGCCGCTGCAACCAGCTGACCAGCAGCCGGCGGTTGCTGTTGTAGATCTGCCCCGGCCCCAGCGGCAGGCCGGGCTCGACCAGTTCGTCACCGGTGGACAGCACCGCCACCCGCACCTTGCGCACCACATCCAGGCGGCCGTGGCCCAAGGTCGCAGCCAGGCCCAGCTCGATCGGCCCCAGCCGGGTGCCAGCGCACATCACCTGTTCGCCCTTGCGGGTTTCCTGGCCCTGGGGACGAATGTTCTGCCCGGCTTTCAACGGCTCGAGAAAGCGTACCCGGCCATCCTCTGCCACTTCGGTGTTTTCCTGCATCTCGACGCAGTCGGCACCTTCGGGCAGCGGTGCCCCGGTGAAGATGCGTGCGCAGGTGCCCGCTTGCAGCGGCTGCGGCGCATGGCCGGCGAAAATCCGCTGGCTGACCGGCAGTGGTTCGCCCTGCCAGTCAGCCAGGCGCAGGGCGTAACCGTCCATGGCGCTGTTCGGCCAAGGCGGCAGGTCGAGCGAGGCCACCAGGTCAGCGGCCAGCACACGGCCCTCGGCCTCGGCCAGTGGCAGGTTCTCGGTGTCGCGGATCGGAGCCGCTTCAGCCAATGCCAGCAGTTGCTCCAGGGCCTGTTCCACCGGCATCAGCGGCCGGGCCTGGCTGACCTCAGCCACGGCTGTCACAGGCTGCTGCCTGCTTCAGGTGCGGCACGAAGTTGCAAGGGCGATGGCGGGCATCCAGCTGCTCGGCGAGGATACCGTCCCAACCAGTGCGCACCGCATTGGTCGAGCCTGGCAGGCAGCACACCAAGGTACCGTTAGCCAGCCCGGCCAAGGCGCGCGACTGCACAGTGGAGGTGCCAATGTCGGCCACGGAAATCTGCCGGAACAGCTCACCAAAGCCTTCTACCTGCTTGTCCAACAAGCAGGCCACAGCCTCGGGCGTGCTGTCGCGGCCGGTAAAGCCGGTGCCGCCGGTGATCAGCACCACCTGCACGCTGTCATCGGCAATCCAGGTGGCAACCTGGGCGCGAATCTTGTACAGGTCGTCTTTCAGCAGCACGCGCTCGGCAAGGCGATGGCCGGCCGCGCTCAGGCGGTCGACGAACAGCTGGCCGGAGGTATCGGTGTCGAAGGTGCGGGTGTCGCTGACGGTGAGCACGGCGATGTTCAGCGGCACGAAGGGGGTATCTGCCTTGGCTTTCATGGGGGTCCGTCACAAGAAGATGGGATGGCCGCAGTTATAACACAGCACGCACCCATCACAGCGTGACGCCCGTGGCCCTTGCCTTCGATCAATGCCCCGGGTTTGCCGCTATGCTGCACTGTAGACGGAACTTGCGTGGACGCCCTGCGTCTTAATGTCATCTAGCACCATCGCACTGGAGAAACACGATGATTCAACGGACCCTACCCGCCTTCCTGCTCGTCTTGGGCCTGGGCGCCCTCGCTGGCTGCGCATCGCCAACCGTCATTACCCTGAATGACGGTCGCGAAATCCAGGCCACCGACACACCGAAGTACGATGAAGACTCGGGCTTCTACGAATTCGAGCAACTGGACGGCAAGCGCACGCGCTTGAACAAGGACCAGATCCGCACCGTCAAAGAGCTCTGATCGCACCCTGTTTTTTGCAAAGGCCCTTTCAACAACAAGGGCTTGCGTGCAAAAAAAGGATGCAGTAGGATTTCCTTCATCGGAGTGTAGCGCAGCCAGGTAGCGCGTCTCGTTCGGGACGAGAAGGCCGCAGGTTCGAATCCTGTCTCTCCGACCAAATCCTTATCAAAAAGCCCGCCTTGTGCGGGCTTTTTGTTGTGTCTTGGAAGGTGTCCCCGCCCCAGCGCGGCCCCTCTTGTGGGAGCGGCCCTGGGCCGCTCCCACATGTGTCAGTGCGCCACCTCAGCCTCCACCGGCACATACAGCAACTGCAGGCGCTCGCTGCTCCACTCACGGGTCTGGTTGGTCAGCGCCAGGTTGTTGTTCAGCTTCTGCCCATAGCTCGGCACGATTTCCTTGAGCCTGGCCTGCCAGGCTGGCGACTGGATACGGTCCTTGAAGGTCTTTTCCAGCACGGTCAGCATGATCGGCGCCGCGGTCGAGGCACCCGGCGAAGCGCCCAGCAACGCAGCGATGCTGCCGTCCTGCGCCGCCACCACTTCAGTACCGAACTGCAGCACACCGCCCAGTACCGGGTCCTTCTTGATCACCTGCACCCGCTGGCCGGCCTGCAGCAGCTTCCAGTCCTCGTTCTTGGCGTTGGGGAAATACTCGCGCAGGGCGTTCATGCGGTCATCGAAACTGAGCATCAACTGCCCCATCAGGTAGGTGCTGAGGTCGATGTTGTCGATGCCGGCATTGACCATCGGCAGCACGTTGTGGCTGTTCAGCGAGGCGAACATGTCCAGCAGCGAGCCATGCTTGAGGTACTTGGTGGAGAAGGTGGCGAACGGGCCGAACAGCAGCACCTGCTTGCCATCGATCATCCGCGTGTCCAGGTGCGGTACCGACATCGGCGGCGCGCCGACCGAGGCCTTGCCGTACAGCTTGGCCTGGTGGCGGGCGACCAGGTCGGGGTTGTCGGTCATCAGGAACTGGCCACCGACCGGGAAGCCGGCATAGCCTTCGGCTTCGGGGATCCCCGACTTCTGCAGCAGCTTCAGCGCGCCACCACCGGCACCAATGAACACGAAGCGGGCGTTGACGGCCTTTTCCTTGCCACCGTTGGCCAGGTCGGCCACCCGCACCTGCCAGGTGCCGTCGTCGTTGCGTACGATGTCGCGCACTTCATGACGCAGGTTCAGCGACACGTTGGGGTTGCGGGTCATCGCGGCGAACAGCTGGCGAGTGATTTCGCCAAAGTTCACGTCGGTGCCGATGGCCATGCGCGTGGCGGCGACCTTCTGCCCCGGGTCACGGCCTTCCATCACCAGGGGTGCCCACTTACGGATCTGCTCGTGGTCTTCGGAGATTTCCATGCCGCGGAACAGCGAACTGTGCTGCAGGGCGTCGACGCGCTTGTGCAGGAAGGCGACATTGTCGTCACCCCAGACAAAGCTCATGTGCGGCACGTTGTTGATGAACGACTTCGGGTTGCTCAGCACGCCCTGCTCGACCTGGTAGGCCCAGAACTGCTTGGATACCTCGAACTGCTCGTTGACCCCCACAGCCTTGCTGATGTCGATGCTGCCGTCCTTGCCGACGCTGGTGTAGTTCAGCTCGCAGAACGCAGAGTGACCGGTACCGGCGTTGTTCCAGGCGTTGGAGCTTTCTTCGGCCACCTGGTCCAGGCGTTCGTAGACGTCGACCTTCCAGGAGGGCTCCAGCTCGGTGAGGTAGGTGCCCAGGCTGGCACTCATGATGCCACCGCCGATCAGCAGCACGTCGACAGTCTTTTCCGGTTCCGCGGGTTTGGAGCAGCCGATGACGCCCAGGCAGAGGAACGTCAGCAGGAATTTCTTCATTGATGTTATCCAGTTGTTGTGTACACGCGCGCCGCCTTGAGCAGGGAATGTGCCAACTGGGTATCGAGCAATGAATACGGGGGCTCGCGACGGGGAGCGTGGCGACAATCCGCCACAGGGCATAGGATGAAGCAGTGAAAGTGGCGGGTTTCCCCAGCAGCCAGCCCGGCGCAGCGTCTTTTTGGGAGCGGCCTTTCGCGACACAAGGCCACCCCCACAAGGACTGCGTCAGGCAGTGAGACGGGAGGTGACTTCGCCCAGTTGCCCCGACAACCCATGCAGGCGCTGCCCCGCCTGCTCGGTATGCTGTACGGCCTCCTGGTTGGCCGTGGCGATGCGGGTGATTTCGATCAGGTTGCGCGAGATGTCCTCGGCCACGCTGGTCTGCTCTTCGGCCGCCGTGGCGATCTGCCGGTTCATGTCGCGGATTGCCTCCACCGCCAGGGTGATGCGCTGCAGCATCTGCCCGGCCTGCTGCACCTGTTCGGCACCCTCCTCGCTGCGCTGCTGGCCGCTTTCGATGGCCTTGACCGCTTCCACCGCCCCCGACTGCACTGCTTCGATGATCTGGTGGATCTCGGCAATCGAAGCCGCCGTGCGCTGGGCCAGGCTGCGCACCTCATCGGCGACTACCGCAAAACCAAGCCCGGCCTCGCCGGCACGGGCCGCTTCAATGGCCGCGTTGAGCGCCAGCAGGTTAGTCTGCTCGGCAATGCCACGGATCACTTCGAGGACTTTGCCAATGCGCGTGCTGTCATGCTCCAGGTCGCGAATCACCGCCGCCGTACCGGCAATTTCGCGGTTGACCACGCCGATGATATCGATGGTCTGCTGCATCACCTGCTCGCCCGCCTGGGCACTGTGGTCGGCGTCGTCCGCCGCGCGGGCGGCCTCGGCGGCGTGGCGCGCGACTTCCTGGGCGGTAGCAGACATCTCATGCATGGCCGTGGCCACCTGGTCGGTGCGCTGGAACTGGTCATGGGTGCCACGGGCCATGTCGCCGGCGATGCTGCGCAACCGGCCGCTGGCGCCTTCCAGTTCCTGGGCGTTGTCCTGCAGCCGGCCGACCGTGTCGGCGAGGAAGTCGCGCAGGGTGTTGGCGGCCCGCGCCAGGCGGCCCAGTTCGTCCTCACGGCGGCTTTCTACCCGGGCGGCAAAGCGGCCCTGGCTAAGCTGCGCGACATACTCGATCAATTGACGAATCGGCTCGATCAGGCTGCGGTTGACCAGCCACAGGCTGAGCAGCCCCACCAACACCGCCGAGGCCAACATCACCAGCAAGCCCAGCCATACCGTGCGCTCCGCACCGGCACTGAGGCTGGCGGCTTGCTGATGGGCATCGGCACGCAGTTGCTCGACCAGTTCGCTCATCTGTTCACTGGCGGCGCGGTCCACGCCCTTGACCGCCTGGTCGCCGGCAACCGGGTCACCGCCCGCCGCCAGGAATGCCTGGCGCCCCTGTGCATAGGCCAGGCCTAGCTGCCGGTGGCTGTCACGCAGTTGCTGCAACGGCGCCTTGAGCCTGGCGTCGCTGCTATCGATCAATTGCCCGAGCAGTTGCTGCACCTGCTGCTCGCGAGCCTGGAACTGCTGCCAGTACTTGTCCATATCAGCCTGCTGGCGCCCGCGCAACAGCACGTTCTTCCATTCCTGCACCTGGATCTTGAACTGCAGGTTGGCTTCGTCGATCAATTGCGAGGCCCGCAGCGGCCCGTCGACCAGCTCGGCGTAGCCGCGCACGCTGGACGAGAGGAACTGGAAGCACACCAGGGCGATCAGCAACATCGCCACCAGACTGCCGCCGAGCAGGGAGAGAATTTGCACTCTGAGGGATTTACGCAACATCTTGGATCTCGGAAAGCAGGAGGAAGACCGGGGGGCCGCGCAAGCTGGCAATGGGGTGCAACGCAGCCCGGTTACTGGCAGGCCAAAAAAAGGCTGCCATCAAGCAATGGCAGCCAGGTCGAGCACTTACGCAACAGTTGAGCTAGATACTCTCAGGCAAATACTACAGAAATGTTACAAGGCCACTACAAGCTACCCCGTAGTGAACTGCAAGGCCGCCAGCCGCGCATACAACGGGCTCTCTTCGATCAACTGGCGATGGGTCCCCACCGCCACCAGACGGCCCTTGTCGATGACCGCGATACGGTCGGCATGCTGTACCGTAGCCAGCCGATGGGCGATCACCAGGGTAGTGCGCCCGGCCATCAGGCGGGGCAACGCCTGCTGGATCAGGTGTTCGCTTTGCGCGTCGAGGGCGCTGGTGGCTTCGTCCAGCAACAGGATCGGTGCATCGACCAGCAACGCACGGGCGATGGCCAGGCGTTGCCGCTGCCCGCCGGACAGGCCGATGCCGCCCTCGCCCAGCGGTGTCTGGTAGCCCTGCGGCAGTTGCCGGATGAATGCGTCGGCATGGGCACCACGGGCCGCTGCCTCGACCTCGGCCTGGGTCGCCTCGGGCCGGCCATAGCGGATGTTGGCCTCGACCGTGCCGCGAAACAGCGAAGGGTTTTGTGCCACCAGGGCGAACTGCTGGCGCAGTTGAGCGGGGTCGAGTTCGGTAATCGCCCGGCCATCGAGCAGGATGCGCCCTTGCTGGGGGTCGTAGAAGCGCAACAACAAATCGAACAAGGTCGACTTGCCCGCCCCCGATGGCCCAACCAGCGCCACGGTCTGCCCCGGCTCGATGGCCAGGCTCAGGCCATCGACAGCCGCCACCGAGGGCCGTGACGGATAAGCGAACACCAACTGCTGCAACTCGATACGCCCACTGGCCCGCTGCTGCGGCAGCACCTGCGCCACGGCGGGCGGCAGGATTGCACTGCGCGCCGCCAACAGTTCGGCAATGCGCTCGGCCGCGCCCGCCGCCCGCTGCAGCTCGCCGATCACCTCGCTGAGGGTACCGAAGGCACTGCCGACGATCAGGCTGTAGAACACGAAGGCGGCCAGTTCGCCCGCAGAAATGCGCCCGGCGATCACGTCCATGCCGCCAACCCACAACATCACCCCCACCGCTCCCAGCACCAGCACGATCACCAGGGTGATAAGCCAGGCACGCTGGGCAATCCGCTGCCGGGCCACGGCAAACGCCGCTTCGACCGTGCCGGCGAAGAGCTCGCGGTCGTGCGCCTGATGGTTGTAGGCCTGCACGGTCTTGATCTGCCCGAGGGCCTCGGCCACATAGCTGCCCACATCGGCCACCCGGTCCTGGCTCTGCCGCGACAGGCTACGTACCCGGCGGCCGAACAGCAGGATCGGCGCCAGCACCAGCGGCAGCGCTACCACCACGATGCTGGTGAGCTTGGGGTTGGTGATGAACAGCAAAGCCACGCCACCGATGACCATCAGCGCGTTGCGCAGGAACATCGACAGCGATGAACCGATTACCGATTGCAGCAAGGTGGTATCAGCGGTCAGCCGCGACTGGATCTCGGAGCTGCGATTGTCTTCGAAAAACCCAGGGTGCAAGCCGATCAGGTGGTCGAACACGGCCCGACGGATATCGGCCACGCAGCGCTCGCCGATCCACGACACCAGGTAGAAGCGGCTGAAGGTACCCACCGCCAGGGCCAGCACCAGCAGCAGGAACAGCCCGATGGTCTGGTTGAGCTGATGCGCGGAGCGGGTCATGAAGCCCTGGTCCACCAGCAGGCGGATGCCCTGGCCCATGGACAAGGTGATGGCGGCAGTGACAACCAGTGCCAGCAAGGCCAGCAGCACCTGGCGACGGTACGGGCGAACGAACTGCCAACCCAGGCGCAAGGCGCGGCGTTGACGCGAAGAAACCGATTCGGGCATGGCGCGGACCACTATGGTGGGGAATCCGCAGCCTACCACTCATCCAGGCCTGGGGAACCCTTGCAAGGTTGCTATAGCCTATCGGTCTAACCAGGCTATGGAGCTTTATGGCCGTTTCTGCTGGACTGTGGCTGCCGTGATCCTGCAGGCACTGTCACAGGCCGGTCACGGCACAGGGTTACCCTGCGCTTGAACCTGATGAGGAGACAATACATGAGCTTGCAGCATGGCAGCGACAACCAGAAGCCCCGGACCACCCCGCAACCGCAGGTGTGCGGTTCGATCATCGACGCCCAGGGGCGCGAAGTACCGATCACCGAGCAGATGATCCAGCAGGCCTGCAAGGCCCTGGAAGAAAGCCGGGTCGAGCGCGTACGCAAAGGTTGATCGGCGAGTTTCTTGCAACCCGGCGCTTGCGCCGGGTTTTTATTTGCCTGAATCCTGTGCTGGCCCTTTCGCGGGTAAACCCGCTCCCACAGGGACCACACCAGCCTTGAGATCAGCGGGGCACCTGTGGGAGCGGGTTTACCCGCGAAAAGGCCGGTACTGCGCTCAACATACCGTCAGACCAGCACCCCACCCAAGGCACTGACCAGCTGCGCCAACTGCGGCGACTCCCCACGCAAGCGCACCCCTAGCCCCTCGATCTCGCGCCGTGGCGGGTACTGCTTGCGCAACTGGTCGAATGCTGCACGCTGTTGCTGCGGGTCGTCGCTGAGGCTGCGGCGGAAATCGGCATCGTCGCGGCGTGGGTCGTACACCGCGCGGCACAGGGTGGCCATGGCCCAGGCCGGGTCGGTGCTGGCATCCAGTTCGATCTGCGCAAGCGGCGGCCGAGGCAGCAGGTCGGCCAGTTGCACCTGTTCATCCACACCGAGGAAGCGGCACAGCGCCTGGTAGATCTGCGCTGTACCACGCTGGCGACCGTCGAGGCTGTAGCCGGCAATGTGCGGCGAAGCCAGCGTGCACAGGTCGGCCAGTTGCAAGTCGACCTGCGGCTCACCCTCCCACACATCCAGCACCGCATGCACGTCTTCGCGGTCCAGCAGCAGTTCGCGCAGGGCCGCGTTATCCACCACCGGGCCACGGCTGGCGTTGACCAGCCACGCACCCGGGCGCAACTGGGCCAGCTGCGCCTGGCCCAGCAGGTGCCAGGTCGGGTGCTCGCCGCCACGCTGCAAGGGGGTGTGCAGGCTTATAACATCGCACTGTTGCAGGATGGTCTCGAGGCTGACGTAGTCGCCGCCCTCGGCGGCCTGGCGCAGCGGGTCGCATACCAGTACCTTCCAGCCCAGGCCGTGCAGCACCCGCACCAGGCGCCCCCCCACCTCCCCCGCGCCCACCACGCCATAAACGCGCTCGGGCAGTGCCACGCCATCCAGCTCGGCCAGGGTCAGCAGGCTGCCCAGCACGTAATCGACCACGCCGCGGGCATTGCAGCCCGGCGCGCTACTCCAGCGGATACCGGCCTCGGCAAAGTAGTTCAGGTCGAGGTGGTCGGTGCCGATGGTGCAGGTACCGACAAAGCGCACACGGCTGCCTTCGAGCAACTGGCGGTCTACCTTGGTCACCGAGCGCACCAGCAGGATGTCGGCGTCCTTGACGCTGGCGGCATCGAGGCTTCGGCCCGGGTAACGGCGGATTTCGCCGAAACCCTGGAAGAAGGCATCGAGCAGCGGGATGTTCTCGTCGGCAACTATCAGCATGGCGCTCTCCTGTCTGGGGAACGCAGTGTAGGCGCAACGCCGGGCGTGTTCCAGAGCGCTTCAGTCGGCTTTCTTGCGGATCCAGTACAGGAAGGTACCGGCGTCCTCCTGCTGCTGCAGCAGTTCGTGGCCGAGGAAGTTGCAGAACTTGGGGATGTCGCGGCGGGTCGAGGGGTCGGTGGCGATGACCTTGAGCAGGCCGCCAGCGGCCAGGTCACGCACGTGCTGGTGCAGCATCATCACCGGTTCCGGGCAGTTCAGGCCAGTGGCGTCGAGGATGGCGTCGGGGGTGAAATCGGTCATGGGGGGCTCCGCAAATGATCGTCATTGTCGCGCATCGCGCGACGTGGTCCAAGCACCGCCTGCGAACACGCTGAGCCAGCTCTTGATCTTGATCTTGATCTTGATCTTGATCTTGATCTTGATCTTCGCGACTTCAGGAGGCCGAGCAGAGGGCTTGCGGAGGGAGGTGACGGGCATCCATGCCCGTCACCTCCCTCCGCAGTCCCTTCGCTCGGCCTCCTGAAGTCGCAATCTGCGGCGCCTGAACTATCGCGCGCTTAGAAGCAAAAGCCGAAGCAAGAGCAAAGCGATTCGCTGTGCTCAGCGCGGTTTCAAGTCCATCCGGCGCAGATGGCAGGTCACTTCCTCACGGTCGTGGTACAGCTGCTTGCAGGCAATCGACACCTTGATCTTGCGCGCCTTGAACGTCGCCTCCATGCGGTCGAGCAGCCGGCGTACTTCGGCGTAGCGCTGCTTCATCGGCAGCTTCAGGTTGACCACCGCCTCACGGCACAGCCCCTCACCCAGCCAGGTCTCGATCAGCGAAGTGGTACGCGCCGGCTTCTCGACGATGTCGCACACCATCCAGTCCACCGGCTGCTTCGGTTGCCAGGTGAAACCATCGGCCATCAGGTGCTGGACCAGCCCTGTGTCCATCAGGCTTTCGGCCATCGGCCCATTGTCGATGGCAGTCACCAGCATGCCCCGGCGCACCAGTTGGTAGGTCCAGCCACCCGGCGAAGCCCCCAGGTCGACACCGGTCATGTCATCGCCCAGGCGCTGTTCCCACTGCTCGCGCGGAATGAACTGGTGCCAGGCTTCTTCCAGCTTGAGGGTCGAGCGGCTGGGTGCCTCGCGGGGGAATTTCAAACGCGGGATGCCCATGGGCCACAGCGCGCTGTTGGTAGCAGGGGCAACGCCAGCGAACACCCGGCGGCCGCTGATGAAGGTGAGCAGCAGGCGTGGGCGGCTGGCATCGTCGACCAGGCGGCCGGCCTTTTCCAGGGCCTTGCGCAGCGGCACCTCGAACTTGCGGCAGAAGGTGGACAGTTCCTTGCCTTCGTTGCTGTCCAGCACCTCCAGCCACAGGCTGCCGAACACCGGAAAGTCGGCCAGGTGCGCCAGCAACACACTGATACGGTCGCTTTCCGGCAGTTCGACATAACCGCCACGGGCCCACTGCCGCGGGAAAATCAGCTGGTTGAAGCGCAGTTCCCCCATCAAGCGCTCGGCACCGCCCTCCTCGCTACAGACAAACTCGGCACTGGCACTTTGCGGCTTGCCTTTGGCATAGCCGGCAACGCCCAGGCGGGCGGCATGTTCGCTGATTTCGGCGCACACCTCACCCTCGAAACCGGGCCGGCAATGCATGAACAGGGTATTCATCTCTCACTCCACTACGGCTGGCGCACCACAGGCGCTGGCAGGGCGGCGATGATAAAGGAAGATCGGAACCTGCGACACGCCCCGCCGGTCCAGAAAAGGGTCAGGTGACGCAAAGCGGTCTAACCTGACCTTTCAGCCAGGTCCGTGCCGTGCGGATCGACACAGAGCGGTGCCACCGGCAGATCTTGCCAGGCACCGGCGCAGAAGGAGTTGGCAATGCCCTCGCTCGATAGCCTGAATACCCTCAAATCCCTCAAGGTCGGCGACCAGACCTACCATTACTTCAGCCTCACCGAGGCCGCCCGCCAGCTGGGCGACCTGCAGCGTCTGCCCATGTCGCTGAAGGTGCTGCTGGAAAACCTGCTGCGCTGGGAGGACGGCAAGACCGTCACCGGCGACGACCTGCGCGCCCTCGCCCAATGGCTGGGCGAGCGGCGCTCCGACCGCGAGATCCAGTACCGCCCCGCGCGGGTACTTATGCAGGACTTCACCGGTGTGCCGGCCGTGGTCGACCTGGCCGCCATGCGCGCAGCCATGGCCAAGGCCGGTGGTGACCCGCAGCGGATCAACCCGCTGTCACCGGTGGACCTGGTAATCGACCATTCGGTGATGGTCGACCACTACGGCACGCCGCAGGCCTTCAGCGAGAACGTCGATATCGAAATGCAGCGCAACGGCGAGCGCTACGCCTTCCTGCGCTGGGGGCAGAGCGCCTTCACCAACTTCCGCGTGGTACCGCCGGGCACCGGTATCTGCCACCAGGTCAACCTGGAATACCTGGGCCGCACCGTCTGGACCCGTGAAGCCGATGGTCGCACCTACGCCTTCCCCGACACCCTGGTCGGCACCGATTCGCACACCACCATGATCAACGGCCTGGGTGTGCTCGGCTGGGGCGTGGGCGGCATCGAAGCGGAGGCGGCCATGCTCGGCCAGCCAGTGTCGATGCTGATCCCCGAAGTGATCGGCTTCAAGCTGACCGGCAAGCTGCGTGAAGGCATCACCGCCACCGACCTGGTGCTGACGGTGACGCAGATGCTGCGCAAGAAGGGCGTGGTGGGCAAGTTCGTCGAATTCTATGGTGATGGCCTGGCCGAGCTGCCCTTGGCCGACCGTGCGACCATCGCCAACATGGCCCCGGAATACGGCGCCACCTGCGGCTTCTTCCCGGTCGACCAGGTGACCCTGGACTACCTGCGCCTGTCAGGGCGCCCCGAGGCGACCGTGCAACTGGTCGAGCAGTACTGCAAAGCCCAGGGCCTGTGGCGGCTGCCGGGCCAGGAGCCACTGTTCAGCGACAGCCTGGCGCTGGACATGCAAGAGGTCGAGGCCAGCCTGGCCGGGCCCAAGCGACCGCAGGACCGGGTGGCCCTTGGCCAGGTCAGCCAGGCCTTCGACCACTTCATCGAACTGCAACCCAAACCGCTGGCCAAAGAGGTCAGCCGCCTGGAAAGCGAAGGTGGCGGCGGCGTGGCGGTAGGCAACGCCGACCAGGCCGGGGAAATCGAATACAGCCATCAGGGCCAGACCCAGATCCTGCGCGATGGCGCCGTGGTGATCGCCGCGATCACCTCGTGCACCAACACCTCCAACCCCAGCGTGATGATGGCCGCCGGGCTGGTGGCGAAAAAGGCCCTGGAAAAAGGCCTGAAGCGCAAACCCTGGGTCAAGAGCTCGCTGGCGCCAGGCTCCAAGGTGGTGACCGACTACTTCAAGGCCGCCGGGCTCAGCCCTTACCTCGACCAACTGGGGTTCGACCTGGTCGGCTATGGCTGCACCACCTGCATCGGCAACTCCGGCCCGCTGGATGACGCGATCGAAAAAGCCATTGGCAGCGCCGACCTCACCGTGGCCTCGGTGTTGTCGGGCAACCGCAACTTCGAAGGCCGCGTGCACCCGCTGGTCAAGACCAACTGGCTGGCCTCGCCGCCGCTGGTGGTGGCCTATGCCCTGGCCGGCAGCGTGCGCCTGGACCTGACCCGCGATCCGCTGGGCACCGGCAAGGACGGCCAGCCGGTGTACCTGCGCGACATCTGGCCCAGCCAGCAGGAAATCGCCGCCGCCGTAGCCAAGGTCGACACGGAAATGTTCCACAGGGAATACGCCGAAGTGTTCGCCGGCGATGCACAGTGGCAGGCCATCCAGGTACCGCAGGCGGCCACCTACGTATGGCAAGCCGACTCCACTTATATCCAGCACCCACCATTCTTCGACGACATCGGCGGGCCACCCCCGCAGATCACCGACATCCAGGGTGCGCGGATCCTGGCGCTGCTGGGTGACTCGGTGACCACCGACCACATTTCCCCGGCCGGCAACATCAAGGCCGACAGCCCGGCCGGGCGCTACCTGCGTGAGCAGGGCGTGGAGCCACGCGACTTCAACTCCTACGGCTCGCGGCGTGGCAACCATGAAGTGATGATGCGCGGCACCTTCGCCAACATCCGCATCCGCAACGAAATGCTGGCGGGCGAAGAAGGCGGCAATACCCTGCACGTGCCCAGTGGCGAGAAGCTGTCGATCTACGACGCGGCCATGCGCTATCAGCAGGAAGGCACCCCGCTGGTGGTGATCGCCGGCCAGGAATACGGCACCGGTTCGAGCCGCGACTGGGCGGCCAAGGGCACCAACCTGCTGGGGGTCAAGGCGGTGCTGGCGGAAAGCTTCGAGCGCATTCACCGATCCAACCTGGTTGGCATGGGTGTGCTGCCACTGCAGTTCAAGGCCGGGCACAACCGCAAGCAACTGGGGCTGACCGGCAAGGAGCGGATCGATGTGCTGGGCTTGCACGGCGCGCAGATCCGCCCGGGCATGAGCCTGCCCTTGCGTATCACCCGCGCAGATGGGCAGCAGGAACAGATCGAGGTGCTGTGCCGGATCGATACCGTGAACGAGGTGGAGTACTTCAAGGCGGGGGGTATATTGCATTATGTGTTGCGACAGCTGATTGCGAGCTGAGGCGGGTATGCTTGGGTCCGCTGCCGGCGATGGACCGCGCAGCGGACCCAACATTGTTCAATCAGAAGGACCACTTGTGCCTCGCTTCCACCTGATCGCACTTTTACTCCTGGCGCTCGGCTACACCCTCGCCCTGAGGCACGGCAACCTCGGCATCGCCACCCTGCCCACCTTTCTCGCCCTGCTCGCCAGCGCTCTGCTCGCTCGCCGTCCCCAGCGCTGGCAACAAGCCCTGGGCCACACCTTGTTCATCCTGCTGGCCATCGCCCTGGCCCTGCACTGGCTGCCCGGTTTCAACGCGGCCAAGGTCATCGACGGCGTCATCTTCAGCCCCGGCGCCCTACCCTTCACGATGTACCTGAACCTGGACAAACCGCTGATCGGCGCGTGGCTGCTGCTGGCCTGCCCTTGGCTGATCCTGTGGCGCAGCCAGGGCCTGGTGACCAGTCTGCTGTACGTCCTGCCCCTGACCCTGCTTGCCTGCCTGGGTGGTGCCTGGGCACTTGGCATGCTGGCCTGGGCCCCGAAATGGCCCGACCAGGCCTGGCTCTGGCTGCTGAACAACCTGCTGCTGGTAAGCCTGACCGAAGAACTGCTGTTCCGCGGTTACATCCAGGCCGGCCTGCAACGGTTGTTGCGCCACCAAGGGCTGGCATTGTTCGCCGCCGCCTTGCTGTTCGGCCTGGCCCACCTGGGGGCCGGCTGGCAATGGGTGTACCTGGCCACCCTTGCCGGTATCGGCTACGGCCTGGCGTACCGCTGGGGCGGTTTGGCCGCCGCGGTGCTCTGCCATTTCGGCCTGAACCTGGTGCACTTCACCCTCTTCAGTTATCCGATGCTAGCTCTTGGCTAGCCAATCGGTCACCATTCGACTTATCCGTCATTAAACAGCAGTAAAAACGCAATAATGACGCTAACTTGCTTGAACGTGCTCGCGGAATAACCCATAGCAACTGATGGCTTATTGCCGCGGATCAAGCACATTAAATATTCATTCAATAAAACCAGCGGCTTGCCGATACCTGTCGAAAGCCCTGCGGACTATCAACCCATGCGTAACAACCAGCCGATTACCCAGAGAGAACGGACTTTCCCTGCCCAGCAGCGGTTGATCTCCACCACCAATGCCAAAGGTGTGATCACTTACTGCAACGATGCCTTCATCGAGATCAGTGGTTTCACCCGCGAGGAGCTGACCGGTGCGCCGCACAACCTGGTACGCCACCCCGACGTGCCGTCTGCCGTGTTCGCCCACATGTGGCAAACCCTCAAGCAAGGGCAGCCGTGGATGGGCATCGTCAAGAACCGCTGCAAGTCCGGCGACCACTACTGGGTCAACGCCTATGTCACGCCGATCTTCGACAACAATCAGGTCGTCGGCTTCGAGTCGGTGCGGGTCAAGCCCACCGCCGAACAGATCCGCCGTGCCGAGGCGCTGTACCAGCGCATCAACCAGGGCAAGCCGCCGGTACCGCGCCGGGACAAATGGCTGCCGATACTGCAGGACTGGCTGCCGTTCATCCTGATCAGCCAGGTGGGCTTCCTGATCGGCAACTGGCTGGGCCATTCCTGGGGCTTCGCCCTGGCCGCCGGGCTTTCCGTACCGCTGGGCCTGCTGGGCCTGGGCTGGCAGCAGCGCGGCCTCAAGCGCCTGCTGCGCCTGGCCGAACAGACCACCTCCGACCCGCTGATCGCGCAGATGTACACCGACAGCCGTGGCGTGCAGGCGCGCCTGGAAATGGCCATGCTCAGCCAGGACGCGCGCATGAAAACCTGCCTGACCCGCCTGCAGGACAGCGCCGAACACCTCAGCGAACAGGCGCGCCAGTCCGATGTCCTGGCACACAAGAGCTCTTCGGGCCTGGAACGCCAGCGGGTGGAGACCGAGCAGGTCGCCGCTGCGGTCAACCAGATGGCCGCCACCACCCAGGAAGTGGCCAACCACGTGCAGCGCACTGCCGATGCCACCCAGGAAGCCAACCGCCTGACCAGCCAGGGCCGGCAGATTGCCGGTGAAACCCGCGAGGCCATCGAACGCCTGTCGGCAGCCGTAGGCGAGACCGGCCAGACAGTGACGCAACTGGCCAAGGACAGCGACGAGATTGGTGGCGTGGTCGATGTGATCAAGGGCATCGCCGACCAGACCAACCTGCTGGCGCTGAACGCAGCCATCGAAGCGGCACGAGCCGGTGAAATGGGCCGTGGCTTTGCCGTGGTGGCTGACGAAGTACGCCAGCTGGCCCAGCGCACCGCCGAGTCCACCGGGCAGATCCACGGCCTGATCGCCAAGCTGCAACAAACCGCCAGCAATGCCGTGCTGACCATGGAAACCGGCCATCGCCAGGCGCAGGAAGGCGTTGACCGTGTGATGCAGGCCGACGAGGCCCTGGTTGGCATCAGCGAAGCGGTGGCCAACATCACCGACATGGCCACACAGATTGCCGCCGCAACCGAGGAGCAGACTGCAGTGGCTGACGAGATCAGCCGCAACATCAGCACCATTGCCGAACTGGCCGACCAGACCGCCGAACAGGCGCAGCACTCGGCACTGCTCAGCGAAGAGCTGACCAGCACGGCGGGTACCCAGTACTCGCTGGTGGAGCGGTTCAACCGCTAGGGCAGCTTCCAAGGGTACGGCATGCACTTTTTACGTGCGCCGTACTTGTGGGAGTAAATGTCTTGCTCAAGATCTAAAAGATTGCGTGGTCACTGTGGGAGCGGGTTCACCCGCGAACACCGGCGAAGCCGGTGCCATCTACCGCGCAGGCTTCTTCGCGGGTGAACCCGCTCCCACAGGGGACCGCGCAAGCTTTCAGAGTGCATTTACAGCAGTTGTTCCTGCGATGAGCGCGTGAGCATTACCAGTCCAGCTGCAAGCGGCTCTCGAAGTAGCGCTCTTCCCCACTCAGCGGGTCTGCAAAACGCAGGCTCTGCGCCAGCAGTTTCAGCGGCCGCTGGTAGTCGTCCTCGTCGTTGAGCAGTTGCGGATAGAACGGGTCATTGCTGATCCCCGCCCCCAATGCCGCCATGTGCACGCGCAACTGATGGGTCTTGCCGGTCACCGGCGACAGCCCGTAACGCCACAGCTCGCCATTCTTCTCCAGCACTTCGGCCAGGGTTTCGCTGTTGGCCTCCCCCTCTACCTCATGCATGCGGAAAAACGGCTCGCCATGCACCAGACGGCTTTTGTGCACCAACGGAAATGCATGCTGCGGCATGGCCGCGGCAATGGCCTGGTAGCGCTTGTCGATGCGTCGTTCGGGGAACAGCCGCTGGTAGGCACTGCGGCTCTGCGGGTTGGCGGAAAACAGCACAAGCCCGGCGGTATGCCGGTCGATACGGTGCAACGGCACCAGGTGCGGGTTGCCCAGCCGGCGGATCAGGCGGCGCAGCAAGGTCTGCTCGACGTATTCACCGGTCGGCGTCACTGGCAGGAAATGCGGTTTGTCGGCCACCACCAGGTGCTCATCCACATGCAGCACCACCTCCTGCACCGGAATCGGCCGCTCGTTCGGCACTTCGCGGAAATAGTGCAGACGCATGCCGCGCTTGTACGGCAGCCCGGCCGACACCGCCCGCCCCTCGGCATCCAGCACCCGACCACGGGCAAAGCGGTCGAGCCATTGGGCCCGATCAATGGCCTTGAAATGGTCACACAGGCAGTCGAGCACGGTCGCCCAGTTACCGGGTGGCAGGCACACCGTGCTGGCTTGCTGGCGGGCGGGGTCGAAAGGCGTGGTCATGGCAGGGCTCGAAACGTTCACGGCCGCGCATTATCCCCCAAGCCCACGCCCTCAACCAGCCTGGACCATCGCCTCGCTGCGCTCCTTGAGCCAGCGCAGCACCTGCACGGGCTCCCAGCGGCCCGGGTCGTAGAGGGCATACAGCAACCCCTGGTAACCCACCACATCCAGCCCGCGGTGGTAGCCGGCACGCTGGAACAAGGCCTCGATCTCGGCGAAACAGGTATTGAAGTGGACCTTGCCAAACGGCGTGCGGTCGTCGGTCACCAGGCCTTCGAGACGCAGTTCCAGAACGGCGTCGGCCACCCGCTCGACGGGCATACGGTTGACGCTGTACTTGAGTTGCTCGACATTGAGCATGGTTTCACCCTGATACTGTACTTATATACAGCATACGAACATCCCCTTGCTGGCGTCAATGCGCTTCATCGCAGCCCCGGCAGGTAGCCGCTACCTTTGCGAATGGTCAGCACCTGCCGCCGCGGCGTGTCGCGCGTTACCGACAGGTGCACCCACCTGTCGAATTCCAGGATGAGTTGATCGAAGGGCACGGCACTTTCGCTGATCCGCCGCACGGTTTCCCGCGGGCTGAGTTTTATCACCGTGAAGTCTGCTGCCAACCCCTGGATATGCTGGCTATTCGCGGCACCGCCAATCGCCCGGTTTAGCTGCTCACTGCGGTAACCGCTGCTGACGATGACTGGGGCATTGAACAGTGCGCGCACCTGTTCCAGCGCACAGCACAGCAGTTGCAGGTTGGCCCTGGCCTCAGGAGGTGGTGAGTTGTCGAATCCGTCCCTGGCAGCGAGTTGAGAAACGATCATTTCATCAAGCGTGAAATGCGGGGTGATCAACATGGCGAGGCTCCCGATGACTGAATGTGGCACCGGATCATCAGCTCACATTCATCACCTTGGAGCAGGGTTGCAGCTCCTCTGGAGCCATTACTGCGCGAGAAACGCCACCACCTGTTCGGCATCGAACGGCCAGTGCAGTTCGCCGCCGTTGTCACAGCGGCGCAGCACGGGAATGATCAGGCCATAGCGCTCGAACAGGGCTTCGTTCTCGGCAATGTCGACCAGCTCCACCAGCAGGCCATGATCGACGAAGGGCATCAGCACCGCCTCGGCCACTTCACACAGGTGGCAGCCGAGGGTACCGAACAGTTGGCATTCAGGCAGCATGGGGCAAGTCCGGTTTGGCAGGTAGAAAGCCTATTCTAGGTCTGTCCTGCCCACCGTGCACCTGACCTGGCTCAATCCTGGCTGGTCGCGCCGATCCGGTGTAGCGACAGGTCTGCGCCCTGGAACTCCTGCTCATGGCTCAAGCGCAGGCCATGCAGCGCGCGGATCGTACCGTAGACGGCGAAACCACCGGCCAATGCCACCAGCACGCCCATCAGGCTGCCCAGCAACTGGCTGACCAGACTGACGCCGCCCATGCCGCCCAGGGCCTCCTGGCCGAACACGCCGCAGGCAATGCCCCCCCATACGCCGCACAGGCCATGCAACGGCCACACGCCCAGCACATCGTCGATCTTCCAGCGGTTCTGTGCCGCAGTGAAGGTCCAGACAAACAGCGCGCCCGCCACCAGACCGGTAGCCAGCGCACCGATCGGGTGCATCAGGTCGGAGCCGGCACACACTGCCACCAGCCCGGCCAGCGGCCCGTTATGCAGGAAGCCCGGGTCGTTACGCCCGGCCAGCAAGGCCGACAGGGTGCCACCGACCATGGCCATCAGCGAGTTGATCGCCACCAGGCCGCTGACGCCCTGCAGGGTCTGGGCACTCATGACGTTGAAGCCAAACCAGCCGATGATCAGGATCCACGACCCCAATGCCAGGAAGGGAATGCTCGACGGCGCAAACGCCACCAGCCGACCATCACGGTAGCGCCCACGGCGAGCGCCCAGCAGCAGCACCGCCGCCAGCGCCAGCCAGCCGCCTATGGCATGCACCACCACCGAACCGGCAAAGTCATGGAACGGCGCGCCGAATCGTGCCTGCAACCAGGCCTGTACGCCCAGGTTGCCGTTCCACACCACACCCTCGAAGAACGGGTAAATGAACGCCACGATCAACGCCGTGGCACACAGTTGCGGCACAAAGCGCGCCCGCTCGGCGATGCCCCCGGAGATGATTGCCGGAATCGCCGCGGCGAAGGTCAGCAGGAAGAAGCACTTGACCAGCGCATAGCCATGGTCGGCCGCCAGCGCTGCCGCTGGCTGGAAGAAGTTGACCCCGTAGGCGATCCAGTAGCCGATGAGGAAGTACACCAACGCCGAGATGGCGAAGTCGCTGAGGATCTTCGACAAGGCGTTGACCTGGTTCTTGTAGCGTACCGTGCCCACTTCGAGAAACGCGAAGCCGGCATGCATGGCCAGCACCAGAATGGCACCCATGAGAATGAACAGGGTGTTGGAACCGTGGACCAGGGAGTCCATCGCGCTGTGCATGTTTTCCATGAAATAGGCAGACCTGCTGAAAAAGGCACCAGGACAGTTCAAGAACCTGCATCCCTGCACCGAATCGGTGCCAGCCCCCTGCCCTGTTTGGTGAGCCGGGCGGAGCCTGCGTGGTTTTTTCTTGGGTTTGTCGTGGATTGGGTTAAGGTTTATCGGTATCCGCTGCGCTGGCGCCCTTAATCGGCGCAATACCCGACCGGGGCGCCCCGCAACGTGGCAAAGCACTTAGCAAGGCCCATACCAGCGCCGGCACTTGAACCTTCGGCGCGTGCTATTACTCGAACTACCAACACTCATCGACAGGGAGACACCCATGGCCAGCAAATCGGCAAAGACTGCACAAGAGATATTGATGGCTGACTTCCAGGCACTGGTCCGCGACACCGAGAAACTGCTGGCCGACACCGCCAACCTGGCCGGCGACCAGGCAGACGAGTTGCGTGAACAGATCCACGACCGCCTGGCCCAGGCCCGCGAAACCCTGCAACTGACCCAGGACTCGGTGCGGGAGCGCGGCCAGGCAGCGTTGGGCAGCGCCGAGCAGTACGTACAGGAAAAACCGTGGCAGGCGATCGGCATTGCCGCTGGCGTCGGCCTGTTGATCGGCCTGCTGGCCAACCGGCGCTAAGGGGTCCCCATGGAGAATGACGCCAACGGCGCCAGCGCCTCGGGCAAGCGCCTGGGCGCGGCTGCGCTGGGGCTGTTGCACAGCCATATCGAACTGTTCGGCATCGAGTTGCAGGAGCAGAAGGGTCGCACCTTGAGCCTGCTGCTGTTCGCCGGCCTGGCCCTGGTTTTTGCCCTGCTGCTGCTGACGGCGCTGTCCGGGCTGTTGCTGGTGCTGCTGTGGGACAGCTATCGCCTGGCCGGCATCATCGGCTTGTGCGTGTTCTACGGCATCGCCGCGCTGTACTGCGGGTTGCGCCTGAAGGCAGCAGTGTTCGACGAGTCGTCGCCCTTTGGCGCCACCCTCGAGGAACTCGCCAAGGACCGGGAGCGCCTGTTGCCATGAGCCTGCCAGAACTGCCAAACACCCGTAACCCGCGCGAACTGCGCAAGGCGCTGTTGCGCCTGCGCATGGAAATGCACCGCCAGGAAATCCGCCACGAATCCGCGCAACTGCTGGAGCCACTGCGCCGCGTGCGCGGCATGGGCAGCTCGCTGCACGACGGGCTGGGCATCAAGCATGCACCGCTGTGGGGGATTGGCGCCGTGGTGGCGCTGGGCTTCCTCACCGGCAAGGGCGTGCGCAGCGGCAACCTGACGCGGCTGGTGCGCCTGGGCTCCAGCCTGCTGCCACTGCTGCGCCTGTACCTGCAAGGCAGCCGCCGCCCCTGAGCGTTTTCCGTCGACTGCACCGGCCCTATCGCCGGCAAGCCGGCGCCCACCTCGACCGCATCGGCCTCAAACCATGCGCAATCCGTGTGGGCGCTGGCTTGCCGGCGATAGGGCCATTGCAGGCTTACCCCTTGCGCTGCCCTTCCGGACACCGGAAGCTATACCCCTCGATCCACAGGAGACCGCGCCTTGGACTGGCACACCCTGCTCACCCGCGAACGCCTGGGCAAAGCCCTGTACAGCGCCGATGAACTCGGGCGCAGCCCCTTCCACAAAGACCACGACCGCATCATCTTCTCCGGTGCCTTCCGCCGCCTAGGGCGCAAGACCCAGGTGCACCCGGTTTCCAGCAACGACCATATCCACACCCGCCTGACCCACTCGCTGGAAGTCAGCTGCGTCGGCCGCTCACTGGGCATGCGCGTCGGCGAAACCCTGCGCGACAGCCTGCCGGACTGGTGCGCCCCCAGCGACCTGGGGATGATCGTACAGTCGGCCTGCCTGGCCCATGACATCGGCAACCCACCGTTCGGCCACTCTGGCGAAGACGCCATCCGCCACTGGTTTCAGCAGGCCGCCGGGCGCGGCTGGCTGGACGACATGAGCGACGACGAGCGCGCCGACTTCCTCAACTTCGAAGGCAACGCCCAGGGCTTTCGCGTACTCACCCAGCTGGAGTACCACCAGTTCGACGGCGGTACCCGGCTGACCTATGCCACCCTCGGCACCTACCTGAAGTACCCGTGGAGCGCGCGCCACGCCGACGCCCTGGGCTACAAGAAGCACAAGTTCGGCAGTTACCAGAGCGAACTGCCACTGCTCGAGCAGATCGCCCGCAAGCTCGGCCTGCCGCAACTGGAACACCAGCGCTGGGCGCGCCACCCGCTGGTCTATCTGATGGAAGCCGCAGATGACATCTGCTACGCGCTGATCGACCTGGAAGACGGCCTGGAAATGGAGCTGCTGCAATATGCCGAAGTCGAAGCGCTGCTGCTCGACCTGGTCGGTGATGACCTGCCGGAAACCTACCGCCAGCTTGGCCCTGGCGACTCACGGCGACGCAAGCTGGCAATCCTGCGTGGCAAGGCCATCGAGCACCTGACCAACGCTGCCGCACATGCCTTCGTCGAGCAGCAGCAGGCCTTGCTGGCCGGGCAACTGGCGGGCGACCTGGTCGAACACATGCACGGCCCGGCCAAGCGCTGCGTGCTGCAAGCCAAGGACATGGCACGCAACAAGATCTTCCAGGACAAGCGCAAGACCCTGCACGAGATCGGCGCCTACACCACCCTGGAGATTCTGCTCAACACCTTCTGTGGTGCCGCCCTCGAACAGCACGGTGGACGCACGCCCTCGTTCAAGAGCCGCCGCGTACTGGACCTGATCGGCAACAATGCCCCCGACCCGCACGGTTCGCTGCACAGTGCCTTCCTGCGCATGATCGACTTCATCGCCGGAATGACCGACAGCTATGCCAGCGAAATGGCCCGGGAAATGACCGGGCGCTCCAGCCCGACCTGAGCCTGCCGGTGCCGCCCCGGGCATCGCTCGGAGCTGCACCGTGTAGTGTGGGAAACTTCCTACATATACTGGCGGCAAGTTAAACAGCACGAATAAAAATCAATGAAAAGTTACCAATCACGCTTTGACATCGAGTTAAACGCGCCTGTTTCGTAGCCCGTTTTGTTTTATCTTGTAAGCCATTTCCCATATAGAGCTAATAGCCCTTCCTCGCATGCCCGATGACTTCCAACTGCGATAAGGTTCCGCCTGTCACCCTCAGTCGCCCGTAGGGAAGTTGAACATGCATTCCATATTTATTGTCGACGACCATCCCGTCATTCGCCTGGCCGTCCGTATGTTGCTGGAAAACCAGAATTACAAGGTTGTCGGCGAGTCGGACAACGGCGTGGACGCCATGCAGATGATTCGCGAAACCGCTCCTGACCTGGTCATCCTCGACATCAGCATCCCCAAGCTAGACGGGCTGGAGGTGCTTGCCCGCTTCCAGGCCATGGCCCTGCCCCTGAAGGTGCTGGTACTGACTGCGCAGTCTCCCGCATTGTTTGCCGTGCGCTGCATGCACTCGGGTGCTGCGGGCTACGTGTGCAAGCAGGAAGACCTGAGCGAGCTGCTCAGTGCAATCAAGGCCGTGCTGGCCGGTTACAACTACTTCCCCAGCCAGGCAATAAAGCATAACCAGGCGGTAGATGCCGACCTGCAACTTTTCCGTCAGGTGAATGACCGCGAACTGATGGTGCTGCAACTCTTCGCCCAAGGCCGCAGCAACAAGGAAATTGCCAAGGGCATGTTCCTCAGCAGCAAGACCGTCAGTACCTACAAGAAGCGTCTGATGCACAAACTTAAGGTCAATACTCTGGTCGACCTGATCGAAATGGCCAAACGCAACGCGCTGGTCTGAGGGTCGTCATGGCGCGCCTTATCGTTCGCCTGCTGCTCACCCTGCTCCTGTTCAGCGGCATGGCGCAGGCTACCCATCACGAGGCCTCGTCCTATGCCCTGCTGGCACGGTCATCGGCCAGGCCGGCACCGCCTGCGCTCACGGACGAACAACGACAATGGCTCGAAAGCCGTCAGGAACTGGTGCTGGGTACCTCGGCACCGGACTACCCGCCGTTCGACATCACCAGTGGCGGCCGCGACTACCAGGGCCTTACCGCCGAGTACGCGAGCCTGATCGGCAAGGCCCTGCAGTTGCCCGTGCGGGTGCTGCGCTTTTCCAGCCGGCAGGCGGCGGTGGAGGCGCTGCGGCACGGTGATATCGACCTGCTTGGCAGCGCCAACGGCTATGAAGCGGCCAGCGATGGCCTGGCGCTGTCGCACCCCTATGCCATCGACCAACCGGTGCTGGTAACGCGGGAGGACGAAAGCCGGGCACTGGACATGGGCCTGGACGGCATGCGCCTGGGCATGCTCTACCATTACCTGCCCCGGCAGGAGGTGAAAAGCGCCTACCCCAAGGCCGAGCTGCTGGCCTTCGGCTCGTCCAGCCAGGCCCTGAATGCCGTGGCGTTCGGCCAGGCCGACGTGTTCATCGGCGATACCATTTCCACCCACTACCAGCTCAATCGCAGCCACCTGCCGCGCCTGCGCATGGCCAGTTTCGGCAAGCACGAAGCCATCGGCTTCGGGTTTGCCCTGCGCCAGCAGGACAGGCTGCTGATGGAATTGGTGAACGCGACCCTGGACAGCCAGACCCCAGCCATACGCGCCAGTATATTCAAGCGCTGGAGCGCCGGTAGCGACCTGCTGCTGACCGACCGCAGGCTGCAACTGACCGACGCAGAAGAACAATGGCTGCAGGACCACCCGGTGATGCGCGTGGCGATCGACGACACCGCTGCACCGGTCTCCTATTTCGATGGCTCGGGGCATTTTCGCGGTATCACCGCCGACCTGCTCGAACTCATTCGCCTGCGCACCGGCTTGCGTTTCGAAGTGCAGCGCGCCAGCGGCCTCGCCGACATGATTGCCCGCCTAAAGGATGGCCGCGCCGATGTGATCGCTGCATTGGCCAACGGCGGGGTAAGCGAAGACGACCTGCAAATCAGCCGGCCCTACCTGGAAAGCGCCTATGTACTGGTCAGCCGCAAGGACAAAAAGCCCTTCACCTCGCTCGAGCAACTGCAGGGGCATCGCATCGCCATTACCCGCTACAGTGCCATGGACGCCATGCTGTCGCGGCACTATCCACAAATCGGCTGGGTCGAGACCGAAAGCGCGTTCTATTCCATGGCGTTGCTCAACAGCGGTGCCGTCGATGCGGTGATCACCACCTTGATCGACGCCAACCACGCCCTGGCCGGCAACCCCGAACTGGTCATCCGGGCCACCGTCGGCAGCGAACCTGCCAACTTCGCCATGGCCACCAGTGCCTCGTCCCGGGCGCTGGTGTCGATCCTCGACAAGGCGCTGCTGAGCATCTCGCCGGAAGAACTGGGGGTAATCAACAACCGCTGGCGCGGCTTCAGCCTGCACGAGGATGGCAACGACCAGGGTTATCGCCGGCTGGCGATACAGGTGGTACTGGGCACCGCCGTGCTGTTGCTGCTGGCCTTGCTGTGGAACGCTCGCCTGCGCCTGCAGATTCGCCAGCGGCAACGCGCCGAGCGGGCGCTGAACGACCAGTTGGCGTTCATGCGCGCCCTGCTCAACGGCACGCCCCACCCCATGTACGTGCGTGACCGCGAGGGCTGCCTGCAAAGCTGCAACTACAGCTACCTGGAAGCCGTGCAGGCCCGCTCCGACGAGGTCATCGGCAAACAACTGGAGGGCAGCCTGTTCGCCGATTGCGAGCAGACCCGGCAGATCCACGCCGATTACCTGAAGGTGATGGCCGAAGGCTCGCCACTGATCATGGACCGGCCGCTACGGATCAAGGGCCGCGAGATGACCATCTACCACTGGATTCTGCCGTATCGCGACTCACTGGGTGAGGTGCAGGGCATCATCGGTGGCTGGATCGACATAAGCGATCGCCGCCATCTGGTCATGGAGCTGCGCCGGGCCAAGCAGCAGGCCGACGATGCCAACCGCGCAAAAAGCACGTTCCTGGCTACCATCAGCCACGAAATCCGCACCCCGATGAATGCAGTCATCGGCATGCTCGAGCTGGCAGTCAAACGTGCCGACCAAGGTCGGGTAGACCGCGGCGCGCTGGAGCTGGCCTACCATTCGGCCAAGGACCTGCTGGGCCTGATCGGCGATATCCTCGACATCGTGCGCATCGAGTCCGGGCACTTGTCCCTCGCCCCGGAGGCCGTCGACCTGGCGGCCCTGGTCGAATCGGTAGGGCGCATTTTCGAGGGCCAGGCGCGGCAGAAAGGCCTGGCCCTGGAGGTGATGATCGCGCCGGCCGCACGCTGCCATGCGCTGCTCGACCCCCTGCGTTTCAAACAGGTACTGTGCAACCTGGTGAGCAACGCTATCAAGTTCACCGAGCACGGCCAGGTGCGCATCTGCGTCAACGTGGTGGAGGACGACACCAGTACCCCCGCAGTGCTGGAGCTGGAAGTGCGCGACAGTGGCATCGGCATCCACCCCGACGACCTGCAACGCCTGTTCAACCCGTTCATCCAGGCCAACCCGCATAGCCAAGGCGCCCGCGCGGGTACCGGCCTGGGCCTGGCCATCTGTCGCAACCTGTGCGAAATGATGGGCGGCAGCCTGACCATCAAGAGCCTGGAAGATGTCGGCACCCAGGTGCGCCTGAAGATGCCGCTGCAGCGGGTTGATGCCGCAGCGCAGCCGGCCCCGCTGCTCGAGAACCTCGACGTGCCCGACCCACGGCTGAACGTGCTGGTGGTCGACGACCACCCGGCCAACCTGCAACTGATGGCACAGCAGCTTGGCTACCTGGGCCTGGAGCACACCAGCGCCCGCGACGGTCGCGAAGGCCTGGCTACCTGGCGGGCGGGCGATTTCGATGTGCTGGTGCTCGACTGCAACATGCCGCACATGAACGGCTATCAGCTGGCCACCGCCGTGCGCACCGAAGAACGCCATGGCAAGCGGCCGCGCTGCACCATTCTTGGCTACACCGCCAACGCGCAGCCGGAGGTACGCCGCAAGTGCCTGAGCGCCGGCATGGACGACTGCCTGCTCAAGCCTATCAGCTTGGCCACGCTCAGCCAGCGCCTGGCCGGCATCCACCCGCGCCGTCAGCAAAAACGGCGGCGCAAGCTGTACCAGCTGGACGGCCTTGCCGCAGTGGTCGGGCATGACCCGATCGACCGCCAGCGCTTCCTGCAGGCCTTGCAACAGAGCCTGCAGGCCGATCTGGCCACTTTGATGGCACTGCATCCGCAGCACGACAGCGCTGCCATTGCCGAACAGGCGCACAAGGTGCTCAGCGCCGCGCGGATGCTGGAAGCACCCGAGCTGATAACGGCCTGCGAAGCCCTGGAGGCCAGCGGCTTGCCCACCGCCCAGCTACGCCTTCGGCGCCAGGCACTGGCGCGGCATATGTGCCGGGTAGAACGCGCCCTGGCCAAGGAACTGGCCACAGGTACCTGCACACAGGCAGGCAGCCAGGCGTGTTAACTGGTAGACTGCGCGGCGTTATTACCTAAGAGGATTGTTTCATGGCCACAAACCGCTCCCGTCGCCTACGCAAGAAGCTGTGTGTCGACGAGTTTCAGGAATTGGGCTTCGAGCTGAACCTGGAGTTCAAGGAAGATCTGGACGACCAGGCAATCGATGCTTTCCTCGACGCGTTCCTGGCAGAAGCCATGGATGCCAATGGCCTGGACTATGTAGGCGGTGACGATTTCGGCCTGGTGTGCTCGGTCAAACGCGGCTCGGTCAGCGAAGAACAGCGTGCAGCCGTTGAAGCCTGGCTCAAAGGCCGCAGCGAACTGACCAAGATCGAAGTCAGCCCGCTGCTGGACGCCTGGTATCCGGAAAAGCCGATCAACAAGGCCGAGTAGTTCCGGCCCGGCTCGATCGCTGAAAAGGCCACCCCTACGGGTGGCCTTTTTTATTGGCGTGCTTTTCCGTCGAACGTGGCGCATCGTCGCTGCGCTTGGGGCATAATGCGTATTCTTTCATCCTGGGGCCATCATCCCTTACAGCCCCAATGCCCTTTTCCCTCGCCGTAGGGTATTTATTCATTATGATCAAAACGCTTCGTCCCCTCGTTCTTGCCGGCCTGTTGTTGCCACTCGCCCTGCCCAGCCAGGCCGCCGCCGTCAATACCACGCTGCCTGTCAAAGTGCAGCAGGCCCTCAAGGCCAACAAGCTGCAGGATTCGGCCCTGTCGCTGGTGATGCTGCCACTGGACGGCCCCGGCACACCGACCGTGTTCAATGCCGATGTCTCGGTGAACCCGGCCTCGACCATGAAACTGGTCACTACCTACGCCGCCCTCGAACTGCTCGGCCCGACCTTCCAGTGGAAAACCGAGTTCTACACCGACGGTACCCTGAGCAACGGTGTACTCAACGGTAACCTGTACCTCAAAGGTGGCGGCGACCCCAAACTGAACATGGAAAAACTGTGGTTGCTGATGCGTGACCTGCGCGCCAATGGCGTGCGCACCATCACCGGCGACCTGGTGCTGGACCGCAGCCACTTCGTGCAGCCCAACCTGCCGCAGTTCAACGACGATGGCGGCGATGAGAACAAGCCGTTCCTGGTCAAGCCCGACTCGCTGCTGGTCAACCTCAAGGCCCTGCGCTTCGTGGCTCGCAACGATGGCGGCAAGGTCACCATCGCGGTCGAACCGCCGATTGCCAGCATCCGCATCGACAACCAGGTCAAGGCCGTGGCCTCCAAACAATGCTCGGGAGATGTGCGCTACAACCCGGTGCAACAGGCCGATGGCATCAGCGTAACGGTCAGCGGCCAGCTGGGTGACGGCTGCAACTCGCAGACCTACCTGTCGCTGCTCGACCACCCGACCTACGCCGCCGGTGCCGTGCGCGCGATCTGGAACGAACTGGGTGGCAGCATCCAGGGTGGCGACCGCTTCGAGAACGTTCCCAAGGGCGCACGCCTGTTGGCCCGCGCCTTCTCGCCAGACCTGGTGGAAGTGATCCGCGACATCAACAAGTACAGCAACAACACCATGGCCCAGCAGCTGTTCCTGAGCCTTGGCGCGCAGTTCCGCACCGATGCCGATGGTGACGACGCCCGCGCCGCCCAGCGCGTGGTGCGCCAGTGGCTGGCGAAGAAAGGCATTACCGCACCGCACCTGGTGATGGAAAACGGCTCCGGCCTGTCGCGCGCCGAACGGGTCAGCACCCGGGAAATGGCCGCCATGCTGCAGGCCGCCTGGAAAAGCCCCTATGCTGCCGAGTTCATGAGCTCGATGCCGCTGGTGGGCATGGACGGCACCATGCGCAAGCGCCTGAAGCGCACCGCCATGACCGGTGAAGGGCACATCAAGACCGGCACGCTGAATACCGTGCGGGCGATTGCCGGCTTCAGCCGTGACAGCAACGGCCATACCTGGGCGGTGGCGGCGATCCTCAACGACCCGAAACCATGGGGCGCCTCGCAGGTACTCGACCAGGTGCTGCTGGACCTTTACCGCCAGCCGAAACTGGCCGGCAGCACGGCAGCCAACTGATCGTCAGCCAGTACCGGCCTCTTCGCGGCTAAAGCCGCTCCCACAGGTACATCACAGGTCTTGAACCCTGCGCTGTACCTGTGAGAGCGGCTTTAGCCGCGAAAGGGCCGGTACCGACAACCGCGAACGCTCAGGCCAACTCCCCCTCCACCCGGTCCCGCCCGCCCTGCTTGGCCGCATACACCCCTGCATCAGCCCGCAACAACAAGGCATCGGCCCCTTCCCCCGGTCGCCAGCCGGCCACACCAAAACTCGCGGTCACCTTACCCACGCCTTCCACTGGAACATCGCGCACCCCTTGCCACAGTTCCAGCGCCAGCAGCCGCGCCTGCTCGGCATCGCTACCCGGGCACAACACCATGAATTCCTCGCCACCCAACCGGCAGAACACATCGGTACGCCGTAGACGCTGGCCGATACGCAGGCACAGGCTGCGCAGCACGTGGTCGCCGGCGGCGTGGCCGAAGCGGTCGTTGATGCGCTTGAAGTGATCGATGTCAAGCATGATCACCGCCAGCGCCAGGCCGTCGCGCTGGGCCCGCTCCAGTTCGAACTTGAGCCGCTCCTGGAAATAGCGGCGGTTATGGATACCGGTCAGCGAGTCGGTCACCGACAGCGCACGCAACTCTTCCTCCACGCCCTTGAGGTCGGAGATGTCCGTCAGGTAGCCGTGCCACAAGGTGCAGCCCTGCTCGCCCACTTCCGGCGTCGCCTCGCCACGCACCCAGCGCAACCCGGCACGCGGCAGGCAGACACGGTATTCTTCGCGCCAGGGCGACAGGTGTTCTGCCGAGTAACGCACCGACCGGCGCACACGCTCCAGGTCATCCGGGTGGATGCGCTCGAACACCACCGTGGCATCCTCGCGCAACTGCTGCAGGTCGACTTCGTAGATGTCGTACAGGCCCATGCTGGCGTACGGAAAGCAGGAATGGCCGTTGCCATCCAGGCGGTACTGGTAGATGCCCCCCGGTACCTCGGCACTGAGCTTCTCCAGAAGGCGGTCACGCGCCGCCAGCGCCTCATGCACCCGACGCCGTTCAGTGACATCGATGCAGATCGCCAGGTAGCCAATCCACAATCCGTGTTCATCGAGCATGGCGGTGACCAGCATGTTGGCCACCAGTTGGCTGCCGTCGGCGCGCACCAAGGTCCACTCCCCCGGCTCGGCGCCATGCTCCTGCACCGTTTCGGCAAACATGGCCTGGCCGCCTGCAATCGGCCGGCCGTAACGCAGGCTCAAGGCATGGGCACGCCGGCTCAACTCCTCGGGCAGCACCAGGTCCTCCAGGCGCAGCTGGCCGATCGCCTCGCTGGCCGGGTAGCCGAGCATGCGCTCGGCGCCGGCGTTGAAGGTGCTGACCACACCCTTGAGGTTGGTGGCGATGATCGCCACCTGGGTTGCAGCATCCAGCACGCTGCGCAGCTGGTTGTGGGTGCCACGCAGGGACTGCTCGCTGACCCGCAGTTCGGCGGTGCGCTGCTCGACCAGGGCCAGGGCGCGCTGGCGCTGGCTGAACAGGCTGTAGAGCAAGACGCTGAGCAGCAGGCTCAACAAGCCGCCAAGCAGGCTCACCGCCAACACCGCAGAGGAACGGTTGGCCTGCACGAAGGCCAGGCTCGGCCGGATACTCAGTTGGAAGTGGCGGTCAGCCAAGTGCAACAGTTGGTTGCTGGCCAGCTCCAAGGGTGCGAGCGGGTTCTGCGAATCGAACATCACTTCGGGGCCATTCCGCCCGGTGGGGTCGACGATGCGTACGACCAGGTTGTCGTCTGTCGCCACCGGGCGCCCGTCACTGGCCAGCTCACGCATGCTCAGCAAGGCCATTACATAGCCCACTGCCGAGCCGCGGGGGTTGGCATCGGAAAACACTGGCGCCACCATCAGCAGGCCACGCGCATCCGAGCTGGTATCGAACATGCCCAGCGGCTCGGACACCGCCATGCTGCCCGGCCCCAGCGCCCGCGCCAAAGCCGCCAGGGGCACCTCCTGGCCGGCGAGGTCCAGCCCATAGGGCAGCCCGGGCAATTCACCCGACTGGCTATAGAGTACCGGGAAGTAATGGTCGCGCTGGGGGGATGGGCGCCACTGGCCTTGCTCATCCTGGTCGCGGATCACATAGCCCGGGCCGGAATGCGCACTGGCCTGGCGCTCGAACTCGTCGCGTTGCGCGGCTTCGACACGCGGCGCCCAGGCGTAGGCCAGGGTCCGCTGCAGCAATGGGCGGGCGTAGCCGTCGAACTCGTGTGGAGTGATTGCGTTGGAAAAGCTGAAAAACCGCCGCAGCCCATCCAGGCGCTGCTGCTGTTCGTCAAACCGCTCGGCGATTAGGCTGAAACGCTCGCTGGCCAGCAACTCGAAGCGCTGACGCAGCTGCTGCTTGTAGAAGGTTTGCGCGGCAAGGGCCAGTACGCTCGTCAACAGGCCGCCCGCAACCAGGGCGACCAACGCCGCCCCCCAGGCGGGCACGGCCTCTGTGCACAGGCCAAGCAACCGCGCACGCACGCCACCCTTTGACATACACCCATCTCGTCACGTCAGCGTCCTGCGGATTATCTTGCCCTGCCCTCAGTTATAGCTATTGGCCATTAGCCGCGCAATGTACCTCGTCGCCTCACCGAAGCTGCAAACGCCAGGCCCGATGGATGCGGTTATTGCGGGCGAAGTCGGGGTCCAGGGTCTGGGCCGTGATTTCCTCCACCGCGTAACGTGCCATCAGGTGCTCGTCCAGCTGGAACTTGCGGAAGTTGTTGGAGAAGTACAGCACGCCACCGGGCGCCAGTCGGGCCATGGCCAGGTCCAGCAGTTGCACGTGGTCACGCTGCACGTCGAACACGCCTTCCATGCGCTTGGAGTTGGAGAAGGTCGGCGGGTCGATGAAGATCAGATCGTAGCTGTCGCGGTTGCCTTCCAGCCAGGCCATCACATCGCCCTGCTCCAGGCGGTTGCGCTCGGAGAAGCCATTGAGCGCCAGGTTTCGCCGCGCCCAGTCCAGGTAGGTTTTCGACAGGTCGACGCTGGTGGTGCTGCGCGCGCCACCCTTGGCTGCATGCACGGTGGCCGTGGCGGTGTAGCAGAACAGGTTGAGGAAGCGCTTGCCAGCGGCTTCGCGCTGGATGCGCATGCGCATCGGGCGATGGTCGAGGAACAGGCCGGTATCGAGGTAGTCGGTGAGGTTGACCAGCAGCTTGACGCCACCTTCGCTCACTTCCTGGAAGCGGCCCTCGGTAGCCTGGCGCTCGTACTGGCGCGTGCCGCTCTGCCGCTCGCGACGCTTGAGCACTACACGCTGCGGCGCAATGCCCAGGGCCTGCGGGATCGCTGCCAGCGCGTCGAGCAGGCGCGCCTGGGCCTTGTCCGGGTCGACCGAACGTGGCGCGGCGTATTCCTGTACGTGCACCCAGTCCTGGTACAGGTCGACCGCCAGGGCATACTCGGGCATGTCGGCATCGTACAAGCGGTAGCAATCGACCTGCTCGCGGCGAGCCCACTTGCCCAGTTGCCTGAGGTTTTTCTGCAGGCGGTTGGCGAACATCTGCGCCCCTTCCGACAGGCGCGCCGGCTCGCTGGCCAGCGCTGCCTGCTGGCGGATTTCCGCGCCTTCAGGCTGCGCCTCGCGGCGCTCGCCGGTGACGAACTGGTCAGGCTGCACCTTGAACAGCAGCAGCTTGCACGGCAAGGCGCCGTTCCAGAACGCATACTGCTTGTGGCTGCGAATACCCATGCGCTTGCCCAGCTGCGGCGCGCCGGTGAACACCGCCGCCTCCCAGCCCATGCAGGCCTGGCGCAGGCGCTCGCCGAGGTTCTGGTAGAGGTACAGCAGGCTGGCTTCATCACCCAGGCGCTCGCCATAGGGCGGGTTGCTGATGACCAGGCCTTTCTGGTTCTGGTCCGGGCGCGGCTCGAAGGTGCTGACCTCGCCCTGGTAGATCTTCACCCAGTCGCCCAGGCCGGCACGCTCGACGTTGTTGCGGCCTGGCTGGATCAGCCGCGGGTCGGCCTCGTAGCCACGGATCCACAGCGGTGGCTTGGCCAGGCCGGCCTGTGCCCGCGCCTGCGCTTCGTCATGCACCTTGCGCCACAACGCCGGCACATGGCCGAGCCAGGCACTGAAGCCCCAGCGTTCACGCTTGAGGTTGGGCGCGATATCGGCAGCGATCATCGCCGCTTCGACCAGGAAGGTACCCACACCGCACATCGGGTCGGCCAGTGCGCCACCTTCAGCGGCAATGCGCGGCCAGCCGGCGCGGATCAGTACTGCCGCCGCCAGGTTTTCCTTCAGCGGCGCGGCGCCTTGCTGCAGGCGGTAACCACGCTGGTGCAGGCTGTGCCCGGAGAGGTCGAGGGACAGAATGGCTTCGCCACGGTCCAGGCGCAGGTGCACGCGCACATCAGGGTCGATCTTTTCCACCGATGGGCGCAGGCCTTCGCGGTTGCGCAGCTTGTCGACAATCGCATCCTTGACCTTCAGCGCACCGAAGTGGGTGTTGTCGATGCCCGAACCATGACCGCTGAACTCCACCGCCAGGGTGCCGTCGGCTGCCAGGTGATCGGCCCAGTCGACCGCATGCACACCGTCGTAGAGGTCGTCGGCGTTCTTCATGGAGAAGCGCTTGAGTACCAGCAGCACTCGGTTGGCCAAGCGTGACCACAGGCACAGGCGGTACGCGGTTTCCATGTCGGCGGCGCCGCGAATGGCCGAGGTGTGCTCACGCACGTCGTCCAGGCCGAGGCCCCGGGCCTCTTCGGCAAGCAGGCCTTCAAGGCCTTTGGGGCAAGTGAGGTAAAGTTCGAAACGGTCCGACATGAGTAATCCAGCGCCTTGGGCTATTTGACTGACGGGGCAACGCATCACCCCGCGATGTTTGCCCGCACACCTTTCCAGCAGGCGTGCGGGTGGCCTTTCCCGGCACGCGAGTGCGCGATGAAAGGCCGGGCCGCCTGACCGATCTGCGCTTGGCCCAGTGGCAAAGACAGCTTAGATCATCAGGCAGTACGAAAAATTCTGGCGATACCGGGGCCGATGTGACCCTTCGTCGCATTTCAAATTATTTCTGTCATCTGCAAGCACCGCTGGCGAAATGACGTCAATGATCGGCAAACCCCGATCATAGCGGGCTCAACGCTAAACAAGGTTGAGTCGCATTTATTTACTTATCCCCTCACCCTTGGAAAGGTTACGTGCTTATGACAAATCGATCATTCACACCGTGACTCGCATTCGATAGAACTGGTCTCAGGCCACTTCGCAACGAGGTGGCACTTTCAGCTCGCCACGCCGGCAGCGAGCGCACACCGGCAGAAAGACTCTGCCCGGCCTCGGAGAGGCCGACGGGACATTACAGTCAACAAGTGAGGGCAACACCCTATGAGAAGACTTAAGCGTGATCCGTTGGAAAGAGCATATTCACGTGGCTACCAATACGGGGTCACCGGCAAATCCCGCGAACTTTGCCCCTTCAATCTTCCTTCTGTTCGCCAAGCCTGGATCAACGGCTGGCGCGAAGGTCGCGGTGATAACTGGGACGGAATGACTGGCACCGCTGGCATCCATAGACTCAACGAAAATCACGCCGTTGGCTGAACGAGGACACTGAATTCGATTCACCATGCACGCCCTATCCGGGCGGCGGGCGAAGGCCCAGGGGCCCCTTGATGGGGCCCTTTTTTATGCCTTGGCAAATGTTATCAAATGCGCCGGCCCTTTCGCGGGTAAACCCGCTCCCACAGATGCCCTGCTGCCTTCAAGCGCTGTGCAATACCAGTAGGAGCGGGTTTACCCGCGCATTGGCCTGTCAGGTTACCTGGACATTGCTGCGATAGCGTCCACCGCCTCGCGAATCAACGCCGGCCCCTTGTAAATGAAGCCGGAGTATATCTGCACCAGGCTCGCCCCGGCAGCGATTTTCTCGGCGGCATGGCGGCCTTCGGTAATGCCACCCGCGGCAATGATCGGCAGCTTGCCGCCCAGCTCACCCGCCAGCACCTTGACGATATGGGTGCTCTTCTCCAGCACCGGCGCGCCCGACAGGCCGCCCGCCTCGCCACCGTACGGCAGCCCTTCGACACCTTCACGCCCCAGCGTGGTGTTGGTTGCGATCACCGCATCCATGCCCGATTCCATCAGTGCGGCGGCCACCAGGGCGGTTTCTTCATCGCTCATGTCCGGGGCAATCTTGATTGCCAGCGGCACGCGCTTGCCATGCGTGCCGGCCAGCTGCTCGCGGCGCTCGGCCAGGGCATCGAGCAACTGCTTGAGCGAATCGCCGAACTGCAGGCTGCGCAGGCCCGGGGTGTTTGGCGAACTGACGTTGACCGTGATGTAGCTGGCGGCGGTGTACACCTTGTCCAGGCAGATCAGGTAGTCATCGACGGCACGCTCCACCGGAGTGTCGAAATTCTTGCCGATGTTGATGCCCAGCACGCCGTTGTAACGCGCAGCCCGCACCCGGCCAAGCAGGTGATCAACGCCCAGGTTGTTGAAGCCCATGCGGTTGATGATGGCCGTAGCCTCCGGCAGGCGGAACAGCCGTGGCTTGGGGTTGCCCGGCTGCGGGCGCGGGGTGACGGTGCCGATTTCGACGAAGCCGAAGCCCAGCTGGGCGAAACCGTCGATGGCCGCGCCGTTCTTGTCCAGGCCGGCCGCCAGGCCCACCGGGTTGGCGAAGTTCAAGCCCATGACCGTAACAGGCAAAGCCGCCGGCTGCTTGCACAGCATGCCGTTGAGGCCGAGACGGCCACCGGCGCCGATCAGGTCCAGGGACAGGTCGTGGGAGGTTTCCGGGGAAAGCTTGAACAGCAGCTGGCGGGCCAGGGTATACATGGGCGGGCAAGGCTCGGGGTGAGTGAGGGGGCGATTATAGCCAGCGTGGGGCTGGCATGACAGCAAATCGTGGGGCTGCTGCGCAGCCCATCGCCGGCAAGCCGGCTCCCACAGGGACAACACAAGGGCTGAAACCTGCGCTGTACCTGCGGGAGCTGGCTTACCGGCGATGAAGCCAGATGGCACATCGGTTGCACCGAAGAAGCCCACAGCCTTATCAGTACGGGCGAGGAACCTTGTGAACACTGTACCCCGAGCAACGCCCCTGGCCTGGGTCAACGGCAGCGACGCGCCGGAAAAGCCCAGCCTGAACATCGGCTACATGGCCCTGACCGACTGCGCCTCGGTGGTAGTCGCCGCCACCCAGGGCTTCGCCCAGCAGCACGGCCTTACCCTCAACCTCAAGCGCCAGGGTTCCTGGGCCGGGCTGCGCGACAAGCTGGTCAGCGGCGAGCTGGATGCCGCGCACTGCCTGTATGGCCTGGTCTACGCCGTGCACCTGGGCATCGGCGGTGTACCGGCCAGTGCCATGGCCGTGCTCATGGGGCTGAACCAGAACGCCCAGGCCATCAACCTGTCCCCGGCCCTGCAACGCAAAGGCGTGACCAACCCTGAAGCATTGGCGCGCCTGGTGCACCAGCATGGCGCACGCCTCACCTTCGCCCAGACCTTCCCCACCGGCACCCACGCCATGTGGCTGTATTACTGGCTGGCCAGCCAGGGCATCCACCCACTGCGCGATGTCGACAGCGTGGTGGTGCCGCCGGCGCAAATGGCCGCGCATATCCAGGCCGGGCGCATCGACGGCTTCTGCGTGGGCGAACCCTGGGCCGCCGATGCAGTGGCCACGGGCCAAGGCTTCACCCTGGCCACCAGCCAGTCGATCTGGCCGGACCACCCGGAAAAGGTCCTGGCCTGCGCCCGCACCTTCACCGAGCAATACCCCAACAGCGCCCGCGCGCTGATCAAGGCGGTCCTCGCGGCCAGCCGCTTCATTGAGCAAAGCCCGGAAAACCGCCGCAGCACTGCGCAACTGCTCAGCGGCAGCGCCTACCTAGACACCCCGCTGGCGAGTATCGAACCACGCCTGCTCGGCAGCTATCACGATGGCCTGGGCAACCACTGGCAAGATCCGCACGCCCTGCGCCTGCACGACCACGGCCGGGCCAACCTGCCGTACCTGTCCGACGGCATGTGGTTCATGACCCAGTTCCGCCGCTGGGGCCTGCTGCGCGAAGACCCCGACTATCTCGGCGTGGCACGCCAGGTCCAGCAGTTGGCACTCTATGGCGAGGCAGCACAAAGCCTGGGCGTGGCCTGCCCCGAGCAGCCGATGCGCAGCAGCCTGTTGATCGACGGCAGCCGCTGGGACGGCAGCGACCCCTACGGTTATGCCCGCAGTTTCAGCCTGCATGCCCTGGGCGACCTGCCCGATGCCCGTGTCGGCGCGTGAGGGGGACCACCATGTTGCGCATCCTGCTGATCGACGACACCCGGAGCAAACTCGGCCGCCTCAAGGCGGCATTGAGCGAGGCCGGCTTCGAGGTCATCGAAGCGCCAGACCTGACCATCGACCTGCCCGCCTGCGTCGAAACGGTGCGCCCGGACGTAGTGCTGATCGATACCGATTCACCAGACCGCGATGTGATGGAACAGGTGGTGCTGGTCAGCCGTGACCAGCCGCGGCCCATCGTGCTGTTCACCGACGAGCACGACCCGGGGGTGATGCGCCAGGCGATCCAGGCGGGGGTCAGCGCCTACATTGTCGAAGGCATCCATGCCGCGCGGCTGCAGCCGATCCTGGACGTGGCCATGGCGCGTTTCGAAAGTGACCAGGCGCTGAAGGCGCAGCTGCTTGCTCGCGACCAGCAACTGGCTGAGCGCAAGCGCATCGAGCAGGCCAAGGGTTTGCTGATGAAGATGAAGGACTGCAACGAAGAGCAGGCCTACACCCTGATGCGCCGCCAGGCCATGAGCCGGCAGCAGAAGCTGATCCAGGTGGCCGAGCAGATCATTGCCATGCACGAGATGCTGGGGTGACGGGACTGGCATGAGACTTTCACAGGCAACAAAAATGTCATGCCAGCCTCTGCCAACAGTTGCCCCATGTCTTGAGTTGGCCCATCTCTTGCTGAACAAATATCACCGGTAGCCAACGGCGGTTGCCCCACTTAATCCCCGACAAAGACGTCGCTCTCCCCTCCACCCCCGTGGAGCGGGTAGCGGCGTCTTTTTCGTTCCGCTGCATTGCCGAGTGAGGTGTTCGATGAGTACCAGCTTCTGGAAATCCGGGCATGTGCCCACGCTGTTCGCCGCGTTCCTGTACTTCGACCTCAGCTTCATGGTCTGGTACCTGCTTGGCCCACTGGCAGTGCAAATTGCCGCCGATCTGCAACTGAGCGCACAACAACGGGGCCTGATGGTGGCCACGCCGATCCTGGCCGGGGCGGTGCTGCGCTTCGCCATGGGTGTGCTGGTCGACCGCCTGTCGCCCAAGACCGCCGGGTTGATCGGCCAGGTGGTAGTCATCGTCGCCCTCGCCGCTGCCTGGCACCTGGGCGTGCACAGCTATGAACAAGCGCTGCTGCTGGGCGTGTTTCTCGGCTTTGCCGGCGCTTCGTTCGCCGTGTCACTGCCGCTGGCCTCGCAGTGGTACCCGCCACAGCACCAAGGCAAAGCCATGGGCATTGCCGGTGCCGGCAACTCCGGCACGGTGTTCGCCGCCCTGCTGGCCCCGGCGCTGGCCGCAGGCTTTGGCTGGAACAATGTGTTCGGCTTTGCGCTGATCCCGCTGTCGCTGGCCCTGGTGGTATTCGCCCTGCTGGCACGCAATGCTCCGCAGCGGCCCAAGCCAAAAGCCATGGCCGACTACCTCAAGGCCCTGGGCGACCGTGACAGCTGGTGGTTCATGTTCTTCTACAGCGTCACCTTCGGTGGCTTCATCGGCCTGGCCAGCGCCCTGCCCGGCTATTTCAGCGACCAATATGGCCTGAGCCCGGTCACCGCCGGCTACTACACCGCCGCCTGCGTGTTCGCCGGCAGCCTGATGCGCCCACTCGGCGGCGCCTTGGCCGACCGCTTCGGCGGCATCCGCACCCTGCTGGGCATGTACAGCGTGGCAGCCATCTGCATCGCGGCGGTCGGCTTCAACCTGCCCAGCGCAGCCGCCGCACTGGCGCTGTTCATCAGCGCCATGCTCGGCCTGGGCGCCGGCAATGGCGCGGTGTTCCAGCTGGTGCCGCAACGCTTCCGCCAGGAGATCGGGGTGATGACCGGGCTGATCGGCATGGCCGGCGGCATCGGAGGCTTCCTGCTGGCGGCCGGGCTTGGCACCATCAAGCAGCACACCGGCGACTACCAACTGGGGCTGTGGCTGTTCGCCAGCCTGGGCTTGCTGGCCTGGTTCGGCCTGCACGGCGTGAAACAGCGCTGGCGCACCACCTGGGGCTCGGCTGCGGTTACCGCGGCGCGGGTCTGAGGCACAGCCATGAGCCTGCAACTGAGCTTTGCCCAGGCCAGCGCCACCGGGCCACGCGAGGAAAACCAGGACGCCCTGCGCCTGGTTACCCCGGCGCCGGAGCTGGCCGCCAGCAAGGGCTACCTGTTCGCCCTCGCCGACGGCGTCAGCCAATGTGCCGATGGCGGCCTGGCAGCCCGGGCCAGCCTGCAGGCGCTGGCCCTGGACTACTACGCTACCCCCGCAACCTGGAGCGTGCCCCAGGCTCTCGACCGCCTGCTGCTGGCGCAGAACCGCTGGCTGCGTGCCCAAGGTAACGGCCAGCCATTGCTGACCACCCTCAGCGCGCTGGTGCTGCGTGGCCGGCGCTTTACCCTGGCACACGTAGGCGACTGCCGCGTGTATCGCTGGCACGCCGGGCGCCTGCAGTGCCTGAGTAAAGACCATGTGTGGGACCAGCCCGGCATGCAGCATGTGCTCAAGCGCGCGCTGGGCCTGGACCAGCAGCTGCTGGTGGATTATCTGGAAGGCGAGCTGCAGCCAGGCGAGCGTTTTCTGTTGCTGAGTGATGGCGTATGGGCCAGCCTGGGCGACCAGCACATCCAGGCGGTGCTGCGCGAGCAACCCGACCTGCAACTGGCCGTCGACACCCTGGTTGCCAGCGCGCACTTCAACGGCAGCCAGGACAACGCCAGCGCCTTGCTGGTGCAGGTCGAGCAACTGGGCACAGCCAACCTGGGTGACACCCTGGCGCAGTTGCAGCAATGGCCGGTGCCCGGCCCGCTGCGTGAGGGCCAGGCCATCGATGGCTGGCAAGCCGAAAAGCTGCTTTCGCACAGCCGCCAGTCACTGCTGTACCGGGTGCGCGATGGCCAGGGCCAAGCCTGGCTGCTGAAGACCCTGCCCGCCGCACGCGAGCAGGAGCCCGGCGCAGCACAAGGGCTGTTGCTGGAAGAGTGGTTCCTGCGCCGGGTCGCTGGCCGGCACTTCCCCGAACTGCACGCAGCCAGCCAGCGCCAGCACCTGTACTACGTGATGCGCGAATACCCCGGCCAGAGTCTGGCGGCGCTGCTGGCCGAACACGGCCCGCTGCCCATGCCGCAGTGGCTGGAGCTGGCCCGGCAACTGCTGCAGGCGGTCGGCGTACTGCACCGGCGCAACCTGCTGCACCGCGACATCAAGCCAGAGAACCTGCACCTGGGCAGCGATGGCCAGCTGCGCCTGCTGGACTTCGGCCTGGCTTACTGCCCGGGCCTGTCCGAAGACCCGCAGCATGAGTTGCCGGGCACACCGTCATACATTGCCCCGGAAGCGTTCGACGGCCTGCCGCCCAGTCCACGCCAGGACTTGTATGCCGTGGGCGTAACGCTCTATCACCTGCTGACCGGCCACTATCCGTACGGCGAGGTGGAGGCCTTCCAGCGGCCGCGCTTCGGTCAGCCGGTCAACGCCGCACGCTACCGCCCCGACCTGCCGGAGTGGCTGCAGCACAACCTGCAGCAGGCGCTGGCAGCCGACCCGGCGCAACGCTTCGAAACCGCCGAACACTGGTTGCTGCTGCTCGAACGTGGCGACCGCCAGGAACTGCCCAGCCGGCCACGGCCATTGCTGGAGCGCGAGCCGTTGAAGGTCTGGCGCACCCTGGCCCTGCTGTCCTTGCTGTTCAACCTGATATTGCTGCTCACCCTGCTCAAGGGCTGAACGCGCCTTGCCGATGAGGAAACCCTGATGAATGCAAAAGTCTGGCTGGTTGGTGCTGGCCCTGGTGACCCCGAACTGCTCACCCTCAAGGCTGTACGCGCCTTGCAGCAAGCCGCCGTGGTGATGATCGACGACCTGGTCAACCCGGCGGTGCTGGAGCATTGCCCGCAGGCCCGGGTGATTGCCGTGGGCAAGCGCGGCGGCTGCCGCTCTACGCCGCAGGCGTTCATCCAGCGCCTGATGCTGCGCCATGCGCGGCAAGGGCGCTGCGTGGTACGGCTCAAGGGCGGCGACCCGTGCATCTTCGGCCGTGGCGGTGAAGAGGCGCTGTGGCTGCAGGGACATGGCATCGAGGTGGAAGTGGTCAACGGCATCACCGCCGGCCTGGCCGGCGCCACGCAATGCGGGATTTCCCTGACCTCACGGGGTGTGAGCCGAGGCGTGACGCTGGTCACGGCACATACCCAGGACGACAGCGAGCTGAACTGGGCGGCCTTGGCCCAGGGCGGGACGACGCTGGTGGTGTACATGGGCGTGGCCAGGCTGGAGCAGGTACGCCAAGGGTTGCTGGACGGCGGCATGGCACCGGGGATGCCGGTGGCGATGATCGAGAATGCATCGTTGCCACAGCAGCGGGAGTGCAGGAGCGATGTGCGGGGGATGGTGGAGGATGCGCGGAGGTTTGGCTTGCGTAGCCCGGCGATATTGGTGATTGGGGAGGTGGTTGGGGAACAGGTGGTTCAGGAATTGGTGGCAATTGCAGGATGATACAGTGCCTGTAAAGGCCCCTTCGCGGGCTTGCCCGCTCCCACAGGTTCGTCGTATCCCGCAGGCTATGCGCAATCTCTGTGGGAGCGGGCAAGCCCGCGAAAGGGCCGACACACACCCCACAAATCCCAGGCAAAGAAAAACCCGGCCGAGGCCGGGTTTTTCATCAAGCTTCAAACCAATTACTTGGCCTGGGCTTCTACCTGAGCTTCAACGCGACGGTTGATAGCGCGGCCTTCTTCGGTGGCGTTGTCGGCAACCGGACGGGTTTCGCCGTAGCCAACCGAGTCAACACGGCTGGATTCTACGCCGTACTGCTGGGTCAGGACCTGCTTGACAGCGTTGGCACGACGCTCGGACAGCTTCTGGTTGTAAGCGTCTGGGCCGACGGAGTCAGTGTGACCTTCCACGGTGGTGGTGGTCTGTGGGTACTGCTTCATGAAGTCAGCCAGGTTCTTGATGTCGCCGTAGCTGTTTGGCTTGACGACCGACTTGTCGAAGTCGAACTTGACGTCCAGCTCAACGCGAACGACTTCGGCAACAGCCGGGCAGCCATCGGCGTCAACGGTAACGTTGGCCGGGGTGTCAGGGCACTTGTCGACGTTGTCGCAAACGCCGTCGTTGTCGGAGTCGGAGCACACTTCGGCAACTGGAGCCGGAGCGACTTCAGCTTGCTTCGGGCTACCGCCGAAGTTCAGACCAACACCAACGGTCGGACCCCACTCGGTGTTGCCGTTGTCGATGTTGTACATGGCTTCTACGCCGGCACGGGCGAAGAACATGTCGGTGATGTACCACTTGGCGCCAGCGCCAACGTTGGCGAAGGTGGAGTGGTCGCGGCCGCTACGAGTGGCCTGACCCAGGCTCTCGTGAGCGAAACCGGCGGAAACGTACGGACGCAGAGCGTCGCCCACGGTACCGAAGTGGTAGGTGGCGTCGAGCTTGGTCTTGGAACCTTTGATGTCTTTGTTGAAGACTTCACCACGAGCGTTGTGGGTCTCGTTGTAGCCGAGGTCCAGGGAAACGTCGTCGGTCAGGAAGTAGCCCAGGCGAACACCAGGATTGGTGCCGTCGTTCTTGAAGTTACGTTCGCTGTCGTAGTACTGCTTGGTAACGTTGCCTTCGATTTCTACAGCGCCTTGGCCTTGAGCCAGAACGCCGAAAGAAGTAGCAGCGACGAGCGAGCCAATGGCCAAGCCCAAGGTGTTTTTCAATTTCATCCGTTAAATCCCCATCTGGTGATAGTTAAGCAGTCCCACCACAAACAAGGGGGACAACTCGACGGCTAGTCTAGCAGAACTCGCCGGTTCGTTAGAGATATTTGCAGGCCACTAAGTTTCATCGAGGCCGGCAAATTTCTCCCGAAGCTTGTCTAGCGCGCGCTTGTAGCGCATTTTCGTGGCGCTCAGGCCCATGTGCATGATGTCGGCGATTTCCTGAAATTCCAGCTCTGCGACAAAACGCAGCACCAGGATTTCCCGGTCAATCGGGTTCACATGCACCAGCCATTTGTCCAGCCCGCCTTTTTCTTCCGGCTTCGGAGCCTTGTCTTCGGACGCCTCTTCCACAGGGTCCAGACTCAAGGCATCCATCAACCGACGTTTACGGCGCTCCTTGCGGTACTGGGTAATGCATTCGTTGTAGGTGATGCTGTAGAGCCAGGTCTTGAACTTGGACTTACCCTCGAAGTTCTTCAGCCCGTACAGCACTTTCAACATGACTTCCTGACAGACATCGTCCGCGTCACGGTCGTTCCCCAGATAACGCGCACAGACGTTGAACAGGGTCCGTTGGTAGCGCCGCATGAGCTCCTCATAGGCGCGGGTAACGTGGTACAGCTCCTCATGCGAACGCGCCACCAACTCTTCGTCGGTGAGCTCGCGGGGGTCATAACGCATGGGCGGCGAATGAACTTTATTCAAAACGGATCTGGCCGACAGTCAGGTCAATGTCGCCGCGCGACCCCGTGGGTCGATTTTCGCGGCGGCATACATTAACAGCTTTGTGCGGTTAGCGGCTATTGACTCGCTGTTCAAGCAGCTCGCGGTTGGACAGCGACACCAGTTCGCCATCATCGGTCAGCAGTGTCGTCTTCACCGTACCGATCTCCTCGATATGCCCTTCGACCTCTCCAATCCGCACCTGCTGGCCCACCTGGTACAGCTCGCGCACGTAGATGCCGGCCAGAATCTGCCCGGCGATTTCGCGGCTGCCAAGGCCCATTGCCAGTGCAACGGCCAGACCAACGGTAATCAGCCCGATCACGATCACATGGTTCAGCAGGTCGGTTTTCACCTCCAGCTGGCTGATGGCCACCGAGATACTGATGATGATCACCAGGCCCTGGGTGATACGCCCCAGGCCCGCCGAGTATTCCAGGCCGATGCCTTCGGCAGCGCCGCGCACCAGGCCGTTGGCCACCTGGGCCAGCAGCACGCCGGCCAGCAGCACCAGGGCTGCGCCGAACACCTTCGGCAGGTACAGGGCGAGCATGTCGAGGGTTGCCGAAACCCGCTCCAGGCCCAGCGATTCAGCGGCCGAGACCAGGAAGATGAGCAGCACGAACCAGTAGACGATCTTGCCGATCAGGGTCGAGATCGGTACCTGGATACCGACCCGGCCGAGCATCTTGGTCAGGCCGGTGCCGGCCATCAGGCGGTCCAGGCCGAACTTGGCCAGCAGTTTGGACAGCAGCGTGTCGAGCAGCTTGGCCACCACGAAACCGAGCAGCACCACGACCAGCGCGCCGAACAGGTTGGGGATGAAGTTCGCTACCTTGGTCCAAAGGGCAGTCATGGCGGTGACCAGGCTCTGGGTCCAGAGATCGAGTTCCATATTCAATCGGCCTTATCTGCTTTGCTGCCGTTGGCAGCGTTGCGGGAAGAGTGTCGACGCACCGGCGCCACATGCGCCGCGCCATTGTTCACGGCGATCAGCAGCGCCTGGCTCCAGCGGCCAAGCAGGCTGAACAGATCACCTGCGCCAACCTGGCGGTTGGCGGTTTTCAGCACGCGACCCAGGCAAGCGGCGTCGTCCCGGTCATCCCGGTCATTGCCGGAGGGTGACGCCTTGAGCAGGTCGCGCAGGGATTCTTCAAACGGATCGTGCATGGGCACCTCGCGCAGTGTCAGTCAGAGACGAGATGGCCGGGCGATGGGTCACACATCGCATTGGGACGAGTGTTTCAAAATGAATGCGTGCCCGCGAAGAGGCCAGAACAGGCAGAACATTTCTAGACCCACCGCAACCGCCGGAACAGCCACCACTGCCCCACCGCCAGCCCCAGCACGATGATGCAGGCAAACAGGAAGCCATAGGGGTTTTCCGCCCCCGGGATGCCCCCGACATTGATGCCCAGCAGCCCGGTGATGAAGCTCATGGGCAGGAAGATGCAGGTGATGATGCCGAAGCGGTACATGGTGCGGTTCATCCGCTCGCTGCGCCGGCGATCCTGGCTTTCCAGCACCAGTGCGGCCCGCTCGCGGGTCAGCTCCAGCTCTTCGAGGTAGCGGATCAGGCTATTGTTCAGCTCGTTCCAGTAATCGGCGTCGGCATCGACGAACCAGCTCCATTTGCTACGCGACAGCTGGGCGTAGATCTCCCGCTGAGGAGCAAGGAAACGCCGTAGACCGGCGGCACGCCGGCGGATCTGCTGCAGGCAGCCGTTCTCCGGAGTGTACCGTTCGTCGGATTCAACCTTTTCTTCCTCCAGGTCGACCAGTTCGGACAGGTCGCTTACCAGGCCCTGAACCTTTTCGGTCAGCAGTTCGCCCATCAGCAGCAACAGCTCGGAAGCCGATTTCGGGCCCCTGCCCTCTTCAAGCTGCTGGAGAATCTCGTCACTGGCGCGCAACGGCCGCAGGCGCAGCGAGATGACCCGCTGCGCCTCGGCGAAGATGCGCACCGAGACCATGTCCTCGGGCTCTGCACCCGGGTTGAGGTTGACCCCGCGCAGGAACAGCAACAGCTGCTCATCGGCCATGGGCAGCAGGCGCGGCCGGGTGTTTTCTTCCAGCAACAGCTCGCAGGCGAACGCACTCAGGCCGCTGTCGCGCAGCAGCCAGGTGCGGGTTTGCGGATGGCTGCGGTCCCAGTGCAGCCACAGGCTCTGCTCGGGTTGCAGTTGCAAGTCGTCCAGCTCGGTACGGGCAATCGAGCGCGCGCCGCCTTTGCCATCGAGCACCAGGGCGTGTACCAGCCCCCACTGCGCGTTGTCTTCCTCGAACATCAAAGCTCCATCAGCGCGGTCGGCGCATCACGCCGGCATTTTCAACGGGCTTGGCGAGACCAGCACGCCATTGTTGTCTGCATACACGTACTCGCCCGGGCGGAAGGTCACCCCGGCGAAGGTCACTGGCACGTTGAGCTCGCCGATGCCGCGCCTGTCGGTCTTCATCGGGTGGCTGGCCAGGGCCTGCACGCCGACGTTGGTCTGGATCAGCACGTCGACGTCACGCACGCAGCCATAGATCACCAGGCCTTCCCAGCCGTTTCTGGCAGCCTTTTCGGCAAGCATGTCACCGAGCAGTGCTCGACGCAGCGAGCCACCACCATCCACGACCAGGACCTTGCCCTTGCCATCGAGCTCGACCTGCTCCTTGACCCGCGAGTTGTCTTCGAAGCACTTGATGGTGACGATCTGGCCGCCGAACGAATCGCGGCCGCCGAAATTGCTGAACATCGGTTCCAGCACCTGCACCAGGTCAGGGTAGGCGTCACACAGGTCGGGCGTTACGTAATGCTGCATGGGAAGCTCCTGTCAGTCACAACGAAAGCGGGTATCGTCCAAGGCTACACCGTAGAGCCCATTGCAGTCATCCGGGACCAGGCAGTCAGTTGTGTTTTGCCTGTTTCGGCCCTTTCGCGGGCACGCCCGCTCCCACATGGACCTCACAGCATTTAGCCCCTGTGTGATCCCTGTGGGAGCGGGCGTGCCCGCGAAAGGGCCAGTACAGGCAACGCAAATTCAACCGGCGGGCACAGGCTCCACCATCACCGTGGACGCATGCACCGGCACCAGCGGATCCCGCAGCCAACGCTCCACCAACGGCCACACCTGCACCTGCGCGGCCTTGCTCACCAGCATGTCGACATGCCCGAAAGCCTCGAACCCTTCCTCGCGCCCCAGCCGCAGAAATTGCTTGCGCTCGCCGCCCAACTGCTCGAACAGCTTGCGGCAGGCCCACACCGGGTCCTGGAAATCCCCCGCGCCAGCCACGGCCAGCAGCGGCACATCCACCTCGGCCAGCCCCGCCCACCAGTCGCTCTGCTTGTCGCCAAAACGTCCGAACAGGCCATGCCAGCGCATGCTCTCCAGCGCCAGGCCAATCGGCTCGTCCTCCGGCCCACGCTTGAAGCGCGGCCCGGAAATCTGCCCCCAGCGCTTGAGCAGCAGCTTCGCCCCCCACGTCAGTGGCGGTACCTTCAACGGCCAGTACACGCGGCTGATCTGGGTACCGAACAGCGCCACGCTGGCCACCTGCTCGGCAGCCAGAAAGCCACCGCCCAGCGCTGCCACCAAGGTCGTACCCCCCAAGGAGTGGCCGACCCAGTGCGGCGCCTGCCCCGACTGCTCGCGCACGAAAGCCGCAATCAGCGGCAGGTCATCGCGGGCATAGGCAGCAACGCTGTTGTGCTTCCAGTCATGGTTGCGCGGCGACAGGCCATGGCCGCGCATTTCCGGGATCCACACATCGAAGCCCGCGCGAGCGAGATAGGCCCCCAGGCCAACCCCTTTGGGCGAATACCAGAAGCGGCGGTTGGAGAAGCTGCCGTGCAGGAGAACGACCGGCACGCCCTGGGCCTGGTCCTGATCGGCCAGCCCCAGACGGGTGACAGCCAGCTCGACGCTGGGGTCAGGGCTGTTGCCGGCCTTGATCCGGTACACGTCTTCGCTGAGGTCGCCGCGGCGTTCGGCACTGAGCAGGGCCACGGGGAATAGAGTGCTGCTGCTTTGCATAAGGTTGCTTGGTGCACAAAAAAGGGCGGGATCCATTGCTGGAGCTCGCCCTGGAAAAAACCAGGCGGGGGTGCGCCAGACGCACCCCCGCGTTTTACTGCATCAGACCGCGCCTTGGCCTTCAGCCAGGTAGAACCAGGTTTCAAGTACCGAGTCCGGGTTCAGCGACACGCTGTCGATGCCCTGCTCCATCAGCCACTTGGCCAGGTCCGGGTGGTCCGACGGGCCCTGGCCGCAGATACCGATGTACTTGCCAGCCTTGTTGCACGCGGCAATGGCGTTGGCCAGCAGCTTCTTCACCGCCGGGTTACGCTCGTCGAACAGGTGGGCGATGATGCCCGAGTCACGGTCCAGGCCCAGGGTCAGCTGGGTCAGGTCGTTGGAGCCGATCGAGAAGCCGTCGAAATATTCCAGGAACTCTTCGGCGAGGATGGCGTTGGACGGCAGCTCGCACATCATGATCACGCGCAGGCCGTTGTCGCCACGAGCCAGGCCGTTTTCGGCGAGCAGGTCGACGACCTGGCTGGCTTCGCCCAGGGTACGCACGAACGGCACCATGATCTCGACGTTGGTCAGGCCCATCTCGTTGCGCACGCGCTTCAGGGCACGGCACTCGAGCTCGAAGCAGTCACGGAACGATTCGCTGATGTAACGCGAAGCGCCACGGAAGCCCAGCATCGGGTTTTCTTCTTCCGGCTCGTACAGCTTGCCGCCGATCAGGTTGGCGTACTCGTTGGACTTGAAGTCCGACAGGCGCACGATGACCTTTTTCGGGTAGAAGGCCGCTGCCAGGGTGCTGATGCCCTCGACCAGCTTCTCGACATAGAAGCCGACCGGGTCGTTGTAGCCGGCAATACGCTTGTCGACGCTGTCTTTCAGGTCGGCTGGCAGGCCGGCGTAGTTCAACAGTGCCTTGGGGTGCACGCCGATCATGCGGTTGATGATGAACTCCAGGCGCGCCAGGCCGACACCGGCGTTGGGCAGCTGGGCGAAATCGAAGGCGCGGTCCGGGTTGCCGACGTTCATCATGATCTTGAACGGCAGGTCGGGCATGGCATCGACCGAGTTCTGCTTGACGTCGAAGCCCAGCTCGCCCTCGAAGATGAAGCCGGTGTCGCCTTCGGCACAGGACACGGTCACACCCTGGCCATCTTTCAGCACCTGGGTGGCGTTGCCGCAGCCGACCACGGCCGGAATACCCAGCTCACGGGCGATGATCGCCGCGTGGCAGGTACGCCCACCACGGTTGGTGACGATGGCGCTGGCGCGCTTCATCACCGGTTCCCAGTCCGGGTCGGTCATGTCGGAGACCAGCACGTCGCCAGGCTGGACCTTGTCCATTTCCGATACGTCGTTGATCACGCGGACCTTGCCGGCGCCGATGCGCTGGCCAATGGCACGGCCTTCGACCAGTACGGTGCCTTTCTCTTTCAGCAGATAGCGTTCCATGACGTTGGCGCTGGAGCGGCTCTTCACCGTCTCAGGGCGCGCCTGGACGATGTACAGCTTGCCGTCATCACCGTCCTTGGCCCATTCGATGTCCATCGGGCGTTGGTAGTGCTGCTCGATGATCATGGCCTGCTTGGCCAGCTCGCTGACCTCGGCATCGGTCAGGCAGAAGCGCGCGCGCTCGGCGCGGTCCACTTCGACGGTCTTGACCGAACGGCCGGCCTTGGCTTCTTCGCCGTAGACCATCTTGATCGCCTTGCTGCCCAGGTTGCGGCGCAGGATGGCCGGGCGGCCGGCCTGCAGGGTGTTCTTGTGCACGTAGAATTCGTCAGGGTTGACCGCACCCTGCACCACGGTTTCGCCCAGGCCGTAGGCACCGGTGATGAACACCACGTCGCGGAAGCCCGACTCGGTGTCGAGGGTGAACATGACACCGGCAGTGCCGGTTTCGGAACGGACCATGCGCTGCACGCCGGCGGACAGGGCCACCAGCTTGTGGTCGAAGCCCTGGTGCACGCGGTAGGCGATGGCACGGTCGTTGAACAGCGAGGCAAACACTTCCTTGGCCGCGCGGATCACGTTGTCGACGCCACGGATGTTGAGGAAGGTTTCCTGCTGGCCGGCGAACGAGGCGTCCGGCAGGTCTTCGGCGGTGGCCGAGGAACGCACGGCAACCGCCATGTTGTCGTTGCCGGCAGCCATTTCGGCGAAGGCCGTACGGATTTCCGAATCCAGACGTGCCGGGAAGTCGGCTTCCATGACCCACTGGCGAATCTGCGCGCCGGTCTTGGTCAGGGCGTTGATATCATCCACGTCGAGTGCGTCGAGTGCGGCATGGATACGGTCGTTGAGACCACTCTGTTCGAGAAAATCGCGGTACGCCTGCGCCGTAGTGGCAAAGCCGCCCGGCACCGATACACCAGCACCTGCGAGGTTGCTGATCATCTCGCCCAGGGATGCGTTCTTGCCCCCCACATGCTCCACATCATGGACGCCGAGCTTTTCGAGGGAAACTACGTACTCTACCAAGGTGATCTCTCCACTGACTGTATTGGAAAAGCTCAAGGGCGCCCGCCTGCCTTCGTTGACTTGGCCGGACGCTTGTGGCCTGTACCTGGAAAATAAGTGAGAATGCCGACAGCCGCATTCGGCAAACCGAACTTATCATATCCAAGAAACGTCATCAGCTTAAGGCCCAGATCGCAAATGAAACGAACCGCGTTCTTCATCTCCGACGGCACCGGCATCACCGCCGAAACCCTGGGCCAGAGTCTGCTCGCTCAATTCGAGAGCATTCCATTCAGTAAATTCACCCGTCCCTACATCGATTCGCCGGAAAAGGCGCGGACCATGGTCCAGCAAATCAACGCTGCGGCCGAGCGTGATGGTGTACGCCCGATCATCTTCGACACCATCGTCAATCAGGACATCCGTGAGATCCTGGCTACTTCGAATGGCTTCATGATCGACATCTTTTCTTCGTTTTTGTCCCCGCTGGAACAGGAATTGACCGCCCATTCGTCGTATTCGGTCGGCAAGTCGCACTCCATTGGCGGCAATTCCAACTACATGGAACGCATCGAGGCGGTGAATTTCGCCCTCGACAACGACGATGGCGCGCGCACCCACTATTACGACAAGGCCGACCTGATCCTGGTCGGTGTATCGCGCTGCGGCAAGACCCCCACCTGCCTGTACATGGCCATGCAATTCGGCATCCGCGCCGCCAACTACCCGCTGACCGAGGACGACATGGAGCGCCTGCAGCTGCCGGCGGTGCTGAAAAAGCACCACAACAAGCTGTTCGGCCTGACCATCGACCCTGACCGCCTCACCGCCATCCGCCACGAACGCAAGCCCAACAGCCGCTATTCCAGCTTTGCCCAGTGCGAGTTCGAAGTGCGCGAGGTGGAAAGCCTGTTCCGCCGGGAGAACATTCCCAACATCAATTCCACGCATTTTTCGGTGGAAGAGATTTCGGCGAAGATCCTGGTGGAGAAAGGGGTGGAGCGCAGGTTCAAGTAAGCCTGTACCGGCCTCTTCGCGGGCACGCCCGCTCCCACGGGGACCTCACTACACTCAAGCCTTGTGATGCTCCTGTGGGAGCGGGTTTACCCGCGAAAGGGCCAGCACAGGAATACAAAAAAAGCCCCGGCATCGCTGCCGGGGCTTAGTTTTACTCACCTTGGGCTCAGGACGGCACCACCGCCGCCTGCCCGCTCATGGCCAGGTCGACCAGCTCGCGGTTGGCCACCGCGTACATCGCATAGTCGGTGCCGGTGGCATTGCGCAGGTCATCCAGCATGGCGCGCCAGCGCTCCACCATCACCCGGTGCTGCTCGGCCCACAGCGCCACACGGGCGTCCATGTCTTCCGGTGCATCGGCCATCTGCAGTACCGAGATGGTGATCGCCCGCTGCTGCAGGTCGATGTCGTCGCGGAACGCCTCGCGGGCCAGTGCCTGCCAGTTGTTTTCCACCGGCAGGTTGCTGATTTCCTGCAGGTACCAGGTCAGGTCCAGCGCGCTGCCCACGGCGAAGAACGCCTTGGCCACCTGTGCCGGGTCATGGCCGGTAACGTCCGAAGCCTCGATGATCGGCAACAGGGTGTACAGGTGGGTAGTGCCGGCCACCATGCGCGCCAGCAACTCCGGTACACCAGCCTCGACGAAGCCCTGGTAGCGCACCATCCAGCGCTCGCGGGTCGGGCCTTCGAGCAACTCGTCGAGCTTGAGCCCCAGTTGCGCGATCTTCGGCCCGAAGTGCGCGGTGTCACGCCCGGCGTCCTGCTCGTTGCGGCGGCTGCGCAGGAACCAGCGGGTGGCACGGCGGCCCAGGCGCATCAGCTCGTCCATCAGGGTCAGCTGGATCTCCGCCGGTACCTGGTAGTCCAGTGCCTCGATCTGGCGGAACCAGTGCGGCAGGTGGAAGATGTCGCGCACGATCACATAGGCCCCGGCCACGTTGGCCGGGCTCATGCCGGTCGACTCTTTCAGGCGCTGGACGAAGGTGATGCCCATGTTGTTGACCAGGTCGTTGGCGATCTGGGTGCTGACGATTTCGCGTTTCAGGCGGTGGCGGCGCATGGACTCGGCGAACTTGCTGACCAGCGACGGCGGGAAGGCGGTTTCCATGTCGCGGGTCAGGTAGTCGTCGTCCGGCACCAGCGACTTGAGCAGCTGTTCCTTGAGGTCGATCTTGCTGTACGAGATCAGCACCGACAGCTCGGCGCGGGTCAGGCCCTGGCCGGCGGCCAGGCGTTCGGCCAGCTGCTCTTCGGATGGCAGGAACTCGATGGCGCGGTCCAGCTTGCCACGGGCTTCCAGGTCGGCCATCAGGCGCTTGTACTCGGCAATCCGCTCGCGGGCGCGGCGGGCAGCCAGCGACAGCGCCTGGGTCTGCTTGTAGTTGTTGCCCAGCACCAGGCCGGCCACTTCGTCGGTCATGCTGCCCAGCAGCTGGTTGCGCTGCTTCTCGGTCATGTCGCCACCCTGCACCACTTCGTTGAGCAGGATCTTGATGTTGACCTCGTGGTCGGAGCAGTCCACGCCGCCGGCGTTGTCGATGAAGTCGGTGTTGGTGGCGCCGCCGTGCAGGCCGAACTCGACCCGGCCGAGCTGGGTCATGCCCAGGTTGCCGCCCTCGCCCACCACCTTGCAGCGCAGTTCGTTGCCATTGACACGCAGCGCGTCGTTGGCCTTGTCGCCAACATCGGCGTGGCTCTCGGTGCTGGCCTTGACGTAGGTACCGATGCCGCCGTTCCACAGCAGGTCTACCGGTGCCTTGAGCAGCGCGTTGAGCAGCTCGGTCGGGGTCAGGCGATCGGCATCAATGGCGAAGCGCTCTTTCATCTGCGGGCTGATGGCGATGCTCTTGGCACTGCGCGGGAAGATACCGCCGCCTTCGGACATGATGCTGGTGTCGTAGTCGCTCCAGGCCGAACGCGGCAGGTCGAACAGGCGCTTGCGCTCGGCAAAGCTGGAGGCAGGCTCCGGGTTCGGGTCGATGAAGATGTGCAGGTGGTTGAACGCGGCCACCAGTTGCAGCTTGTCGGACATCAGCAGGCCGTTGCCGAACACGTCGCCGGCCATGTCGCCGACGCCAATGACGGTGATCGGGTCTTCCTGCACGTTGATGCCGCGCTCGCGGAAGTGGCGCTGCACGCCCACCCAGGCGCCGCGTGCGGTAATGCCCATCTTCTTGTGGTCGTAACCGGCCGAGCCACCCGAGGCGAAGGCGTCGCCCAGCCAGAAGCCGTAGTCGATGGCGATGCCGTTGGCGATGTCGGAGAACGTCGCGGTGCCTTTGTCGGCCGCCACCACCAGGTACGGGTCGTCATCGTCATGCCGCACCACGTTGGCCGGCGGCACCACGCCACCGTCCTTGAGGTTGTCGGTGATGTCCAGCAGGCCGGAAATGAAGATGCGGTAGCACGCCACGCCTTCGGCGGCGATCTCGTCACGGCTGCCGCCCAGCGGCAGGCGGCGCGGCAGGAAGCCGCCCTTGGCGCCGACCGGCACGATTACCGAGTTCTTCACCTGCTGGGCTTTTACCAGGCCCAGCACCTCGGTGCGGAAGTCTTCCTCACGGTCGGACCAGCGCAGGCCACCTCGGGCGACGTTGCCAAAGCGCAGGTGCACGCCCTCGACCCGTGGCGAGTAGACGAATATCTCGAACTTGGGCACTGGTTTAGGCAGTTCGGGGATCAGCTTGGGGTTGAACTTGAAGCTGAAGTACGACTTGTTGTGGCCGTTGGCGTCCGGCTGGTAGAAATTGGTGCGCAGGGTGGCCTTGATCAGGTCCAGGTAGCGGCGCAGGATGCGGTCTTCGTTCAGCACCTGCACGTCATCCAGCGCGGTCAGGATGGCTTGCTCCAGACGCAGTTGCTTGTCATCCAGGTCGTCCTGTGTGAGCTTGCGCGCCAGGTAGAAGCGGGTCTTGAACAACCGGGTCAGCTCGCGGGCGATGTCGGTGTGGTTGTTCAGGGTGCTGGCGATGTAGCCCAGGTCGAAGCCCAGGCGGATCTGCTTCAGGTACCGGGCGTAGGCACGCAGCAGCGCCACGTCGCGCCATGGCAGGCCGGCGGTCAGCACCAGGCGGTTGAAGGCGTCGTTCTCGGCATCGCCACGGACGATGTGGATGAAGGCGTCCTGCAGGATGTCATTGAGCTGCTGGATGTCCAGGCTCAGGCCTTCGCTGTAGGTGAAGGCGAAGTCGTGGATCCAGTAGCCGCGGCCACTGGCATGACGCAGGCGGTACGGGAACTCGCCGAGCACGCGCAGGCCAAGGTTTTCCAGGATCGGCAGCACGTCGGACAGCGCCAGCGGAGTGTCGGCGTGGTACAGCTTGCAGTGCAGGATGCGCTCGCCGGCCTGGGTCAGCGGCTGGTAGAAGCTCATCGCCAGCGGCTTGCTTTCCGACAGGTTCAGCACGTGCTGCAGGTCGACCACCGCCGAGTGCGCGGCGAAGCGCTCGCGGTAACCGGCCGGGAAACCTTTGGGGAAGTCGGCGAGGATGTTGGTGCCCTGGGCTTCGCCGAAGTTCTCGATCACCAGCGCCGAGTAGTCGTCATTCCACGAGCGGCAGGCCTGGATCACTTCGCGTTCCAGTTGCTGCGGGTCGATGTCGATGCGGTTTTTCGGGTCTACCCGCAGAATCAGCTGCACACGGGCCAGCACCGATTCGGAGAAGAAGGTCCAGAACTCGCAGTCGCTGGCCTTCAGGCGCTCCATCAGCACCTGCTGGATCTTCTGCCGCACTTCGGTGGAGTAGATTTCCCGCGGTACATAGGCCAGGCAGTAGCAGAAGCGGCCGTACGGGTCCTTGCGCAGGAACACGCGGATCTTGTTGCGCTCCTGGATCTGCACGATCGACATGACCGTGCTGAACAGCTCGTCGACCGGGGTCTGGAACAGGTCGTCGCGCGGCAGCACTTCCAGCACCTGGGCCAGTTCCTTGCCCAGGTGGGCCTTGGGATCGAAGCCTGAGCGGCGCTCGACTTCGGTGACCTTCTCACGGATATAAGGGATGGCATGCACGCTTTCGCCGTACACCGACGAGGTGTACAGGCCCATGAAGCGATGCTCCTTGATCACCTTGCCGTCGGCATCCAGCTGGCGGATCGACACGTAGTCCGGGTACGCCGGGCGGTGTACGCGGCTGGGCAGCGCGGCCTTGGCGAACGACAGCAGCAGCGGCTCGTTGAGGTAGGCCACGGCGTAGTCTTCGATGCGCAGCTCGTCGCTGGTCAGGCCCACGCGCAGGCGGCGCGGCAGGCCGAGGAACGACTGCTCGTCGTAGACCATCTGGCCGCCGTCGGCGTCGCCCTTGACGGTGAATTCTTCATAGCCCAGGAAGGTGAAGTGGTTGTCCAGCAGCCACTCGAGAAACGCCTTGACCTCGCCCTTTTCGTGTTGCGCCGGGCCAAAGGCGGTCTGCTCCACCTCCGCCACCACTTCACGCAGCTTGGCCTTCATCGGTTCGAAGTCGGCAACCACCACCCGCACCTCGGCCAGCACCTGCTCGATCTCGCGGGCCAGTACCGTCAGCTCGGCGGCGTTGGCGCAACGATCGATCTCCAGGTACATCAGCGACTCATGGCGTACGCCCTCGCCCTGGGTGCCCTTGGGCAGCAGTTCCAGCAGCTCGCCCTTGGTGCCGCGGCGTACGCTGAGCACGGTGGTCTGCAGGGTGTGGATGCTGTAGCCGCGGCGGTTGAGCTCGGTACGCACCGAGTCGACCAGGAACGGCAGGTCGTGGTGCAGCACTTCGACCACGGTGTGGGTCGATTGCCAGCCATTGCGTTCGTAATCGGGGTTGTACACCCGCACTTGCGGGTATTCGGGGTCGAAACGCTCGATGATGCGCCAGGCTGACAGGGTGCAGCCGGCCAGGTCGGAAAGCCTGCGTTGGGTGAGTTCGTCCAGAGAGATGATGCCGAAGAACTGCTCGGCGAACAGCGCGACTTGTGGCAGGGACTGTTCGCTGATGTGCTGCGCCAGGGCCGCTTGCAGTTGGTGCTGGAAGTCGGCTTTGCTGGCTGCGGTGAAGAACGCCATCTGTGGTACTCCGCTTGGGCTTTGTAATAGTTGAAGCGTCGCTGCGTGCGCCGTGTACGGATCAACGATAGCCAACCCGTGGCAAGGCGGACGGTAAAACCAGGCGTTGAACGTGCGCAGGCACGCCCAGGGCTCGCCGAAGCTTAACGACTGATCGGTCACAAGGCTTGCAGCGCTGCGACAATTTCGGTCAAGGGGCGGTAACTTTACGTTTATGCCTGCCGGCAAGACTGTCAGAATTCCCTTCCGTTTCCGTTGATCCGAGCCTTGTCCATGCAAATCAATACTGCCCTGCTGTTCGCCACCCCTTGCGATGACGAGGAAGACAACATGGCGACCCTGTGCTGCCACAGCGACAAGGGTCAGATGTTCCTGCTGACCCGCTACCCGGACGAAGACACCGTCGACCTGACCCTGGATGACGAGCCGTCGACACTGGACGGGTTGAAAGTGACCCTGAGCGCCAAGCGCCTGCTGATCGAAGTGGCGGCCGGCGACCGCGATGCACTGAAGGGCGATGAGGTGCTGGAGATCAACCTGACCAGCGAGTTGAGTGACATGGATGAAGTGAAGGAAACCCTGGAGAACATCCTGGCCGGGACTGGTACCTTCGTCTGCGAGCTGTAACGAACTGAATACCGGCGCTGCCCCTGTGGGAGCGGGCATGCCCGCGAACACCGGCACAGCCGGTGCCATTCATCGCGCCGCCTGTTTCGCGGGCTTGCCCGCTCCCACAGTGATCGCGCCAGCTTTCAGGTTTTGTGCAAGGCAGTTCCCCCCCACAACGATCATGCCAGCGCTTGCTGCATCTCCCGGGCCTGCACCCGCAACGCCTGGCAAAACGGCTCCACCGCTGCCGAAGCCGGCCGATGGTCCGGCCTTATCAGCATCACCTGGTACGGCACCGACACCCGCAACCGCCGAATCGGCAACCCGCCCTGCGCCGCCTCCAGCCCACTCAGCGGGTTGATGATCGCCACCCCCAGGCCCTGCCGGACCATGGCGCACACCGAGGCAGCACTGGTGGTCTCGATGACCGTGCGGCGGTTCACCCCCGCCGCACGGAAGTGCTGGTCCAGGCGCTGCCGGTAGGTGTCGAGGCTGGCCAGGTTGATGAAGTCGACCTCGTGAAAATCGCTCAACTCCAGCTCGGCCCGGGCCTGCAGCGGATGCCCCTCGGGCAGCACGCACACCATGTTGGCGCTGAACAGCAATTCGCCGTAGGCGCCACGCGGTATCTGCTCGACCTCGGTCAGGCCCAGGTCATGCTGCTGGGCCACCAGTGATTCCTCCAGCAAAGGCGACTCCTGCGCCAGGATACTCACGCTCACGCCCCGGTGCTGCTGGTGAAAGCGCTGGCAAGCCTTGGGTAGCAAGGTCTGGGAAAACAGCGGCAGGCAGGTTATGGCCAGCCGACCCTGTTCGAAATTGCGGATGGCCTGGGCAAAGCGGTCGATGCGCTCCAGCCCTACGTAGGCCCGCTCAACCTCCTCGATCAGCAGCAACGCCTGGGCGGTCGCCACCAGGCGCCCACCCTCGCGCTCGAACAGGTTCAGCCCGGTTACCTGCTCCAGCCGCGCCAGTTCGCGGCTGACAGTGGGCTGCGAGGTGAACAGCAGGCGCGCCGCACCAGTGACACTGCCAGCGGCCATGATGGCGCGGAACACTTCAATATGGCGGACGGACAGTTTCATGGCAAAACCCGGTAAGTCGGCAATGGTCATATCAGATATGAATGACCGACAGAAAAATAGCTATTTTTCTGAATTCCTGCTTTGGCTCATCCTCGTGGCCTTCCTTATATGAGTAACGCCACCATGACTGCACCCTTCACTCTTCTGGCCGACGCAGTTCGCCAGCACGGCTCGCCGCTGTGGGCCTACGACGCCGGCACCATCGCCGAACGGGTCGAACAGCTGAAGGTGTTCGACACCGTGCGCTTCGCCCAGAAGGCCAACCCCAACCTGCATGTGCTGCGCCTGATGCGCGCCCACGGTCTGGTGCTGGATGCGGTGTCGCTGGGCGAAATGGAACGGGCTTTTGCCGCGGGTGCAAGCGTGGATGGCGACCCTGCCGGCGTGGTACTGACCTGCGATGCGCTCGACCGGCCGACCCTGGAGCGGGTGGTGGCCTCGAAGATCGAAGTCAACGCCGGTTCCATCGACATGCTGCGCCAACTGGGTGAACGCTCTCCCGGCCACCGCGTGTGGATCCGCATCAACCCCGGCTTCGGCCACGGCCACAGCCGCAAGACCAACACCGGCGGCGAGAACAGCAAGCACGGCATCTGGCACGAAGAGCTGGGCGAAGCGCTGGCCTGCGTTAAAAACCATGGCCTGCACCTGGTGGGCGTGCACATGCACATTGGCTCCGGGGTGGATTACCAGCACCTGGAGCAAGTGGCCCGCTCGATGATCGAGCTGATCGGCCGCCTGGGCGTGGACATCGAGGCGTTCTCCATTGGTGGCGGGCTTTCCACCCCGTACCGCAGCAGCGACAAGCCGGTCGACCTGCAACGCTACGCCCGGACCTGGGCCGTGGCACGCAAGGAAATCGAAGCGATGCTGGGCCACCCCGTGCGCATGGAGATCGAGCCAGGGCGCTTCCTGGTGGCGGAATCGGGTTACCTGGTGGCCGAGGTGCGCGCCGTGAAGCAGGTGGGCCGCAATACCTTCGTCATGATCGATGCCGGCTTCAACGACCTGATGCGCCCGGCGATGTACGGGGCCTACCACCGCATGACCCTGCTCGACGCCAACGGCCAGCCGGTGGAGCGCCCACGGCAGCCGACCGTGGTGGCCGGGCCGCTGTGCGAGTCGGGCGATGTATTTACCCAGGATGACCAGGAACTGACCCCGCATGACCTGCCCCTGGCGCAGGTGGGTGACCTGCTGGTGATCCACGACGCCGGGGCCTATGGCGCGTCGATGTCGTCGAACTACAACAGCCGGCCTTTGCTGCCGGAGTTCCTGATCGAGGATGGGGCGCTGCGGATGATTCGCCGCAGGCAGACGGTGCAGGACCTGCTGGGTCTGGAGGCGGGCTTCTGAGATCGCGGGTAAACCCGCTCCCACAGGTACGGCGCCGGGCTCGAGGGCAGTGCCGTGCTTGTGGGAGCGGGTTTACCCGCGAAAGGGCCGGCCCGGCCGACACATCAACTGATGTCCTGCCCCACCGTCCATTGCCCCGCCCCACACAATCCGGGTACCCTTTTCCTTCATCCCGCACTCCCCAGGCCATACACCGCCCAGGCATGACTCCATGATCATTCGCCAAAGCATCGCTGCAGACCACCCGCAGCTGCTCGACATCTGGCTGCGCGCCGTGCGCGCCACCCATCACTTTCTGCAAGCGTCCGACATCGAGGCGCTGCTGCCGCAATTGCGCGACGTCTACCTCCCGGCCGTCGAACTCTGGGTTGCGGTAGACACCGATGACCGCCCGCTGGGGTTCATCGGCTTCAATGAAAACCACGTGGAGATGCTCTTCGTCGACCCCGAACGCCACGGCCAGGGCATAGGCCGCGCGCTGCTGGATTTCGGCCGTCAGTCGCGCAGCACGATGAGCGTCGATGTCAACGAGCAAAACCCGCAGGCAGTGGGGTTCTATCGGCACTACGGTTTCATCCAGACCGGCCGCTCAGCGCTGGACGGCGAAGGCCGGCCGTTCCCGTTGTTGCATATGAGCCTGCCCGCCCAGGCCTGATTTCCGGTGCCGCTTTGCGCCCCTGGCGCTGCTACAAATTCGCGAGACAGACCAACGGCATGAACCCGACGCGCTATACCACCGTGGCAAAGGACTTGATGGAGGGCATCGCCAGCGGCCGCTACCCGGTGGGCAGCCTGCTGCCGACCGAGTTCGAGCTGTGCGACCTTTACGATGTAAGCCGGCACACGGTGCGCACGGCGATCAACCAGTTGCTCAACCAAGGGCTGGTATCGCGGCGCAAGCGCGTGGGCACCCGGGTGGAGGCCAGCAGCCCGCGCGGTGGCTACTCGCAGTCACTGGCCAGCGTGGCGGACCTGGCACACCTGGCGGAAACCCAGCAACGGGAAATCCAGGACGTGCGCCACTTCGTCGCCGACCTGAGCGAGGCGGCGCGGCTGGGGCTGGTACCGGGCGAGCATTACTTCTGCGTGTCGAGCGTCCGCGTCGACCGTGTCCACAACGCGGCGCCGCTGTGCTGGACCGATGTGTACGCGCAGCGCGACTATGCCGCGGTCATAGATTTGGCCCGCGAGCACCCCGACCAGCTGATTGCAGGGCTGATCGAGCAGCACTATGGCCGGGCGATCGCAGTGGTCGACCAGCAGGTGCGGGCAGTGTTGCTGACCGCGGAAATGGCCCGGGTGCTGAAGGCCGAGGCAGGCTCACCGGGGCTGAAGATCATTCGCCATTACCGCGAGGAAAACGGCGACCTGATGGCGGTTTCCGAGACGGTGCACCCGGATGACCGCTTTACCCTGGTTACCCAGATACGCCGCGATCGGTCGCCGCCCTGATCGGGCAATCGGGGCCGCTATGCGGCCCATCGCCGGCAAGCCAGCTCCCGCAGCGTTCGCGCATGGTTTGAGGTCAATGCGGTCGCGGTGGGAGCGCCGGGCGTGCTCCGGGGGAAAGCGGTTGCGAAGAAGATCGGGCGGGACTATAAGAGCTCAACTTAACTTGAGGTCAGCAGGCATGACAGCGGACAACACACGGATGCTAACGGTAGGTGAAGTGGCCAAACGCAGCGGCGTGGCGGTGTCTGCACTGCACTTCTACGAGACCAAGGGGCTTATCGCCAGCATCCGTACGGCGGGTAACCAGCGCCGTTATCCTTCGCTGGTGTTGCGTACGCTGGCCATCATCAAGGTGGCGCAACGCACGGGTATTCCGCTTGAGGAAATCAGGCAGGCCTTCAGCCGCTACGCGCCCAACAGCAAACTCACGGCAGCGCAATGGGGCGAGATGTCGACCGCCTGGCGCGAAGACCTGAACGCCCGCATTCGCACCCTGGAAGCGTTGCGCGACAGCCTGGACAACTGCATTGGTTGCGGCTGCCTGTCGCTGGAAGAATGCCCGCTGCGCAACCCCGAGGATGTGCTGGGCAAGGAAGGTACCGGGGCGCGGATTCTGGAAAAGAAGGCCCGATAAGGCTGCGCTGGCGGGTAGAAGACTGAATTCGCAAGCGGTCGGCTCCCACAGGGTCCCTGCTAATTCAATGAGCCTTGTGCAGTTCCATGAGATCGCGCCCCCATGGTTCAGTCGCTTTTGCCCAGCACATACCGGTCAAAATGCTCGATGTGCTCGTCCAGGTTGTCCTCGAGCATCATCCGGTATTGCTCGCAGAAATACTTCAACAGCTCCTCCCGCGCGGCAGCCAGTTCGGCACTGGTCTTGAAACTGCGGGCACTCATCCAGGCATTGAAGCGCGAGGCGCCGAAGGTCAGTGAGGCACTGACCTTGCCCAGGTCTTCCATTTTCTCGATCTGCTGGTTCGCCAGTTCGATATGCGCATCCGCGCGGTCGTAAAAAGCCTGATCGGTAGCTTGTGTCATTGCGGTTTACCTTGTTGCAGCATTCAAGTTGAGTACCCGCGAAAAATTGTACCGCGTACACGTGAACCTGTATTGAGCCGCACAGTCTTAGCCGAGCCCTCAAATCGGCCTTGCCGTCGTTATCCAACAGAGCCATTCACCCCATGCGCCAAGCAGTCCGTCGCTCCCCCTTTGTCTCGCTCTGCTTCATCCCTTTTTTCCACCTGTTCGCCAACCCCGCCCATGCCAGCGGGGAAAGGCAACTGGTGGCAGCCATCAACGACTATCGCACCCAGCCACAACGCTGCGAGCGGCGCATTGTCCGGGGCTCGACGCCGCTGGTGCTGAAACCGAAACTGGCATTGCCAGTCGGCTACGACGGGGGTTTGCGAGAAGGATTGAAGGCTGCGGGTTATCAGGCGGTGAAGGTGCGGGCCATCCGCCTGGTCGGCGCGCAAGATGCCGAGGAGGCCTTTGACATGCTCCGCAGCGACTACTGCGCAGCCCTGCTCGATAGCCAATATGCCGATATCGGTGTGAGTCGCTCACGCAACGAATGGCGGGTGCTGCTGGCTCGGCCCCTGCTCGATGCCCAGCTTGGCGATAGGCGATCGGCAAGCAACGCGCTGCTGGCACAGGTGAACGCTGCACGGGCGAAGCCGCGCCTGTGTGGTCGCAAGCGCTTTGCCGCTGCACGCCCGTTGACCTGGAACACCGCCCTGGGAACGGCGGCGCAGCGCCACAGCCGGGCGATGGCCAACGACAATTTCTTCGCGCACCGCGACCTCGACGGTGATCTACCCGCGGATCGGGCATGGGATGCCGGCTACCGTGGGCGACAGATCGGCGAGAACATTGCCGCAGGCCAGGGGTCACCGAGCAAGGCGATGGCAGGCTGGCTGGCCAGCCCCGGGCATTGCGCCAACCTGATGAACCCGGTGTTTACCCAGGTAGGTGCGGCCTTTGCCGAGAACTCGCGTAGCGATAACGGCGTTTACTGGACGATGCTGTTCGGCGCGCCTTGAAGGGCACGTGCCAGCCCTCTGACCAGGGCTGGCCTGCCAATCGTTGCCCTGCACCACCTCTGACAACCCCGCCATACCTTCCCCCGCGCAGTCTCAGATGACTGGCGCTGATGATGACACATCGCTTGCATATGACACTTTGTGTCATTAATATCGCATTTGTGTCCTGACGGTGTTCCTCGCCGATCAGCAATCCATCGCCCCTCCCCATGCAGGTACCGCCCATGACGACCACCATGCAGACCCCCAAGGACCAACTGGTCAAACTCGCCCAGCAGCAGATGCTGACGGCGCTGGCCGACAACACCTACACCCCTCGACAAAAACTCGCCCTCACCTGCCGCATCCTGTTCGACGGTGGCCACGACTCCGGCCTGGCCGGGCAGATCACCGCCCGCGCCGAGCAGCCTGGCACCTACTACACGCAACAACTCGGTCTGGGCTTCGACGAGATCGCCGCTTCCAACCTGCTGGTGGTCGACGAAGACCTCAACGTGTTGCAAGGCCGCGGCATGGCCAACCCGGCCAACCGCTTCCACAGCTGGCTGTACCGCGCACGCCCCGACGTCAACTGCATCATCCACACCCACCCGCTGCACAGCGCCGCCCTGTCGATGCTGGAAGTGCCACTGGCCATCTCGCACATGGACCTGTGCCCGCTGTTCGACGACTGCGCATTCCTCAAGGAATGGCCCGGCGTACCGGTGGGCAACGAAGAAGGTGAAATCATTTCCAGGGCGATCGGCGACAAGCGCGCGATCCTGCTTTCCCACCACGGCCTGCTGATCGCCGGCCGCTCGATCGAGGAAGCCTGCGTGCTCGCCCTGCTGTTCGAGCGCGCAGCGAAGATGCAGCTGCTGGCCATGGGCGCCGGTGACATCCGCCCCATCCCGGATGCCCTGGGCAAGGAAGCCCACGACTGGATCTCCACCCCCAAACGTCATGGCGCCGCGTTCAGCTACTACGCACGCCGTGCCTTGCGTGCCCATGGCGACTGCCTGGGCTGATCGAAGCTGTACCCTTTCCTTAACAACGGCAGAGGTGCCTGGTTATGTCTACACCTGTAATTCGCGGCGTTATCGGCTACACCATCACTCCCTTCACGCCAGACGGCACGCTCGACCTGGATGCCTTGGGCACGTCCATCGACCGCCTGATCGCCGACGGCGTACACGCCATCGCACCGCTGGGCAGCACAGGCGAAGGCGCCTACCTGTCCGACAGTGAATGGGAAACGGTGGTGCGCTTCAGCCAGGCGCGCATTGCCGGCCGCGTGCCCAGCGTGGTCAGCGTCTCCGACCTGACCACCGCACGTACCGTGCAGCGCGCCCGCCTGGCACAGGCATGCGGCGCCACCGCGGTGATGGTGCTGCCCATCTCCTACTGGAAGCTCACCGAAGCCGAAGTGGTCGCCCACTACAAGGCGGTGGGTGCGGCCATCGACATTCCGGTCATGCTCTACAACAACCCCGGCACCAGCGGCACCGACCTGTCGGTGGAGCTGATCCTGCGCATCCTCAACGAAGTGCCGAATGTGACCATGGTCAAGGAAAGCACTGGTGACATCCAGCGCATGCACCGCCTGTTCAAGGCCACCGATGGCCAGGTGGCCTTCTACAACGGTTGCAACCCGCTCACCCTGGAAGCCCTGGTGGCCGGCGCCACCGGCTGGTGCACCGCCGCACCCAACCTGATCCCGGCGCTGAACCTGGCGCTTTGGGACGCGGTGCAGCAAGGCGACCTGGCCGAAGCCCGCGCGCTGTTCTACCGCCAGTACGAACTGCTGGAGTACATCACCCGCCGTGGTCTGCCCACCACCATCAAGGCCGGTTTGAAAATGCTCGGCCAGGATGTCGGCGCGCCACGCCTGCCCCTGCAGCCGCTGGATGCGCAAGGCTGCGACTATCTGAAGAGCCTGCTGGTAGAGCTGGCCAACTGACCGCGACAACTGCCCCGGCGGCGTCCTGCTGCCGGGCCTCAGCGCAACAGCTTTGCGCCCCCTTGGCTGGCCTCGACCTGGCGCAATACCTTCGCCAGTTTCGCCACGGCCATCGCCAGCTCGCCCGGGGTATGCGCCGCAAACCCCATCAACACTTCCGCCTCCCCCCTCGACGACGCATACAGGGCACTGAGCCCCAACAGGTCTATGCCTGCCGCCTGCGCCGCCTTGACCACGAGTTCTTCAGGCATCGGCCTGGTGAAAACACAGGGCATCTGCATGCCGCCCGCCGGCACGCGCGCGACAAGAAAATCGGACAGCTGCGCCTGCACCAGCGCCGCCAGTGCATCGCGGCGCTCGGCATAGATTGTCCGCATCAAGCGCACATGGGCACCGAAGTGCCCACCTTCGATGAACCTGGCCAGGGTCAGTTGTGCCAGCGAAGCCGTATGCCCGTCCTGCAACGTCCGCGCTGCGGTCATCGGCCCGACCAGTTGCGGCGGCAAGACCATGTAGGCAATGCGCAAGCCGGCGAACAGGGATTTGGTGAACGTGCCGATATAAACCGTCCGGTCGTGGGCATCCAGGCCTTGCACGCACGCGGTGGGTTTGCCGGCATAGTGAAACTCGCTGTCGTAGTCGTCCTCGATGATCCAGGCGCGTTGTTGCCGTGCCCACTCGATCACCGCCAGACGCCGGTCCAGGGACAGGGTCACGCCAGTAGGGAACTGGTGCGACGGGGTCAGGAAAACAGCCCTGGCATGGGGGGCCAACCGTGGGATCTGCTCGACCTGCATGCCGTCGGGGTCCACGGCCACGGCAATGCAATGCAGGCCAGCAGCAACCAGCGCCTTCCTGGCGCCATGGTAAGCCGGGTCTTCGATAACCACTTGGTCGCCGGCATCGGCCAGTACGTGGGCACACAGGCTGAACGCCTGCTGCGAACTGGTGAGGATCAGCACGCGATCGGCCGTGGCCTGTGCGCCACGCTCGAGATTGACGTAATCGGCAATCGCCCGCCGCAGTGGCTCGGTGCCTTGCGCGGCGCTGTGCAGCAGCGCCTGGGTGCCATGTTCCCTGAACACCTGCCGCTGCAGCTTTTCCCAGGTCTGCAAGGGGAAGTTGCGCGTTTCTGCCACCCCCGGCGCAAACGGCCGAGGGACGAAGAAATTGTGCACCCCGCCCTCCTGGCACAGCGCCTGGCCCCGGCGGCTGAGCGCTGGCGGCTCGACCGGGGCTTTCACCCTTCGGCCCCGGGCGCGCGCCGGCAGGTGCTGCGTACGGGGTGAGACGAAGCTACCACTACCCACCCGGCGCTCGATGAAGCCTTCGGCGTGCAACTGGCCATAAGCGGCCTCGACCGTGTCCCGCGACACAGCCAGCGAGGTCGCCAGTGCACGCGAGGCGGGCAAGGCCTTACCCACGGGCAATGCCCCTTCGAGAATCAGCTGGCGTATCGCCCGCTGGATCCGCACGTGCAAAGGCAGCGACGCGCGCGCCGGGTCGCCGATCCAGGCTTTCACCGACTCCAGTTGTGCATGCTTGAACATTGGTATGGCCATGTATCGAAAAGTGGCTGGGCTATACCGGCCATTCTAACGCTATAAAAACCAGGCTTTCCAACCCCTATGCGCCAGAACGCCCGAGGCCCCGATGAACACGCCCGCACACACCGCACCAACCCCGCTCCGGCTGACAGACATCCTTCACCCCGTGGTGGCGGGGATCGTTTCGGTCATCGTCAATTACGGCGGCACCTTCATCCTGGTGTTCCAGGCCGCCAAACTGGCCGGGCTGAGCCCGGAGCTGACTTCATCATGGGTCTGGGCCGTATCGATCGGCGTTGGCTTCAGTGGCCTGGCCCTGTCCTGGTACAGCCGCGAGCCGGTGATCACCGCCTGGTCCACGCCGGCCGCTGCGTTCCTGGTCACGGCGCTGGCCAGCGTGCCCTACAGCGAGGCCATCGGCGCCTACCTGCTGTCGGCCGCCGGCTTCGTGATCCTGGGGCTGACCGGTTACTTCGAACGCCTGGTGCGGGTCATTCCCGGCGGGATTGCCGCCGGGCTGCTGGCGGGTATCCTGTTGCAGTTCGGCATCGGTGCATTCGGAGGCCTGTCGGTCGACCCCGCGCTGGCCGGGCTACTGATCGCGGCCTATGTGACATTCAAACGCTTCACCGCCCGCTATGCCGTGGTAGGCATTCTGCTGCTGGGCCTGGGCTACCTGCTGCTCCAGGGCCAGGTGGACCTGACAGCGCTCAGGCTGGAGTTCGCCACGCCGTTGTTCACCGCGCCCACCTTTTCCCTCAACGCCGCCCTGAGCGTGGCCCTGCCGTTGTTCCTGATCACCCTTACCGGTCAGTACATGCCAGGCATGCTGGTGCTGCGCAACGATGGCTTCAAGACCAGCGCCAACCCGATCGTGGCAGTCACTGGCCTGGGCTCGTTGCTGATGGCACCGTTCGGGTCGCACGCTTTCAACATCGCGGCCATCACCGCCGCCATCTGTACTGGCAAGGAGGCCCACGAAGACCCGGACAAACGCTGGGTCGCGGGTATCGCTGCCGGTGTCTGCTACATCCTCGTGGGGGTGTTCGGCGTCACCCTGGCCAGTGTGTTCATGGCCCTGCCGGCCACCTTCATCACCACTTTGGCCGGCCTTGCCCTGCTGGGCACCATCGGCACCAGCCTGGCCAGCGCAATGGTCGATGCCCGTTCGCGCGAAGCGGCACTGATCACTTTCCTGGCGGCGGCGGCCAACATCAGCCTGTTTGGCATAGGCGGCGCGTTCTGGGGGCTGGTCATAGGCTTGCTGGCCTATGCCGTACTGAACGGCCGACTCCCCGGTTTCAGCCACTCTCCCCGGTAAGCGGGCTTTCCAACACCCTGCCGTGCGCCAGGTGCGCACGCCCTGCAACAGGTATCGACATGCCCAAAGCTGGCCCCAAGCTTCTAACCCAAATTGCTGCCGTGCATTTCGTCAGCCATGTGCACATCATGCTGATCCCGGCGCTGCTACCCGTGCTCCCCGGCTTGCTGGGGGTAGGGTTCGTCGAACTCGGCGTGGCCCTGGCCGTGTTCAACATCGTCTCCGCCCTGGTGCAGGCGCCGCTGGGCTATGCCGTCGACCATTACGGTGCGCGCAAGGTGCTCAAGGCAGGCTTGCTGCTGGGCAGCCTCAGCTTCCTGCTGGTTGCTGTCAGCCCCGGCTATACGCTGCTGTTGGTGGCGATGGCCATGGCCGGTCTGGCCAATGGCGTGTACCACCCGGCCGACTATGCGCTGCTGGCCAACGGCATCGAACAAGGCCGCCTGGGGCGGTCGTTCTCGATCCATACCTTTGCCGGCTTCCTCGGCTCGGCGGTAACGCCAGCAATGTTTCTTGGCATTGCTGCCGTGTCGGGCGCACAGGCAGCCCTGGCGGCAGGCGCCGCAGCGGGGCTTGCCGCCTGGCTGTTGATATCGGTGCCAGGCAGTGGCGTCTATCAGGTCGCCAGGCCTGGAATCACAGGTAGCGCTAGCTCCCCAGCAGCTCGTGTGCGACTGTTCACGCCCATGCTCGGGGTGCTGACTGTGCTGTTCATGTTGCTCAACCTGAGCACCAGTGCCATCGAAAAGTTCTCCGTGGCCGCGCTCGTCCAGGGCCAAGGTCTGACCCTGGCCTGGGCCAACACGGCGCTCACGGCGTTTCTGCTCAGCAGTGCCGTGGGTGTGCTATGCGGTGGAGCCCTGGCTGACCGGACCCGTCGTCATGGCCTGGTGGCGGCATTGGCCTTTGCCCTGGCCGCGGCGTTGACGGCGCTGGTGGCCCTGGGGCTGCTGCGGGGCTGGGGGTTGGTAGTGGTGCTGGGCGCCATTGGCTTGCTGACCGGGGTCATCGCCCCGTCGCGGGACATGCTGGTCAAGGCGGCGGCGCCACGCGGGGCCGAGGGCAAAGCCTTCGGGCTGGTCTCGACCGGCTTCAGCATCGGCGGCGCACTCGGGCCGGTGGCCTTTGGCTGGATGCTCGACCAGCAACTGCCCAACGGGGTGTTCGTGGCGTCGATCGTGTTCATGCTGCTGACGGTGCTGCTGACCCTGGCACAGGAAGCGTATTCGGCCAGGAAACGTCGACACCCGGCATGAACCCTGGGGCTGCGTTGCAGCCCTATCGCCGGCAAGCCGGCTGCCACCTCGATCGCACTGCCTTCAAGGCCTGGGACCGGCGCAAATCCCTGTGGGAGCGGGCGTGTCGAGGCGTCGAACCGCCGCGAACACCGGCAAAGCCGGTGCCATACACTGCGTCGTCTGCTTCGCGGGCACGCCCGCTCCCACAAGGGAAGGTGACATACTCTCGAACATTGTTCCCTGTGCGACAGCGCAGCCCAAAGGGCTGGGCAATCTCCCACAAGGATTGCGCACGCTTCGAGATTTTGAACAAGACCGTTGCTCCACCTCGACCGCAATGATCGCAACCCACACGCTATCCCTGTGGGAGCCGGCTTGCCGGCGATCAGGCCGGTACAGGCTGATCAAGCTGCCGGGTTCGCGTGCGCCACCCGCCCTCCTGCCGCCGGCCGATTGACGAACAGCACATCCAGCACACTGTTGTGCAACCCCTTCAACGCATTCCAGTTCGCCGACGCATGCACGTACCTGTCGCGCAACAATTGCTGTTCATCCTCGGTCAACCCAGGCTGTTCGTATTCACCCAAGGCAAACCCATGCAACTTGCGGCTGATGCCCAGCAGCTCATCCGGCAGCCGATGCTCAGCCTGCCCGCCCAATGGCGCAAACGGCACCCCCGCCCGCACCGCCAGCTCGCGCATGATGCTCAGGTACACCCGGGAAAGCTGCCCCGCCACTTCCCGTTCGCGGTACACCGCCGCGTACACCTGCTTTTGCGCCTCACTCGACCGGCCACCGGCAATCGGAACCTCCCAGGCCAGCACCCGTGGCCTGGGCGCGCCCATTTCGCCAAATGACGACGCCAGCAACGCACTGACTGAGGCATGCACACGAGTGTGCTCGGCGCGCATATCCAGCGGCACCCGCTGAGACTGCGGTTTGCACAGCAGCACCTGCTCCTGCGTGGTATCCGGGTAACCACCACCAATGTTCGAGTGCACGCCCGGCAACACGATGTCATGGTCGCTGCGCACCAGCGGGAAGTTGTGCCGCTGTTCGTCCCCCGCCACCAACTGCACCACTTGCCGGGCAATGTCCGCGCCCAGGCCCAGACGCAAGCCACCATTGCGGTCATCGGCGGGGTCAAGGTCTCCCTGCAGTGGCGCGATGATCGCCGCCACCGTGTCGAACAGGCCGATGAAGTTGATCCCGATTTCGCAGGGCACAGCCAAGCGCTCGTCGCCGCCATCGTGCAGGAGGTTGGCCAGATGCCGCACCGCCGCCGCGCCGCGACTGAAACCGAACAGGTCGAACTCGACCCGCTCGACCCTTGCCTGCGGATGCGCCTGGCGCCAGTCCTGCAATTGCCCGGCAATCCCCGCCAAGGCCTCGGCGACCCTCGCCTCGGCCCCCAGACGCCCACTCCCGGTGGCCGAGGCATAGGCATTATCCGCCTCCCCCGCCAGGGTGCCCACGCCCTCGACATAGCGTTTCAGAAACACCATGGTCTCATCAGCCGTGCCCCCCTGCGCCGGATACAGCGCATGCAACAGGGCCACATTGCTCAAGGCGTTGCCATAACTGGCACCCTTGCCCCCCGGAGCATCCGCCGGCATCACATTGCTCAGGTTGTTGCCGGTCCCATCAAAGAACACGCCAAAACGCAGGGTGACCGGCGTAATACGTGCTGTGCTGCCGCTGTTCAAGTCCATCCTCGTGCCTCCTGCTTGCGCAAAAACACAAGCAGGCGCCAACACGCCGCAGCGGAACATCAGTCAATGGCCAGTCATATGCAGGACATTTCCGGACCTGCTGGCCCCGGGCAAGGATAAATTTCCCTACCGCCATTGGTCGCCACCCCCCCGGATGGATTAAAGTATCACCCCTTGCCAGGGCAGTTGCCTCCAGCCGCCTGCGGCCCCACACCAGGAACCGTCACCGATGGAACACCGTGAAGCGCTGATCGCGCTGCGCACCTTTCTTTCTTCCCAGATCCTAGGCCAGGAGAAACTGGTCGAGCGGCTGTTGATCGTGCTCCTGGCCGACGGCCACATGCTGGTCGAAGGTGCGCCGGGCCTGGCCAAGACCAAGGCCATCAAAGAGCTCGCCGAAGGTATCGAGGCGCAGTTCCATCGCATCCAGTTCACCCCCGACCTGCTCCCGGCCGACATTACCGGCACCGAAATCTACCGCCCGGAGACCGGCAGCTTCGTGTTCCAGCAGGGGCCGATCTTCCACAACCTGGTGCTGGCCGACGAAATCAACCGCGCCCCGGCCAAGGTGCAGTCCGCGCTACTCGAAGCCATGGCCGAACGCCAGGTCAGCGTGGGTCGCAGCACTTACGACCTGTCGCCGCTGTTCCTGGTCATGGCCACACAGAACCCGATCGAGCAGGAAGGCACCTACCCGCTGCCCGAAGCCCAGCTCGACCGCTTCCTGATGCACGTGAAAATCGGCTTCCCCGACGCTGCGGTAGAGCGGCGCATCCTGTTGCAGGCCCGTGGTGAAGCCCTGGGCGGCGAGACCAAGCCCGAGCGCCGGGTCAGCCAGCAGGCCATCTTCGCCGCCCGCAAGGAAATCCTCGGCCTGTACATGGCCGACGCGGTGGAGGAATACCTGGTGCAACTGGTGATGGCCACCCGCACCCCGGCCAAGTTCGACGCCGAACTGGCCGACTGGATCGCCTACGGCGCCAGCCCGCGTGGCTCCATTTCGCTGGACCGCTGCGCGCGCGCCCACGCTTGGCTGGCCGGGCGTGATTTCGTCAGCCCCGAAGACATCCAGGCGGTGCTGTTCGACGTACTGCGCCACCGCATCATCCTCTCGTTCGAGGCCGAAGCGGCGGGGATCGACCAGGACCGCGTGGTCCAGCGCATCCTCGACGTCGTCGCCGTTGCCTGAGCCCATGCCCACCGCCTCGCTGGCCCAACCCGGCATCCGCATCGGCCTTGCCGAGCTGATCGACATGCGCCACCGCGTGCGCGAAATCCAGCTGTTTTCCCGGCCCGGCCAGCGCAGCCCGCTGGTGGGCCTGCACCACTCCAAACTGCGCGGGCGCGGCGTGGACTTCGACCAGGTACGCGTGTACCAGGCCGGCGACGATGTGCGCAACATCGACTGGCGGGTCACCGCGCGCACCCAGGAACCGCACACCAAGCTCTTCCACGAAGAGCGCGAACGGCCCATCTTCATCCTCGTCGAGCAGAGCCAACGGCTGTTCTTCGGCTCGGGGCTGATGTTCAAGTCGGTGCTGGCTGCCCAGGCTGCGGCGCTGTTCGGCTGGGCCGCGCTGGGCCACAACGACCGCATCGGCGGGTTGGTGTTCGGCGACAACGAACACCACGAAATCAAGCCCCGGCGCAGCAAGCAGAGCCTGCTGCAACTGCTCAACCGCCTGGCCAAGGTCAACCAGGCGCTGCACACCGAGGCCACGCCCGGGGCCGACAGCCTCGGCCTGGCCCTGCGCCGCGCCCGCGAAGTGCTGCGCCCCGGCAGCCTGGCCATCGTGATCTGCGATGAGCGCTCGCTCACCGCCCAGGTGGAACAGCACCTGGCCATGCTCTCGCGCCATTGCGACCTGCTGCTGATGCCGGTGTCCGACCCGCTCGACCACGCCCTGCCCGCCGCCGGCCTGCTGCGCTTCGCCCAGCGCAGCGCGCAGCTGGAGCTCGACACCCTGGACGCCAACCTGCGCCAGGCCTACCGCCAGCAGGCCGAAGCACGCATCGAGCGCTGGGAGCTGATGGCGCAAAAGCTGCGCGTGCTGCTGATGCCACTGAGCACCCAAAGCGAAATGATCGAGCAATTGCGCGAATACCTGAACGCCCAGCGGCCACGGAGCGCGTCATGAAGAGCAGCGGCCAATGAACCCGCTTGATCAACTGCAACCGCTGATTACCCCAGCACCAATCGGCCTGTGGCCACCGGCACCCGGCTGGTGGCTGCTGCTGGCCGTGCTGCCGCTGTTGGCCTGGGGCCTGTGGCGGGTGCGCCGCTGGCGCCCGGGCAAACGCCGCATCGTGCGTGCCGAGCAGCCCTTGGACCCGGTACGCGTGGAAGCGCTGGCCGAACTGGCCCGCCTGCCACGCCCCTACGACGGTGCCCCGGCCGGGGCCTGGCTGCAACAGATCAACGCCCTGCTCAAGCGCCTGTGCCGCAGCCACTACCCGGGCGCCAACAGCCATACCCTCAATGGCCGCCAGTGGCTGGCGTTTCTCGACAACCGCTGCCCGGCCGCCGGCCTGACCCGCTGGATGGTGCTGGTCGAGGGCGCCTACAAACCCGAGTGCAAGCTCGATGACAAGGCCATCGCCGGGCTCAGCCAGGCCGTCGAAACCTGGATCCGCAAGCATGTTTGAACTGGCCTGGCCGTGGGTCTTCGCCCTGTTGCCATTGCCGTGGCTGGCACGCCTGGTACTGCCGGCCGCCGACAGCGGCGAACCGGTGCTCAAGGTGGGCTTCCTCAACGAGCTGGAAGGCCTGGCCGGGCGCCGCGCGCGCCTCAACCTGCCGACCTGGCGCCAGCAGGCGCCCTTTGTCGTCATCTGGCTGTTGCTGCTGTGCGCCGCCGCCCGCCCGCAATGGCTGGGCGACCCGGTGCCAGTGGCCGCCAGCGGCCGCGACCTGCTGGTGGCGGTGGATGTGTCCGGGTCGATGGACTTCCCCGACATGCAGTGGCAGAACGAAGACATCAGCCGCCTCGACCTGGTCAAGGCGCTGCTCGGCGACTTCCTGCAGGACCGCGAAGGCGACCGCGTGGGCCTGATCCTGTTCGGCAGCCAGGCCTACCTGCAGGCCCCGCTCACCTTCGACCGGCGCACCGTGCGCACCTTCCTCGACGAAGCGCAGATCGGCATCGCCGGCAAGAACACCGCTATCGGCGACGCCATTGGCCTGGCGGTCAAGCGCCTGCGCCAACGCCCGGCACAAAGCCGGGTGCTGGTGCTGATCACCGACGGTGCCAACAACGGCGGGCAGATCCACCCGCTGACCGCCGCCCGCCTGGCCGCTCAGGAAGGCGTGCGCATCTACACCATAGGTATCGGCGCCAACCCCGAGGCCAGTGGCACTCCTGGCCTGCTCGGCCTGAACCCGAGCCTGGACCTGGACGAAGCCTCGCTCAAGGAAATTGCCGACATCACCCACGGCACCTACTTCCGCGCCCATGACGGCGCCGAACTGGACGCCATCGGCGACACCCTCGACCAGCTCGAACCTGTGGCCCAGCAACCGACCCAGGCACGCACGGCCAAGGCCCTGTATGCCTGGCCCCTGGCCCTGGCGCTGCTGCTGAGCGTGCTGCTGGTGGTGGCCGTGCAATGGCCCGACAACCTGCTGCAGCGCCTGCTGCGCAAGCCGCGCTTCCTGCAACCGCATCCGGAATGGCGCCAGCGCCTGAAGCGCCTGCGCCTGAGGAGGCGGCGATGATCGAACTGTGGCCCCAATGGTTGCGCCCGCTATGGCTGCTGGCCGTGCCCCTGCTCGGCTGGCTGCTGTACAAACTGTGGCACCGGCGCAAGCGCGCCGGGCGCTGGCAGATGATTCTGCCGCCGGCGTTCCATGGCGTACTGCTAGGCGGTGGCAGCGGCAGCACCAGCAAACTGCCGTGGGTGGCGCTGGGCCTGGCCTGGATGCTGGTGATCCTGGCCCTGCTCGGGCCCAGTTGGCAGCGCGTGGAAGAAAACCGCCAGCGCCCGGCCGACCCGCTGGTGATCCTCCTCGAACTGACCCCACAGATGCTCGCCGAGGACAGCCCGCCCAACCGCCTGGAGCAGGCGCGGCGCAAAATCCTCGACCTGCTGGAACACCGCCGTGACAGTCAGACCGCGCTGGTGGTCTATGCCGGCTCCGCGCACACCCTGGTGCCGCTGTCCGACGACCTGGCTACCAGCCGCAACCTGCTCGAGGCGATCGACCCGTCGATCATGCCCAAACCCGGCCAGCGGGCCGACCTGGCCGTGCAGAAAGGCCTGGCCCTGCTGGCCCAGAGCGGCCTGGGCCAGGGCCGCCTGCTGCTGATCGGCTCGTCGCTCAGCGCCCCGGAGCGCCAAGGCATCGCCCAGGCCCTCGGCCGCCAGGGCCCGAGCCTGCTGATGCTGGGCATCGGCAGCCGCGAAGGCGCACCGGTGCGCCAGGCCAACGGCGAGTACCTCAAGGACGACCAGGGCGGCATCCTGTTGCCGCGCCTGGACAGCGCCAGCCTCAAGGGCTTCATCAGCGGCACGGGCGGGCGCTACCGGCATGCCCGTATCGACGACCTCGACCTTCGTGGCCTGGGCCTGTTCGACAACCCGCGCACCGGGCGCAACGACGGCCGGACCCTGCAACTGGACAGCTGGGCCGACCAGGGTTACTGGCTGCTGCTGCCGCTGTTGCTGCTGGCCGCCTGTGCCGGCCGACGCGGCTGGCTGTTCTGCCTGCCGCTGCTGCTGGCCCTGCCCCAGCCCAGCCAGGCCTTCGAATTCAATGACCTGTGGCTGCGCCCCGACCAGCAAGGTCAGCGCCTGCTGGAGCAAAACCGCCCAGCCAGCGCCGCGCGCCAGTTCCAGGACCCGCAATGGCGCGGCATGGCCCTGTACCAGGCGGGCGACTATAGCGGTGCCGCCGAAGCCTTTTCCCAAGGCGACACGGCCGCCGCCCACTACAATCGAGGCAATGCCCTGGCCCGCAGCGGTGAACTGGAAGCCGCCCTGGACGCCTACGAACAAGCCCTGGAACGCCAACCCGACCTGCAGGCGGCGCTGGACAACCAGGCGCTGGTGCAGCAACTGCTGCAACAGCGCGAGGCCAAGGCCGAGGAGCAACCGGCCAGCAGCGATGCCCAAGGCACGCCCGGCAGCGAAACCGAAGGCAACAGCAGCTCGGCCAACAGCCCGGCCCAGGGCACGCCCGGCAACGACGAACAACCCAGCGCCGAGCAGCCCGGCGAAGGCAGCAGCAACAGCCAGGTAGCACCCGGCAACCAGGCCGGCGCGGATGACAGCGTCATCCAGCCGCCGCAGCGCCCGGTATCGACCAGCCTCGATGCCGAACAGCGCCAGGCCCTGGAACAATGGCTGCGGGAGATCCCCGACAACCCGGCGGAGCTGCTGCGGCGCAAATTCTGGTATGAACAGCAATTGCATCAGGAAACCCCACGATGAGTCGCTTCGGCGTCTTTCTCCTCAGCCTGCTCTGGGCCGTGCTGGCCCAGGCCGAACCAGTGCTGCAGGCCAGCGTTGACCGTACCCGCCTGGAAGCTGGCGAAAGCCTGGAGCTGACCCTGGAAAGCCAGGACGTCACCCAGTTCGGCAAGCCCGACCTGCGCGCGCTGGAGGGTGACTTCGAAGTGCGCGGCACGCGCCAGCTGAACAGCCTGCACAGCCTCGACGGCGAAACCCGCGCCAGCACCCGCTGGATCATCACCCTGCTGCCACGGCGCAGTGGCAGCCTGCGTATCCCCGAGTTGCAACTGGGCCAGTCGCACAGCCAGGCCATCGAACTGCAAGTGCTGCAGGCCGACGCCAGCCGCCAGGACAGCGCCTCGCAGGTGTTCATCGAAGCCACGCTCGACAGCAACGAGGTCTACGTCCAGGCCCAGGCCGTACTCACCCTGCGCATCTACCATTCGGTGGCACTGTACGACGACAGCAGCCTCAGCCCGCTGCAACTGGAGAACGCCAAAGTCGAACCGCTGGGTGAATCGCGCACCTATGAAAAGGAAATCAACGGCGTCCGTCACGGCGTGATCGAAACCCGCTATGCCGTGTATCCCCAGCAAAGCGGCACCCTCGACATCCCGCCGCTGACCTTCACCGCTACCGCCGCCGCCAGCCCGGACGAAGCCCCACAAACCAACGGCACGGCCCGGGCCGGCCACCAGGTGCAGGTCAGCTCGCTGCCGTTACGCCTGGCCGTACGGCCGATTCCGGCGGCCTGGCCGGCTGGCGTGCCGTGGCTACCGGCCCGCAGCCTGACCCTGGAAGAGCACTGGAACCCCGACCCTGGCAACCAGCAGGTGCAGATTGGCGACTCGCTGACCCGCAACATCACCTTGCGTGCCGAAGGCTTGTCCAGCACCCAGCTGCCACCGCTGCCAGCCACCGAAATCACCGGCCTGCGCCGGTACCCCGACCAGCCATTGCTGCGCAACGAAATCAGCGACCGCGGCATGACCGCCAACCGCGAAGAGCGCGAAGCCCTGGTGCCGACCCACAGCGGTACGCTGGCCCTGCCGGCGCTGGAAGTGGCCTGGTGGAACACCCGCGAAGACCACCTGGAGCACAGCAGCCTGCCGGCGCGCACGCTGAATGTGCAGGACAACCCGGCGCTGAGCGCCGACACCCCGGTTGGCGACAACAGCAGTGCCAGCAGCTTGCTGTGGCCCTGGCAGCTGGCCACCCTGGTGTTCGCCCTCACCACCGTGCTGGGCTTTGCCCTGTGGTGGCGCGCCCGCTCGCAGCCAGCGGTGCTGCGCGCCGCGCAGGCCGGGCCGAGCCCGCGTACCTTGCTGGATGATCTCAAGCGCGCGTGCCAGGCCAACGACCCACAGGCAACCCGCCAGGCGCTGGACGCCTGGGCCCGCCAGCAGCCGGAAACCCTGGCCGAGATGGCCGCGCGGTTCGTGCCGTTGTCGGATGCACTGGATGGGTTGAACGGGGCGCTGTATAGCGAGAGCGGGCAGTATTGGCAGGGTGAGGACTTGTGGCGGGCGATCGGTACGATTCCGCCGGCTGAGCAGGTGTTGTTGCCAGCGGGCGAGAACGGCAGCCTGCCGCCGCTCTATCCCAAGTAAGTGGTTGCCTGTGCGGGCCTCTTCGCGGGCATGCCCGCTCCCACAGTGACCGCGCCCGCCGAGAACCTTGCACAGTACCTGTGGGAGCGGGCGTGCCCGCGAACACCGGCGCAGCCGGTGCCACCGTAAGATATTTCTGAACCTGCAACCCAATGCTTCAGAATCAACCCGCTTGGGAATTATCCTACGCGCGCTGCCGAACTATCGCTGTTGTCGGGGAAACACCTCACGGATAACGTTTCCGGGTCGCTTCGGTGACCGGGTGTGAGAACCCGACGATAAGCAAATTCCGTCAGCTTTCATGGCGGCCGCGCGCGGGCAGACTTCGGTCTGGCCGAGTTTTCCTTTGCTTCCTCGGTTTCTCACCCCGCGCACGGCTGCCACCTAAACCCGTGAGAAGGTTGCGGTGGTGGCATTCTCTGATCAAGCAAAGGGTTTGAATCATGAAAAAGATCGTCCCCGATCCACCCGTAAAACTAACGGCCCGCCCCTTCTACACCATCAACCAGGACACACCCTCGGTTGACGCCCTGATCCACCCCCTCCAGCTGATGGCCGGCATCGAAGACTCGCTGGACGAATACATCTGCGCCAATGCCGGCGAGCCCGGCATCAACATACTGGTCAACGCGGTGCATCACGTACAGATGACCAAGGCCTTGGCCGAGTTGCTGTTGCACCGGCAAACCGGGGATATCACCCGGCACTGACTACACAGCCCCAAGACATGCGCGACCCCTGTAGGAGCGGCCTTGTGTCGCGAAAGGGGTGCGAAGCGCCCCCAGGATCTGCGCATCACCGCAAAATCGCCGGGCCGCCTTGCGGCCCTTTCGCGACACGAGGCCGCTCCTACAGAGACCGTGATCAGGGCTTCATCAACCTGCGAGCACCGGTTGAACTGGCTGACGGCTCAGATGAACCGCTGCCCCTCGAACGGGTTCCAGCTCTGCTGCCCTTTGGTCTGCTTCAGGTAGTAGGCACGGTTGGTCAGGAAGCTGTACAGAAACGCAAACGCCATGCTGATGCCGTTATCCACCGGGCGAGGGATCTCGCTACCCGTCGCGATCTCGTAGTAGCTCAGGAGAACGCCGATGGCGATCATGATGGCCAGCATGACCAGGTTCTTCTTCCACAGCCCCAGCACGAACCAGTAGATCGGGCCGAAGAAAAAGGCGATGAAGTTGTTGTTGATCAGCAGCTTCTTGCCAAATGGCAAGGCGCGGAAAGCGGCTTTGTAGGGCTCGGAGGTGGGTGCGCCGTACTGATCGAAGAAGGCGAAACGCTCCCGCCATTTTGGCTTGAGGTTGCCTGGGGTGGATTGGGTTTGTGGGATGCCTTCCATTGGTGACTCCTGTGATCGTCGTCCATGAGTGTCGAATAGCCATGATCATGGCCGGTTCGGAGGGTAAATCAGCATGCCTTTGAGGGCAAGCTTGATACCTCCCGCAAAGCGAGAGCCAAGTCACGAAACACTCAAGGCTTCCAGATCGGCGCGATCAGAAATTCGTTGTTCACCAATTGATGTCGGTCAGGCGACCGAGCGGGTTGTCGTAGTGCAGGTGCACGCGGGTTCCGCCGGTGGCGCTGATGTCGGTCAGCGTACCGTCAGGCGTGCGGGTGAAATGCAGGAAGTGACCGAGAACGTTCTCGATGCGTTGCAGCGGCACTTCGCTGTTGGTGTCTGGCACTTCGCCGAAGTAGAAGAACAGGTTGTCCCGCGTTTGCAGGATGTAGTGGCCGCCCTCGGTGCACACCAGGTACACCTGCTCGTGCGGGTTGCGCTGACCGTATTTGCCCTAAAAATATTTGGCTCCGCCAGCAATTTGGCAGAGCCAGTCTATTTTAACTGTTAAAGATCACGCCATCAAAGTCGTACAACAAAAAATTTACACAGAAAATAACTCTCGGGAAAACTCGACGGCACAGGCATCTAATCCTTAAACTGCACCCCGCGCACCAAGCCATTCTCCAAAACAGACTTGACGCGAGCAGTCACCACAATCGTAGGGCTGTCCTCTTCAGCCCTAACGACATCACTAGAAAGCACCGCCTCATTATCCAAAACTATCTTACTGAACCACCTCGGACCATCTGGCATATAGCTAAGTAACGGCTCACTAACAGATTCTTTCAAGTTAAAGGCTGGTGATTTACCTATAACATTTAATATCTTGTAACCAGTATAGGAAGCCTCACCTATCAGTAGATCCGCATCCACAAACTGAACACCAGAAATACTTTCTCTCCTCATTAGTTCGTAGAGCCGCGGCGAAATCAAATTGGGCCCATCACTGAAAAAAAAATCATAGCTAAGGAGCTTGGAAGTACTGACCCTTTTCGGCCCCTCGAAACAGACTTTTATATCCTTGCTTACAACCACGCACTCTTTGAAAATCCCAGAATCCTCACCAGACAACATCTTTGTCTTCAGCCAATAACTTTCAGGATAGTCATCTGAAATAGAAAGTATAAAATTTTTAGCCACAAGTCGCTCCCCGAACAGAGTTTTTATTCAGCATCGTTTTACCTGCACGCAGACCTTTTCTCTCATCAACCATGACTCCGTGAATAGCCTTCTGGTAGTCCGCTTTGGTCCAGCCATTTTTCTTGCCGTATTCGTGAATAATATCCAGTTTCTTCTCTACAGCCGAATTATATTGCGCGTGAGAGCCACGATGCACCGTTCGCACCGGATGGTTCTCCTCATACTTAGGCAGATAAATAATATTGGACAGCTTATGAATATTCACCTCGCCCGCCTGCATGGCCGCATGATTAGATAGCTGCTGCGGGATAATATGATGCTTCTGGAAACCATCTATCGCAGGCATCGTATTATAGGTAATCCATCCCAAAGGATCCAGCCAGCTAACAGGGTTCGGCGCATATTGATATAAGTTTATTCCGCCTAACAAGCCTATTGGGTCATGCGATATATATTTACCGACCTCCGAATCATAGTAGCGGAACGTGTTGTAGTGCAGTCCCGTTTCGCTATCAAAGTACTGACCTTGGAAACGCAAATTCTGCTCGATCTCATTGATCGGCAGACTCTCTATTGCCCCCCACGAGCGATACGTCGCCTGCCAGACGATCTTACCGTCACTGTCCGTGACCTCCAGCGGCGTACCAATCTGGTCAGTATGGAAATAATAAAGCTTCTGCTCCTCCCCTTCCGCCTGATCAACCCGCGCCAACGGCGCATAGCTACCCGGCTCATACAGATACAGGATGCTCTGCCCCGGCGTCTCCTCACGCAGCATCCTCAGCCCTTGCCAGAGGAAGCGCTTCTGCTCGACCTGCCCATTGATCTCAGCCAGCTTGGCCACCCGCCGCCCCAGGCTGTCATAACGGTAGTGCCCGGCACTCTCCAGCTTGCCATTGACCCATGTCTCCGCCCGCACCAGCCGGTTTTCACCGTCATAGCCCAAGCGCTGCAACCGGTTGCCATATTCCGAGCATTTTTCGATCAGGTTGCCCCACGGGTCGTAGCGGTACTCTTGGTCCCGCCAGTGTGTGATGCGGTTGTCCCTGGACTTGGCAAATTGCCGGGCATTGAAATCCAGGCGGTTGCCCGCAGGGTCGTAACGAAACTCTTCGCTGCCAACCAGCGAGCCCGTATCGCGGCTGCGCAACTGGCCGTTCGCTTCGTACTCGTACTTGATCTCGCCACGCAGCTTGTCGAGCGTACGCACCAGTTCACCTGCCGGGTCGTATTGGTAACGGCGGTGAATCGGGTTGTACGCATGCTCCACCAGCAATGAGGTATTGATACCGGTGTTGTGCACCTGCGAGAGCTTGTCTGCCGGCAAGTTCGAGGCAAACTGCCACGCCTTGCGCCCCATCGCGTCATAACCGAAGCAACTGGTGAGCTTGCCTTGGGTCCGGTACACCTCCCGGTGCAGGTCGTCACGCTCCATGTCGCTGATCACCTGGCCATCCAGGTTCAGCTGGTGCAGATGCCCACTGCCGTAGTACAGGTGATTGACCTTACGACCATCCGGCAGGGTCAGCGTAGTCAGGTTGCCGAGCGGATCGTACTCGTAGCCGAGCGTGCCGTCGGGGGTGATTTCTTTGGTCAGCCGCCCCAGCAGATCGTAGGCGTACTCCAGCTTCTCTTCCGTGATCCCTAGCTGCTTGCCGATCCCGGTCGGCTGCCGCTCGATGCTCAGCAACCGGTCTCCGTCGTCGTACGCGAAGGTCTGGCTCGCATCGCGGTTGATCTTGGCGACCAACCGGCCAATGCTGTCACGCTCGAACAGCGTATGCCGCTCCGGCCGCTCGGCATTTTCGCCATAACCAATCTCATCCAGCCGGGTCAGATGGCCGCCGAGGTTGTAGCTGAAACGCCGGGTCAGGTTATCCACCCGCACTTCTTCAGTCAGCCGGTCCGAGGCGTCATAGGCAAAGCGGTACGTGGCGTTGTTCTCGTTCACCAACCCGGTCAGGCGCCAAGCCTTGTCGTACTCGTAACGAACCACACCTCCTTTCGGGTCCCGGCGGTTACTCGGCAAACCACGGGAAGTGCGTAGCAGGCGGGTGATCTGGCCTTTGCCATCGGTGTGGTCGAGCACCTGACCAAGGTCGTTGTAGGTGAAAGTTTCCGCCGTGCCGTCGGGATGGCTGATGCGCAGCACCTCACCGTCGGGCTTGCGCTCCAGCGTGGTGGTCTGGTTCAGCGCATCGGTTACCGCGACGAGGTGCTGGCGTTCGTCGTAGCGGTACCAGGTGTTCTTGCCCGAACAATCCTGGTAACGCTCGACCTGGGCCAAGGTGTTCCACCACAGGTACTTGGACTTGTAGGTCGCGTCGATGATGGTGTGCGGCAGGCCGTCATCGCTGTTCAGGTATTCGGTCATTTGACCCAGGGCATCGAATTCGGCGAGCAGGTTGCCCTTGGCGTCGTAGCGCGCCCGCCAGGTGCTGCCATCCGGGTAACTGACCTGGGTCACCAGCGTGGTCAGGTGGTGATATTCGTAGGTGGTCTTGCGGCCTAGCGGGTCGGTCTCTTCGAGCAGACGGGAGAATTCGTCGTACTTGAATTGCAGGCAGCTACCGTCCGCCAAGGTCAGGTCGACCATGTTGCCATTGTCGTCCAGCTCGGCGGCGTAGCGTTCGCCGCCGTAGTCGCGGCTGGCGATCACCCGGTGGTCGGGGTTGTACTGCACTTCCAGCTCGCGGCCGAGCACGTCGGTGGCCCAGCTGGTACGGGCATCGAGGTCGTAGCGGAAGTGGTAGTGTTCGCCATCGGTGGTCCAGTGCTCGACCACCCGCGGCTGGCCGCCGAGGGTTTCCCAGCGGTAATGGCAGCCCAGGCCCAGCGCGTTGCTGTGAGTCACCATCAGGCCTTCGGCGTAGCTGAAACTGCGCACGGTGTGGCCGTTGCGGTTGATCACCGCGCTCAGCTGGCCGTGTTCATCGTAGCGGTACTGGGTGAGCGTTTCGACGGCCTGGTCGTTCACCACGCGCTTGATGTCGGTCAGGCGGCCCAGCGGGTGGTCGTAGTGCAGGTGCACGCGGGTACCGCCGGTGGCGCTGATGTCGGTCAGCGTACCATCGGGCGTGCGGGTGAAATGCAGGAAGTGACCGAGAACGTTCTCGATGCGCTGCAGCGGCACTTCGCTGTTGGTGTCTGGCACTTCGCCGAAGTAGAAGAACAGGTTGTCCCGCGTTTGCAGGATGTAGTGGCCGCCCTCGGTGCACACCAGGTACACCTGCTCGTGCGGGTTGTAGATCCGTTCGCCCGGTTGCAGGGTCACGAACGGAACTTTGCGGCCTTGGTTGTCGGTGAGGTAAATGAATGAGCCCCGCCGACGCAGACTTTGCTCCCAGGGCAGCACCCAGCCGCGCCCGAGCACGCGGTCGACGGTAAGGTCGCTGGCGTAGAAACGTGACCACTCGATCGGCATCAGCCCGGGCAGGCTGAAGTCGATCTCGTCGGGGATCAGCTTGCGACCGGTGGTGAGGTCGACCGGGTTGCCAACCAGTCCACCCAACACCTTGCGTGCCACGGGTTCGACCATGTAACGGGCGGCCACTTCGCCGGCAATGAAGCCGGCCGTGAATTTCAGGGCACAAGGTAGGGCGGCCTTCATACCGGCCTGGGTACCCATCTTGAGCACATTCGCGAGGCCACTGGCTGCGCCAGCAATCGCCATCAGCACATCCACGGTAGTGCGCAGCCACTCCGGGACTTCGTCATCCACGGGCAGGTAGCGGTAAGTGCCACCGCCGATGAAGACGTTGTTCGAACCCCCGGAAATGGTCGCGCCGCAGGTCAGCTTGTCGCCCTTGCGCGCCGCCGCGACGCCATTGATGAAGACATTGGTCGAGCCTTCGGCGATCTGCACCGGGCCAGGATGTTTGTCGCAGGCGCCGATGCTTTTTTCGACGCGGGCGGCCTCGCGGCTGTTGATGAACACGTTGGGTGAGGCAGTCGTTATCGTCCCTGAGGGGGATGAGAACAGACTGCCCAGTGCCTCGCCGGCAGCGGTCAGCAAGCTGCCCCCGAGACCTGCCGCGATGCCGGCCAGCAAAGCCACGCCTAACCCGCAAGTGAAGGTGGCGATGGCCACCGTGGCCACCAGTGCGATACCCAGGGCAGCGCCCAGCAGAAAGCCGCCCAATGCGCCGGTGTGTGAAATCTCGTCGCCAAACCTGGCCGCTTCGAACATGAGGGGTTACTCCTGTTCGGCCAAGTTGTGCAACGTGAATGAACGACAAGACTGAAGCAGCGAGCGCTCGGTCAGATCCTTGATCATTGTTGCGTCCTTGAGGCTTGAAACCCAAGGACGCTAGGAAAACGCCGTTAGGCCGTCAATGAACAAGGCGTTCAGTGCGCGGACCTGCTTGTAGGAAAGCACTTACCCGCCAGGAGCGACTGCCTTGCCGCATAGGCTTGGGTTACCATACCGCCCTTGCGCAACACCCATCACCCAAGCCAAGCCCCCGCTTGCTCGACTCGACACCAACAGGTCATCCATGCGTCTGTTTCATACCTCCGACTGGCACCTGGGCCAAAGCCTGCACGGCCAGGAACGCGACTTCGAACACGCCTGCTTCCTCGACTGGCTGCTCGGCCAGCTGCGCCTGCGCCAGCCGGATGCGCTGCTGATCGCCGGCGATATCTTCGACACGGTCAACCCGCCGGTCAAAGCCCAGGAACGTCTCTACGACTTCATCGTCCAGGCCCACGAGCAACAGCCGAAGCTGGACATTGTGATGATCGCTGGCAACCACGACTCCGGCTCGCGCATCGAGCTGCCCGCGGCGCTGATGCGCCGCCTGCGCACCCATGCCCTGGGCCGTGTGCACTGGTTGGACGAGGGCCAGCTGGATGCCGAGCGCCTGCTGATTCCGCTGACCAACGGCCGTGGCAAGGTCGCCGCCTGGTGCCTGGCCCTGCCCTTCCTGCGCCCGGCCGAAGTGACCGGCCCGCAACTGGGTGACGACTACCTGCAAGGCATCACCCAGGTGCACCAGCAGCTGATCGCCGCCGCGCAAAAGAAGCGCAAGAAGGACCAGGCGCTGATCGCCATCAGCCACGCGCACATGGCCGGTGGCGCGGTGTCGGAGGACTCCGAGCGCAGCCTGATCATCGGCAACGCCGAGGCACTGCCGGCCAAGCTGTTCGACAAGGCCATCAGCTACGTCGCCCTGGGCCACCTGCACAAGCCGCAGAAGGTCAACCGCGAAGAACGCATCCGCTACAGCGGCTCGCCGATCCCGCTGTCGTTCGCCGAAATCAACTACCCGCACCAGGTGCTGGAAGTGGAGCTGGACGGCACCGGCCTGGTCAGCGTCGAACCACGCCCGGTACCGCGCGCCGTAGCCCTGCAACGGGTCGGCCCGGCACCACTGGGCGAACTGCTGGAGCAGTTGGCCGAGCTGCCAGTGATCGACCTGCTCGAAGACCCCAACCGCCAGCCCTGGCTGGAGGTGCGGGTGATACTGGACGAGCCGCAACCCGACCTGCGCCAGCAGATCGAAACCGCACTGCAAGGCAAGGCCGTGCGCCTGATCCGCATCAGCGCCGAATACGCCGGCCGCAACAACGCCGAAGACGATGACCTGGCCTTTGTCGAACTGGCCCAGATGACCCCGCAAGACCTGTTCAGCCGCGCCTGGGAGCAGGCCTATGGCAACCCCGCCGACGAACAGGCGCTGGCCGACTTCGCCCTGCTGTTGCAGGACGTGCAGCAGGAAGAGGAACAGCCATGAAGATTCTCGCCATCCGCCTGAAGAACCTGGCATCCCTGGCCGGCCCGGTCGACATCGACTTCACCGCCGAGCCGCTGGCCAGCGCCGGCCTGTTCGCCATCACCGGGCCCACCGGTGCTGGCAAGAGTACCCTGCTCGATGCCCTGTGCCTGGCGCTGTTCGGCACCGTGCCACGCCTGAACGACATTGGCCGCGAAGCCAAGGTGCCGGACGCCGACGGTGAAATCCCCACCTCCGACCCGCGCAACCTGCTGCGCCGCGGCACCGGCAGCGGCTTTGCCGAAGTCGATTTCGTCGGCATCGATGGCCGCCGCTACCGTGCCCGCTGGGAAGCCAACCGCGCCCGCGACAAGGCCAACGGCAAGCTGCAGCACAGCCGCCAGAGCCTCTACGACCTGGACAGCGAGCAGGTGCTGGGCAGCGGCAAGAACGAATACAAGCAGCTGGTCGAAGCTCGCCTGGGCCTGAATTTCGAACAGTTCACCCGCGCGGTGATGCTGGCACAGAGCGAGTTTGGCGCCTTCCTCAAGGCCGATGACAAAGAGCGCAGCGAGCTGCTGGAAAAGCTCACCAATACTGCCATCTATACCCGCCTGGGCCAGCGCGCCTTCAGTAAGGCCCGCGAAGCCGGCGAGGCCCACAACGCCCTGAAGGACCGTGCCAGCCACCTGCTACCGATGGCCACCGAAGCCCGCGCCGAGCTCGACCAGCGTCTGGAGCAGGCGCAACAGCAGTTCAAGGCCGACCAGGCCGGCGAGCGTCAGCTGGAACAGCAACGCAACTGGCTGAACGAGCAGCGCCAGTTGCAGGCCCAGCACGCCGAAGCCGGCACCGCGCTGCAGGCCGCCGAACAGGACTGGCAACAACTGGCTGACCAGCGACTGGACCTCATGCGCCTGGAGCGCCTGGCCCCGCAGCGTCACCAGTTCCACCGCCAACAGACACTGACCGCGCAACTGGCACCGGTGGCAGCGAAGATCGCCGAGCAACAGCAGCAGCAAGCCGAACTGCAGGTGCGCACCAGCGAACTCGAACAGGCGCTGGACGCCGCGCGTCAGGCGCTTGCCGATAGCCAGGCCCGCCACAGCGATAACGCCCCTCGTCTGCGCCAGGCCTTTGCCGCCCAGGACAACCTGGCCCGCCTGGACCAGGAGCTGGCAGCGCAGCGCAGCACCAGCCAACAGGCCGAGCAACAGGTCGCAGAAGGCCAGCAGCACCTGCAGCAGCTGGAAGACAGCCAGCAGCGCAGCCTGCAGCAACTGGCGCAGATCGACACCGCGCTCGCCGACAGCCAGCACCTGGCGGGCCTGGCCAATGCCTGGCACGCCTACCTGCCACAACTGAAGCAGGTGATGCTGATCGGTGGCCGCCTGGCCAAGGGCCGTGAAGAACTGCCCGGCCTGCAGGCCCAGGCCAGCCAGGCCAATGCGCACTTGCAGGCCGAGCGCGATGCCTTCGAGTTGCTGTTCCGCGAGGCCAAGGCCGAACCCCAGGCCCTGGCAGAACAGATCGACTTGCTGGGTGGCATGCTGCAGGACAACCGCAAGCAGCAGCGCGCCGTGGAAGAACTGTCACGCCTGCATGGCCGTGAACTGGAGCTGCGCCAGCAGCTGGAGGCCGTGCGCGAGCGGCAGCAGCAGGCCATGCAGCAACGCCAGCAGCTGATTACCGAAGGCACCGCCGCCAAAGCCGAGCTGGAAGCCGCCGAACAAGCGCTCAACCTCACCCGCCAGTTGCTGGAGCGCCAGCGCCTGGCACGCAATACCAGCGTCGAAGAGTTGCGCGGCCAATTGCGCGACGGCGAACCCTGCCCGGTGTGCGGCAGCGCCGAGCACCCGTTCCACCAGCCTGAAGCGCTGCTGCAAAGCCTGGGTCGCCATGACCAGGCCGAGGAAGACGCCGCGCAGAAACAGGTCGAAACCCTCAACGGCAAGCTGGTGGAGCTGCGCACCCAGCTGGGTGTGGTCAACGCCCAGCTCAAGGACTACCAGCAGCAACAGCAGCAACTGAGCGAACAGCTGCAACCGCTGGTGGCCCAGGTGCAGGCACACAGCCTGTGGCCTGCCCTCGCCCCGCAGGACGACAGGGCCCGCAGTGCCTGGCTCGACAGCCAGCTGCGGCGCCTGGACGAGGAAATCGGCCAGGACGAGAAACGCCAGAGCGCCCTGCTCGCCCTGCAAAAAGATGCAGCCCGTCTCAACCAGCAACTGCAGGCCGCCCAGCAGGCGCAACAGCAGGCCCAGCGCCACCTGGAGCAACAGCATCAGGCCCTGGCCAGCGACGAGCAGCAATTGCAGCAAAGCCTTGACGACCTGGCAGGCGTGTTGCCCGAAGAGGCCCTCAAGGCCTTGAACGACGACCCGGCCAATGCCTTCCTCGCCCTGGACCAGCAGATCGCGCAGCGCCTGCAGCAACTGGAGCAGCGCAAGGACGAACAGGAAGAACAGCAAGCCCGCCAGGCCCAGCTGGACAAGCTGCGCGACCAGCAACAGGCGCGCGTGCAGACCCTGCAGCAGTTGCAGCAGAAGCTTGCCGCCCTCGACGAGCAGCGCCAACAGGCCCAGGCTTCGCTCAGCGAACTGCTGGGCGAGCACGCCAGCGCCGAAGCCTGGCAACAGCACATGGACGCCGCGCTGGAGCAGGCCCGCGCCCTCGATGCCGACACTGCCCAGCGCCTGCAGGACCTGCGCACTCAAGGCGTGCAACTGGCCAGCGAACTCAGGGCCAACACCCAGCAGCAACAGGCGCTGGACGCCGAATGCCAGCAGTTGCAGGGCCAGATCGCCCAGTGGCGTGGTGAACACCCGGAACTGGACGACGCTGGCCTGGATCGCCTGCTGGGCATGGATGACACGCAGGTCAATGAACTGCGCCAACGCCTGCAAGGCGCCGAAAAAGCCATCGAACAGGGCCGCGTACTGCTGCAGGAACGTGAACAACGCCTGCAGCAACATGCCGCGCAAATGACCGTGGACACCTCGGCCGACGCCTTGGAACAGGCCCTGACCGAACTGCGCGAACGCCTGGCCGGCCACGAGCAGCAATGCGCCGAACTGCGTGCACAGCAGGCCGATGACCAGCGTCGCCAACAGGCGCACCAGGCGCTGGCGGCGGAAATCGAGCAGGCCCATCAGCAGTGGCAACGCTGGGCTCGCCTGAACGCCCTGATCGGCTCGGCCTCGGGCGATGTGTTCCGCAAGATCGCCCAGGGCTACAACCTCGACCTGCTGCTGCACCACGCCAACGCCCAACTGCGCCAGCTGGCCCGCCGCTACCGCCTCAAGCGCGGCGGCAGCGCCCTCGGCCTGCTGGTGCTGGACACCGAGATGGGCGACGAACTGCGTTCGGTGCACTCGCTGTCGGGTGGGGAAACTTTCCTGGTGTCGCTGGCCCTGGCCCTGGGCCTGGCCTCGATGGCCTCCAGCACGCTGCGCATCGAATCGCTGTTCATCGACGAAGGCTTCGGCAGCCTCGACCCCGAGTCGCTGCAACTGGCCATGGATGCCCTCGACGGCTTGCAGGCCCAAGGGCGCAAGGTAGCAGTCATTTCCCACGTGCAGGAAATGCACGAACGCATCCCGGTGCAGATCCAGGTGCGCCGCCAAGGCAACGGCCTGAGTGACGTGGAGGTGTGCGGGTGATCCTCTACTCGTTTCGCCGCTGCCCCTGGGCCATGCGCGCGCGCCTGGCCCTGCGCTATGCAGGGTGCGAGGTGGAAATCCGCGAGGTGGCGATGAAGAACAAGCCGGCAGAACTGCTGGCCTTGTCGCCCAAGGGCACGGTGCCGGTACTGGATACCGGTGCCGAGGTACTCGAAGAAAGCCTGGACATCATGCGCTGGGCGCTGGCGCAAAACGACCCGCAGGACTGGCGGCTGCAGGCTGACCCTGTGGCGGCGCAGCAGGCTGAAACACTGATTGCGCGCAACGACAGCACGTTCAAGACGCAGGTAAACCTTTACAAGTATGCCGAGCGCTACCCGGCGCATACCCGCGAGCATTACCGCCAGCAGGCCGAGGCCTGGCTGGCGGAGCTCGAAGGCCTGCTGGCAGGCAGGCCCTACTTGCTGGCCACGCACCCGAGCATTGCCGATGCCGCGTTGCTGCCCCTGATGCGCCAGTTTGCCGGGGTCGAACCGCAGTGGTTCGCCGAGGCGGCTTATCCGCGGGTGCGGAGCTGGCTGGAGGGCTGGTTGGCTTCGGACCTGTTCAAGGCAGTGATGGCCAAGTAAACAACTATCAGCACTACACGGCCCCCTGTGGGAGCGGGCCAGGCTTGAGTCAGTGGTGGTGCTTGCCACTCAATGCCGCATGGAAGTTGGCACTCTGGCGCAGGTACTGCTCGGTGTAGCTATGGGTTGCGGACGCCTTGCCGCTGCTGTCGGCTTGGGCATGCGTCGGCAATACCACCGAAGCGGAAATGGCGGATGCGGCAATGACCGGGAAGAGATTGAAGTTCATCTGGGCTGACCTCGACGGCGGTGGTTTGACGTTGGCCCGTTTGGGCCTTGGGTCAAACTTACGCCGCCGAAGCCGCAGGCAAAAATTCATTGCGGCAGTATCGATTATCACGCCGATCGATATCACTCGATGAATTTGAGGTCCGACGGTGCATCCTGCTTCAGCGTCTGCACCGTCTCCAACAGCTTGCCGCTGCGTGGATCGCGGCGTATCACCACGATCTGGTTGCTCTTCTGGTTGGCCACCAGCAGGAAGTTGTCACTTGGGTCCAGGGCGAACTCGCGGGGATGATCCCCCTCCACCGAACGGCGCTGCAGGAACGTCAGCTGGCCGTCCTGCTTGCCCACGCTGAACACCACGACCTCGTTGGCCGTGCCGCGGTTGCTTACATACAGGAAGCGCCCGTCTGCCGACAGGTGCAAGCCACCTGCCGCTTTCGCCGCGGCGTCCTGGCGCTCGGTCAGGGGCAGGCGCTGGCGTTCGACCAGGTTGCCGTCCTGCACATCGAACATCACCACTTCGGCGTTCATCTCCAGGGTCAGGTAGGCGTACCGGCCCTTGGCGTCGAACAGCAGGTGGCGCGGCCCGCTGCCCGGCGGCAAATCCACCGACGCGGGGATCGCCGGCGTCAGCGGGTGGTCGGCGCTGGCGCCATCATAGCGGTAGATGAACACCTTGTCGGCACCCAGGTCGCTGGCATACAGGTGCCGACCGTCCGGTGACAGCACCAGCGAATGCACGTGGGCGCTGGCCTGGCGCTCGGGGTTGACCCCGCTCGCCTTGTGCCGTGCCTCTTGCACCACCGGCTTGAGCTTGCCGTCCCTGGCCACCGGGACCACCACCAGGCTGCCACCGGGGTCGGGCTTGACCGCGTAGTTGGCCACGAACAGATAACGCTGGTCACGGCTAAGGCTGGCATGGGTCGGCTCGTCACCTTGGCTGGGCACCTGGTTGAGGGGCTTGATCTCGCCTTTTGCACTGACGCCGAAACTGCTGACATGGCCGTTCGGGGTTTCATTGACCGCGAACAGCTGGCGTTGATCGGCCGACAACACCAGCCACGAAGGGCTGACACTCTTCACCACTTGCTGCGGCGCAGGGTCGATATGGCCGGTCTTTTCGTCGAACTGATAGCGGTAGATGCCCTGGCTGGCGCCATCGGTGTAACTGCCCACCAGCAAGGTCGCAGCGTGGGCGTTGATAGTCACGCTCATCAGGCTAGCGGTCAGCAGGCTCGTCCAGATCCGGTTCATCTTCGTCATCATCCGGGGCGCGAAAGGCACTCATACAGACTAGCCGATGCTCGCCGTTGGCATCGTCGAGTTGCCACTCGTCACCCACGGCAATGGCAGCAACGATCTGCTCGGGGGTGAAGGACCAACGGCGGAGCTGGCGGCCGTCCATGCATTCGATGGTGAGGCCGGATTCGTCGGAGATGAAGTCGAAGGCGTGCAGACCGTCGATCAGGAGCATGTCGCAGGACTGCAGGGCGGTGGCGAGGGGGGACATGGGGGTACCAATCTGAAATGAGTGGGCATTATAGCCTTGTGTCGCGATGGGCCGCACAGCGGCCCCCTGCGATCAATGGGCGAAAATGGAGCCCCCTTCCTTGCCCGCCATCTTCTCCGGTTTGATCAGGAACCGCGCCAGCGCCGGCAGCAGCCACAGCGCACCGAACATGTTCCACAGCAGCATGAAGGTCAGCATCAGCCCCATGTCCGCCTGGAACTTGATCGCCGAGAAGATCCAGGTGCACACGCCAATGGCCAGGCACAACCCGGTGAACAGTACCGCCTTGCCGGTCGAGCGCAGGGTCTCGTAATAAGCCTCCTGCAACGGCAACCCGGCGCGCAGGAAGCTTTCCAGCCGGCTGTAGATGTAGATGCCATAGTCCACGCCAATGCCCACACCCAGCGCCACCACCGGCAAGGTCGCCACCTTGACCCCGATGCCCATGTAGGCCATCAGCGCGTTACCCAGCACCGAGGTCAGCACCAGCGGCAGGACGATGCACAGGGTGGCAGCGAACGAGCGGAAGGTAATCAGGCACATCACCGCCACGCAGATGTACACCAGGATCAGGATGGTCAGCTCGGCCGACTTGATCACCTCGTTGGTTGCCGCCTCGATCCCGGCGTTGCCCGCCGCCAGCAGGAACTGCAGGCCTTCCTTGTTGTGGCTGTCGGCAAACGCCTTGGCCACGGCGGTGACCCGCTCCAGGGTTTCGGCCTTGTGGTCGTTGAGGAACACCAGCACCGGCGCCAGCGAGCAGTCACCGTTGTACAGGCCATCGGCGCGGGCGATGGAGTTGTTGAGGATGTCCGGGTTGCGCGACAGGGTTTCCCATTTCAGGCTGCCCTCGTTCATGCCCTTGATCACCTGCTTGGACACGGTCACCAGGGAAATCGCCGACTGCACGCCCGGGGTGTTCTGCATGGTCCACATCAGCTCGTCGATCGGCGCCATGGTCGAGTGGATCGAGCAACTTTCCGGCGGGGTCTTGACCATGATCACCAGCACGTCGGAACTGGTCGAGTAGTTGCTGATGATGAAGTTGTTGTCCTGGTTGTAGCGCGAGTCGGGGCGCAGCTCCGGCGCGCCCTGGTCGAGGTCGCCGATCTTCAGGTTCTGGCTGTACCACAGGCCACCGGCGAAGGCGACCAGCGCCAGTGCCACCGACACCGGTGCCACCTTGGCACTGGCGAAGTTCGACAGCAGGCGCCAGAACGGGTGCTCGCGGGTGGCGTCCTGCTTGCTGCGCTCGACGGCCTTCTTGCTGATGCCGACGTAGGAGATGGCTACCGGCAGCAGGATAAGGTTGGTGAACACGATCACCGCCACACCTATGGAAGCGCCGATGGCCAGTTCACGGATCACCCCGATGTCGATGATCAGCAGGGTGATGAAGCCCACGGCGTCGGCGAGGATGGCGATCATCCCCGGCAGGAACAGCTGGCGGAACGTGCGCCGCGCGGCGGTCAGGGCGTTGTCGGCATCACTCGACTGCAGGGCGATACCGTTGATCTTCTGCACCCCGTGGGAAATGCCGATGGCGAAGATCAGGAACGGCACCAGCATCGAGTACGGATCCAGGCCAAAGCCCACAGCATGCATCAGGCCCAGCTGCCAGACCACTGCCACCAGGGTGGTGATGAGCACGGCGATGGTGCTGCGGATGCACCAGGTGAACCAGTACAACAGCACCCAGGTGATGGCCAGGGCGACGCCGAAGAACATCGCCACCATCACCAGCCCGTCGATCAGGTCACCGACCTTCTTGGCGAAGCCGACGATGTGAACCTTCACGTTGGGGTTCTGCGCCTGGAACTTGTCGCGGATCTTTTCTTCCAGCTGGTGCGAGAACTGCTGGTAGTCCAGCTTCACCTGCTTGCCCGGGTCCTGCGGGTCGGGGTAGCTCTCCAACAGAGGCACATCGACGATGCTGGACTTGAAGTTGTTGCCCACCAGGCGCCCCACCTGGCCTGACTTGAGCACGTTGTCGCGCAGGGTGTCGAGGCTGTCCTGCGAGCCGTTGTAGGTGTTGGGGATCACCTCGCCACCAGAGAAGCCTTCTTCGGTGACCTCGCTCCAGCGCACGCTGGGGCTCCACAGCGACTTCAGCCCGGCACGGTCGACGCCGGGGATGTAGAACACTTCGTCATGGACCTGCCGCAGGGTCTCCATGTAGTCCTTGTCGAAGATGTCGCCGTTGACCGCCTCCACCGAGATGCGCACGGTGTTGCCGAGGTTGGCCAGGTCGTTGCGGTGCTCCATCATCTGCTCGATGAACGGGTGCTGCAGCGGGATCATCTTCTCGAAGCTGGTGGACGGGCGGATCTGCGTGGCCTGCCAGAACAGGAAGATGCTGACCAGTACGCACAGGGCGATGACCACGGGGCGGTTGTTGAAGATCAGGCGTTCGAGCAGCGTGGCCTTGTCCTGGTGATGCGGGTGCATGGTGATGCTCTCCCTGCTGGTCATGGACGCACCTCCTGGTCAGCACCCTGCGGGTCAGCCAGGTGCACGCCACCCTGCCCTACCAGCAGCAGGCCGCCATTGGCCAGGCCGCTGACACCGGCCAGGGCAATACGGTCGGCGCGGTTGTAGACACTGAAAGTCTGGCCATCATCGGTACTGCGCAGCACGCTGCCGCCATTGCCGACCAGCACCAGGCTGCCATCCTCGACAAGCGTAGCGCCTGCCAGGCCGAATTCGAGGGTGCCGCGTGCAGCCTTGAGTTCGATCGGCTGCCAGCTGTCACCAAAGTCGGTGGAACGGAACAGGTTGCCGCGCAGGCCGTAGGCCAGCAGCGTGCGTGGCTGGGCAGTGCCGATCACGCCGAACAGCGAGCCCTCGTAGGGGCCCTCGACCTTGGCCCAGGTCTGGCCGTTGTCGGCGGAGCGGAACATGCCGCCCTGCTCTCCGACAATGAACAGGCCGGCATCGCGCACCTGGGCGATACCGTTCAGGTGTAGCTGGTCAGGGTTGTCCAGGCGCTCGGCCACATCCTGCCAGTGCTGGCCACCGTCGGTGGTTTCCAGCAAGGCGCCGTAGGCACCCACGGCAAAGCCGTGCCGGGCGTCGAGGAAGGTGATATCGAGCAAGGGCGCTTCACGGGCAAGGTCTTCGAACTGCTTGCTCCAGGTGGCACCGCCGTCACTGCTGGTGAGGATCTGCGCGTCATGGCCGACGGCCCAGCCGCGCTTGTCGTCGAGGAAGAACACCGCGGTGAGCAGTTGCCGGGTAGGCACCCGGGCCTGGGTCCAGGTGCTGCCTTGATCATCGGAGAACAGGATATGACCGCGATCGCCTACCACCACCAGGCGCTTGCCGGCATGAGCGGTATCGATCAGCAGGCTTTGGCTGGCCTTGGTCGATTCGGTGGAGTATTCGTCGGCGGCAGCGGCTTGCACGCTGTCAGCCCACACGCCAAGCCCCAGCGCCAGCACCGCGCCGGCTGCCAGTGGCCAGGCGAAGCGCCTGTTCCGTTCCCTCATGACTGTCCCCCTGTTGTGTTCTTATTTGGTGGGTCAATGCATTGCAGATACTGCGAAAAGCCTGATCTAGAGGCCTGCAATAGCCTGAGGGGATCGTAGCGGGGATGTTTGCGGGAATACAACGGGCGGGGTGTTATGTTTTGTTATCGGCTGTAAAAGCTTCGCGGGTAAACCCGCTCCCACAGGTCCTGCACAGCCCATGAAAGCGGTGCAGTACCTGTGGGAGCGGGTTTACCCGCGAAGAGGTCGGCTCAGGCTACGGAAGGCTTAAGCCAGGCTCTTGCTCACAACCTCATACACATCACTGGACAGCTCACCAGAAGCCAGAATCCGCTCCAGCTCGCCCTTCATCAGGGCCTGACGCGCATCGTCATACTTGCGCCAGCGGGTCAGCGGTGCCAGTTGCCGCGAGGCGATCTGCGGGTTCAGCGCATTCAGCTCGATCACCAGGTCCGCCAGGAAGCGGTAGCCCGAGCCATCCGCCGCATGGAAGTTGACCAGGTTCTGCCCGGCAAAGGCGCCGATCAGCGCACGGACCTTGTTCGGGTTCTTCAGGGTGAACGCCGGGTGCTGCATCAGCGCCTTGACCCGCGCCAGCCCGCCCGGCAGCGTGCTGGCCGCCTGCACGCTGAACCACTGGTCCATGACCAGCGGGTTGTCCTTGAAGTGCTCGGCAAAGGCCTCCAGCGCCTTGGCCCGCTCGGCCTCGAACGGCGAGTTGACCAGCACGGCCAGCGCAGTGAGGCGCTCGGTCATGTTGTCGCAGTGCTCGAACTGCTCCAGGGTCGCCTGCAGTACCTGCGGCTTGCCGCTCTGCATCAGGTACGACAGCGCGATGTTCTGCAGGCTGCGGCGGGCGAAGTGCTCGGCCGAGGCCACGTAGGCGGTGCTGCGCGACACTTCGCGGTTGGCCTGGTAGCGCGCCCACAGGGCGGCGAACAACTGCTCGGCGATCTGCTGACGAGCGAACTCGCGGGCGGCGTGGATGGCATCCACGTCGGCCACCTGGCTGATCTCGGTGAGGTAGGCCTCACCCGGCAGCGAGAGCATTTCGGCAACCATGGCCGGGTCCAGCGACTCGTTACCGAGCACAGTGCCCAGGGCAGTGATCAGGCGCTGGTCGAGCTTGAGCGCTTCGCCACGCTGATGCTGGCCAATCAGCTCCTGCAGCACCTGCACCGACAGCTGCTGCCCCGCCTCCCAGCGGTTGAAGCCGTCGCTGTCGTGCTGCATCAGGAACATCAGCTGATCGCGGTCATAGGGGAAGCTCAGCTTGACCGGTGCGCTGAAGCCACGCAGCAGCGACGGCAGCGGCTTGGCCTGGATGCCCTGGAAGGTGAAAGTCTGCTCGGCTTCGGTCACCGACAGCACGCGGCTGGTGCCCTGCGCCTTCGCTTCACCGGCCAGTTGCAGCGGCAGGTCGTTGCCTGCGGCGTCCAGCAGGCCCAGCTCCACCGGGATCACGAACGGCAGTTTTTCAGCCTTGTCCGGGGTCTGCGGGCAGCTCTGGCGGAAGGTCAGGCTGTAGGTTTTCGCAGCCGCGTCATAGGCCTCGCTGACTTCAAGGCGCGGGGTGCCGGCCTGGTTGTACCAGCGCTTGAACTGGGTGAAGTCGACGCCGTTGGCGTCTTCCATGGCCTTGATGAAATCGTCGGTAGTCACCGCCTGGCCATCGTGGCGTTCGAAGTACAGGTCACTGCCCTTGCGGAAGCCATCGGCACCCAGCAGGGTACGAACCATGCGCACCACTTCGGCGCCCTTCTCGTACACGGTCAGGGTATAGAAGTTGGAGATCTCGATGAAGCTGTCCGGGCGTACCGGGTGGGCCATGGGGCCAGCGTCTTCGGCGAACTGGTGAGTACGCAGGTAGGCCACGTCTTCGATGCGCTTGACCGTACGCGAGTTCATGTCGGCGCTGAACTCGGCGTCGCGGAACACCGTGAAGCCTTCTTTCAGCGACAGCTGGAACCAGTCACGGCAGGTGACACGGTTGCCCGACCAGTTGTGGAAGTACTCGTGGGCGACCACGCCTTCGACGCGCTGGTGGGCGGCATCGGTAGCCGTTTCGGCACGGGCCAGCACACAGCTGGAGTTGAAGATGTTCAGGCCCTTGTTTTCCATGGCGCCCATGTTGAAGTCGTTGACCGCGACGATCATGAAGATGTCCAGGTCGTACTCGCGGCCATAGACTTCTTCGTCCCAGCGCATGGACTTCTTCAGGCTGACCATGGCGTGGTCGCACTTGTCGATGTTCTCGGGCTCGACGTAGATGCGCAGGGTTACATCACGGCCGGACTGGCGGGTGAAGCTGTCTTCGACGCACCACAGGTCACCGGCCACCAGGGCAAACAGGTAGGCCGGCTTCATGAACGGGTCTTCCCAGGTCGCCCAGTGGCGGCCGTCTTCGGCCGGCCCGCTGCCGATCGGGTTGCCGTTCGACAGCAATACCGGGTAGCGATGCTGCTCGGCGATGACCGTGGTGGTGAAGGTGCTCATCACGTCCGGACGATCGAGGTAGTAGGTGATCTTGCGGAAGCCTTCGGCCTCGCACTGGGTGCAGAACATCTTGCCCGACTTGTACAGGCCTTCCAGTGCGGTGTTGCTCTCGGGGTGGATCTTCACGCTGGTGTCGAGGGTGAAGCGCTCGGCCTTGGGCTGCACGGTCAGGCTGTCGGCGTCGAGCTGGTACTCACCCGGCTGCAGTTCCTGGTCATCCAGCGAGGCACGCAGCAGTTCCAGCTGCTGGCCATCGAGTTCCAGTGGCGGCAGGCCGGCACCGCGTGCCGGGTTGCGGCGCATGACCAGTTGCGCGTGAACCAGGGTGTGGTCCTCGAACAGCTCGAAGGTCAGGTGCGTCTCGTCGATCAGGTACTCGGGCGCCTGGTAATCCTTGAGGTAGATCACTTGCGGTTGTTCGGTACGCATGTAGAGGTCCTTTTACTGGAGCACGGCCAGCTGGTAGGCCGTGTACTTGCGAATATTGATCACACCGGTGTCGAAGATCAGGTACTGGCCCTTGATGCCCAGCAGCGTGCCTTCCACTACCGGGTCCTTGTCGAGGTTGAAGCTGACGATCTTTTTCGGGTAGGCCTCGACCGGGTATTTCATCTGTACCACTTCCGCGTCGCGCAGTGGCTGGATCGCCTGCAGGCCAAAGCGGCCCTGCAGTTCGCGCAGGCCATCGGCGCAGGCGTCGAAGACCTGTTCACGAATTGCAACCAGATCGAGTTCCTCGGCGTCGCCTTTGAGCAGGGTGCGCCAGTTGGTGCGGTCCGGCACCTGGCTGCGCAGCAAGTCTTCGACCAGGCCGGACTGCTGGCGGGTGGCCACGCGCACGATCGGCAGGGCCTGGCTGGCGCCCTGGTCAAGCCAGCGGGTGGGCAACTGGGTGGCGCGGGTGATACCGACCTTGATCCCCGACGAGTTGGCCAGGTAGACCACGTGATCGGTCATGCAGAACTGTTCGCCCCACGACGGTTCGCGGCAGGTGCCGGCGTCGTAGTGGCACTTTTCCGGGGCCATGATGCACACGTCGCACTGGGCCAGCCGGGTCATGCACGGGTAGCAGTAACCCTGGCTGAAGCTGGTCTTGGTGCGCTTGCCGCAATGGCTGCAGTGAATGGCGCCGAGGTATTCCAGGCGCAGGCGTTGGCCGATCAGCGGGTTGACCGGCACCTGTGTGTCATCCAGGCGGAAGCTGTACTGCACCACTGGCGCCTGCAGGCTTACCGCCATCTTGCTCAACGAGCCACGCGCGAGTTCGATCAATGTACCGAGTCCGACTTGAACAGAATGTTGGCAATCGGTGCAGACTTCGACGCGCATTCCTGTGGGCCCATGTAGCCGGTGCGCTGGTCTTCGGGCAGGTTTTTCATTTCCCAGGCGATTACCGCCTGCAGCGACAGCTCTTTCTGCTCGGCGGTGAGCTTGCGGCCATCCGACCATTTGCCGATTTCCACGGCCAGTTTCAGGCTCTCGTAAATTTCCGGGGTGATGTTTTCGATCATTTGCGCGAAAGTGGACATAGTGTCTCCTGATTCAAGCCGACAGTTTACGCCGGGCCAGCGCCCCACCCAAGAGCCCGGTCAGGCATCCGATGAGCAGCCCGCCGACATGGGCGGCGTTGGCGATCTGGCCAAGGCCCAGGGTGTCGATCACGCCGCTCAGGCACACCACCAGCCAGATCAGCATCATCACCAGCACGCCCTTGGGCAGGTCGAAGTAACGGTTGGGTGCCAGCCACTGGTACAGCCAGATATGCCCGAGCAGGCCGTACAGCACGCCGGACAGGCCACCGAACAGGCTCGGACCGCTGCTGTAGTGCTGGGCCAGGTTGGACACCAGGCTGAACAGCAGGGTCAGGCCAAGCAGCGCCCACGGGCCCTGGCGCAGTTCGATGCGTTTGCCCAGTTCCCAGTACCACAGGCTGTTCATGGCCAGGTGCAGCACGCCGAAGTGCAGCAGCATGGGCGATACCAGGCGCCACCACTGGCCTTCGTCCAGGCTTTGCGCCAGCGGGCTGAAGTACAGGTAGTCGCCCTGGACGCGGAAGTCGAGGAAGGTGAACCAGCTGATGGTAGTGAAGTTTTCGCCCAGGCCCGTAAGGCCGGCGACGATGAAACACAACAGCAGGATTATGGTGGTGACTTTGCAAGCGCGGGCCTGTTCCGCCAGGGAGGGCCCTTTCGCGGGCACGCCCGCTCCCACAGGATCGGCGGTGGCTGGCAGGTCGGCATTGCCGTCGGGGTAGCGCTGGTAGAGCTCGCGGACGTCTGCAGCCAGGGTGTCGGGGGCCCAGAGCACCTGCACCTCGCCCTCCTCGCTGACCCGGTGCGGCACCTGCAGGCGCTGCAACAGTTGGACGAAGCCGCTGAGGTCGACCGACAGCGGCAGGCGCATCACTTCGATAACGTTCATTGGTTGGCCTGTGGGCGGTCAACGTCGACCCAGACGAACTTGTGCGGGTCGATGCGGGTTTCATCATCCAGGCGGTAGGCGGCCAGCTTGCCGTAGAGCACGGCGCTGTAGTCCAGGCAGGCCAGGTTGGCGCGGATCGGCGCCGGGCGGCCGCTGCGCCAGTAGTGGCCGACGAACAGCATGGGCTCATCTTCGGCATAGCGCAGCAAGGCGTTCTTCTGGCTGTGGCTGAGTGGGGTGCTGGCGACTTCCGCCGGCAGGGCGTCGGGCTGGAACACGATGTCGCCATAGGTTTGCGGGTCTTCTTCCCAGAACTTGGTGCGGAAGAAGGCGCGGGTCAGGCCGTCGCCGCCAGTCAGGGTCAGGCCGTCCGGCAGGCGCATGTCGGTGCCGCGCAGCAGGCGGTTGCACACGGTGGCTGCAAAGCTGCTGCTCACCGCCGAGGCCTGGATGAAGTGCTCGTCGATGCACCCGTCGGGGTACTGCTGGCGCAGCGGCTCGATCAGCCGCGGGTCCCAGCAGGCATGCACCAGGCGGAAGCGCCCGGCGTCGACGAACAGTGGCAATTCGTAGAACCAGTTGACGAAGTCGTGCCAGTCAGCGGGGTGGTTGGCGAACTGGGTCAGGGTTTCGTCGATCAGCCGGGCGTGGCGCGGCGTATGTTCGCGCACAAAGGCCTTGCCGCTGCCGGGCAGTGCCGGGGTGACCCAACCCAGGGCGTTGTATTCGTGGTTGCCCATGATGCAGAACGCCTGGCCGGCCTCGACCATGTCGTGGACGATGTGCAGCGCCTCGCGGATGCGTGGCCCGCGGTCGACGATGTCGCCAAGGAACAGCGCCTGGCGCCGCGGGTGGCGCCACACGCCGGCCACACGCTTGTAACCGAGGGCGTCGAGCAGGCGTTCAAGGGTCAGCGCACAACCGTGCACGTCACCGATGATGTCGAAACTTCGCGCCGGATCGAGCATCAGTCGTCCCTGCTTCCCAAACGGCTGCCCCAACCGAGCTTGGTGCGGCAGACCTCGTAGTAATTGTGGTCGAGCGGGTGGATCAGGCGCAGCTTCTGCGGCTTCTTGCTCACCGTGATGGTGTCGCCGGGGGCGCAGGTGAAGTGGTTCTGGCCGTCACAGGATACTTGTGGGTAGATCTGCAGGTCCTTGGACACCACGATCTTCAGCTCGCTGTTGCCGTCGACCACGATTGGCCGGCCCGACAGGGTGTGTGGGTACATCGGCACGATGACGATGGCGTCGAGCTTGGGGTGCATGATCGGGCCGCCGGCCGACAGCGCGTAGGCGGTGGAGCCGGTGGGGGTGGCGACGATCAGGCCGTCGGCCTTCTGGCTGCAGACGAACTGGCCGTCGATGTAGATCTCGAACTCGATCATGCGCGTGGACTTGCCCGGGTGCAGTACCACGTCGTTCAGCGCATCACCCTGGCCAATGGCTTCGTTATGGCGGCGTACCTCGGCCTGCAGCAGGAAGCGGTTTTCCACCAGGTAATGGCCGTCGAGCACTTCGGCAACCTTCTCTTCCAGCTCGTCGGGGCGGATATCGGTAAGGAAGCCCAGGTTGCCACGGTTGATGCCCAGCACCGGAATGTTGTGCCGGGCCAGGGCACGGGCGGCACCCAGCAGGCTGCCGTCGCCGCCGACCACGATGACCAGGTCACAGACCTCGCCCAGCAGCTTGCGGGTGGAGGTTTGCAGGCCATGGCCGGGCAATACTTCGGCGATGGTGTCCTCGAGGATCACGTGCAGGTGGCGCTCGAGGAGGAATTTTTTCAGTCGGCGAATGGTGTCGAGCACCTGCGAGCTGCCAAGGCGGCCGATGATACCAATATTGCGAAATTGCTCCATGGGGCTCCTGCGAGGCTCTGCGGCGGGTGACTATGCCGCGATTATGGGCGAAACCACCGGGTAGCGGCAAACCGGCTATGCTCGCAGGATGATGCCATTCGCCCTGCTCCACCACCTGCCCCGGCAGCTACGCCGCCCCCACGTGCGCGACCTGGCCTGGGCCCTGCTGTCGCCCCCGTTGCTCAGCACCCCGCCCTGCCCCCAGCGCCACCCGCTGGCAGGCAGCCTGTGGGCGGATCAGCCGCAGCGCCTTGCAGACTGGCTGCAGGCGCTGGATGACGACGACCGCCCATTGCGCGACTGGCTGGCGCAACTGGGCAGCCGGCGCCTGGGGCATTACTACGAACGCCTGTGGCAATTCGCCCTGGGCCAGGCGCCGGGCATCGAACTGCTGGCGGCCAACCTGGCGATACGCGACGGCGGGCGCACCCTGGGCGAACTGGACGTGGTGCTGCGCGACCGCGACGGCGTGCACCACCTGGAACTGGCCATCAAGCTGTACCTGGGCCCGGAACACGCCGGGCAGGACCCCGCCGCCTGGCTGGGACCGGGCTGCCATGACCGACTGGGAAGCAAACTGGCGCACCTGGCGCGGCACCAGTTGCCCATGTCGGCGGGGGCGCACAGCCGCGAGGTGCTGGCGCAGCTGGGGGTGGAGCAGGTGCAGGCACATGTGTGGCTGGGTGGCTACCTGTTCTACCCGTGGCCTGGGCATGTGCAGCCACCGCAAGGTACCAACCCGCAACATTTGCGCGGGCGCTGGGTGCGGCGACGGGACTGGGCCATGGCTGAAGGGGAACATTGGCAGCCGCTGCAACGGCATGCTTGGCTGGCGCCGGCGCGGGTAGAGGCGAGTGAGAGCTGGGCGGTGGAGCAGTTTGCGGCGTGGCTGCATGTGCTGGAGCGGCAGGCACCGGCGCAGTTGCTGGTGAGGTTGGAGCAAGAAGCTGATGGGGTGTGGCAGGAGGCCGAGCGGGTGTTTCTGGTGGCTGATGATTGGCCGCATCTGCTCGATGTCTGATGTTGTCTGTGTTGGCCCCTTCGCGGGTAAACCCGCTCCCACAGGTACTGCACAGGCCTCTGGCTCAGCGCTGTGCCTGTGGGAGCGGGCAAGCCCGCGAAGAGGCCGGTGCAGACAACACAATTTTCACAGACCTGGCGCAAAGATTTGTTCCCCGTAGCCATTACAGTACTACCTGAGCGCCAGCAAGAGCGCCATTCCGACCTGATGACGAGGACCGATCATGGTTTCATCCACCCCCGCGACCCATTACACGCGCCTGTCCATTGCCCTGCACTGGCTGATGCTGGTACTGCTGGCCGCTGTCTATGCCCTTATCGAACTGCGTGGCCTGTTCCCCAAGGACAGTGTCGAGCGCAACCTGATGAAGGATCTGCACTTCATGCTCGGGCTCAGCGTGTTCGTGCTGGTCTGGCTGCGCCTGGCCATGCGCCTGAGCAGCCCGACCCCGCCCATCGTGCCCAAGCCAGCGGCCTGGCAGACAGGCCTTTCGCACCTGATGCACCTGGCGTTGTACCTGCTGATGATCATCCTGCCGCTGGCCGGCTGGCTTATCCTCAGCGCCGCCGACAAACCGGTGCCGTTCTTCGGCCTGGAGCTGCCGCACCTGATCGGCCCGAACCCGGACCAGGCCAAGTTCTTCAAAGGCTGGCATGAAAGCATCGGCACTTGGGGATACTGGCTGATCGGCCTGCATGCGCTGGCCGGGCTGTATCACCACTATGTGCAGCGCGACAACACACTGCTGCGCATGCTGCCTTACAAGTAACCGCGCCGGCCCTGCAGGCCGCCGGTGTGCACCACGATCAGGCGGGTGCCGGGCGCGAACAGCCCGGCACCCACCTGCTCTCGCAGGGCCAGCAGAGCCTTGCCAGTGTACAGGGCTTCGAGCGGCACGCCGGTGTGTCGCTCGCAGTCGGCGATGAACGCCAGCAGCTCATCATCGAATTTGCCAAAACCGCCACGGCAGGCGTCGTGCAACTGGTAGCCATGCGCGCCGGCCAGTGTCGCTACCGCCTCCGCCACACCATGATCCCTGGGTACAGCCAATGCGCCATGCACGACATGTGCGCCCGCCTCGGCCATTACCAGGCCGGCCAGGGTAGTCCCCGTTCCGGCGGCCAGCCACCAGGCATCGTAGCCCGACCAGCCCAGTGCCGCGATTTGCCCGCGCGCCTGCTGCATGAGCAGCGCGCAGCCCTGTGCACCGGCCAGCCCGCCACCCCCTTCGGGGATGCAGTGCCAGCCCGGATAGCGTGCCTGCCAAGGCGCCCAGAAACCCGCTTCGTTTCGCGCGCGATAACCGCCATAGCCCAGCCAGTGCAGTTCCATGCCCAGCGCCTGCAGGTCACGCACGGTTGGCGTGTCCTGGGCGTGGCCGCGCAGCAGGCCGGCGGTGGCGAAGCCGAAGCGCTTGCCGGCGGCGGCCAGGGCGTGCAGGTGATTGGAATGGTTGCCGCCGAGGCTGATCAGGCCCGGTGCGTTGCTGGCCGTGGCGTGCTGCAGGTGATGGCGCAGCTTGAACCACTTGTTGCCGCTGATCAGCGGGTCGATCAGGTCCAGGCGCAGGATGGCGGCTTCGACCTTGGCGGTTTCCAGCCAAGGCAGGGTCAGAGGGCGCAGGGGGGCTTGGGGAAGGTCGAGGAGCATGCTGCGAGTTTACCAGTGAAATCCCGGGGGCGCTTTGCGCCCCCGGTGGGAGCGGGTTCACCCGCGAACACCGGCGCAGCCGGTGCCATGCACCGCGTAGCCCTCTTCGCGGGTGAACCCGCTCCCACAGGGCCGCGCAGCGGCCCCGGCAACCTCAGAGCTCAGCCGCCAGTCTCGAACCCTGGTTGATCGCCCGCTTGGCATCCAGCTCCGCCGCCACATCGGCCCCACCAATCAGGTGCACCGACTGCCCCGCCGCCACCAGCCCGTCCTGCAGTTCGCGCAGCGGCTCCTGCCCGGCACAGATGACCACGTTGTCCACCGCCAGCACCTGCGGCTCGCCATCGGCCACGCGAATGTGCAGGCCGGCATCGTCGATGCCCAGGTACTCGACGCTGTTGAGCATCTGCACCCGCTTGTTCTTCAACCCGGTACGGTGAATCCAGCCGGTGGTCTTGCCCAGGCCGTCACCCACCTTGGATTTCTTGCGCTGCAACAGGTACACCTGCCGCGCAGGGGCATGCGGCTCGGCCTTGATCCCGGCCACGCCACCACGCGCCTGCAGATGGGTGTCGATGCCCCACTCCTTCCAGAACGCCTCACGGTCCTGGCTGGTGGCAACGCCCTGATGCACCAGGTACTCGGAAACGTCGAAACCGATACCACCCGCGCCAATCACCGCGACAGCCTTGCCCACCGGCTTGCGCTCGAGCAGCACGTCCAGGTAGCTGAGCACCTTGGCATGCTCGACACCGGGGATGGCCGGCGTGCGCGGAGCGATGCCGGTGGCCAGGATGATTTCGTCATAGCCACCGTCCACCAGGGACTGCACATTGACCCGGGTGTTCAGGCGCAGGTCCACGCCCGTGCTTTTGACCTTGTTGCGGAAGTAACGCAAGGTTTCATGGAACTCTTCCTTTCCCGGCACCCGCTTGGCCACATTGAACTGCCCGCCGATCTCGCTGGCAGCATCGAACAGGGTCACCGCGTGGCCGCGCTCGGCCGCTACCGTGGCTGCCGCCAGGCCGGCCGGGCCGGCACCGACCACGGCAATGCGCTTCACGGCGCGCACGGGCAGGTAGTTGAGCTCGGTCTCGTGGCAGGCGCGCGGGTTGACCAGGCAACTGGTCAGCTTGCCGCCGAAGGTATGGTCCAGGCAGGCCTGGTTGCAGCCGATGCAGGTGTTGATCTCGTCGCCGCGGCCGGCAGCGGCCTTGTTGACGAAGTCCGGGTCGGCCAGGAACGGCCGGGCCATCGAGACCATGTCGGCATCACCCTCGGCCAGCACCGCCTCGGCCACTTCCGGGGTGTTGATACGATTGGTGGTGATCAGCGGAATGTTCACCACGCCACGCAGCTTGGCGGTGACCTTGCTGAACGCCGCGCGCGGCACCTTGGTGGCAATGGTCGGGATACGCGCTTCGTGCCAGCCGATGCCGGTGTTGATCAGGGTCGCGCCGGCGTGCTCGATGGCCTTGGCCAGCAGCTCGATCTCGTCCCAGCTGCTGCCGCCCTCGACCAGGTCGAGCATCGACAGGCGGAAGATGATGATGAAGTTCGGCCCTACCGCGCCGCGCACCCGGCTGACGATTTCCACCGCCAGGCGCATGCGGTTTTCATAGCTGCCGCCCCAGCGGTCGGTGCGATGGTTGGTGTGGGCGGCGAGGAACTGGTTGATGAAGTAGCCTTCCGACCCCATGATCTCGACGCCGTCGTAACCGGCGCGCTGGGCCAGCACCGCGCAATTGACGAAGTCGGCGATCTGCTTCTCGATACCCGCCTCGTCCAGCTCCCTGGGCTTGAACGGGTTGATCGGCGCCTGGATCGCGCTGGGCGCCACTTGGCGTGGGCTGTAGGCATAGCGCCCGGCATGCAGGATCTGCAGACAGATCTTGCCACCGGCGGCGTGCACAGCCTCGGTGACGACGCGGTGCTTGTCGGCCTCCTCCTCGGTGCTGAGCTTGGCCGCCCCGGAATACACCCCACCCTCATCATTGGGCGCGATGCCGCCGGTGACCATCAGGCCGACGCCACCGCGAGCGCGCTCGGCAAAGTACGCCGCCATGCGCTCGAAGCCGCCCGGGCGCTCTTCGAGGCCGGTGTGCATCGAGCCCATCAGGGTGCGGTTGCGCAAGGTGGTGAAGCCCAGGTCCAGCGGGGCAAGCAGGTGCGGGTAGCGTTCGGCGGCCATGGAAAGGTCCCCAGATGGCGTATTCACGGGATGCGGGTGCCGCACCGGCCGGTGGGCCCCGTCGTTTGTCTGCCTGCGACATTAAACAGCCGTTTGAAGGGTCTCAATGATCGAAACTGACAAGTTATTGATCCTGGCGTACAGCGAAACCTGCCGCGAACTCGCAAATCCTCGGCCCACAGTTTCTATGTGCGGGTGACAAGATGTTGGTAACCGGCAGCACGGGTGAAATCGGCAAGATGCCAGAGACTCCCGTTCGCTCCCCAGGTGCCATCGGCGATGTCGACCAGCTGTATCGAAGTCATCAACATCCTCCCGTCATCCTTCCCGACGCATTGTTCGATGGCCTGGTGCAGGCCCTGCACGTAGTCCTTGCGCATCTGTTCATCGAGCACGCCGGCAGGCACCTTTACCATGACGATGCAGGGAATGGCGTGGGCGTGCATGTTCACCCCGCCACATAGCCAATCACCGCCCCGCACCTCCTCGATGAGCACCCAGCACAGGCTGCGCTGCGGCAGAGCGTCACCTATGTGCTCATGCGCGATTGCTGCCTCGCTGACGCGCTTCAACAGATGCTCGCGTTGCTGCTCGTTGAAAGCCCCGGTCGGTACCTTGATCAGGATATTGGGCATTGCTGAGACCTTTGTGATGAGTTGAAGCGCCATTAGGCCTGGCGCTCCTCTTACGCAAAAGTGTCGGATCCGTCCTCTTTCGAGCATAATCCGACAATGCACGATTTCACCATTCTGGTCATACCGGGGGCATTCGCCGCTAGCGTAGCCTCCACCCTGGATATCCTCGCCACCGCAGCAACCGTTAGCGAGCGACTCGGCCTGGCCGCACCACGCTGGCGGGTTTGCGGCCCGCAACCGGGAGCGGTAGCGCTGGGCCATGGCCTGCAACTGCATGTGCAACCGATCGAACAAAGCACCGATGACCAGTCCTGCTGGGTCATACCAGGAATCGGCGTCAGTGATATCGACCAGCTCGAAAGTCGCCTCGCGGAGCCATGGACCGCTCCCTTTCTCTCTGTACTGAGCGATCACATCGCCAACGGCAGGGAAATTGCCGCGTCATGCTCGGCCGTCTTTCTGCTGCATGCAGCCGGGCTGCTGGACGGCAGAAGGGTAACCACCTCCTGGTGGCTGGCACCGCACCTGCAGAGGCTCGCACCCGGCTGCCGCGTCGACCCGGACTTCATGGTGCTGGCCGATCATCCACTGACTACGGCAGGAGCTGCCTTCGCGCAAACCGACCTGATGCTGCACCTGCTTCGTCGGCGCCTGTCACCTGCAATCGCCGACGCGGTGGGCAAGGCACTGCTGCTCGACCGCAGGCAACTGCAGTCGCCTTTCGTCATCCCTGCCGTACTGGTGCAAGGTAATGCACTGATCTCGCGCCTGATCGCAGAGATCGAGAAGTCACTGCCTGAACTTGCGAGCGTCAAGACACTGGCCGCAAACGTCGGCATGTCCGAGCGGACCCTGTCGCGCCATGTGCACAAGGCAACGGGGCACTCCACCCGGCAGCTCATTCAGCGGGTGCAGTTGCACAAGGCCCGAGCGCTGCTCGAGTCCGGCGAACATTCCGTCGAGGCGATCTCGACGCTGGTCGGCTACCAGGACCCGACGGCTCTCCGGCGCCTGATGCGCCGCTTGCTCAACGCCACCCCGCGACAATTGCGCCAGCGCTGACTCAGGGGCTGCCTGCCCCATGCCCTCAAGGTGACGTCACGACCACCACGTAATGGCCCTGGGTCAGTGGCTCGCCACGCCCATCGACCAGTCTGTAGGCCTGATCCACCGTGTGCCCCCGGTCGACGCGTACCGCCTTCGCCGGCAGCGCCTGGCCATCCACGCCCTGAACGCCAATGACACTGTCACGCGCCAGCGCCGGGCAGTTATCCATGCGCCAGCCCGCATCGCCGACGGTGGTCGTGCAAGACGGCTCGATGATGCTGCCGGTGAAGTGCAGCATGCCCGAGGCGACGATGGCGCCTGCCTGGGCCTGGCCGACCAAGGCCAGGCAAATTGCGACACTCATTGCGAATCGCTTGCCGCTCATGATTGCCACTCCCCAATACCCAAGGTTGAGCCTATCGGATGGGCGGTGGCCTGCCTGGCTACGCGCGTGAGGCCGTTCACAAAGCAGGAAAATAAACCACACGGCCGTTTAAGAAACGTCTCAAAGCCGGCGGCGGTGCAACTGTCTAGGATGGCCAGGCCCCTCCCAGCCAACCTCACCGGAGCCCTTCCCAACCATGTCGCGATTGCTTCACACCCTCTCGCGCCCGGCCATGGCGGCACTCATCCTGATGTGCCTGGCGCCTACCGCCTGGGCCCAGCTCAAGATCGAAGGCACGCGCCTGATCTACCAGGGCTCGGACAAGGAAGCGAGCATCAATGTGGTCAATCGCAGTGGCCTCGACACAGTCATGCAAAGCTGGGTCAGCAGCCCCGACGAGGGCGGCGATGCCCCCTTCGCGATTGTTCAGCCATTAACCTTGATCCCTCCCAACGGCCAGCAGATGCTGCGGGTGCTGTACGCCGGCCAGGGCCTGCCCGAGGACAGGGAATCGCTGTTCTGGCTGAACATTCTCGAGATCCCGCGCAAACCCGAACAGGCAGATACCCTGCAGTTCGCCATCCGCCAGCGCTTGAAGCTGTTCTACCGCCCTGCCGGCCTGCCAGGCTCGGCCAGCAAGGCGGTCAATGGTCTGGAATGGCGCACGCGTCTGCCTGGCAGGATCGAAGTCAGCAATCCGAGCGCCTTCCATGTCTCGCTGGTCGACCTGCAGCTCGACAGCCCTGGGCAGTCGCACCCGCTTGCGGACTATGTCCTCCTGCGCCCGGGGGAGTCGCTCAGTCTCGAAACGCCCTCGCCCCTGCCAGTGCAGAGTCGCGTGGCGTTCAGCGAGCTGACCGACATCGGCCTGCAGAAGCGACACCACGTCGCGCTGCCGTGAACACACTGCCACAGGATAGCCACCCCATGACCCTGATCCGCAAACACCTGCTGGGCCTGCTCTTTGTCGCCGCCAGCTGCCCCGCCACCAGCTACGCGCTGTCCTGCAAGCTGGACCCGTCCAAGGCGTCGACGCTCAAGGAGGCCCTGGGCACCGCGCTGGCGGTACCGGCCGACGCCCCCGACGGCACGATCATCTGGGAATCGTCGCCACACTCGGTTCCGGTCATCTGTGCCGATGACTATGAAACCGGCGTCAAGGAAGATATCTATTTCTATGTCAACCCGGCCAAGGCCAATATCGGCAAGGGCATACGGGTGGGGATACGCTATGGGTCCCAGACCATCACCCAGACCTCGGGCGCCATCACCACCGGCTACAACTCGCTTCATGGTTGCAACTGGGCGAATTGCGCGGGTTGGGACAAGGCCCGGTTCACCCTGACCTTCACCGTGTTCATTGAAAAATACGGCGCAACGCCAACCAACGGGCAAGCAAGCACGTTGAGCGAATACCGGGTGTTCCAGCTGGACGGCAAGGGCGGCCTCAACCCCAGGCCCGACAGCAACCTCAACTATGTCGTCACCGGCATGAACAACATCCGCTTCGTGCCTTGCTCTCCCGAGTTGACCATCTTGCCGTCAGTGATCAGCTTCCGCCGTGCCTTGGTCAGCTCGGCACAGGTCGGCCAGGTTGCCAGTTCGGCCAGTTTCAGCCTCGATCTGGTCAGGTCCTGCGACACGCCCTACACCGTCGATGCCCGCTTCACCCCGGTTGCCGGCAGCGCCAGTGTCATCGACAAGCTGCTGGTGCCCGGCAACAACAGCTCCGTCGGGATCGCCCTGACCCAGCAGGACAGCAACCAGCCGGTGCCTTTCGACACCTGGTTCAAGCTGGCCGACCTGACCGTGCCGGGCTTGATCCGCAACGAGTTCCGCGCCGACCTGATCTGGCGATCGTCCCCCATCCCCGGTACGTTCGAAGCCATGGCGCTAGTGGACCTGTATTACAAGTAAGCCCTCGGCCAAACGGCCTTTAAGGTTCGTCTGATGTCCAGTTGCCAGCGGCCTGCCTAAATTCGCGGGATGCGACTCAAAGCCTATCTGCAACAGATCAACCCCCTTCTCTCCGACCCCGAGGCGGCGCGCCGCCTGCTTCGGCTACTGGCGGTCGTGCTATCGGCCGGAATTCTCGGCGCGGCCTACAATTTCCTGTCCTTTACCTTCAACACCGACATCGCCCGGCGCCATGGAACCATGAGCAGCGCAATCGCCGAGGCCCATACTTTCTTCACCAACCGCGAGGCACTGCTGGAAAGCCTGAGCCTCGCGGCCGTGCGTCAGGCGGTTCCGGGTGTCACCGCACCGCCCGTGGCACCACACGAGGAAGTGCACCTGCAACTGGGCAGCCAGCTGGACAAGCGCTGGAGCCTGTGGCTGACCCAGCGCATGTGTGCCTACCTCAAGGCCCGGCAGGTCAACCTGCTCTACGTCGACGCAGGGGCTCAGGGCTCCATGCGCTGGCTCTACAACAGCGACGCCCAGGCCTCGCCACCTTCGCCTGCCTTGCTTGAGCAGCTGCGCGATGCGGGGCACCGGCCCACAGCCCCCCGGGAACTGTGGCTGGCCGACCAGGACGCGCCCCGCTCGCGCCTGTTCATCTTCCTGCGCCTTGACGAGCGCGACCCCGATTCTGGCTGGCTGGGCCTGGAGATCGACAGCCAGGCGGTGTCGCCATCACTCGAGGATGCCAGCGCAGGTGAATTCATGATGTTCAACGCTGACGGCATGCTGGTATTCACCAACAGCCCGAACCCGACACTGAAGCGCTCGCGCCCCCAACCCTCGGGTGACAACTTCTTCGGCTTCGCCGGCGCGGGGTTCTTGCCCGAATACCTGGTCATCAGCAAGCCATTGATGTCCTCGGACTGGCAACTGGTCTATGCCATCGACCTGTCCGCCATCCTTGCCGGCCTGTGGCAGCAACTGCTCGGTGCCCTGTTGTTCTGCGTGATCAGCATCACCTTGATAAGGGTGCTGATCCGGCGTTTCGACCAGCGCTTGTTCACCCCCACGGTCGAACGCATCCGCGCGCTGGTGGAAAGCGAGATGTTCAGCCGGGACGTCATCGAAACCGCCCCCGTCGCCCTGTGCGTGCTGCGTCGCAGCGATGGGCAGGTTGTGCTGGAGAACCACCTGGCCCAGCAATGGCTGGGCCAGGACCAGGCTCGCGACGCACGCAGTGCGCGATGGATCGAGCAGGCCTTCGAGCGGCACGAAGGCCAGTGCAGCGACTATTTCGAGAGCGCCGAAGGGCGCCACCTGTACCTGAGCTGCTCGCCAACCCGCTACAAGGGCGAGCAGGTTCTGCTTTGCGCGTTCAGCGACATCAGCGCACGCAAGCAGATCGAGGCCGCGCTGGAGGACGCCCGGCGCGCGGCAGACACGGCCAACGAAGCGAAAACCCAGTTCCTGGCCACCATGAGCCACGAAATCCGAACACCGCTGTACGGCGTGCTGGGCACCCTCGAGCTGCTGTCTCGCACCGTGCTCGACGCCCAGCAGCGCGATTACCTGCGGGCCATCGAAGGGTCCTCGTCAACCCTGCTGCAGTTGATCTGCGACGTGCTGGACGTGTCCAAGATCGAGGCCGGTCAACTGGCCCTTGAACTCAGCGAGTTCAGTGCCCCGGACCTGGTCCGCGAGGTAATCCAGGGTTACAGCGCGGCAGCCGGGAGCAAGGGGTTGCAGCTCTACAGCTGCCTGGACCCGCGCCTGCCGGAGCACCTGATCGGCGACGTCAACCGCATCCGCCAGATTCTCAACAACCTGTTGAGCAATGCGGTCAAGTTCACCGATTGCGGGCGCGTGGTGCTGCGCGCCAGGTTGCTCAACCGCGATGGAGAGCGCTCCTGCCTGTTGTGGCAGGTCTCGGACACCGGCAAGGGCATCGCCGAACAGGACCAGCCATTCATCTTCGACCCCTTTTACCAGACCGAAGGCCATACCCAGGTCATTCCCGGCACCGGGCTGGGGCTGCCGATCTGCCAGCGCCTGACGCAATTGATGAACGGCCAGCTGCGCCTGGTCAGTGAGCTGGGCCTGGGCAGCAGCTTCAGTCTGACCCTGCCCCTGGAAGTCGCCTCAGGCCGCGCCGGCACCCCGTTCAACCTGCTGGCCGAACGCATTCACGTGGTATCGCCGGTACATGAACTGGCCGAAGCCATCAGTGGCTGGCTATGCCGCTGGGGCGCACGCGCCCAGGTCGGCGCCCCGCCACCGGGCAGCGCCATGGCCGGCGAACTGCTGGTCGAGCTGCATCCAGGCAACGTCGAGCGCCGGCTGGTCGCCGAATGGCCCGGCCCAAGCATCCTGGCCAGCGCCCAGGACTGCTGGGAGGCGCGGCACGAGGCTGGCCATTGGCAGGTCAACCTCAACGACCTGGGTGCTCTGCACCATGCCGTCGGCCAGGCTCAGGGCTTGCGTCGTCCCATGGGCCAGGCCGTGCCGGCCCCTTTGACCGAGCGGCTCGGGTTGCGCGTGCTGGTTGCCGAGGACAACGTCATCAACCAGTTGATCCTGCGCGACCAGCTCGAGGAGCTCGGCTGCAGCGTAGCCTTGACCAGCAATGGCGAGCAGGCCCTGCAAGCCTGGCAACGCGAGCATTTCGACCTGCTGCTGACCGACGTCAACATGCCCGGCATGAACGGCTACGAACTGGCCCGAGCCCTACGCCAGCTGGGCTGTACCCAACCCATAGTCGGCGCCACCGCCAACGCCCTGCGCGGCGAGGAAGATCTGTGCCTGGCCGCCGGCATGGATCGCTGCCTGATCAAGCCCTTCAACCTGCAAGCCCTGCTCAACTGCCTGGCCCCGTATCGAGGTAGCCGTCTTGAAGCCCTTTAACATCCTGATTGTCGAAGACCATCCGTTTCAGCATATGTACCTGCAACACCTGTTCAGCGAACTTGGCAGCTTCAACCTGGTAGCGGCCCGGGATGGCCAGGAAGCGCTGGAGCGCTTGCGCCAGCATGAAGTAGACCTGGTCCTGACCGACCTGCTGATGCCCGGCATGGACGGTGTGCAGTTCATCCAGCACCTCGCCGGCCTACGCCACAAACCGGGCCTGGCGATCATGAGTGCGGCCTCGCGGCGTATGCTCATGGCGGCGAGCCTGGTGGCCAAGAACCTCGGCGTGGATGTGCTCGGGCTGATCTCCAAGCCAGTCGAGCCCGCCGCGTTGCGCAGCCTGATCGACCAATTGCAGTTGCACCATCAGGCTCCGGCCCGGGAGGCACCGACCATACCCGAGTTCGATCGCCAGACCTTGGTCGAGGCCTTGAACAACCGGGCCTTTCAGGCCTGGTTCCAACCCAAGAAGTCCTTGCACAACGGCCGCATCGTCGCCGCCGAGGCCTTGGTGCGCTGGATGCATCCGGAGCAAGGCGTGTTGCTGCCAGGCACCTTCCTGCCGGCGCTCAACGCCTTCGGCCTGGAGGAAAGGCTACTGTGGGTGATGCTCAAGCAAGCCATGGATGCCCAGGCGCGGTGGCGTGACCGGGGCTATGACATTCCGGTCTCGATCAACCTGCCGACCCACCTGCTCAACAGCCATGACCTGGCCGACCGGCTGCTGGAATTCGTCCTGCACCATCAAGGCGTACCTGGCAAGCTCTGCTTCGAACTGATGGAATGCTCCATTCCCGAAGAGTTAAGCAACTTCTATGCGGGCGCCTGCCGCTTGCGCATGAAAGGTTTCGGCCTGTCCCAGGACGACTTCGGCAAGGGCTACAGCTCCTACATGAGCCTGGTCTCGACGCCCTTCACCGAACTGAAGATCGACCGGGCGCTGGTGCAGCGTTGCGATGAAAGCGAGAGCCTGGCTTCGGCCCTGGCCAGCATCGTCGCCCTGGGCCGCAAGCTCGGGCTCACCGTGGTGGCCGAAGGGGTCGAGACGCCCCAGGAGCTCGAGATGCTACGCAAGGTCGACTGTAACCAGGTGCAGGGCTTTTTGATCTCCCATGCCGTGTCGGCGGAACAATTCCAACGCCTGCTGCACAGCGACGGTCCGCCGTCGGCCTTTTGACCTGCTGTAACTCAGGGCGCCGGCCGGGCATCAAAGGTAACATCTACTGGGTATCGATGCCCCCACGGCCTTCCGGATCCTTGCATGAATCAGTACAACGCCCTGCTGGAAAACCTGGCCCGCAGCTCTCTGCGCCTGAACAAAGGCATGACCGTACTGCTGGGCCTGGCACTGCTGCTGGCCGGTTTCAGCTTCTGGTCGATCGAGCGCCTGATCGACGAACAAAGCGACACGGTCAGCATCCATTTCGCCCGTCTGATGGAGAATATCCAGGAGCAGGAAACCTTCCTCGAAGCCCTCGTGGAACGCAGCGCCAAAGGGGAGCTGTTCGACTACCCACGCGCGCTCGAGCCGGTGCTGGCGCCGCTGCCCGAGGAAGGGCCGGACATCTACAAGGGCCAGGTCTTTCCATTTTCCATGCCGTTCAGCCTCAAGCTCGATCGACGTAACCTCGCCGGCAGCGAAGAGGCGAGCATTTTCACCCAAGGGGCGAACCTGGCCAGCTTCTACAGCATGTTCTGGTCGGCGTCCCCCTACCGCTCGCCGCAGGTGTTCCTGTTCTCGCCGGATGCCCGTTATGACATCACGGTTCCCGCCGCAGGACGCGGGCGGGGCAAGGTCGAGGAAGAACCGTTCATCGAAGTGATCAGGCAAGTCATGGCGCGCCAGCCTCAGGGCAAGGACTGGAGCCCAGGCACCAGGATCATCTGGCGCAGCTATGTCGAGCAGCCGGACCAGGCCTCCCCGCCGCGCGTGCTGGCCTACGCCAACATCACCCTGCCCCCGGCCAAGGCCGACGACCAACGCACGCAAGTGGCGTCGCTGGTGGATCTGGCCCAGATCGACGATTTCGAACGCATCATGGACTGGACCGTGTATGACCACTTCAATCTCATCGCCCCGTCCGGCGAGGTACTGATCGGTGCACCCACGCTCCTGGAGGGTATGCACGAAGGCCTCAACATCAAGGCCGAAGGCCTGGTGTTCCGCCTCCACGAGCAGGCCAACGGAGGCTGGAGTGCTGTCTACACCGTGACCTACCGGCACTTCTTCCGTTACGCGTTCTGGTCGCTGGCCAGCATCGCCGCTACCTTCCTGGTGCTCATCGGGATGGGCCGGGTGGCCATCCGCTGGTATCAACGCCAGGTCATCCTGCCCGCGCGCGCAGCCCACGAGGCCATCGCCGAGAGCGAGGCCTTCAGCCGGGTGGTCATCGATACCGCCCCGACCGGCCTGTGCGTGGTCCGCAGCACCGACCACGAAGTGCTACTGGAGAACCAGCGGGCGCAGCAGTGGCAGGGCACCCGAGAACTGGTCAGCACCCTCGCCTCGACAGTGGGCAGCTCCAGCAGTGGCGAGCACTACCTGCAGGTCGAAGGCCGCCACCTGCAGATCGGTTTCGTATCGACCCGCTACCACGGCGAAGACGTGCGTCTTTACGCATTCAACGACGTTACCCGTCATGTCGAGGACGCCCAGGCGCTCGACGAGGCCCGGCGCGCGGCCGACGCAGCCAACACCGCCAAGACACTGTTCCTGGCGACCATGAGCCACGAGATCCGTACCCCGCTGTACGGCGTGCTTGGCACCCTCGAACTGCTCGGCCTGACGCCGCTGGATGCCCGGCAGCAAGGCTACCTGCACACCATCCAGCGCTCCTCGGCAACCCTGTTCCAGCTGATCAGCGACGTGCTCGACGTGACCAAGATCGAATCCGGGCAGATGGCGCTCGAACCCGTGACGTTCTGCCCGCTGGAGATGCTCGAGGACACCGTGCGCACCTATCGCGCCTTCGCCGAGCGCAAGGGCCTGTTGCTCTATGCCTGCCATGACGCCCGCCTGCCAGCTCAGGTGGTGGGCGACCCGATACGCATCCGCCAGATTCTCAATAACCTGCTGAGCAACGCCATCAAGTTCACCGACACCGGCCGGGTGGTGCTGCGCACCCGTGTGCTGGCACTCGACGACACCCACGTCAGCCTGCAATGGCAGGTTGCAGACAGCGGCATCGGTATCTCCCAGGCGCAGCAGGCCAGGCTCTTCGAGCTCTTCTACCAGGTCGTCGACGCTTCCAGCGAGGGTGGTGCGGGCCTGGGCCTGCCGATCTGCGGCTGGCTGGCCGACATGATGGGTGGCCAGATCAAGGTGGTCAGCGAGCCGGGCCTGGGCAGCAGCTTTTCCCTCAACCTCAGCCTGCCGCTGGCCCAAGGGGATCTGAGTGACTGCCCGACCGTGATGCCCGACCCGACCCCGGTATATGTGCGTGCGCCAATACCGGAGCTTGCCCAGCATGGCGTCGACTGGCTGCAGCGCCTGGGCATCGCCGCGACCCTTACGATTCCGCCCCTGGAGAAGGACAACCACCAAGCCCTGCTGGTGGACCTGCTCGACTGCCCGGATGCTGCCAACTGGCATGGCCAGCGGATCTGCGCCAGCAGCGACGGCCCGGCCCCCGGCGCGTTCATCGACGGCTGCTGGCGGGTGGACCTGCATGACGTGCGTGCCATCGCCCAGGTCATCGCCCTGGTGCGCCAGGGCGGGGTGCCCAATGGCCAGGCCTCAGCGCAGCAGCAACGTGCCGCCCTGCGCCTGCATGTGCTGGTGGCCGAGGACAATCCGATCAACCAGGCGATCCTGCAGGAGCAGCTCGAGGCGCTGGGCTGCACCACGGTCGTCGCGGCCAATGGCGAACAGGCCATGCAACGCTGGCAGCCAGGCCTGTTCGACCTGGTCCTGACCGACGTGAACATGCCATTGATGAATGGCTACGAACTGGCCAGGACCCTGCGCCGGCACGACACCCGGTTGCCGATCATCGGCGTCACTGCCAATGCACTGCGAGAAGAGGGCCAGCGCTGCCTCGAGGTGGGCATGAATGCCTGGATGGTCAAACCGTTGAGCCTGCAGACCTTGCGCAGCCATCTGGTCCGCATGTGCCGGCCAGTGCTGGCCGAGGGGCCCAGCCAAGCGCAAGCGGACGACCGCAGCACCCTGCTCCCCGACGCCACCATCGATACCGTGCAAGTGTCCGCGGCCATGCGCGAACTGTTCATCACCACAATGCGCGAGGACATGCAGCGGTTGCGCCTGGCCCTTGAGCAACGCGACCACCGTCGCCTTGGCGAGCGCCTGCACAGCATCGCCGGCGCCCTGGGCGCTGTGCAGGCCAGGGGCCTGGCCGAGCAGTGCTGCGCACTGGAGGACGCGCTGGCCAGCTCGCCGCTCGACACGGCCATGACCGATAAACTGCGGGAGGTGCTGAACAGGCTGTCGGCAATACTCGAAACACTTGCATAGAATCAACTTCAGTGCTGATAACGCCTGAAGACAACCCTCCCATCCGCACCGGCTAACGGGTCGTCATTTATGGAAAAACTCAAGGTCATCATCGCCGACGATCACCCCATCGTACTGCTCGGCGTCCGGGAACTGGTCGAACGCGACCCACGCTTTTGCGTGGTTGGCGAAGCTGTCTGCTCGCAAGGGCTGATCGAACTGCTCGAACGCCAACCCGTGGACATGGTCATCTCCGACTACAACATGCCGGCAGACTCACCCTACGGTGACGGCCTGAAACTTATCGATTATCTCAAGCGTCACTATCCCGCTGTCCGCATCCTCGTGCTGACCATGATTTCCAACCCGCTGATCCTTACACGGCTACAGGAACTGGGCGTGGACGGTGTCATTCAGAAAAGCCAGTTGCACGGCGAAATCGAAAAGGCCCTCAATGCCGTCGCCCGCAACAGCACCTACCGGGCGCCGGAGCCGGCGAGGCACTCGGTGGTCGCCTGTAATACAGCCATCGATCAACGGGTGGAAAACCTGTCACCCAAGGAATTTGAAATACTGCGCCTGTTTGTGGCCGGCCAAAGTGTCAGTGAAATTGCCCGCAGCCAGCACCGAAGTACCAAGACCATTAGTGCGCAGAAAGTTTCAGCCATGCGAAAACTTGAAGTGAACAGCGATCAGGAATTATTGGCCTATTGCCTGGCGAGCCATATCTTCAATTAACTGGCGAGCGCTATTGATCGGCCATTAAGATTCGTCTGATGGGCCAGGGAAACCACCTGACTTATTGTGAGCGTGCATTTAGTTGCAGCACTTACTCACTTTCATGTGGACATCAATATGAATAAATTCTCCCTGGCCGCACTGACCCTCTCGCTTATCACTGCTTCGGCCGGCGTTCTGGCCGCCGATCCCACCGGGCCAGTAAAAGGTGGCAGCGGCAAGATTTCCTTTACCGGCGTGATCAACAATGACGCCTGCTCGGTCGACGGCGCCAACGCCGACCGCGTGATCGCCGTGGATATGGGTACCGTCTCGATCAAAGACATGGGCACCGCCGAGAACCCAACGGCAGGCCGCGTGACCGGCAAGGACTTCAACCTCAACGTCAACTGCAACGTCGGCACCAAGGTGGCGATGGTCTTCGATGCCAATAGCGGAGGCTCGGGCCTGGTGACCGGCAAGAAGGTCCTGGCCCTGACCAAGGGCACCGGCACTGCAGCCAACGTCGGTATCGCCCTGCTCGACCCCAACGGCAACCTGATCGACCTGAGCTCGGCCGCCACCGCCAAGATCCAGAGCGAGGTGCATGGCACCGGCGCCGAGGGCGGCGACGCTACCCTGAGCTTCTCTGCAGCCTACGTGACCACCGGCGCCGCCGGCACCGCCACCGCCGGTCGCGGTGATGCCACCCTGCCGTTCATCCTGCAGTACGAGTAATCACTTCGCAGCTTCTCCATGCGCGAGGCTGATCAGCCTCGCCACTTCTTCGTCCCGCAAGGTACCCAACCATGTTGCGTCGTTCTCTGTATCCCGTTCTCGGGTTGCTGGGCATGCTCGTCGCCGCCCAGGCAACTGCCAGCATCTCCCTGAGCGCCACCCGCGTCGTGTTTGACGGTGCTCACAAGGAAGCCAATGTCATCGTGCGCAACGGCAATCAGGAAGTCCTGGTGCAGTCGTGGGTTGATGCCGGCGACAGCGCGCAGGCGCCGTTCGCCATCACCCCTCCGTTGGCCAGAGTATTGCCCAAGCAGGAACAACTACTGCGCATTCTCTATGAAGGCCAGGGTCTGCCGACCGATCGCGAATCCGTGGTCTGGCTGAATGTCCAGGAAATCCCGCAAGCCAGTACCAAGGCCAATACCTTGCAGTTGGCAGTGCGCCAACGCATCAAGATTTTCTTCCGCCCGGCCAACTTGCCCGGTAATGCCCTGCTGGCACCGGAACAACTGGTCTGGCAATTGACCCAGCACGCCGGAAAGGCCCAACTGACCGTGAACAACCCAGGCCTGTATCACGTGTCGATGGCCGACATCGAACTCAAACGCGGAAAACAGACCGTGTTCAGCGCCGATTCGAGCATGATCGCCCCCGGCGAACAAAAGACATTCAGCTCGGCACTTTCCCTGCCGGACGGCCCGCTGACGCTCACGTTCAAGAGCATCAACGACTATGGCGCCCAGCATGGATATTCCGTGCTGCTGACCCCTGCCCAGCCGGGTAGTGCCAAGCCTGCCGAACCCGCCATCACCTTGTGAAAACGTAGCGCCCACCTCGCGCGCCCCGGTCGCGTGCGGCCTCCCCGTGCCCAGCCCGCGCCGGGACATGAATTAGGTTCCTTGTATGTCTCTGTCCATCGCCCCCCGCTCCGTAGACGGTGCCGATGCAGGCGCGCGCGCGCTCCATGGCGGCACGCCTCCTTCAGCCTGGAAGCTCAACGCCCTGTCATTGGTGCTCTGCTGCGCGCTGCCCGGCCTCTCGACGGCGCAGGACGATCCCCAGCTGCTGGGCTTCAACACCACCTTCCTGCAGGGTGCGCAATCGGCGGTCGACCTGCAGTTACTGCTGTCGGCCAACAGCGTGCTGCCGGGCAATTATCGGGTAGACCTGTACAGCAACGAGGTACTGGTGGGCCGGCGCGACATCGATTTCAACCGCAACCTCCAGACCGGGCGCGTGGAACCGTGCCTGACCCTGGAACTGCTCGAGCAGTTGGGCATAGACATGGACAAGCTCAAGGCACAGGGGCGCCTGGATACCGCGCAGGCCTGCCACGACCTGCCGACGCTGATCGACCAGGCCAGCCTGAGCTATGACTCGGGTCACCTGCGCCTGTCCGCCAGCATCCCGCAGGTCGCCATGAAGCGCGGCCTGCGCGGCTACGTCGACCCGCAACTGTGGGACGCAGGGGTGCCTGCGGCGTTCATCAACTACCAATTCAACACCAGCCGCAGCGCCGGTGATGCCGACACCCGCATCAACAACAACCTGAGCCTGCGCAACGGCATCAACCTGGGCGGCTGGCGCTTGCGCAACGAGTCAAACTTCAGCAGCGGCACCGGGCGGCCGGACAGCTTCAAGAGCAACCGCAGCTACGTGCAGCACGACGTAACTGCACTCAAGGGCCAGTTCAGCGCCGGCGACATCTTCAGCGACAGCGACCTGTTCGACAGCGTGCGCTACCGGGGCCTGAAGCTGGCTTCGGACGAAGGCATGCGCGCCGACAGCGAGCGCGGGTACGCGCCGGTGGTGCGGGGCGTGGCCCAGACCAGCGCCAGAGTCGAGATCCGCCAGAACAGCTACCTGCTCTACACTGCCAACGTACCGCCCGGCCCGTTCGAGATCAGCGACATTTACCCCAGCGGCTCCAACGGCGACCTGGAAATCACCATCATCGAGGCCGACGGCCGCCGACGGGTCAGCGTGCAGGCGTTCTCCAGTCTGCCGCTCATGGTCCGTGGCGGCCAGGTCAAGTACAGCCTGTCCGCCGGACGCTACAACAGCAACACCGAAGGCCTGGCCACGCCGCAGATGCTCAGCACGATGTTGGCCTACGGCCTCACCAACACCGTGACCGGCGTCGTTGGCCTGCAAGCCACCGACGACTACAAGGCGCTGGCCGTGGGCAGCGGCCTGAACACGCTGCTGGGCGCCTTTTCGCTCGATGTCACCCATTCCTCGAGCAAAGCCCAGGGCCAGACCACCCAGGGCAACAGCCTGCGGGCGCTATACGCCAAGACATTCACCGGCACCGACACCAACTTCACCTTGGCCGCCTACCGCTATTCAACCGAGGGCTTCCGCACCCTCACCCAGCATATCGAGGACCTGAGCACCGACGCGATCAAGCGCAGCGGCAACTCCAAGACCCGCACCGACCTGACCATCAACCAGAGCCTGGGCCGCGACCGCGCACTCGGCAGCCTGTATCTGACGGCCACCGACCAGCGCTACTGGAACCGCGGCGGTTCGCAGAGCCTGTCCGCCGGCTACAGCAACAACTGGGGCGATATCTCCTACAACCTTGACGTCAGCCGCACCAAGGAGCTGGGAACCTCAGGCCCTTCGGGGCAGGATACCCAGTTCAACCTGTCGGTGTCGTTCCCGATCGGCAGCCGCGACCGCGCACCGCGGGCGTTCGTCACCGCCAGCACGCAGAAGGGCAACGACACCACCCAGGCCGGCATCAACGGCTACCTGTCGGAGAGCAGTGACACCTTCTACTCGATCCAGGGTGGTCACAGCCGCACCAGTGGCAGCTCGGCCTCGGCCAACCTGAACACCCGCACCTCGGTCGCCGACATCAGCCTGGGCTATAGCCAGGGGCGCGGCTACGACTCGCAGAACCTGAACGTTGCCGGCGCCGTGGTTGCCCACCAAGGCGGCATCAACCTCGGCCAGACGCTCAGCGAAACCTTCGCCCTGGCCGAAGTGCCGGGTGTGAAGGGTGCGAAGATCAGCAGTTTCAGCGGAGTGGAAACCGGGCGCAATGGCTATGCGGTGATCCCCAACGCTCAGCCCTACAGGGTCAACTGGGTCAGCCTGGACACCCGCGACCTGGGGGGCGACATCGAAATCGAAAACGCCACCCAACAGCTGGTGCCTCGCCGCGGCGCCGTGGTGCTTGCCCGCTACACCGGCAAGAGTGGGCGCCGGGTACAATTTGAACTGCTCGACGAGCACGGCCAGTCGATACCGTTCGGCGCCTCCGTCGAGGACGCCGAAGGCAAGCAGCTGGCGATTTCCGACCCGAGCGGCAAGGCGTTGGTGCTGCTCGAACAGGACCAGGGTAGCCTGACAATCAAATGGGGTGAGCACCAGTGTGCAGCGCCTTTCAGCCTGCCAGAACGGGACAAGGCGGTTAACTACGAACGCCAGCGCCTGATGTGTCGGCCGTGACATCAGGTCTTGTCAGCAGAGAATACTCATAAGCACCCGGTAGCTTTGGTATGATCAAACACGATTATGCAAAAGCAGTGCACCAAGGATTCCAAAGCTGATGAATAAGGCCGCACTTTGCCCTTGATGCCCTGCATGGCCAGTTCATTTTTAGGTAAAAGCTGAAGTTTGATGCGAAAACTCCTGGCAAGCACCCTGGCACTGGTGATGGCCGCCGCACTGTGTGGCTACGGTTTCTGGACCCAGCAGCGCCCGGAAGGCCACTATCTGTCCGACCTGCGCATCGAACTGGCGCTGAACCATGGCGTGCCGGGCGAGCACGGCAACCTGCTTGGCGTCGAACCGCTGCTGTTCCCGGGCGACTACCAGAACCTGCAGCGCCTGCACCGCAAGCTCGCGGCCTACCTGGAGCAAGCCCGCACCCAAGGGCTGGTAGGCCCGCGCACGGTGGTGGTGCTACCGGAGCACATCGGCACCTGGCTGTGGGCACGCGGGGAAAAGAACGAGCTGTACCAGGTCACGCAAAGCCGCGAAGCCCTGCAATGGCTGGAGCTGAGCAACCCGCTGCGCTATGGCCTGGCCATGCTCGGTGCCGACGGCGACGACTGGCGCGCCGACGCGCACCTGCGCATGAAGGCCGAGCAGATGGCCGCGGACTACCAGCAACTGTTCGGCGGCCTGGCCAAGGAATTCAATGTGACCTTGGTGGCTGGCTCCATCGTGCTACCCGCCCCTTATGTGAAACAGGGCGTGCTGCATGCCGGCAGCGGCCCGCTGTTCAACAGCAGCGTGGTATTTGCCGGCGACGGCTCGTTGCTGGGCCAGCCGCAACGCCAGCAGTTCCCCGACAGCGAAATGCGCCGTTATGTGCACGATGGCCGCCAGCACCCGCTGCAGGTATTGCAAACCCCTGCCGGGCGCCTGGGCGTGCTGGTGGGCAGTGACAGCTGGTACCCGGAAAACCACCAGCAACTGGCACAACAGGCGGTACAACTGATCGCCAACCCGGTATTCCTCAGCGGCAAGGGCAGTTGGCAAGCGCCCTGGCGCGGCAATCGCCACCAGGATGCCAGCGCCGGGCTGGCCTTGCAGCGCGGCGAAGTCAGCGAACAAGCCGCCTGGCAACGCCTGACCGAAGCCGCCGGGGCTGGCGTCAGCAGCATGAGCGTGTTCATGCGTGGGCAGTTCTGGGAACAGGGCAGCGACGGCCAGGGCTTTGCCCACCACGCGGGTGAATTGCTGGCGGGTACCCCCAGCCCTGGCGCCCGCCTGCTGAACCTGTGGCTGTAAGCCCATGGCCCGCCCCCGCGTGCGCCTGGGCGACCTGTCGGTTGGTTTTGTCCAGCCGCTGACCGAGGCCCTGCGCGAACTGGGCCATGACCCCGAACCGCTGCTGCGCCGCTATGGCCTGGATGCGGCGCGCCTGGGCGAAGCCGGCGCGCGCTTGTCGATCCCGCGCTACATGCACCTGGGTCACGCTGCCATCGAGCTGTGTGGCGAGGCCGCACTGGGCTTGCACATGGGGCGCCTGAGCCGCCTGGCGCATGCCGGCCTGGCCGGGGTCACCGCCGCCCAGGCGCCGACCCTGGGCGAGGCGGCACGCACCCTGTTGCGCTTCGAGCCACTGTACGCCGCCAACTACCGCGGCCACTCCAGTTTTCAGGAAGATGCCCAAGGCGCCTGGCTCCGCTTCTACTCCATCAGCCCATACAACGCCTACAACCGATTCGTGGTGGATTCGCTACTCGCCGGCTGGCTGGCCCAGCTTGCCGACCTTGCCGGTACACCGGTGCAGGCCGAACGCCTGGATATCGAGTTTGCCGCGCCCGCCTATGCCGCGCGCTACCAGCCCTTGTCCAGCACGCCCGTGCAGTTCGCGGCCGACGGCAACCAGCTGCGCCTGAGCCGCGCCACGCTGCAGCTGGCCAACCCCAGGCACTGCCCAAGCACCTGGCAGCACCTGCTGCAGCTGTGCGAGGCGGAAATGCTGCAGCGCACGCGGGTGCGCAGCCTGGGTGAGCGCATCACCCACCTGCTGGGGCCGTTGCTTAATGGCGGCCGTGAACCGGACCTGGAAGAAGTGGCGCTGCACCTGCAACTGCCGACCTGGACCTTGCGCCGCAAACTGGCCGAGGAAGGCACGCGCTATCGTGACCTGCTCAGCGAAACACGGCGCGACCTGGCCGAGACCTACATCCGCGATACGGAGCTGGCCTTTGGCGAAATTGCCTATCTGCTGGGGTTTGCTTCGGCCGAGGCCTTCCAGCGCGCCTTCAAGCGCTGGACGGGCCTTACACCGGGGGAATTTCGCCGCAGCCAGCGGCGGGTGGGCTAGAGCTCGGTAGCGTCGTCAGCCGGTTCCGGAGTGTCCAGTTCATAAGCCTGGAATTCGAGAAGTTCTTCCTGGTATTCGTCCATCGCCCTGCGTCCTCTCATCTCATGATCTTTATCAGTGTCGCCTTCAACCTAAGCAGGTGGAGTGACGGAATGATGACAAGCTTATGAGTGGTTAACGTAGCAGGTGTTCAGGAAGTTTTCGCCAGGTGTCTGTAACAAGGAATGTGTCCGGCCTGTACCAGCCTCTGTGGGAGCGGCTTTAGCCGCGAACACCGGCGCAGCCGGTGCCATGCACCGAGTTGGATTCTTCGCGGCTAAAGCCGCTCCCACAGGATCTCCACAGGCTCTGAAACTTGCGCATTACCTGTGGGAGCGGGCAAGCCCGCGAAGGGGCCGGTACAAGCTAAAAATCAGAGAGCGGGCGATGCAGCCTCGGCAGGCTGGGCTTCCTGCTGGACCTCGATTGGCGCCGACTCCGCTGGCGGCGCCACCGGCTGCGAGCCCTGGCTGTCGTCCGCCACCGGTGCGACTACCGCTTCGCTGGTCGGGGCAACGGCGGACGGAGCTGGCGCCGCGTCAACCAAAGGCGCCGCTACCGGGGCCGGTGCCACCGCAGCCTGCTCCGGTAACCCCAGGGCAGCCGCCGGCGCTTCGGCCTTCGGCGCGGGCTCCTCGACCTTGGCCTTGCTCTCCTGCGTCGGCTTGGGCTTTGGCAGGTAGCTCTCCACCAGGGCGAAATAGCGGTCATAGAACTGCGCCGCCGTCACCGTCTCGCTGGCCACCTTGACCATCGAGTCGTCGCTGGAGCCGATCGGCATCGACACCGACCCCAGTACACCCACGCCCAGGCTGGCGGAGGTGTTGGACTTTTTCAGGGCGTAGCGGTCCTGCAAGGCGTTGGCGAACATGGTCGAGCGCTGCGCGTCGCTCACATCGGGTGCACAGGTGACGTTGAAGCTGATCTGCAGGTGGTTCTCGCTGTTCTGCTGGAAGCTCTTGTTGCCTACCACCTGGTTGGCACCGCTGCTGGTGATGATGTAGCCCTGGCTGAGCAAGGCACGCCGGGCGGCCTCGCAGGAGCCGGCATCGCTCACCGGGAAGCTGCGCGAGAAGGTACCCGAGTCATCGAAGTTCTCGTGCTCGTAGACAGCAGCTTTTTTCGAGGAACAACCGGCCACGCCCGCCAGCACCAGGGCCAGCCCGAGCGCACCAAAGACGGAAGATCTGGTCATTGCGAATTCCGGGTAAGTCGAGAAAGTGCCTATTGTGCAACACAGCAGGCAGGCACAGGAACCGTTGATCGGTGAAGAGTCTGTCAGGTTCGTGTAAATCCGGGTCAAGGGCGGCAATTGCCAGGCGCAAAAACGAAAAAAGCGACCCTAAGGTCGCTTTCCCGTGGCTTCGAGGTGTTCAAGGGGCCTCGAGGCGAAGATGGCGCAGCGGACGGGACTCGAACCCGCGACCCCCGGCGTGACAGGCCGGTATTCTAACCGACTGAACTACCGCTGCGTATCATTCAGGCTTGCGCCCGATTGAAACCTGGGTCTACCCTTCCGGCGCGGCGGCCTCAGGACAGGCACAAAAAAAGCGATAACATGATCGCTTATCTTGTGTTTGCTTCAAGGTGTTCATGGGACCTTGAAACGAAGATGGCGCAGCGGACGGGACTCGAACCCGCGACCCCCGGCGTGACAGGCCGGTATTCTAACCGACTGAACTACCGCTGCGTATCGTTCAGGCTTGCGCCCGATTGAAACTGGGTCAGCCCAAGGCATTTTGCCCTGATGCTTCAGACCGGTGACAGGCACCCATCTGTTACTGAAAAATGGCGCAGCGGACGGGACTCGAACCCGCGACCCCCGGCGTGACAGGCCGGTATTCTAACCGACTGAACTACCGCTGCGCAGTGCGTTCCTCTCTGGCTATCGGCTTCTTGCGAAACCTGATGCACCAGGAACATCTCAGGAAGTGGTGGGTGATGACGGGATCGAACCGCCGACCCTCTGCTTGTAAGGCAGATGCTCTCCCGGCTGAGCTAATCACCCTCGCGATGTTGCTTGTTGCGTTTGCTTCGCTGAGGCCGCGAAATTTACGCAGGTGGCGAAGCTAAGTCAATAGCCCCGTTGGATTTTTTTCAAAAAAACCAAAAGCGGTGCGGTTGCCTGTGCCGGCCTCTTCGCGGGTAAACCCGCTCCCACAGGTACTGCACAGGTTTTGATAACTGTGTTGCACCTGTGGGAGCGGGTTTACCCGCGAAAGGGCCGATACAAGATACGCAAAATGCTCAGGTATAGATCATCTTGCGGGTCATGCCGCCATCGACCACGAACTCCTGGCCAGTGACGAACGCCGCCTGGCGCGACAACAGCCAGGCCACCATGGCCGCCACGTCTTCCACCGTCCCTACCCTGCCCGTCGGGTGCTGCGCATGGTCCGCCTCGGTCAACGGTTCGGCACGGCGCTGCGACGGGTCACGGGCATCGATCCAGCCCGGGCTCACCGCATTGACGCGGATCTCCGGGCCCAGGCTCATGGCCAGAGCATGGGTCAAAGCCACCAGGCCGCCCTTGCTCGCCGCGTAGGCCTCGGTATCGGGCTCGGACTGCCGCGCCCGGGTGGAGGTGAGATTGACGATCGCCCCATTGTGAGCCCGCAGGTACGGCGCACAGTGCTTGGCCAGCAACATCGGGCCATTGAGGTTGACTGCCAGCACCCGGTTCCACTGCGCCAGGCTGAGGCTTTCCAGGGTCTGGTTGTGCGGGTTGGCAATGGCCGCATTGCACACCAGCGCGTCCAGGCGGCCAAACTGCCCCAGCACCTCGGACACCCCGGCGCTGACCTGGGCCTCGTCGGCAACGTCCATGGTGATGAACCAGGCATTGTCACCCAGGGCCTTGGCCGCCTTGGCGCCGCGCTGGCGGTCGAGGTCGCTGAGCACTACCTGCCAGCCTTCGCAGATCAACCAGGCGGCAATGCCCAGGCCGATGCCGCGCGCGGCACCGGTCACCAGGGCTACCCGGCCGTTGTGGCCGGGCGTACCGCCGCCGATTTCGATCACAGCGCCGCCAACCCGCGCGCCAGGTCGGCCTGCAGGTCAGCCACGTCTTCCAGGCCCACGGCAACACGGATCAGGCTGTCGCGGATACCCGCGGCTTCACGCTCCTGCGGCGTCAGGCGGCCGTGGGAGGTGGTGGCCGGGTGGGCGATGGTGGTCTTGCTGTCACCCAGGTTGGTGGTGATGGAAATCACCCGGGTAGCGTCGATGAAGCGCCAGGCGCCTTCTTTGCCACCCTTGACCTCGAAGCTGACCACCGCACCAAAGCCACTCATCTGGCGCTTGGCCAGTTCGTGCTGCGGGTGGCTCGGCAGGCCGGCGTAATGCACCTTCTCCACGCCCTCCTGCTGCTCCAGCCATTCGGCCAGCACCTGGGCGCTTTCGCAGTGCGCACGCATGCGCAGGCGCAGGGTTTCCAGGCCCTTGGTGAAGATCCAGGCGTTGAACGGGCTGAGGGTCGGGCCTGCGGTACGCAGGAAGCCCACCACTTCTTTCATCTGCTCGGCACGGCCGGCAACCACGCCACCCATGCAGCGGCCCTGGCCGTCGATGAACTTGGTGGCCGAGTGGAACACGATGTCGGCACCCAGCTTCAGCGGCTGCTGCAGCGCCGGGGTGCTGAAGCAGTTGTCCACTACCAGCATCGCACCGTGGGCATGGGCGATTTCGCTGAGGGCGGTGATATCGACCAGCTCGGCCAGCGGGTTGGATGGTGATTCGACGATCAGCAGCTTGGTGTTGGCCTTGATGGCCTTTTCCCAGCCCGCGAGGTCGACCAGTGGCACGTAGTCCACCTGCACGCCAAAGCGCTTGAAGTACTTCTCGAACAGGCTGATGGTCGAGCCGAACACGCTCTGCGACACCAGCACATGGTCACCGGCACTGCACAGCGACATCACCACGGCGAGGATCGCCGCCATGCCGGTGGAGGTACCTACGGCCTGCTCGGCGCCTTCCATGGCCGCCAGGCGTTCCTCGAAGGCACGCACCGACGGGTTGGTGTAGCGCGAATAGACGTTGCCCGGTGTTTCGCCAGCAAAGCGTGCGGCCGCGTCGGCAGCCGTACGGAACACATAGCTGGAGGTCAGGAACAGCGCTTCGCTGTGCTCGGCCTCCGGTGTACGGTTTTGACCGGCGCGCACCGCCAGGGTGTCGAAACCGACACCCTCGAGGTCACTGTCCAGTCGGCCGGCATCCCATTGATCCGTCATGCCGTCGCTCCCGAAATCAGTTGTTGTAGAGGTCGATGATCGCGCTGACCGCCTGGTTCTTGACCTTGGCCAGGTCGTTACGCGCCTGCTCGATGCGGTCGAGGTAGGCTTCGTCGATATCACCGGTGACGTACTCACCGTTGAATACCGCGCAATCGAAGTGGTCGATCTTGATCTTGCCGCCACCGACCGAGTCGATCAGGTCCGGCAGGTCCTGGTAGACCAGCCAGTCGGCGCCAATCAACTCGGCCACTTGTTCGGTGGTACGGTTGTGGGCGATCAGTTCGTGAACACTCGGCATGTCGATGCCGTAGACGTTGGGGTAGCGTACCGCAGGGGCTGCGGAGCAGAAGTAGACGTTCTTGGCGCCGGCTTCGCGGGCCATCTGGATGATCTGCTTGCAGGTGGTGCCGCGCACGATCGAGTCGTCCACCAGCATCACGTTCTTGCCACGGAACTCCAGCTCGATGGCGTTGAGCTTCTGGCGTACCGATTTCTTGCGCGCGGCCTGGCCGGGCATGATGAAGGTACGACCGATGTAGCGGTTCTTGACGAAACCTTCGCGGAACTTCACGCCCAGGCGGTTGGCCAGTTCCAGGGCCGCGGTGCGGCTGGTGTCCGGGATCGGGATGACCACGTCGATGTCGTGCTCAGGGCGCTCGCGCATGATCTTGTCGGCCAGTTTTTCACCCATGCGCAGACGGGCCTTGTACACCGACACGCCATCCATGATCGAGTCCGGGCGGGCCAGGTAGACATGTTCGAAGATGCACGGTTGCAGCTTCGGTGCTTCGGCGCACTGCTTGGTGTACAGCTGGCCTTCCTCGGTGATGTACACCGCTTCGCCCGGCGCCAGGTCGCGGATCAGGGTGAAGCCGAGCACGTCCAGCGCCACGCTTTCCGAGGCGATCATGTATTCCACGCCTTCGTCGGTGTGACGCTGGCCGAACACCACCGGGCGGATGCCGTTGGGGTCACGGAAGCCGACGATGCCGTAGCCAGTGATCATCGCCACCACGGCATAACCGCCAACGCAGCGGCTGTGCACATGGGAAACCGCGGCGAATACGTCTTCTTCGGTCGGCTGCAGCTTGCCACGCACGGCCAGCTCATGGGCGAACACGTTCAGCAGCACTTCCGAGTCGGAGTTGGTGTTGACGTGGCGCAGGTCGGACTCGTAGATCTCCTTGGCCAACTGCTCGACGTTGGTCAGGTTGCCGTTGTGCGCCAGGGTGATGCCGTAGGGCGAGTTGACGTAGAACGGCTGGGCCTCGGCCGAGGTCGAGCTGCCCGCGGTCGGGTAGCGCACGTGGCCAATGCCGATGCTGCCCACCAGGCGCTGCATGTGGCGCTGCTGGAACACGTCGCGCACCAGGCCATTATCCTTGCGCAGGAACAACCGGCCGTCATGGCTGGTCACGATACCGGCAGCGTCCTGGCCGCGGTGCTGGAGGACCGTAAGCGCGTCATACAGCGCCTGATTGACGTTCGACTTACCGACGATACCGACGATGCCACACATGCGACGCAACCCCTACTTTGACGAAACTTGAGTGAATAGCGCTCAGGGCTTTGCCGGCCCGAGCAACTGTTCCTTGAACGGAAGATCAGCCGGAGTGCCGATCAGCCCACTGGGTGTCCACTGGCCGGTAAAACCCAGGATCAGGTTTTTCGACCAGTCGGCGACCAAGAGAAATTGTGGTATCAGGCGTGATTCCTGCCACCAGGTGTCTTGTTGAACCGGCCCCAGGCTGATCAGCCCGATGGCCACCACCACCAGCAAGGCCCCGCGCGCAGCACCGAAGGCCATGCCCAGGAAACGATCGGTGCCGGACAGCCCGGTCACGCGGATCAGCTCGCCGATGAGGAAGTTGATCATGGCCCCCACCAGCAAGGTGGCGACGAAAAGAATGGCGCAGCCGGCGATGACGCGCATCGACGGCGTCTGGATGTAGCTTTCAAGATACACCGAGAGCGAACCACCGAACATCCAGGCAACCGCACCGGCAATGATCCAGATGAGCAAAGACAAGGCTTCCTTGACGAAGCCGCGCTTGAGACTGATCAGTGTGGAGACGGCGATGATCGCGATGATCGCCCAATCAACCAAGGTAAATGCCACGGTGCTGCCTGCATACGTTTGAGGCGGCGCATTTTACCAGAGCGACGGGGGCTTGGGTAAGCGGAATGTCAGGTGATTAGCGCCACTCGGGCTTACACGATTCTTGTGGGAGCGGCCTTGTGTCGCGAAAGGGCCGCAAAGCGGCCCCGGCGATTCTGGCTGTGTCACTGAGACCCTGGGGCCGCTTCGCGCCCCTTTCGCGACACAAGGCCGCTCCCACATGGACCGCGCCGCTGCAAGACCCATACTGAACCTGTGGGAGCGGGTTTACCCGCGAATGGGCGGCAAAGCCGCCCCGGGGGTATCAGCTGCGTTCAGGCTGGAAGCGCACCACGAAGCCCTTGAGGCTGTTCTGGCGGTTGATGGCGTCACGCACGCGCTCGGCCTCGGCGCGCTCGATCAGCGGCCCGACGTACACCCGGTTCATGCCACCCGCCGAGCGGATATAGGCGTTGTAACCCTGGCTACGCAACGTTTGCTGGAGCTTTTCGGCCCCGGCACGGTTGGACAGGCTGGCCAACTGGATCGCCCAGCTGACCGGCAGGCCATTGACATCGATCTTCGACGGCGCCGCTGGCGCGGCCGGCTTGGCTGCCGGCTGAGGCTCGACCTTGGCCACGGGCGCCTGCGGCCTGGCCGGCTGGGGCTGCACTTGTACCTGGGGCTGGGTCTGCGGCGACGGTGTAATCGGCTGGCTGGGCGTGCTCGCCGGTGCCGTGGACTCGTCCACCACCACCGGTGGCTGTTGCGGCTCAGCCGGAATAGCCTGCGGCTCCGGCACGGCGACCGGCTCCACCTTCACTTCCGGCAAGTTTGGCATGGCCGGTGCCTGCGGGGCCTCGACGTGCACCTGGCGCATCTCGTCCTCGCGGGTGAACAGCATCGGCAGGAAGATAACCGCCAGCGCCACCAGCACCAACGCACCCACCATGCGCTGTTTCATCCCTTTATCCAGCACTGCCATCTACTCCACCCTCCTGGGCGTGCCGCTCCAGCCATTCCAGCGCCTGGGCAACACAGAAAAACGAACCGAACAGCAAGATCTGGTCATCCGCCGTCGCCTGCGCGCATTGCCCTTCAAGGGCGGCGCCGACGCTGGCATAAGACTTCACCGCTGCGCCGACGTTCGTCAAGGCCGTGACCAGTTCCGCAGCCGGGCGGCTGCGCGGGGTATCCAGTGGTGCTACCGCCCAATCGTCGACCAGGCCCTGCAGCGGCGCGACAACGCCACCCAGGTCCTTGTCGGCGAGCAGACCGAACACCGCCAGGCGGCGCCCCTTGAGCGGCCGGGCCACCAGGCGCCGGGCCAGGTACTCTGCAGCATGCGGGTTGTGCCCGACATCCAGCAACAGCTCCACCGGCTTGCCCTGCCAGCTCAGCAGGCGACGGTCGAGGCGGCCAGTGATGCGCGTATCCAGCAGCGCCTGGCGAATCTGCCCGGCGTCCCAGGGCAGGCCCATCAGCAGGTAGGCCTGCAGGGCCAGCGTGGCGTTTTCCATGGGCAGGTCGAGCAAAGGCAGGTCATGCAGCTCTACCTGCGCACCATCGGCCGCAGTACCCCGCCAGCTCCAGTGGCCATCGGCACTGGCCAGGTCGAAGTCACGCCCACGCAGGAACAGCGGCGCAGCCAGTTCGGCAGCCTTGTCCAGCAGCGGCTGAGGCGGATCCAGGTCACCGCACAGTGCCGGCTTGCCCTGACGGAAGATGCCGGCCTTCTCGAAGGCCACCAACTCGCGGGTATCCCCCAGGTAATCGACATGGTCGACACCGATGCTGGTCACCAGAGCCAGGTCGGCATCCACCACGTTCACGGTGTCCAGACGGCCACCAAGACCCACTTCCAGTACCACGGCATCCAGTTGCGACTGGTAGAACAACCAGAACGCAGCCAGGGTGCCCATCTCGAAATAGGTCAGGGAAATTTCGCCCCGCGCCGCCTCGACGGCGGCGAAGGCTTCGCACAGGCGCTCATCGCTGGCTTCCTGGCCGTCGATCAGCACCCGCTCGTTGTAACGCAACAGGTGCGGCGAGCTGTACACGCCCACCTTGAGCCCCTGGGCTTGCAGTAGCGAGGCCACGAAGGCGCAGGTCGAGCCCTTGCCGTTGGTGCCGGTCACCGTCACCACGCGCTGCGCCAGCTTGCCCAGCGCCAGCCGGGCAAGCACCTTCTGCGACCGCTCCAGGCCCATGTCGATGGCCGAGGGGTGCAACTGCTCGAGGTAGGCGAGCCATTCGCCCAGGGATCGTTGTTTCATCACGCGACGGCAGCCGCCTCACGCGCTTGCTCCGGGGTTTCCTGGCCGGTCATCTGCGCCAGCAGACGAGCCAGACGCGGGCGCAGTTCGCCACGGGCGATGATCAGGTCGATGGCGCCGTGTTCCAGCAGGAACTCGCTGCGCTGGAAGCCTTCCGGCAGCTTTTCGCGCACGGTCTGCTCGATCACGCGCGGGCCGGCGAAGCCGATCAGTGCCTTCGGCTCGCCAACGATCACGTCACCGAGCATGGCCAGGCTGGCGGAAACACCACCGTACACCGGGTCGGTCAGTACCGAGATGAACGGGATGCCTTCTTCGCGCAGGCGTGCCAGCACAGCCGAGGTCTTGGCCATCTGCATCAGCGAGATCAACGCTTCCTGCATGCGCGCACCGCCAGAGGCGGAGAAGCACACCATCGGGCAGCGGTGCTCCAGGGCGTAGTTGGCCGCGCGCACGAAGCGCTCGCCGACGATGGCGCCCATGGAGCCGCCCATGAACGAGAACTCGAAGGCGCTGACCACGATCGGCATACCCATCAAGGTGCCGCTCATGGAGATCAGGGCGTCCTTCTCGCCGGTCTGCTTCTGCGCGGCAGTCAGCCGGTCCTTGTACTTCTTGCCATCACGGAACTTCAGGCGGTCGACCGGCTCCAGGTCGGCACCCAGTTCGGCACGGCCATCGGCGTCGAGGAAGATGTCGATGCGCGCACGTGCGCCGATGCGCATGTGGTGGTTGCACTTGGGGCAGACATCCAGGGTCTTTTCCAGCTCCGGACGATACAGCACGGCCTCGCAGGCCGGGCACTTGTGCCACAGGCCTTCAGGCACCGAGCTCTTCTTCACCTCGGAACGCATGATCGAAGGGATCAGTTTGTCGACTAACCAGTTGCTCATGCTTTCTTTCTCCAGTATTGGCAGGCATGGGCCGGTGTCGCCGGCCCTGCCCTGCCCTTGAGCTCAAAATCTTTTATGAAACGATGATGGACCGGCCGCCGGGACTTCCAGCGCGCCACCCCACCGCTAATGTATTGTTCTGCCGCCACAGGCTCGGGCGGCTGCCCCGCAGGGCTGCGAAAGCTATGGACGATGGCGCGCAGCCAGCCGTCACATCTGCCATCACGCCTGTTTCACCGCACGCATGAAGGCCTCGATCTTCGCCGCGTCCTTGATGCCCTTGGCTTGCTCCACGCCGCCACTGACATCCACTGCGTACGGCCGCACCTGGGCGATGGCCTGGCCAACGTTGTCGGCAGACAGCCCGCCCGCCAGAATGATCGGCTTGCTCAGGCGCGCCGGCACCAGCGACCAGTCGAACGCTTCACCGGTGCCTCCGGGCACACCCGGCACATAGGTGTCCAGCAGGATGCCGCGGGCACCGGCGTAAAGCTGGCAGGCCGCCTCCAGGTCGTCGCCCGGGCGCACGCGCAGGGCCTTGATCCAGGGGCGGTGGTAGCCTTCGCAGTCCTGCGGGGCTTCGTCGCCGTGGAACTGTAGCAGGTCCAGCGGAACCACTTCGAGGATCTCGTTCAGCTCGCAACGCGAGGCGTTGACGAACAGCCCGACCGTGGTCACGAACGGCGGCAGCTCGGCGATGATCGCGCGCGCCTGGCGCACGTCCACGGCGCGCGGGCTCTTGGCATAGAAGACCAGGCCGATGGCATCGGCACCCGCTTCAGCAGCGGCAAGTGCGTCTTCGATGCGGGTAATCCCGCAGATCTTGCTGCGAACATTGCTCATGGACAACGAACCCTGCTTGTTACGGTGAAAGGCCGGATGTTAGCAAATGACTTTTCGCCCGTCAGTCTGCCAATGCCTCGTAGCCGGTCAAAAAGTGTGGGCCGATGTAACGCTTGGGCAGCGCGTACTCCTCGGGGTACTCCACCTGCACCAGGTAGAGGCCGTACGGGTGCGCCGTGACCCCGCCTTCGCGGCGGTTGCGCCCCTCCAGCACCTCACGCGCCCAGGTGACCGGGCGCTCGCCGGCACCAATGGTCATCAGTACACCGGCAATGTTACGCACCATGTGGTGCAGGAAGGCCGTGGCGCGCACGTCCAGCACGATCATCTGGCCATGGCGGGTGACGCGCAGGTGATAGATGTGCTTGATCGGCGATTTGGCCTGGCACTGGCTGGCGCGGAAGGCACTGAAGTCATGGGTACCGAGCAGAAACTGCGCGGCTTCGGCCATGCGCTCGACATCCAGCGGTCGGTGGTTCCAGGTGACTTCCTCGGCCAGGTGCGCCGGGCGGATCGGGTCGTTGTAGATGACGTAGCGGTAACGCCGGGCGCAGGCCTTGAAACGGGCATGGAAGTCGGCCGGCATCGGCCGCGACCAGACCACGCTGATGTCATGGGGCAGGTTGAAGTTGGTGCCCATGGTCCAGGCGCGTTCGTCGCGCACGGCGCGGGTGTCGAAGTGCACGATCTGCCCGCAGCCATGCACACCGGCGTCGGTGCGCCCGGCGCAGATGACCGAGATCGGCTCGTTGGCCACCTTGGACAGCGCCTGCTCCAGGGCCTGCTGGACACTGGGCACGCCACTGGCCTGGCGCTGCCAGCCACGGTAGCGCGCGCCTTTGTATTCCACGCCCAGGGCGATGCGGGAGTAGCCTTCGGCCGCGGACTCGGCGGCGGTGTCGATGATGTCCAAGAGCATGAAACCTGTGGGGGTGTACGGAATGGCGGGGATTATAACGACAACAGCAGCCGTGTAGGGCTGTGGGAGCGGCCTTGTGTCGCGATAGGGCCGCATAGCGGCCCCGGCGATATTGGCGGTACGACTGAAATCCTGGGGCCGCTTTGCGGCCCTTTCGCGACACAAGGCCGCTCCCACAATGACCGCGCTGGAGCCAATATTGGCTCCAACTTTCAGACCAACCGGGAGAGCATGTCCTCGGCTTCCTGACGCTGGCTGTCGTCGCCATCCTTGACCACTTCATCGAGGATGTCGCGCGCACCCTGGTTGTCGCCCATGTCGATATAGGCGCGAGCCAGGTCAAGCTTGGTGGCCACTTCGTCGCTGCCGGAGAAGAAGTCGAAGTCCAGGTCGTCCAGTGGCTCAGGCTCGGGCTGGGCAGCCGCGTCTTCGCTGGTGAAGTGTGGCTCCAGCGACGGCGACTCGAGGCTCTGCGACAGCTTGTCCAGTTCGGCGTTGACGTCGTCCAGTTCCGAGGCAAAGCTCTTGGCCGCCGGCGAATCGTCTTCCAGCGACAACGACAGGTCGAAGTCGGATGGCAGGTCGAACTCGGAAAGCGGATCGAACGCTGGTTCGCTGTCGAAGGCAGCCAGCTCGGCAGCGACATCCACCGGGGTTTCGTTGACCGCAGCCGGGGCGGCCGGGGCAACCGGTTCGCTGATATCGAGGTCGAAATCGGACAGATCCACAGCAGGCTGTGGCTCGGCCTGGGCCAGCATGGCCTCGAAATCGGCGTCGGCATCGGCCTGTAGCTCGGCATCCACGGCAAACGGCTCTTCTTCCGGCTGAGCCGCCTCCAGCATGGGCTCATCCAGTACCGGCTCGTCGAGTACAGGTTGCTGCGTCACCGGTTCGTCCAGCAGCGGCGCTGCCAGCGGGTCTTCGTCAGGCAGGTCTTCACCCAGGCTCAGGTCGAAGGCACTGTCCAGGCCCTGCTCGTCCAGGCCCGGCGCATCGAGGGTCGGCGCTTCGTCGAAGGCATCCAGCTCAGCATCCAATTCAACTTCAGGCTCGAGCACGGCCTCAGGTTCGGCCTGCGCGACGGCCTCTGGCTCGAACGCCGGCAGTTCCTCGGGCGCCGCCTCGGCAACCACGGGCGTTTCAGGCTGATCCAGCAGCAGTTCCTGCACGTACTGCTCATCCATCTCGGCAGCCAGGGCCGCCGCACCCAAGCCGGCTGCGGCGAGGCCAAGCATGGCCGGGTAGCGCTCTTTCAGCCCGGCAACCGCTGCGCTGTTCTGCTCGCTGGCAGGCAGCTTGCGCTCCTGCTCGACGAACGCGCTCTGGTCACCCTGGCGGGCGTACACGTCCATCAGTTTCAGGCGCAGATCGTCACGCTGTGGCGCGGCGGCAACGGCAGGCTCCAGCAGGTCGGTAGCGCGGTTCAGGCGGCCTTCGGCCACGCATTGCTCGACCTCCGCCAACAGCGCGGCGTGGGGGTCGGCTTGCGCTTCAGGCTGCGCTTCGACGGCGGGTGCCGCCGGTTTTTCCGCGGCGGCTGCAGCGGCAACCGAAGCAGCGACCACGGCCGGCGACAGGGTCACACTCGGGGCCGAGACCTCGACCCCATCGAGGCTTGCGCTATCGCTGTCGAAGCCTGCGCCTTGCTCTTCTTCGAGCGCCCGCGCCATGCGCAGGTGCTTTTCAGCCTCCTGCTGAGCCTTGCGCTTGCGCGCCAGCAACAACAGCAGAAGCAGCAGCACGAGGAAGGCACTACCGGCGATCAGCCCAAGCAACAGCGGGTTGCCCATGATTTCGTCGACCACGCTGCCGGCAGGTGCAACCTCGGCAGCTGGCACCGGCTTGGGTGCGCTATCGACGGCAGCGGGCGCAGGCTTGACCACCGGCTGGGCCGGGGCAGCCGCACCCTGGGCTTCAAGGCGGGCCAGCTGGTTGTTCTTCAGCTCGATCAGACGCTGCAGCTTGTCCAGCTGGCTCTGCAGATCGGCCATGCGGCTCTTGAGTTCTTCGTTGTCGCGACGGCTGGTGTCCAGGCTTTCCTGGGCCACCGCCAGTTTGTCGCTGAGGGCCTTGGCCTGGTCGGCACCGGCCTGGTTGCCCGGGCTGACCAGGCGCAGGTTGTCGCCCTGGGCGATACGCGCAGGCGCTGCCTCGGCCGCCCCGCGACGGGTGGCGTCCAACTGGCGGGCCCGCGGCCCCAGGCGGCGGCCTTCACGCCAGGCGGCATACTGCTCGGCCACCTCAGCGGTCGCCTCGCCCTGCGGGATATTCTGGATCTGCTGCTGGTCGGGCAGGCGCAGCACCTGGCCAACCTTCAGCTGGTTGATGTTGTTGCCGATGAAGGCGTCCGGGTTCAGCGCCTGGATCGCGATCATGGTCTGCTGGATCGAGCCACCCTGGGTGTTGCGCGCGGCAATCTGCCACAAGGTGTCACGGCGCTGGGTGGTATAGCTGCCGGCACCGGTCACCGCCGGCGCGACGTTGCCAGCCGCCGGCTTGTCGCCCTGGGCCTTGGCCTGGTCGAGCAGCACACTGTAGTCACGCAGCAGGCGCCCCTGCGGCCACATCACCTGGACCAGGAACTTTACCACCGGCCCCGGCAGCGGCTGGCTGGAGGTAACCCGCAGCACGCTCTTGCCGTTGGGGTTGATCACCGGTGTGAAGGTGAGGTCTTCGAGGTAAGTCGGCAGCGCCACCCCGGCCTTGCTGAACTCTTCCGGCGGCGCCAGGCTCGGCGCCACTTCGGCGGCGGTGAGGTCGCGCACGTCGAGCAGCTCGATCTCGGCGTCCAGCGGCTGATTCTGTGCCGACTTGAGAGTCAGCTCCCCCAGGCCCAGGGCATTCGCCATGCCCGACGACAGCGCCGATGCTGCAGCCATGGCCAGAACCAGTTTGCGAATTCGAAGCATGACCTCTTCCCTTGTATGAAGCGTCCTGAAACCTGCATGCGGAGCAGGACAAAAGTGCTCGCCAGTATCTTTTACGGCATGTGTTTAATCAACAATTGCGCCACTTGCACGGCATTGAGCGCGGCGCCTTTTCGTACGTTGTCGGTGGTCAGCCAGAGGTTGAGCTGCTGGTCTTCATCAACACCGTGCCGTACACGACCAACATAGACCACGTCTTGGCCCACTGCGTCGCCAACCGGGGTCGGATAATCATCGCGCGCCACCAGCTCGACGCTGTCGGCCGCCTCGAGGGCCTGGTTGACCGCATCCAGGTCTACCGGGCGACGGCTCTGCACCGCCACACTGAAGCTATCGCCAAAAAACACCGGGACTTGAACGCAGCTCACGGAAATCTTCAGCTCAGGCAGGCCCAGCAGCACACGCAGTTCGCTGACCAGGCGGTGCTCCAGCGCCGTGTGGCCGTGCTCATCGGCGGTGCCGACCTGGGCCAACAGGTTGAACGCCACCTGGCGGTCGAAGAAGCGCGGCTCCAGCGGTCGGGCATTGAGCAGCTCGGCGGTTTGCCGGGCCAGTTCGTTGACCGCATCACGGCCTTGCGCGGACACCGCCAGCGCGGCCATTACCTGCACCCGTTCGATATCCAGCAGCCCCTTGAGCGGTGCCAGCGCCACGGCCAGGGCAACCGCAGCCGAGCACGGGCTGACGATGCGGGCGGGCAATGCCAGGCCAGCCAGGCGTTCGGCGTTGGCTTCAGGCACCAGGGCCAGGGCGTCGTCCAGGCCAGCGGACAGGTCGATGACCGTGCAGCCTGCCTGCAGCGCCTTGCTGGCAAAGCTGCGGCTGACGGCGGCGCCTGCGGCGAAGAAGGCCAGTTTGACCTGGGCGAAGTCGAAGCTGTCCACTTCGCGCACCTTCAGCTTCTTGCCGGCAAACATCACGCTGCTGCCCGCCGATTCCATGCTGGCCAGCAGGTGCAGGGTGGCGACCGGGAAATCCAGCTCTTCGAGGATCTGCACCAGGGCTTCACCGACGCTGCCGGTGGCGCCGACGACGGCGATGTCCAAAGGGTGTGTCATGGAAGGGATCCTTTTGCTGAAAACGGCGGGGGCGGCACTTTACTTGGATTGTAGGCGTTTGTCTTTGTTGACCCTATGGCGGGTATGACAGGCCCCGCATTTGAATGGGTGATGGCCGCTGGGGGGCGTGAGATATTTGGCGCCTGTTAGATCGAGCGCCGCCCGCGCGGCGCATCGCGAGCGAAGCTCGCTCCTACATTTGTTTCGGGCCAATTTATCCTGTGGGATTTGCGCGCGAATGCTTTGGGCATGACGCGAAATTGTGTCGTACAAACAAGGCGGTCGCGCGCACCTGCCACAAGCTTGACTGGCCCGAAACAAATGTAGGAGCGAGCTTCGCTCGCGATGCGCCGCGCGGGCGGCGCTCGATCTAACAGGCGCTGAAAATGCCGTGGCGAGCACCTTGCAGCCAAAACACTTCCCCAGACCAAAAAAAACCCGCGCTGTCACCAGCGCGGGTTTTCGGTCAAACCGGAACGATCAACGCTCCAGCAGAATCCGCAGCATGCGGCGCAGCGGTTCGGCCGCGCCCCACAGCAGCTGGTCACCGACGGTGAACGCGCCCAGATACTGCGAACCCATGTTCAGCTTGCGCAGGCGGCCAACCGGAATGTTCAGGGTACCGGTAACCTTGGTCGGGCTCAGCTCCTGCATGCTGATTTCACGCTGGTTCGGCACCAGCTTCACCCAAGGGTTGTGCTGGCTGATCATGCCTTCGATGTCGGCCAGTGGCACGTCCTTGTTCAGCTTGATGGTCAGCGCCTGGCTGTGGCAACGCATGGCGCCGATGCGCACGCAGATACCGTCGACCGGGATCGGGCTCTTGAAGCGGCCGAGGATCTTGTTGGTCTCGGCCTGGGCCTTCCACTCTTCACGGCTCTGGCCGTTCGGCAGTTCCTTGTCGATCCACGGGATCAGGCTGCCAGCCAGCGGTACGCCGAAGTTCTCGGTCGGGAACGCTTCGCTGCGCATGGCCTCGGCAACCTTGCGGTCGATGTCGAGGATGGCGCTGGCCGGGTTGGCCAGGTCATCGGCAACGGCAGCATGGGTAGCCCCCATCTGCTTGATCAGCTCGCGCATGTTCTGCGCGCCGGCACCCGAGGCCGCCTGGTAGGTCATGGCGCTCATCCACTCGACCAGGCCGGCTTCGAACAGGCCGCCCAGGCCCATCAGCATCAGGCTGACGGTGCAGTTGCCGCCGATGTAGTTCTTGGTACCCGCGTCCAGCTGCTGGTCGATGACCTTGCGGTTGACCGGGTCGAGGATGATCACCGCGTCATCCTGCATGCGCAGGGACGAAGCGGCGTCGATCCAGTAGCCCTGCCAGCCGGCTTCACGCAGCTTGGGGAAGACCTCGTTGGTGTAGTCGCCGCCCTGGCAGGTCAGGATCACGTCGAGGGTCTTGAGTTCTTCAATCGAATAAGCGTCCTTGAGCGGAGCTGTATCCTTGCCCACGTTCGGGCCCTGGCCGCCAACATTGGAGGTGGTGAAGAACACCGGCTCGATAAGGTCGAAATCCTGCTCCTCCAGCATCCGCTGCATGAGCACGGAACCGACCATACCGCGCCAACCGATCAGACCTACACGTTTCATCGCAACTACACCTTTGCTAAAAGTGGGCCGCCACCGGGAATTTTGGGTGGCGGGCCAGAGAGATTACAGATTCCGCAGCGCTGCGACTACTGCGTCGCCCATTTCCTGCGTACCAACTTTGCGACAGCCTTCGGAGAAGATGTCGCCGGTGCGCAAGCCCTGGTCCAGGACCAGGCTCACGGCCTTCTCGATTGCCTCGGCGGCAGCCGACTGATTGAAGCTGTAACGCAGCATCATCGACACCGACAGGATGGTCGCCAGCGGGTTGGCAATGCCAAGGCCGGCGATGTCCGGCGCCGAGCCGTGGCACGGCTCGTACATGCCCTTGTTGTCGGCATCCAGCGACGCCGAAGGCAGCATGCCGATGGAACCGGTCAGCATGGAAGCCTCATCCGACAGAATGTCACCGAACATGTTGTCGGTCACCATCACATCGAACTGCTTGGGCGCACGCACCAGCTGCATGGCAGCGTTGTCGACGTACATGTGGCTCAGTTCCACATCCGGGTAGTCCTTGGCCACGTCCTCGACCACTTCACGCCACAGCTGGCTGGAAGCCAGGACGTTGGCCTTGTCCACCGAGCACAGCTTCTTGCCACGCACGCGGGCCATGTCGAAGCCGACACGGGCAATGCGGCGCACTTCGCTTTCGCTGTACGGCAGGGTGTCGTAGGCCTGGCGCTCGCCGCCTTCCAGCTCGCGCTGGCCACGCGGGGCACCGAAGTAGATACCGCCGGTCAGCTCACGGACGATGAGGATGTCCAGGCCCGAAACGATCTCTGGCTTGAGCGACGAGGCATCGGCCAGTTGCGGATAGAGGATGGCCGGGCGCAGGTTGGCGAACAGGCCCAGTTGCGAACGGATTTTCAGCAGGCCGCGCTCCGGGCGGATGTCACGCTCGATCTTGTCCCACTTCGGCCCGCCCACGGCGCCCAGCAGCACGGCATCGGCCTTGCGCGCACGCTCCAGGGTCTCGTCGGCCAGCGGCACGCCGTGCTTGTCGATGGCGGCGCCACCGATCACGTCGTGCTCCAGGTTGAAGCCGAGCTGGAACTTGTCGTTGGCCAGCTCCAGCACCTTGACCGCCTCGGCCATGATTTCCGGACCGATACCGTCACCTGGGAGAATCAGAATCTGCTTGCTCATGCTTTCCTCTATCCATTCACGCGGTGCGGCCAAACGGGCCCCACCGAAAAGTTCTTAACGCTCGGCCCACAACACCAGCACATCGGTGCTGAACGAGCCATCGGCCTCGATCTGGTAATACTGCCGTACTTCTTCGCCCATGGCTTGCTGCAATTGGCGGATGGCCACGCGCATAGGCTCGGGGGTACGCATGCGCTCGACCCAGCTGCCGAACTCCAGGCGCAGCGGCTGGCGGGTGTGGCTACGTACGTGCAGGCCGGCTTCGCTGACCTGGCGTTGCCATTCGGCGGCGGAGTAGTCGCGCACGTGGCTGGTGTCGCGCAGCACTTCGACCGTTTGCAGGTAGGTGTCGAGCAGCGGGCTGCCCGGCGACATGACGTCGATGAACGCTGCCACGCCACCCGGCTTGAGCACCCGACGCACCTCGCGCAGGGCCAGGCCCAGGTCGCTCCAGTGGTGGGCAGAGTAGCGGCTGAAGACAAAATCGAACGAAGCGTCGGCGAACGGCAGGCGTTCGGCGGCACCGCGTTCGGTGCTGATATTGGCCAGGCCGCGCTCGGCGGCGGCACTGGCGACCACGTCGAGCATGGCTTGCGAGAGGTCGTAGGCGACCACTTCGGCGACCAGCGGGGCGACATGGAAGCTGACATGACCGGCACCGCAGCCCAGGTCGAGCACGCGGGCATCGCCCTGCCCCGCCAGCGCGGCCTGCAGCAGGGCGAATTCACTGCCCTGGGCGTGCACGGCGCTGCTGAGGTAGGCGTTGGCCTGTTCGCCGAACTGGCGTTGGACCACATCGGTGTGCTGGGTGCTGGTCATGTCTCGATCCTTTGTTTTTTTGCTGCCTGTACCGGCCCTTTCGCGGGCGTGCCCGCTCCCACAGGTACAGCGCTGCTCTCAGGGCTGGTGATATCCCTGTGGGAGCGGGCGTGCCCGCGAAGAGGCCGGTACTGTTACCTGCACACTTCAGGCATCACGGAACAGCCAAGGCTGCCCGGCGCGGTGCTTGCCTTCGAAGGCCTTGATCGCATCGCTGTCCTGCAGGGTCAGACCGATGTCGTCCAGGCCGTTGAGCAGGCAGTGCTTGCGGAACGCATCGATCTCGAAGTGCAGTACCTTGCCATCCGGGCGGGTCACCGCCTGCGCCTGCAGGTCGATGGTCAGCTGGTAGCCCGGGTTGGCTTCGACCTGCTTGAACAGCTCGTCGACTTCCTCGTCACTGAGGATGATCGGCAGCAAGCCGTTCTTGAAGCTGTTGTTGAAGAAGATGTCGGCAAAGCTTGGCGCGATGACGCTGCGGAAGCCGTACTCGTCCAGCGCCCATGGGGCGTGCTCACGGCTGGAGCCGCAACCGAAGTTCTCCCGTGCCAGCAACACGCTGGCACCCTGGTAGCGTTCGTGGTTGAGCACGAACTCCTTGTTCAGCGGGCGCTTGCTGTTGTCCTGGTAAGGCTGGCCCACGTCCAGGTAACGCCACTCGTCGAACAGATTGGGGCCGAAGCCGGTGCGCTTGATCGACTTGAGAAACTGCTTGGGGATGATCTGGTCGGTGTCGACGTTGGCACGGTCCAACGGCGCGACAAGGCCAGTGTGCTGGGTAAAGGCTTTCATGCTGCGCTCCCTTGGATCAACTCGCGGACATCGATGAAGTGGCCGGTCACCGCGGCGGCGGCGGCCATGGCCGGGCTGACCAGGTGGGTACGGCCACCGGCGCCCTGACGGCCTTCGAAGTTGCGGTTGGAGGTGGACGCGCAGTGCTCGCCGCTCTCCAGGCGGTCCGGGTTCATCGCCAGGCACATCGAGCAGCCTGGTTCACGCCATTCGAAACCGGCTTCGAGGAAGATCTTGTCCAGGCCTTCACGCTCGGCCTGGGCCTTGACCAGGCCCGAGCCCGGTACCACCAGCGCCTGCTTGACGTTGGCAGCAACCTTGCGGCCCTTGGCGATTTCGGCGGCAGCGCGCAGGTCTTCGATGCGCGAGTTGGTGCACGAGCCGATGAATACGCGGTCGAGCTTGATATCGGTGATCGCCTGGTTGGCGGCCAGCCCCATGTACTTGAGGGCACGCTCGATCGAACCACGCTTGATCAGGTCAGGCTCGGCAGCCGGGTCCGGCACGCGCTGGTCGACGGCGAGGACCATCTCCGGCGAGGTGCCCCAGCTGACCTGCGGCTTGATTTGCGCAGCGTCGAGCTCGACCACGGTGTCGAACACCGCGTCAGCGTCGGAAACCAGGCCTTTCCAGGCTTCGACCGCCTGCTTCCACTGCTCGCCCTTCGGCGCGTACGGGCGGCCTTCGACGTAGGCAACGGTGGTGTCGTCCACCGCCACCAGGCCAACGCGGGCGCCAGCCTCGATGGACATGTTGCAGATGGTCATGCGGCCTTCCATCGACAATTCGCGGATGGCGCTGCCAGCAAATTCCATGGCGTGGCCGTTACCACCGGCGGTACCGATCTTGCCGATCACGGCCAGTACGATGTCCTTGGCGGTAACGCCGGCAGGCAACTGGCCTTCCACGCGTACCAGCATGTTCTTCATCTTCTTGGCGACCAGGCACTGGGTAGCGAGCACATGCTCGACCTCGGAGGTGCCGATGCCATGGGCCAAGGCACCGAAGGCGCCGTGGGTGGAGGTGTGCGAGTCACCGCAGACCACGGTCATGCCAGGCAAGGTGGCACCCTGCTCCGGGCTGATGACGTGGACGATACCCTGACGCTCGTCGTTCATCTTGAATTCGACGATGCCATATTCGTCACAGTTCTCGTCGAGGGTCTGCACCTGCAGGCGCGACACCTGGTCGACGATGGCTTCGATACCACCCTTGCGCTCTGGCGTGGTCGGTACGTTGTGGTCTGGCGTGGCGATGTTGGCGTCGATGCGCCAGGGTTTGCGGTTGGCCAGGCGCAGGCCTTCGAAGGCCTGGGGCGACGTCACTTCGTGGATGATGTGGCGGTCGATGTAGATCAAGGACGAGCCGTCATCACGGCGCTTGACCTCATGGGCTTCCCAGAGTTTGTCGTAGAGCGTTTTGCCAGCCATCAGACTGTTCCTCATCAGCGTCTTTCTATGCCAAAGACCCCTTGGCTTGTACGGACGATGCTATGGCGATAGATTGAATAACTCAAATTCATAATTTTCATGCTTTGCATAACCATCAGGAATTCAAGCAATGGACCTGGCCAACCTCAGCGCTTTCATCGCCATCGCCGAAACCGGCAGCTTCTCTGGCGCCGGCGAGCGGCTGCACCTGACCCAGCCGGCCATCAGCAAACGCATCGCCGGCCTGGAGCAGCAGCTGGATGTGCGCCTGTTCGACCGCCTGGGCCGTGAGGTAACCCTGACTGAAGCCGGGCGCGCCTTGTTGCCACGGGCCTACCAGATTCTCAATGTGCTCGATGATACCCGCCGGGCGCTGACCAACCTGACCGGGGAAGTGAGCGGTCGCCTGACCCTGGCCACCAGCCACCACATCGGCCTGCACCGCCTGCCGCCGCTGCTGCGAACCTTCACCCGTCAGTACCCGGCCGTGGCACTGGATATCCAGTTCATGGATTCGGAACAGGCCTACGACGAGATTCTGCATGGCCGCGCCGAGATTGCCGTGATCACCCTGGCGCCCGAGCCGCACCACCTGGTCAAGGCCGTGCCAGTATGGGACGACGCGCTGGACTTCGTCGCCGCCCCCGAGCACCCGCTGGCCAACAACCATGCGGTCAGCCTGGCCGATGTCGCCCGTCACCCGGCCGTGTTCCCCGGCGGCAACACCTTTACCCACCATATTGTCCAGCGCCTGTTCGAAAGCCAGGGCCTGACGCCGAACATCGCCATGAGTACCAATTATCTGGAAACCATCAAGATGATGGTGTCGATCGGCCTGGCCTGGAGCGTGCTGCCGCGCACCATGCTCGACGAACAGGTTGCACCCATCGCCTTGCCGGGCATACAGCTGTCGCGCCAGCTAGGCTACATTTTGCACACGGAGCGTACGCTATCGAACGCAGCCAGGGCATTCATGGCCCTGCTCGACAGCCACGCGGGGCCCGCCTGACCGGTCGTCAGCCCGGTATTGCCACCTCCAAGGACGCGTCATACGCCAAAGGTCTGGTACCGATGCCCAAATCAGTTAACCGCTTTTTGCGCCTGCCGCGTATACCAGCGGCCGACCCCCAGGAGTCGGAACAGGCCTGGCAGAACGCCCCGCAACTGCTGGCCGCGCTCAACGGCGCGCGGCTGGGTGCCTGGCTATGGGATATCGACAGCGGCCGGGTCAGCTGGTCGCGAGGCACCCAGGCCCTGTTCGGCTTCGACCCGCAGCGCCCGCTACCCGCCGATGTCGACTACCTCGACCTGTTGCCCGAGGAAGACCGCGCGCGCACACGCCAGGTGTTCCAGGCGGTGTTCAACGGCGAACCCGTGGAACAGGCCATGCGCCATCGCATCCGCTGGCCGGACGGTAGCCTGCACTGGCTGGAAATCAATGGCAGCCTGACCCACGACCCAAATGGTCGGCCCCAGATGATCGGGGTGATCCGCGAAATCACCCGTCAGCGCGAACGGGAAACGGCGCTGATCAATTCGGAAAAACGCTTCGCCACCCTGTTCCACCTCAGCCCTAATGCCATTTTGCTCACCCGCCGCCACGACGGCATGATCTTCGAGGTCAACCAGCACTTCGAAGACATGTTCGGCTGGCCCGGCAGCCAGGTGATCGGCAAGACCAGCCTGGAGCTGGGCCTGTGGGTCAACCCCGAACAGCGCCACCAGTTGCTGGAGTCGACCCGGGCCAATAGTGGCCCGCTGATCCTGGAAGTACAGTTCCGCGCCGTCAGCGGCAAGGTGCACGACGGCATTCTCTGCACCCAGGGCATCGAGCTGGAGGGTGTGACCTTCCTCCTCAGCACCTTTATCGACACCACCGATCGCAAACGCGCCGAGCAGGCCCTGAAGGACAGCCAGGAGCGCCTGGACCTGGCCCTGGACTCGGCACAGCTGGGGACCTGGGACTGGCATATCCCCAGCGGCATGCTCTACGGCTCGGCCCGCGCCGCGCAGTTGCACGGCCTGCCGCCCATCCCCTTTCACGAATCGTTCGACGCATTTTTCGAAGGGGTACCGGAGCAAGAACGCAACTCGATGCGCCAGGCCTACCGCAGCCTGCGCGAAGGGCCTGCCGGCAACTACCAGATCACCTACCGGGTGCAACTGGAAAACGGCATCTCGCGCTACATCGAAAGCCGCGCCCGACTGTACCGCGACGAGCAGGGCAACCCGCTGCGCATGGCCGGCACCTTGCTCGACATCACTGACCAGGTTGAGCGAGAACAGCGCCTGAGCGCCTCGGAAGAGAAGTTCGCCAGCCTGTTCCAGGTCAGCCCCGACCCGATCTGCGTCACCCGCCAGGACACCGGCCAGTTCATCGAGATCAACCCGGCGTTCACCCAGACCTTCGGCTGGAGCACCGACCAGGTGATCGGCCGCACCGCCGAGGAAATCGGCCTGTGGGCGGAGTCCATCGAGCGCGCACAACGCATCGAGCGGGTAATCCGCGAGCAGGCCCTGAGCAACGTCGCCGTGGTGGTCAACCACCGCAATGGCGCACCGCTGACCTGCGTGATTTCCAGCCGCCTCATCACCGTCGACGACCAGCCCTGCAGCGTCACCACCCTGCGCGACATCACCCAGCAGCAGCGCGCCGAGGCGGCGCTCAAGTCCAGCGAGGAGAAGTTTGCCAAGGCCTTCCACTCCAGCCCCGACGCCATCACCATCACCGAACGCCACAGCGGTCGTTACCTGGAAATCAACGACGGCTTCTGCCGCCTGACCGGCTACGACGCCACCGAAGTGGTCGGCCACACGGTGTACGAGATCGGCATCTGGGCCGACGACAAGCAGCGCGCCGCCCTGCTGGCCGAATTGCGCGAGCGTGGCCGGGTGCACCACCGCGAGATGCTCGGGCGCAACAAGCGTGGCGATATCCTCACCGTAGAGGTCTCGGTGGAGCCGATCACCCTCAACGAGGTGGACTGCCTGCTGCTGACCGCCCGCGATGTCAGCCAGCTGAAAAATGCCCAGGCGCAGATTCGCCACCTGGCCTACCACGACCCGCTGACCAACCTGCCCAACCGTGCCCTGCTGATGGACCGCCTGAGCCAGCAGATCGCCCTGCTCAAGCGCCACAACCTGCGCGGCGCCCTGCTGTTCCTCGACCTCGACCATTTCAAGCACATCAACGACTCGCTGGGCCACCCGGTGGGCGACACGGTGCTGAAGATCATCACTGCGCGCCTGGAAGCCAGCGTGCGCCTGGAAGACACCGTGGCGCGCCTGGGTGGCGACGAGTTCGTGGTATTGCTCAGCAGCCTGGAAGGCAGCCGCGAGCTGGTCGAAGAAAAAGTCCGCGGGCTGGCCGACACCCTGCGCGAACTGCTGGCCGAACCGATGTCGCTGGACGGCCAGCGCCTGCAGGTAACCCCCAGCATTGGCGTCGCGCTGATCCCTGACCACGGCGCCACCCCGGCCGACCTGCTCAAGCGTGCCGATATCGCCCTGTATCGGGCCAAGGATTCCGGGCGCAATACCACTCAGTTGTTCCACACCACCATGCAGAAGGCCGCCAGCGAGCGCCTGCGCATGGAAAACGACCTGCGCCTGGCCCTGGCCCGTGGCGAACTGGCGCTGCACTTCCAGCCACAGGTGGATGCCCGCGACAACCGCATCGTCGGCGCCGAGGTGCTGCTGCGCTGGCATCACCCGCAACTGGGTCAGCAGCCGCCTGCGCAATTCATTCAGGTACTGGAAGAAAGCGGCCTGATCCTTGAAGTTGGCAGCTGGATCCTTGACGAAGCTTGCGATGCCTGCGCGCGCATGCTCGGCGACGGGCTGATCGACGCCGACGATTTCAGCCTGTGCGTGAACATCAGTCCACGGCAGTTCCGCCAGAACGACTTTGTCGGGCGGGTGCTGCGCAGCCTGGACGATTACCGCCTGCCACGGCAGATGCTGAAGCTGGAAATTACCGAAGGGATCGTCATCCAGAACCTGGAAGACACCATCAGCAAGATGCGCGAGCTGAAGCGCTACGGGGTGAGCTTTGCCATGGATGATTTCGGCACCGGCTACTCCTCGCTTACCTACCTCAAGCGCCTGCCGGTGGATACGCTGAAGATCGACCAGACCTTCGTGCGCGATGCGCCGGTGGACCCCAACGACGCCGAAATCGTCCGCGCCATCGTCGCCATGGCCCGCAGCCTGGACCTGACGGTGATTGCCGAAGGGGTGGAGCTGACCGAACAACTGGAGTTCCTGGAGCGGCTGGGGTGCCACCTTTACCAGGGGTACTTGCACAGCCGGCCGCTGCCGCTGACGGAGTTTCGGCAGATGTTGCTGGAGGCGCCGGCGGATTACTGAAACCGATGCGGATGCGCTCCCACAAGGGAGGGGCACCCTCAGGCGATGAGCACAAAAAAGGGCACCCCGAAGGGTGCCCTTTTTCACATCTGCACGATCAGTTCAGCGCTGGCTTGTCGCCGTTGATCGGAATGCGCTTGGCCTTGGCTTCTTCAGGCACGATGCGCAGCAGGTCGATGCTGAGCAGGCCATTGGCCAGGCCGGCGGCCTTGACCTCGATATGGTCGGCCAGGCGGAACGACAGTTTGAAGGCGCGTTGCGCGATCCCCTGATGCAGGTAGGTCACTTCAGCAGCGCTATTGTCGCGCTTGCCACCCGTCACGGTCAGGACGCCTTTTTCAACCTGCAGGTCGAGGTCGTCTTCCTGGAAACCGGCTGCGGCAACCACGATGCGGTAGTGGTCATCGCCATGCTTTTCAACGTTGTAGGGCGGGTAGCTGCTACCGGCCTCGTTACGTGCCGCGGACTCGAACAGGTCGTTGAAACGGTCGAAACCAACGGAATGGCGGAACAGTGGAGCGAGAGAGAAAGCGGTAGTCATGGTCATGAACTCCTGAGATTCAGCAAGTAAGTCATTACGCGACCCGACTTCGGCATCGCGTACTCAAGAGATATGGCCGAGGGAAATGCTTTCAAGGGGCGAGCAGAAAAAATCTGGATTTCTGCATTGGGCTTGTTGGCCTCTTCGCGGGCAAACCCGCTCCCACAGGGAGCTCACACATTCCAAAACCTGCACCGAACCTGTGGGAGCGGGTTCACCCGCGAAAGGGCCGGATCAGGCAACACAAGCTTCGAAGGAAGCCACCTCAACCCCCAGCAACCGGCTGATCCGCGCACAGTCATCCTCGCGCCGCAACTCGGCAAACAGCACCACCGCTTCGGGATAACTGCGGGTCAGCATCGCCAGCCACTGCTTCATCCGCCCCGGCGCATAGCGCGGCGACAACTTGGCCTGGGCCTGACGCCAGAACTCACGCAGCAACGGCAGCAGATCGTCCCAGCTCATCGGCTGGTACTCCCGCCCATCACGCGCCGCGGCAATCTGCAGTCCCAGGTCGGGGCGCGAGACCAGCCCACGGCCCAGCATGATGTCTTCGGCGCCGCTGACCTCACGACAGCGCCGCCAGTCGTCCACGGTCCAGATCTCACCATTGGCGAACACAGGTACCTTGACCACATCCTGCACCCGCGCCACCCACTCCCAGTGGGCCGGCGGCTTGTAGCCCTCGACCTTGGTCCGGGCATGCACCACCAGGTGTGCCGAGCCGCCTTCGGCCAGCGCCGTGGCGCACTCCAGGGCGCCATCGGGGCTGTCGAAGCCCAGGCGCATCTTCGAGGTGACCGGGATATCCGCCGGTACGGCACGGCGCACCTCACGCACAATGGCATGCAGCAGCTCCGGCTCCTTGAGCAGCACTGCGCCACCACGGGACTTGTTCACGGTCTTGGCCGGGCAACCGAAATTCAGGTCGATCACCGGCGCCCCCAGCTCGCAGGCCAGCGCGGCGTTTTCCGCCAGGCACACGGGGTCCGAGCCCAACAGTTGCACACGCATGGGCACCCCGGCGGCGGTGCGTGCGCCATTGCGCAACTCGGGCGCCAGCTTGTCGAACGAGGAAGGCGGCAGCAGGCGGTCGCACACGCGAATGAACTCGGTGACGCACCAGTCGATACCGCCGACGCGGGTCAGCACGTCGCGCAGGATGTTGTCGACCAGCCCCTCCATGGGGGCCAGGGCAATTTGCATGTCGGGGTCTCGGCGGAAAAGCCGGCAGTCTAACAAAAATTGCCGGTGTTTCAGGCGCCGATCAGCGCCGGGCCATAACCATCGAGGAACTCCGCCGGCATGCGCCTGGGCTTGCCGCTGGACAGCTCGATACAGGCAAAGGTGGTCTGGGCGCGCAGCAAGGTCACGCCGTCGCGCGGGCGCTTGAGCTGGAAGCGCCGGGTCATGCGCAGGCGCTGGTCCCAGTCGATGATCCAGGTGGCCAGTTGCAGCTCATCATCCTCATAGGCAGCGGCCAGGTAGTCGATTTCGTGGCGCACCACGGCCATGGCCCGGTCCAACCGGCGATATTCGGCCAGATCCAGGCCCAGGCGCTGGGAGTGGCGCCAGGCGCAGCGCTCCAGCCAGGTGACGTAGACCGCGTTGTTGGCGTGGCCAAGGCCGTCGATATCCTCGGTTCCAACGCGCAGGTCGATGACGAAGGGTGTTGCCAGGTCCCAACTCATGTTCGCTTCCTTGGAGCAAAAGTGGATTTAGCAGGGACCGCCGGGGGAAAGTCCAGCCCTTCTGCGTAAGTCAGGCACTTTGCCGGGCTGGTGCACCAGCCCGGGCCAGCAGCTCCAGCACCGCTTCACTCAGGCGTGGATCGGACAGCACCCGCTGGTGGCCACCCGCCTCCAGCAGCATCAGGCGGCTATCGAACCAGGCCTTGTGGATCAACTGGGCCTCATCGGCTGCCACCAAGGCATCATCGGCGGCATGCACTACCAGCCCTGGCAACTCCAGCTGGTAACCGGCTACATCCAGCCGCGCAATCGGCATGCCCACATCCCGCTCCACCTGACGAATGAACGCTGCCCGCGCCCGCGCTGGCAGCCCCAGGCGATGGGCAAAGCCCCGCAGTACGCCCAGCAGGCGCGCCGGGGCTGCAATGCTCACCGCCGCTTCCGTGCGCAAACCCATCTGCAGGGCCAGCAATACACTGGCACCGCCCATGGAATGGCCAATCACCGCACGCAGCGGCGGCAGCTCTGCGGCAGCCTCCAGCAGCGCCCGGGCAAACAGCACCACATTTGCCTGCTCGCCGGGCGAACGCCCATGCCCCGGCCCTTCCAGCGACACCACCGTGTGCCCGGCCTGGACCAAGGTTTCGATCAACGCGGCAAACTGGGTCGGGCGCCCTTCCCAGCCATGCATCAGCAGCACGGTCGGCCCCTTGCCCCAGCGCAGCGCCGACAAGCCGAAGCGCAGGGTAATGCGCTCGGCGCTGGCCAGCACGGGCAACTCCCAATCCCGCGGCGGCAGGTTGCGCGGGGTCATGAAGGCACGGCGCATCTTGCCCGCGACGTGCTCGGGGACCAGGTGGCCCAGGGTGCCATTGACACCACGAATCCAGCTCAGGGTAGTCATCGCCATGCTCCAGGGTTAAAGCACCGCCGATTTGGCGGCGCGCAGAATACGATCAGACAGCTCGCTGCTGCCCAGGGCACGGGCCAGCGCCAGGCCGCCAACCATCAGCGCCAGGTCGGCCAAGGCCTTGTCGGCGTCCTCGGGGCGGTCGACCATGGCGGCAGCCATCAGCTCGATGTGCTCGGCCAACACCTCGCGGAAGGCCTCCGGCAGGCGCTGCATCTCGCCCAGCGAGTTAGGCAGCGGGCAGGCGTGCACTTCGGCATCACGGTGCTTGCGCGACAGGTAGAAGGCACTGGCCAGCGCCCGCCGCCCTGCGCCATCGAGGCTCGGGTCGATCTGGGCGAGCAAGGCGCGGCGCTCGCTCAGCAACTGGCGGAATGCTTCGAGCATCAACTCGTCCTTGCTGTCGAAGTGGGCATAGAAACCGCCAACGGTCAGACCAGCCGCACCCATGACCTGACTGACGCTAGGCTCGGCCGGGCCGTGCTGGATCAGCGCACTTCGCGCCGCCTCGAGAATGCGTTCGCGGGTTCTGCTCTTCTTGTCGCTCATCAGGCCACTCGCCGATCAAAATATGATGATCGAAATATTATTCGCATAATATTTTTTGGCAAGCGGAATCTGCAGCCGCCTGTCGGTCGCTGAATTTTGCGGAGGGGAGAAAAACAAAAGGCCCATTCAATAATCGAATGAGCCTTAAAAGTCCCGCAAAACGCGGGTAAACGTGGCGTCCCCTAGGGGACTCGAACCCCTGTTACCGCCGTGAAAGGGCGGTGTCCTAGGCCACTAGACGAAGGGGACGTAACCTTCGTGCCGATCCGCTTGTGCGAACCGCGGCAGAAATGGTGGAGCTAAGCGGGATCGAACCGCTGACCTCCTGCATGCCATGCAGGCGCTCTCCCAGCTGAGCTATAGCCCCGAAACAAAAGGCTCACCAGTAATCGACGAGCCTTTAAAGCCCTGCAAAACGCAGGAAAAGTGGCGTCCCCTAGGGGACTCGAACCCCTGTTACCGCCGTGAAAGGGCGGTGTCCTAGGCCACTAGACGAAGGGGACGAAACCTTCGTGCCGATCCACTTACGCGAACCGCGGCAGAAATGGTGGAGCTAAGCGGGATCGAACCGCTGACCTCCTGCATGCCATGCAGGCGCTCTCCCAGCTGAGCTATAGCCCCGGATTTATAGCCTCTCGGCCCAGCGACATCCTGAAACATCGCTTGTGCAAAACTGGCGTCCCCTAGGGGACTCGAACCCCTGTTACCGCCGTGAAAGGGCGGTGTCCTAGGCCACTAGACGAAGGGGACGAACCTTCTTACCTTCAAGACCCGGTTGCTGGACCCGGCCTTGCCCGACAGCCTTGGCTGCCAAGCGGAATTTGGTGGAGCTAAGCGGGATCGAACCGCTGACCTCCTGCATGCCATGCAGGCGCTCTCCCAGCTGAGCTATAGCCCCACAATGTCGCTTTGAACCGAAGCGCTGGCTGGGTGCCTGGCGTTTCGTTTTCGTTCATCGCTGTGGACGGGGCGCATATTAAGATCGGATTGCAGGGCTGTCAAACGAATTTTTCAAAATATTCAAAAAAATTTTCACAGATAACAATCACTTACTGCCCTGCCCTTACCAAAACTGAACAGTGGGCCATGTGGGAGCGGGTTTACCCGCGAATGCGCCGTTACACGCACCATCGTATTCGCGGGTGAACCCGCTCCCACAAGTTCGGCTTATAGCCCCAGGACCACTGTCAGGCGATCGAAGCCAGCAGCTTTTCCCACTCTTTGTTTTCTTTCTTCGACACACCACCCAGCAGGTCCAGGGCCTGGCGCAGGCGGTAGCGGGTCAGGTCCGGGCCAAGGATTTCCATCGCGTCCAGTACCGAAACCGAACTGGCCTGGCCGGTAATGGCGGCAAACATCAGCGGCATGGCGTCACGCAGCTTCAGTTCCAGCGCCTCGACTACCGCCTGGATGCAACCGGTGATGCGCTCCTTTTCCCACTGACGCAGGCTTTCGAGCTTCCAAAGGATCAACTGGATCACCTGGCGCACCTGGTCGGCCGACAGTTTCTTGCTTTCGAACAGCTTGGCATCCAGCTTCAGCGCGCCTTCGAAGAAGAACCCGCCCAGCGGAGCAACCTGGCTGAAGGTTTCCACCCGGCCCTGCACGTGTGGGGCAATCTTCATCATGTAGTCGCTGTTGAACGCCCACTTCTGCAGGCGCGCGGCGAACTCCTCGACCGGCAGTTCACGCAGCCACTGGCCGTTCAGCCAGGACAGCTTCTCGATGTCGAAGATCGGGCCGCCCAGCGAGATACGCGACAGGTCGAAGTGCTCGACCATCTCGGCCAGCGAGAACTTCTCGCGCTCGTCCGGCATCGACCAGCCCATGCGGCCCAGGTAGTTGAGCATCGCCTCGGGCATGAAGCCCATGCGCTCGTAGAACGTCACCGAGGTCGGGTTCTTGCGCTTGGACAGCTTGGACTTGTCCGGGTTACGCAGCAGCGGCATGTAGCACAGCTTGGGCTGCTCCCAGCCGAAGTATTCGTACAGCTTGATCAGCTTGGGTGCCGATGGCAGCCACTCTTCGCCGCGCAGCACGTGGGTGATACCCATCAGATGGTCGTCGACCACGTTGGCCAGGAAGTACGTCGGCAGGCCGTCGTTCTTCATCAGCACCTGCATGTCCATGCGGTCCCACGGGATCTCGACATCACCACGCAGCATGTCCGGCACCACGCACACGCCTTCGCTCGGCACTTTCATGCGGATCACGTGCGGCTCGCCAGCGTCCAGACGGCGCTGCACTTCCTCGGCGCTCAGCAGCAGTGCGCGGCCGTCGTAGCGCGGGGTTTCACCACGGGCTTGCTGTTCGGCGCGCATCTGCTCCAGCTCTTCGGCGGTGCAGAAGCAGTAGAAGGCATGGCCGGCGTCAACCAGTTCCTTGGCGTACCTGGCGTAGATTTCGCCACGTTCGCTCTGCCGGTACGGGCCGTGCGGGCCGCCGACGTCCGGGCCTTCGTTCCATTCGATGCCGAGCCAACGCAGGGCATCGAAGATCTGCTGTTCCGACTCGCGCGTGGAGCGCAGCTGGTCGGTGTCTTCGATGCGCAGGATGAACTCACCGCCGTGCTGCTTGGCAAAGCAGTAGTTGAACAGGGCGATGTAGGCGGTGCCGACATGGGGGTCGCCGGTAGGCGATGGCGCGATACGCGTGCGTACGGTGGTCATGGAGGGTCTCGAACGAAAGATGAAACAAAGGCGGGATGTTAGCAGGAGGCAGGCACCGGGCTCCAGCGATGGCGCGAACGTCACCTGTATCCAGATCATCCGTGCCAGGTGCCGAGCAACTCGCAGGTGGCGGAGCGGCTGGGTAATGACAATGCGGCGCTGGGCAAGTTGAGCGAGATTACTCACCAGCAGGCGCTGAGCATGGTGGCGGTGTTATTGACGCGGAAGTTGCCAGAGGGACTGAAAGCGGAAGAAGCACATTGAGGCCATTTCAGATTTTATGCGGTCCCTGTGGGAGCGGGCGCGCCCGCGAACACCGGCGCAGCCGGTGCCAGCCACCGCGTTGATTTCTTCGCGGGCACGCCCGCTCCCACAGGGCCCGCGTCAGCCTTCAGCTGGAAATCAACCGCTCGCGCAGCTGGGCAATTTCGTCGCGCAATTGCGCCGCGGCCTCGAACTCCAGGTCGCGGGCAAACTGCATCATCTTCTCTTCCAACTGCTTGATGCGCTTGGTGATTTCACCCGGCGTGCGCAGCTCGGCCTCGTAGCGGGCGCTCTCCTCCGCCGCCTTGGCCATGCCCTTGCGCTTCTTGCTGCGTGCGCCAGGCACAGTGGCGCCTTCCATGATGTCGGTGATGTCCTTGACCACGCCCTTGGGCACGATGCCATTGGCCTGGTTGAAGGCGATCTGCTTCTCGCGACGGCGCTCGGTCTCGTCGATGGCGCGCTGCATGGAACCGGTGATGTTGTCGGCATACAGGATGGCCCGGCCATTGAGGTTACGCGCCGCACGACCGATGGTCTGGATCAGCGAGCGCTCGGAGCGCAGGAAACCTTCCTTGTCGGCATCGAGGATCGCCACCAGCGACACCTCGGGCATGTCCAGGCCTTCACGTAGCAGGTTGATACCCACCAGCACGTCGAAAGTACCCAGGCGCAGGTCGCGGATGATCTCCACCCGCTCGACGGTGTCGATGTCCGAATGCAGGTAACGCACCCGCACGTCATGGTCGGCCAGGTAATCGGTCAGGTCCTCGGCCATGCGCTTGGTCAGCGTGGTCGCCAGCACCCGTTCGCCCTGCGCCACGCGCTTGCGGATTTCCGACAGCAGGTCATCCACCTGGGTAAGCGCCGGGCGCACCTCCACCTGTGGGTCGACCAGGCCGGTGGGGCGCACCACCTGCTCCACCACGCGCCCGGCGTGCTCAGCCTCATAGGGGCCCGGGGTGGCGGACACGAAGATGGTCTGCGGGCTGACATCTTCCCACTCGTCAAAACGCATCGGCCGGTTGTCCAGCGCCGAAGGCAGGCGGAAGCCGTATTCGACCAGGGTTTCCTTGCGCGAGCGGTCGCCCTTGTACATGGCGCCGACCTGCGGAACGCTGACGTGGGATTCATCGATCACCAGCAGCGCATCCGGCGGCAGGTAGTCGTACAGGGTGGGTGGCGGTGCCCCGGCCGGGCGCCCGGACAGGTAGCGCGAGTAGTTCTCGATGCCGTTGCAGTAACCCAGTTCCAGGATCATTTCCAGATCGAAGCGGGTGCGTTGCTCCAGGCGCTGGGCTTCGACCAGCTTGTTGGCCTTCTGCAGGTATTCCAGGCGGTCCTTGAGTTCCTCCTTGATGCCTTCCACCGCCTCCAGCAGGGTTTCCCGCGGGGTGACATAGTGGCTTTTGGGGTAGAAGGTGAAACGCGGCAGCTTGCGGAAGACCTCGCCGGTCAGCGGGTCGAAGGCAGCGATGTTCTCCACTTCGTCATCGAACAGTTCAATGCGGATGGCCTCAAGGTCCGATTCTGCCGGGAATATGTCGATCACATCGCCGCGCACGCGGAAGGTGGCGCGGGCGAAGTCCATCTCGTTGCGGGTGTATTGCAGGTCGGCCAGGCGGCGCAGTAGCGCACGCTGGTCGAGCTTGTCGCCGCGATCCACGTGCAGGACCATTTTCAGGTAGGTCTCCGGGCTACCCAGGCCGTAGATGCACGACACGGTGGTGACGATGATTGCGTCGCGCCGCTCCAGCAGCGCCTTGGTCGCCGACAGGCGCATCTGCTCGATGTGATCGTTGATCGACGCGTCCTTCTCGATAAAGGTGTCGGACGACGGTACGTAGGCTTCAGGCTGGTAGTAGTCGTAGTAGGAAACGAAGTACTCCACCGCATTGTTGGGGAAGAACGCCTTGAATTCGCCATACAGCTGCGCGGCCAGGGTCTTGTTCGGCGCCAGCACCAGGGTCGGGCGCTGCACCTGCTGGATGACGTTGGCGATGCTGAAGGTCTTGCCCGAGCCGGTCACTCCGAGCAGTGTCTGGTGCGACAGCCCCGCCTCGATGCCTTCGACCATCTGCCGGATGGCCTCGGGCTGGTCGCCGGCCGGCTGGAAACGGGTGACGAGCTGGAACTCGGACATGACGGACCTCGCGGTGCTGCAGTAACTGTAAATTTAGCCAGTAGTCTATACCCAAATGCGCCTGTCGGGGGGCGCTTTCAAGGCACAGCCGTGAGCGCTTGTTACGGTGGACCCGGCATTTAGACCAATGGTAGAAAAATATTTGCGCAAATGACCGGAAAAGGTGCGCCAGACTGTCGCGGTGACCGGTCGGTATCACTATACTGACTCCCCGTTTGTGCACCGCTTCAGTGCATTCGGGCTGGAGCGGGTACGTCCTATCACACTCCAATCAGAGCCAAAGTAACAATGAGCCTGTTTTCCGCTGTCGAGCTGGCACCCCGCGACCCTATCCTGGGCCTCAACGAAGCATTCAACGCCGACCCACGTACCGACAAGGTCAACCTGGGCGTGGGCGTGTACTGCAATGAGGAAGGCCGCATTCCGCTGCTGCGCGCCGTGATCGAAGCCGAGACCCAGCGTGCTGCCCAGCACGCCTCGCGCGGCTACTTGCCGATCGACGGCATCGCCACCTACGACCAGGCTGTGCAAAAGCTGCTGTTCGGTGCCGAGTCGCCGCTGCTGGCCGCTGGCCGCGTGGTTACCGTGCAGGCCGTCGGCGGTACCGGTGCGCTGAAGATTGGTGCCGACTTCCTCAAGCGTGTGTCGCCGAATGCCGTGGTTGCCATCAGCGACCCTAGCTGGGAAAACCACCGCGCGCTGTTCGAGTCGGCCGGCTTCCCGGTGCAGAACTACCGCTACTACGACGCGCCGACCAACGACGTCAACCGCGCCGGCATGCTCGAAGACCTGAACAACCTGCCGTCCGGCTCGATCGTGGTGCTGCACGCCTGCTGCCACAACCCGACCGGCGTCGACCTGAGCCTGGATGACTGGAAAAACGTCCTGGAAGTGGTCAAGGCCAAGGGCCATGTGCCGTTCCTCGACATGGCCTACCAGGGCTTCGGTGACGGTATCGCCGAAGACGCCTTCGCCGTGCGCCTGTTTGCCGAGTCGGGCCTGGAATTCTTCGTATCCAGCTCGTTCTCCAAGTCGTTCTCGCTGTACGGCGAACGCGTCGGTGCGCTGTCGATCGTCACCGCCTCCAAAGACGAGAGCACCCGTGTGCTGTCGCAGGTCAAGCGCGTGATCCGCACCACCTACTCCAACCCGCCGACCCACGGTGCAACCATCGTTGCCACCGTGCTGAACAGCGCCGAACTGCGCCAGATGTGGGAAAGCGAACTGGCCGAAATGCGCGAGCGCATCCACGGCATGCGCAAGCAGATGGTTTCGCTGCTGGCCGAATATGGCGCCAACCGCGACTTCAGCTTCGTTGGCCGCCAGGTCGGCATGTTCTCGTACTCGGGCCTGACCGTTGAGCAGGTCGCCCGCCTGAAGAACGACTTCGGCATCTATGCCCTGGACACCGGCCGCATCGCCGTTGCCGCGCTGAACCAGAGCAACATCCACGTGGTCACCAAGGCCATCGTCGAAGTACTGTAACTGCTTGATTTGTCAGGGGGTGGCTTGACTTCCCCCTGACAATCAGTAAGATACGCACAGATTCCGCGATAGCTCAGTCGGTAGAGCAAATGACTGTTAATCATTGGGTCCCTGGTTCGAGTCCAGGTCGCGGAGCCAAACATTGAAAAAGCCCCCGGGTGCGCAAGCAACCGGGGGCTTTTTCGTTATGTTCACAATCAGTTCTTCAGTGGCTCGGTCACGGGCTTGCCTTCCTCCACCAGGCTCCATACCAGCAGCTTGGCTGGCCGGGTCTGGCTGGCGTTGCGTGACACGCTGTGTACGGTGCCTGGCGCCTCGTACCAGTATTCGCCGGCCTTGTAGGTTTTCTCCGACTCGCCGTTGAGCTTCGATAGCACTGCCCCTTCCAGCACGTAGGCCATCACCGCGCCAGGATGTTGATGCGCGGGTGACGCCTGGCCGGGGGCGTAGCTGACGGTGAGCATCACGGCGTTCTTGCCGGGGGCGTTCGAGGGTTGTTGCTGCTGCAGGACCTTGACCTGGTCGGCAGCGTCGCCATGGGCCCAGACAGGGGATTGGGCGGCGAGCAGGGCAAAGAGGATGATGCTCAGGGGTTTCATGGTGGGCTTCTCCTGGATGGCAATTGCCTGCAGGTTAGGCCTGTGGGGCAGAGAGACAAATGGCCAATTCGGGGAAAAACCAAGAGGCCGATCGTTGCCTGTGCCCGCGAAGAGGCCGGCACAGGCAACAGGGAACTCAGCTGCTACGCCCGATCGGGTAAAACTCACCCTGGCTCCACACCCCAAGCCACTGCTCACCCTCGATCTCACGCGGCACCGCCAGTTCCACCAACTGGTAGAACACATTGCGATGAATCAGCGCTTCAAGGTTGCTGCGCATCAGCACATACGGCGATGGCTCCTGCGTCACCGGGTCGATCACCACGCGCAGGGGATTGGCCGGCCCGGCCTCGACCTGGTCCTCGACATTGCTGGTGAAGCGCAGCACCTGCTGCTCCCCCTCCCCCACCACGTCCAGCGCCACCGCTACGAACGGCGCATCATCAACGCGGATGCCCACCTTCTCCACCGGAGTAATCAGGAAGTAGTCATCGCCATCGCGGCGGATGATGGTGGAAAACAGCCGCACCATCGGCTTGCGGCCAATCGGCGTACCCAGGTAGTACCAGGTGCCATCACGGGCGATGCGCATATCGATGTCACCGCAGAAGTCCGGGTTCCACAGATGCACCGGCGGCAGGCCCTTGGCCTTGGGGATCTGCGCCAGAAGATCATTGGCCTTGCCGGAATCGCTCATCACGCTTGCCTCATTCACTCACACCCAGAAGGCTACGAGCGTACTCGCGCATCGGCGCGCCAAGCAAATCCTCCGGGGTGTTATCGTGGAACGTCAACAAACCGCCACGGCTCTTGATACGCGCTGTGTCGATCAGGTAGCGGGTGCTGGTTTCGATCAGCATCATCTGCACCACACCGGTGTCCCAGCCCAGGCGGTCGACCGCCTGTTCGTCATACCACTCGTCGCCATTGCCGATTCGGTCGTCGGTACGGGCAAAGCGGGTGTACAGCACGTAGTCGGCCCCCACCGAACGCGCCTGGGCGATGGCCTCTTCCAGACCCAGCGGGCCCTGGGCGCGACGCACCAGCGGGAAATACTCGACAAAACTCTTGAAGGCTTGCTCGGCCACCACGTTCTGCCGTGGCACCGGCCCCTTGCCCGGTGGCACGAACGCACCCTGGCCGATGAAGATGAACGAATCGGGCTGCAGGCGGATCGACAGGGTGCGACGGGTATCGCTGTGGTCCAGCAGACCGGCATCGCTCATGTGATAACGAACGCCCTCGCCCATGTCGCTGACATTCATGCAACCGCCCAGCGCCATCAGCGCCAGCAGCAAAACCAGGCTACGCATCTTTCCTCCAGTGGCCGGCGACGAAAAACCGGCGAATAGCCGGCGGATGCAGCTTTTGCGCCAGCTTCAGCCACCGATCACCTTCATCACCATCACACCACCGGAAAACGCCAGGTCCTGCTTGTCTGCCAAGGCCTTCACCAGCAAGCGCTGCAGGGCCGGTAGCGCCTGATGACGCGGCTTTTCCAGCAGGTCGCCGACGAAATGGCGATTGCCCGACGACAGGCAGCCATGCAGCCAGCCCGTGGAGGACAGGCGCAGCCGCGAGCAGGTGCGGCAGAACGGTACGCTTTCGTTGGCGATCACGCCGAAGTGGCCTTTGCCAGGGATCTGATAACGCAAGGCGGTGGCGTCCAGCGGCGCGTCGACCTGGGCATAGGCATGCTTGCCAGCGATCAGTGCGAGCAACTGGTCGAGGCCGACGAACTGTTGCAGGAAGGCGTTGTGGTCACGGGCCAGGTGGCCCATGCGCATGAGTTCGATGAAGCGCAGTTCGAAGCCGCGCTCAAGGCAGTAATCCAGCAGTGGCAGCACCTGCTCGAGGTTGTGCCCGCGCATCGGCACCATGTTCACCTTGATTTGCATGCCCAGGGCACTGGCCTGCTCCATACCCGCCAGCACACTGGCCAGATCGCCACCCCGGGCAATGCGGCGGAAGGCCTGCGGGTCGAGGGTATCGAGGGAAACGTTCAGCCGGCGGATACCGGCCGCCTGCAACTGGGGCAGCTTGCGCGCCAGCAGCTGGCCATTGGTGGTCAGCGAGATATCCTCAAGGTCGAGCTTGGCCACGGCAGCCAGGAAGGCATCCAGGCGCGGGCTGACCAATGGCTCACCGCCGGTGATGCGCAAGCGCTCGATGCCGGCGGCTTCGATCAGGTAGGCCACGCCACGGGCCAGGGCATCCGCCGGCAGCTCGTCCTGCGCTGCCACCAGGCGCTTGCCGTCTGGTACGCAGTAGGTGCAGGCATAATTACAGGCAGCCGTCAGGCTGACGCGCAGGTTGCGAAAACGCCTGCCTTGACGATCGACGATCATGAATGACTCCGGCATGGATGATGAGGGCTGGCAAAACCTGACTCATAAATCAGGTTTTTGCAAGCCCCTATCCTTTTTGCCGCTGTCGGTGTCGCCGTGCCGTCACGGGAGCAGGCTTGTCAGTCATGGGGCTGCTGCACAGCCCCAATAACGCTGACTGGCAGGCTTCAGGGAGAGCCTGCACTATCTCAGTTGGAAGGTTCGGGATCGCGCTTGCGCTTGTTGCCCATGCGCACGCCAATGTCCATCAGGAACTGGAAGAAGCCTTCCTGATCCTCCAGCACATTGCTCCAGAACGGCGAGTGGTACAGCGCCACGGCACCGTGCACCAGCGCCCAGGCGGCGCAATAGTGGAAGTACGGCGGCACGTCTTCGAGCTTGCCTTCGCTGATACGGCCCTTGATCAACTGGGTCAGGCGGTCGAAGTTGGAGGCACGAATGCTGTGCAACTGCTCGACCATTTCCGGCACCTGGTTGCCCTTGACCACCTTTTCTTCCAGGCGGTCGAACAGCCGGTAACGCTGCGGGTCGCGCATGCGGAACTCGAAGTAGGCTCGCGACAGGGCTTCCTTGTCGCGGTCGACGTCGGCCGAATGCAACAGCGCGTTCAGGTCACGCTCGTAGTCGAGCATCAGGCGCAGGTAGATCTCCGCCTTGGACTTGAAGTGCTTGTAGATCGTGCCTTTGCCGATGCCCACGGCGTCAGCGATCATCTCGACGGTGACGCTGTCTTCACCCTGTTCGAGAAACAGCTTGAGCGCGGTGTCGAGGATTTCCTGTTCGCGGCGGCGAAACTCACGGACCTTACGAGGTTCTTTCTGCATAGGAAGGACTGGATGACAATCGAAGCGGTTTATTATGCCTAACTTGCGGGAAATTGCACGGATCATCCACGCATGTCTGTGTTTCACGATGCATACGGCCATGCGCTGCGGGAGGAATGAAACGTCGGCGTATTCCAAATCTGTTTAAAAAACGACCAATATGCACTGGCACTGCGCCAAACCTGACCAATACTTGAAGTGTTGGCGCGGCGCATCCCCCCCAAGTGGCGCGCCGATAAAGGTGCTCAGGGACCGCGTACCTTTGTTTTACTCCTAATGGTCTTAACCCGGATTCCCCCCCCAGAACCCGGGTTTTTTTTGGGTGTTTCGAGGAGGATTGCAGGCGGGCTACCAGGTGCCTGCCTCAAGTTTTGCAGCGCCTGTGAAATCGAGCGCCGCCCGCGCGGCGCATCGCGAGCGAAGCTCGCTCCTACATCTGTTTCGGGCCAGCATCGCCTGTGCCAGCGCGCGCGACCGCCTTGTTTGTACGACGCGATATCGAGCCATGCGCCAAGGCGTTCGCGCGCAAATCCCACAGGAATAATTGGCCCGAAAAAATGTAGGAGCGAGCTTCGCTCGCGATGCGCCGCGCGGGCGGCGCTCGATCTCACAGGCGCTAAAACTGCTATGGCGAGCCCCAGGTGGCCCTCACGCAATACCAACCCTGCGAATCAGCCCACCCGCGCCAACGGGAACAAGCGCTTGAAATTCGCCGTTGTCTGCTCAGCCAACTGCTCATAACTGGCCCCGCGCAACGAAGCGACGTACTCCGCCACCTCACGCACGTACTGTGGCAAATTCGGCTTGCCCCGGTGCGGAATCGGCGCCAGATACGGCGAATCCGTCTCCACCAGCAACCGATCTACCGGTACCTGCCGCGCCACTTCACGCAGGGCATCGGCATTGCGGAAGGTAACGATGCCAGACAACGAAATGTAATACCCCAGGTCAAGCGCCGCCTTGGCCATGTCCCAGTCTTCGGTGAAGCAGTGCAGCACGCCAGCCTGCGGCAGGTTGGCCTCGCGCAGCAGCGCCAAGGTATCGGCACGCGCCGCACGGGTGTGCACGATCACAGGCTTGCCGGTCTGTCGCGAGGCCTCCAGATGCAGGCGGAACGACGCCTGCTGCAGCTCTGCAGCCTCCGGCTCGTAGTGGTAATCCAGCCCGGTTTCACCAATGGCCACCACATGTGGGTGAGCCAGTTCGCGCAGCAGCCATTCCAGCGCCGGCGTTTCGCCCGGCGCCAGGTCCAGCGGGTGTACGCCCACCGAGCAATCGACATCGGCGTACCGCTCGCTCAGCGCCTTCACCGCGCCAGCATTCTCGGCACTGACGCCAATACACAGAAAATGCCCGACCCCGCGCTCACGCGCCGCCTGCAGGGCAGCATCAAGGGAGCCCTGATGGGCGCTCAGGTCAAGACGGTCGAGGTGGCAATGGGAATCTACGAGCATGGGATAACAACACACATGAAAAATGGGAAATCAGCGGGCGCCCGGCAGTTGCAGCCAATGGGCCAGCAACGATTCAAGCAACAACGCACGGTTGAGGTTGGCCTTGCCCAGCACCTTCTGGCGCTGTTCCAGTATCCACGCCTGCACCTCCAGCACCTTGGCCTGGCGGCTCTTCTGCGCCAGGTACTGCACCACCTTGCGCATATCGGCCAAGCCTAGCCCCTCCTCGTCCTGGGTCAATTGGTAGCGCAGGATCAGGTGCGCCCAATCGCAGAACCAGTCGAACAGCAGCAACAGCGGCACACCGCTCCAGGCATCGGCGAGCTGGCTGGGCGATTGCTGCTGCTTGAGCAGCTTCTTCACCCCGTCGGTGACCAGCGCGCGCTGCTCGCGCACGCCTTGCGCCTGCAGGCTGACGGCCATCAGCGGCGAACCGGCCGCCAGGGTCAGCAACTCGTCGCGCTCGGCCTCGTCACTGTCGGGCAGCGCGCCGGCCAGCCAGGCCTGGCTCTGGGCCAGGCTGGGCTGCGGGCAGGCCACCTGCTGGCAACGGCTCTTGATGGTCGGCAACAGGCGGCTGGGCTGGTGGGTGACCAGCAGCAACACGGTATCGCCAGAGGGCTCCTCGAGGCTCTTGAGCAGGGCGTTGGAGGCGTTGACGTTCATCGCCTCCACCGGCTCGATCAGCACCACCTTGCGCCCACCCAGCTGCGCAGTCTGCACCACGAAGGCCACCAGCTCGCGCACCTGGTCGACCTTGATCGGCTTGTCGGCTTCTTCGGGCTCGAGGACAAAGTTGTCCGGGTGGCTGCCGGCCTTGAGCAGCAAGCAGGACTTGCACTCGCCACAGGCCTCCAGGCCTTGTGGGTGCTGGCACAGCAGGCGGGCCATCAGGCGCTCGGCCAGGGCGCGCTTGCCAATCCCCTGCGACCCATGCAGCAGGTAGGCGTGAGCGTGCTGGCTACGGCCGGCCAGTTGCTGCCAGAGGGCCTCCTGCCAAGGATAGGCCTCAGCCACGGCAACGCTCCACGATGCCTGGCAGCAGCGCATCGATGGCACGCTGCACGGCTTCCAGAGGCTGGGCGGCATCGAGCAGGCTATAGCGCTGCGGTTCCCGCCCGGCGCGTTGCAGGTAGGCCTGGCGCACCGCTTCGAAGAACCCCTGGCCTTCCTGCTCGAAACGGTCCAGGCGGCCACGGGCGGCGGCACGGGCCAGGCCCACCTCGACCGGCAGGTCGAAGACCAGGGTCAGGTCCGGGCGCAGGTCGCCCTGGACGAATTGCTCCAGAGTAGCGATACGCTCCACTGGCAAACCGCGCCCGCCTCCCTGATAGGCGTATGTGGCATCGGTAAATCTGTCACACAAAACGACAGCCCCACGGGCCAGCGCCGGACGAATCACCTGGGCCAGGTGCTGTGCACGCGCAGCAAACACCAGCAGCAACTCGGTGTCGGCCGCCATGCTTTCGTCGCTGGGCGCCAACAGCAGCTCACGCACCTTTTCGGCCAGCGGCGTACCGCCGGGTTCACGGGTGAGCACCACGTCCAGCCCCTGCTCACGCAGGCGTGCAGCCAGGTAGTCGCGGTTGGTGCTCTTGCCCGCGCCTTCGGGGCCTTCCAAAGTAATAAACAAGCCGCTCACGGGCAGTCCTTAATGTTGTTCGTCAGGCATCGGCCGTTCGGCCGCTTGCGCGCCGCCGGCAGGGGCGTCCTGCACAGGCGGCTGATCGGGCGCTGGCTGCGCAGTAGAATCGTCCTCAGGCGCCTCGGGCTGTTCGGCCTCGCCGGCACCCGGCTGTGGCTCTGGCTGCGATTGCGGCGCAGGGCTGGAGCGGTAGTCCGCACGGCGCTTGAGCTGGAACTCGCGCACCGCCGAGTTGTGGTCGTCGAGGTCGTCGGAAAACACATGGCTGCCATCGCCACGGGCGACGAAGTACAGGCTGGTGCCATCGGACGGGTTGAGCGCCGCGTGAATCGCCTCGCGGCCGACCATGGCAATCGGGGTCGGCGGCAGGCCGGTGATGGTGTAGGTGTTGTACGGCGTCGGCTCGCGCAGGTCGGCGCGGGTGATCTTGCCATTGTAGCGCTCACCCATGCCGTAGATCACCGTCGGGTCGGTCTGCAGCATCATGCCCAGGCGCAGGCGCCGTACGAAAACCCCGGCGATCTGCCCGCGCTCCTGGGGAATGCCGGTTTCCTTTTCCACCAGCGAGGCCATGATCAGCGCCTGGTACGGGTCACGGTATGGCAGGTCGGTGGTGCGCTCGGCCCACTCCTTGGCGAGCACTTCATCCAGGCGCATATAGGCCTGCTGCAGCAACTCGACATCGCTCATGCCGCGCACGAAGCGGTAGGTGTCCGGGAAGAAGCGCCCCTCGGGGAACACGCCGGTATGGCCGAGCTTGTCCATGACTTCCGCGTCGGACAGGCCGTCCAGGGTGTGCTTGATCTTTTCATGCTTGGCCACAGCCGAGCGCACCTGGCGGAAGGTCCAGCCTTCGACCAGGGTCAGGTTGTACTGCACCACATCAGCCCGACGCCAGGCATCGAACAGCTGCTCCACGGTCATGCCGGGGGTCAGGCGGTACTCGCCGGTGTGCAGGGGCGTGCCGGCCATGTTGAAGCGCCAGTACAGGCGCAACCAGACGGCGTCGTCGAGCAACCCTTCGTTCTGCATGCGATAGAACATGCGGTTGGGGGTGGTGCCATTGGGCACGTCGAGCAGGCGCTCCTGCGTGACGTGCAGGGGCTGCTCCAGGACCGAGTTGACCTTCCAGGCCGACCAGCCCACAGCCAGGCCGGCGAGGATCAAGCCCATTTCCAGCAGCAGCAGGAATTTACGTCTCACGAATTCAGGTTTCCAGTAACGTACGGGCAACGGCCTGCAGTTTACGGGTGAGCGGGCCCGGCGACCAGTTTAGCGCGGCAACGCCACGCACAGGCCAGACACCGTAGACGCTATTGCAAACAAATACTTCATCTGCCTGCTCCAGCGCGTCGAACGGCAAGTCGCAGACCTGCACCGGGATGCCCTGCAGCGCTGCCTGTTCCAGCAACGCAGCCCGCATCACGCCAGCGACGCCACAGCGGCTGAGGTCGGCCGTGAGCAGTACGCCATCGCGCACCAGGAACAGATTGCTGTACACCCCTTCGATCACCCTGCCCTGCCCGTCACGCATCAGGCCTTCGGCATGTTCGCTGTCCTGCCATTCGGCACGGGCCAGTACCTGCTCCAGGCGGTTGAGATGTTTGAGGCCAGCCAGCAGCGGTTGTTCCCCAAGCCGGGTCTGGCACGGGAACAAGCGCACGCCGCGTTCGGCATGTTCGACAGGATAGCTGGGCAACGGGCTGCCCTGCAGGATACGTCGCGGCGCGACACCGGCAACCGGGGCGTAACCGCGCTGGCTGTCGCCACGGGTAATGATGAGTTTGGCCACACCATCACCGAGCTGGCTGGCATAGCGCAGGAGTTCGTCGCGCACCAGCGCCAGGTCGGCGCTGATCGCCAGGCGCTGGCAACCCAGCGCCAGGCGTGCAAGATGGCCGTCCAGCAGGCTGGGCCGGCCGCCGCGCACGGCGATGGTCTCGAACAGGCCATCGCCGTAGGCCAGGCCGCGGTTCTGCAGGTTGACTGCAGCCGCCGGCTGGCCATCGATCCAGCTGTGCATCAACCGGCGAACCGGCGGAATACCAGCGAACCGTTGGTGCCGCCAAAGCCGAACGAGTTGGACAGCACCACATCGATCGGCATGCTGCGCGCCTGGTGCGGCACGAAGTCGAGGTCGCAGCCTTCGTCCGGCTCGTCCAGGTTGATGGTGGGCGGAGCCATCTGGCTGTTGATCGCCAGCACGCTGAAGATCGCTTCCACGGCACCGGCGGCGCCCAGCAGGTGGCCAGTCATCGACTTGGTCGAGCTGACCGCCAGCTTGTAGGCATGCTCACCGAACACGCGCTTGATCGCCGCCACTTCGGCCACGTCGCCCGCCGGGGTCGAGGTGCCGTGGGCGTTGATGTAGCTGACCTCTTCCGGCTGGATGCCGGCATCGCGCAGGGCGTTGGCCATGCAGCGGGCAGCGCCTTCACCGGTGTCGGGTGGCGAAGTCATGTGGTAGGCGTCGCCGCTCATGCCAAAGCCGACCAGCTCGGCATAGATGGTCGCGCCGCGTGCCTGGGCATGCTCCAGCTCTTCGAGCACCAGGGCACCGGCACCGTCGGACAGCACGAAGCCGTCACGGCCCTTGTCCCATGGGCGGCTTGCCCGGCTTGGCTCGTCGTTGCGGGTGGACAGTGCACGCGAGGCACCGAAACCGCCCATGCCGAGGCCGCAGGCGGCCATTTCGGCGCCGCCGGCGATCATCACGTCGGCTTCACCGTAAGCGATGTTGCGCGCAGCCATGCCGATGCAATGGGTGCCCGTGGTGCAGGCAGTGGCAATGGCGTAGTTCGGCCCTTGCAACCCCAGGTGGATCGACAGGAAGCCGGAGATCATGTTGATGATCGAGCCTGGCACGAAGAACGGCGAAATACGACGCGGCCCCGAATCGTGCAGGGTGCGGCTGGTTTCTTCGATGTTGGTCAGGCCACCGATACCCGAGCCCATGGCCACACCAATACGCTGGCGGTTGGCGTCGGTGACTTCCAGGCCGGCATTACGCACCGCCTGGAACCCTGCCGCCAGGCCGTACTGGATGAACAGATCGAGCTTGCGGGCCTCTTTGGCCGACAGGTATTGCTCGACCTCGAAGCCTTTCACCGAGCCGCCAAAACGGGTGGAGTAGGCAGACAGGTCCGTGTGTTCGATCGGACCGATGCCACTGCGGCCAGCCAGAATGCCCTGCCAGGTGCTCGGTACATCGGTACCCAGTGGCGACAGCATACCCATACCGGTGACCACGACGCGTCTACGCGACACAGTACTCTCCTTTTTCTAATCACAGAGTTTCTTGCCATTGCATTACAAGCAATGGAATGAAATGGCAACAAGCTCTAGGTGCTCGGTGAACGAGGCCGACCTGCAAAATGCAGGGCGCTCGCAAAGAAAAAACCGCACGCCGGCAAAGGCAGTGCGGTTTTTCCCGACAAGAAGCGTCGACTACAGCGTCTTAGGCCTGGTGGCTTTTGACGTAGTCTACAGCAGCTTGAACGGTAGTGATCTTCTCGGCTTCTTCGTCAGGGATTTCGGTCTCGAATTCCTCTTCCAGAGCCATCACCAGCTCAACGGTGTCAAGCGAATCGGCACCCAGGTCATCGACGAAGGACTTCTCGAGAGTCACTTCCTCTTCCTTGACGCCCAGTTGCTCGGCGACGATTTTCTTGACGCGTTCTTCGATGGTGCTCATACCTAGTTTTCACTCCTAATGGACATATGTCAGGCAGCTGGCCGGTGGCTAATTTTATAGAAAGACGTTCGCTTTTCAAGCTAAACGCACTTTCACACCAGTCACCACACCCGCTGCCTGGAATCTGGTTGCAGCTTTATAACGGATTTTAGGCTCGCAGTATGACTCTTTTTTTACGAAATCCGTCACATTGAGTTGCAGTGTTACATGTACATCCCGCCGTTGACCGGCACGGTGGCGCCGGTAACGTAGGCTGCGCCGTCGGATGCCAGGAACGAAACCACCTTGGCAATTTCGTCGGCCTGGCCCAGGCGGCCCAGCGGGATCTGGGTCTGCAGGGCTTCGCGCTGCGCTTCTGGCAGCTCGCGGGTCATGTCGGTGTCGATGAAGCCCGGAGTCACCGAGTTGACGGTGATGCCACGCGAGCCCACTTCACGCGCCAGGGCGCGACTGAAGCCTTCCAGGCCGGCCTTGGCGGCCGCGTAGTTGGCCTGGCCGGCGTTGCCCATGGCACCGACGACCGAGCCGATGCTGATGATACGACCCCAACGCGCCTTGGTCATGCCGCGCAGCACACCCTTGGACAGACGGTAGAGGCTGTTCAGATTGGTATCGATCACGTCGAACCACTCGTCGTCCTTCATGCGCAGCATGAGGTTGTCGCGGGTGATACCGGCGTTGTTGACCAGGATGGCCGGTGCGCCGAACTGCTCACCGATGGCGGCCAGTACAGCCTCAACCGATTCGGCGCTGGTCACGTTCAGTTCCATGCCAGTACCGGCGATGCCGTGCTCTTTCAGGGTGGCAGCAATGCGCTCGGCGCCGGAAGCCGAAGTGGCGGTGCCGATCACGGTCGCGCCCTGGCGACCCAGTTCGAGGGCGATGGCCTGGCCAATGCCACGGCTGGCGCCGGTGACCAGTGCAACTTTACCTTGCAGGCTCATGCAAGCTTCTCCAAATCAGGCCAGTGCCGCGCGGGTGGCGGCAACGGCGTCAGGGGTATTGAGGTTGTAGGTGGTCACGCCGTCGGCGCAACGCTTGTTCAAGCCCGCCAGAACCTTGCCCGGGCCGCACTCGACCAGGTTGACCGCACCGTTCGCGGCCAGGGTCTGCACGCATTCGACCCAGCGCACCGGCTGGTACAGCTGTGCCAGCAGGTCGTGCTTGAGGGCGCCGAGATCAGCGGCAACGGCAGCGGTGACGTTCTGCACCACAGGAATTTGCGGAGCCTGCCATTCGATGGCGTTGACCGCCTCGGCAAAGCGCTCGGCAGCCGGTTTCATCAGCGCGCAGTGCGACGGCACGCTGACCGCCAGCGGCAGGGCGCGCTTGGCACCCTTGGCCTTGCACAGCTCGATGGCGCGATCGACGGCGGCCTTGTTGCCGGCGATGACCACCTGGCCTGGCGAGTTGAAGTTGACCGCGCTGACCACTTGGTCCTCGGCCGCTTCGGCGCAGATTTCCACGACCACGGCGTCATCCAGGCCGAGAATGGCGGCCATGGCGCCATGGCCGGCCGGCACGGCTTCCTGCATCAGCTGACCACGGCGCTCGACCAGGCGCACGGCATCCTTCAGGCTCAGGCTGCCAGCGGCAACCAGGGCGCTGTATTCACCCAGGCTGTGACCAGAGACGAAGGCCGGCCTGGCACCGCCCTCTTCCAGCCACAGGCGCCACAGCGCGATGGACGCGGTGAGGATGGCCGGCTGGGTCTTGTCGGTCTGGTTGAGTTGCTCTTCCGGGCCTTCCTGGACCAGCTTCCACAGGTCGTAACCGAGTGCCTCGGACGCTTCCTTGAAGGTTTCGATGATCACTGGCTTCTCGGCGCCGAGCTCGGCGAGCATGCCCAGCGACTGGGAACCTTGACCGGGAAAGACGAATGCGAGAGATGCAGACATTGAACAAGCCCTTATGATCTTGTCGTCGGATAGGGTGCGCCAGGCCCTGGGCCAGGCGCGGAATCTGAAAGCTTGGATGGATACGCAGACCAAGCGGTCACATTTAAGCACTTCATCAGCGATATACCTAAGGTCTTTGTTCCTTCAGTGACGGCCCTTTCGCGGGTGAACCCGCTCCCACAGGGTTACCCCAGGCCTGAAGGTCGTGGGGCACCTGTGGGAGCGAGTTTACCCGCGAAGGTGTCGGCACAGGCTACAACAGCAAATCCTCCAGCCGCCCATGCAAGCGCTGCGGCAGGTTTTCCTGGATCTCGATCAACGCCCGCTGGATGGCACTCTGGAAGCCCTGCACCCCCGCCGAGCCATGGCTCTTGATGACGATGCCCTGCAACCCCAGGAAGCTCGCACCATTGTGCCGCGCCGGCGCCAGGTCGGCCTGCAGGCGCTTGAGCAGTGGCATGGCCACGGCCCCGGCTGCCCGCGACAACACGCCGCCCTTGAACAACTGCTCGATGCGCGCACCAATCATCGTCGCCAGCCCTTCACTGGACTTGAGCAGGATGTTGCCGACGAACCCGTCGCAAACCACCACATCGGCTTCGCCGCGATACAACCCGTCACCTTCGACGAAGCCTATGTAGTTGAGCCCGCGGGCGTTCTGCAACAGGCTGGCCGCCAGCTTGACCTGCTGGTTGCCCTTGATGTCTTCAGTACCGATGTTCAATAGCGCCACGCGCGGCCGCTGCACACCCAGGGCCTGGGCGGCCACCGAGCCCATCACGGCGAACTGGTAGAGGTTTTCAGCGCTGCAGTCGACATTGGCGCCCAGGTCGAGCAACTGGCAGTAGCCGGTCTGGGTCGGGATCGCCGCCACCATCGCCGGCCGGTCGATACCCGGCAGCGTCTTGAGCACGAAACGCGACAGCGCCATCAGCGCCCCGGTGTTGCCGGCACTGACGCAGGCCTGGGCCTTGCCGTCGCGCACCAGTTCGAGGGCGATGCGCATCGACGAGTCCGGCTTGCCGCGCAGCGCCTGGGATGGCCGTTCGTCCATGCCGACCACCTCGCTTGCGGCCACGATCTGCAGGCGCGCGCGATCCGCAGCCGCAAGGCCGCTGACAAGATCTTCTAGGAGGGAGGGTTGACCGACGAGGGTCAGGTGCAGCGAGGGGGTAGCCGAAAGGCAGGCAATGCTAGCCTGGACAATGCTGCGGGGACCGAAGTCCCCGCCCATTGCGTCGATCGCGATGATCTGAGCGGACAAGGATTACTCGTCAGCGCCCTTGTCGACCACTTTGCGACCACGGTATACGCCTTCTGGCGAAACGTGGTGACGCAGGTGAACTTCACCGGTGGTTTTCTCTACCGACAGCGCGTTTTCCGACAGAGCGTCGTGCGAACGGCGCATGTCACGGGCAGAGCGGGATTTTTTGTTCTGCTGAACAGCCATAATTGATTAACTCCTAAACGTTTGGGTCACGCTTTAACTGCGCCAAAACACTGAACGGGTTGGACCGCGATACCTCGTCCTTGCTCGATTCGGGCTCGTCTGCGCCCGCCGGCTGCTGGCATTCTTCCGGATGGTGAGCAGGCACGATTGGCAAGGCAAGCAAAAGCTCTTCCTCGACCAATGCCTGCAGATCCAAAGGATCTTCGCCCAGTTCCAGCACGTCATAGCCTTTCGGCAACGACTGGGTATTCGCACCCTCCTTCACCACGGCGTACGTACATTCGCTGTGGATCGGCAGGGTGACCAGCTCAAGACAACGCTGGCAAACCATCTTGACTTCGACGTCCAGCTCGCTGTGGATAACCACCACGTGCTGTTCATCTCGTTCAAAATCGAACTTCGCCTGCACCGTACCGACATTGTCGGAAAGCGGGTCGCAGAGTCTTTCCAAATCAGCGAGTTGCAGCGAACCGTTAATGGTTACGCCACGATCGGCTAATTTGCGCGGGTCAACGTGAGGTGGAATCGGGTCATTCAACATAGGCGCAGCATTCTAGGGATGCCCCCCGCCCCTGTCAAAGGAAATTCGGCGGCATCGTGCGTGATAGAATTTGTTCAACTGATTCAGGAGTCTACCATGCTTCCTCTGTTACTGGCTTCCAGCTCTGCCTATCGCCGCGAACTGCTCGCGCGCCTGCGCCTGCCCTTCACCTGGGCAAGCCCCGACATAGACGAGCGGCGCCTGGATGACGAACCCGCGGTGGAGCTGGTGCGCCGGCTGGCCAGGCAAAAAGCCGAAGCCCTGGCGGGCAGCCACCCCGAGCACCTGATCATCGGCTCGGACCAGGTTGCGGTACTGGGCGAACAGGTACTGGGCAAACCACATACGTTCGAGCGGGCCTGCGAGCAGCTGCTGGAGTGCAGCGGGCAGCAGGTGAGCTTCCTGACCGGGTTGGCATTGCTGAACAGCGCCACCGGGCACTGCCAGGTGGACTGCGTGCCGTTTACCGTGACCCTGCGCGAACTGGACCGGGAGCGGGTGGAGCGCTACGTGGCGGCAGAACAGCCGCTGGACTGCGCCGGGAGTTTCAAGGCGGAGGGGCTGGGGGTGAGTTTGTTCCAGAGCACACACGGGTGCGATGCGACCAGCCTGATTGGGCTGCCGTTGATTCGGCTAGTGGATATGTTGACCAAGGAAGGGGTGGTGATTCCGTAACCCGCCTTGAGATTTTTAGCGCCTGCGAGATCGAGCGCCGCCCGCGCGGCGCATCGCGAGCGAAGCTCGCTCCTACATTTGTTTCGGGCCAGTAACGCCTGCGCCAGCGCGCGCGACCGCCCTGTTTGCCCGACACGATATCGAGACGGAAGCCAAGGGGCCGCACGCCTGCACCCTCAGGAATAATTGGCCCGAAACAGATGTAGGAGCGAGCTTCGCTCGCGATGCGCCGCGCGGGCGGCGCCCGATCTCACAAACACAGCAAAACGGGCGACGAACCCTCAGCGCAACTGCGGCCCCTGGAACCCCATCCACATCGCCAGGCGCTCAGCCACGCTGGCCCCCACGCGCTTGGAGAAGCGATCGAGCGCCGATTCCTGCACAGTGAAGTCCACCAGCTCCTTCTCACCCACGATCTCACGCGCCACATAGCTGGCACTGCCCAGCCCATCCACCAGGCCCAGCTCCTTGGCCTGCTCACCCGACCAGACCAGGCCACTGAACAGCTCCGGGTGCTCCTTGTCCTTGAGCCGATCACCCCTCCCCTGCTTGACCATGGCAATGAACTGCTGGTGCGTGGTGTTCAGCACGCCCTGCCAGAACTCGGTCTCTTCCGGCTTCTGCGGCGAGAACGGATCGAGGAAGGCCTTGTGCTCGCCCGCAGTGTAGGTACGCCGCTCCACACCTAGCTTCTCCATGGTGCCGACAAAGCCATAACCAGCCGCTGTCACACCAATCGAGCCCACCAGACTGGCCTTGTCGGCATAGATCTCGTCCGCCGCACTGGCGATGTAGTAGGCGCCGGAAGCGCCAAGGTCGGTGATGACCGCATACAGCTTGATAGCCGGGTATTCGGCACGCAGGCGGCGGATTTCGTCATACACGTAACCCGACTGCACCGGGCTGCCGCCCGGGCTGTTGATACGCATCACCACAGCCTTGGTCTTGCTGTCCTTGAAGGCCTCGCGCAGGCTCTTGACGATATTGTCGGCACTGGCAGGCTCCTGGTCGGCAATCACCCCGCGCACCTCGACCAGCGCGGTATGGCTGACACTGCGCGACGCGGTCTTGTCCATGTCCATCAGCGGCGTGAACAAGGCCAGGATGCCGAACAGGTAGACGAAGGTCAGCAACTTGAAGAAGATCCCCCAGCGTCGCGCCCGTCGCTGCTCCTGAACACCTGCCAGCAGGGTCTTTTCCAGCAGCTTCCAGCTCTTGCGCTCTTCGCGCTCCTCGGGTTCGGCCTCGGGGGCTTTCCATTCGTCTGCCATGCTTACCTACCTTGGAAATGGAATTGCGGAACCACCCAGCCACTCACGCAACTGGGAGAAATGATCAATGCACACCTGCGGACCAAACTCGGCCAGCGCCTGCAACGACATGGCACCATAGCCCACGGCCACCGAATGCATGCCGGCATTGCTGGCCATCTGCAGGTCGAATGCCGAATCGCCAACCATCAGCGCGCGCCCCGGTTCGACAGCGCAATGGCCGAGGATTTCCTCGAGCATCCGCGGATGCGGCTTGCCGCGGGTCTCGTCGGCAGCGCGGGTGATGTCGAAGAACTGCTCCCAGCCATTGGCCTTGAGCACCCGGTCCAGCCCACGACGCGCCTTGCCGGTGGCCACCGCCAGGCGGTAACCCTCGGCACGGAAGGCATCCAGCGACTCGACCACACCCTCGAACAGCGGCGACGGCTGCTGGTCCAGAGCCATGTAGATATCGGCATAGTGCTGACGGAAGCTTTCGACCTGCGCCGGCGCCAGGTGCGGGTACAGGGTGTGGATCGCCTCGCCCAGGGCCAGGCCGATGATGCCCTTGACCGCAGCCTCGCTGCTTTGCGCCTCACCGGCACGCTCGGCGGCGGCGTTCATGGCCTCGACGATACGCCCGATAGAGTCGGCCAAGGTGCCGTCCCAGTCGAAGATCAGTAGCTCATAGCCTTTTTTCATAGGTCAGGACGCACTCAGACGCTCAACGGTTTTCGCCCAGACTTCATCCACCGGCGCTTCGAGCTTCAGCTCACCACCGTCCGGCAGCGGCACGGTCAACGCGTAGGCATGCAGGAACAGGCGCTTGCCGCCCAGGTCGCGAATCTCGCGGCTGAAGTCTTCGTCGCCATACTTGCTGTCGCCAGCGATCATATGCCCGGCATGCAGGGTGTGCACGCGGATCTGGTGAGTACGACCGGTGATCGGGCGCGCCTCGACAATGGTGGCGAACTCGCCGAAGCGGCGCAGCACGCGGAACAGGGTCAGCGCCTCTTTGCCCTCGTCGTTCACCTCGACCATGCGCTCGCCGGAACGCAGGTTGCTCTTGAGCAACGGCGCACTGACCTGCTTCTTCGAGGTCGGCCAATGGCCGCGCACCAGCGCCATGTAGCGCTTGTCGACACCATCACCGCGCAGCGCGGCGTGCAAGTGGCGCAGCATGCTGCGCTTCTTGGCGATCATCAGCAGGCCGGAGGTATCGCGGTCCAGGCGATGCACCAGCTCCAGCTCCTTGGCGTCCGGGCGCAACTGGCGCAGCGCCTCGATCACGCCGAAACTCAGGCCGCTGCCGCCATGCACGGCGATGCCGGCCGGCTTGTTCATCACGATCAGCGCCTTGTCTTCGTAGACGATGGCCGCCTCCAGGCGCTGCAGCAGGCCCTGGGCCACCGGTGCCGGTTCGTCACGTTCCGGCAGGCGGACGGGCGGTACCCGCACGATATCGCCGGCCTGGATCTTGTACTCTGGCTTGACGCGCCCCTTGTTGACCCGTACTTCACCCTTGCGCAGGATGCGGTAGACCAAGGTCTTGGGCACGCCCTTGAGGGCCGTGATGAGGAAATTGTCGATGCGTTGGCCGGCAAGTTCCGGCGCGACTTCGATCAGCTGAACGCCGGAAGTCGGAGGGGTATTGGTCGTCATGGCGGGATCATAACAATTTTTTATGGAATTGAAGCACTTAATCATTGCTGCTATAGTCGCGAACGCCGCCAAAAGCGGCAGGCCAGCGGCACCAGGCTTCCAGCCGGCCCCTGACCAACGCAATTCTCCAGGACGCGAGGCCGTCCTACGGGGTTTTCGCCAGTTTACCGAATTGCCTGGAATCGCCACCAGCGCTGTGTAGAGAAGACCGAAAAAAACGACAAGTGCGGTGTTTCACCTGCTTACCCGATTCTTTTCGCTGCACCTCTGCCCGCCCCGTCGCTTCCACGCAACGCCCGGCGAATGCTTCGGAAATACCTGCCTTGGACATGAATGGCGCCAGCGCAGAACCTGCGCTGGCGAAAAATGCAACCCGTTGCGGATTCAGCGCGCGGCAGCACCCGAATTATCAGGGATACGTGCAGGGTGGAGATGCACAGCCCTCGGACCGTGTAGCACCGCGTCCGGCCCACCAGCCCACTGAACGGCTGGCGAGCGGATAAGGTCCTGAACAGATGCCCCCGGGCGTCCACGGCTGACGGTTGATTCCTCCTCCTGACTGAGTGCACAAGGCCCGCTTGGTTGATTCGGATTCCAATTCGAAGCCACCGGGGCCTTGTTGGCACCGCAGCAAACAGGACGCGTCGTCGCGACAACGGCAGGCTGGGCAACCGGCTGGTGCCGAACGTTGCTCGACACGGGGGTGGCCCGGCCACCCTTTGCGCACCTTGGCACCGACCATGAGACGTCGTGTGTGCCGAACGCCGTTTCCGGCAGCCCGGAAACCGACGGTACAACATGAAAAGAATGCTGATTAACGCGACTCAACCCGAAGAGTTGCGTGTAGCCCTGGTGGACGGCCAACGTCTCTACGACCTGGACATCGAGTCCGGCGCGCGCGAGCAGAAAAAGGCCAACATCTACAAAGGCAAGATCACCCGCATCGAACCCAGCCTCGAAGCCGCCTTCGTCGACTTCGGCTCCGAACGTCACGGCTTCCTGCCGCTGAAAGAAATCTCCCGCGAATACTTCAAGAAAACCCCCGAAGGGCGGGTCAACATCAAGGAAGTACTGAGCGAAGGCCAGGAAGTCATCGTCCAGGTCGAGAAGGAAGAGCGTGGCAACAAAGGCGCCGCCCTCACTACGTTCATCAGCCTGGCCGGCCGCTACCTGGTGCTGATGCCGAACAATCCGCGCGCCGGTGGCATCTCCCGCCGCATCGAAGGCGAAGAGCGCAACGAACTGCGTGAAGCCCTGAACGGCCTGACCGTACCGGGCGACATGGGCCTGATCGTGCGCACTGCCGGCCTTGGCCGCAGCAGCGAAGAAATGCAGTGGGACCTCGACTACCTGCTGCAACTGTGGACCGCCATCAAGGAAGCGTCCCAGGACCGCGCCGCGCCATTCCTGATCTACCAGGAAAGCAACGTCATCATCCGCGCCATCCGCGACTACCTGCGCCAGGACATCGGTGAAGTGCTGATCGACAGCATCGATGCCCAGGAAGAAGCCCTGACCTTCATCCGCCAGGTGATGCCGCAGTACGCCAGCAAGGTCAAGCTGTACGAAGACAGCGTGCCGCTGTTCAACCGCTTCCAGATCGAAAGCCAGATCGAAACCGCCTTCCAGCGCGTGGTCGACCTGCCGTCCGGCGGCTCGATCGTGATCGACCCGACCGAAGCCCTGGTGTCCATCGACATCAACTCGGCGCGCGCCACCAAAGGCAGCGACATCGAAGAAACCGCCCTGCAGACCAACCTGGAAGCGGCCGAGGAAATCGCCCGCCAACTGCGCCTGCGTGACATCGGCGGCCTGATCGTCATCGACTTCATCGACATGACCCCGGCGAAAAACCAGCGCGCCGTTGAAGAACGTGTTCGCGAGTGCCTGGAAGCCGACCGCGCCCGCGTCCAGGTCGGCCGCATCTCGCGCTTCGGCCTGCTGGAAATGTCCCGCCAGCGCCTGCGCCCGTCGCTGGGCGAAAGCAGCGGCATCGTCTGCCCACGCTGCTCCGGCACCGGCATTATCCGTGACGTCGAATCGCTGTCGCTGGCCATCCTGCGCCTGATCGAAGAAGAAGCCCTGAAGGACCGCACCGCCGAAGTTCGCGCCCAGGTGCCAATCCCGGTGGCTGCCTTCCTGCTCAACGAGAAGCGCAACTCGATCACCAAGATCGAACTGCGTACCCGTGCGCGCATCATCATCCTGCCGAACGATCACCTGGAAACCCCGCACTTCGAAGTCCAGCGCCTGCGCGACGACAACCCGGAAGTGCTGAGCAACCAGTCCAGCTACGAGATCGCCGCCGCCGAAACCGAAGAAGCGCCGCAGCCGACCGCCACCCGCACGCTGGTACGCCAGGAAGCTGCGGTCAAGACCGCCCCGGCCCGCGCCAACGCGCCGGTACCAGCCGCTGTTGAAGAGCCGCAGCCTGCCCCGGTCGCACCTGCCCCGGCCGCTCCGGAGCCAAGCCTGTTCAAGGGCCTGGTGAAGTCGCTGGTAAGCCTGTTCGCCGCCAAGGAAGAGCCTGCTGCCGCGCCGGTTGTCACCGCCGCCGAGAAACCGGCCACCGAGCGCAGCCCACGCAACGAAGAACGCCGCAACGGCCGCCAACAGACCCGCAACCGCAACGGCCGCCGCGACGAAGAGCGCAAGCCACGTGAAGAACGTGCCGAGCGCACGCCGCGCGAAGAGCGCCAACCACGTGAGGAACGTGCCCCGCGCGAAGAGCGTGCGCCACGCGAAGAGCGTGCACCACGCCAGCCACGCGAAGACCGCCGCGGCAACCGTGGCGAAGAGCGCGTGCGCGAACTGCGCGAGCCACTGGACGCCACCCCTGCCGAACGTGAAGAACGTCAGCCGCGCGAGGAACGTGTAGCCCGTGAAGAACGTGCTCCACGCGAAGAACGCGCACCACGTGAAGAACGTGCACCGCGTGAAGAACGTGCACCGCGTGAAGAACGCGCACCTCGCGAAGAACGTGCTCCACGTGAAGAACGTGCCCCACGTGAAGAGCGCGCACCTCGTGAGGAACGTGCACCTCGTGAAGAGCGTGCTCCACGCGAAGAACGCGCCCCACGCCCACCACGCGAGGAGCGTCAGCCACGCGTAGCCGAAGAAGCCGCCGAGCAGGCTGCCGAACTGGCCGAAGAGCAACTGCCGAACGAAGAACTGCTGCAGGACGAACAGGAGGGCACCGATGGCGAGCGCCCGCGCCGCCGCTCCCGTGGCCAGCGTCGTCGCAGCAACCGTCGTGAGCGTCAGCGCAACGCCAATGGCGAACTGATCGACGGCAGCGAAGAAGAAGGCGGCGAAGAGCAGCCACAACCGCACCAGGCCACCGAGCTGGGTGCAGAACTGGCCGCAGGCCTGGCCGTGACTGCCGCTGTCGCCAGCAGCAACATCAGCGCCGACGCCGAAGCCCAGGCCAACCAGCAGGCCGAGCTTGCCACCGCCGAAGTCGCCCAGCCGGTCGAGCAGGCTGAGAAGGTCGAGCAGGTCGAAGCTGCCGCCAAGGCTGAAGAAGTGGCCGTGGCCCCGGTGGTCGAGCAGCCGGTCAGCGAGCCCGTGGCCGTGATCGAGGCAACTGCCGAGCCGGTGGTCGAAGTCGTTCCACAGCCGGTGGTTGAGGCGGCACCTGCTGCCGAGCCGGCGGTGGTTGCCGAAGCACCGGTAGAAGCACCTGCCGTCGAGGCCGGTGAAATCGAACAGGCCCCGGCCGTGGTCGAAGCTGCTCCGGTTGCCGAGCAACCTGCCCCGGTTGTCGAAGCCCAGCCAGAAGTGGTGGCCGAGCCTGCCCCAGTGGTCGTCGAGCCTGCACCGGTCGAAGCCCCTGCGGCGGTGGAGCCTGCCACTGTCATGCTGGCCAACGGCCGCGCGCCGAACGACCCGCGTGAAGTGCGTCGCCGCAAGCGCGAGGCCGAGGCTGCCGCCAAAGCCGCGCAGGAAGCTGCTGCAGCCGCCGAGGAGCCAGCCCTGGAAGCCGCCGATGAGCACAAGCCTCATCACGGTTGATAGCCAAGGCTGAATGAAAAAGCCCCGCCAGTGCAAACTGGCGGGGCTTTTTCTTGGCTAGGCGTTTTGCCTGTACCGACCTCTTCGCGGGTAAACCCGCTCCCACAGGGACCTCACTACCCTCAGGCCCTGTGAGGTCCCTGTGGGAGCGGCTTTAGCCGCGAAAGGGCCAGCCCAGGCAATGAATCAGTAGAGGTTAGGCTCCATCTCCAGCTCGACCCCGAATCGCTCGAGGATATCGGCCTGGATCCGCCGTGCCAGCGCATGCATCTGCGCCCCGCTCGCCTGGCCATAGTTGACCAGCACCAGCGACTGCAAACGATGCACTCCGGCATCCCCCTCGCGATGGCCCTTCCAGCCAGCCTGTTCGATCAACCAGCCCGCCGCCAGCTTCACCTGGCCATCGGCCTGGGGATAAGCCACCACCCCCGGGTATTGCGCACGAATACGCTCGACCTGTTCAGCCGATACCACCGGGTTCTTGAAGAAGCTCCCGGCATTACCCAGCTCAGCCGGGTCTGGCAGCTTCTCGCGGCGAATGCTGCAGATCGCCTCGCTGATCGCCTGTGCGGTCGGCTCGGTCACGCCTTGCTCTGCCAGGCGCTGGCGCACCGGGCCGTAGTCCAGGCGGGCCTGCAACGTGCGATGCAAGGCAAAGCGCACACGCAGGATCAACCAACGCCCGGGGTTGCGCTTGAACAGGCTGTCGCGATACCCGAAGGCACATTCCGCCAGGCCGAAGTCACGCAACTCGCCGGTCTCGCGGTGCAGGGCGGTCAGGCCGACGAACACGTCCTTGATTTCCACCCCATAGGCGCCCACGTTCTGCATCGGCGCGGCGCCCACGGTGCCAGGGATCAGGCTGAGGTTCTCCAGCCCGCAATATCCCTGCGCCAGAGTCCACTGCACGAATGGGTGCCACGGCTCACCAGCCTCGGCCTCGACCACGATACGTTCGCCATCGTCGCTGAGCACACGCCGGCCACGGCTGGCCATGTGCAGCACCAACGCATCGATATCACCGGTCAGCAGCAAATTGCTACCGCCGCCAATCACCAGCACCGGCAAGCCGCGTTGCTGCGCCTGGCTCAATGCCTGGCGCACCTCCTGGTCATCGTGTGCCGGGCTGAAATAGCGCGCCTTCACATCGATGCCAAAGGTGTTGTACGGCTTGAGCGATACCTGCTCCTGCCACTGCACTGTCATAGCCGCCCCTTGATTTCCAGCACCAGCGCCTGGCACGCCGCTTCAACCAGGTCGAGCACCTGCTCGAAGCCGTCGGCCCCGCCGTAGTACGGGTCTGGTACTTCATCCAGCGCTGCGCCATAGCGGCGCAGGAACAGGTCGAGCTCCGCCACTGCCGTGTGCGGGCGCATCGCACGCAAGTGGCCGAGGTTGCTCTCGTCCATGGCCAGAATCAGGTCGTACTCGGCAAAATGCGCCGCCTTGACCTGCTGGGCGCGCTGCTGCGACAGGTCGTACCCGCGCGCCAGCGCCGCCTTGCAGGTGCGGCTGTCAGGCGCCTTGCCAACGTGCCAGTCGCCGGTGCCGGCCGAGGCCACATGTACCCGGTCGGCAAGCCCGGCAGCCTGCAATTGATGGCGCAGCACGCCTTCGGCGGTGGGCGAACGGCAGATATTGCCAAGGCAGACGAACAGGACGCGCATCAGGCCTCCAGCAAGCGCCGCACGCGCTCCAGGTCTTCAGGGGTATCCACACCCACGGCAGGCGCCTCGATGGCGTCTTCGACGTGGATGCGCACGCCATGCCACAGGGCACGCAGCTGCTCCAGCGCTTCGGTCTGTTCGAGCCAGCACGGGCCCCAGCTGACGAAGTCCTGCAGGAAGCCGACGCGGTAAGCGTACATGCCGATGTGCCGACGATACGGCACGCCTTCTGGCAGCGCGTTGCGGTCCTTGGCAAACGCATCGCGGGCCCAGGGCAGCGGCGCGCGGCTGAAAGTCAGGGCCAGGCCGTTCTTGTCGCTGACTACCTTGACCGCGTTGGGGTTGAATACGGTTTCCGGCTCATGGACCGGTTCGGCCAGGGTGGCGATGCCGGCTTCCGGGTGGGCCGCCAGATTGGCCGCCACCTGGTCGATGATCACCGGCGGGATCAACGGCTCGTCGCCCTGCACGTTGACCACGATGGCATCGGCCGGCAGGCCCAGATGTGCGGCCACTTCGGCCAGACGGTCGGTGCCGGACTCATGGTCGGCACGGGTCATCAGCACTTCGGCGCCGAAGGCCTGGCAGGCTTCGAGGATGCTGGCATCGTCGGTGGCGATGACCACACGGCTGGCACCGCTCTTGCGCGCCTGTTCCCACACATGCTGCACCATCGGCTTGCCGGCGATCGGCAGCAATGGCTTGCCCGGCAGGCGCGTGGAGCGCAGCCGGGCGGGGATCACCACGGTGAAATCCAGGCTCATTTGTCCAGACGCTCTTCGTCGGTCAGGGTACGTGCCTCGCTTTCCAGCATGACCGGGATGCCATCGCGGATCGGGTAGGCCAGGCCCGCGCCCTTGCTGATCAGCTCGGTCTTGTCGGCACTGAGCTTGAGCGGGCCCTTGGTGATCGGGCAGGCCAGGATATCGAGCAGTTTGGTGTCCATTGGAGACTTCCTTTAGGCCAGGTGGCCGGAAATTGAAAACGGGCTCAGGGCTTGCGCAGCAAGCGTTGCAACTGGTTGTCGAACCAGGCGCTGAAAGCCGGCGTAGGCTGCGCCTCGACGGCCAGGTACCACCAGTCGTCAGCGGCGAAGGCCCGGCATTTCACCGCATCCTTCTCGGTCATGACCAACGGCAGCGGCGGGTTGAAGGCCAGGCTCTGGGCACTGAACTGCGCGTGGTCGGCAAAGGGATGCGGCACCGGCTGCCAGTTTAGCCCCAGCAGGGTATTGAAGAAACGTTGCGGGTTGCCGATACCGGCCACCGCGTGCAGGCGTTGGCCTGCGGGGAAGTGGTCAAGCGCGCGCCGCTCGCCACTGCGCAGGTTGACCAGGGCGGACGGCTGCAGGCGGAAGCCGAAGCCATCGGCGCGGTCTGCGCTGGCGCCGTTGAACAGCACCGCATCAGCCTCGTGCAGGCGCTCGGCCGGCTCACGCAACGGCCCCGCCGGCAGGCAGCGGCCATTGCCCAGGCCACGGGCGGCATCGATCAGCACCAGCTCCAGGTCGCGTGCCAGGCGGTAGTGCTGCATGCCGTCGTCACACAGGATCAGGTCGAGGGGTTCGCTGGCCAGCAGTGCCTGCACGGCGCGGGAGCGGTCGGGGTCGATCATCAGCGGCACGCCGGTGCGCTGCACGATCAGCAGTGGTTCGTCGCCGGCCTGCCCGGCCGCCTGATCGGCCCGCACGCGCCAGGGTAGCTGCGGCGGCCTGGCGCCATAGCCACGGCTGACCACGCCCACCTTCAGCCCCTGCTGCCGGCAGTGCTCGATCAGCCAAAGGATCATCGGCGTCTTGCCGGTACCACCCACGGTGATGTTACCCACCACGATGACCGGCACCGGGGCCCGGTAGCTGGCACTTTCGCCACTGAGAAAACGCGCCCGCTTGCGCGTGACCACACGGCGATACAGCGCCTCCAGCGGGCGCAGCAGCGCCAAGGCCGGGTGCCCGGCGTACCAGGCGGCGAGCAGACGGTCGGCGAAGGCCATCAAGGCGTGCCCTGGGCCGCCTCGACGGTGGTCATGCGCAACTGGCTGAAACCGAGCTTGCCGGCGGCATCCATCGCGGTGACCACCGCCTGGTGCGGGGTCTTGCCGTCGGCACTGATGGCCAGCGGCAGCTTGTTGTCGCCGCCCGACTCACGCTCGATCGCTTCGCTCAGGGTAGCCAGGTCGCTCTTGGGCAGCAGGTGGTTGTTCACCGAGTACACGCCTTCGGCGCTGATGGTGATCTCCACCAGCTTGCCCTGGTCGGGTGGCGCCTGCTCGGCGCTGGCGGCTTCGGGCAGCTCGACGCGCAGTTGGGTCTCGCGGGTGAAGGTGGTAGTGACCACGAAGAACAGCAGCAGGACGAACACCACGTCAATCAGCGACGCCAGGTTGATGTCGACGTTTTCCCGCTGGCGATTGCGCCGGAACTTCACGCCTTGCCTCCGGCCACTTCCACTTCACGGTCACCCTGGATCACTTCCACCAGCTTGATCGCCTCCTGCTCCATGCCCACCACCAGCTCGTCGATGCGGCGCAGCAGGAAACGGTGGAAGAACACCGCCGGGATACCGACCATCAGGCCGGCCGCGGTGGTGACCAGGGCCTTGGAGATACCACCGGCCAGCACGGCGGCGTTGGCAGTCATCTGCGAGCCCATGAAGGCGCTGAAGATGTCGATCATGCCCAGCACGGTACCCAGCAGGCCCAGCAGCGGGGCCATGGCGGCGATGGTGCCGAGAGTGCTGATGTAGCGTTCGAGTTCGTGGATGACGCGCGAGGCGGCCTCCTCGATGCATTCCTTCATGATTTCGCGGCCATGGCGTGAGTTGGCCAGGCCGGCGGCGAGGATTTCGCCCAGTGGCGAATCGGCGCGCAGCGCCTTGAGCTTGTCACTGGTCAGTTGCTTGTCCTTGATCCATATCCACACCTGGCCGAGCAGGTGCGGCGGGGTGACGCGGCTGACGCGCAGGGTCCACAGGCGCTCGACGACGATAGCCATGGCAGCGATGGAGCTCAGAATGATCGGCAGCATCATCCAACCACCGGACTTGACCAATTCCCACACAGTAAACGCCCCTTCGGAAAAAGGCCGCCACTCTACCATAGGCGCGCCGGGGGCTCATCTGCCGGAGGTCAGGGAATTGGTGGAGGCCAGATGGGTATGCCTTGGGTTGGCATCAGGGCCGGCAGGTGCTCGCCACGACAGGCGCTGGAAATGTAATGGCAAGCACCTGCAAGCCAATGCACCTCACGGTGCCCGAACCCGCCAAAACCGCCGCTGCTCCCTCACCCCCTCAACTTCCCCCTGCCTCCCCAGCACCAACCGCAACGCCCCTTGCTCGGCCGTGTCATGTATCACCATCCCATGCCGCCGATAACGCTCGACCACCTGCGCATGCGGGTGCCCGAAGCTATTGTTGCGCCCCCGCGAAATCAGCACCCCGCGCGGTGCCGTGGCGCGGATGAAGGCCTCGCTGGACGAACTGCGGCTGCCATGGTGCGGCGACTGCAACCAGTCGATACGCGGTACTTCGTGGGCCGCCAGCCAGGCCCGCTCGGCACCGGCTTCCATATCCCCCGCCAGCAACAACCGCTCACCCCGCGCCTCGACCAACAGCACACAAGAGCGGTCATTGCTGCTGCGCCCATCAGCCCAGCGCCACAGCGAAAAGCGCACGCCATCCCACGTCCATTGCTCGCCACTGGCACAAGGTTGCAGTTGGATGTCTTCCAGCACTTCGCCACCGACCACCCGGTTGACCGGCAGACCACGCTGGATTGCGCCAGCACCACCGGCATGATCGGCATGGGCATGACTGACCAGCATCAAATCCAGGCTACCCACGCCCAGCTTGCGCAAGGTCGGCAACACCACCCGCTCGCCCAGGTCGCTCTCGCCTCTGGCCGGCCCGGCGTCGTACAGCATGTTGCGATGGCGGGTACGCAACAGCACCGCCAAGCCTTGGCCGACGTCCAGCTGCCAGACCTCGACCTGGCCGAACGGTACCGTCTCCCGGGGCACCCACAGCGCCAGTAGCATCACGCCCCCCAACCCGCGCAGGGGTACGCCATGGGGCATCAAAACCAGCAGCGCACCCAGGCAGACCAGCAGCCAGGCCCACAATGGCAAGGCCGGCGGTACCCATGCAGGCCGTTGCTGCGCCACCAGCGCCAGCAGCTGGAACAGTAGATCCAGCAGGCCACCTGCCAACCAGAGCACCGCCTCCCCTAACCCACCCAACGGCAGCAGTAACGTACCCAGCAACGCCAAAGGCAACACCGCCAGGCTGATCCACGGCACCGCCACAAGGTTGGCCAGCGGCGCACTCAGGCTCACTGGCAAGCCCGTGGCCAACAGCACAGGCAGCAAACCGATGGCCATCACCCATTGCGCCCGCGTCCAGGCCTGCCATGGCCGCCAGCCGCCCAAGCGGGCGCTGAAGCAATAGACAAGCGTGGCCACTGCAGTAAACGACAACCAGAACCCGGGCAACAGCGCCGCCAACGGTTCGACCAGCAGCACCGCGATCAGCGCCAGCAAAAGCGGCAGTGTTGCACCAAGGTGGCGATAACGCAGGCGCCAGAGCAACACCACGGCCAGCATCAGGCAGGCCCGCTGCACCGGCACGCCTGCACCGGCCAGCCAGCCGTAGGCCAACGCTGCGGCCATGGCCAGACTGCAAGCCCAAGGTAACCACGGCAACCGTGCCGGCCACAGGCCCCAGCGCGCCAGCCCGGCGACCAGGCCATACAGCAAGCCGGCAACCAGGCCGATGTGCTGGCCAGAAATCACCAGCAAGTGCACCGTGCCGGTGGCCTGCAACGTTTGCCAGTCCTCCCGCGCCAACCCCGCCCCGTCACCAAGCACCAGTGCCACCAACGCTGCCTGCCGGTCATTGGCCTCGACGGCCAGCAGACGCTGGCGCAGCGTGTCGCGCCAACCACCGGCAACCGGCGCCAGCAACTGCCCGGCCTTGACCGTACCGGTGGCACCGACCCGCCGCGCCAGCAATTGCGCCTCACGATCCGGCCCATGCGGGTTGAGCAGCCCGGCCGGGCGCTGCAAGGTCACGGCCAGCCGCCACTGCTCGCCCGCCCGCAGTGGTGGCCCGTCAAACCAGCTCAGTTGCAGACGTTGCGGCAGTTCGGCCCGCCGTGAACGTGGCGCCTCCAACTCGAAGCGCACGCCTTGCGCAGTGCTGGTCGGCAAGCCGACCACCCGCCCCTCCAGCCACAAGGTGCGACCATCCAGGCCAGCAGCCAGGCGATTATCAATTGCCTGCTGGGCAGACCAGCAAGCCCAACACAAGCCCAGCAGCAAGCAGCCCAACGGCCAAACGCGGGTAAACAGGCTGACGGCAGCGCAGACAGCCAGCGATATCAGCCATCCGACCGATGGCAATGCGGGGAGAAAGCCCAGGCACAATAACCCGAGCGCGAGCGCAAACATCCCTGTGCGCATGAAGTAGAGCTCCAGAAGCGAAATCACCTTCTGAGGCATAGCCCAACTGGCGGCAATGCTTGCTCAACAATTGTCACAAACTCTAAACGAGGCTGAGCGGGAATCAGGGCATACTGCCGGGATAAACGCTCCGGGAGCCTACATGCCGCGCCGACTTTTCAAACGCTACATGCCGGACCCGACCAGTATTCGGGAACACAAGTCCTTACGCTTTTTCGGCAAGTTGCTGCACGACCCGAACCTCTGGCATCTGAATCGCCATTCGGTGGCGAGGGCCATGGGCGTCGGCCTGTTCGCGGCGCTTATCCCGATGCCGGCGCAGATGCTGCTGGCCGCCGCGCTGGCCATTCCGCTGCGCGGCAACCTGCCGATCGCGGTCAGCCTGGTATGGCTGACCAACCCGCTGACCATGCCACCGGTGTTCTTCGTCACCTACATGACCGGCGCCTGGCTGATGCAGGTACCGCCGCGCACCCTGCCCGACGAGTTGACGTTCCAGTGGATCACCGACCAGCTGTCGACGTTGTGGCAGCCCTTCCTGCTCGGCTCGGTGGTGTGCGGCGTGGTGCTGGGCATACTTGGCTACTTCACCACCATGTTCTACTGGCGCTGGTGGGTAGGCCGGCAGTGGCGTCGCCGCCAATGCCGGTGCAAGGCCTCAGGCACGCATGCCGCGGCCGCTGACCAGCAGGCGCACGCACACCAGGTAGAGCACCGCGGTGGCGACCAGCATGAAGGTAATCGCCGTGCCAATGCTGATATCCGACACCCCTAGGATGCCGTAGCGGAACGAGTTGACCATGTGCAGCACCGGGTTGGCCAGCGACACGGTCTGCCAGAACGGCGGCAGCAGATTGATCGAGTAGAACACCCCGCCCAGGTAGGTCAGCGGCGTCAGCACGAAGGTCGGGATGATCGAGATGTCGTCGAAGTTGCGCGCGAACACCGCGTTGACGAACCCCAGCAGCGAGAAGATGGTAGCGGTCAGCAGCACCACGGCTACGGTCACGCCCAGGTGGTGCACCTGCAGGTGAGTGAAGAACAGTGACAGGAAGGTCACGATCACGCCCACCGCCAGGCCGCGCAACACGCCACCCAGCACATAGCCGACGAGAATGGTGTGCGGCGATACCGGCGACACCATCAGCTCCTCGATCGAGCGCTGGAACTTGCTGCCGAAGAAGCTCGACACCACATTGCCGTAGGAGTTGGTGATCACCGACATCATGATCAGCCCTGGCACGATGTACTCCATGTAGGTGAAGCCACCCATGTCGCCGATCTGCCGGCCGATGAGGTTACCGAAGATGACGAAGTACAGGACCATGGTGATTGCCGGCGGTAGCAGGGTCTGCGGCCAGATGCGCAGGAAGCGCCGCACTTCGCGGTAGACGATGGTGTTCAGGGCGACCCAGTTGGTGCGCAGTTCCACACTCATACGGCCACCTTCGACAGGTTTTTTTCCACCAGGGACACGAACAGCTCCTCGAGTCGGTTGGTCTTGTTGCGCAGGCTCTGCACCTCGATGTTCTGCAGCGCCAGCTGGCCGAACAGCGCGGTGATGCCGATGTCCTTGTCCACCTGCACTTCCAGGGTGTGCGGGGTCAGCAGCCGGCACGGGTAGCCCTGCAACGTCGGTGCAGTGGCCAGGTCCTGCTTGATGTCGAGGACAAAGGTTTCGACATGCAGCTTGCCCAGCAACTGGCGCATGCTGGTGTTCTCGACGATGGTGCCGTGGTCGATGATGCCGATGTTACGGCACAGCTGCTCGGCCTCTTCCAGGTAGTGGGTGGTGAGGATGATGGTGATGCCTTTCTGGTTCAGCTCGGTGAGAAAGCTCCACATCGAGCGGCGCAGCTCGATGTCCACACCCGCGGTAGGCTCGTCGAGAATCAGCAGGCGCGGCTCGTGGATCAGCGCGCGGGCAATCATCAGGCGGCGCTTCATGCCGCCGGACAGCGAACGCGACTGCACGTCGCGCTTGTCCCACAGGCCGAGCTGGGTCAGGTACTGCTCGGCGCGCTCCTTCGCCACCTTGGGCGGAATGCCGTAGTAGCCGGCCTGGGTCACGACGATGTCGAAGGTTTTCTCGAACTGGTTGAAGTTGAATTCCTGCGGCACCACGCCCAGGCAGCGCTTGAGCGCCGAGGGCTCGCGATCCAGATCGTGGCCAAACACGTTGACCGTGCCGCTGGTCTTGTTCACCAGCGTGGAGAGAATACCGATGGTGGTGGACTTGCCGGCACCGTTGGGGCCGAGCAAGGCGAAGAAGTCGCCTTCGGCAACATCGAGGTCGATGCCTTTGAGGGCCTGAAAGCCATTGCTGTAGGTCTTGGTCAGCTGTCGAATGGACAGGGCGGAACTCATAGCGGGTCACTTACCGAAGAAAAAGGTGCAGGACACGCCAGGCGAAGTCACTGGCGCAGTGAGTGCGGCCAATGGTGCTTGGCCTGGCCGCACAAGTACAGTCATGTGTATTGATAGTGACTATCGAAACAGCCGTGGTGTTCGATCAGGTCAGCGCGGTCATCACCGCGGCCTGATAGGCCGGACGGGCCTTGAGGCGTTCGTACCAGGCCTCCAGGTGACGCATGGCCGGGCGCTCGATGGGCATTTCGAACCAGGCATAGATGAAGCTACCCAGTGGGATGTCGCCCATGCCGATCTGGTCACCGGAAAGATACGGTTGTTTGGCCAGGGCTTCGTCGGCAATGGCCAGCAGCTGGGCGCATTGCTTGTGCGCAGCGTTGATCGCCACCCAGTCGCGCTGGTCTTCCGGGGTGCGCAACAGGCCCCAGAACAGCGGACGGAACGGAGCGGCGAAGGACGAGGTGGTCCAGTCCATCCACTTGTCGGCCAGGGCGCGCTGGCGTGGGTCTTCGAGGTACCAGCCCTGCTCGGTGCCGTACTCGGCGCACAAGTAGCGGACGATAGTATTGGATTCCCACAGGGTCAGGTCGCCGTCTTCCAGCATCGGTACCAGGCCATTGGGATTGCGGGCGCGGTAGTGCGGCTCGTTGACCACGCCGAAGGCGCCGCCAGCGTCGATGGACTCGAAGTCCAGGCCCAGTTCATGGGCGATCCACAGCGCCTTGCGTACGTTGCTCGAATTCTTGCGGCCCCAGATCTTCAGCATGTCGACATCCCTGAATGAACACGAAGGGAGAGTCTAACCCTACAACCTTCAGGTTGCAGCCGAAACCACGCTTGCGCAACCGGGCAGCGCCTACCTGCTAAATCTGCCAGTAGCTGGAATGCAGTGCCGATGTTGCAATCAGTGCACTTGCCAGCGCAGCGAGGCCACACCATGGAACAGGAAACTCATGCCCCCCATTCAACCCGATCACGATATGCGCGGCTGGCGCATGCACGTGGTTTTCGATGCGGCCAAAATCAATGCCGCGCGCGAGCGATTGATCGGATCGAAGCCACCCGTGCTCCACGAAACGATTAACTACGAACGGCTCAGGAGTGTAACCAGCGAGCATGTGATCTGCGAACTTGCGACACCCTTCGTGGAATATCTCCAGGACCGTGTGCGGGTCTGCTCACGCATGATGTCCTTTGCCAACTTAATCTGGTCCGCACCGGTATTCGGTGGCAAACCCAGGGCAAGCCTTGAAAGAGTGGTTGCATTTACCAGGAACGAACCGCAATACCTTTATCAGGAGTTCCCCCTGGATGGGTTTGTCGGGCATTGTGCAGGGCCTGGCGCTGCGTTGACGCTGAAAGTTAAAAACGACTCAAGCTTCTATATACAGGCCACTGGCTCGGCTAAGCCTGACGTAGAGCTGGCAGACATCTTTCGCCAACGTTTCAATGCCCTCCCGGACGAGCAGCGCATCCTCCAGCCTTACAAGGTCGAAGCCAGCACACAAAGTCGATGGCTGCTGGATGAATTGCGATTTTACCTGCGCAAGCACCCGAGTTCAGGGGCTCACGTTCTCTATATCGTGAACGGGAAGAGCGACACAGGAACGTACCCCACGCAAGACGACACCCCCGTGGATCAACTGGCCGTCTATATGCCCCATGCCCAAATGCCAGACCCGATCTACTACAATGACTTCACCGACCTTGCCCTCCTCTTGCTACCGCCGTCCCATGTGCTGTGTGACAAAATTGAGGTAGTTCAAAACCATGTTCACAAGATGTCTTACAGGTTCCTGCGCGCCAATGCGGAGCAGGCACAACCCCAGGCACCGCTGAGCTTCCACGCCGACCCTCTGGTCGCAGCGGTCAGCGCCGGCAGCACTGCACACACGATTGAACTGCAGCCGCAAGGTACGGCTATACCCCGCTGGGAATTGGACGGACGCGGCCACGGCTCATTGAAGCCCAATGGCTATAAATGCGATTACTCGGCACCAGCCAAGCCGGAAATTCGCCTGGCTGACAACAGCCTGACCGAGGCACCAACAGCAACCAGGACGTCATTCGAAGAGCCGCTGCGAATAGACCGGGTACTTACAGGTTTTGGCTTGCTTCCCCTTGTATCGACCTTCGTGGTTCTGAACATCGCCCCTAATTTCTTCATCAAGGCCGAGCTTGATCAAGGCCGTCTGAAGCTGCGCTTGTTCTACAGCAACAATGGCAAGGAAACCGAAGCCCCTGCCCACCTGACCAAATGGAAAGTAATGGCAGGTGACGGAAAACTTGATAAGTCCGGTATCTTTACGCCCGGCCTGACCAGCCGCTTCACCGTAATCCAGAGCGTAATGGAGGACCTGACGAACTGGTACTGGGCCTACATCATCGTGCCCGTCCCCTTGATGACGGCCGAGACCTTCGTGGCCAGATGGAACAAGACCTGATTGCCTGCCCCTCGATACCTTGCAGCGAACGCTTCCAGCCACACCTTGTCACTGTTCAGGTAAAGCCTTTGCCAAGCGGCCGTCTAAGCTCTTGGCATAGGCTTCGAACACCGTTTCCATGGAGGAAGGGCTATGTGGCTGTTGTGGTTGGCGGGGTTGGTGATCGGCGCGGCGTACCTCACGCACAGGCGCCTGGCACCCTTGCAGATACTGGGCATCATGGCGGCCTATGTGCTGCTGATGGGTATATTCAGCCATGCACCCGGCTGGCTGCTGACGCTGATCTGGGCCGTGCTGGCGCTGAAAATCGCCCTGGTGGCCTTGCCCGATTGGCGCCGCAAGGTATTCACCGGCCCGGTGTTCCATTGGTTTCAGCGCACTCTGCCGCCGATGTCGCAAACCGAACGCGAGGCGATCGATGCTGGCACCGTGTGGTGGGACGGCGAACTGTTCAGCGGCCGCCCCGACTGGCGCATCCTGCTCGATTACCCGGCGCCGAAGCTGACCGAGGAAGAACAGGCCTTCATCGATGGCCCGACAGAAGCACTCTGCGCCATGGTCAGTGACTGGCAGATCGGCCAGGACATGGACCTGCCGCCCGAAGCCTGGGCACATATCAAGCAGAATGGCTTCTTCGCCCTGATAATTCCCAAGGAATACGGCGGCAAAGGCTTCTCGGCCTACGCCCACTCCCAGGTGGCAATGAAGCTGGCCACCCGCAGCGGCGACCTGGCCTCCACGGTAATGGTGCCCAACTCCCTCGGCCCGGCCGAACTATTGCTGCACTACGGCACCGATAAACAACGCAGACATTACTTGCCACGCCTGGCCCGCGGCGAGGAAATCCCCTGCTTCGCCCTCACTGGCCCGCTGGCAGGCTCCGACGCGGGCGCGATGCCGGACACTGGCGTCGTCTGCAAAGGACAATGGCAAGGCGAGGAAGTCATCGGCCTGCGCCTGAACTGGGAAAAGCGCTACATCACCCTCGGCCCGGTCGCTACCCTGCTGGGCCTGGCGTTCAAGGCCTACGATCCGGACCACCTGCTGGGCGAGGAAGAAGAGTTGGGCATCAGCCTGGCGCTGATCCCCACCGACACCCCGGGCGTGGAAATCGGCAAACGCCACCTGCCGCTGGGCGCCGCCTTCATGAACGGCCCCAACAGCGGCAAGAACGTGTTCGTGCCGCTGGACTGTCTCATCGGCGGCCAGGCCATGCTCGGCAAGGGCTGGATGATGCTGATGAACTGCCTGTCGGTCGGTCGCTCGATCTCCCTGCCGGCCGTGGGTACCGGGGCCGCCAAGTACACCAGCCTGGTCACTGGCCAATATGCCAATATCCGTGAGCAGTTCAATGTGCCCTTGGCAGCTTTCGAAGGCATCCAGGAATCCCTGGCCCGCATCGGTGGCAATGCCTGGCTGATGGACAGCGCCCGCCTGCTGACCGCCAGGGCCGTGGACCTGGGCGAGAAGCCTTCGGTGCTGTCGGCAATTCTCAAGTACCACCTCACCGAACGCGGCCGCGAGTGCATCCAGCACGCCATGGACGTGCACGGTGGCAAGGCCATCATCATGGGCCCGAACAATTACCTGGGGCGCAACTGGCAAGGCGCGCCGATCTTCATCACCGTCGAAGGCGCCAACATCCTCTCGCGCAACCTGATGATCTTCGGCCAGGGCGCCATCCGCTGCCACCCGTTCGTGCTCAAGGAAATGGCCCTGGCTGGCCGCGAGGACCGCGAGCAGGCGCTACGGGAATTCGACGATCTGCTGATGAAACACATCATGTTCGCCGCCGGTAACGCGGCCAGCACGCTAGTGTTCAACCTGGGGCTGGGCCGCCTGGAAAACGTGCCGGGCGATGCCCTCAGCCAAGGCTACTTCCGCGCCCTCAACCGTCAGGCGGCGGCCTTCGCCATGCTGGCAGACCTGTCGATGATGCTGCTGGGCGGCGCGCTGAAACGCCGCGAACGCCTGAGCGCAAGGCTCGGGGATGTGCTGAGTTACCTGTACCTGTCCAGTGCCGCGCTCAAGCGCTATCACGATCTGGGCTCACCGGAACACATGCAGCCTTTGCTGCGCTGGGCGATGGAAGAGAGCCTGGGCCAGGCGGAAACAGCCCTGGACCGGCTGCTCGAGAACTTCCCCAACCGCTTTGTCGGCTGCGCACTACGGGCCCTGGTGTTCCCCTTCGGCCGCCGCCATACCGGGCCCAGCGATGAACTGGATGCCGAAGTCGCGGCGCTGATCGGCCGCAGCAAGGGCGACCCGGCTCTGGAAGAGTTGCTTGCGGGTTGCTTCAGGCCGCAGGCCGAGGGCGACCCGGTGGCAGCACTGCAACGGGCTTGCGCGTTGCTGGATGACGCAGCGCCACTGCACAAGGCGCTTCATCAGGCGATAAAGGAGGGCAAGGTACGGCCAGCCCCCGGCCAGTCGGTGATTGCTGCGGCTGTAGAGGGTGGTGTACTGCAGCCGGGTGAAGGGCAACGGCTGCAGGCCGCGGAACAGGCACGCCGGGCAGTGATCGATGTGGATGCCTTCGACAAAGCGCAGTTGCTGCCCGAACAGGGCAAGGTGCGCTGATCCGTTGCCCCGTCTGCCGGGTGGACGGAGCCTGAGGGGGCGGTACGGCCACCACCTTCCCCAACCCGCCCCCAACCGGCGTATACTCCGCCCCCGTTTCAACCACCCCGAGGACCACCCCATGGCCAACCCCCATCTGGAATACCACCTGCAACTGCTGAATCACCTGCGCACCATCCTGGCAGCCCTGGGTGAGGCCGAGCAGGTACCGGAGGAAAGCCACGTCCTGTTTCTCGAACGCTTCGACGAACTGCTGACCCTGCTGCCGCAAGATCCCCTGCAAAGCCAGTACCTGGGCCAGGACCTGATCTGCCAGGTGATCCAGCGCTACCCGCAAATCGCCCACCTGGTGCCACGCGACCTGCTGTGGTTCTTCGGTGGCGACTGCCTGCACTTCATGCCGGATGAAGAGCTGAGCCTGTACCAGGCCCTGGAAGAGCGCCGCTACGAATGCGAACAGCGTGGCGAACCGTTCGACTGGCTTGAGCAAAAGCAGTTGCTGGCTTCGACGGCAGCCGATACCCGCCACTGATCCCGGGCTGCACAGACGAAGGGGCATGGCTCCCCTTCGATCAGCCTGTTTCCCCCGCATTGTGCAGCCTTCGCCTACAGCCCACCTGTGTTGCCCTGCGTACTCTGTCTGCGCGCTGAGATACATGAGTTCGCAGCCATTCAACACAGGGATCATCCAATGAAAAAAACACTATCTGTACTTGCGCTGAGCCTTTGCAGCAGCGCGGCAATGGCAGCCATCATCAACTTCGATGGTTCTGTCAGTGCGCCTGGCACCTGCCCTATCGAGGTCGTTACCCCAGGCGGTCCAAGCCTGCCAGTGGTCTTCCTGGGTAACTTCAACACGTTCGACTTCGATGCAATCGGCCAGGAAACCACCAAGAGAGAATTCGCGTTGCGCGTGCCGGCAAGCTGCGTGACTGGCACCCAGAATGCCTACGCCACCTTCCAGGCGGGCCTCGGTGCGGATCCGGCAAATGCCGATCTTTATGCCCTCAGGGACGGCCTTGGCTACACCACTGGCCTGGGTCTGGCAATCAACGACCTCACGAAACGCCTCAAGCCCAATACCGAATCGATGGCCTATGAGGTGAAAGACACCGGCGACACCGACATGGTCTTTTCAGCACGCCTTGTCACCACCGCTGCGAAGGTGAGCGAAGGGCAGATCGACAGCAACATCTCATTCAATGTCGACATCCGCTGATTCTCCCCCCCTGCGCTGCCAGGGGGACTCATCCGTTTCGCCTATCATGCCGGCCCCACCATGTCCATAACCACGCTGCGCAAGTACGTACTCAGCTTTGCCTGCCTGGCAACGCTTTCCTCAACCAGTGAAGCGGCCTTGACCATCAGTGCCACCCGTGTTGTCCACTCCAGCGACAAACACAGCAGCTCGGTGGTTGTCGCCAACCCAAGCCAGGCCACTTACGCGGTACAGGCCTGGGTAAACACCGAGGCCGACGACACCAGTACCGCAGTGCCTTTTGCCGTATCCCCCACCTTGTTCCGGCTCGACCCCAAACGCGAGCAGCTGGTCAAGATAAACGCACTGCCAAACAACCTGCCCAACGATCGCGAATCGCTGTTCTACTTCAATGTGCAGGAAATTCCCCAGGTCGATAGTGGTCTGCAAAATGTACTGAAAATAGCCCTGCGCACCCGCATCAAGCTGTTCTATCGACCCAGCCAGGTGAAAGGTGTGCCCGAACAGCACCTGGATAGTCTGCAGTGGTCACTGGCGAGCAAAAACGGCAAAACCTACCTGCAAGTTCACAACCCCACGCCTTACCACTTCACCTTCAGCCGCCTGGAGGTTTACAAAACAGGGACCGGCGAAAAGATTGACACGGCTCTGATGGCATTGCCCATGCAAAAGCAGTCCTTCGAACTGAAGACAACCCGGGCTGCAGACGGCCTGAAGGTTCGTTTCACCACGATCAACGACTACGGTGGCAGCACCCGGTTGATGGAAAAACCACTGCCCATTTCGTCGATATAGTCCAACTGCTCAATCGCGCAGATACATGTCAAGCAGTGGAAAGACGGGCGATGACGGCCATGTCTGGCCTTGATCGAAGCTGATGGAGATCCGGACAGAGAGCTTGTCACGCTTGAGCCGTGACAGAAAAGGCTTGCTCGCCTTGACCATATCGTCGAAACCCAAGCCACTCATTACTTGCTCCGGGGTCACAGCATGCTCCTTCAGCACTTCTTCGCTCTGGGCGTTACCCTGCGCATCCTCTCCGCCGACGACCAACGTTACCCTGTGGTCCGTATGGATATAGCGCCAGGCATTGACGGTAATGACCATCCCCTCTGCCGGGACATTGGAAACATAGACCGTGCCATGGGTGGCAGAAGGAGGGGGAATATCCGGTGTCGGAAACCCTTGAGTCAGCGGCAAAAACGATACCAGGCGGGCATCGGACTGATGAACCTTGCCATTTTTGTCGGTCACATGAAAGGCTACTGTCAGCACTTTACCGCTGTGCTGTGCAATCAGGTTCAGCGGGATATCGTACTGACCGGGAAAGCCTGGTGCCTCCTCTGTCGCCAGGTAGCTCCCGATCCCTCCCGGCGCTCCCCATGACACCTCGACCTTCTCGCCAGGGAACGCAGCCCCCGCTGGCACAGTCACCCGCATGTAGTTCAGCTTCTTGTTGGGGTCCAGTTCCACCTGCTGCCCGCTTCCCGTGGTATGGCTGATTTCCGGCCAGCCCAGCTCTCTGGGCAAAGGTGCCGTATCAGCCTTCAGCTGGACCACTTTCGGCTCTTCGGGTGAACTCTTGTTACCGGCATAATCGTTTAGCCGGTAATGCACGAAACGCACCCCGTCCCCTCGCGCCCGGATGATATCGCCGGAGATTTCCAGCGTAACGGGAAAGTCCCCCTGCTTGAGAACCTTCTCACCGACAAGATTGTCTTCGTACAGCGTCGTATCCCAAAACCAGCGAATGTGGTCTCCAGGCACAAAGACCTGATAGTCCGGCACCCGTGCGACCAGCACATCATCGTGACGCTCCAGGTAATCCGCCGTTACGCCATCGGTGAGCACCTCTGCTTCGAATATCAGGCCACCGCGATCACCGCCCAACCTGGGCCCGGTCAAGTCCAGGGTTATGATCAGCGGCTCCGAATACCCTTCAGCACCGTTGTAACCCGTGACCCTGTAGATCAATTCAGGGGTGCTGTCCTCCCTGAGGTAAAGCAGAGGGATTTCGACATAATAGTCATCAGGATCAATGGGAGCCTCCCATTGCCTGGGTTCACCTATCTGTACACCATCGCACAACAACACCAGTGTCTCCGGCGTGCCTGGGGCGGGGTTGGAGCCCGGCCACGGCGTGACATCCACACGTAGAGGCTTTTCCAGCAGATCCAGAGGGATGACGTTTTGCGCGCCACCCTCCAGGTTTTCAAGCGAGCCGTCCACCCAGGGTGGAGGAAAAAGCGTTTCCGACTTCCCGTTTCGCATAACCTAACCTCCAACGTGTCCAGTCCGGCGCAATGAGCGGCTCGCCATGCCTTACCAGCTGTAATGCACTCCCAGGTTGACGCCCCACGGCTGCTCCAGTGCCTTGCCGTTGCTGTAGTCGAAGTCGGCATGCAACTGCAGGCGGTCCATCAACGACACCGCCACCCCCATGCCCAATTCACCACGCGAACCTGACAGGTCATTGTCGAAACGGTGATCGTTGACCTTGACCTGGTTGTTGTTGGCAAACTCGTGCACATAAGCCAGGCGCACATAAGGTTGCAGCCACTGCCCCCCCTCAAGCTTCAAGGTACGGCCCGCCGTGGCGCCAACCTTGCCCAGCACCGAGCGCGTCGTATCACCGTCAGCCTTCAGGCCATTGTCCAGGTGGTAGTCCTGGCCCTGGATGCCGACCACCGACAGTTGCCCGAAAGGCTCGACGAAATAGTCGTCATCCAGCGTCAGGTGGCGCCCAAACTCCACCGACGCCCCCAAGCCGACGTTGTCATAATCGCCTTCGGTGCGCTGGCCATCACTGAGGCTTACCTTGGCCTGGTTATCGAAGCGGTTCAGCTTGACCACGCTGTCGAGGTAATAGCCACTCTGGGCGTCCAGCCAGGTCGCATACAACCCCAGGTAGTAGCTTTTCACCTCACCCGAAGCCCCCCGGGTCAAGTTCAGATCAGAGCTGCTGTAACCCGCCATCACCCCGGCCAGCCATTGGCCGTCGCCCAGGGGCAAGGGGGTGTCGGCACCCAGCGAGAAACCCTGTTGAACCTGACTGTACGGTGTACCGGTCGAGGAAGAGACGTTGTACTTGTTGCCATAGCTGCGCGCCCACAGGCCCGCTTTACGCTCGTCGAGCCGCAGCTCGCCCATGCGGCTGCGCAAGGATGACAGCTCGCCATACCACACGGTCGGCGCGGTGTTGAACAAAGCCATCGCCGCCTCGGTGCTTGGGCTGATCACCTTGGTCGCGCCATCCAGGTACCAGTCATTGCCACGCTGCACCAGGTCATACGAGAAAGCCCCCAGGTCCACCGGCCCGTTGAGCAGGGAGAACTGCGCATCACCCGCCGCAGCGTGAATCAGATGCAGGCTGTTTGCCTGGGTGGGTTCACTGCCGCTGCTGCCCACCACCAGGCTGTGGTTGCCGGTGGCCGTGCCAGTTATGTCGAGAAAATCGCTTTCGCCGGTGCTGAACCTGGCATCCATGAAGAACGTGCCGCTGCCCGACAGGCTGCCCAAGGTAAGGCGCTGGTACTGCGTGGCCTCACCGAACCGCACCGAGCCACCCGCCATGGCCAGTTGCCCGACTTCACTGTCCTCCACCATGTTCCAGCGCCCGCCATCATTCAGCGCCAGACGTTCGACATTGGTCAGGCGCCCGGTCAGGCTGGCCTGGTTGCCCAAGGCCAGGTTGGCACTGGAGCCGGACTCCACCCACACATCCCCCACCAGATCGCTGCCCTCGACCCGCATGGTGGCGTTGGAGTTGTTCGCCACCTCCAGCAGGTTGCCATTGCTGCCAAGCAGCGTAGTACCGCCAGTGACGGTGATCGTCGCATCGCCGGGCGCCTGGTTTGCGCTCCCCACACGGATGGCGGCGCCATTCTGGCCTTCCACGTGCGTGCCCTGCAGATTGATCGATGCAGCTTCGGTCGAAAGGCTATCGCCAACCACCCGGATGCCATCCGTGGCGCCGGTCAGCCGGCTGTTGATCGCATCCAGCCGGGCATCGCCGAACAGCAAAGCAGCACCGGCCGCCCCTGTACTCACCAAGGTACTGTCAGTCAGGGACAGATGAGAACTGCCGGCCACCCTGGCGCCGCCTATACCCCCTTCGATATGGCTGCCATTTACCGACACGCTGGCACCAGCCGTAGCACTGCGCAGCACATCGAGGCCGAACAGGTTGCTGGTCAGGCGCGAGCCACTGGCGATGGTTGCCGACGCACCGCCATTGACCATCACCGCAGCGACCCCCGTGGCTGACACCGTGGTGCTCTCAAGGTGCAAACCACCGCCTGTACGCACGTCGATCTGCTGTGTGGTGGCGCCCTCGGCTACCAGGCGCCCGCCGTCAGTGACCCTGTAGCTATCAACAGGGGTGCCGGCACCGATAGTTTTCTCATGGTCCACCAACGTCAAGGCATTTGCCGGCCCAACGAAAAGCACGGCCGAAGCGCCCATTAACAGTTGCCCGATGGCCGATGCCAAGGGGGACAGGGTGGAACTGCGTTGTTTGATCATTGCACTTTGGCCTCATCGATTTACCCAAGAACGGGCAACAGAAACGTGGGCAAGGCTATTAAGAATTCACCTAAAAACGTGTAGGAAAAGTCCGAGGATTGATGCGACTTTTCAACAGGCCTCACCCAACATGCTGTATCGCCGACACTCAAGGGCGAACGAGAGGGCACTCAGTACCAAAACTGTGCATTGATACCACCGCCACGGCGGGATCGGATTTGACAACTTTGCCATTACGCATGAATGCATAAGTAAAGGTCGCCAACCCATCATATTTATTGTTTGCTTTATCGAACTCGTAGATCGGCTTCAGGCCATCGGCGTAAGGAATTGGCCAAACGAAACCGATCGGCGGGTTGTCTTTGTCCAGCTCGATGATTTTCTCATACTTGGCATCGGGTATCTCGGCCCCACCGGGAGCCGTTCCCTGCGTCGCTGTCCAGGTCAGTGTCAATTCGTCACCTTCTGCCAACCATTTGCTCAGGTCAGGGATCTGGATACGTACATCAGGAGTAACATCAGCTGAATCATCCGGGTCAAACAACGAACTGCAGTTCAGCCACAGGCGCCCTCCGCTGGTGAACCCGCCGCGGATCTCCGCCGCTTCGGGGTGTAGAACAATAGCCTCCACCACAATTGGCTGAGGTTTGGAAACAGCCTTGTTCGGCACGTCTTTGCGGCTGACCTCGTAGTGGGCAAAACGGCTACCATTGTCGTGCCGAAGAATGTACGACCATGGAATCGTCACTTCGATTTCAGTACCGGGCTCATCCTTCCCAAGTACATGATCCGCCTCCACGACATGCTCATCGGTGTAGTAGAACTCGGCCAGGTCACCTTCCTTGAATGCAGCATCGATCGTTACTTTCAACACGGCATCGGCCAGCTCGTCTTTCTCGGTCAGCCGATTTTTCTGGTTGTCATTACCGCCATAAACATCCGGCAAGGCCATGCTCGGGTTCACAGGCCCCGGCCATTCCGGATCCGGATCAGGTACAACTGGGCCAATGCGCTCGAGGTTGACGTTGAAGGAATCCTTTTCGCCACCTAACAGGTAGTCACCGCGGTGCACCTCATACGTGACTTCGACCGGTTTCACGCCGGTAGAGCCTTTTCCATAAATAGCCAGGACAACGCTGGCAGGGATGGCCAGCTTGACCGGGAACGTGCCGACAGTCCGCGTTTCGAAAGTATGCGTACCCCACTTGATCGTGATCAGGTCAGTCGCCTTGAAATGCAGGAAGGCACCAATTTCCACCGTAATACCGTTGAACACGGCATCCTGGTCCACCACTCCGCCGTTCATGCCCAAGACCAGGGGCTTTTTGAAGTCCGCCGGGGTAGGCAAATTGCCAGTCGCCACCGTAACGCGCGTGGGCACTGACACGGCACTCACATTGCCGGCAATGTCCTTTAAAAGGTAGGCAATATGGATGCCGCCATCCCCTGCATCCCGAATGACCTTCTCAGGCACCGGTATCGACAATGGCACTGCAGTGACAGGCGTGAAGCCGTCAGGCACCAGGTCGCCCGGGTCGCTGGGCACTTCCCTGCGCCAGATCCACGCCACGATGTCTCTGGCATCCCAATCCGGATAGGCGGGCAAACTAAGCTTGACCGCACCAATATTGGCATCCAGCACAGCGGCAATAGCCGGGAATGCTGTCGGAAGTCGATTTGGATAAGGAGCCACACGATCGAAAATCAGGCTCAACGGAGGGAAATCCACAGGCAAGGGACTATTGTAAGGGATCACCCTGATGAAAAAATCATGTTTGCCTTCACCCCATGATTTTACCTTCGCCTTATCCAGCTTTACCGGGAAGGGAAAGGTACTGTCCCTGTCATATTGACCACTGTGCAGCTCCTCCTCCACGCCCCCCTCTGGCAGGTGATACAGCCACATCTGGTCAAACTCCCCCACGCTGGGATCGCCTGCGGCATTCCAGTCTTCGATGGTCAAGTCCATCTCGACGGTATCGTCGGTCAAGGCCGTGCTCAACATCGTATTGTCAGTAGTGTCGGCCAACAGCGCCGGGTCGATTTTGGGTGCGACGGGTGCAAGTACAACATTATCGTTTGCGGGTGTGTATTCGTCGTCTTTCATTTTGACCTCTCAACGATACAGGGGCTGCAGGGGAAAAATACATACTTATTGAAATCCACGATCCAACCCCCGCACAACTGGCAAATTTGTCAGTTGCCAGCAAGGCCGCTGTATCATCCGCACGCCAGCCAGACAATAAAAAGCCCGCGCTAGCGCGGGCTTTCAGCGGGTAATAACGCTACAAGCAGAAGATCAACTCTGCCCGCTCAAACGATCAACACCATCATAGTAATAGTTCGAGGTCACGCCACTCTTGACCACTGACCTCAGCCGACCAGTAGCGTCATAATCCATTTTCATGCCCTCACCATCGTCCTCGAGGTTACCGTCATCGTCATAGCTCAACTTCACCTCGGGCGCATACCCTTCGTAGCTATTGGTTATTCCGCTGAGCTGCGCAGGGTCTTCATGTTCGAAGAAGTACTCAGCCACGTTTTCACCCGGTTTATCAGTATCTTTATCTGTCAGTTCGGTAATAACCAGAACAATGTTGTCGATGGCATCGAACTCAAACGCCTGGGTACGAATCACATGACCTTGCGGGTCGACCGGGGCCAGTGTTCCGTTGCATTTATAGTCATACAGGCGACCGCGGCTATCGTAGGCATACACCTCGTGCCGCAACCAGTTTTCCTGGGCCGGGTCTGCTTTAACATTCGACCGATAGGGCGTGTGCCTGGCATAAATCGCCCTCAACAGCTGATCGGCTTTTTCAGTCACCGCAGGCTCGTGCAGATTACCTCGCACATGATTGGCATAGGCTTCGGCCTGGCGCAGCATCTTGTCGTCCGGCTCACCAGACCACAGCGTTTTAAGCTCAATGCGGTCGCACTCATCATACTCCTGGGTCAAGGTCTGAATTTCACCTTTCATATCGAAGCGACGACGCCGTTCACGATCGAACTCGTCATACTCCAACTGGGTAATCAGGTAGTTATCACCATCACGGGTCTCGATTTTCGACGTCCTGCCCAGCTTGTCGTACTCGAACATCGCCACTGTGGAGCCCAAGGTAGTCTTCTGCAGGCGCCCCGCATCGTCATACTGATAGCTCTGCACCTGGCCCAGTACATCGGTATAGCTCAACATACGTGCGCGATAGCTGTAGCCATACGTCATTTCGAACGTTTCGTTGCCCTCAGTGCGCTTCTCCGATTTCATCTGTCCGGTACTGAAATAATCCCGCTGCAGGGTTTGCCCATCCTCTTCGCAGCGTAGCAACCGGGCATTCTGCGGGTCATACTCGTAGTCAGCCGTGAACCGGCTGGATGCCCGCTTGAGCGGCTCCTCACCCAACACCGGGTTATATTCATACTCGACCCATTGCCTGGAAGGCGTGAACACCTTCTCTGGTCGGCTATGCCCAGGCTTGTAGTACAAGGTGCGCTCTCGACCGCCGGTGACAGACCGGTAAAGCCGCTTCAAGCCATCGAACCTTTGCGTGCCCAGCTCAATGCCATTGACACCGATGTACTCCGGAAGGTCATCACTGTCGAACGTGGCATAGTGGCGGGTAACCACCGACCTGTCGGGGAGCGTCTGTGTCAGCAACCGGCCAAAGATGTCGTACGTACTCAGCGTGGTGGCCTTGTCGGCAGCCACTTCCCGGGCCACACGGCCCAGGCCATCGTAATGATAGGTGTGCTGGCTATACGCAACGGTATCGTCCTTTTTCTTGAAGCGCCTGACGTGGGTGGCCTGCTCGAAGCGGTTGAGCCAGGTCTCGGTCACGCCGCTTGCAACAGTGCCATCCGCCGACTCCCGCCAGCTGCGCTTGATGGGCATATTGGCCGATGCTTCGGTGCCAACCGGGTCCGTCACCTCGAAATGGCAGATGCCGTCCGCCCCCCTTTGCCAAGCTTGCTGGCCCCAGTCGTCGTAGCCGTATGTTGTCTGCAGCGTCAGGTCCACCGCCTGATGGATACCCGGCCCGGTAACCATATCGGCCAACCAGTCATACTCGGTTTCTTCGACAAGCTGGCCATAAGCGTCGTAGCTGGCCGAGTAGGTCTTGCGATACTGCTCACGCCGCCAGATTTCCTCACTGTCGGCCTCCATACGATACTCTTCGATCACCCGGCCGAGGCCGTCGATCACGGTGCGGACTGTCACGCCCTTGACATCGGTCGAAGTCTGCACAGCCGGGTTGTTACCCTGAGCCAGCACGTAGCTGTACTTGCGGGAAGCCTTGTAAAGTGGGTCGTTGGGCGCAGCCGTCTCGAGAATCACACGCTCCACAGGGTCATAGGCGTAGGCAATTTCCACATCGTTGTCGTCGCGATTGAGCAACGGCTTTCCGGTCAATGCCGAGTGCTTCAGGTCGAAGGTTTTCTGCACATGGCGAATGGTGCCGTCTTCCAACACCTGCCCATGATCGAAACCCGTCACTACCTGATTGACGACCAGGGCTGGATGGTTCTCCACCACTTCCGTCGTGTAGCTGTATGAGGTGGTCGTAGGCTTGTCGTCCATGGCCTTGATCGTCTTGGCCGGCCGCCCATAGCTCAACAAGTCTTCCTGGGACTCATGGTAATGGGTAATCGTCTGACTCAGCGGCACCTTCACTTCACCTGCCAGCCTGAAGGCATGTTCCTCGCTCAACACGATCCACGGCTTGATAACAGGTTCGGGCGTGTCTGCAGGCAGGGGAACCGGATCAAGGGCCTTGTACACGAACTCGGTATGCTCGGTCGCAGCTGAGCCCTCACCGTTTGGCGACGGTTTGATGGTCTGGCTCTTGCGCCAGCGCACAAAATTCTGTGGGTCGGCCGGGCACTTGCCAGGCTCCCCGCCAACGGGATAGTACTCGTACTCCGTCTCGACGCCCGTGGCGGCAATTTCGCGGGTCAGGTTGCCGAACAGGTCATACGTGGTGGCATGTACAGCCTTGGCCATCCCACCGTTCCCGTTCTGCCAGGTCTGGGTCGATAGCTCCTTGGACTTGTAGTTCGCAGGTTGCTTGGCGAACGGCTCCTCCGATTTGCCGTGGTACTTGGTAACCGTGGTTGTGACGCTACTGCCCTGAACCCGTTTTTCCTCGACCAGACGATGGAAACGGTCGTAGGTGCTCAGCAGGGTGCGGTCTGCTTGCCCTGGGCAACGCTCGGTGGTTTTGCTCCAGTAGTGATAGCTGGCGTCGGTCACATCGTAGAGGTTATCGCGGCCATTATTGTTCCAGACAACAGAGCTGCCATTACCCACGAAGTTGGTCGAGGAGTAATCGTAATCGGTGACCTGTTCGGCCTGCCCCGCCCCCGGAATGAGGCGGTGGCGCTTGACCCTCGGCAAGTACTGCTCGACCCCTGGTAGTTTGTGGCCAGGATCACCGCCTGTGCCGTATTCGATATGCTCCTCCGCACCACCAGGACTGCGCACCCAGCTCACACATGTTTGCCCGTGCACCGGTTGATACTTGAACTCCCACTGTTCACCGGTGGGCAGTTTTACACTCTTTAGCTCCCGCCCGCTGAACGCGAGGGTATAACTGGCCCGCGCCCCAGGTTGATCGGGGTACAAGGTGATGACCATGTTGCCCGGGTACTCGATCAACAACAGACGCCGCGGCAGTTGCCCACCCAGACCGGACTCACGCACTTCATGCAAGCAAGGGTTGCCTGGCAGTTGCGGGTTGTCACGGTAGAAAAATTCCAGCCAACGCTTCGAATCGGAGTAAACCTTTGTGGGCAGCGCCAGTTTCTTCTGGCCGATTTTTGTAAGCTCCAGTATTTCTGTCAGCTGAGTATCTTTATGCTCGATTCGGAACTTACCCTCGCCATCCTTGTGAAAATGGAAAGAATCCAGTTTTTTCTCACTGATACTTTCGACACCATCCACCGTGAAACGCTCACCGGTGTACAACGATAGCGCTCCTCCCCCCTCGGGGTAGGCATGCTCGATGAAGCTGCTGAGGTTGATATCCCAGCCTTGCCCATAGCCGAAGTCACCTGCGCCCATCGAACTGTACATAAGACTTAACGGAAACTCTGCCCCGCCCAGATAATCCCCACGCAATACGGGCAAGACAATACTCAGGCCATACTGGCCTGTACGTGGATCAACACTATTACTGATGAAGCTGTCAAAGCTAAAAGCACCTGAATGCAGCGCAGTTTTGCCGGACATAGTGATACTCCTCCAAAAACCAATATTAACGAACCGAGAAAGTCAGCTTGTCGCGGCTGCCCTGCACACCGTTGGGGTGTTGAAAATCAACCCGGAGCCGATGCCAATTACCAAATTGATCCATCACACGGAACAATAATGGTTTTTCCAGTGGCGCCCGCCATTTTTTGCTCACGTCTTGTTCACTGTCATAGAAAATCGGCAGGTTCGATACTCGGTGGATAGCAAAACATACATCGCCCCGCCCTGGCTTGGCGCTCTCAAGCAGTTCAGTATCCAGAAACGCTGGATCGGCGACTTGAGCGTTCACCAAAGATTGCAACAGGCCGTCATGTACCAGGTACTTTTCCGGATTTTCCGGATTCTCCGGGCTTTCCGGATCCTCCGGCTTGGGCTTCAATGGGGTAAACGAATAGCTGGTAAAACTGCAATACTTCTCTTTGCGCTGATTGGACTCCCAGCGGATCATCGAAACCCTGCTGTCGTCTTCAAACTTCAGCCTGAGGAAACTCAGCGTTTTGAATTCATCGCTCTTCGCCCCTGCCAGTACCCAATAGTCGGTAGTGTCATCTGTTTTGTCGAAGGCTTCGGTTTCATTGCCTTCCCAACCCTTGACTGGGATACGTTTGAATGTATAGGCATCCTCAGTGTATTTTTCTGGCGGCGCCTCACCGGTTACCTTTACTTTATCAATACCTGTGTTGATGTCAGTGGACTTGTAAGAAACATTATCGTCACCGGTGAACTGAGCGCCTACAGACAGGCTTCCGACACTGTTGGTCAGCAAGAACAAATGCTTGGTTCGAGTACTGGCGTCGAGGACCGAGGGTTCTTCCGCCTTTGTTCCTGGCCGTGTTCCTACCCGATTACGGTCTTCATGCACCGCCCAAGTTCCGGGCTTCAATGGGTCATTAGGCTCCAACCCTTCTTCACCGGCAGGCAAAAACTCGATCACCTTGCCGCCTTCAGTGTTGAACAACTGGAGGCTGCCCAGTTCTGTGTCACTGATCGGCGGCGAAACCCCTGTCCCCTGACTACCTTTCGTCTTGATGGTTATCAACACTTCGATTTGCTGCATACCGTTGGCGAAACACACGCCTTGGCTAAGCAGTTCGATGCTGAAAACGCTAAGATCCTCCCAGCCACTGCTCGTCGGGCGGGACTGAACGACCGGGCGGTGCTCGATGATTGCGTAGCCGCTACTGAGGTTATTGTAATCAGCCATGACCACAGTAACGGGCCACTTGGCTGCCTGGGGTGGTGTATACAGACCGTCCTGACCTATATCGCCCTCGCCGAACACATGCCATGTCAGGCCAGGCGGTGTGCCCTTGACGCTGAACGGCAAGGTGCTGTTAGGTTTGTAGTCCGAAACGTAATGGGGTTCGACACCAAAACGTTGCGGCCAGGTCACGATCACGACTGTCGCATCTGCATATGCGCCTGAACGGGTGTCCGTAGCCCGAATGACCTGGAACAGGATTTCAGGCTTGCCCTCCTCGATAATGGCCGGGGTAAACCTGGCCTGCCCATTGCCCAGATCCTCGAGTTTGCCCAGATCCCCCACGTAAGTACCTGCAAGATCGCGTTTCTCTGGGTTAGCAGCCCGCTGCGGCCCTCGTGAAGCACGAAGCGTTTGCGGCGTTTCGACCTTTTCCCAGCGAAGGGTACCGCCGTCCACGCTTATGGCGGAAAGGCTGATCGGCACACCATTGGCGCCAGTGGTTGCCACCCGCGGGGAAATCTGCACAGGCCTCACATGCTCGATCACCAACCCGGCACGTTGCTGGTCGCCGTTACCGCCATCGGCATAGTGCCCCGTCACCAATGAGACCTGGCTATCCGCCGTGAACGCGTCCGCATCGGGAGACGAATACACACCCGCAGAGGTGACTTGGCCGCTGGCAGCAGCGTTCCTGATGTTTGTAGTTGTCCACGCCCTGGCGGGAGTGCTGCCTTGAAGGCTGAACGACACCCCCCCTTTCGCAACGGTTCTGGTGATGCCTGGCTCGACCCGATAGGTACCAACAGTGGGCGAGACATGACCAAAACCGACCACATCGCTCGGCACGAACTTGTCACCAGCCTTGCAGGTGTACCGATGTGCATTGGGCATACGCACCGGCCTCAACACTTGGGTCAATGGCTCGGCGCGCTTCCCCTCGTTGACAGGGTCAAGCAACAAGGTGCATGAGTACTGGGTTCCTGCTGCGGCCGTGCCAGGAAGCAGGAAAGGGAAATCGTGACCAGGTTGTGGAAGCGTGCCAGCCAGCAGATGCGAGCGTGGCTGCATCAGCAGGAGCACGGCACCATCGCCTTCGCTGGCGGCCTTGTCCTTGAACGCCTTGTTGGTCTTGCCCCCCCAAGGCGCCGTCTGGGTCAATACCTTGATCCCCATGGGCGACATCGACGCATAGTCTTCACGATCGAACTGGGCCAGTATATAAACCTGACGATAGCCGGGTTGCTCAAGCCAATGGCTGAATGCCGCCTTGCCAATCTGTCTCGAAGCGTAGCGGGTGGTGCCAAGCTCACACTCCAGCGTATTTGGCTTGGCGTCGGAAAGCGAAAGCATCAACTGGGTGTACTGACCGCTCTCGCTCTGCTGCAACTTCAGCTCGACTTGCGCACTGACCGCATACCCCATGGCCTCGTCCAGACTATGGGCCCGCAGCATGATCGGCGGGCTGCCTGGCAGGTGGGCATGCTGGACATAATCGCCTGAAAGGATATTCATCCGCACCGTCGTCACCGCCGAGAGCAACGTTGCATCTTCGAATGAAAGTTGTGGCGGCCCAAATACCAGGTTGCGGAATTCACCACGCAATTCGCCACCCTCGTCCAGGTCGAACTGGCTACGCATGGGCGCAATGAACGATTGGTCGGTATATCGCAACAGGAACTGGTCGCGAAACAACAGGTTAATGTGGCTTCGCGCAATCGCGCCAATAGCGCCCCAACCCCTCATGACAGTACCGGAGGCCAAACGCGTCAGAATTTGTTCTTTTGTAAGGTCAGCCATGATCAAAACCTCAATCGATTGGTCCAATTAGTTTCATGAATCAAATGTTACTGCACGAATCTTCTGACTACCTGGCAACAGAACATGCCAGGCTTTGATATATTTCAAACATCCCGAGCTCGCCGCGGAATGGCGCTGTTTTTACCTTTTGAACGTCAGATACAACGTTGGAAAGCGCCACCATTGAGTGCCGTCAAAACTGACGCTGGCCCAGACAGAGAGCGGCGAATCCGATTTCAGCTTGTCCAGTTCCTCGTACGGAAGTACATCTCTTACACCTTCTTTAACCTCCGACTCGCTAACCGCTACGCTATCCCGCAGAACGCCCACCAGCTGCGTGCCATCCTGCGCCACACCGGAAAAGTGAATACTCAGCCACTGGTTCTCATTGATGAAAATCCAACGAGCCAACGTAAGCCTTGCCCCACCTGGCACCAACACCAAGTGTCCGTCACTCGAGGCATCCGGGCAGTCAATTCGCATATATCTGCCTTCTTCCAGCGGTGACACCAGTAACTTCACCGGCTTGCTGTCCAGGAAATGGCCTGTGTGCTTGTCAACGATTCGGTAAAGCACGTCAAATCGCTTCGATGGTGTTGTTCCCATATTGGCCGGGATATATTTTGCTGGCACGTTGAATACCCGTGGACCTTCAGCACTCGGGGTTGTAATGACCACCCGACCAGCGTTCGGCTCGCCCTGCCAATGCACTTCAAATTCCTCACCCTCGCGAAGGTCGGCTTCGTCGGGGATGATGACGTATGCACCACTGTTCCTGATATCGTAGGCATCGATACCGAATTCATTTGGCTCTTCCCCCTTCTGAGTACTTCGCCTGATTGTGGGCATTGGAGGGGTTACGCGGGGCGTCGTAACGTTCAGCGACAATACTTCTGATGTCAGCGAGCGCCCTTCACGGCCATATTGGTAAAACACCTGCACCGCCCCCAAACTGGCAACTAACCATTTATGTTCGATGCGCAGGACGAACTGCTTTGCCATCAGACTACTTTGATCCAGACGGAAAACTTGCACGTGCGCTTCACCTGACGGCACCATCCAGGCCAACACCATGTGATCGCCAACAGCTCGCTGCGAATAGGCGTCAATGGCAACAGGTAGACCGTTGGTGTAATTACCAGGGTCAATCTCGTCACTGCCACCATTTTCCACACGGGGGACCGGCAGGAGTGTACCGGTGTCGATAACATCACGGATGATGAACTTCTGGGTACGCGAGGCCTCAAGCTGCATACCGTCCCTGAGTTTTATCTTATAACTAACTTGCAGATGCCCCCCTGTATCGAGGGAATTCAATTGGGCCTTGGGTATCTGCCATTCGAGGGGGGCCCCGTCAAACTTTTGCTGGCTGATCAATTGCGTTACGAACGGCGATAATTCGGTGCCATTGCTTCGGATGCGACGTACAGTCAGCTCAGCGCTGTCACCTTCTTGTATGGCTTGATAAGCTGCCGCCACTACATTGACATGCTGCTGTACCTCAGCCTTGACGATTTCCAGACCATGTGATTGCAACACCTGCACCACTGGCAGTCGGCTGGCGGAACGCAAACCTATATAGCAGAACTGCCGCAGCGACTCGTCGCCTGCAGTACTGTTGACCTGATAAGACAAAAACGCATACCCGCCGCGGGCAGCGGTCACCAGTTTATTGTCTATTTCGACAATCACGTTATCCGGGTCATTTACCGGAGTGCCATTCCCTACCAGGTCAAATGCAACCCCCTCTGCATCCACGCCTCGCCAGTTGGTAAACACCACATCGCCAAGTTGCAAATTTGCCCCTCGGATAAAAAATTTGAGATTTACCTCGCCCAATGCGTCCAGATCGACCTCAAGGTCTTGGGTCAACCCCTCGATAACTGGCATTGGATTTCTCGAGCGCGGGCTGTTTCCCGGGCGGGCGATGGGGCTGTTATCAGCCGTCGAATTCATTACAGTCACTCCGTATCAACCGTTCCGGAATGAAGTTCTACGCCCCCCGGGTCATTTCCACTACTGGTAAAAATACTAGGTATGGACATTCTCAGCGGATACGCAGCCACGCTGCTGCCAGCAACCTTACCTGTCATTTCTGCCAGGTGCCAACCTGAGCCTGGTGTTTTAGCCTGAGCACTGCCAGCCCTGCAAACGCTGCGGCCCGCGTCAACAACTTCTTCAAAAACGAAGGAACTCGACCATGACCAATACGGTAAAGCGAAGCCTGCTCCGCCTCGCCTCAATGACAGTACTATTCCCTGTTTTCATAATTATGCTTTTTGGCTTACCGGCATCCAATGCCAACGCCGGAACTATTACGCTGATCTCAGCGCCCATGGATGATCATGGGGAACGTCGGTGCACCGTAGACATCCCCGCTGCCGGCGCCGGCAAGACATTGAAACTTTCCCTGGCCGATATAGGCGGTATCGGCATCGGGAACTGCTATGATATGCAACCCAGTGAAATCATCATGCAGGACATCCCCTCTGCAGCAGAAATTCTGCTGACCGACGACTGGTTGTGCAACACGGAACCGGGCAGTAAGTTCTATACGAAAGATGACCCGCAAGATAACAAGAGTTTTGTCATCAGGCTCGAAACCACACGCAATCTGTCACAGCTTCCAGAAATCGGCATTGACCGACTGGTAGAATTTGAAAAGGGCAAATACCTGGACTACGTCAATGCAAACCAGGAAAAGCCGATCGGGTTCAAACTGGTCGATAAAAGCCACACCGGCGAAAGCCGGATTACTCGCAAGCTCAGCTGCCTTGAAATAAAAATTTCGGAGGGTGAAGTAATACCAGAATTAAAGTCCGCGGAGAGAACATTCGTGGAACGCATCGAAACAGGTGAAAGGCACTCCGATGTTACTTGCAGGGAAAACGCATTCATGATTGCCCGTAAACATACGGGTGACGAAAACGGAAAGACGGAATACGAATGCGCCATGGTAGACGACGACCAAGAAGAATTCGTGACAAAGGCAAGCTTCACCTCCGCAAAATTCCCTGAATGCGGCAGACGCAAACCAAAAGGTGAGCATGACAAACCGGAGGAGGAAAGTTGCGCAGAGGCCCTGTACCACAAAGACAAGGTAGACCCGATTTATTTCACATGCCCAACCGACACCGTCATGATTGGACGAAAACATGATGGCGATGAGAAGGGCTATACCCGCTACACCTGCGCCGAGATTTATGTAGGTGAAGTAGACGAAAAGAACAAGATGATCGTAGAACCCGGTGAGTGGGATGGCTGGGATTATGAATATCAATCCGATTTCAAATGCGAACCGCCCACCGTCATGATCGGCCGCGCTCACAAGTCTGATGAAAACGGCCCAACCGAATACCGTTGCGGCACGCTGTACTACCCGATCGGCTACAAATCACAGGTGACCCCATGAGTAACATGGCCGCGTACTCCAACGCCAACAACTTCGCAGTCAAGAACCGCGTCGATGAACGCACAGGGCAATACGGGCTAAGCATCGCAATCCCTAAACTGGTTGCCAATAGCGGTACAGGGCCCAATCTCGAGCCGGTCCTCGATTACAACTCGATGGGCGGGGGCGATGTCGGTTACGGCGAAGGCTGGGACTTGAACTTTTCCCGCTTTGTCGAGCACGCCTACCCTGAAGGCGGCGGCGCCCTGTCACTGTCTACCGGTGAGCATTTCACCGTGGATGGCATCGACAGCATCAGCGAGAAGAAGCTCGATACCTTTCATTTCCACAAGGACGGTGAAGGGCGCTTCCGTGTCGTGCACCGTAGCGGCGTGGTCGAAGTGCTGGAAAACATGGGCGAAGGCAAACAGCGTGTGGCATTGCCGACCCGAATCTACGCCCCGACCGGGCAATGGATCGAGCTGAAGTATGCCAATAACCCAATTGCACCTGGCTGGTTCTGTTTGACCGAAGTACGCGACGGCCATCCCGACGGCCCCGACAAAGGCCGCCGTCTGCTGGAGGTGACATACAGCGGCGCTACCGTGTTCACCCGCTATCCTGACGACGAGGATGTACGGGCCAGCCATAGGCTCGAATTCAAGGGGCGGCAACTGCAGTATGCAATCATGCCCGACCAGACCCGGTGGGAATTCGACTACCAGCCTGTGCATGGGCAAACCTGTGTATCCAAAGTGACCTGGCCAACAAAAGCGGAAGAACACGTGGAATATGGCGTTGACGGTGACCCCGGCCATTCACTGCCGGGTGTTGCCAAGAAACTGCCACGCGTCAAGCGCCATCGCGTTCTGCCGGGGTATGGCCAGCCTGAGATACGCACGGTTTACGACTACTCCGCTGAAAACTACATGGGTAACGGCGGCAACATTACCTGGCGCAACAACGGCCGCGACAATTTGTACGACATCGTCGACCCAGGCTACAGCTATTGGTGCAAGACTACCCGGAGTTGTGCAGGCGAGGCCGACCTTGTCATCACGACCCGCTATGACCGTTTCCACCGCACCGCCACGAAAACCCGCGCTCAGGGCAAGGAGGTCACCCTGACCGAAATCGCCTATCACGGTGAGCTGGGCGAGCCCTTCGCCAAGCAGCCCCCCAACTTCCTGACGGCCAAGACAGTCACGACCACCTGGCAAATAGAGGGTGACAGCAATAAAACGCGCTCCGAAGTCATCACCACCGAATACAACCCTGAGGGCAACCTCACCAAGGAAATCAGAGCGGATGGCTCGTACACCGAACTGGAGTACTTCGACGCCAACGGCGAACCCGGTAGATGCCCAGCCGAGCCTAACGGCTTCAAGAAACATGTGAAACGCCAGACGGTCTACCCAAGTAAGCATGACAGAGTTGTAGAAGGGGCGATCCCGCAATGCACGGATTTCACCTACAAAGCGCTGGATACCCTGAAAGGCCGTGACGACCTGCCCGAAAACGGCAAAATTGCCTCGACCTGGCTGGCCATCGAGCAGGAAGAGCTGTCGGACGCCTCCGATCCAGACAACCTGCGCCCCCTCAGCACGGTCAGGCGTAGCTACCTCACCATCCCCGGAGATGCAGTTTTACATGGGCGCATGAGAAAACGCACAACCACGTTGCATGGCGAGCATGATGGGACAGACCTGGGCAAAGTGCTGGCCGATACCACCACCACTCTTGTGTGGAAGTTCAGCCGCGGCCTTCACAAGACGCTGGGCAATGTCTTGCAGACCACACAGACGGCCATCGGGCACAAACAGAGCACGAAGGTGTCGAAACAAAGCCAGCATTCGCTGACAGGTCAGGTGCTGGAGAACGTCGATATTCATGACACGGTAACGCGCTTCACCTATGACACAAGCGATCGGCTGACCAGCGAGACCTCCGCACCGGACGATGTCGATCGGCGCGCCAAAGTCGAATATCGCTACGTGGTATCGCCCGAGAAGAATTGCCAGGAAACCGAAAACAACCAAGGCGTGATCAGCCGCGTGCTGTTCGATGGCCTCAACCGCGTTATCAAGGAAGAGCGGATATGCGATGCACTGCCCTTGCACCCCGGGCAAAAGAAAACGTATGACGTCTACTCGGCCTCGTACAACGCCTTCGGCCAGCTGGAAGAAGAAACCACCTACGACCACCTGCCCGACCGCATACTGACCTCGACCAGCAAGCATCGATACGACAACTGGGGTAACCGGTACGCCACCGTTCGCCCGGACGAGGTGACCGTGTTCACCGAGCGCTCCCCATTCGGCAGCGAGGGGGATATCGTCACCTCCTGGGAGGAATACCCGGATCAACCCGGTGTGCGAAAAAACCAGAGCGTCACCACCTTCAACCGCTTCAACAAGCCAGAACGCGTGCAAACACTGGACGAGAAAGGCGACACGGCATCGACACGCACATACCGCTATGACGGTTTTGGACGCAGCGTCGAAGAAACCTTTACCTTCGGCGTACCGGCAACCGACAAGCGAACAGCGCGCGCCGAACACAAACGCACCACCGGTTACAAGTACGACGTCTGGGGCCGGATGACGCGCACTGACCGCCCGGATGGTTCCGCGCTGAGCCGGGAGTTCGCCCGCCACAGCACCGAAGAACTGGCTACCAGCATTCTGTTGCACCCGCAGCGAAACACTGAAGGGCTTACGGTATGCAAGCGCGAGTTCGACGACATCGACCGCATGGTCTCGATGACCGTTGGCCCACACCAGGAAACGCGGGAGTACGTCGGCTCGCGGACTCTGCCAGACAAACGGATCACAAAGTCTGGCCGAACCTTCAATTACGAATACGACCTGGCGGTAGGCGCCTCGCCAACACGTATCACAGCGGGGAAAAACCAGAAGCTTTCCCGCTTCAAGTACAGCATGGCCTCGGCAGACATTACCGAAGCCGAGAACGAGCAAGGTAAACGCGAATACAACTACACCGACCAGGGTTACCTGCTCAGTGAAAGCTGGACAGACAATCAATCGGGCAAATCCTACACGCGCAATTTCCTCACGTCGTTGCAAGGGCGCATGCTGGAAAACAACGACGGCGACAACAGCCGAAAGGTCTACGACTACGATGACCTTGGCAGGTTGCACAAGATAACCCAAGGCTCGCTGGAGGCCGTGTTCTGTTACAACAGCGCCGGGCTGCTGCACACAACACGGACAACCAGCACCTCCGATGCCAGCAGTACGCAGCAATTGCTGTGCACACAAAACTATGACCATCGAGGCCGGGAGACTTCGCGCACCCTGAAACTGAGCCGTATTCGGCAGGACGTTGATCCGCCCGCCGAGGTAACCCTGGATGAACGCACATTAAAGCAGGTGTGGCGTGACGACAACATGCTGCACAGTCGCACGCTGATCAAGGCGGGTGAGCCGGTGCTGACGGAAACCTTTGATTACGATGACCGTGATCGCTTGTACAACCACAGGTGTGAAGGCAGCGTACTGCCGACCAATAGCAAGGGCCGGGCGATCATCAACCAGGCCTTTGAGTTTGATGACTACGACAACATCTACTTCTGCCTGACCGAGTTTGCAGATGGTAAAAGCGATGAAGCCTTCTACGATTTCTTCGAAGATTCGCCCTTCCAGCTGAAAAGCGTAAGCCATTCGCTGACAGAGGATTACCCGGCACTCGTGACGTTCGACAAGGACGATTACGACGCCGACGGCAACATGCTGAAGGACGAACAAGGCAACAGCCTGGTATACGACGAGGATACCGGCCAGCTCACCAGCGCAACGGCCCCCGATGGCAAGCCCTTGGCCAGCTTCCGCTATGACGGCCACGGGCAACTGGTGGGCGTACGCTACGGCGCGCAGGCCGAGGAGCAACGGCGTTACGAGGGTTATCGCGTCGGCAGCACCCTGCGCGATGGCCTGCTGACAGAGTACCTGTTTGGCGGCGAGGTACCGCTGGGGATGCAACAATCGGGCAAAGGCAACGAAACGCGCCTGTACATGGCCAGCAGCAACAACAGTGTAATCGCCGAATGCGCGGCCAATGACGAGGTGCATGAAGCAACCTACAGCGCCTATGGCGAACTGCCGGAAGGCAAGCTGCTAGGCCTGCTGGGGTTCAATGCCGAAGCGCGCGAGCAGACATTGGGCTGGTACATGCTGGGGCGTGGTTTCCGCGCCTTCAACCCAGGCCTTATGCGCTTCCAGAGCCCGGACAACATGGCCCCCGAAGTGGCGGGCATCAACCCTTACGTGTACTGCCTGAACAACCCGGTGATGTGGCAGGACCCCACCGGGCATTACAGCCGGGGCGACTGGGGCTCGAAGGATGACCCGGTGCAGGAGAAAGAAAAGCGCGGGGTTGAATTCTGGCTGAATATTGGCGTTATGGTGGTGAACGTGGCGCTGACCATCACATTTACCGTGGTCTCAATGGGAGCCTTTACCCCGCTGGCCATTGGAGTGGTGGCTCTAGGTGCAGCCGCGACGGTGGCATCGGCGGCTACGCAGGTTGCTGCAGAGTTCACGAAAGACCCGAAAAAGAAAAAGAAGCTCGCAATCGCATACCTGTCATTGTCGATCGCCGGTACGCTGGCGTTGTCTACAGCGAATTTGAAAGGAGCCTGGGATAAGAGGCAGGCCAAGAAAAAAGCAGCACTTGATGCTGCAGGAAGTGATGGGGATAGCGACAGCAGCCTCTCAAAGCGCTCAAGTTCTACCCCCGGAAACTCCAGGACACCGGATGCTGAAATCTCAATGGAAAATCCAGAGCTCCGAGAACTCAATACGCATGAAGCGCGTAGACCATCCAGCAGCTCTGGAACATACGATGCACCGTTATCGGATGTGGCTGGTTCAACAAGCAGCAGGCGCAGTAGCACAACTAACCAAGCTAGTGAGGGAGCCCCTGAGGTTCAAAGTACCTCGCTTGCACCGCCACCTCCTGATTTCAAATTTAACGTTACAGGCCATATAGTTGAAGTCATGTCAAGCAATGGACTGCACCGTGGCGTATTCACACCAGCAGAAATCAACAACAAGGTGCAAAGATATCAAGAGCTCTTAGCTAAAAACTTCCGATTTGACCCTTAACATCACTGTATGGCAATGCAGGCTCACCCTGCATTGCCATCATTCATCCGCACCGTCCATTTCAGGTGATGTCGCAACCTCTCATTTATCCCTACCGCCCCCAGACTAGCCCTACAGACCTCCCCCACCTTTCTCCTTATCCTCGCCCCACCAAGCGATCGCCTCGCCTAGCCAAACACGCCTCGCTTGCCACCGCCGGCACCGCCTAACCGCCGCGCTTCAACGTCCAGACCAGGCATCCGTCATGCTCAAGCCCCTCAAACGCCGGCAGGCGCTGTCACGCCTGCGCTTTTTGCCCTTCCCCGCGCTCGGCGCAAGCCTGCTGAGCCTGCAAGCTGTAGCCGCCCCGCCCGATCTGCAGTTCGAACCCGGCTTCATCCGCCAAAGCCCGGGTCAACCCGCCAACGCGGGCGCTCTTGCCCTGCGTGCCCTGGCCGAACATCGGCCCCTCGCAGCTGGCCGCTATACCCTGGAGCTGTATGTCAACCTCAGCCCACTGGGCAAACGGGAGATCACGATCAACGAGAGCAGCGACGGCCAGACCCTGTTGCCCTGCCTGAACGCCGAACTGCTGGGTGAAATCGGTGTGCGCGAACAGAACCTGGCCGTCAGGCAACCCGGCAACGAAGGCAACTGCTTCGACCTTGCCACCCAGCTGGACGGCGCCAGTGCCGATCTGGATACCGGCAAGCTGCGCCTGAACCTGTCGATACCGCAGTCCTACCTGCGCCGCGACACCAGCGGCGCCATCGCCGAAAGCCACTGGGACGACGGCATCAATGCCGCGTTCGTCAACTACCAGGCCTCGGCCCAGCACAGCAACCGGCGTGGCAGCGGCAGCCGCAACAGCCAGGACCTGTACCTGAACAGTGGTGTCAACCTGTACGGCTGGCGCCTGCGCAGCCAGCAGGCCCTGCGCGAGAACCAGCAGGGCGACCTGCGCTGGACGCGCAGCAATACCTACGTCCAGCGCGACCTGCCGGCGCGCTGGGGCACTCTCACCCTCGGCGAAACCTTCACCCAGGGGGAGGTTTTCCGAAGCTTGCCGTTCAAGGGCGTCAAGCTGGCCTCCGACACCGGGATGCTGCCCGACACCCTGCAAAACTACGCCCCTGTGTTGCGTGGTGTGGCACAAACCTACGCCAAGCTGGAGGTACTGCAGAACGGCTACCCGCTCTACTCCACCTTCGTCGCCCCCGGCCCATACGAAATCGACGACCTGGCCGTTGGCGCCAGCAGTGGCGAACTGGAAGTGGTGCTGACCGAAGCGGATGGCCAGGTGCGCCGCTTCATCCAGCCGTACTCGACCCTCAGCAACCTGATGCGTGCCGGCGTGTGGCGCTACGACCTGGCCCTTGGCCGCTATCACGGCGCTGGCCAGGCCGACACACCAGCGCTGTGGCAGGGTGCGCTGGCCCGGGGCATCGGCTGGGACAGCACGCTGTACACCGGCATACTCGGTGGCGACTACTACCGCGCCGCCACCCTGGGCCTGGCGCGGGACTTCGGGGCACTCGGCGCATTGTCGCTGGACGTCACGCAAGCCACTACCGACCTTGGCCCCGCACTGGGCGAAGTGAAGGGCAACAGCCTCTCGGCCCGCTACGGCAAGGCCTTCGACATCGGTACCAGCCTGAACTTTGCCGGCTACCGCTATTCCACCGTCGGCTACCGCGACTACGACGAAGCCGTCCTGCAGCGCAACGCCTCCAGCCTGTACCTGGGCAACCGCCGCAGTCGGGTGGAGGCCTCGGTGTACCAGCATTTCGGCAATGCCGGCACGCTCAGCCTCACACTGTCACAGGACGACTACTGGCACAGCAGCCTGCAACGGCGCCAATATCAGCTGCAATACAATGCGCAATTGCCGCACAACGTCAGCCTCAACCTGTTTGCCTCGCAGTCGCTCACTTCGTCACGCAGCAACGACCGCCTCATCGGCCTGGGCATTACCCTGCCGCTGGACTTGGCGCATGCCTCCAGCGCCACGTTCGACCTGCAACACAGCGCAGGCAAGTCCAACGAACGCGCCAGCCTCAGCGGCCACTTCGACGAGCGGCGCCTGAACTACCGGGCTACGCTGGCCAACGACACCCGGCAAAGTGGCAGCCTGTCGCTGGGCTACCAGGGAAGCCATGCCAACTACGGCATGGGCTACAGCGAGGCCTCCGACTATCGCAGCCTGTCACTGAGCACCAGCGGCGCCCTGCTGGCGCACGGCGGCGGCATGCTGTTGGCACCGTTCATAGGCGAAACCAACGCCGTGGTGCATGTGCCGGATATCGCCGGGATCGGTGTCAGCCAGGGGCAGCAGGGCAAAACCAACGGCGACGGCTATGCCTTGGCACCCTATATGCGCCCTTACCGGGCCAACCCCGTTGTGCTGGAACTGGACCAGCTCGACCCGGAAATCGAAATCGACAACGGCGCCACGCAGGTGGTGCCACGCCGCGGCGCTGTAGTACTGGCGCAATTCGCGGCGCGCCGGGTCAACCGCCTGGTGCTGACCCTGTTGCAAGCAGACGGCCGCCCCTTGCCCTTCGGCGCACAGGTCAGCGATGAGCACGGCCAGGAACTGGCGATAGTCGGCCAAGGTGGCCAGGCACTGGTGGCCACCCACCTTGAGAACCAGCAACTGCTGGCCAGGTGGACCGCAGGTACAGAGCAGCAATGCAGCTTCGACATCACGCCCGCCACCTTGCCGCTTGAACAAGGCTATCGCCTGCAGACTTTGCGCTGCCAAGCCCCCTCCGACAGGAAAATCCAATGACCACTTTCACTCGCCAGCGCCTGCGAACGGCCCTGCTGTTTGCCAGCCTGCCTTTCATTACCCTGCAAGCCGCCTATGCCGCATCAGGTTGCGCCACCCAAAACGGTCCTGGCCCCGCGGTATTCACAGCAGATTTCACAAATGTATGGGTACCCAGGGATCTGCCAGTCGGTGAGCCAATCGTCACCAAAACCTTTGCCGGGCTGCTGGACCCATCAGCCACTCGCATCCAATGCGACAACGACGGCTCAGGCCTGCTGGAGGCGCGCATCGATTACACCGCTCCATTCGCCCACAACCTGCCCATGCGACTGGGCAATGGGCGCTTCGCCAACAGGGTTGTCAGAACACGGATCGCCGGGATTGGCGCAGTGATCGAGATGCGCTGGCCGTTTGCCGGTCAAGCCTTCAACAACTTTTATTCGGCAGGCAGCGACAATACCGTACCTTACTACGGCACCAACAACCGCCTGATAGGCGCGCCCCCTCTGTTTATCGGCCCGCTCTACATGGATGTGACGCTGGTCAAGACCGGGCCCATAGCCTCTGGGCCGATCCTCCTGGATGAAGAACTGGCCCATGGCAGCACCACGGATGTGCCCGACGCCTTTCGCCTGCGGGCAAGCGCCACCCTGCACCAGGCACAGTGCACGCTGAAAAGCGATGCCGTCAGTGCCGACCCCGTGGATTTGGGCAGCCACACAGTGGCGGACTTCCCGGGAAAGGGCACCACCACAACCAGCATACCGTTCCACATCACTTTGAGTGACTGCGAGGACGACCCTGCCGCGAGCACCGCCACCGCCTACATCTACTTGACAGGTACCGACGGCTCGGTGGCAATTGACCCGAAGCTTGGCCTGTTCAGCCTGGGCAATGGCTCGACGGCGAAAGGCATCGGCATCCAGATAACCGATGACCTGGGGGTTCCCGTCCCCCTGCAGGAACACGTGTCGAGCAACAAAAAACTCGAGCTCCCTCTCACCCGCCTGCCCTATCGTGCGCATTTCTACCAGACCGACGACCGAGTTACGCCTGGCTCGGCCAGAGGCGCGCTCGACTTCACCATCAGCTATCGCTGAGCACTACGATGCCTGCGCAGCGGCGTTCGCGCAGGCATCGCCGGAAAATCAGGCATGCAAAAACGCAGAAAGGAACCCGAAGGTTCCTTTCTGCGTTACATGTTTGGAGCGGGAAACGAGACTCGAACTCGCGACCCCGACCTTGGCAAGGTCGTGCTCTACCAACTGAGCTATTCCCGCATTTTGAAGCATTTACCACTATCGGCGTGAAGCGCCATGAAGACCTTCACCACCACTGCACCGCATAGACGCCACAGTATTTAAACTGGAGCGGGAAACGAGACTCGAACTCGCGACCCCGACCTTGGCAAGGTCGTGCTCTACCAACTGAGCTATTCCCGCATTTGGCGTCCCCTAGGGGACTCGAACCCCTGTTACCGCCGTGAAAGGGCGGTGTCCTAGGCCACTAGACGAAGGGGACACACGACACTTTTCAGTGCACCAGAACATGAACCTCACGATTCAGCCTGGATTTTCTTTTCCTGCCCCGCCGCTAGGCGTTGCCGGAGAAACTGGAGCGGGAAACGAGACTCGAACTCGCGACCCCGACCTTGGCAAGGTCGTGCTCTACCAACTGAGCTATTCCCGCAATTTGGCGTCCCCTAGGGGACTCGAACCCCTGTTACCGCCGTGAAAGGGCGGTGTCCTAGGCCACTAGACGAAGGGGACACGCTGCTGGCATTACTGCCTGCTTTCACTCCCTGCCGCGTTTCGCTGTGTGCTTTACGCTGCAAGTGGCGCGCATTCTATGGATGGTTCGTACAGGCGTCAACCCCTTTGTAGAAATTTATTTAAATCAATGACTTCCGGGTAGGTGGGGGTGCAGTTGCGGGCCGGGTTGTCGATATAGAGAGAGGGGTACCTGCACCGCCCTCTTCGCGGCTAAAGCCGCTCCCACAAGGACCGCACGAAGCCTGAGGGCGGTGCGATCCCTGTGGGAGCGGCTTTAGCCGCGAAGAGGCCAGTACAGGTATATAGCCGCTGTTCGTCCCCAGACGAACTCACTACACTCAAGGGTGTAATTCTTCTTCAATGAGGCATTAACGGTGACACCACTTCTGATCACCCTGCTCATCGTGGCGGGTATCGCGTTGCTGATCGTGATCGGCTACCTCAACAACGTGGTCGAGAACGGCAAGCTCGAGCGCGCCCGGATGAAGGTCGAACTGGCCGACCGCCTGCGCCGCTGTGGCGAAATCACCGAGACCTTCCCCGGCCAGTTCATGACCCCGGCGCTGAAGCTGCTGCTGACTCGCCTGGAGCTCAACCTCAACCAGCGCCAACTGGCAATGGACAAGCACAGCGCCGAACTCAAGGCGCGCATCGCCGAACTGGAACGGCTGATTGCCCTGGGCGGGCAGATCCCGGTAAACAACCCGCCCAATCCGATCCAGACCGAGATCAAAGCCAAGGATGTGCGCTTCCTGCTGGAGGCGCTGCACAACCAGGTGACTCGCGCCGCCCAGGAAGGCTTCCTGCCCACGCCCGAGGCCAAGCACTGGGTCAAGGAAATCCGCCATGTCCTGGTGTTGCTGCATATCGAGTTCTTCAACAACCTCGGCCAGCAGGCCCTGCAGAAGAACCAGCCGGGCCAGGCACGCCTGGCCTTCGAGCGCGGCGTGCAGTACCTGCGCAAACAGCCGGAGCCAAAGGTGTATGAAGAGCAGCTGACGTACCTGGAAAAACTGCTGGCCCGCGCCAACGCCCAGGTGCTGGACCGCATGGCTCCGGCGGAGGACGAGCAGAATGAACTGACCCAGGGGCTCAAGACCGATGAGGAAGAGACCTGGAAGAAGAAGGTGATGTACGACTGATGCTTTAACCTGTACCGGCCTCTTTCGCGGCTAAAGCCGCTCCCACAGGGACCGCATCGCCTTCAGGCCTGGTGCAATCCTTGTGGGAGCGGCTTTAGCCGCGAAGAGGCCGGTACAGGCAACCAATATCAGCAGTCGGTCAGCGCCAGGAAAATCGCTGCCAACCGCTCCAGCCCCACCTGATCCGCCTCGCTGAAGCGCCCAGGCTTCGGGCTGTCCAGGTCCAGCACGCCAATCAGCCTGCCCTCCTTCACCAGCGGGATCACCAGCTCGCTGTTCGACGCACTGTCACAGGCAATATGCCCCGGAAACGCATGCACGTCCTCTACCCGCTGGGTCTGCCGGGTGGCCGCTGCCGCCCCGCACACGCCCTTGCTGAACGGGATGCGCACGCACGCCACCTGGCCCTGGAACGGGCCCAGCACCAGTTCTTCGTTGCGGTTGAGGTAGAACCCCGCCCAGTTCAGGTCGTCCACGTGGTTATAGAGGAATGCCGAAAACTGCGCGGCATTGGCGATGAAGTCACGCTCGTCGGCAAACAGCGCCTGCACTTGCGCCGCCAGCAGGTTGTAGCCGTCGAGGCCGGCGCCACTGGCATTGAGGTCGATCATTTATTTTGCTCCAGCAATTGCAGCCCGACCCAGTAGCGGGCGAACTGATAGGCACAACGGCCATTACGGTTACCGCGGCCGGTGGCCCAGCGCACGGCGAGGATGTCGAGTGCTTCACTGCGCTGCCAGGCCAACCCGGCAGATTGCGCAAGCTGGCCGATCCAGTGCTCGACCACATTCAGGAAGTGCTCCTGGGTAAAGGGGTAGAACGACAGCCACAGGCCAAAACGATCGGACAGGGCAATCTTGTCTTCCACCGCTTCGCTGGGGTGCAGTTCGCCGTCCACCCGCTTCCAGTTCTCGTTGTCGCTCTCCTTCTCCGGCACCAGGTGGCGGCGGTTGGAGGTGGCGTACAGCAGCACATTGTCCGGGGCCTGCTCCAGCGAGCCGTCGAGCACGCTCTTGAGCACCCGGTAGTCGCCCTCCCCGGCTTCGAACGACAGATCGTCGCAGAACAGGATGAAGCGCTGCGGCAGCTTCTGCAGCTGCTCGACTACACGTGGCAGGTCGGCCAGGTGGTCGCGTTCGATTTCGATCAGGCGCAGGCCGGCGCCCGCGTGCTCGGCCAACAGGGCACGTACCAGCGACGACTTGCCGGTACCGCGCGAGCCCCACAGCAGTGCATGGTTGGCCGGCATGCCGTTGATGAACTGGTGGGTGTTGCGGCCCAACTGGTCACGCTGCTGGTCGACGCCGATCAGGTCGCTGAGGCGGATGTCCAGGCTCACTTCCAGCGGCAGCAGGTAGCCGCTGCGGCCATCGCGCTGCCAGCGCGCGGCCAGGGTGGTGGCCCAGTCGATGTTCGGACGTGTTGCCGGCAACAGGGGTTCGAGGCGCGCCAGTACCGATTCGGCGCGGTCCAGGAAAGCAATCAAGCGAGCGTCCATCAGGGCTCCTGCAAATTCAGATTCGGGCTGCTGTGCCGGCCTCTTCGCGGCTAAAGCCGCTCCCACTGGTTTATCACCACCCTTGAGACCTCTGGTGTACCTGTGGGAGCGGCTTTAGCCGCGAAGAGGCCGGCACAGCCAATAGGCAATCAAGGCTGAATGTGTGACAGACCCACCAGCAGCCGGGGTTGATCGGCTATGCTTGCGCAGCGCAAGGAACGTGAAACCGGCTCGGGACTCATGGATATCAAGTTCACCAATCGCCTGTCATACAAGCAAGCCCGGTTGACAGTCCTGGTCGGCTTCATCCTGGGAACATTGCTCAGTCTCATCCAGATCGGCATCGATTATGCCAGCGAAGACGCATCCATCAACCGCGAAGTGCGCGCCTTGCTGCAAATCAGCCACAACCCGGCCTCGCGCATCGCCTACAACATCGACTCCGAGCTGGCCCTGGAGCTGACTCGCGGCCTGCTGGAGTCGCCAGCGGTCATCCGTGCGCGGCTGATCGACAACAACGAAACGGTATTGGCCGACGTCGAACGGCCGCGCCTGCAGGACCGCTACCGACCACTGAGCGACTTCCTGTTCGGCGAGCAGCGCCAGTTCAAGGAGCGCCTGTACCTCACCCACATGCCCGAAGAAGACCTCGGCACCCTGTACCTGGAGGTGGATACCTTCGCCTTCGGCAGCCGCTTCCTCGACCGCGCCGGCATCACCCTGCTCAACGGCTTCGCCCGTAGCCTGGTGCTGACCGGCATCCTCCTGGCGCTGTTCTACATGATGCTGACCAAGCCGCTGGTGACGGTGATCGGCGCGCTCAGCGGCAGCGACCCGCGCAAGCCCCGGCAAACCCGCCTGGCCTGCCCGCACGGCCACGAACACGACGAGATCGGCGTGCTGGTGAAGGTCGCCAACCAGCAGTTCGTCAGCATGGCCACCGAGATCGAGCAACGGCGCACCGCGGAAAACCGCCTGACCCAGTACCTCAACGAGCTGGAAGACATCGTCTCGGCGCGCACCAACGAGCTCAAGGCCAGCAACAGCAGCCTGAGCCTGTCCAACCAGGAGCTGGAAGAAGCCCGCCGCCGGGCGCTGGACATGGCCCAGGCGCGCGCCGCCTTCCTCGCCAACATGAGCCACGAAATCCGCACCCCGCTCAACGGCATGCTCGGCATGATCGCCCTTGCCCTGGACAGCCCGCTGCCCAGCGAGCAACGCCAGCAGCTGGCGATTGCCCACGACTCGGGCAAGGTGCTGGTGGAGTTGCTCAACGATATTCTCGACCTGTCCAAGTTCGATGCCGGCCAGCTGGAGCTGGAACGCATTCCGTTCGACATGGGCTCGATGGTCGAGGACACCGCCAACCTGCTGTCGCAAAACACCGCGCAAAGCGTGGAGCTGACCTGCCTGATCGCCCGCGACTTCCCCAGCAGCGTACTCGGCGACCCCACACGGGTGCGGCAGATCGTCAGCAACCTGCTGTCCAACGCCCTCAAGTTCACCCGTTTCGGCCGCGTGGATGTGCGCCTGACGACCATGGTCGGCGGTGTGCGCCTGGAGGTGCGCGATACCGGCATCGGCATCCCCGAAGAAGCCCAGGCACGGATCTTCCAGCCGTTCACTCAGGCCGGCGCCGGCATCACCCGCCAGTACGGCGGCACCGGCCTGGGCCTGGCGCTGACGCACAACCTGTGCAAAGCCATGCAGGGCCGCCTGCATATCAATTCCGAACCGGGCTTTGGCAGCCGCTTCAGCGCCGAGCTGCCACTGGCGGTGCACACCGAGGCGATCCCGCCGGCACCGTTGCACGGGCGCGTGGCTGCAGTGTGCGCAGCCGGCAGCGGGCTCGACGAACTGTTGCAGGACCAGCTGCCCGCCTGGGGCCTGACCTACCAGCAGCAAGACAGCAGCGCGGGGCTGGAAGCCGCTGCCATCGACCTGCTGATCACCGACCGCCTGGACCAGCTGTTCGAACTGCGCCCGGCACTGAAAACACCGATCCTGCTGGTGACCGCCTACGGCAACTTCCTGCCCAACGAGCAGTCACTGGCCCTGGCGCCGTTGCATCAGCTGGCCCGGCCACTGGCGCGTAACGCCCTGTACCAGACCCTTCGACGCACTTTGCAAGGCCATGAGCCCGAGCACCCGCTGGCCACCCCGGCCATTACCCTGGAGCAGGGCCGTGCGCGCATCCTGCTGGTGGAGGACAACCCGGTGAACCAACTGGTTGCCAAAGGCATGCTGGCCAAGCTCGGCTGCCAGGTGCAACTGGCCACCCAGGGCGCCGAAGCCCTGGAGCTACTGGAACAGGACGAATTCGACCTGGTGCTGATGGACTGCAACATGCCGGTGATGGACGGCTACGAGGCCAGCCGGCGCATCCGCCAGAGCGGCCGCTGGCCCGACCTGCCGATCGTCGCCCTCACCGCCAACGCCATGCCCGAGGAGCGCGAGCGCTGCCGGGCAGCGGGCATGAACGACTACCTGGCCAAGCCGTTCCGCCGCGAAGAGCTGCTGGCGCTGGTGGACCACTGGGTGCCCGTCAACGGCTGAGCAGGCGCTCGATGTCCGCCTCCAGGGCCTGCGGCTTGGTGGTGGGGGCGTAGCGCGTTACCTGGCCAGAGGCCGGGTCGACCAGGAACTTGGTGAAGTTCCACTTGATCTTCTGGCTGCCCAGAATGCCGGGGGCGCGCTGCTTGAGTTCGACGAACAGCGGGTGGCTGCCAGGGCCATTGACCTCGATCTTGCGGAACAGCGGGAAGCTCACGCCAAAATTGCGCTCGCAGAACTGGGCGATTTCCCGTGCATCGCCAGGCTCCTGCTTGCCGAACTGGTTGCAGGGGAAGCCCAGCACCACCAGGCCGCGCGCGCGGTAGGCCTGCCACAGTTGCTCCAGGCCCTTGTACTGCGGGGTAAAGCCGCACTGGCTGGCGGTATTGACCACCAGCAGCGCCTTGCCGGGGAAGTCGCCGAGCTTCTTGTGCTCGCCGCCCAGGGTCACGCAGGGGATGTCCAGTATCGATCCAGCCATGGTCGGGCTCCGGTCAGTCGCGCGGGCGCAGGTCGATGCACACCGAGTTGATGCAGTAGCGCAGGCCGGTCGGTGGCGGGCCGTCGGGGAACACGTGGCCCAGGTGCGCATCACAGCGGGCACAGGTGACTTCGGTGCGGATCATGCCGTGGGAGGTGTCGCGGATTTCGATCATCGCGCTTTCCTCGATGGGGGCGTAGAAGCTCGGCCAGCCACAGCCGGAGTCGAACTTGGTCTGCGCATCGAACAATGGCAGGCCGCAGCAGATGCAGTGGTAGATGCCGTCGCGGCGCTCGCTGTTGTACTTGCCGCTGAATGGCCGCTCGGTGCCCTTGAGGCGGCATACCTGGTACTGCTCGGGGTCGAGCATCGACCGCCATTGTTCCAGGGTTTTCTCGATCTTTTGCATGTAGGGACCTCGGCAGGCTGAATTTCACTGCGCACCGTCTTTTCCGGGGCGCGGGTGGCACGTATATTAGGTGGCTTCGTGTGCCAGGCGTTCAGTCTGGCACCCGCTTCCTGCCCTTTCAAACCTTTCGGCGTGGGTTGCGCGTTTTCTCATATCGGGATCCCATCATGCAGTTCAGCAAATCGAACAAGCTCGCCAATGTCTGCTACGACATTCGCGGCCCAGTGCTCAAGCACGCCAAACGCCTGGAAGAGGAAGGTCACCGTATCCTCAAGCTGAACATCGGCAACCCGGCGCCGTTTGGCTTCGAGGCGCCTGACGAAATCCTCCAGGATGTGATCCGCAACCTGCCCACCGCCCAGGGCTACAGCGACTCCAAGGGCCTGTTCAGCGCGCGCAAGGCGGTGATGCAGTACTGCCAGCAGAAGCAGATCGAAGGTGTCGGCATCGAGGACATCTACCTGGGTAACGGCGTGTCCGAGCTGATCGTCATGTCGATGCAGGCGCTGCTCAACAACGGCGACGAAGTGCTGATCCCGGCCCCCGACTACCCGCTGTGGACCGCCGCCGTGAGCCTGGCTGGCGGCAAGCCGGTGCATTACCTGTGCGACGAGCAGGCCGACTGGTTCCCCGACCTTGAGGACATCAAGGCCAAGATCACCCCGAACACCAAGGCCCTGGTGATCATCAACCCGAACAACCCGACCGGCGCGGTGTACTCCAAAGAGCTGCTGCTGGGCATGCTGGAACTGGCCCGCCAGCACAACCTGGTGGTGTTCTCCGACGAGATCTACGACAAGATCCTGTACGACGAAGCCGTACACATCAGCACCGCCTCGCTGGCCCCCGACCTGCTGTGCCTGACCTTCAACGGCCTGTCCAAGTCGTACCGGGTGGCGGGCTTCCGTTCCGGCTGGCTGATCATCTCCGGGCCCAAGCACCACGCGCAAAGCTACATCGAAGGCATCGACATGCTGGCCAACATGCGCCTGTGCGCCAACGTGCCGGCCCAGCATGCCATCCAGACCGCGCTGGGCGGCTACCAGAGCATCAACGACCTGGTGCTGCCACCGGGCCGCCTGCTGGAGCAGCGCAACCGCACCTACGAGCTGCTGAACGACATCCCGGGCGTAAGCTGCGTGAAACCAATGGGTGCGCTGTATGCGTTCCCGAAGATCGACCCGAAGGTTTGCCCGATTCACAACGACGAGAAGTTCGTGCTCGACCTGCTGCTGTCGGAGAAGCTGCTGATCGTTCAGGGCACGGCGTTCAACTGGCCGTGGCCGGACCACTTCCGCGTGGTGACCTTGCCGCGGGTGGATGACCTGGAGGCGGCGATTGGCCGGATCGGCAGTTTCCTGCGGACCTATTCGCAGTAAGTGATGGCCTCTTCGCGGCTAAAGCCGCTCCCACAGGTACAGCGCAGCCCTTGAGCTTTGCGCAAACCCTGTGGGAGCGGGTTTACCGCGAATGGGCTGCAAAGCAGCCCCCTGCAATCTCACAGGATGTTTCTTACATCCTGCAACGCTCTATCCCACAGCCCCCGCGCCATCCTCTGCCATACTCCGCCGTACACAGTTTGAAATAGTCGCCCGATTGAATCGGCACGGCCGGCCCCTTATATACCCCGCAGTAAGCGACAACTCATCCGTCAGGAGAACGTAACAACCATGATGCGCATTCTGTTGTTTGTAGCCACCAACCTCGCGGTGGTGCTGGTTGCAAGCATTACCCTGAGCCTGTTCGGTTTCAACGGGTTCATGGCCGCCAACGGGGTCGACCTGAACCTCAGCAGCCTGCTGGTGTTCTGCGCCGTGTTCGGCTTTGCCGGCTCCCTCGTCTCGCTGTTCATCTCCAAGTGGATGGCGAAGATGACCACCGGCACCCAGATCATCAGCCAGCCGCGCACCCGCCACGAGCAGTGGCTGTTGCAAACGGTCGAAGAACTGTCCCGTGAAGCGGGCATCAAGATGCCCGAGGTGGGTATCTTCCCGGCGTACGAGGCCAACGCCTTCGCCACCGGCTGGAACCGCAATGATGCGCTGGTGGCCGTTTCCCAAGGCCTGCTGGAGCGCTTCTCGCCTGATGAAGTGCGCGCAGTGCTGGCCCACGAGATCGGCCACGTAGCCAACGGCGACATGGTCACCCTGGCGCTGGTGCAAGGCGTGGTGAACACCTTCGTGATGTTCTTCGCGCGCATCATCGGCAACTTCGTCGACAAGGTGATCTTCAAGAACGAAGAAGGCCAGGGCATTGCCTACTACGTGGCGACCATCGTTGCCGAGTTGATCCTTGGCATTCTGGCCAGCATGATCGTGATGTGGTTCTCGCGCCGCCGCGAATACCGCGCCGACGAAGCCGGTGCACAGCTGGCCGGTACCGCAGCGATGATCGGCGCCCTGCAGCGCCTGCGCGTGGAGCAGGGCCTGCCGGTGCACATGCCCGACACCATGAAGGCATTCGGCATCAATGGCGGCCTGAAGCACGGCCTGGCCGGGCTGCTGATGAGCCACCCGCCGCTGGAAGACCGTATCGAGGCCCTGCGCCGTCGCGGTTGATCCGACCGGTAAAAACAAAGGGCGACTTCGGTCGCCCTTTTTTGTACACCTGTGCCGACCTCTTCGCGGGTAAACCCGCTCCCACAGGTTCACCACACACCTTGAGGATTGTGCAGTGCCTGTGGGAGCGGGTTCACCCGCGAAAGGGCCGGACAGGCTACACACCTGTCAGCGGCTGACCCGGTAAACCCGCTCCAACAAGCTCGATACCCCGGCCTGCGAAAACTTCGGGCTTTCCTCAATCACTTCCACAACCTCCAGCTCATCCACCTGCCACCCGGCAAACCCCTGCCGCAGCTCTTCATCCCCTACCGAAAACGGCGGCCCGCCCAGCAAAGCCTGGTCATAATCCAGGGTCACCACCAGCCCCTGGCAACCCGTCGGCAGCAAACCCGACAACAGCTGCATGTACGCCGCACGCATCTGCGTCGGCAAGGCAATCACCGCCGCCCGGTCATAAAGCCCCGCGCAGTCACCAATATCCCCTGCCTGCAACGCAAAGAAATCGCCACACCAAAGCTCCACGTCACCACTGCGCCAAACCTCGAAAGCCCCGCGCTGTTGCACTTCAGCTTCAAGCCCATGCTCGCGGAAGAAGTCCTCCACCGCCCGCCGCGACAGCTCTACACCCAACACGCGGTACCCCTGCCCAGCCAACCAGGCCAGGTCCAGGCTCTTGCCACACAGTGGCACCAGCACGCGGCTGCCCGGCGCCAGGCCAAGCGTTGGCCAATACTTCTGCAGATAGGGGTTCACCTGCGCCTGGTGAAAGCCGATCTGGTTGTCGGCCCACCGCTGCTGCCAGAACGCTGGCTCCATGATCACTCCCGATTTTTAGATGGTTTGTCGGTAAAAACTGGTTTGGATTTCGATCTGTAGTTGATCGAAGATGACTGCATCTTAACCGTCAGGACCCCGCCATGCTGCCCAGCCTGTTCATTTCCCATGGTTCTCCCATGCTTGCCCTGCAACCCGGCGCCAGCGGACCGGCGCTGGCCGGGCTGGCCAGCACCCTGCCCCGGCCAAAAGCGATCGTGGTGGTGTCGGCGCACTGGGAAAGCCGCGAGTTACTGGTCACCGGCAACGCCCAGCCAGAGACCTGGCATGACTTCCATGGCTTCCCTCCTGCTCTGTACGCGGTGCAGTACCCGGCGCCGGGCGAACCCGCCCTTGCCGTCCAGGTCAGTGAACTGTTGCAGGCAGCCGGGCTACCAGCCCGGCTGGACCCGCAGCGGCCGTTCGACCACGGCGCCTGGGTACCGCTGTCGCTGATGTACCCGGATGCGAGTATTCCGGTGGTGCAGGTTTCACTGCCCAGCCACATGGGGCCGGCGCTGCAGGTCAAGGTAGGCCAGGCGCTGGCGGGTTTGCGCGGTCAGGGCGTGCTGTTGATCGGCTCGGGCAGCATTACCCACAACCTGGGCGAACTGGACTGGCATGCCGGGCCGGATGTGATCGAGCCATGGGCACTGGCGTTCAGGGATTGGGTGGTGGAAAAGCTTCGGGCGGATGATCAGCAAGCGTTGCTGAATTATCGGCAGCAGGCGCCGTTTGCGGTGCGCAACCATCCCAGTGACGAGCATTTCCTGCCGCTGTTCTTTGCCCTGGGGGCTGGGGGCAAGTTCGGGGTGGTGCACCAAGGGTTTACCCTGGGGGCGTTGGGGATGGACATTTATCGGTTCGGCTGAAAGGCCTCTTCGCGGGTGAACCCGCTCCCACAGGGTCTCCACAGATTTCAAGGCTTGTGCTGTACCTGTGGGAGCGGGTTTACCCGCGAAAGGGCCGGCACAGGCAAAAAAAATCCCCAGCCGAGGCCGGGGATTTTTTCATTGCGCCAGGATCAATCCTCGCGGTAGCGACGCAGCTTCAGCTGCTTGCCAGCCACGCGGGTGTCCTTGAGCTTGGACAGCAGCTTCTCCAGGCCGTCTTCCGGCAACTCGACCAGGCTGAAGCTGTCGCGCACCTGGATGCGGCCGATGGCGTCACGGGCCAGGCCACCCTCGTTGAGGATCGCGCCCAGCAGGTTCTTGGCAGCGATGCCGTCACGGGCACCCAGGGCAGTACGGCAACGCACGCGGCCTTCGGCCAGCGGCAGCGGGGCACGACGCTCGCGGTCACCACGCTCTGGGCGCTCGCCACGCTCACCACGCTCGGTACGCTCGCCACGCGGGGCGAAGCTCGGCACCAGCGGCTGCTCACGCTCTACCGCGGCCAGGTCCAGCGCCTGGCCATTGGTGGCCTTGCGCAGCAGGGCGGCAGCCAGGGCACGCGCGCTGCAACCCAGGTCGTTGGTCAGGCGGTCGAACAGCTCGCCGTGGCTGGCTTCTGCTTCGGCGACCAGCGGTGCCAGGCTCGAGGTCAGCTTCTTGATGCGGGCATCCAGCACGGCCTGGGCATTCGGCAGACGGGCTTCGGCAACTTTTTGCCCGGTTACACGCTCGATCACCTGCAACATGCGGCGCTCACGCGGGGTGACCAGCAGCAGTGCACGGCCATCGCGACCGGCACGGCCGGTACGGCCGATACGGTGTACGTAGGACTCCGGGTCGTACGGCATGTCGACGTTGAACACGTGAGTGATGCGCGGTACGTCCAGGCCACGGGCAGCGACGTCGGTAGCGACAACGATGTCCAGGCGGCCATCCTTGAGCGAGTCGATCACGCGCTCACGCTGGTTCTGGGCGATGTCACCGTTCAGCGCGGCAGCCTTGTAGCCCTTGGCTTCCAGCGCGGCGGCCAGGTCCAGGGTAGCTTGCTTGGTACGCACGAAGGCGATCAGCGCGTCGAACTCTTCCACTTCCAGCAGACGCAGCACAGCCGGGATCTTCTGGTCGGCGTGGACCATCAGGTGGGCCTGCTCGATCGCAGTGACGGTCTGGGTCTTGCTCTGGATCTTGACGTGCTTGGGCTCGCGCAGGTGGCGTTCGGCGATCGAGCGGATCGACGACGGCAGGGTGGCGGAGAACAGCACGGTCTGGCGGCTGGCCGGGATTGCGTCGAAGATCACTTCGAGGTCGTCCATGAAGCCCAGCTTGAGCATCTCGTCGGCTTCGTCCAGGACCAGGTACTGCACGGTCGACAGGACTTTTTCGTCACGACGCAGGTGGTCGCACAGGCGGCCCGGGGTGGCCACGACGATTTGCGCGCCGTTGCGGATCGCACGCAACTGTGGGCCCATCGGGGCACCACCGTAGACGGCGACCACGTTCACGCCCGGCATCTGCTTGGCGTAGGTTTCGAAAGCGGTAGCAACTTGCAGCGCCAACTCACGGGTTGGCGCCAGGATCAGGGCTTGCGGTTCGCGCTTGCTCACATCGATCTTGTTGAGGATCGGCAGGGCGAAGGCAGCGGTCTTGCCGGTGCCAGTCTGCGCCTGGCCGATCATGTCGTGACCGGCGAGGATGATCGGGATCGATTGTTGCTGAATGGCGGACGGCTCTTCGTAGCCGGTCGCCAGAACGGCAGCAACAATGTTCGGATTGAGATCGAGAGCGGCGAAGCCGCCGGTTTCCTGGGTCATGGGTCTGCCTCTAGGTGCATCCGCAAAGACCCATGCTCCAAAGCTGCACAAGCCATGAAAGACCGACAGGTCACCCAGGCAGCTTTGGCGGCGGGGATTTGCGAAAACGATTGAAAAAGAAAACGTGGGAAGGTCCGCCTAGCGGACGTGCAGCCGAAGCTGGACTCGGAGGGTTTGCACCACCTGATTTTGCGGTCCGCTAAAAGACCGGCGCGTACTATACCCGAAATAGTGCGCAGACGTGAGGAATATTTTCAGGGTGCAGGGCCAGTATCGGGCCATCAGCCATGCGCAGCTGAAACGATTCCTGCCTGCGATACCGCGTCGCCTGTTTCGCGGGCATGCCCGCTCCAGCAGGATACTCACCGCCCTTGGGCACTGTGATATCCCTGTGGGAGCGGGCGTGCCCGCGAAGAAGCCAACTCAGGTAGCCGGCCGAATCTCACGGATCAGCCCCTCAAGGCTATACCCCAGGCGCGGTGCCAGCGCCTCGGCCCGGGCCCGCAACCCATCCAGGTCCAGCGTCTGCTCCAGGTCCGCTGGCACCAGCAGGATCACATTGCCCTCCTTCACCGGCAGCTCCCAGTAATGCCGGTGATACAACCCGCGCAACAACGCCGCGCCCAGGGGCTTGCCGTCGTCGGTGGCCCACTGGTTGATCACCAGCCAACCACCCGGGTTCAACTTCTGCTGGCAGTTCTCCAGGAAGTTCCAGGCCAGGTGGCCCACCCCCGGTCCATGGTCGGTGTACAGGTCGACGAACAGCAGGTCGGCCTTCTCCGCCGAGGGCAACATCTCCAGGGCGTCGCCGATGCGTACATACAGCCGCGGGTCGTCGTCCAGGCCCAGGTATTCCATGGCCAGGCGCGGTACCTCCGGGCGCAGCTCTATGGCCTCGATGTCGTCCAGCGGCAGGAACTTCATGCAGGCCTGGGTCAGTGTGCCGGCCCCCAGGCCGAGAAACAGCGCGCTCTCCGGCTGTTCGTGGCACAGCGCCCCCACCAGCATGGCGCGGGTATAGTCGTACTCCAGCCAGCTGGGGTCGGCCGTGAACACGCAGCTCTGCTCGATCGCATCGCCGAATTCCAGAAAGCGGTAGTCGTCGACTTCATACACGCTGATGACGCCAAAGGCATCTTCCACCCGTGCCAGTAGCCGCTCTTCCCGTTCCGCCGCCATGCTCACCACCCACCCGCGCAAAAACGCGCATTGTCCGTCAACACCCTCGATGCAACAAGCGCAGCGCCAACTGTTACCATGGCCCATAGCCTACAACCGACAAGACCGAGCCCGAGATGAACCAACCGTGGAGCCCCGACAGCTGGCGCGCCCTGCCGATCCAGCAGCAACCGACCTACCCCGATGCCGCGCACCTGCTGAAGGTCGAACAGACCCTGGCCAGCTACCCGCCACTGGTATTCGCGGGCGAGGCACGCGAGCTGCGCCGGCAGTTCGCCGAGGTTACCGAAGGCCGCGCCTTCCTGCTGCAGGGTGGCGACTGCGCCGAGAGCTTCGCCGAGTTCTCGGCGGCGAAAATCCGCGACACCTTCAAGGTGCTACTGCAGATGGCCATCGTCATGACCTTCGCCGCCGGCTGCCCGGTGGTCAAGGTCGGACGCATGGCCGGGCAGTTCGCCAAGCCGCGCTCATCGGGCGATGAAACCATCGGCGACATCACCCTGCCTGCCTACCGTGGCGACATCGTCAACGGTATCGGCTTCGACGCGAAAAGCCGCATCCCCGACCCGGAACGCCTGCTGCAGGCGTACCACCAGGCCACTGCCAGCCTCAACCTGCTGCGCGCCTTCGCCCAGGGCGGGTTTGCCGACCTGCACCAGGTACACAAGTGGAACCTGGACTTCATCGCCAACTCGGCGCTGGCCGACAAGTACCACCAGCTGGCCAACCGCATCGACGAAACCCTGGCATTCATGCGCGCCTGCGGCCTGGACAGCGCGCCGCAGCTGCGCGAAACCAGCTTCTTCACCGCCCACGAAGCGCTGCTGCTGAATTATGAAGAAGCCTTCGTGCGCCAGGACAGCCTGACCGGCGACTACTACGACTGCTCGGCGCACATGCTGTGGATCGGCGACCGCACCCGCCAGCTGGACGGTGCCCATGTGGAGTTCCTGCGCGGCGTGCACAACCCGATCGGGGTCAAGGTTGGCCCGAGCATGAACCCCGAGGAGCTGATCCGTCTGATCGACACGCTGAACCCGACCAACGACCCCGGGCGCCTGAACCTGATCGTGCGCATGGGCGCCGGCAAGGTCGGCGACCACCTGCCGGGGCTGATCCGCACTGTCGAGCGCGAAGGGCGCAAGGTGCTGTGGAGCTCCGACCCGATGCATGGCAACACCATCAAGGCCAGCAGCGGCTACAAGACCCGCGACTTTGCACAGATCCTGGATGAGGTGAAGCAGTTCTTCCAGGTGCACCAGGCCGAGGGCAGCCATGCCGGCGGCATCCACATCGAGATGACCGGACAGAACGTCACCGAATGCATCGGCGGCGCCCGGCCGATCACCGAGGATGCGCTGTCCGACCGCTATCACACCCACTGCGACCCGCGCATGAACGCCGACCAGTCGCTGGAGCTGGCGTTCCTGATTGCCGAAACCCTCAAGCAGGTGCGGCGCTGAGCAACGCCTGGCGCAACTGGCTGCCCTCCGGGCGCGGGCAGTTCAGTTGCACCTTCTCCAGGCCCAGCCAACTGGCCAGGCGCAGCAGGTTGCCGGCCAGGGCCTGGTAACCCTCCTCGTCCAGGCCTGCGGCCTCCACATGCACGGCATGTACTGCCAGTTGCCCCTGTGCGCGCTCGGCGCGCAGGTCCACCCGCGCGCCGATGCGTTCGCGGTACAGGAACGGCAGCACGTAGTAGCCGTACACCCGTTTGTGCGCCGGGGTGTAGATTTCCAGGCGGTAGCGGAAGTCGAACAAGCGCTCGGTACGGTTGCGTTCCCAGACCAGTGAATCGAACGGCGACAACAGCGCGCTGGCCTCGATGCGCCGAGGGATACGCGGTGCGCCGGCGCAGTAGGCGAGCTGCTTCCAGCCTTGCACCTCGACCGCTTGCAGGCGGCCATCAGCCACCAGTTTCGCCAGTGCCGACCTGCCCTGCCCCGGGTCCAGGCGGAAGTAGTCGCGCAGGTCGCGCTCGGTGGCTACGCCCAGGGCGGTGGCGGCGTGCAGCATCAAGCCCTGATGCGCCTCCGCCTCGCTGGGCAATGGCTGATCGAGGATGGTCCTCGGCAGGACCCTTTCCGGTACATCGTAGAGTCGCTCGAAGCCACGCCGGCCAGCGACCGTCACCTCACCTGCGGCAAACAGCCACTCCAGCGCGTGCTTTTCCTCGCTCCAGTCCCACCAGGGGCCGGCCCGTTCTTCACGAGTGGACAGGCTGCCCGCGCCAAGGGCGCCCTGTTCGCGGACGGCGGCCAGTACCCGGGCAATCACGTCCTGGCGTTCGCGGCCAAACTGCGCGAGCTGGCGATAGATGCCACGGCCATCGGCGGCATGGGCCATGCGCCAGCGCAGCAGTGGGTACAGGCTCAGCGGCAGCAACGAGGCTTCGTGGCCCCAGTATTCGAACATCAGGCGCTGGCGGCCACGCCCCCAGGCGAGCTGGTCGAGGGTGGCAGGCGAGTAGTTGCCCAGGCGGGAGAACAGCGGCAGGTAGTGGGAGCGGATCAGGGCGTTGACCGAATCGATCTGCAACACGCCCAGGCGTTGCAGCATGCGCTTGAGTGCTGGCAGGGTCGGGGCCATTTCCGGCTGCTTGCCGAAACCTTGGGCAGAAAGGGCCAGGCGGCGGGCCTGGTTGATGGATAGCTTGAGGGGCAAGCCTGAACTCCTTGTAGTGTCTGCACTGGCCCTTTCGCGGGTGAACCCGCTCCCACAGGGATACCACTGGTCTCGGGCAATGTGGCGTTCCTGTGGGAGCGGGTTCACCCGCGAAGAGGCCAGTGATTCCACCGACAAACTTAGCCTATTTACGCAGCGGGTCATCCCAGAAATGCCGCTCGGCCTCTTGCTGGATATCCGCCCGGCTCAACCCCAGGTCGTGCAAGGTTGCGTCACTGAGGCTGGCCAGTTCCTGACGCTGGCGGTACAGCTGCAGCCAGCGAACAGGACGCTGCAGGACTGCATGCCACAGGTGGTTCAGGGAAAAGGCAGGTTGCTGGATGCTGCTGACATGACCTTTCATCGTGAAGCCCTCCGTGTTGATGGCTCCAGTCTCCTGCCAGGCATAAGATCAATCCAACGAATGTTTCTGATGCCATGCATCTCGGAGATTGATGCAATGTCCCAGTACCAGAGCCTCGACGCGGACGTGCTGCGCACCTTCGTTGCCATCGCCGAACAAGGCGGCTTCACCCGCGCCGGCGAGGTGGTCAACCGCACCCAGTCGGCGGTGAGCATGCAGATGAAACGCCTGGAAGAAGACATCCTGCAGCGCCAGCTGTTCGAGCGCGACGGCCGCCAGGTGCGGCTGACTGCCGAAGGCCAAGTGCTGCTGGGCTATGCCCGGCGCATCCTCAAGCTGCACGGGGAAGTGTTCAACACCCTGCGCATGCCGCACATGGTCGGCGTAGTACGCATCGGCACGCCGGACGACTACGCCATGCGCTTTCTGCCGAATATCCTGTCGAGCTTTGCCCAGGCTTACCCGCTGGTGCAGGTTGAGGTGCATTGCGACTCGTCCAAGCAACTGATGCTGCGCCAGGACCTGGACCTGACCATCGTCACCCGTGAGCCGGGCAACGAGATTGGCCAGCTACTGCGCCAGGAACGCCTGGTGTGGGCCGCCGCCGAAGGCTTCTGCCCGCAGGAACAGCGCCCCATGCCGGTGGCCCTGTTCAACACCGACTGCTTCTGCCGGGCCTGGACCTGCAATGCCCTGGAAGCCCAGGGCATCGACTACCGCATCGCCTATACCAGCCCGAGCCTGGCGGCGATCTTTGCCATTGTCACCGCAGGGTTGGCGGTGACTGCGCAGCTGCAGAGCCTGATTGGCGGGAATATCCGCATTCTGGGCGAGAGCGAAGGGTTGCCGCAGTTGCCGGTGGCCAATGTGATGCTGGTGCGCAGTACCCAGCCCCCTTCGCCAATTACCGATTGCATGGCCGACTACATTGTCGAAGGGTTCAAGTAACCTGGAGCTTGCCGGCGACGGGCCGCAAGGCGGCCCCAAAATCTCAAAGCTCAAACCCGAGCATCACCGCACACCCCACCAAAAACACACAGAACATCGCCCGCAACACCTTCTCCGGCAACGCATGGGCCAACCTCACCCCCCAGCTGATGCTGAGCAAGCCCCCCACCGCCAACGGAATTCCCACCCCCCAGTCAACACTGTGGTGCACCCCATAGGTCACCAGGGTCACCAAGGTACTCGGCGCCGCCAGCGCCAGCGACAGCCCCTGCGCCACCACCTGGGTGGTACCGAACACACTGGTCAGGATCGGTGTGGCCACCACAGCCCCACCCACCCCGAACAAGCCGCCCATGGTCCCGGCAAAGCTGCCCAGCACACCCAGCCACGGCCAGGCATAGCGCAACTCGGCGCTGGGAGGCGTCACCTTCATGAACATCCGCGCCACGTTCCACACCGCCAGGGCCACCAGGAAGCCGACAAAGCCCAGGCGCATGGAGTGCGCATCCAGCCCCACCGCCCAGATCGACCCCAGCCAGGCGAACACGAAGCTGCACAGCGACAGCGGCACGGCATGGCGCAGCTCGATGCGGTTACGCTGGTGATAACGCCACAGCGCCAGCAGCACATTGGGCACTACCATCACCAGCGCCGTGCCCTGCGCCAACTGCTGGTCCAGGCCAAACAGCACGCCCAACGCCGGGATGGCGATCAGCCCGCCGCCAATGCCGAACAAGCCGCCCATGGTCCCCAGGGCTGCGCCCAGCACGATATACAACAACCACTCGATCATCAGAGCCTCATCCGCCTGTACACATAATGCGAGCATGCTAACGATTGCGGGCTGGCGGGGAAACGCATAGCAGCGCACAATGGCTGTGCGTTTCTCGCAAAAGCAAGGCAGCCATGAGCCCCGATACCCTGACCGACCAGCTAAGCCTGTTCCTCGACGTGCTGGAAACCGGCAGCTTTTCTGCCGCCGCCCGCCGCCACCCGCTGACCCCGTCCGCCGTGGCCCGGCGCATCGACAACCTGGAAAACGCCGTGGGCAGCCGCCTGTTCACCCGCAGCACCCATGCCGTGCGCGCCACCCCCGCGGGCAATGCCTTTGCCGAACGGGCCAGGCGCATCATCGAGGAACTGCGCCTGGCCCGCGCCGAAGCGGTGTCGCTGAGCAATGCCCCAGAAGGCCTGATCCGCATCGACGCCCCTGCCGCATTCGGCCGCCGCCACCTGGCTCCGGCCATCGCCGATTTCCTGGTGGCCTACCCGGGCCTGGATGTGCAACTGCGCCTGATCGACAGCTTCGTCGACCTGCAGGGCAGCCACCTGGGCGAGGTCGACCTGGTGTTGCGCGCCGGCCCCCTGGCCGACACCCGGCTGGTCGCCACGCCACTGGCCTACATGGTGCGCATCGCCTGCGCCAGCCCGGCCTACCTGGCCAGCCGCGGCATACCCACCTGCCCCAGCGAACTGCCCGGGCACGATGGCCTGGACTGGGACGGCCTGGCGCCGCCATTCGCCTGGCGCTTCAACGTGGCCGGGCAAACCCGCCTGTACCGCCCCTCACGCATGCGCATGGCCGCCAACAACGCCGAAACCCTGCTGTTCGGCGCCCTCGCCGGCTTAGGCATCGCCCACCTGCCCACCTGGCTGATCAGCGAATACCTGCTGCGCGGCGAACTGATACCGTTGTTTTGCGACGGGGGCTTGCCCGAAGCGGAAACCAGCGGTATCTACGCGCTACGCCTGGAACATGAAACGAACTCTCGCAGCCGTTTGCTGCTCGAATTCCTCAAGAGCCGCTTCAGCCCGATTCCGCCCTGGGACCTGGCCTTGCGCAGTGAACTGCACGAGTAGTGCGCGCACTAATGATCAGCGCGCCAGACTTTTCCATTGATTACCTTCAAGGACCTGCATGAACGCCGACACCCAAGCCTCCTCCTGTGACGAGCTGCTGCTGGACAACCAGGTCTGTTTCGCCCTGCATTCCACCTCGTTGCTGATGACCAAGGTCTACAAACCGCTGCTGCAGGCCCTGGGCCTGACCTACCCGCAGTACCTGGCCATGCTCGTGCTGTGGGAGCGCGACGGCCTGACCGTAGGCGAGATCAGCCAGCACCTGCTGACCGACCCCGGCTCGTTGACGCCGCTGCTCAAGCGCCTGGAAAGCGAGGGCCTGCTGCAGCGCAACCGCAGCCGCGAGGACGAACGGGTGGTGCTGGTGCAACTGACCGACAAGGGCCGCGCCCTTCAGCAGCAGGCCAGGGAAGTGCCACAGTGCATCCTCAAGGCCAGTGGACGCAGCCTTGAACAGCTGCAACAGCTGCAGGCCGACTTGCTGGCGCTGCGCGAGAACCTGCAGAAAAACCTCTGACAGCTATGCTGTGCGATGGCCGTTCGGACGAGCGGTGAAGATTTATCTTGCGCGCTAACTAATTGCGCGCTAATTTAAATCCCACACCAACCCGCGCCCTCCTCCAGACGGGGAGCGCACAGCACATTAGCGAGGCTCAAGATGCAAAAGGTCACTCCGCTGTACATCGCAGAAGCAACCTCCACCGGTGGGCGCGATGGCAAATCCCGCTCCAGTGACGGCAAACTGGTTGTCAACCTGAGCACCCCCAAGGAACTGGGCGGCGCAGGCGGTGACGGCACCAACCCCGAGCAGATGTTCGCCGCCGGTTACTCGGCATGCTTCATCGGCGCCTTGAAGTTCGTGGCCGGGCAAGAGAAAAAAGCCCTGCCAGCGGATGCCTCGATCACCGCGAAGGTGGGCATCGGCCAGATTCCGGGTGGTTTCGGCCTGGACATCGACCTGCACATCAACCTGCCGGGCCTGGCCCAGGCCGATGCCGAAGGGCTGGTGGAAAAGGCGCACAAGGTGTGCCCGTACTCCAACGCCACCCGCGGCAATGTGGATGTGCGCCTGCACGTAACCGTTTAAGGCTGGCGCGATCCCCTTGTGGGCGCGGCCTTGCGCCCCATCGCGACACAAGGCCGCTCCCACAAAAACAAGAGCAAGCATCGAGAACTGCAAAAACGCAGGCATGAAAAAACCCGGCCAAGGCCGGGTTTTTTGCGTTTCACAAGAAGTATTACTTCTTGGAACGGCCTTTGAAGCTGTTGTCGCGAGTGTCGATATCGATCCACTCGTCGATCTGGATGAAGTCGGCAACCGAGATCTCGGTACCGTTCTTCAGCTTGGCAGGCTTCATGACCTTGCCCGAGGTGTCGCCGCGTGCAGCGTTCTCGGTGTAGACAACCTGGCGGCTGATGGTGGTCGGCAGTTCAACCGATACCAGGCGGCCTTCGAAGAACACGGCTTCGCAGACGTCTTCCATGCCTTCTTCGATGTACGGCAGAACGGCTTCGATGTCCTCGGCGTTCAGTTCGTACATGGTGTAGTCGGTGGTGTCCATGAAGGTGTATTCGTCACCGTTGATGAACGACAGGGTCGCTTCTTTGCGATCCAGGATCACGTCGTCCAGCTTGTCGTCCGCACCGTAGACGGTTTCGGTCTTGTAGCCGGTCAACAGGTTCTTCAGCTTGGTCTTCATGATCGCGCTGTTACGGCCCGACTTGGTGAACTCAGCTTTTTGAACCAGCCATGGGTCGTTGTCGATCCGCAGGACGGTACCGGGTTTCAGTTCTTTACCAGTTTTCATTACGAAGTATCCGAATCTGGATGGATTTATAAAAATCGAGGCCGCGTATCATAGCGAATTTCGGTAAAAGTGTACTAGCGCTGTGGCAAGGTCCGGCTGAGCGGCCTGTCGCGCCGCCCAACGCCGGGCATGCTGCCGCAGTTCTGGCCAGTGCTGGCGGGCCGCCTGCCAGGCCTGGCCCATGTCGCTGTCCATGTTCCAGGCACGCCACAGGCCAAGCAGGGCTGCATCGGCATCGCCTGACAACCCGTGTCGATAATGCGCGAGAAACGCTTCGAGCTTTTCCCAATGGGCATTCTCGTCCTGCACGTAGATGTGCCACAGCATCGGCTGCCCGGCCCACTGCGCGCGCACGAACGAGTCTTCGCCACGCACGGCGTTGAAATCACAGCTCCACAGCAACCGGTCGTAGTCGTCCTGGCTGACGAAAGGTAATACCTGCACGGTCAGCGCCCCTCGCTTGCGCACGCTGCCCACTTGCAGCGGCGCCTCGCCAAGCCACTGGCTGAGCCCCGCGACAACGCGCCCTTGCGGCACCAGCAAGTGACAAGGTTGCTCACCTGAGGCCATGGCATCGAGCCAGTTGCCCAGTTGCGGGTTTTCGTAGGCGAACAGCGACATCAGCAACGCCCCCGCTTCAGGGTTTACGCCAAGCCCCTGCAAGAAGGCCTGCCGTGCGCCCTGCTGGAACGCATCACGCCGTGCCAGCAGCGAGCCCTCGCGCAGCAGGCCACCGGTTTTTTCGGTAAAGCCGGGAAAAAAAAACACCTTGCGCAAGCCATTGGGCTGCGGCGAAGGCAAGCCATGGCAACCCTCCACCCAGTCCTCGGCACTGAGGTACTCAAGGTTCAGCCACAGCGGCGGCGTGGCGCGAGCACGCATTGCCTCTACATAAGGTGCTGGCAACTGGCAGGCGAAGGCACCAATTACCACATCAGCCGGCGCCACCGGCAACCAGGTCACCGGCCACTGGCGCACGTCCACACCGTGCTGCCACTGCTGCTGGGCGGTGGCATCGGCCCCTGGGCACATGGGCGTGAACGCATTGAGGTCATCCACCCACAGGCGCACTGCCAGCCCGTGCTCGGCCACCAGCTGCCGGGCCAGGCGCCAGGTCACGCCTATATCGCCGTAGTTGTCGACGACGCTGCAGAAGATGTCCCAGGTGGCTTTCATGTGCCCTGCCCTCGCCCGGCGGAAAAACCGCGCATTTTGCGCATAAATTGTCGCTGACAAAAGCACCTGCGCGGAAAAATGCCCAGACGCATGCGACAATGCACCCCGATCCACCTGCCAGGAAGCTGCCATGCCGCGCCACCGTGAACTGAAGATCGCCCTCAAGCCGTTGCCGTTGATCCTGTGCGTTGCCTTTGGCCTGTGGCTGGGCGCCGTGGCCATCGCCGCCAGCCTGTGGCTGGCCCTGCAACTGTGGCCACAGCAGGTACAGCCACTGGCCCAGGCCGTGGCCCCCAGCGCGTACCGGCCTGCCACGCCGCCAGCGCCAGCCCCTGTGGCGGATGCCCAGGCGGAGATGTTCGAACGCTACAAGGACATCCTGCACAAGCAGGAACTGCAACAGGCCGCCGAGGCCGCCCAGGGCAACCCGCGCAACCTCAACAGCCCCAAGTGCCAGTTCTGGCTGCAGCAGAACCGCACTGCGCCTACCGACAAAAGCCAGGCCAACGTGCTGGAGTTCTGTTACTGACCATGAACAAGCCCCACCTGCTGGCGCAGATCGTCGCCACCCTCGAGCATGACCTGGATGTGCTAACCCGCGCGGCGCAAACCGCGTACGAAGCCGCCACTGCTGAAGAGAACATCGCCGAGAACAAGTATGACACCCTTGGCCTGGAAGCCTCGTACCTGGCCACCGGCCAGGCCCGCCGCAGCGCCGAGATTCGCATGGCACTGCAGACTTACCAGCAACTGCTGCTGCGCGATTATGACCCGGCGCGTGGGGTGCAGATCAGCAACCTGGTAACCCTGGAAGACGAGGATGGCAGCCAGCGCCGGTTGTTCCTTGGGCCTGAGGCGGCGGGGCTGAAGATTGGCGAGGGGGCCGGGCTGGTGACGGTGATTACCCCGCGCTCGCCGCTGGGGCAGCAGTTGCTCGGCAAGAAGGTTGATGATGAGGTGAGCCTGGGGGCACAGGCACTATTCATAGTCGATGTTGCCTGACCGGGCCCAATCGCCGGCAATACACATCTAAAGGGTTTGCAAGGCATCGAACCGCCGCGCCAACCCCTGCTCGGCAAACTGCTCCACCACAAAGTCGATAAACGCCCGGGTCTTGCCCGGCAGCAGCTTGTGCTCGGCGAAATACAGGCTGATATACCCATCGTCCACATACCAGTCCGGCAGCACCCGCCGCAGCCGCCCGCCCTCCAGGTACGGCACGGCAAACGGCAGGCTCACCAGGGCAATCCCCAAGCCCTGCTCGGCCACCGCGCAAGCCGCATCCGAATCGCTCATGGTCATCGCCTGGCGCAACTGCAAAGGCTGCTGCACCTGCCAGCGGCTGGTCAACGGCCATGAGCGCACCCGCCCGGTCTGCGGCGAACGGATCAGGATACCGTCATGCCGTTGCAATACCTGCGGGTCGTCAATCGGCGCGTGTCGCCCCAGGTACGCCGGCGCCGCCACCAGCACCCGGTGCGCCGGGGTCAGCTTGCGCGCCACCACCCCTGGCGGCAGTTCGAAGCCACCGCCAATCGCCGCATCGAAGCCCTGGCCGATCAGGTCGACCTGACGGTTGTCGAAATGCCAGTCCGGGGTAATGGCCGGGTAGCGACGCAGGAACTCACCCAGCAAGGGCAAAACATACAAGCGCCCGAATACCGTGCCCATGCTCACCCGCAACAACCCGGCCGGCTGGCCTTCGCTGCTGGCCAGGTTAGCCACGGCGTACTGGATGGTGCGGAAGCTGTCACTGACCTCCCCCAGAAATCGCTGCCCCGCTTCGGTCAGGGTCAGCTTGCGGGTACTACGCTGGAACAACCGCACCCCCAGGCGTGCTTCCAGCTGGGCAACATGCTTGCCCACGGCAGCCGGGGTAATGCTGAGGCGCCTGGCGGCCTCGGCAAAACTGCCGACCTCGGCACTGCGGATGAAGCATTCCAACGCGTTGAACGATTCCATGGCCATGATTAGCAACCAAAGGTTTACTCTGCTAATAGTGATTGCCATCTTATCAGCAGGTAATCAAGCGCCGATACTGCGCCCATCCAAGGCATTCCGGCCTGGCTTCCAGCAGGAGATCAGCATGTCCAAACAACACACCCTCGAAGGCAAAGTCGCCCTGGTACAGGGCGGTTCCCGCGGCATCGGTGCAGCCATCGTGCGACGCCTGGCCCGCGAAGGCGCACAGGTGGCCTTCACCTATGTCAGCTCCGCCGGCCCGGCGCAGGCGCTGGTTCAGGAAATTACCGACAACGGCGGCAAAGCCCTGGCCCTGCGGGCCGACAGTGCCGACGCGGCAGCCGTGCAACTGGCTGTGGATGACACCGTGAAGGCCTTCGGCCGACTGGATATCCTGATCAACAACGCCGGTGTACTGGCGGTAGCGCCGGTGACCGAATTCGACCTGGCCGACTTCGACCACATGCTGGCGGTGAACGTGCGCAGCGTATTCGTCGCCAGCCAGGCCGCGGCCCGCTACATGGGCCAAGGCGGGCGCATCATCAACATTGGCAGCACCAACGCCGAGCGCATGCCGTTTGCCGGTGGCGCCCCCTATGCCATGAGCAAGTCGGCGCTGGTCGGCCTGACCCGCGGCATGGCCCGTGACCTGGGGCCGAAGGGCATTACCGTGAACAACGTTCAGCCAGGGCCGGTGGACACCGACATGAACCCGGCCAGCGGCGAGTTCGCTGACAGCCTGATCCCGCTGATGGCGATCGGGCGGTATGGCGAGGCGGATGAGATTGCCAGCTTCGTGGCTTACCTGGCGGGGCCTGAGGCGGGGTATGTCACTGGGGCCAGCCTGACGGTCGATGGCGGGTTTGCTGCCTGATTGAAGGGTTGCGTGTTCCGGCCTCTTCGCGGGCATGCCCGCGAATAGGCCGGCACAGGCTCTGCCACACAATGCATTGATGTAGTGCCCGACACTTTCCGATAATCCCCCCTTTACTCCTGCCCGCCACGAGAACTGCATGAACACCCCCACGCTCAGCCGTGCCCTGATCCTGCTGATGGCCACCGCCACCGGCCTGGCCGTAGCCAGTAACTATTACGCGCAACCGCTGCTGCACAGCATTGCCCAGCAGTTCGGCCTGAGCACCGCCAGCGCCGGCAGCATCGTCATTGCCGCGCAGCTCAGCTATGGCGCCGGCCTGTTGCTGCTGGCGCCGCTGGGCGACCTGTTCGAGCAGCGCCGGCTGATCACCGTAATGACCGCCATTTCCACCCTGGGCCTGGTCATCAGTGCCTGCGCACCGAGCCTGCCCTGGCTGATCCTTGGCACGGCGCTGACCGGGCTGTTCTCGGTAGTGGCGCAAATCCTCGTGCCCATGGCCGCGAGCCTCAGCGAGCCACACCAGCGCGGGCGCGCGGTCGGCACGCTGATGAGCGGCCTGCTGCTGGGCATCCTGCTGGCGCGTACCGCCGCCGGCTTCATGGCCGAGCTCGGTGGCTGGCGCAGCATCTACGTGCTGGCCGCAGTGCTGATGGCCATCACCGCCGTGGCGCTGCACCGCAGCCTGCCGCAACACCACAGCCATGCCGGGCTGAAATACCCGGCGCTGATCGGCTCGGTGTTCCGCCTGTTCTTCGAAGAACCGGTGCTGCGCCTGCGCTCGCTACTCGGCCTGCTGGCGTTCAGCCTGTTCGCCCTGTTCTGGACGCCACTGGCGTTCCTGCTGGCGAAAGGCCCGTACCACTATTCGGACGCAGTGATAGGCCTGTTCGGCCTGGCCGGTGCAGCGGGTGCGCTGTCGGCCAACTGGGCCGGGCGCCTGGCCGACCGTGGCAAGGGCTCGCTGGGTACCACCGTGGGGCTGGTGGTGTTGCTGCTGTCATGGGTCCCGCTGGGCTATGCCGAGCAGTCCTTGCCGGCCTTGCTGCTGGGCGTGCTGATGCTCGACCTGGCGGTGCAGCTGGTGCACGTGAGCAACCAGAATGCAGTGATTGCCCTGCGGCCCGAGGCGCGCACGCGGCTGAATGCCGGGTATATCACCTGCTACTTCATTGGCGGGGCATTGGGGTCATTGCTGGGCACGCAGTTGTTCCAGCGCCAGGGCTGGATGGGAATTGTGGTGGCCGGGTTGGTGATTGGCGGGCTGGCGTTACTGGCCTGGGGGTTGGCGGAGCGTAAGCGCAAGAACGCTTTGCAAGCGGCCTGAAATTTTTTATTGGATTCTTCGCGGGCGTGCCCGCGAAGAGGCCCTTAGCCATGGCGACAATGCACCGCACGACCCTCCGTCGCATGGCCGTTGACTTGCCCGCCTGGGCAGCGCTCAGTAGGCGCTGGTCAATGCCCTTTCCCTGACAGGACGACGTTATGACAAGACTCACGGTGCAATCCGGCGATTTCTTGCAAGGTGAAGGCGAGTATCGCAACGGATCGCTCACACTCAAGACCCCGCGCAGCCCCTCCCCGGGCGAGCGGATTTCTCTGGCACGCATCAGCGACCTCCGGCTGGCCAGCCTGGAATCCAGCCGTAGCCTGGGCAGTGCCCTGGGCTGGGGCATGGCCGGGGCCCTGGTAGCCGGGCCGGTGGGGTTGCTGGCCGGGCTGTGGCTGGGTGGCAAGGAAGAACAAGCTACCTTCCTGGCTACCTTCAAGGATGGGCGCAAGCTCATGGCCATTACCGATGGCAAGACCTGGTCGAAGATCGATGACAACTGGCGGCAGCACAAGCGGCCGGCCAACCAAGACTGAATATCACCGGGCCTGGATCGTTTTATGTTGAAGGCGGCTGTAAGATGCCGCCTTTTTCATGGCCTGTGCCGGCCTCTTCGCGGGTAAACCCGCTCCCACAGGAAAATCACTATCCTCAGGTGCAGTGATATCCCTGCGGGAGCGGGTTTACCCGCGAAGAGACCGGCACAGGTGTGCGCATCCAGGAGCCCCACCGCATGCCCCCGCGTCACCCTCGCCTGCCCCTGAGCCTGCTCAGCCTGGGCCTGGCCCTGCATTGCCCTCATGTGCTTGCCGAAGACAGCGTGTTACTGGCCCCGCTGCAGGTGTCCGACACCTACGCCAACGACGGCTACCAGGCACGCCAGGCAGCAGTAGGTGGCTTCCAGCCCGCGCCCCTGCTCGACACCCCTGCTTCGGTCAGCGTGTTCAGCCAGCAACTGCTGGAAGACCGCCAGGTGCGCAAGCTCAGCGAAGTGCTGCAAAGCGACGCCTCGGTGGGCGAAAGCTACGCCCCCATCGGTTACTACGAAAACTTCAACGTGCGCGGCTTCGAGCTGAATGCCGCCAGCAGCTACCGCATCAATGGCCAGACCATCGCCGGCGAGCAGAACGTAGCTCTGGAGAACAAGCAGCAGGTGGAGCTGCTCAAGGGCCTGTCCGGGCTGCAGAGCGGCGTGTCGGAGCCGGGCGGTTTGGTCAACTACGTGACCAAGCGCGCCGAAGACGTGCGCAGTATCACGGTTTCGACCAACGAACAGGGCGAACGCTACCTGGCCACCGACCTGGGCGGCTGGTTCGGCAGCGAGCGGCAGTTCGGCCTGCGCGCCAACCTGGCCCATGAAGACATCCGCTCCTATGTCGACCATGCCGATGGCAAGCGCGACTTCGCCTCGCTGGCCTTCGACTGGCAGATCAACCCGGATGCCACCCTGCAACTGGATGCCGAATACCAGCACCGCGAACAGCGCTCGGTACCCGGTTACCAGTTGCTCGGTGGCAGCGAAGTGCCCCACGGCATCGACCCGGACGACCGCCTGGCCTACCAGCACTGGGCCAAGCCGGTGCAGAACGATTCGCTGAACCTGGGCGGGCGCTTCGAGTACCGTTTCAACGAGGCCTGGACCGGGACCTTGAGTGCCTCGCGCAGCAAGGTGGTTATCGATGACTACAGCTCGTTTGCCTGGGGCTCGAGCGAAGGCGCGTTCTTCGGCAGCAATGGCGACTACGACATTTACGACTTCCGCAGCCCCGACGACACCCGCCGCACCGACGAGGCTCAGGCCATGCTCAATGGGCGTTTCGATGCGCTGGGGGTAGGGCATGAGCTGACCGTGGGCACCAGTGCACAGCGGCGCACGCTGGATCAGCGCCCCAGCTATATGGAATGGATAGGCACAGGCAACATCTACACCGGCGCGCCGGCCTTTGATCCATCCGACAAGCCCATCAGGTCTAGCGAACGTCGCCTGGACAGCCGCCAGTACGGCCTGTTCGTCAGCGACCGTATCAGCTTCAACGAGCAATGGCAGACCGTACTGGGCGCTCGTGAAGTGCGCCTGGATGAAAGCACCTGGGACGAAAACGGGGTGGCCGGCCGCCATACCCGGCAATACGAATTGCTGCCCAATGCCGCGCTCATCTACAAGCCGCAACCGGATACCACCTTGTACGCCAGCTACGCCAAAGGCCTTTCAGCCGGCGGCACGGCCCCCTGGTTTGCCAGCAACGCAGCCGAAATCCTCGCACCGACGACCTCGCACCAAGTGGAACTGGGCCTCAAGCACGACTGGCAAGGGCTGAGCTTCAGCGCCGCACTGTTCCAGATCCGCCAGGCATACCAGTACGCCCGCCCGGACGGCGCCGACAAATTCACCTACGTGCAGCAAGGCCAGCAGAAGAACACCGGCCTGGAGCTGGGCGCCAGCGGCTGGGTAACCTCGAACCTGCAGGTGCAAGCCAGCGCTGCGGCGATTCGGGCGCGGGTGCAGAACAGCGGTACCGATGCCTATGAAGGCCACCAGGCGATCAACGTGCCCAGGTTCCGGGCGGCGCTGCAGGCGGAATACACCCTGCCGGTGCCGGGGTTGGCACTGCTGGGCGGGGCGCGCTACAGCGCCAGCAAGTATGCGAGCCAGGCGGGGAGCGTGGAGGTTGGCGGGTATACGGTGTTCGATGTGGGGAGCCGCTACCGCACGCGCATCGGGGGGTATGACACGGTGCTGCGGCTGACTGTGGATAACGTGTTCGACAAGCGTTACTGGCGCGATGTGGGGGATTACCTGGGGGATAACTACCTGTTCCAGGGAGCGCCGCGGACGGCTCGGCTGTCGGCTTCGGTCAGCTTCTAGATTTTTTGGGGCGCCTGTGGGAGCGGGCGCGTCGAGGCGTCGAACCGCCGCGAACACCGGCGCAGCCGGTGCCATACATCGCGTCGCTTTCTTCGCGGGCGTGCCCGCTCCCACAGGGATCGCGCCAGCCCAGAAAAATGAGACCAAAAGGCCCTTAAAACAAAAAGCCCCCGGCTTTTCAGCTCGGGGGCTCTTCGTAGAATGTGGCGGTGAAGAAGGGATTTGAACCCTTGATACGATTTCTCGTATACACACTTTCCAGGCGTGCTCCTTCGACCACTCGGACACTTCACCGTTTCTCTTCAAGCCTTGCAGCCTGTCGAGGTGCGCTAATTTAGTGAAAGACATTCCCTTTGGCAAGCATTTTTTTCAATTTTTTCATGCATTTGCATTTGAGCCCCGGCGTACGCTGACCGACCGGTCAGCCTTACTGCTTTACCTCGCCCCCGGCGCTGGGTAACGTCGTCGCCACGCCAACAAAAGGACTCTGCCATGAGCGAGCTGATTACCTACCACGCCGAAGACGGCATCGTTACCCTGACCCTGAACAACGGCAAGGTCAACGCCATCTCGCCAGACGTCATCGCTGCCTTCAACGCCGCGCTCGACCGCGCCACCGAAGAGCGCGCAGTGGTGATCATCACCGGGCAGCCAGGCATCTTGTCAGGCGGCTACGACCTCAAGGTGATGACCAGCGGCCCCAAGGAGGCGATCAGCCTGGTCACCGCCGGCTCCACCCTCGCCCGCCGCCTGCTGTCGCACCCGTTCCCGGTGGTGGTCGCCTGCCCGGGCAACGCCGTGGCCAAGGGTGCCTTCCTGCTGCTGTCTGGCGACTACCGCATTGGCGTCGAAGGGCCATACAAGGTGTGCCTGAACGAAGTGCAGATCGGCATGACCATGCACCATGCCGGCATCGAGCTGGCCCGCGACCGCCTGCGCCGCTCGGCCTTCCACCGCTCGGTGATCAATGCCGAGGTGTTTGACCCGCAGGGTGCGGTGGATGCCGGCTTCCTCGACAAGGTGGTGCCGGCCGAGCAGTTGCAGGATGCGGCACTGGCGGCGGCGCGAGAGCTGAAGAAGCTGAACATGCTGGCGCACAAGAACACCAAGCTGAAGGTGCGCAAAGGGTTGCTGGAAGCGCTGGACAAGGCGATCGAGCTGGACCAGCAGCATATGGGCTAGCCGGACCGGCCTCTTCGCGGGTAAACCCGCTCCCTCAGAAGTCTCGCTTCACCTGTGGGAGCGGGTTTACCCGCGCAGAGGCCGGAACAGGCTTACACCAGGGTTTGCCCCGACCAGTGCACATCCGTACACTGCCCGGCGACTGTCTGGTGTGAGTCGTACCATGCTTTATTCACTGCGCATGTTCCTGCTGGCGCTGCATTTCCTTGTGGTTGGTGCCCTGGGCCTGGTCATTGGCCTGTGCCGCCCCTTCAACCCCGACAACAGCCGCGTGTTCGCCCGCCTCTACAGCTTGCCGGCCACCTGGCTGATGCGAATCAGGGTCAAGGCCGAAGTCGGCCCGCTGTGGGACCAGCCGCCCGGCTGCGTGATCGTCGCCAACCACCAGTCCAACTTCGACCTGTTCGTGCTGGGCCAGGTGGTACCGCAACGCACCGTGGCCATCGGCAAGAAGAGCCTGGGCTGGATCCCGCTGTTCGGCCAGTTGTTCTGGCTGGGCGGCAATGTACTGGTCGACCGCAAGAACGCCTACCAGGCACGCAAGGCCATGCAGAAGACCACCCGGGTACTGCAGGACGACACCTCGATCTGGATTTTCCCCGAAGGCACACGCAATGCCGGCGAGCATCTGATGGCATTCAAGAAAGGCGCCTTTCACATGGCCATCGAGGCTGGCGTGCCAATCGTGCCGGTGTGCGTCAGCCGCTATGCAGGGCGCCTGAGCCTGAACAGCTGGCGCCAGCGCACGGTGATCGTGCGCTCGCTGCCACCGATCGCAACGGCGGGCATGACCCTGCAGGACCTGCCGGCGCTGATCGAACAGTGCCGGGGGCAGATGCAGCAATGCATCGACCGCATGGAAGGGGAACTGGCCAAGTGCTAGGTTGCTCTTGAGCCCACTACGGCCCAAGCTGTAACCCGTGTCCAACCGGAATAAGCGAACAACCATGGGTCGAGTCGTGGCATCGGCGGTTTACAGCGCCGGCAGAAAGGTCACCAACATCAGCATCGATGAAGGCAGCGAGTGGGCGCGCAAGCCGGGGCACTTCGTGTGGATCGGCCTGGAAGAGCCCAACGCCGAGGAACTGGCCAACCTGCAGTGCCAGTTCAACCTGCACGAACTGGCCATCGAAGATGCCCTGGAGAAGCACAGCCGGCCCAAGCTGGAAACCTTCGGCGACGCCCTGTTCATCGTCACCTACTCGCCGGTGCGCCACGAAGGCAAGCTGGAGTTCATCGAAACCCACATCTTCGCCGGCAACGGCTACATCATCACCTGCCGCAACGGCCACTCCAAGTCCTACGCCCTGGTGCGCCAGCGCTGCGAGGCGCGGCCGTTGCTGCTGGAGCACGGCGAAGACTTCGTGTTGTACGCCCTGCTCGACTTCGTCACCGAGAACTACCAGCCGGTCAGCGAGGCCATTCATGGCGAGATCGAAGAGCTGGAGCAAAGCGTGCTTGGCGGCTCGCTGCAGGAAGACGATATCCGCCGCCTGCACAGCTTGCGCCGCGACATCCTGCGCCTGCGGCGCTACGTGGCGCCGATGGTCGAGGTGAGCGAGGAACTGCAGCGCCTGAGCTTCCCGTTCATCGACAAGAACATGCGCCCGTACTTCCGTGATGTGCAGATCCACGTGACGCGGCAGATGGAAGACCTGGCCGGCATCCGTGACATCGCCAGCCAGACCATCGAGATCGGCATGCTGCTGGAGTCGTCACGGCAGAGCATCGTGCAGCGCAAGTTCGCGGCCTGGGCAGCGATCCTGGCGTTCCCCACGGCAATTGCCGGGATTTACGGGATGAACTTCCAGAACATGCCGGAGCTGGGGTGGCACTATGGGTATTTCGGGGTGCTGGGGTTGATTGCGATGGGGTGTTCGGGGTTGTATGCCAGCTTCAAGAAGTCTGGCTGGCTTTGAGATTGCCGGGGCCGCTCTGCGGCCCCGCGCTCTCACGCCGCGTCGTGCTTGCTCACCGGCTGCTGGATAAACCGCAACATCCACTCCCCCACCAGGTCGCCCTGGTGCTCGGTGGCCAGGCTGGCCACGGCCTTGTGGTACACCTCATCACCCAGATGCTCCTGGCGCGCATCGAGCAACGCGCGGGAGTAGTCATGCACGAACTCCGGGTGCCCCTGGAAGCACAGCACCTGGTCACGAATGTGGTACGCCGCGTTCGGGCAGAAATCGCTGGAGGCAATCACCGTGGCGCCTTCCGGCAGCTCGGTCACCTGGTCCTGGTGACTGATCAGCAAGGTCAGCTCCGAAACCTCCGGGTCCATCCACGGCGCATGGGCCGCCAGCGAATAGCGGTGGATACCCACGCCCCAACCCTGCTCGGCACGTTCGGCCTTGCCACCGAGGGTCAACGCCAGCAACTGATGACCGAAACATACCCCCAGCAGCTTCTCGCCACGCTCGTATAGCTTCAGCAGATAGGCCTTGAGGGTCTGGATCCATGGGTCGGTACCGAACGAATCGGCCTTGCTGCCCGTCACCAGGTAGGCATCGAACACTTCGTCGTCGGCGGGGTAATCGCCGTTCATCACGTTGTACACACGAAATTCGGCGGCGATCGGCTGACGCGAGAAGAGCTGCTCGAACATCCTGCCGTAGCCCTGGTACTGCGCCGTCAACTCCGGTCGCAGGACATCGGTTTCAAGGATGCAGATGCGTAACGACATAGGGATAGTCCTGAACGACATGGGTGGGAATCTGCTGTAGAGACTGACGCGAAAGGCACGTACAAGCAAGTAGGCCGCACTGACGAACGGTCACATTTCGTCGGTGCCCTGCTGGCACTTGCGCCACCGTCTAGCGAGAGCATGCCAGCCAGCTGGCACTTGGCCTCATAGCCAAACGAAATCAACGGACCACAGCATTAGAAGAAAGGGTTCTCAAACATGGATGACGCACACCCTACTGTTGGTTGTATATCCACTTTCAAGAGGCAAGCAGTTCAGGCGTCACGCAACGCCACTGCGATCGACCCGAAGCGCGACAGGGAAGCCAACGGGTATTCAGGAATAACAACAAGAAGGCGGTCCGCCATGTTCAGACAATCGAAAATTCGCCAAGCTGGGCTCATTCTCTTCGCCACGACTTTGCTGCTGATCCTGCCGAACCTGACACGTTTGTTCGGCTGACTGCCGCTGTGGCGCCAACAGGCAACGCACAGGTAACCTGCTGGCCTTGATGGTCGGAGATTACCCATGCGCCACTGCCTTGCACTGTTAGTGTTGCTCCTGAGCCTGCCGCTGTCGGCGGCGCAACTGCACCTTGAACTGGGCGCCACGACGCGCCAGTGGAGCAGTGCCGAACTGCTCGACCACCCGCAGGCCCGGGACATCAGCATCGACCAGGACGTTTCCTACAAGCGGCCCATGCACTATCGGGCGATGCCGTTGGCCGTGCTGCTGGAAGGCGTGAGCGCCAGCGACCACCTGCAGGCGGTGGCGCTGGACGGTTTTGCCGCCGAAATGCCCGCCGCGCCACTGTTGCAGCACGGGCCGGCACAGGCCTGGCTGGCGGTGGAGGACCCGGGCAGACCATGGCCGGCACTGGGCCAGGGCAAACCGAGTGCAGGGCCGTTCTACCTGGTGTGGACTGCGCCGCAGGCCAGCGGCATCCGCCCGGAGCAGTGGCCGTTCCAGATTTCCACGATTCGCAAGCTGGCTTCAGTCGAAGCGCGTTTTCCGGCACTGCTACCCAACCCGAAACTGCCGGCCGACAGCGCGGTGCGCCGGGGTTTTGCCCTGTTCCAGCAGAACTGCCTGGCGTGCCACCGGTTGAACGGCGCGGGGGATGCGCAGCTGGGGCCGGACTTGAATGTGCCGCATAGCCCGACCGAGTACTTCCAGCCTGAATATCTACGCCAGCTGATTCGTGACCCGCAGAGCCTGCGGCAGTGGCCGCAGGCGAAGATGCCAGGGTTTGCAGAGAGTGTTTTGAGTGACCCGGAGCTGGATGAATTGCTGGCTTATCTGAGACATATGGCTGGGCGTAGGCCTTGAGGGCTGTGCTTGCTTCTTCGCGGGCTTGCCCGCGAAGAAGGCAACACAAGACTCTCAGGCTATGGGCCGCTCCTGCTTGACCCCCCACCCTTCCACCTCACCACCATAAGGTGTCACCAGCTGCTCGAAGGTCTCTTCGAAGTCACCAATCCCGCCATGGGTGGCATACATGACCTTGCTCAGCTCCAGATGCCAGGCACCGTCGCCCAGTTCCTTCACCTGGGCATTCAGCGATTCACCGCGAAACTGCCCGGCCGCGCGGCGGGCCCCTGCTTCGTCGGGGAATATGGCGTAGAACTCGATGGGGTGGATCTGGGTGAAGTCGAAACCGCCTGCTTTCATCTGGCGCAGGACGTTGCTGCTGATATCGTCGTTCTGGCTGCTCATGAAACGTCCTCCTGAATAATGCGATGGATAGACTTTCCGTGCACTACGCACCTGCCGGCAGCGGCCGGGCAGTTCGAGCTGATGCAAGACGCGAAGGGATGCAGTGCCAACCCGCAGAATAGGCTGGTACCTTCATGCAGCGTAGTGCCTGCCAGGGCGCCACGCAAACGTGTGGTTCAGGGTGTTTCGTGGATGCTGGTGATGGTCACGCCGCTCTGTTCCTTGAGCCAGCGAGCGGTGGGGGAAACGGCGCGGTCCTGAAAGTCGTTGAGGTCCAGCTCGTCCATCACCGGGAACAGGTGCGAACGGATGGCCCGCGCGGCATCCTCCTCGCTGGGGCACTGGTCGCCACGCAGCGTCAAGGTGGTGAGGACGCCTTTCTGGTCGGCAAAGATGACTTCCCACTCTTTCATTGAACGAACCCTCTCAGTCAACGAACACCGGGTGTGTGATGCCTGAAACAAGTGACCTTGGGGTAGGGAGAATGTTCAGTCTGGGGATTTGTGTCGGGCCCATTCGCGGGCACGCCCGCTCCCACAGGGTCACCACAAGGTTCGAAACCTGTGCTGTACCTGTGGGAGCGGGCGTGCCCGCGAATGGGCCGTGAAACGGCCCCGATTTACTTTGGAGTGCCGTGCACAACACCGGCCGTGTTATCCAGCAGGCTCTTGGTCGCCGTCTGGATATACGCTTCCAGCTTCTTCAGCATCTCCGGCTGGTCCGGGCTTTCGATCAGCTCGGCCTTGAACTCGCTGCCCAGCTGGTAGCGGTACATGCGCGGGGTCATGTCCTTGGACTCGATCAGGATGCGGTCGCCCTGTACCAGGCCAACGATCTGCTCGCTGCCCGATGGCTTGATCATGCCCACGCCCTGGTCGCCCTCAGGCAGGTTGAGCAGGTCGCGGCCCCAGCACTGGTGACGGGCCTGGCCACCCAGGCGGCCCATGATGGTCGGCACGATGTCGACCTGGGTACCCACGGTGTGGTTGACCGCACCGAACTTCTCCTGGATGCCAGGGCCAATCAGCAGCAGCGGCACGTTGAAGCGGCCCAGGTCCAGCTCGGTGACCTGCTGGTGGTTGCCAAAGCCATGGTCGCCAACGATGACGAACAGGGTTTCCTTGAAGTACGGCTCCTTGCGCGCCTTCTCGAAGAATTGCCCCAGCGCCCAGTCCGAGTAGCGCATGGCAGTCAGGTGCTCGTCCAGGCGGCCCTGGCCGGTTACCGGTTCTACCGGCAGGTCCTTGGGCAGCGCGTACGGGGTGTGGTTGGACAGGGTCTGCAGCAGCGCGTAGATCGGCTTCTTGCCGTCGTGCTTGGCCAGCTCTTCGGCGCCACGGTCGAACATGTCCTGGTCGGACACGCCCCAGGTCGGGTCGGAGAACACCGGGTTGACGAAGTCGTTACGGCCAATGAAGGTGGTCATGCCCTGGTTGCCGAAGAACCCGGACTGGTTGTCCCAGGCAAAGTCGCCGTTATAGACGTACACGTCGTCGTAGTCGCGGGCGCTGAGCAAGGCCGGCAGGCCGGACAGCTTGTGGCCGCCTTCCGGGGTCTGCATCAGGTATTCGAAGCCTGGCAGGTTGGGGAAGCAGGCCATGGTGGCAAACATGCCCTGGTGGGTATGGGTGCCGTTGGAGAAGAAGCGGTCGAACAGCAGGCCCTCTTTGGCCAGCTTGTCGAAGTACGGGGTGATGTTGTTGGGGCTGCCCAGCGCGCCCACCGAGTGGCCGGCGAAGCTTTCCATCAGGATCACCACCACGTTCTTGATCGGCAGGGTGCGCTCGGCCGGCGGCACGAAGTCGCGGCGGATGGCAGCCTCGTCGGCATCGACCAGGGTGTCGTTGGCGGTCAGCAGCTGCTCGCGCACGCTCTGCGTCGCCACGTCCTGCTCCAGCACCGGCTTCCAGATGTTGGCGCGGTCCTCGCCGAAGCGGCTCTTGGCGGCATCGATCAGGGTCAGGGTGCCGTTCAGGCCCAGCTGGTTGACGAAGTTGGAATCGGTGGTGAAGGCATCACCCCAACGCATCGGCGGGCCCTGGCGCAGGGTGCCACGGGCGGCGACCACGGCCACCAGCAGGATCACCATGAACACCGCCAGGCGGTTGTACCACGGCGCCGCGCGGTGCTGCAGGGTGACCTCGCCGGGGCGATTGCCACGGGTCATGCGGTCGATGCCCTTGAACAGCAGGCTCAGCAGCCAGGTACCGAACAGCCAGGCCAGCAGGTAGCGCACCACCGGGAAGCCGTACCAGAGCATGCTCAGTACGGTTTTCGGGTCTTCCTTGATGTACTGGAACACCAGGCCGTTGAGGCGCTGGTGGAACTCGCGATAGAAGTCCATTTCCATCAGGCCGAGGAACATCACCACGCTCGAGGTGATGGTCAGCCAGAAACGGAACAGGCCACGCCGGGCCATGGCCCAGGGACTGAGGATGGCCAGCAGCAGCGGAATGCTGATGTACACCACCACCCGCAGGTCGAAGCGCAAGCCGTTGAGAAAGCCTTCGGCGACTGTCGCGCTGGGGGTATCGCCGACCATGTCGCTGTTGTAGACCAGCAGCGCCAGGCGCACGAGGCTGAGCATCAGCATGATCACCAGGCCGCTGAGCAGCGTGTAGGCCAGGTGGGATTTCAGGGTGGGCGAGAACGACGCTCGCGCGCCCCGTTGCTTCAAGGCGTCCGGGTTAGCCATGAATGGGAAGGTCCTAGGATTGCGGGTTTGCGGAGATGGCGCAGGTGTATACCAACGCAGCATTGTGCGGGTGCGGATTCTGTTTAAACCAATGTGAAAATTTTGTCACGGGGGTATTGCCGGTTTTGTCTGTTACGGCCTCTTCGCGGGCACGCCTGCGAAGAGGCCGTAACAGACATTCAGATCCGCACATTCCCCCGCGGCCCGGCAATCGCCCAGATCACCAGGCCCACCACCGGCAGCAAGGCGATCAGCAAGATCCACAACACCTTGATGCCCACTTCGCTGCCGCTCTTGATCACATTGAGGATGGCCCAGATATCCAGCGCCAGGATGATCAGCCCGACCAGGCTGTTGAACGTCGAACCCATGCCTAAACTCCTGTCCAGAGGCTTTGCCACAGCATAGCCAGCTATCAAGGCAATAGAAGGGAATCCTTGGCGATTGGCGCAGGTCCCTGAGTAGACTGCCGGTATCCACAGATTCGAGGTTCACATGCCCCCCGCCCACACCCAAAGCGCCACCCCACCCTCGCTGCTGAACGCCTGGCGCCAACAGGCCATGAACACCCCCTGGCTCAGCGCCGGTCTGGGGTTGAGCCTGCTGGCGGTGGTGCTGCTGCTGGCCGCCAGCCTGTGGAACGCGGTGAACGGCGACCATGCCGACAACCTGCACCTGGCCATGCTGGGCGGGTTGTCCGGCTTTGGCGCCACGGCGCTGGGCGCGGTGCTGGCGGTGGTGCTGCGCGATGTGCGGGCGCGCACCCAGGACGTGATGCTGGGTTTTGCCGCCGGCATGATGCTGGCGGCCAGTTCGTTCTCGCTGATTCTGCCGGGCCTGGATGCCGCCCGCGAAATTACCGGCAACGGCCCGGCCGCGGCCTTTACCGTGGTGCTGGGCATGGGCCTGGGTGTGTTGCTGATGCTGGGCCTGGACCGCTTCACCCCGCATGAACACGAGAGCACCGGCCCGTGCGGCCCAGAGGCCGAGCGCATCAGCCGGGTGTGGTTGTTCGTGCTGGCGATTACCCTGCACAACCTGCCTGAGGGCATGGCCATTGGCGTGAGCTTTGCCAATGGCGACATGAACATCGGCCTGCCGCTGACCAGCGCCATCGCCATCCAGGACATCCCTGAGGGGCTGGCTGTGGCGCTGGCCTTGCGCGCAACCGGGTTGTCGAGCCTGAAGGCCGCGCTGGTGGCGATCGGGTCGGGGCTGATGGAGCCGCTGGGCGCGGTGATCGGCCTGGGGATTTCGACCGGTTTTGCCTTGGCCTACCCGGTGAGCATGGGGCTGGCGGCGGGGGCGATGATCTTTGTGGTGAGCCACGAAGTGATTCCCGAAACCCACCGCAATGGCCACCAGACGGCCGCGACCCTGGGGTTGATGGGTGGGTTTGCGGTGATGATGTTCCTCGATACCGCGCTGGGCTGAAGTTTCAGGTTGCCTGAGCCGGCCTCTTCGCGGGCTCGCCCGCTCCCACAGGTACTCCACTGCCCTCAGGCCCAGTGATTATCCTGTGGGAGCGGGTTTACCCGCGAAGAAGCAAACGCTGAAATCAGATGTGTACGGCGACCTTCAGGGCCTCCAGGGCCGGCTCGACCCTGATCCCCAACTCTGCCCCCAGCTCCAGCACACGCGCCAGGTCGTTCTGCCCCACCATCACCATCTGCAGCTCGTCATCCAGCAACTGGCTGAAGTTGAGCAGCACATAACCACCAGCCTCTTTATTCAGTGCGCCCATCTGCACCTGGATGCGATTGAGCGCGGTCAGCGGCTCGGTGCGGGCCAGCTGCTTGGGCTTGAGGGTGAACGGCACACTCTGGTCGAACGAATCGCTGATCTGCTGGAACAGGTCCTGGTAGCTGTCGGCCTGGAACACCACGGTGTCCGGCAGGCTGCCCAGCACCACCCATTCGCCCAGCGGGATGGGGAAGCTGTCGTCGTAGTTGATGTCGGGGTTGGCAGCCAGGAAAGCGGCGGGGTCGGCGTAGGCCTGGGCGGCCTCGTCGGCGATGCGCTCGATGTCTTCCTCGCGCATGCAGCCGGCGCCAATGAGGCTGATGAATTCGAGCAACTGAGTTTTCATGAAAGGGGGCCTGCGACGGGTGAAAAGTCGCCAAGGATAGCCGCAAATGCCCCCTTGCGGTTAGCCGGCCAGCGCTTGCAGGCGTGCCGCGGTGTCCACGGCCCCCATGGTTTGCGCCGCCATCAGTGCGGTGGCACCGCGGGCATCCTGGCGAGCCGGGTCGGCGCCCTGGGCCAGCAGGTAGTCGAGGATTTCGCTACGGTTGAACATGGCCGCCAGCATCAGTGCGGTGCGGCCATCCTGCGCGGCGGCGTCCACCGGCACGCCGTGCTCCAGCAACAGGCGGATCATGGCCAGGTCCCCCTTGAACGCGGCACCGGCGATAGGCAACTGGCCGTTGTCGTTGGCAATCAGCGGGTCGGCGCCGTGCGCCAGCAGCACGCGCACCGCGTCGTGGTGGCCGTGGTAGCTGGCCAGCATCAGCAGGGTGTCACCCTTGTGGTTGCGCAGGTTGGCCGGCAGGCCGCTGGCAAGCAGGAGCCCAAGCATCTGGGCATCGCCTTGGCGGGCACGTTCGAACACTTGCTCGGCGAAGGCAGCGGTTTCATCGTCGGTCATGGCGACGGGCGTGGGTTGGCTGGACATTTGGAACCTCCTGGCAGAAATCGTTGCCCAAGTCTTTGTCAGGCAAGGCTGCCGGGTCAAAGGTTCAGATTCTATCGGACCGATAGCTGGCCGCGGGTCATGCAATATGCACTGTGCAAAATGCACGACCGTGCAGGTTGCACGACAGCGTTCCGGGAAGATTGACGTAACCGACTGAATTTAAAGATTTTTTCCAGAAAAAACATACTGGCACGGTCACTGCAACCATCAACTCATGTCTGCCACGCAACAGCCAGGAGTTGATATGGACCTCATCCAGGAAAAGTTCGTTTCGGTATTTTCGGCCTACCAGGTAAATACCCAGGCCCGCCCCGACGGCGGTGTGCTACTGACCCTGCGCGCTGCTGATGGCAAGGTTACCCGCCGGGTGCTGACCTATGCGCAACTGCACAGTGCCGAGCAGCTGTCCTGGGCGATCAGTGCGATTCGCCGGGATTTGGCCGAGCAGGCCAGTGAATTGCCGGTGATCTCGATGCTGCAGAGCCAGCAGCGGTTTGCCCTGCCGACTTATCGCTGAGTTTTGTGTTGGCTGATCTGGCCTCTTCGCGGGCTTGCCCGCGAAGAGGCCGGTAAAGCCATTACAGTTCGTCGATGCCCAGGAACGCCCGCGCCGTCACATCCCCGGTAAAACGCGGTTGCATACCCTGTTCGCTGCCATACAGCCGCAACGCCAGGCAAAACGGCGCATCGCCCAGCTCAACCCAGCGCCGGGTCCCCGCCGGCACCACGAGCTGGTCACCCTTCTCGCACAGCACCGAATACACCCACTCCCCCACCCGCAGGCCAACCTGCGCCCGCCCGCTGACCACGGCAAACACCTCGTCGGCGTCATGCACGTGCTCATCGCGCACGTCCACCTGCGCCGGGGCCTCTCCGTCACGGTTGAGCAACACGAAAGCCTTGCTGCCATGCGCCGTCATCAACTGGTCCAGGTGCCCGCGGCAGGCCTCCAGCACCTCGTCCTGGGCCGTGCCCGGGCGCACCCGCAGGCCATGCTCGGCATGGGTAAAGTGCACGCCCTGCTCGGCCAGGGTGGCGGCGATGTCGTCGTGATGGGTCAGCACCTTGTTCGGCAGTTCCGGGCTGGAGGGGTGGAAAACGCTGAGAATGCTCATCAGGGGCGGGTCCTGGTCGGTTGCGAACAAAGGGCAATGATAACGGCTGCAGCCAAGGCTGCGGCACTGGCCATACCAAAGGTGAAGGTGGGCCCCAGCAGTTTCCAGCTGTAGCCTGAATACAACGCCCCCAACGCACCGCCGGTGCCCGACAGCGCCGCATACAGCGCCTGGCCCTGGCCCTGCTGGCGGGCGCCGAAGCTGCCCTGGACAAAAGCGATGCTGGCGGCATGGAAGCAGCCGAAGGTGGCCGCGTGCAGCACCTGGGCGAACACCAGCACCGCCGGCTCGCCGGCCAGGTTACCCAGCAACAGCCAGCGCAGCGCCGCCAGCACGAAGCTGGCCAGCAGCACCCGCTGCACGGAAAAGCGCGCGAAGATGCGGCTCATGGCCATGAACACCAGTACTTCGGCCACCACCCCCAGTGCCCACAGCAAGCCGATGGCACCACGGGCATAGCCCAGGTGTTCAAGGTGCAGGGTCAGGAAGGTGTAGTACGGCCCGTGGCTGAGCTGCATCAGCGCCACGCAGGCATAGAACGCGATCACCCCCGGCGCCCGCAGCTGCTGCAGGAAGCCGCCGGCGCCGCTGCGCTCGCCCTGCTCCACCGGCTGGGCATTGGGTACCCACAGGCTGGCGGCGACGATGCCGGCCATGATCGTGACCAGCGCCACCGGGTAGATATCCAGGCTCAGCCACTCGAACAGTCGGCCCAGGCCGACCACGGTGAGGATGAAACCGATCGAGCCCCACAGGCGCACCTGGCTGTAGCGCGCGGTTTGCCCGTGCAGGTGGGCCAGGGTGATGACCTCGAACTGCGGCAGCACCGCATGCCAGAAGAATGCATGCAGGGCCATGACCAGCGCCAGCCAGGCGTAGCTTTTGCCAAGGAAGATCAGGGCGAAAGTGGCCAGCGTCGACAACGCGCCCAGGCGCACGATCAGCAGGCGCTGGCCGGTGCGGTCACCCAGCCAGCCCCACAGGTTGGGGGCAATGCAACGCATGAGCATGGGGATGGCCACCAGCTCGCCGATGCGCGCCGGGGAGAAGCCCAGGTGGTCGAAGTACAGCGCCAGGAAGGGGGCGGTGGAACCAAGCAGGGCGAAGTAGAACAGGTAGAAGCTGGACAGGCGCCAGTAGGGGATTGGTTGCATGGGATGGCCTTGTGGGAACCTGTGGCGGCCTCTTCGCGGGTAAACCCGCTCCCACAGGTACCTCACTGCCCTCAGGCCCAGTGATATTCCTGTGGGAGCGGGTTTACCCGCGAAGAGGCCGCTACTGGCGAATCAGAGCTGGCCCAGCACCGGGGTATTCACTTTCACATCGGCATTCTGCGCACGATGGCGCAGCAGGTGGTCCATCAGCACGATGGCCATCATCGCCTCGGCGATCGGCGTGGCGCGGATGCCCACGCACGGGTCGTGGCGGCCTTTGGTGACGACGTCCACCGGGTTGCCGTCGATGTCGATGGAGCGGCCCGGGGTGGTGATGCTGGAGGTCGGCTTCAGCGCCAGGTGGGCAACGATCGGCTGGCCCGAAGAAATACCGCCGAGGATGCCGCCAGCGTTGTTGCTGAGGAAGCCTTCCGGGGTCAGCTCGTCACGGTGCTCGGTGCCGCGCTGGGCCACGCTGGCGAAGCCGGCGCCGATTTCCACGCCCTTGACCGCGTTGATGCTCATCAGCGCGTGGGCCAGTTCGGCGTCGAGGCGGTCGAAGATCGGCTCGCCCAGGCCCGGCATCACGCCTTCGGCGACCACGGTGATCTTGGCGCCCACCGAGTCCTGGTCACGGCGCAGCTGGTCCATGTAGGCCTCCAGCTCCGGCACCTTGCTCGGGTCAGGGCTGAAGAAAGCGTTCTGCTCCACCGACTCCCAGGTCTGGAACGGGATTTCGATCGGGCCCAGCTGGCTCATGTAGCCGCGCACGGTGATGCCCTGGGTGGCCAGGTACTTCTTGGCGATGGCACCGGCAGCTACGCGCATGGCGGTTTCGCGGGCCGAGCTACGGCCACCGCCGCGGTAGTCGCGGATGCCGTACTTGTGGTGGTAGGTGTAGTCGGCGTGGGCCGGGCGGAACAGGTCCTTGATCGCCGAGTAGTCCTTGGACTTCTGGTCGGTGTTGCGGATCAGAAGGCCGATCGAGCAGCCGGTGGTGCGGCCTTCGAACACACCGGAGAGGATTTCCACCTCATCGGCTTCCTGGCGCTGGGTAGTGTGACGGCTGGTGCCGGGCTTGCGCCGGTCGAGGTCGTGCTGCAGGTCGGCGAGGGAAATTTCCAGGCCTGGTGGGCATCCATCGACAATGGCGACCAACGCCGGGCCATGGCTCTCGCCAGCGGTGGTGACAGTGAACAGCTTGCCGTAGGTATTGCCGGACATGGACGCTCCGCGAGATCTGCCTGAAGTGAACGAAAGCGGCAGTATACAGATGGATTGATCGCCTGTGCTGGCCTCTTCGAACCTTCCCACGAACACTGGGTCAAACCGTTATCTCCCCATGTAGTACCGCATGATGTCGCGCCTCGTCGCCCTCTTCTTCCTGCTGTGCACCGGCCTGGCCCAGGCCGCCGCCCCCACCGTGCTGCAACGCCCGATCGACCTCGACACCGGCCAGGGCGTGCTGCACGGCAGCCTGCTGCTGCCTGAACAGGCTACCCCGCCACCGGTGGTGCTGATCATCGCCGGCTCCGGCCCCACCGACCGTGACGGCAACAACCCGGCGTCAGGCCGGGTCGACAACCTCAAGCGCCTGGCCCTGCTGCTGGCCAACGAGCACATCGCCAGCGTGCGCTACGACAAGCGCGGGGTGGCCGCCAGCCAGCCGGCAACGCCCGACGAGCGTGACCTCAGCGTGGAGCGCTACGTGGCCGACGTGGTCGCCTGGAGCCACAAACTCAAGGCCGACCCGCGCTTTGGCCCACTGATCCTGATAGGCCACAGCGAGGGCGCGCTGATCGCCAGCCTGGCCGCCGAGCAGGCCGGTGCCAGCGCGGTGATCACCCTGGCCGGCAGCGGCCGGCCGCTGGCCGAAGTGCTGCGCGAACAACTGGCCCAACGCCTGCCACCGGCACAACTGGCCGGTGGCAGCGCCCTGCTCGACCGACTGCAGGCCGGGCAGACCAGCCTGGAGGTGCCGGCGCCGCTGCGCCAGGTGTTCCGCCCCAGCGTGCAGCCCTACCTGATTTCGCTGTTCCAGCAGAACCCGGCGGCGGCCTTCGCCCGCCTGCCAATGCCCGCACTGATCGTGCAGGGGCGCAACGATGTGCAGGTGGGCGTGGTCGACGCCCAACGACTGAAAGCGGCCAAGCCGGATGCGCAGCTGGTGCTGATCGATGGCATGAACCACATGCTGCGCATCAGCCCCAAGGCGATGAGCCAGCAGCGCGACAGCTACCTCAACCCCGAACTGCCGCTGGCGCGGGAGCTGGGTGAACGGATTGTGACGTTCATCCAGCATTTGCCTTCAGCGTGAGGTAAACGGGCTCAGGTCTCGGACACGCCTGCCGATACAGCAGGCATTGCCGAGGACAAGCCCTGATGACAACCACCCCCGTCGCCGCAGAGCCGGCCGAAGAACCTCAGGAAAGCCCTGCCCTTCCCTGGGCCGAGCTGACCGCCGAACATTTCCAGTTGCTGCGCCTGGCCGCCCTGCCCACTGACCGCAGCACCGGCGCACGGCCGCTGCGCTTTGTGCAGTTCGGCTATGCCGAGCGCCACGACAAGGCTCACAGCCTGCTGCGCATGGAAATCAAACTGCCGGGCCAGAAGGTACACAAGGAACAGAACCGCCTGGACATCCGCGTCGACCATGCCGAACGCCTGGTACGCATCGGCGGTGAACATGGCCTGCAACTGGAGCCGCCGAACCGTGGCATCGGCCGCTTCCTGCTGGCCCAGGCTGCGCAGTGGCTGCAGCGCAAGTGGTCGCACTACCGGGTCGAGGGCATGGCGCTGCCGAGCAAGGATGCGCTGAACGAAGACTCACGTCTGCGCCGTGACCACTGCCTGCGCGGGGTGGGTATCGAGGTGGAGTACGAGGACAGCCAGCACCTGAAAGGCCGTACCGTGGAAATGACGGTGGGCCAGCTCAAGGGCGCGTGGAACAGCGAGCGCTTGCAGCGGGTGGAGATACTGGATGCTGCCAGCCTGCTGCAGCAGGCCGACCAGCAGTTGCAGGAGAAGGAAGGGCAACTGCGTGAGCGCGATGAGCGGGTGGCCAAGTACCAGCGTGAAGACAGCGGATTGCGTTTTACCATTACCTGCCTGGTGGCGTTTGCAGTGTTCCAGGCGGGGTTGCTGATCTGGATTGCCACGCGCTGACACCGCGTTGCCTGCTTCGCGGGTAAACCCGCTCCCACAGGGACCGCGTCGTACCTGAGGGCAACGCCATACCTGTAGGAGCGGGTTTACCCGCGAAGATGCCCTGGAATCAGACGCGGGCCTTGAACAGTTCCTGATGCTGGCGGCACTGCTCGGCGGTCAGCATGAACACCCCATGCCCGCCGCGCTCGAACTCCAGCCAGGCAAAGTCCACCTCGGGGTACAGCGCCTCGACATGCACCTGGCTGTTACCCACCTCGACAATCAGCAAGCCCTTGTCGGTCAGGTGGTCCGCCGCTTCGGCCAGCATGCGCCGCACCAGGTCCAGGCCATCGTTGCCGCAGGCCAGGCCCAACTCGGGCTCGTGGTGGTACTCGGCCGGCATGTCGTCGAAGTCCTCGGCATCGACATACGGCGGGTTGGACAGGATCAGGTCGAAACGCTGCCCCGGCAATCCGCCAAAACCATCGCCTTGCACGGTGTACACGCGCCCGTCCAGGCCGTGGCGTTCAATGTTCTGGTTGGCCACTTCGAGCGCCTCGAACGACAGGTCGGCCAGCACCACCTCGGCCTCGGGGAACACGTCGGCGGCAACGATGCCGATGCAGCCGGAACCGGTGCACAGGTCGAGAATGCGCGCCGGCTCGCTCGCCAGCCACGGTTCGAAGCGTTTCTCGATCAGTTCGCCAATCGGCGAACGTGGCACCAGCACGCGCTCGTCGACGATGAACGACATGCCGCAGAACCAGGCCTCGCCCAGCAGGTAGGCGGCCGGAACGCGCTCTTCGATACGGCGCTTGAGCAAGTGCTGCAGGCGTACCCGCTCGTCGTCCTCGAGCATGCAGTCCAGGTAGCTGTCGGCCACTTCCCACGGCAGGTGCACCGCACCCAGCACCAGCAGGCGGGCCTCGTCCCAGGCGTTGTCGGCACCGTGGCCGAAGAACAGGTCGTGCTCGTGGAAGCGGCTGACCGCCCAGCGGATGTAGTCGCGCAGCGTGCGCAGGCGGGATGTGATCACGGGGTACTCCTAATTCAGACCGGACAAAAGTCTAACAGTCCCACTCGCACATTTGTTCCTTTGCATTACCCAATGGCTAGCCACAAGCCAGTAACCATGCCGCTTACGTTGTCAACCATTCCCATTGGCGCCAAGGCAGGGGACAATAGGTATACAAAAGCCCTATCCAAGGAGCCCTTGATGTCCGTTCCAACCACGATGTTCCGCCTCACTGGCCGCGACTATCCGCCGGCCAAGCTGAGCCACGCCAGCCTGATCATCATCGATGCGCAAAAGGAGTACCTCAGCGGGCCCCTGGCGCTGTCGGGCATGGACGAGGCCGTGGCCAACATCGCCAGGTTGCTCGACGCCGCGCGCAAGAGCGGCCGTCCGATCATCCATGTTCGCCACCTGGGCACTGTCGGTGGCCGCTTCGACCCGCAAGGTCCGGCCGGCCAGTTCATTCCGGGGCTGGAGCCGCTGGAAGGCGAAATCGTCATCGAAAAACGCATGCCCAACGCATTCAAGAACACCAAGCTGCACGAGACCCTCCAGGAACTGGGCCACCTGGATCTGATCGTGTGCGGCTTCATGAGCCATTCCAGCGTCAGCACCACCGTGCGTCGTGCCAAGGACTATGGTTACCGCTGCACCCTGGTGGAAGACGCTTCGGCGACCCGCGACCTGGCATTCAAGGATGGGGTAATCCCGGCCGCGCAGATTCACCAGTGCGAAATGGCCGTGATGGCCGACAACTTCGCTTGCGTGGCCCCCACCGCCAGCCTGATCTGACCGGCTGGGTACAACCGCCCGGCAGCCGGGCGGAACCCGATGGGCGGCCCCAGGTCGAATTCCGGATATCCACAGAGGAGAGCGGAATGAAGCTCAAAGGCAGTTTCGACGCCAAGCGCCTTCGCCCACGCGAACCGCGTAACTGGGGCGCCCGCCTGGCGGCCGGCCTGTCGGCCCTGCTGGCAACCCTGGGCGTGCTGCTGGCAATGGCCGGCGTCGCCGGCCTGCTGGGCAACTACCCTGCCCTGGCGGAACTCAATGCCAACAAACCGCTGGCCGGTATCCTCACCGGGGCCGGCTTGCTGCTGCTGTGGCTAGGCGTGCGCTTCTGGCGGCGCAGCCGCATTCGCCTGCGCCGTGGGCGCGAGCTGAACCTGTCGCCGCACCTGATGAAGAAACACGATTGAGGCGCTGCTTACGCGGTCCTTGTGGGAGCGGGTTTACCCGCGAAAGGGCCCGTACAGGCTGCACACCGCCCCACAGTCGCGTAAACTACGCCGCCCACGTGGAGGCATCATGCAAGACGACGATTTTTCCCTGTTCAAGGCCGAAGTGCGCGGTGTCAAACCGATCAGGCACGACCGCGCCGAAGTCGGCAAGCCCAAGGCCGACCGCCAGCAGCTGGCCGGCCTGCGCCAGGCGGCGACCGTGCGCAGTGACAAGGCGCTGGTGATCGACGGCATGTCCGACCAGTTCGTCATCGACGTTGGCGCCGAAGACGAGCTGCTGTGGCGCCGCGATGGCGTGCAGGAAGGCCAGCTGCGCAAGCTGAAGCTGGGGCAGATCCCGTTCGAGGGCAGCCTCGACCTGCACGGCATGACCGTGGAAAAGGCCCGCGAAACCCTGTGGGACTTCATCGCCGAAGCCACCAGGCTGGAAGTGCGCTGCGTGCGGGTTACCCACGGCAAGGCCGCGCGCCTGGACGGCAAGCGTCCGATGATCAAGAGCCACGTCAACACCTGGCTGCGCCAGCACCCGCAGGTGCTCGGTTTTGCCTCGTGCAACGCCCGCCACGGCGGCACCGGCGCGGTCTATGTGATGCTCAAGCGAACCATGCTCGAAGGCCGCGACGAGTAACGCCGCGCTTGCAGCGCCGCCCTCACCGCCGTACCCTTCGTTTTTGCGATTTTTTCCCACAGGTAGATCCATGTCCCTGGAACAGAACTACACCGAGATCCTCAGCCAGATTGGCGAGGACGTCTCCCGTGAGGGCCTGCTCGACACGCCCAAGCGGGCTGCAAAGGCGATGAAGTACCTTTGCCGCGGTTATGAGCAAACACTGGAAGAAGTCACCAACAACGCGCTGTTCAGCTCTGACAACAGCGAAATGGTGCTGGTCCGGGACATCGAGCTGTATTCGATGTGCGAACACCACATGCTGCCGTTCATCGGCAAGGCGCACGTGGCCTACCTGCCCAAGGGCAAGGTACTGGGCCTGTCGAAGGTGGCGCGCATCGTCGACATGTACGCCCGCCGCCTGCAGATCCAGGAAAACCTCAGCCGCCAGGTTGCCGAGGCCGTGCAGCAGGTAACCGGTGCCGCCGGTGTGGCCGTGGTCATCGAAGCCAAGCACATGTGCATGATGATGCGCGGTGTCGAGAAGCAGAACTCGACCATGATCACCTCGGTGATGCTGGGTGAGTTCCGCGAAAACGCCGCCACCCGCAGCGAGTTCCTCAGCCTGATCAAGTGATTGGCTGCTGACCCCAAGCCGACCCTCCCGGGTCGGCTTTTTCATTTCAGGAGTTGCCCATGATCGTCAAAGCCCTGCGGGTTGGCCTCGGCCAGCTCATCGTGTTCGGCGACTGGATCAGCCGCCCGGCCAAGCGCAAGCGCGACGCCGCCGCCCAGGCCCGCGTCGAGCAAGCGGCCAAGGGCCTGGCGCTGTACCAGTTCCACGCCTGCCCGTTCTGCGTCAAGACACGCCGCACCCTGCACCGTTTGAACGTGCCGGTGGCGCTGCGCGATGCCAAGAACGACCCTGCGCACCGCCAGGCCCTGCAGGAAGGTGGCGGCCGGGTGAAAGTGCCGTGTCTGCGCATTGAAGAAGCGGGCAAGGTGACCTGGATGTATGAGTCCAAGGCCATCATTGCCTACCTGGATGAGCGGTTCGCTTCGGCCTGACGGTTTGCGGGCAGCCTGCTCTGGCCCTTTCGCGGGCACGCCCGCTCCCACAGGCTCACCACAGGGCTGAATATTGTGGAATACCTGTGGGAGCGGGCATGCCCGCGAAGAGGCCGGCAAAGGCTAGAAACTACCCCACCATCGGCACATGCCTCGGGTGGCTGCTGACCCGCTCCAGCCAGGCCCTCACTGCCGGGTAATCGGCCAGGTCGAACCCACCCTGGTGCGCCACGTGGGTATAGGCATACAACGCCACGTCGGCAATCGAGTACTGGTCACCTACCAGGTACGGCGTCATCTGCAGCTGCCGCTCCATCACCTTCAGCGCCTTGTACCCGCCCTTGTGCAGCTTGCGGTACTCGTCCAGGCGCTCGTCCGGCAACCCCAGGTAGAACTGGATGAAGCGCGCCACGGCAATGTATGGCTCATGGCTGTACTGCTCGAAGAACTGCCACTGCAACACCTGGGTACGCAGGCGCGGCTCGGTAGGCAGGAACTCGCTGCCATCGGCCAGGAAGTTGAGAATGGCATTGGACTCCCACAGGTAGCTGCCGTCCTCCAGCTCCAGCACCGGCACCTTGCCGTTGGGGTTCATCGCCAGGAACTCGGCTGTTTCGGTCTCGCCCTTGAGGATGTCCACCGGGTGCCATTCATACGGCCGGTCCAGCAGGTTCAACATCAGCTTGACCTTGTAGCAGTTGCCCGACTGGTAGTCGCCATAGACCTTGTACATCGCCCTTCCACTCCCAAGCAGTTCTGCATTTTCGCCCAATAGTTGGCGACTGTACGGCTAAAAGCAATGGCCGCTGTATGGCAAGGATCAACCTTGCTCGCTGTAGTCTGAAAAAACTGCTTACACCTTTACAAGGATTTTGTTCATGACCAATGCCACTTCCATACGCCTGCGGCCCCTGGCAGACAGCTCCCCATCGGCGGTGGTCGCCGGCTTTATCGCCATGCTCACCGGCTATACCAGCTCGCTGGTGCTGATGTTCCAGGCCGGCCAGGCAGCCGGGCTGACCAGCGCGCAGATTTCGTCATGGATCTGGGCGTTGTCGATCGGCATGGCGGTATGCAGCATCGGTCTGTCGCTACGTTACCGCACGCCGATCACCGTAGCCTGGTCCACCCCCGGTGCCGCCTTGCTGATCACCAGCCTGGGCGGGGTCAGCTATGGCGAGGCGATCGGCGCCTACATTACCTGCGCCGTGCTGGTGCTGATCTGTGGCCTGACCGGCAGCTTCGAGCGCCTGGTCAAGCGCATCCCGGCCTCGCTGGCCTCGGCGCTGCTGGCGGGCATCCTGTTCAAGATCGGCAGTGAAATCTTCGTCGCCGCCCAGCACCGCACCTTGCTGGTACTGGGCATGTTCTTCAGCTACCTGCTGGTCAAGCGCCTGTCGCCGCGTTACTGCGTGCTGGCCGCGCTGCTGGTGGGCACGGCGCTGTCCGGTGCCTTGGGCCTGCTGGACTTCAGCAGCTTCCGCCTGGAAGTGGCCACGCCAGTGTGGACCACGCCAAGCTTCTCGCTGGCGGCGACCATCAGCATTGGCATTCCGCTGTTCGTGGTGGCGATGACCTCGCAGAACATGCCGGGTGTGGCCGTGCTGCGCGCGGACGGCTACCAGGTGCCGGCCTCACCACTGATCTCGGCCACCGGCTTTGCCTCGCTGCTGCTGGCACCGTTTGGCTCGCACGGGGTCAACCTGGCAGCGATCAGCGCGGCGATCTGCACCGGGCCGCATGCCCATGAAGACCCGGCCAAGCGTTATACCGCGGCAGTGTGGTGCGGGATTTTCTACGGCATTGCCGGGGTGTTCGGCGCGACCTTGGCGGCGCTGTTTGCGGCATTGCCGAAAGAGCTGGTGCTGTCGATTGCGGCGCTGGCGCTGTTCGGCTCGATCATGAACGGGCTGACCGTGGCCATGAGCGAAGCGCGTGAGCGGGAGGCGGCGTTGATCACCTTCATGGTCACGGCGTCGGGGCTGACCTTGTTCTCGATCGGCTCGGCGTTCTGGGGGATTGTGGCGGGGGTGTTGACCTTGATGATCCTAAATCCGCGCAGAGCTTGAAGGTATTTGTTGCCTGTACCGGCCTCTTCGCGGGTAAACCCGCTCCCACAGGGATCACACAATATTCAGCCTTGTGGTATTCCTGTGGGAGCGGGTTTACCCGCGAAGAGGCCGGTACAGGCAACACAACGCCCAGGCCCAGATCACAACCTGAAATGCCCCACCATTCCCTTCAGGTCAGTCCCCAACTGCGCCAACTCGATACTCGACCGGGCATTGTCCTGCATCGCCAACGCCGCCTGATCGGCACTGCCGCGGATGTGCGTCACGCTGCGGCTGATCTCTTCCGCCACCGAGCTCTGCTGCTCGGCCGCCGCGGCAATCTGCTGGTTCATCTGCTGGATCAATGACACCGCCGCCGCAATGCTGCCCAGCGCGCTTTCGGTCTGCAGTGCATCGGCTACCGCCAGGCGCACCAGCTCGGTACTGCCGCGAATCTGCGCCACCGACTGCTGGGCATTACCGCGCAGGCTGGCCACCAAGGTCTCGATCTGCTCGGTAGACTGCCGGGTGCGCCGCGCCAACGCGCGCACCTCATCAGCTACCACGGCAAAGCCACGCCCTTGCTCACCGGCCCGGGCCGCTTCGATAGCGGCATTCAGCGCCAGCAGGTTGGTCTGTTCGGCCACACTCTTGATCACTTCCAGCACGTCGCCAATGGTGTGGATCTCGGCACTGAGGCTGTCGATACCGGCGCTGGCCGTCTCCGCCGCAGCCGCCAGTTGCTCGATGCGCTGCATGCTCTGGCGCACCACCTGCTGCCCGGAATCCACCTTCTCATCCGCAGCCTGGGCCGCCAGCGCCGCCTCTTCGGCATTGCGCGCCACATCGTGCACGGTGGCGGTCATCTGTTGCATGGCAGTCGCCACCTGTTCGGTCTCTTCCTTCTGGCTGCCCACCTCGCGGTTGGTCTGCTCGGTCACCGCCGATAGCGCCTGTGCATTACCGGCCAGTTGCTCGATGCCCTGCTGCAAACCGCTGACAATGCCCGACAAGCCCGCAGCCATCTGCTGCATGGCCTGCATCAGCTGCCCTACTTCGTCACGGCGTGGCGCCTGGGCGTCAAAGCTCAGCTCGCCAGCGGCAATGCGCTGGGCGCGGGCAATCACATGCTTGAGCGGCCCGACCACGGCGCGGGTGATCAGCCAGGCGGCCAGCACGCCCACCAGCAGCGCCAATGTCGTGGCCAGGCCGATGGCCACGGCATTGCGTTTCAGTTCACCCTGCAGGGCCTGCTCCTGCCCCAGGTAAGCCTGGTCGACCCGCCCGGTGACTTGCTCGGCACTGGCCTGCAACTGCGCCTTCAGCCCCTGCTCGCGGGCCAGTTGGTCAGTGTATTCGTTAAGTTTTTCCGAGAAACTGCCAATGTGCCCCGCTACCTCGCCCAGCACACTCTGGTAGCCGGCATCGCTGACGGCGCCCTGCAACTGGCTGACCAGGCTAGCGGCCTCGATGGTCTGGGCAATGCGTTCCTGGCTGACGCCCTCTTCGCCCTTGCGGCTTTTTTCCAGGCGTACCCGCGCTTCATCCATGGCCTGCAACATCAGCCGCGACACCTGCGCCACCTGCGCGGCCTGCTCGAGAAACGCGCCGCCCTGCTGGCCCTGGGACTGCTTGAGGGTGTACACGCCATCATCGGCCAGGCCGGCCTGCAACACATCGAGGTTGTTGGCCACGCTGGACACCGACCAGCTGGCCATGTCCAGCGCCAGCTCCTTGGCCTGCACCGCCTCGACAAAGGCCTCGAACGCCTGGCCATAGGCTGCCAGGTCGGCTTCCGCTGCCGCCAGCGCCGGCAGACCACGGGCGCGCTCGGCCAGACCCTGCAGTCCGCTGCGCAAGGCCTCGGCCTGCTGCATGTCGGAGCGCAGGGCAAAGGCCTGCTCGTGCTGGCGCAAGCGCAGCAGGTCGGTATTGAACTGGGCCAGCTGGCGCAGGCTGTCGAAGCGCTGGCCAACGCTGTGCAACGCAGCAATGCCAATGGCCGCCACCGCCAGGGTCAGCACCAGCACCAGGGCAAAGCCCAGGCCGAGTTTGCGGGCCATGCCCAGGTTGGCCAGCACACCGTGCTTGCTCGCGCCCATGCCGATTCCCCTTCTGCGTGCGAGGTTATCCCGAAGGCCAAGGGTGGCAACGTTGCCAGCCGATGAACAAGGGCCTGACGTCAGAATAGTGTCAAATAGCTATGAGCGTGTCGTTATCAGCTTGGCAGAGGTCGCCCTGCGTGCTGAAGGAAGGCCTGGGCGCGGGAGTCCTGCCCGTAGGCGACATTGATACGCAGCCAGGCACTGGCCGCGCCCTGGTAATCGAAGGCGCTGCCGGGGGTGAGCAGCACCTCGTGCTGCAGGGCCAAGCACTCCAGGCTGGCGAAATCCCGGCCCGGCACGCGGGCCCAGACGAACATGCCACCGTAAGGCTCGCAGAACACCTGCCAGCCCGCCTGTTCCAGCTGGCCGAGCAGCTTGGCCATATGCTGCCCCAGGCGTACGCGCAGGCGCTGCACGCTCTTGCGGTAGCTGCCGTTGGCCAGCATCTGCCCCACCACCTGCTCGGCAAAGCGCGAGGTGCCAATGCCGCTGACCATCTTCAACTCGGCCAGGCGCGCCAGCAACGCCGGGTCGGCAACCAGGTAGCCGACCCGCAGCGAGCTGCTGAGGGTTTTCGAGAAGCTGCCCATGTAGATCACCCGCTGTTCACTGTCGAGAGTTGCCAGGCGGGTGGCCGGGCCCTCCTGGAAGTCGGCGTAGATATCGTCCTCGATGATGCGCAGGTCGTGCTCGCGGGCCAGCTCCAGCAGGCGGTAGGCCACCTTGGGCGTCAGGCTGGTGCCGGTGGGGTTGTGGTACAGGCTGTTGATGAACAGGCAGCGCGGCCTGTGCGCGGCCAGCAGGGCTTCGAGGGTGGCCAGGTCCGGGCCTTCGGCGGTACGCGGCACCGGCAGCATGTGCACCTGGTGCTGGCGCAGCAGGTTGTACAGGTTGTAGTAGCCGGGGTTTTCCACCAGCACCGTGTCGCCCGGGCGCAGCAGGGTGCGCACCAGCAGGTCGAGGCCGTGGCTGGCGCCGTGGGTGGTGAGGATTCGTTCGGGGCCGGCGGCGATGCCCAGCTGCGCCAGGCGCTTGTGCAGCTGCTGGCGCAGGCTGGCCAGGCCCAGGGGTGGGCAATAGTCGAACAGGTCCTGCGGGTTGCCGCGACTGACCTGGCGCACTGCCTGGGCCAGTTCGGTGGCGGCGCGCCAACTGCTGGGCAACCAGCCGCAGCCCAGCTTGAGCAATTCGTCGTGGCCCTCGCGAAACTGCCGCCAGCTGCCGTCGCCGGCCTCGCCCCAGGGTTGGGCGTCTTCCACGGCCAGGCCGGGTTTGCGCTCGGCGACGAAAAAGCCGGTGCCGTGGCGGGCCTCCAGCCAGCCGCTGGCGACCAGGCGGTCGTAGGCTTCGATCACACATGACGCACTGACCGCCTGGCTGCGGGCCAAAGCCCGGATCGACGGCAGGCGCGCGCCGGGGCGCAGGCGTTGCTGGTCGATCCAGGTTTGCAGGTGGTCGGTGAGTTGCTGCACCAGCGGGGTGGTGCTGGTGCGGTCGAGGGGCAAGTGCATGGGGTAAGTGTTCGCTGGTTTTGAGCGAACAGTTAAGCATAAAAGGGTTGGCGGTGTGTCTGGTGAGGGGAATGGGCTGGCATCAGAGTTGGCAGGGCCGGCCCTTTCGCGGGCACGCCCGCTCCTACAGGTTTTGCGCAATCCCTGTGGGAGCGGGCGTGCCCGCGAAGAGGCCGGAACAGCCACCAGTAAACCAGGATCCCTACCCATGCCCTCCGCCCCAGCCCGCCTGGCCTTCGCCCTCTGCCTGATCACCCTGGCCGTCAACCTGCAGGCCCCGCTGTACATCACCTACGCCGACCTCTCCGGCCAGGGCGCCGCTGCCACCGCAGTGGCCTTCTCCGGCTACGTGCTCGGCGTACTACCCGTGCTGCTGGCTCTGGGCGGGCTGGCCGACCGGGTTGGGCGCCGGCCATTGGTGCTGGCCGCACTGGCCTTGTCGATGGTTGCCACCGTACTGATGCTGCTGGCCCCCAGCCTGCAAACCCTCGGCCTGGCGCGCCTGTTCCTCGGCCTGGGTACCGGCCTGGCCTCGGCCACAGCCACCGCCTACATGGGTGAACTGATGGGCGGCGCGGACAACACCCGCGCCGCCAACTGGGTTACCGCCAGTACCTCCCTGGGCTTTGGCCTGGGCGCGGCACTGACCAGCCTGTTCCTGCTGCGCGGCGCCAGCCTGACCCCAGGCAGCTTCCACCTGCAACTGCTGCTGGCAGCGCTGGCCATGCTGGTGGTATGGCGCCTGCCCGACCCACGCCCGGCACAACGCACCCCCATGCTGCGCCTGCCCTGCTACCCGCGTGGCAGTGTGGCCTATGGCATGGCCATTTTGCTGGCGTGGGCCTGCGTGGGGCTGGTGATCGCCCTGCTGCCCGGCATCCTGCGCCAGCATGGACTTAGCGCCTGGTCAGGGTTCTCGACCTTTTGCGTGATCAGCTGCGGCTTGTTGTTCCAGCCGATGGCGCGGCGCCTCAGCAGCCGTACGGCCACGCTGCTGGGGCTGGTAATACTGCCGTGCAGCTATGCCGTGCTGGCCTGGGGGGCGGACAGCGGCCAGCTGGGCGCGGTATTGCTGGGTGCCGTGGCGGCCAGCAGTGCGTGCTACGGGTTTATCTACCTGGGCGGGCTGGCGGCGGTGAACCAGTTGGCTGGCAACGAGAAGACACGGGCCAGTGCCGGGTTCTTTTTGCTGGCGTACCTGGGGTTCAGCCTGCCGGTGATCTTTACCGGGTTGCTGAGTGACCGGCTGGGGTCGCAGTTGGCCTTGCTGGTGTTTGGTGGGGTGCTGGTGCTGGGGTGTGTGGTGGTTGGGCTGGCATTGTGGTGGTCTGCCAGGGCCCCTTCGCGGGTAAACCCGCTCCTACAGGGGTATCACCAGCCCTGAGGCCAGCGGGCTACCTGTGGGAGCGGGTTTACCCGCGAAGAAGGCCACACCGATATCGGCTCAGATCGCCGTAGCCCCACCATCCACCGTCAGGCAATGCCCGGTGGTAAACGCCGCACCGTCGCTGCACAGGTACAGCACGGCGCTGGCAATCTCCTCGACCTTGCCAATGCGCCCCACCGGGTGCATGGCGGCGGCAAACTCGGCCTTGCGCGGGTCAGCCTGGTAGGCGCGGCGGAACATGTCGGTGTCGATCACCGCCGGGCACACCGCATTCACACGAATGCCCTTCTTGGCGTACTCGATGGCCGCCGACTTGGTCAGGCCGATCACCGCGTGCTTGGAGGCGCTGTAGATGCTCATCTTCGGCGCCGCCCCCAAGCCCGCCACCGAAGCGGTATTGACGATGGCCCCTCCGCCCTGGGCCAGCAGCAACGGCAGCTGGTACTTCATGCACAGCCACACCCCCTTCACGTTAACGCCCATGATGGCATCGAACTCCGCCTCGCTACCCTCGGCCAGGCGGCCTTGCTCTATCTCGATACCCGCGTTGTTGTAGGCATAGTCCAACCGGCCATAGGCGGCAATCAGGCGCTCGTGCAGCTGGCGCACATCAGCGTCGCGGGTGACGTCACAGGCAATGAACAGCGCCTCGCCGCCCGCCGCATGGATCAAGGCCACAGTGGCCTCGCCACCGGTCGGGTCGAGGTCGGCCACCACCACCCTCAGGCCCTCCTGGGCGAAAGCCAGGGCGGTTGCCCGGCCGATGCCGGCGGCACCGCCGGTGACCAGGGCTACCTGGCCGGAAAAGGTCATGCTCATCGCGTGCTCCAAAGCGTGATTGGTGGGGTTCAGAGCATAGTCAGCCACCAAGCGGCCAGGCAGCATCATCACCCCACCGGTTGGGCTACCATGCTTGTCAGTGATGTTAAGGACCTGCCTACATCAACAGGGTAGATTTAACGCATCCCCCTCCACTGCCCACAAGGACCCGCCATGACCCACACCAACCGTCGCTTCCTGCTCGCCAAACGCCCGGTCGGCGCCGTACGCCGTGACGACTTCAGCTTCGAGACCGTGCCCGCCGAACAACCCGGCGAAGGCCAGGTGCTGGTGCGCAACCTGTACCTGTCGCTGGACCCGGCCATGCGCGGCTGGATGAACGAAGGCAAGTCCTACATCCCACCCGTGGCCCTGGGCCAGGTGATGCGCGCGCTGGGCGTCGGCGAAGTGATTGCCTCCAACCACCCCTCCTACAAGCCGGGCGACCATGTTAGCGGCGCCCTTGGCGTGCAGGACTACTTCACGGGCGAAGCCCAGGGCCTGCACAAGATCGACCCCAGCCTTGCGCCCCTGCCCCGCTACCTGTCGGCGCTGGGCATGACCGGCATGACCGCCTACTTCGCCCTGCTGGACGTCGGCCAGCCCAAGGCCGGTGATACAGTGGTCATTTCCGGCGCGGCCGGCGCGGTGGGCAGCATTGTCGGGCAAATTGCCAAGATCAAAGGCTGCCGCGTGGTCGGTATCGCCGGCGGTGCCGAGAAGTGCCACTACCTGAAGGACGAACTGGGCTTTGACGGGGTGATCGACTACAAGGCCGAAGACGTGCTGGCCGGCCTGAAGCGCGAATGCCCCAAAGGCGTGGACGTGTACTTCGACAACGTCGGCGGCGACATCCTCGATGCCGTGCTGACCCGCATCAACTTCAAGGCACGCATCGTGATTTGCGGCGCAATCAGCCAGTACAACAACAAGGAAGCGGTGAAAGGCCCGGCCAACTACCTGTCGCTGCTGGTGAACCGTGCGCGCATGGAAGGCTTTGTGGTGATGGATTACGCCAAGGACTATGGCAAGGCCGCGCTGGAAATTGCCGGGTGGCTGGCCAGCGGGCAGGTGAAGAGCAAGGAGGATGTGGTGGAAGGGCTGGAGACCTTCCCTGAGTCCTTGCTGAAGCTGTTCAGGGGGGAGAATTTTGGCAAGTTGGTGTTGAAGGTCTAGAACGCAGCCCCTCTACAGGCCATGAAATCGCGTCGCAAACCCTTGTTGTGGCACTTTCGCCGCTTGCAGTTTTGCCCGCCGGACTTAAATTCAGGCATCCACAAGCACCCATTGCGCAAGGCAGCGAAAAGGTGGGCAACCGATGCAGCAACGTTTGAATGCCGGGCTGGACTTTTGCAGGATCGCCGCCTGCTTCATGGTGGTAGTTCTTCACATCGCGTCGGCAGGGGCGATACAACTGGATGACAACTGGATGTCGTCCAATATCTACAACTCGCTGGTCCGGTCTTGCGTGCCGCTATTCCTGATGTTGTCCGGCGCCCTGCTGTTGAATCGCTCGGAGGGTGCCATCAGGTTCTATCAGAAGCGATTCGTGCGCATACTGCCGCCGCTGCTGTTCTGGTCTGTGTTCTACGCGCTGTGGCGGGCCACAATGGGCGTCGGGCATGGCAGTGTGTGGCAAGCCGCACTGGCCATGCTCCAAGGCCCCGTCTACTACCACCTCTGGTACTTGTACGCGATCATCGGCGTCTACTTGATCATGCCGTTCATGGCCAAGGTCTACCAGCATTCCGGGCCACAGGAAAAGCGTGTTTTCCTGGGCATGTGGCTAGCAGTCAGTTGCCTGCTCCCCACCGTCGCGCAGTTCGCTCCAGCGTTGGCCAACCTGACCAATACCTATGAATTGTTTTCGTTCATGGGGTATGCGGGTTACGCATTTCTGGGGGCTTATGTATTCGAACACATTCGGCTGCATGGCCCTGGCAACGCCTGGGTAAACCTTGGCGGGTTCTTTATCAGCGGCGCCCTGACCGCCGCCGCCACCCACGCCATGTCGGTGCAGCAGGACGTGCCCAACCAGGTCTTCTATTCCTACGTGTCGCCGCTGGTGGTGCTGGCCGCCATCTGCGCGTTCCGCTTGCTGCTTGCGCTGGGCGGCCAGCTGGTACGGCACAGCAAGCTGCTAGCCGAGTTATCTGGCTGCACGCTGGGGCTGTACTGTTTGCACGTGTTCATCATGAACAGGGCCAGCATCGTCTATGGCCCGCTGATCGAAGGGCATTCACTGGCGTGGCTGATACCGCTGCTGGCGGTGGGGGTGTTCATGTTGACGCTGATACCGATTTACCTGATCAGGCTGATCAAGCCCGTGCGCGCCGTGATCTGACCAGCGAAGCCACGCTGTAGGTATTTTCCGAAGCTGAGCGATGGCTTCAGTTGCAGCTGAACACTTACAGGCCAACACAGTCCCTGTGGGAGCGGGCGTGCCCGCGAACACGGGCGAAGCCCGTGCCATCCACCGCAGCGTCTGCTTCGCGGGCGCGCCCGCTCCCACAGGTCCTGCGCTGGCCCATGAGGTTGGGCTCTTTTGTGGGAGCCGGCTTGCCGGCAATCACCGCCGAAGGCGGTGCCATTCGCGGAGCAGCCAAACAAAAAAGGCCAGCACTCTCATGCTGGCCTTTTCGATAACGCAGGCTACTTACCCACGAATTTCCGCCACCACCGCAGCCAGCGCCTGCGCCGGGTCGGCGGCCTGGCTGATCGGGCGGCCGATCACCAGGTAATCCGAACCCGCATCCAGTGCCTGGCGCGGGGTGAGGATACGGCGCTGGTCATCCTGCGCACTGCCCGCCGGGCGAATGCCCGGGGTCACCAGTTGCAGCGACGGGTGCGCCGCCTTCAGTGCCGGGGCCTCCAGCGCCGAGCACACCAAACCGTCCATGCCAGCCTTCTGGGCCAGCGCCGCCAGGCGCAGCACCTGCTCTTGGGGGGCGACATCCAGGCCGATACCGGCCAGGTCTTCACGCTCCATGCTGGTCAGCACGGTCACACCAATCAGCAACGGCTGCGGGCCGCTGCGCTTGGCCAGCTCCTCGCGGCAAGCCGCCATCATGCGCAGGCCACCGGAGCAGTGCACGTTCACCATCCACACACCCATTTCGGCCGCAGCCCTCACCGCCATGGCAGTGGTGTTGGGGATGTCGTGGAACTTGAGGTCCAGGAACACTTCGAAGCCCTTGTCGCACAGGGTTTCGACAATGCCCGAAGCGCTGCTGGTGAACAGCTCCTTGCCAACCTTCACCCGGCACAGCGCAGGGTCAAGCTGGTCAGCCAGCTTCAGGGCGGCCTCACGGGTAGGGAAATCCAGGGCGACGATCAGGGGCGTCTGGCAGGCGGACATGGGCAGGGTCTCTTGGCAAGTCGAAAACGGCGCGCATTGTAAACGAAGTGGCGCAGGCTTTGGGGCCCGCGGGTCACGGAATTGGCCCAACAGTGGCTGGCTCCTATAATTGAACCTACGGAACGGGCAATTGCTCAACACTTGTACAAGCGCTGCCCATCACCAGCAAAGGAGAACGAAAATGCCCTGGTATGCCTGGCTGATACTCATCATAGCCCTCGGCTCAATCGTCGGCGGGCTGATGCTGCTGCGCGACACGGCAAAAAAACTGCCACTGACCGAAGAACAGCTGCGCAAGGTGCACGAACGCAATGCCGAGGCGGATGCCAAGGATGCGCAAGACCGCTAAAAGGTCAAAGTAAAGGGTTTAAGAGCCACCTTTTAAGGCAATATTTTGACGCACCGCAAAGTAAAAAATAACTTATTGTTTTATTAGGTATTTATTGGGGTGCTTTGCGCCCCTTGTCGAAGGGCTGCAAAGCAGCCCCAGGTTCCAGAAGGCAACCCCAAACCGACAGGCTCACCCTCCTCGCCCATTTACTCCACCATCACCTTGTCCCGGTTACGCTCCAGCAACGCATTGCCAATGCCCTTGATCTCCAGCAGTTCATCCACCGAAGCAAACGGCCCATTGGCCTCCCGGTAAGCCACGATGGCCTCGGCCTTGGCCTTCCCTATGCCGTTCAATTCCTTCTGCAACGTCAGCGCATCGGCGGTGTTCAGGTCCAGCCGCTGCGGCTGCTGGGCCTGCTGCTGGCTTACCACCGGCACCGGCTCGGGCACCGCCGTGGCGCTGGCCGGGGCGGCGCTGAGGGAAAAGGACAGGCTGGCGAACAGCGGCAGCAGCAGGTACGACAGAACGTTGTTACGCATGGTGAACACTCCTTGGGTTGGTCATTTTCCAGCAGCCGTTTTCCTTCGACTGCGCAATCAACCCTAGCGGTTCTGCCATTTTGCAAACAGGCACTTGGCCCAGTTAATCGTTACCGGATCCGACATTAAAAAAAGCAACTTCGCCCACCCAAAAATGATGGCGTTACGCCATATTTCAGGTTAACTTCATGAAACAAAGGAGATGGCAATTCGCCGCCAGGTAAATTCCCGTTTAATCTAGGTTTCATTCAGACCAATCGCAGTTGTTTTTCCTACAAGCCTTGCCGGACAAGGCTCCCACCCGTTCGTCGTATGCCTCAGTCGAATTGACTTTCTTGGCATGATGCCTGAATAACATCAAACAATCGTTTTTTCTGATGCAACTTCCGAAAATAGGATCCAATTGATCGATGAATATGGGCAAATTCTGACGATCAGGGGAAAAAAACGTGCCAGACGGGATGTCATATTGATGACGAAGTGATAAATTTGCGGTCGTTGGACAACCGCTACGCTTGAAGGATCCGAGCCAAAATGAATTTTTCTTCACCGCCCTCCCCCCTCCTCGCTCGCTTTTGCGTGCGTAGCGCTACCCACGCCACCCCCCCGGCCGACTTGCGTAACACCCGCGTTTCGCACCCGTAGCACCCGATCCAACCGCCTTCACTCACACACAGAAGACCGTCGCCGTGTCCCTCAAGACCCTCACTGTATTTGGCACCCGCCCAGAGGCCATCAAAATGGCCCCCCTGGCCCTCAACCTTGCCCAGGACGACCGTTTCGAGTCGCGCGTCTGCGTAACTGGCCAGCACCGCCAGATGCTCGACCAGGTACTGGAGCTGTTCGAGATCACGCCCGACTACGACTTGAACATCATGAAGCCCGGCCAGGACCTGACCGACGTGACCACTGCCATCCTGCAGGGTCTGAAGCCTGTGCTGGCCGAGTTCAAGCCCGACGTGGTGCTGGTGCACGGGGACACCGCGACAACCCTGGCTACCAGCCTGGCCGCCTACTACCAGCAGATTCCAATCGCCCACGTGGAAGCCGGCCTGCGCACTGGCAACCTGTATTCGCCATGGCCGGAAGAAGGCAACCGCCGCCTGACCGGCGCACTGGCCGCCCTGCACTTCGCGCCCACCTCCACCTCGCAGGACAACCTGCTGCGTGAAGGCATCGACGCCGCGACCATCCATACCACCGGCAACACCGTGATCGACGCGCTGCTGGAAGTGGTCCGCAAGCTGGAAAGCCCCGCGCTGAAGAGCCAGTTCGAAGAACAGTTCAGCTTCCTGAACCCGGAGCGCCGCATGGTGCTGGTCACCGGCCATCGCCGCGAAAACTTTGGTGGCGGCTTCGAACGCATCTGCCAGGCACTGGTACAAACCGCGCGCCAATTTCCTGACGTGGACATCGTGTACCCGGTACACCTCAACCCGAACGTGCGCGAACCGGTCAACCGTCTGCTGGCCGACGTCAACAACATTCACCTGATCGAGCCGCTGGACTACCTGCCGTTCGTCTACCTGATGACCCGTTCCTACCTGATCCTGACCGACTCCGGCGGCATCCAGGAAGAAGCCCCTGCCCTGGGCAAACCGGTACTGGTCATGCGTGACACCACCGAGCGCCCGGAAGCCGTGGCCGCCGGCACCGTCAAACTGGTGGGTACCGATGTGGAATCGATCACCGAACACCTGGCGAAACTGCTCACCGACGATGCGACCTATCGCGAGATGAGCTTTGCCCACAATCCTTACGGCGATGGAAAAGCGTGCGCGCGAATCCTCGACGCACTCTCAGCCTTCTCTAACTCCAAGGACGCAGCATGAGCTTCAATAAAATTTCCGTCGTAGGCCTGGGCTATATCGGCCTGCCAACCGCCGCCGTTTTCGCCGCCCGCAAGAAGCATGTCATCGGCATCGACGTAAACAAGCATGCAGTCGACACCATCAACCGTGGTGAAATCCACATTGTCGAGCCTGAGCTGGACATGGTGGTACACGCTGCCGTAACCGAAGGCTTCCTGCGTGCCTCCACTGTTCCGGAAGCTGCCGACGCCTTCCTGATCGCCGTACCAACCCCGTTCATGGATGACCACCAGCCGGACCTGAGCTACATCGAGTCTGCCAGCAAGGCCATCGCGCCCGTTCTGAAGAAGGGTGACCTGGTCATCCTGGAATCCACCTCCCCGGTCGGCGCTACCGAGCAGATGGCCTTCTGGCTGGCCCAGGCCCGCCCGGACCTGAGCTTCCCGCAAACCCACGGCGAAGACTCCGACATCCGCGTTGCCCACTGCCCTGAGCGTGTACTGCCAGGCCACGTGCTGCGCGAGCTGGTGGAAAACGACCGCATCATCGGCGGCATGACCAACAAGTGCTCCGAAGCAGCCGTACGCCTGTACCGCACCTTCGTTGAAGGCGAGTGCATCGTCACCAACGCCCGCACCGCAGAAATGTGCAAGCTGACCGAAAACAGCTTCCGTGACGTAAACATTGCCTTCGCCAACGAACTGTCGATCATCTGCGACAAGCTCGACATCGATGTGTGGGAGCTGATTCGCCTGGCCAACCACCACCCGCGCGTCAACATCCTGCAACCAGGCCCAGGCGTCGGCGGCCACTGCATCGCCGTCGACCCATGGTTCATCGTCAGCCAGACCCCAGAGCAGGCGCGCCTGATCCGCACCGCCCGGGTGGTCAACGACAGCAAGCCCGAGTGGGTGATCGACAAGGTCAAGATGGCCCTGGCCAACTTCCTGATCAAGAACCCGGGCAAGTCGGCCCAACAAGTGAAAATTGCCTGCTACGGCCTGGCCTTCAAGGCCGATATCGACGACCTGCGCGAAAGCCCGGCCCTGAGCATCGCCGAGCGCCTGGGCAATGAGCTGGAAGCCACCCTGCAACTGGTCGAACCGAACATCGAAACCTTGCCGCAGCGCTTGGCGCGCCACGAGCACGTGGACTTCGACTACGCGCAGGATAGCGCCGACATCCACGTACTGCTGGTGAAACACCGCGAATTCCGCGGCACCTTCAAGGTACGTGAAGCAGCATTCGTGATCGACGCCGCTGGCGTTACCCAGGCTTGATGAACCCAACCGCATGAACAACCCCACGCTTGAGAAACCTACCGTGAACACAGAGCAGCCCTCACCTTTGGCCGATATTCATGACCGCGTGATGGAAGCCTATTACGGCAAGCTGGGGGATCAGTTCATGCGGGAAACGCAGTCCCGCATCCACTGGATCTGCGCCCAGGTCAAAGGGCGCCGGATCCTGGATGTTGGCTGCTCGCAGGGCATCGTGCCCCTGCTGCTGGCACGTGAAGGCTGCCTGGTCACCGGCGTGGACACCAGCCCGCAAGCCATCGAAGAGGCCAAGGGCTACCTGTCTGCCGAACCGGTCCACATCCAGCAGAACGTCACGTATATCAATTCAGACTTCCTCGCGCTGGATACGCTCGAGGTCGAACCGGACACCGTTGTCATCAGCGAAGTGCTCGAGCACCTGGTACGCCCGGAGCTGTTCATCGAAAAGGCCTACGACCTGCTCAAGCAGGGTGGCCGAGTGGTGATTACCGTGCCGTTCGGGGTCAATGACTTCATTGACCACAAGCACACGTTCTACCTGATGGAACCGTTCCGGCTGCTGGCCGAGCACTTGCAGATCATCGACGTGAAGATGCTCGGCAAGTGGCTGGGCATCGTTGCCGTGAAGAGCGAAACGCACAAGCCGGGTGCTATCGACTCGCTGTCCATTGAACGGGTTCGCGAGCTGGAAAGGGCGTTCGAATCGGTCGAACGCAGCTTGCGTGAAAATATCGCTGCGATGAACAAGCGCCTGGAAGAGGCGAACAAGAAATACCGCACTGCTACTGAGCAAATCACGCTGCTCAGGCCAGAAGCGCAAAAAGTTGAAGCGCTTTCCAGGCAGTTGCAAACGCGCGAAGCGGATATCGCAACGCTGCAAAAAACCAACCGAGAAATCCTCGAGGCCAAGGCACAGCGTGTCCAGGAGATTGAGGAGACCACGCAGCGGCTGGTGGAAGCCAACAAAAAGTACCGTGTAGCGACTGAGCAGTATGGTCAACTGGAGCAGAAGTTAGCGGCGGTTGAAGAGGCTCGCGCAAAAGACCTGGTTGATGCGCAGCGGCAACTCGATGACCTGCAGAATCAGCACGCCAAAACGCAAAAGCAATTGACTGAGGCAATTGACGAAATACGTAGCTCGGCAGAAAAGCAACAGGTTCAGGATGAGCAGCTCAAGGCAGTTACCAAGCAACTGTCTCAGACACGGGAAACCAATGATGGCCATATCGCCACCATCACCGATCTGCGCGCCTATCAGGCAGCATTGACAGCCGAACACGAAAGCCAGCTGCAACAAACGGCCGACCTACTGCTCGATGCCCAACAGAACAACGCAGAGCATATCGACGCGATCACCGCGTTGCGAGCACAACAGGCTGCATTGCAAGCCGAACTGGCAAGCCAGGTGCAGGCAATGAGCGACTATCAAGCTCAGGCTCAACGCGCAGAGGCGGCCCATCTGCAGAACATCGCAGAGTTGCAGGCACAGAAAACGGCACTGGAATCCGACCTCGAACGCCACTTGCAGGCGACAAGCGAGCTTCAGGCCCAGGCTGACCAAGCCAACGCTGCCCACCTCGAAACCATCGCAGGATTGCACGAACAGTTGGCGACGATGGGTATCGAGTTGCAAGACCAGATTGAGGCAACGACCCGCCTGCAATCCCAAAGCAAGCAGGATATTGCTGAGAAAGACAACACGATTACCACGCTGCGCATGCGCCAAGCGGAACTGGAAGCCGAACTTGAAAGCGAGTTGGAGTATATGAACGAATTGCAGGCCCAAACCCAACGGGCCGACGCTGCTCAGGCAGAGACCATTGCCCTGTTGAAGGCACGTCAAGCTGAACTGGAGGCTGAGCTGACCAAGCAGCGGCAAGCCATGAACGAGCTGCAGCTTCAAAGCCAGCTGGCCAATGCAACTCAGGCTGACACGGTCGCACTGCTGCAAAGCCGGCAAGCTGAACTGGAAGTTCAGTTGCAGCTTATGAATGACGTTCAGGCACAAAGCCAGCGTGAGCATGCCGCCCAGGCAAACTCCATCAATGCCTTGGTTGAACAACGTACCCAGTTGGAAGACCAGCTGCAAAAGCTAACCTTTGCCAATACTGAAGCTGCAGAAGCGCGGGCGGCCCTTACAGAGACCATTGCGTCGCTCAACCAGGCCAAAGAGATGCTGGAAGAGCAATTGATGCTTGAAAGCGCCAGCCGTCAGGCAGCCGAAGCCAGCCTCGCTGCTACTAATCAAGAATGGCAAGGTTTACGCCAGCAACTTGAAACCGAGCTCAACTCGTCCAAGGCAGGGTTGGGTGCGGCAAACATGAAGTACCGCGCCCTGACCGGCGAACAAATCCCACAGCTAAAGGCCAGCCTCAATCAGTTGCTTGAACGCAGTGCCGCTCAGCAGCGCAAGATCGACGAGCTCAATGAAAACCTCGGGCGCGCCAATACACAGCGCCACCTGGCAGAGCAGCGCCTGGTCAAAACCCGTGCGAGCATGACCTATCAGCTTGGCTACCAGATCAAGAACAGCGCCACTTCGCTGGGCGGCCTGGTCAAGCTGCCAGTGCGCCTGCTGCGCCTGTACCGCAAAGCCAGCCAGCAACGCCAGCAAAACGAGCAGAAGCTGCTGGCCAACGAACCGCGCAAGGCGCTACTGCCGCCGGCCCCGGTACAAGATGAAAACTACCTGAAGCTGCCGGCAGCCCTGCCAACCAGCGAGCAGAGCCGCACCACCCTGCTGCGTCAGGCGGACCAGCCTGTCAGCCGCCTGAAAGTGGCGTGCGTGATGGATGAGTTCACCTTCGGCTCCTATCGCTATGAATGTGACCTGATGCCGCTCACCCCAACCAACTGGAAAGCGGAAATCGAAGGCTTTGGCCCGGAATTGCTGTTCATCGAGTCCGCCTGGCGCGGCAAGGATGACCTATGGGGCAGCAAAGTCGGCCACAACGGCCAGGAGTTGCAGGACATTCTTGCCTGGTGCCGTCAGCACAAAGTTCCGACCGTATTCTGGAACAAGGAAGACCCGGTTCACTTCGAGACCTTCCTGACCACCGCCAAACAGTTCGACCACGTGTTCACCACCGATATCGACTGTATTCACCGCTATAAAGGAGCACTCGGTCACGACCGCGTCTACCTGCTGCCGTTCGCCTGCCAGCCTGCACTGCACAACCCGGTCGAGCTGTACGAACGCAAGGACGCCTTCTGCTTTGCCGGGGCCTACTACGTTCGTTACCCCGAGCGTACCCGCGACTTGGGCAACTTCGTCTGCGAGCTGCCGAAATTCCGCCCGCTGGAAATCTTCGACCGCAACTTCGGCAAGAACGATTCGAACTACCAGTTCCCAGAGGAATACCAGCCCTATATCGTCGGTACCCTGCCCTTCGAGAAGATTGACACGGCCTACAAGGGCTACCGCTATGCGATCAACCTGAACTCAATCAAGCAATCGCAATCGATGTTTGCCCGGCGCGTCTTCGAATTGCTCGGCTGCAACACCCTGACCGTGAGCAACTTCTCGCGCGGTGTACGCCTGCTGTTCGGCGACCTGGTCGTTACCACCGACAACGGCGAGGAAATGCTGCGCCGCCTGCAATTGTTGGCCGAAGACCCGCTGAACAGTGACAAGCTGCGGCTGGCAGCCCTGCGCAAAGTGATGCAGGAGCACACCTACACCCAGCGCCTGGAATATGTAATGAGCAAGGTCACCGGCACCCCGAGGGCCCAGCGCCTCCCGGAAATCGTAGTGATCGGTGAAGCCCAGGACCGCGAACAGTTCGACACGTTGCGCGCCCACCTGAACCGCCAGACCTATAGCCAGGTGCGTATGGTCATCATCAGCGATGCCTACCAGAGCAGTATCGTCAGCGATGATCCACGCATCTTGGTGCTCAAGCCAGCGCAGTTGAAAAAGACCTCGCTGGGCGAGCTGGTTGGCAATACACCATGGGTCGCGGCCTTTGTGCCTGGCGACTACTATGGCCCGAACTATCTGCTCGACCTGGCGCTGGCTACCCGCTACAGCCGCGCCCAGGTAGTCGGTAAAGCGGCCCACTTCACCTGCAAGGGCCACAATGCCGAACTGCAGTGGAACGAACAGGCCTATCGTCCGACCCAGACGCTGAGCGCCCGTCGTTCATTGGTTGCTACCGAAATCGTTTCCGGACAGCCGCTGCGCAATTGGCTTAAGAACCTGCCGTCGCTGCAGTACACCCATGCTCAAGGCCTGGCCATCGACCCGTTCAACTATTGCGAGAACGGCGCTGCACAGCATGAAAACATTAGCGCCAAGGTCGACGACCTCGAGCTGAACCTCGGCATGACCATCGACCAGTTGCAAGCACGCGCGGAGTCCATTGCCCCGCTGCAGATCAGCCACGACGCACCGGAGATCACCGGGCGCGGTTTGGCCGATATGTTTGGCGTCATCCGCAACAAGTTCGTTGACCTGGCCGTCGACGGCGATACCTGGCGCGTGCACTCAAAGCTCGCCGATGGCAAGCATGAATATATCTATGCCCAGCAGGAAGTCCGTGTGGATGAGTTGGGCTGCGAAGATGGCCGTCTTAAGCTGTTCGTTGACTGCACCCCTGGCCTGAACCTGCAGCTGGTCGTGCTGTTCCTGGATGCCGACAAGCAACGTATCAGTCATGTAATGCAGTATGCCAATCGCAACCAGACTGCCGACATTCCACCGGAGGCCGTCTACATTCGCTTCGGTCTGCGCGCCTATGCTGCCGGCAGCACAGAACTGAAGGCACTGGTCTTGGGGCACCGCAACCTGCAGCCATCTGAAATGATGGGCCGCGGCGAGCACTTGCTACTGACCAACCATTACCCGACCTACGCCGACCTGTACCGCAACAAGTTCGTGCACACTCGGGTCACGGCCTATCAGGAACGTGGGGTCAACGTAGACGTATTCCGGCTTCGACCGAACGAAACGGTCAGCTACCACGAGTTCCAGAACGTCGACGTGGTTACCGGCTGCACTTCGACCTTGACAAAGATGCTCGAGAAAAATCGCTACAAGTCGATCCTCGTGCACTTCCTTGATGAGCAGATGTGGAGCGCACTTCGTCCGTTCCTGAATAGCACGCGCATCACTGTCTGGGTACATGGTGCAGATATCCAGCCTTGGTGGCGTCGTGAGTTCAACTTCACCACCGAGGAGCAATTGCGCCTGGGCAAGCTCGCCAGCGAAAAACGCATGACGTTCTGGCGCGAACTGCTACAACCGATGCACTCGAACCTGAAACTGGTGTTCGTATCGCGCTACTTCGCGGAAGAAGTGATGGAAGACCTTGGATTCCGCCTACCGGAAGACCAGTTCGAGATCATTCATAACCCGATCAACACCGACTTGTTCGACCATCGCGAGAAGTCGGTCGAGCAACGCAAGAAAGTGCTGTCCATTCGTCCATATACCTCGAAGACCTATGCCAACGACCTGACCGTGAAAGCGATACAAAGCCTCGCGGGCAAATCCTGGTTCAACGACATGGAGTTCTGCCTGATCGGTGACGGCCCACTGTTTGAGGAAACCCTGGAACCGCTGCGCAAGTTCAGCAACGTCAAGATCCAGCAGGGCTTCCTCAACCACACGGAAATTGCCGATACGCACAAGGACTACGGCATCTTCCTTTGCCCGAGCCGCATGGACACCCAGGGGGTATCCCGCGACGAAGCCATGTCGTCAGGCCTGGTGCCGGTCACTACGGCTGTAGCCGCCGTTCCCGAGTTTGTCGACAACACCTCCGGCTACGTGGTCGAACCAGAAAACTACGAGCAACTGGCTCAAGCGATTGAGGAGATGTACCTCAATGGCAATACCTTCGTGGAAAAATCCAAGGCTGCGGCCAATCGAGTTCGCGGGCAAAGCGCCAGCTACAAGATGGCAGAGCGGGAAATCGCAGTGATTCAGAACCATTGAAGATATGTTGAAATCCGCTTTGAAGCACTTTGTTTTCACCAATTTTGGTATCGGCATCAAGGATGAACTGTGGCTGTCCTACAGGCTGGAGATCTTTGCCAACACCGTTCTCCCATCCTTGGCCAACCAAAGTAATCAAGGCTTCGAGTGGATCATCTTCATTGATGAAGCATTACCGGTCCTGCACCGCACGCGCCTTGAGCAGTTGCTGCGCGACACCGACCTGAATGCTCGCACGCTTCAGGTCAGCGACTACAGCATGGTCAGCCGCGAAGTCATGCTTCTGCTCAAGGGGGTCAATGCGGCGACACTGGTCACGTCACGCATTGACGACGATGACTGTATCCATGAAAGCGTCATCGACCTGATTCAGTCCGAGGCCACCTCCGAGCACAATATCTCGGAGGTGTTATTGATCTCGCTGAAGAATGGCCTGGAATTTCTGCCTTCGGACCAATGCTATCGCCCAGTGGATTACGACACGCTGGCTCTGGCGCTGACGATGGTCGACAAAACCAGTGGCCCCAAGACACATGCGATTACCCAGTATGCGCATCATCTTGTCGTCACCACCCTGGAGCAGCAGCAGATCCCTGCCGAGCACATTCACCTCAAACGTGAAGAGCCACTGTACCTCTATACCAAGCATCCACTTAGCGATTCCTATTTCTTTGGCGCTCGGGCGCGCATACTTGGCACCCCCGAAAGCGTCAAAGGTTTCGACCCAGCCCTGTTTGCACGGTTTGGCCTGCAACAACCACGGCTCGACTACCTGAGCCAACTACTCAGGCAATCGCCGCTGGGCATGCCTCACAAGTACCTAGAGAAACTCAACAACGTACGCCAACAACTCAAGGCTGAGCAGAAGAACATTGACGGCCCCGATACAGAGGTGGTGAACAGCCTCTTGTCACAGAAGGCCAGGCTTGAAATAAAGGCATCGCGGCCGAACCCCGTCAAAACGGGGTCAGGCAAGATACGCGTCGCAATTCTTGGCTCAAGCGCTTCCCATAATCTGTTCAAGTTCCAGAAAAAGACGCTGGAGCGCTTTGAGGTGTGTTTCTACATGTCTCAATCGTCGGTGATTTCCTACATGGCGCCGCCATGTCTCGATGCACGGTTCAGCGTTGAAACAGAAGGCGCAGAGGCCAAGCGCGTTAAGTGGGATGCTTCGAAAGAGCATTGGCAACAGCTCGAACTATCTCGCCCCGACATCGTCATTGTGGACTTCTTTGACGAGAGCATTGGCATTGCCACATTTGGGACCTCGATCGTGACGGCCAGCCCGATGATGCTCAAGACGTTGGCTAAATGCGGTATCGAATACACCGTGCAGGCCCCTTGGAGTGAACAGGCAAAGCAGCTGCGCGCCTGGGCCCTGCCCATGTTCCTGGATCGCGTGGCCAGCCTGTGCCCGAACATTTTTGTGCATCAGGCCAACTGGGCGAGCCAGTACAAGAGCAAAGAGGTCGTTGCCAGCTTCGCTGGCAGCACATTCCAGGGCCTGATCGATCTGAACAATGCAATCATCGACCCGATGCTGGACAGTCTGGAAGACTCGACAGTCCCGGTAGAGCGAATTGGTGGCAAGGATGCCGGGCTGATAGCCGGTGGCGCCCCGCGTTGGGCCTATTGCCCCTATCACTATGACAGTTCGTATTACAGAACCATTGCCAAACAAGCCTTAGCGAAGATGGTGCAATACGTCTCGAAAAACGAGCACAAGTGGGCATTCTGCCCCTATTACTACCATGGCACCTACTACAGCACCGTTGCCAGGCAGTTGCTGGCACGGATCATCAATTGAAGTGACCACACCATGAAGCCATACGTTTTCATTATCGCGCTGCTGGCAATGCTGACCGGTTGCGAACAGCCACCTGCAGCCGATGTAATTACAGATGTAAAGCCTGCCAATGCCCTGCATCTGAGTGACTCCACTTACGTGCTACTCAGAGGGACGCATCAGAAATCGCACAGGAAACCCAACAATGCGGGCTTCCTGAGCATGCATGAATTCGTTTACTCCGGTGTGGATAAAATAGCCGAAAATGACGTATACGCGGTACTGAAAGCCAATGGCTACACCCGCAAGATCATCGTCAATGACGCCAATCAGTTCAAGGTACAGTATTACAAAAAGTCTGTACCTCCGATTGGCGCAATTTTCACCACACAAAACAAGGATGACGGTTACGAAACTCTCGCCAGTATTTATTGGCAGGAAAAGTGATGGAAACAAGCACGAAATTTGCACATACGCTTGCGGTTTGATATGAAACTTCAACAGCAGATCAAAGCGACTACCGGTTGGTGCATTTCCCTGGGCGTAAAATTCGTCCGGGTTGTACCCATTATTACGCTTTTGGTCCAAATCAGCACTTTAGCGAGCCAGATATTTCTTCTCTTGGCGTTCTTCCTGCCACTCAAAGTCATCATTCTGCTGGGCTCGGAAAGAATACCTGCCTATTTCCCGTCCGTTTTGCATACGCTTGAAAAGGATCATCTGATCTATTCACTGACCGCAGCGGCAGCGCTTTGCTACATCGCCTACCTGTTATCAGAACTGGCCAGCGCGCTGCTTTGTCGCAACGGCACGCAAAAGCTTCTGGCACGCACTTCGAAGCTGAACCTGTTCGAGAATCAGGAAAAGATTGCCACCAATGCTTACTCGCGCTTCAATCGTGCCATGGCCGGCGCAGCTTTCTTCAGCCTGAGCGCGCTCGCATTATTGTATGTGTACCCAAGCTTGCTGCTCGCGATTCTTGTTTACCTGGTCATTGCCAGCAGCGTTAGCGTCCTGGCCTACAACCACATCAGAAGAGTCCGCGAAAGCTTTCATCATCATTACGGCCCGATTCTCAACGCCCTGGCCGCAACCGGCTTTCTCCTGAGCTTTTTCTTCCTGGTTACCGACTTCCTATATTACCAGCACAGCAAGATTTTCAATGCAGTGATTGCCGTGCTGATTATGCGCCAAGGGCTGCAGAGGCTGTCCAGCATGATCCTGGACGTGATCGGCCTGCGTATTCAGCATCGACAAGTCAACGCATTGTTCTATCAATCCCAGCCTCTTATCGAGCTTCGACCTCAGAGTAACGGCCTGGAATACATTCTGGATGCCGAGAACAGGGAAAAGTGGGTCAAGGCACTGCTTGATAAACTGGGCCTAGAAGCAGCCGACGGCTACAAGATGCATTGGCACCAGGTCGGCTTTGCCGATATTTACGCGTTCACCCTGCAACTGGAACAGCAGGACGACACCGGTACACTGCTGGTCAAAGTATTTGGCAGCAACATTTCGTCTTCCGCCTTGCAGGAGCGCACGCTGCTGACTACGCAACATGGCCTTCCAGACCTGCCATTCGTTGGTCACTATCGAGTGAACGACATTGACTGCCATGTCTACAAGTTTGACGGCGCTGAAAAGCTGATCGGCGGCCGGAAAATTGGCGAAGGCATTCTTGCGATCGCACGAAAACTGCTGCTGCTCGAGCCCTCTGCAGAGCTGATCACGCAGTTTACGCGTACACGCCTGTACCTTGAGCAGCGCCTGGATGAAACCACAATCAACGCGTTGCGCCTGGCCTGCATCAACGAGGAGGACACAAGTAATGTCGATAATATCATCGACAACTTGCCTGCCATCAACGGCTATCTCGCCACGCTTCCCCGCCAGATCGTACCGCTGGACATCACCAACAACACGCTTCTGGCTTCACCTGCTACCGGCTTTGTGCTCAGCCACTGGAGCAATTGGCGAATCGAAGCAATTGGCTGCAGCTGGCCTGTTGCCCAGAAGGATGCACTGTTTGAAACACTGCGCAGCGCAGATCAACGCCAGGCGCTGGCGTCGATCGACCCTCATAAAGTGTGGTTGGCCGCACTGATGTACATGCTGGAAAGACATATCGTGCGAAAAGACTATTCGGCGGCCCTTGCATTGACACCCGACATCGTTAATTGCATTGAAATTTTTGATACACCTGCAGCTGCAGAGGTGGCGACGCAATGACAAAAGTCTCAATGATCGTCTGGAATGAGTTCCTGAATGACGCGCGCGTAATGAAGGAAGCGCAAACGCTGCAACGTGCAGGCTACAAGGTGAGGGTGTTTGCGCTACATACGCCAGGCGTTACCCAGGAGCACACTGTACTGCAGGACGGCATTGAAGTTGTGCGCGTAGCCCGGTCCCCCCTGTGGAAACTGCGAAAGAAAAATATACCGGTTACCGCCAAGGCCACTGTCGAGGCAGCCAAACCTGCCTCGATCAAACCCAGCCTCAAGATGCTGGTATTCAGAGCCATCGCGCGCGGCTGGACCCACTTTGCCCTGCTACTCAAGATGCTTGAGTACCGTGCTCCGGTGGTTCATTCACATGATGTAAATACCCTGCCGACCGCCTGGCTGGCTGCAAAACTGTCGCGAGCCAAGCTGGTATATGACGCACATGAAATAAGTACCAGCCGCGAAGGTTACAAGAGCTTGAGAAAAGTGGTGGGGTTCGTCGAAAAATGGCTGATGCCGTCTGCCAATGGCACCATCACCACCACCGACGCACGCGCCAAATACTTCGCCAGAGCCTACGGCGTGGAGCGGCCACTGGTACTGCAAAACCGCCCAAGACTTGTCGAGAGCCCGCGCTCCAACAAGATCAGGGATGAACTGGGACTGCTTGAACCATGGCCGATCGTGGTGTACCAGGGTGGCTTGCAACAAGGGCGTGGTCTGGAAAAGCTGATCCGCTGCGCACAGCATGTGCCTGATTGCTTCTTCGTGTTGATAGGCGGTGGCAGGCTGGCTCAGCCGCTCATGGCATTGGCACATGAACTGAATATTCAACATAAAGTTCACTTCATACCGACAGTGGCATTGGCAGAATTGCCGGCCTATACAGCATCCGCCGACATTGGTGTACAGCCAATCGAGAACACCTGCCTAAATCATTACACGACGGATTCAAACAAGCTCTTCGAATATGTGATCGCCGGGTTGCCGGTGGTGGCCACTGACTTTCCAGAAATCCGTAAAATTGTCAGAGCCAATGAAATCGGTTTGCTGGTACCTGGGAATGACGAGCGGGCGTTAAGCGACACCCTAATCAAGTTGCTTGGCGATTGCGAGCTTCGTGAACGCTTTGCACACAATGCAAAAAATACCGCACGGAATTTGAATTGGGAAACACAGGAAAAGAGCCTAATCGATCTTTATGAACGGGTGTTGTTTGCCCCGATTCAAGCAAGGTAACCGGCCGTGAAAACTCGCATTCTCTTTTTAAGCTTTTACTATCCACCGGACTTGTCGGCAGGATCTTTCCGTGCGGAAGCTCTGGTAAACGCGCTTCTGGATAATGTTAGCGACCACGTGGAAATCGATGTCATCACCACTCAGCCCAATCGATATCACACCTTCAAGGCCACCGCACCCAGCTATGAACGGTTTTCCAATCTCACTGTTCAGCGTCTTGCAGTACCTTCACACAAAAGTGGTTTCGTTGACCAGGCTTTTTCTTTCGGCAGTTTTGCCATGCAAGTGCGCAAGGTAGCCAGAAACAAGCAATATGACTTGATCTTCGCCACCTCGTCACGTCTGATGACCGCTTCGCTAGGAGCCTATATCTCCAAAAGAACAGGGACCAAGCTATACCTGGACATCAGAGACATTTTTGTCGACACCTTGCAAGGGGTGCTGCCTCCGGCACTTGGAAGAATAGCGTCTGCAATCTTTTCATCGGTAGAAGCTACCACCATCCGGCAAGCCGCCAAAGTGAATCTTATTTCACCCGGATTCACACCCTATTTCAAAAAACGCTACCCGGAAAAAGCCTTCACCTTCTACACGAACGGAATCGATGAACTGTTCCTGACACCGCTCCCAGCGACATTTGCAACGCAAAGCCTTCCCGCAACACCACGCAAACTAAAAATTGTATATGCAGGGAACATAGGTGCAGGCCAAGGTTTACATCTGATCGTGCCGCAACTGGCCAAACGCCTGGAAAAGGAAGTGGATTTCCACATCATTGGATCTGGCGGTGCTGCTGAGCGGCTTAAAAAAGCGCTTGAAAACGAAAAGGTGAGCAATGTTTACCTGGCTCAGCCAATGAAGCGCGATGCCCTACTTAAACTCTATCGTGAAGCTGATGTTCTGTTTTTGCACCTGAATGACATGAAGGCGTTCCGTCGCGTGCTACCATCCAAACTGTTCGAGTACGCAGCGACTGAAAAACCAATATTGGCCGGTCTGTCGGGCTACCCAGGCCGCTTTGCCAGCACCCGAATTCAGAATGCAGCCGTTTTCAATCCATGCGATATCGAGGACGCAATAAGATCCTTCAGAAGCCTGGAGTTTCGCCAGACTACCCGAAATGAATTCATACAAAAGTATTCACGAAAAGCTATCAAAAGGAGGATGGCCTTCGACTTGCTCAAAACCTCACCCAAGCATGCGGAGTTCAAGCAAACGGAATAGCAACCCGCTGCCAAGCTTGGTAAAATCCGAAATTACGTCTCAACACTAACAACCCTAGGTTTATAGTTCAAAATGAAAAAAATCACCTGCGTTGCCGTTTTGTCCTGCCTGCTCGCTTTGGGCGGCTGCAATGAGGAAAAAGGCGTTGATATTCAACTCCCCTCGGGCGAGAAACTGACCCTTGAGGGCAGCATCACCAAGAACACCAGCAAACCTATTGAAAACGGTACATTCAAGAGCTATGAGGTTCAGTACACGCTCGCACAAGATGCTACAAAAGCAAAATTTGACGAGCACTTCCGCACCTTGGGTTATGCTGTTTCCGAACAGACAAACGTAGCGTCGACAACGCTGAAGGTTCATTACGTCAAGAAAAACTCGCCAACCATTGGCGTTCTGATTAATGACAAGAGTCCAGCCGTAGTCAGCATTTACTGGCAAGAAAAACAGCAATAACCAGCATCCTCTGAGCGATTCTGGACCAGCTTGCAATCTTGATACTCCCACTACGAATAGTTTCGTTGTGGGGGTATATTTTTCCAGCCACCTGACGCTTCCACAGACCAGTTAATACTACGACCCGAACCTACATCGCGGATATGTAAGAACACCAGAATTTCACTGGCCGTTAGACATTGGGCGCAGGATAGAGACCCATGAAGATTCATTACGAAGCATTGACAAACGACTGGTTCGACAGGGCGATGAGCACCGGCCCAAACAGAACCGACTGGCAGCCCAAGCATCATCTTGATCTATTCAGGTCATGGCCGGAAAAATACGTCACCGACTACCACCAGCCATTCAATCCATTCGCTTTCGCCATCAATGCATGCGCGCTAGATGCTTCATCCAGGAAACACGGCTTATCAAAAGCCATGCGCGATCAAATCGATTATCTTGATCTGGCGGCTAGCATCTATACCGAAACAATAGAGGATCACGCCTACATAAGAAATGATTTTGCATTCCCTATGTACTGGGCAACAATGCAGAAACCTTTCTATGGCGCCTTCATGAACGCCTATACAGCATATGGGTACATGCGACTTTACGAGACAACCAAAGATGAAAAGTACCTGAGCAAGGCCTTCAGACTAATCCGCACCATCACATCCAAAGACATAACAATTAAACTATCGGAAGAGGACTCGCAAGGCGATCTTTGGCTTTATGAATATGTTTTCACGCCTCAAAAAAACGAAATTGAGTACCTGAAAAAACTTGGCACCGAAATGCAGGAAAATGGAAACATGCGTTTTCGTGTCTACAATGGCCACATAGGCGCAATCATTACACTCATGAAATACCGTAAGCTTACAGGCCTGAGCTTTGTCGACAAAACCATCGAGCAATCTTTACTTACGATGTCGAAGAACTTGAGAAAGCAGATATTTGAGAATAAGTATTTCTCCTATTCCATTGAAGCCGTAGCACTTCCAGATTATGGCCAAACGAGAGCTGTGCACTTGGCAAAACAGATTGCCGAGGCGACCGACGACGAAGCACTGAAGGCAACCGCCAAAATTTTTGAGGAGTTCTATATAACATCCATCAAAGACTGCGAGGGGGATACCTACCTGACGGGAAGAAAGGCTGCCCTCGATTTCTATAGCCCGTTAAAGAAAGCCTAGCATTGGCTGTAGCACATTAGCGCCTGCCATGAGTCTCTCGATAGCTGCAATGCTGAAACTTCCGCTTAAGCCCTTTCATTCCGCCTAAGCAAGGTGTGCAGACGCGGAGCTTGCCCAAGCTCCATTTATGTGACGAAGATCACAAAATTCCTCATTTTGAGCACACCCTGTCTTGCAATGGTCCTGCGCACATGATCGCTGAGCGACACCTTCAAGCCAAAAAAGTTCATATATCTAGCGATTCTTATTGGATCCATTTCGGCGCATATTCATGGTAATCCCTGAACGAAGGGGCCAAGAAATCCGCACGTTGCATTCCTGAATCCGTCTATGGATAATGATTCTTCAGTTACACCTAGCACCCAAGGCTTCCTTTGCAGCCGGGACGCTTGGTGACTGGATCCAAGGAGCGGCCTGGCGGAGCGGGATGCGTACCCACTTATATAAATCAAAAGTATAGAAGGCTGAAGTAAACTGTGCTCAAGAACTTAATGATTTACGGTAGCTGTGTATCTAGAGATATATTCAACCTAGAGGAAAACCGGAACTTTAAGTTAACGGCTTACTTCGCACGCTCCTCAATGGCCTCGCTGTGTAGCGGCCCTTACGAAAATGAAGAAGCGCTCAATCGCATACCTTCAGCGTTTCGGCGACGCATGGTTGCGTACGATTTTTCCAAGCAAATACTCACTGAGACGGAAATCCTAAGCAGTGCCGATGTGATATTGATAGATCTGATCGATGAAAGATTCGATTTGGTCGCCCTACCAACTGGGCATATTATCACTAACTCAAGCGAACTTGCTGAGAGTGGTTTGCTGGCGGACAGTTCCGTCAGTGGATACCGACTGATCAAGCACGCTTCGAAAGAGCGTCGTGAACTGTGGCTTCAAGGAATGCAAAAATTCCTGAACCTGTTGGAATCGCATGGCAAGCTAAACTCCGTAGTCATCAATAAAGTCTACTGGGCTAGCCAGTTTGAACACTCGAGTGATACAGAATTCCCGGTAACCCTTGCAGCCACCGAGAAAGCCAACCAAGAACTAGATTGGATGTACAATGAGCTCGAGAAAAAGCTCGGAAAAGACCAGTTCCTGCAGTTCTCACCCGATATTTTGACTGCGGACGAAACGCACCGCTGGGGTATATCCCCCTTCCATTATAGCGAGCGCTATTATAAAGAAGCTTTGGCTTTACTGAGCACAGAAACAGCCTCCGATAAGCACACAAAACCGATAAGCAAAGAATCATTGGCAAACGCTTCGCCACTCGTTTCCGACGGTGCCAAGGTCACTGTTGCCGCTTACAAAACCAAGAGCGATGTCTTCGCGCACTGCTCACTTGTTGTGGATGGAAAAATACACGAAAGTGGCAAATTTGCATTTTACCTACTCATTGACGGCAATCGTCATGCTGCACGCTGGTATGAAACCTCACAGTCCGCGCGCTTCCCGATCCCCGAGACTACAGGGGAAATAACCGTTGTGGCTTTCTATCAAGACCCAAAAGAAGAAAAAGTCTCCGCTCAATGCATCGCAAAAGATCTAGAACGCGCTGAATAATAGCCAAGAGTCAGGCCGATCATATCACGGTATTTGGTCGGCTTAAGCCTTGACATAGGCAACCGCCCCCGATCAATTCGCCAAGAATTCTGCCTAACAGGATTTTCAGGCGAGCAGCACCGCAACCGCGATCTCCCAAGGGACGCGGAGGCACAAGCCTCGGTATGGTGTTCAAAAGTAAGCGATCCATAAACCCCACCTGTTACATGAGGCGCGGGGAAATCAGGTATTCGAGTTGGGCGCCTGCCCCGCTTGAGTCCTTAACCCGAACAACTGGTCAGCTAGCTGACGGCCTCGCTCCAGTCCCTCCGCCGTCAACCAAATGGATTTGTTTCTGTTAACAGGATCACTGATGAAACCCTGCTCATGCAGTCGATTCATGATCTCGAAGTCGAATCCTTTCCACGCGTTACCTTTGTCGGCGCAATAGGCTGCCAACAGGGCAAGCACTGCGTCTTCAATCAGCCTATCGTCGTATTCCATGGTCGTTACTCCGCTCTTGTTCTTCAAGGCTCCACCTGACCCGCGATAGGCAGAGCACTCAGCTATGTATTTTAGGCGTGCAATTCCACGGCAGCAGCGCTTCATAGTCTTCCACTGAGGACGCCAGCGGCAACCGTTCCAGTGCGTGGCGCAGCCACGCATAAGGCTCTTTGCCGTTGACTTTGACCGTCTCAACCACGCTGTAAAGTTGCGCACTGGCCGTCGTGCCTCTGGGCGTGTCACTGAACAACCAGTTCTTTCTGCCGATGACAAACGGGCGGATCGCATGCTCGGCGGCGTTATTGTCGATCGGCAAGTCACCATGCTCGATGTAGCGTTCTAACTTGCTCCAGTTGCTGGCCAGATAGCCGATGGCTTTACCCAATGCATTCTGGCTCGTGACCTGGGGCTGCGTTTTCTCTGTCCAGGTTCTCAACTGGGCCAACACCGGTTGGCTTCGCGCTTGGCGGGCCAGCTTGCGATCTTCATCGCTGCTGTCCTTAAGGTCGCGCTCGATGCCATACAGCTTGTTGATCAAATTCAGAGCGATATCTAAGCGCCCGGTTTTACCCTTGGGCTGCACTTTCTGCGCCTCGACGAACTTGCGGCGCATGTGCGCCCAGCAGCCCAATCGCTCCACTCCGTCCTGTGCGGCCAGCGTGTTGTAACCGGCGTGGTCGTCGGTCATGACATAGCCGCGATAGCCGTCCAGCAGGCGCATCGGCACCTCCTGCGCTCGGCTGGTGGCGTAGTCGAAAAGGATCACCGGCCGATCAGGTGGGCCACCGGTTTGTACCCACATCCAAGATTGGTTGCTGGGCTCACTACCCGGCTCTTTCAACACCTGTACACGTGTTTCATCACAGTGGATGATTCGACTGCTCAACAGGCTTTCGCGAATCAGATTCAGCAACGGCTGAAAGTGCTCGCTGCACTGAATCACCCAGCGTGCCAACGTTTGGCGCGAGATATCGATACCGTGGCGCCCCAGCACTTTTTCGAAGCGATGAAGCGGTAGGCCGTCTACGTATTTGGTGGTCAGCAGCATGGCCAGCACACTCGGACTGGCCATGCTTTTCTCGATCACCTGGGCGGGTTTGTCCGCCGTGACGGGCGCTGATTCGCAATCGCGGCAACCGTACACCTTGCGAACATGCTTGATGACACGAATCTGCATCGGGACGATTTCAAGCTGTTCGCTGACTTCTTCACCGATGGCATGTTTGCGGCAGCCGCAAGCGCAAATCAGTTCATGCTCGGGCAGTTCGTGGACAACTTCGATACGCGGCAAATCGGCCGGCAGCGGTTTGCGATTGCCACGGCGCCTGGTCGGTGCAACGACTTCTTCGTCGCCGGCCTCATCCAAGGGTTCGGCCAGGCTTTCCGCTTCGTCGAAGAGCGGCAACTGTGGCGTCGCCGCATCGCCTGTCTGCTCGGTCTTGCGCCCGAACAGGCGCTGGCGCAACAGCGCAACTTCCTCTTCGAGATGAACGATCTTGCCCTTGTCGGACGCGCGCTCGTTGATCATCTGCTCAAGCAGTTGCTTGAGCAGAACAGGATCGTCAGGGAGGTCTTCGGGCATGGAAATCTTGCCGCGGATTATACCGAATCAGGCAACGTATCGAGGCGTCAAAACCTGATGGGGACGGTGCGCCAGAGGTCGAAGCCGTCGAGTAGCCAGTTCAGTTCCTGAACGGTCAGGACAATGGCGACGTCAGTTGGATCGGGTGAGGTTTTGAACCGTTCGGAGTCCGGGCGCTTGAGCCAGAGGCAGAAGCCGTTACGCTCCCGATACAGGATCTTCACGCGGTTGCGCGGCTTGTTGAGGAAGACGAAAAGCACCGGGTCGAACACCGCCACCTTGATATCGAGTTCGGCCAGTGCGGCCAGGCCATCGATGGATTTTCGAAAGTCGACGGACTTGGGGTAGAGGTACACTTTTTCGACTTTGCCGTCGGGTCACATCATGGCCGGCGAGCTCCAGAAAGAAATCGGGAGCACAGCATCGGGGCTCAGGTAAGCGCTTTGAATGTGGGGTTCATGGAGCGCTTACGGTTGTAATGGCTGGGGGGCATAGCCCGTGCTCTGCGCTATGGTGCATAGGTCAAGAAGCACAGCCAAACCATCGAAGAGGGCAAGCAGATTCAGCCTACTATTTAGATTTACGGCGACTCCGCCTTAGCTAGCACTTTAAAAATGCCCCGCATCCGGCTTGGTAATGGCATGGGTTATGGATATAATTTGCACCTTTCGCAAAAATCCAAACCGGGAATGAGATGTCTACAATCAGGGTTGATATTCAGGTCTTACGCGGGCTTGCTGTCTTATTCGTCGTTCTTGAACACTTGGCTATTCCTGGCTTCCAATATGGATATCTAGGGGTCGACATATTCTTTGTAATCTCTGGATTCTTGATTACATCGATCGTTTCAAAGGGACTTGAACGCGACAGCTTTTCCTTCAAGCAGTTCTATCTTCGGCGAGTAAAGCGTTTGCTGCCCGCTTCTTTCGTAACAATTTTTGCGACCATCATCGCCGCAAAATTCTTACTGCCACCCATGCAGATAGAATCTCTAAAACAGCAGATTATCGGCGCACTTACCTTTTCCACTAACTTTGTACTGATGAGCCAAGCCGGCTACTTCGACCTTGAGTCGGCGACCAAACCATTACTGCATATGTGGTCGCTCGCGGTTGAAGAGCAGTTCTACTTCTTCGTCCCTGCGCTCTTGGCCTTCACCCCAGCCAAGCACTGGCGCAAGCTTCTGATAGCGCTTGCCATTGTCAGCTTCGTTGGCTGCTTGTACCTGTCAGCAAGCAATCAGTCGGCTGCATTTTATCTTCTCCCCACCCGGGCCTGGGAACTTCTGATTGGTAGCATCGCATCGATGCTCGTGCACAGCACCGTCGTCAAGAGCGTCACATCAACGCTGGCTATTCCTGCCTTCGCCGTACTACTGGTTTCACCGTTCGTCAACTCTGGCCTGTCGCATCCTGGCCTAGACGCCGTGGTGGTGTGCTTTGCAACGGCCATCGTCCTGCTGGCGAACCACCGACAACTCAACGGCCAAACGTGGGCACTTCCCATCAAGAAGGCCGGCGATATTTCCTACTCGCTGTACCTGGTCCACTGGCCAATTATCGCGATCGCAAACGCCACAATCAGTACTGAAAGCATGACGGTGAAAGCGACCCTACTGGCCGCATCGTTGGTGTCGGCCCTCGCGCTGTACCACCTGGTGGAAGAGCCGTTCCGGAAGATGCAGTACGGCTTCAAGCCTTCGTTGGTCGTGTTCCCTGCCCTGACCCTGGCACTGTTCGGCCTCTCGCACGCGTTCCTGAAGGTCCAATCGGCTGAGAAGATCGAGAAGTTATTCGCTCCGAACTACGGCCTTGACCGTTCCTGTGGCACTAACATCTATAAAGACACTGAGAAGTGCCGGACCTCGCAAGACCCAAAAATCATCGTGTGGGGGGACTCCTACGCGATGCACAACATCCCAGGGATGGCTCAATCACAGAAAATCGACATCCGCCAGGCCACCCGCAGTTCATGCGCACCCTTCCTGAACACAGCGCCGAACACCAAACGGAGCAACTTCGAAGAGCAGGCACGCCAATGTGTCGGTTTTAACGACAGCGCCTTCAAATTCATCAGCGAAACCCCGACGATCAACACCGTTATCCTGGCGGGCTCGTATGGACAGTACATGCAGGACTCCTATGAGTCGATTTCCTTCGACACCAATGGAGCAATGCAAATTGCGAAGTCGACCCCAGAGCGCGCCATGAAGGATATGCAAGTGGTCGTTGAGAAGCTGAAAGCACTGGGTAAGCAGGTGGTAATCATTGCTCCGCCTCCGCCACTCAACAACACCATTGTGAGCTGCATTCAGGGCGAGATGGCCAACCCATCGCTCAATCAGTCCAACAAATGTCTGCTCGACAGAAAGCTGTTCGAGCGATCCCATAAGAACGTGCTCAACCTCATGAAGTACGCAGAGACCACTTTGGGTGCCAAAGTGATCTACCTGTCCGACGTGCTCTGCGATGCCAATTCGTGCAAGACGATCATCGATGGCGTCCCGATCTATCGAGACCCTGGGCACCTGAGCACAACAGGATCGCTTAAGTTGTACGAGAAAATGCCAAATATTTTGAGCACTGTAGTTAGTGCACACCAGTCATAAAGCTAAGTGCCCCCTCGCAAGAGGGGGCTTTATTCCTGACTGACGCAATGCCCCAATAGTTCAAGGCCTTCCAGTTCACAACTCTAAAACCCAGCCTGGACAGCCAGAATTAACGATACGTAGCCTTTTGCATGGCTGGGCCATGCAAAAGGCAATTACCATTGACGTTCCAAGTGCAAGGTTACGAAGGCCTGGCACGGTAAGGGTGCACACTCCGTTACATATTAAGCGTTCCATCAATCACTAACTTGCAGAGATTAACGGAGTGCTTCTCTACTCAAGGCGTCTGCATAAGACTCAATAAACCCTATCCTGCACCAACCGCTTCAAATACTGCCCATACCCATTCTTGGCCAACGGCTCAGCCAGCTTCAGCAACTGCTCCGCCCCAATCCACCCCTGCCTGTACGCCACCTCTTCCGGGCAAGCCACCTTCAACCCCTGCCGGCGTTCGATGGTCGCAATATACCCGCTAGCCTCCAGCAACGAATCATGCGTCCCGGTATCCAGCCAGGCATACCCGCGCCCCATGATCTCCACCGACAAGCGGTTCTGCTCCAGGTACACCCGGTTCAGATCGGTAATCTCCAACTCGCCCCGCGCAGACGGCTTGATGCCTTTGGCAATCTCGACCACGTCCTTGTCGTAGAAGTACAGCCCGGTCACGGCATAGCTGGACTTCGGCTTGGCCGGTTTTTCTTCCAGGCTGATCGCCTTGCCCTGGTCATCGAACTCCACCACACCGTAACGCTCGGGGTCGTGCACGTGGTAGGCGAACACGCTGGCACCTTCGCCGCGGTCCATGGCGTTGCGCAGCAGTTGCTGGAAGTCGTGGCCATAATAGATGTTGTCGCCCAGAACCAGCGCCGACAGGTCGTTGCCGATGAAGTCTTCACCAATCAGGAAGGCCTGTGCCAGACCGTCTGGCGAGGCCTGCACGGCGTAGCTGATGTTGATGCCCCACTGGTGGCCGTCGCCCAGCAGTTGCTCGAAACGGGGGGTATCTTGCGGGGTGGAAATGATCAGGATGTCCTGGATACCCGCCAGCATCAGGGTAGTCAGCGGGTAATAGATCATCGGTTTGTCGTACACCGGCAGCAGTTGCTTGGAAATTGCCAGGGTCGCCGGATGCAGACGGGTACCCGACCCGCCCGCCAGAATGATGCCTTTACGCTTCATAGTGGTCATTTCTCGTGTATTTCCGTAAGCATGCGAGCCACACCCAGGCGCCAGTCTGGCAGGGTCAGGGCAAAGGCTTTCTGCAGTTTATGGGTGTCCAGACGCGAATTGGCCGGCCGCTTGGCCGGGGTCGGGTAGGCATCGGTGGTCAACGGGTTGACCTGTTCGGCATGGGCTTTCAAGGGCATACCCAGGGCCTCTGCCTGCTCCAGCACGTAACGGGCGTAGCCGCACCAGGTGGTTTCGCCGGCCGCCGCCAGGTGGTACAGCCCGGCCAAGGCCGGGTCGCGGCGGGTAGCGGTGATGGCGTGGGCGGTGATGTCGGCGATCAGTTCGGCACCGGTCGGGGCGCCGTGCTGGTCGTCGATCACACCCAGGCTTTCGCGCTCCGCAGCCAGGCGCAGCATGGTCTTGGCGAAGTTGTTGCCGCGTGCGGCATACACCCAGCAGGTGCGGAAGATCAGGTGCCGGCAACCGGCAGCCTGGATGGCCTGTTCGCCGGCCAGCTTGCTTTCGCCATAGGCATTCAGCGGGCCGACGGCGTCGTCTTCGCGCCAGGCCTGGGTGCCCTGCCCCGGGAACACGTAGTCGGTGGAGTAATGCACCAGCAGTGCCCCGCAATCGGCAGCAGCACGGGCCAGCACGCCGACAGCGTCGGCGTTTACCTTGAAGGCTTGCTCGCGGTCGCTTTCCGCCTTGTCCACGGCGGTGTAGGCGGCGGCGTTGACGATTACATCGGGGGTGTAGGCACGCACGGTTTCAGCCAGGGCCGGCAGGTTGGCCAGGTCGCCGCAGTGTGCCTGGCTGCGGGAATTCAGCGCCAGCACCTGGCCCAACGGGGCCAGGCTGCGTTGCAGTTCCCAGCCTACCTGGCCGTCCTTGCCCAGTAGCAGAATCTTCATGCCGAGCGCCCTGCGTAGTTTTTCTCGACCCAGTCGCGGTAGCTGCCGGACTGTACGTTCTGCACCCATTCCTGGTTGTCGAGGTACCAGGCCACGGTCTTGCGAATGCCGGTTTCGAAGGTTTCGGCAGGCTTCCAGCCCAGTTCGCGCTCGAGCTTGCGGGCGTCGATGGCGTAGCGGCGGTCATGGCCGGGGCGGTCGGTCACGTAGGTGATCTGTTCGGCGTAGGGCTTGCCGTCGGCGCGGGGGCGCAGTTCGTCCAGCAGGGCACACACGCGGTTGACGATCTCCAGGTTGGGCTTTTCGTTCCAGCCGCCCACGTTGTACACCTCGCCGGTTTTACCGGCTTCCAGCACGCGGCGGATGGCGCTGCAGTGGTCCTTGACGTACAGCCAGTCACGGATCTGCTGGCCGTCGCCATACACCGGCAGCGGCTTGCCGGCCAGCGCGTTGACGATCATCAGCGGGATGAGCTTTTCCGGGAAGTGGTACGGGCCGTAGTTGTTCGAGCAGTTGGTGGTCAGCACCGGCAGGCCGTAGGTATGGTGATACGAGCGCACCAGATGGTCGCTGGCGGCCTTGCTGGCCGAGTACGGGCTGTTGGGCTGGTACTGGTGGGTTTCGGTGAAGGCCGGTTCGTCGGCGGCCAGCGAGCCATACACTTCGTCGGTGGACACATGCAGGAAGCGGAACGCCTGGCGCGCCTGTTCGTCCAGGCCGCCCCAGTAGGCGCGCACGGCTTCCAGCAGGCGGAAGGTGCCGACGATGTTGGTTTCAATGAAGTCTTCCGGGCCGTGGATCGAGCGGTCCACGTGGGACTCGGCAGCAAAGTTGACGATCGCGCGCGGCTGGTGCTCCGCGAGCAGGCGGGCAACCAGTTCGGAGTCGCCAATATCGCCATGTACGAAGATATGGCGCTTGTCGCCCTGCAGGCTGCTCAGGGTTTGCAGGTTGCCTGCGTAGGTGAGTTTGTCGAGGTTGACCACGGGCTCGTCATTGCCGGCCAGCCAATCCAGCACGAAGTTCGCGCCAATGAAGCCCGCACCACCAGTTACCAGAATAGTCATCGTTCAGTTCTTCCCAATTCCCGCGTTCAAACTTCACAACGCTTGAAGTTCATGTGGGCGTTGCACCGCCGGCAACGCCTGTTGTTATGGGTGCAGCGCTCAGGGCTCCATGCGCCGGCGCTGGTACAGCCAATCCACAATATCCCCACCTGGTACATAACCGCTTACGGTGTCACGCAGCAGCTGGCGCACGGTGGCAAAGTCATCCTCCGCAGTCGCCGCGCGCAGGGCGTCAAGGCGCTGCTTAAGCACATCCCAGGGCAGGTAGTCCTCGTGAGCGCTCATGATCATGGGGTGGCGGGTGGCAATCACGTTGTCGCCGATCAGCAGTTCTTCGTACAACTTCTCGCCCGGGCGCAGGCCGGTGAAGTTGATGGCGATGTCACCCAGCGGGTTGCGCTCGGAGCGGATGCTGAAGCCGGACAGGTGAATCATCTTTTCCGCCAGTTCCACAATTTTCACCGGCTCGCCCATGTCCAGCACGAACACATCACCGCCCTGCCCCATGGAGCCGGCCTGGATCACCAGCTGCGCGGCCTCGGGGATGGTCATGAAGTAGCGGGTGATTTTCGGGTGGGTCACGGTCAGCGGCCCACCGGCCTTGATCTGCTTGTGGAACAGCGGAATGACCGAGCCCGACGAGCCCAGCACGTTGCCGAAGCGCACCATGGTGAAGCGGGTCTTGTTCACCTGCGAGACATTGCCGGTATCGCCCATCAGTACCGGCGCCACCTCGCGGCTAAGGGCCTGCAGCACCATTTCGGCCAGGCGCTTGGTACTGCCCATCACGTTGGTCGGGCGCACGGCCTTGTCGGTGGAAATAAGCACGAAGTTGGCAACGCCGGCCTGCAGCGCTGCCTGGGCGGTGTACAGGGTACCGAACACGTTGTTCGACAGGCCTTCGGCAATGTTGTGCTCGACAATTGGCACGTGCTTGTAGGCTGCGGCGTGGTACACGGTGTCCACCTGCCAGGCGCGCATCACGTCAAGCATCTTGGCCTGGTCGCGTACCGAGCCGAGGATGGGGATCAACTGCACAGCCAAGCCTTCTCGGATAATGCGCTGTTCCAGTTCGCCGGCAATGGTGTACAGGTTGAATTCGCTATGTTCGAACAACAGCAGGGTGCGCGGCGCCTGCCCAAGGATCTGGCGGCACAGTTCGGAGCCGATCGAGCCGCCGGCACCGGTCACCATCACCGTCTGGTCGATGATGCAGTGTTGCAGCAGGTCGCCTTGCGCCGGCACCGCGTCGCGGCCCAGCAGGTCGGCAATGTCCACTTCCTGGATGTCGTCCACCTTGACCCGGCCGCTGGCCAGGTCCATGAAGCCGGGCACACTGCGCACGTGCAGCGGGTAGCCCTCCAGCAAGTTGAGGATTTCGCGGCGGCGGCTGCGGCTGACCGAGGGTAACGCCAGCAGGATTTCTTCGGCGCCTGTGTCGTCGATCATGCGCTGCAGCTGTTCCGGCTGGTACACCTGCAGGCCGGCAATCACCCGATCGGTGATGCTGGCATCGTCGTCGATGAAGGCGACCGGGCGCATGGCCTTGCCCATGCGCAGCGCCGCCACCAGCTGGTTACCGGCCGAGCCGGCACCATAGATGGCCACCCGTGGCAGGCCGTCGTCACGGTTGGCAAAAGGCACGTGCTGCACGGCAGTGGCGAACCAGTCACCGAGGAAGTACTGGCGCATGGCCAGGCGCAAGCCGCCAACCATGATCAGGCTCAGCCACCAGTAGTTGAAGGTGATCGAGCGCGGCACCACGTTCTGGTGGTTGCTGGCCCAGTAGATGATGAAGCCGAGGATCAGTGCCGACAGGGTCACGGCCTTGATGATGGCGATCAGTGCATCATTGCCGAAATAGCGCATCACCGCCCGGTACAGGCCAAAGCGGATGAACAGCGGAATCGAGATGATCGGTGCCGTGATGAACAGCCAGGTGTGGTCACGGACAGGGTTGGCCAGGTCATCGATACCCAGGCGTACGACAAACGCCAGCCACAGCGCAAACCAGACCAGAATGACATCAGTCGCTACCTGGATCGCCCGCTTGTGGCGCCGAGGTAGTCCAAGCAGTCTTGAGCGCAGCTTATCCATAGAACCTCTGAGAGCTTTACAAAGTGACATGTCTAGCGTCTTCTTTCTATCACTCTAGCTAGTGTTCGAGTTCGCCGGCGCGCCAGCGCACGGCCAGAAATGCCAATGGCAGGTAGGCGATGATCACGCCCCACACGCCGTCCAGACCAAGCAACAGCACGCACAGGGCTATCGGCAGCAGCCAGAACAGGTTGAGCGCGGCTACCGCCAGAGTCACCGGCAGGTGCTTGCCGTAGTGGCGCGAGGCGAACTGGTAGGCGTGGCTGCGGTGCGCTTCGTACACCTTGTCACCGCGCAGCAGGCGGCGGATCAGGGTGAAGGTGGCGTCGACCACGAACACGCCCAGCAGAATCAGCCAGCACCAGAACAGCTGTGGCGCGGCCCAGGCCGCCTGCAGCGACAGGCCAGCCAGCACGATGCCAAGAAAGCCGCTGCCGGCGTCACCCATGAAGATCCTGGCCGGCGGGAAGTTCCAGAACAGGAAGCCGAACGTGGCCGCAGCCAGCAACAGTGGCAGCGCCATCAGTTGCGGCGCACCGGCCAGGGCCGAGAGCAGCACCATGCCCAGGCAGGCGGTCACCGCTTCGACGCTGGCGATGCCGTCGATGCCGTCCATGAAGTTATACAGGTTGAGCATCCACACACAGTAGAGCGCGGCCAGGATGTAGCCGAACCACTGCAGGTCCAGGGTAAAGCCGAACACCTGCAGCGGCGCCAGGCCGCCCAGCCAGTACAGCATCCAGGCGGCTGCGGCGAAGTGGCCGAGCAGGCGCCAGCGGGCGGCGATGTGGCCGTGGTCGTCCATGAAGCCGATTGCCGCGATCAGTGCCCCTGCCCCGCCGATGGCGACCAGCGCCGGCAGCGGCACCGCACCGGCCAGGCCCAGTAGCGGCAGACAGCCCAGAAAGCTCAGCACAATGGCCACACCGCCACCCCGTGGGGTGGGCACGGTGTGCGAACTGCGCGCGTTGGGCACGTCGATGATCTGCTTGTTCAGGGCGTAGCGCCGCAGCGCTGCGGTCAAAAGCAGGGATGCCCCCGCGACCAGGGGAATAAGCCACCATGCCGTCATTTGTCTTGCTCTTTCAAAAAGTTGAGTGCCGTGGCCCGCAGTGCCTGGTCGACATCCAGCGGGGGCTGCCAGCCCAGCAGTTCACGGGTTTTGCCAATGTCTACCTGCAGCGAACCGCACAGGCGCTGGGCCAGCCCGCCCTTGCCGGCCAAGGTGGCCGCGCCCTTCAACCAGGCGGCGGGCACAGGCAGCAATCTGGCTGGCTTGCCCAGCGCCTTGCCCAGCCGTTGCAGCAGTTCGGTGGTGGACAGGTCGTGGCCATCGCTGGCCAGAAAGGTCTGGTTGGCGGCGGCCGGGTGGTCGATGCAGGTCACCAGCAGGTCCACCAGGTTGTCCAGCGCCACCAGGCTGCGTTGGTTGTGGATGGCACCAAACGGCAGCGGCACGCCTTTGCTCAGCCAGTTCATCATGCTGCGGAAGTTGGCTTTCACGCCCGGGCCATACACCAGCACCGGGCGCACGATCACCACTTCCAGCCCGGTTTCAACCGCCAGTTGGCGCAGGCCGTCTTCGGCCTCGCGCTTGGAGATGCCGTACGGGTCCGAAGGCGCGGGGGCCTCATCGGCGGTGAAGGGCCGGCGGCCGTCGGTGGCTTCGCCGTTGACCTTCACCGAGCTTACAAAAATGAAGCGCCGCACGCCGGCCTGGACAGCGGCACGGGCCAGGCTCAGGGTGCCTTCCACATTTACCCGACGGAATTCGGCCAGCGGGTCGGCGGCGGTTTCCTGCATCACATGCACGCGGGAGGCCAGGTGGATCACGGTGTCGACCTGCTCGAAATGCCCGGACGCCACCTCTACCGCCGCCAACTCGCTGAATGGCCGGTAATCGACACCAGCCAGCCGCTGGCCGGGCGACTGCCGCACCAGTGCGCGCGGTGCCCAGCGTGTGTCCGCAGCAAGACGCTGCAGCAACACCTTGCCGACAAAACCGCTACCGCCGGTGACCAGGATACTCGGCCGTTGCACGTTGCCTTGCCCGGCCATCAGCCTCTCCCCGCCCGGCCCAGCAGGCGGGTGAACACGCTGCGGTATTGGTCTGCCACAACCGACCAGCGGTAACGGCGGTTGGCAATTTCGTGCAGGCGCGCAGACAGTTGCGCACGGGCGCCCTCATCGGCAAACAGTGCCTGGGCGTGGTTGCGCAGCGAGGTGCTGTCGGCAAAGTAAAGCGCCTGGTCTTCGGTGGTGGCGCGGTTGAACGACACATCGAAGGCTACCACCGGCAGGCCCAGCCACATGGCTTCGACCAGCGAAGGGTTGGTGCCGCCGGCACTGTGGCCATGCAGGTACACCGTGGCATTGCTGCGCAGCGGGCTCAGTTGCTCCACGTCGTAGATCGGGTCCAGCAGGTGAATATTGCTTACCCCTTCGTATTGCTTGCGCAGTTGCACGCCATATTCGCTGTGATTCCAGTTGCCGATGATCGCCAGCGGCATGCCAGAGCCGGCGAAGGCCTCGAGAATGACATGGATGTTGTTCTCCGGCTCTATGCGGCACACCGTAAAGGCATAGGGCGCACCAAGGAACGGGTAAGCCAGGCGGGCTTGTTCGGTTGGCTCACCCGCCCGCGCCTGGTCGCCACCATAGGCAATCAGTTCGCTGGGCTTGTTGTATTCGGCGGTCACGTATTCCTGTAGCACCTTGTTGTCGGTGATGACCGCATGGGCAAAACGCACGGCCACCGCTTCGGACAACTTCAGGAACCAGCGGGCAAAGTTGGACCATTTGGCGCGCTTCCACTCGTAGCCGTCGATGTTCACCACGATCGGCTTGCGGGTCAGCAGGCGCATGAACGGCAGGGCAATGCAGCCGGAAACCCCCAGAATCAGCATCAGGTCATGCTTGCGGTAGGCGTGCAGCATACTCAGCACATCGTACGGGATGCTTTGCACGCCATTGGCCTTGAGGTTCAGGTAGACCAGGCGGGCACGCTCGAAAAACTTCGGGCGCTGGGGGTAATGAGGCGCACTGCAATAAACAGTGAGTTCGCAGTCACCCGGCAGGTTGCGCACCAATTGTTCGGTCAGTGTTTCCCAACCACCGTATTGAGCGGGTAAACCTACCGTGCCAATCACTGCAATCTTATAGGTCATCAAACACCATCACGATATTTTTCTGGAAGTTGGCAGTGGAAAACTCACTCGCTTTCCTGCGTGCGCGCTCGGACAGTGCCAGGCACGCCTGTGAGTCCTGCGACAGGCGCGCAACGGTGCGCACCAGTTGTTCATGGTTCTTCGAATCGATCTGGTAGCCCTCTACCCCGTCGCTGACCAGTTCGACCGGGCCACCTACCGGGGGCACGATGGTCGGGATGCCGAAGGCCATCGCCTCGAGAATGGTCAGGCCAAAGGTTTCGACCCAGCCATCCACATGGGACAGGTTCAGCACCAGGCTGGCATTGCGGTAGAACTTCGCTACCTCGGCACTGGCCGGGCTGAGCATGAGGTTTTGCGGCAGCGCCTTGCCGGCGAAGTAGGCGTCCACTTCCTGCGGGCTGGCGTTGAGCACCAAGGTGAACTTCAGCACAGGGTGCGCGGCCAGTGCCGTGGCCAGGGCGACGAACTCGTCCACTCCCTTGTAGCCCTTCAACGACGCCAGCATCAGCACATTGAAGCGGCCGTCGTGCAAGGGCTGGTACGGCGTGGCCATCGCCTGCTGCTGGAAGCCCTCGGCCAAGCCGTTGTAAACGGTTACCGCCGGCACGCCGGCGACACCCTCTTGTACCTGCAAGTATTTCGACACGTAGACCACCTTGCAGGCACAGCCGGCAATCACCCGGCGCAGGAACGCCTTGAGCAGCGCAGGCCGGATGGAGGTTTCGTGCACGTGGTAAACCACCTTGGTACCGCGCAAACGGGCGGCCAGGGCGGCACCAAAGGGCAGCATGGTGTTCACAAGCACGACCGAGCCCGGCCGCACCTGGCGCAACAGGCTGAAGAACAGCGCCACCTGTGAGCCGGCATACGCCAGCAAGGTCAGCCAGCGGTTGTCGAAGCGCTTGTAGGCAAACTTGCAGGTGCGTACCTGCAGTTCATCGAGCACGCCGTGGCCGCTGCTGCCTACATGCAGGGTGCAGTCGGCGCCATGTTGCTGCAGCGCGGTGATGGTCTGGTTCAATACCCGGGGGCTACCGCTGTAGTCATTCAGCAGATGGACAAAGTGCAACGTTTTCATGCCACCCCTTCTTCCGCTACGCGCGCCTTGATGAACTTGGCCGGCACGCCGCCATATATCGAATTCTTGCGGTAAACGCCCGCAGCCACCACCGCCCCTGCAGCGAACACGCAGCCGTCTTCGATCACCGCGCCATCGAGCACGGTCACCTTGGCACCGATCCAGCAGTTGCGTCCCACCTTGATGCCCTGGCGGCTCACACCCTGCAGACGGATGGGTTGCAGCGGGTCTTCGAAGTTGTGGTTTTCCGAATGGAAGCTGACGAAGTTGCCGATGATTGTGTCACTGCCAATCTCGATGCCGCCGGCGCAGCCCAGGAAGCAGCCAGCACCCAGGCCGACGTTGTCGCCAATCACCAGGCCCTTGCCGATGTTGGCCAGGCTGCCAGTGCACTCGATGATGATGTGCTTGTTGAGCGACACGGCGGTGCCGAAGCGGATGCCGTCATTGGACAAGGCATCGACGAAACAGCCCTGGTCGATGACCAGCCCCGGGCCGTACTCGATCTTGCCCACTTCCTTAAGGGTTACCCCCGAGCCGATGAACGCCAGGCGCCGCCGGCGCAGGCGGATCACGCCGCGGCAGGCCATCAGCAGCTTGGTCACGAACAGCCCCAGCAGGTAGCCCGACGAGATGCGCCGGTCGACCACCAATGGGCGCTTTTTAACCAGCAGCACCAGCTTTTCGAGCAAGGCATGCATCATTTCACGGCCCTCACCTGGGTAAACAAGGCCTTGACGAAGGCCGGACGGCGGTAAGCCACCGCTTTGCGAATGGCCGCATAGACCAGGTACAGGTCAAGCAGGCCGCGCTCCAGCAGGCCGTGGGAATGGAAGCTGATACGCAGCCCGTGGATCATTTCCTCGAAGCGGAACAAGGCACGCTCGGGGGTATCGGCGCTGTGCTCGGACAGGTCGTGGGCAATTTCCACATCCAGCACGCAGGCCTTGGGGAAATACCCCTCGTAACGGATGAAAAAGTCGGTATCGGTGGCATAGAAACGCAACCGCTCGTCATAGAACGGCGTCATGCGCTGGAAGCACTCGCGGGTGAAGATCAGGCCGCTGTTGATGCCCAGCAGGTTCTTCGAATCCACCAGGCCGGCGGCCACGTTGGGCGTGAGGCGGCCCATGAACAGCCAGCGCTTGCCGGGGCTGACCAGTTGCCCATGGCTGACCAGCCGGGGCATGAACACGCCCACCTGGTCGCCCCCCGCCGCCAGGCGCACCTGGCCGATCTGCGCCAGGCAGCTGGACAGGCGGATGTTCGAGTAGTTGGTATCGTCGTCCGAGATCATGAACAGGTCGACCCCAGCGGCAAACGCCTGTTCGGCAACCTGGTTGTAGACCACCGAAAGCCGCTGGTTGTCCGCCTCGTACCAGCGCACCCCCGGGCACGGCTGCGCCACGCCGGGGGAGTTGTTCCAGACGTACAGCTGCAGGTCGATACCCTCGTCACGCAGCAGCGCCTGCTGCGCGAGTAGTGACTGCAGGGCAATCGAGTCATGGCTAGCTTTCCGATACAGAACGATCAGGACTGCCAGGCTCAACTTTTGTTCTTCTGTTTTCACCAATGATCACCATCACCACGATCGCGAAAATGTAGAGGACAACACTGTTCGTATAGGACTGGAAAAAGAACGAGCTCAGGAAGAACGGGTAGCTGGCAATCACGAAATTGCCCAGGCCGTTTTTCCAGGAGCTGGCATGGGCCCTGTCCCGGACGACGATCGTCACCAGCTTGTGATACCAAAGGATCAACCCGGCCATGATCAGCAGGCCGACCCAACCACAGGTGGCCAGCAGGTTGAGCCAGAATGAATCGAACCAGTGCGGCTGGCCCGGGCCCACCGCGCCAAAGCCATAACCCATGGGGTGCGTGCTCAGCACCTCATACATGTGCAGCCACTGGCGCTCGCGGTCCAGCGCCGACAAATCCTGGGTGTAGCCCATCGACAGGTATACGAAAATCGCCACGGTCAGGCCAACGAACTGCAAATAACCCAACAGCGAGATCAACCAGGCCGTGCGCAGTACCCGGGCCGCCACCAGCATCGTGCAGATGCACACCAGGCCGATCATGGCCGTGCGTACCGAACCGATCACAACCAGCCCGCACAGCAGCAGGAAAGCGGCACTCAGCAGCAGGCGCCGGATCAACGACCAGTTGCGCCCACTGAGCAACACAGCCAGGGTCATGGCGGCGGTGTTGAGGATTACTGCAGAAAATTCCAGCGTGCCGGTAAAGAAGCCGGAAACCCGCGGCAGCCCGTCACGCATCGAGTTGTACGGTTGCAGTTCATAGCCTTTGGCGGTAAGCAGCGGCCAGTACCAGAATTGCTCGGCCGAGGCTATGGTCAGGTACTGGTACAACGCATACACGCCGGTGAGGATGCTCATTGCCAGCACCGACCAGTACACATGGCGCAGCTTCTTCTCGGTCGACACCGCCTGGGCCCAGATGGCCACCGCCATACCGACGAACACCGGCACGGCCAATGCACGGAACATGCGCACCGACGATGCGCTCAGGTCGCCGAACAGCAGGTACAGGAAGGCAAAGAACAGCACGACCAGCAACCACCGCCCGACTTCGAGGTTGACCATGCCACGTGCCGTGACGCTGGCCAGTGCCCGCAGCAACAGCCCCGAGATCATCAGCAGGCTGATCATTTCTCGCCAACCGGCAAACACACTGCCCAGCCCCAGCGTCAACACGACGAAGTCGCTGAAGAACAGCAGGCAGAACAGCACGCCGATAAAGATCCTGATCACACTCACCCTCGCGCTCTGGTCAGCCTGGCCAGCCGGAACAGCGTGACCTTGATCAAGAGCTTGATTCTCGGCACCCAGGCGTAGGAAAGCAGAGTTCGCAGCGCCAGGTTCGTGTCTATGCGGCACAGGGCGTCGAAAACATCCGTAGGGATCATGCTAGTGACCTTACCTGTCGGTTTCATGAAATCGAGGTTGCCCGTCCACGGCAACATGGCTGCCAGTTCGTTCTCACTGAATTCGCCCCGCTCGATGCAGGCCAGGTAACGCGCTTTCACCGCCTCCACCGAGTTGACCCGCTGCACCGCCTCCACCACCGGGGCACTGGGCCGGGGCTGTGCGATGCTGGCCAGCAGCTGGTCGACACTGGCCACCTTCAGGCTGTCTGCGGGGGAGTAGCCCTGGATCGGCGCAACCAGCCCCACGCAACGCCGGCCCTTGAGCAACTGCTCGGCGAACGCCGTGCCACCGGGCACAGGGTAGCTGTCCAGGTAGAAGTCGGCCTTTTCCGCAAAGGCCAGGTAGTCCTTGTACGGCAGGTGGCGGCGGATGAAGAAACGCCTGGGGTAGCGCAGCTTCACTGTCCACCACCAAGTGTTGGTCAGGGGGTTGGCGCCGATGATCCAGCACTCGGCATTGGGGAAGCGCTCGAGAATCGCCGTGATCGACGGGCGCATGTCCAGCCCGCCGTGGGGCTTGTACTTGGCTGCCGAGGCAGCGCTGAACACCTTGATCCGCTCGTGAGTGGGCACGGCATTCGGCACTTTGGCGCCGCTAGTCTCGATCGGGATCGCCAGGAAGCTCTTCTGGCAGGTGAGGTGCTTTTTCTTGTCCAGGTGGTGCCCGTAGGCGCTGATCTCGAAATACACATCGGCCACCGACGCGCCAAAGCTGAACACGTGGTCGGCATGGTTGACGAAATACACCGTCAGCGCAGCGCCACGCTGCTGCTTCAGCAGGCCGCAGGCGACGGTGGTGATGATGTCGTCCGGATGAATGTGCAGCACCACCTTGTCGTACTGGGCCAGGGTGTCGACGATGGACTGCAGGCGGGCGCACGGGTCATCGCCGCGCGCTACCTCGATATGGGCGAAATAGCCTGCCAGGCGTTCGAGCACCTGGGGCTTGGCGCTGCGCGCCACCAGCAGGTCCACAGGCCCCTCGTGCATGTGCGCCAGGCGCTCCATCAGCCGGGTGTGCCCGCCTTGCATATAGGGTTCGCTGACCACATGCAGGCAGCCGCGCGATACGCTGCTGGCAGCCGGCAGCGTAACCTGGCTGGCGCACTTGGCCACCAACTGGCGCTCCAGCGTGGCCGCTTCGTAGATGTTCAGGTCCACGGCCCAGAGCAGCGCGCCATAGACTTGCGCCTGGGTCAAAGCCGGCCCCGGCGCTGCCTTCTGTATCCGTGCCTGCAGCTGCTCTACCACTTGCTTCATTGCTCAGCTCCGTGCCGAATCAGCAACAATCGACGACAAACGCCGGAAAACCGTGAAATACATGACGATCGCGTACAAAAGGTAATTGACTGCATAGGCCAGTGTGACCTTCTCGTACCCCCAGAGCTGCGTGAGGTACACCGTCAATGCGTACAGCGACAGGGTGGCGAGGATTTCCGTCACCAGGTACAGCCGCGTCAGGGCCTTGCCCAACATCAGGTAGGCCATCAGCCAGCTGGCGATCTTCAGGCTGTCGCCGACCATCTGCCAGGCGAACAGCTCGCGCATTGGCAGGAACGATTCGGAGAACAGCACCTGGATGATGAAGTCGCGCAGCAGGTAGATCACCAGCCCGGCGAGAATGGTCATGGGCAGGATCAGCTTGTAGCCTTGCAAAATCTCCCGGCGCAACTCGCCGGCATCTGCCAGTTCGGACAGCCGCGGCAGGTAATACACCGCCAGGGTGGTGGTGATCAGCATCAGATACGCCGAGCTCAGGCGCCACATGGCCTCCCAATAGCCGGCTTGCTCCCAGCCGAAGGTGTTGCCCAGGTAGTCCCGCAGGAACACATGGCAAACCGGCAGGGAGCAGGCCGTGACCACGGCCATCAGCGCGAACTTCGAGAGCCGGCTCAGAGCCTGCCGGTCCAGGCCACCAAAAAAGTCGGCCAGGTGGAACCAGGGTGTGCGCATGCAGATAAGCAAGGTGGCCACAAAGCTCAACGACTGGTACACGGCCAGGGCCACCAGTGCGCCGTACAGCCCCAACTGGATGGTCAACGCACAGGTGACGACCAGCGAAATCAGGCTACCAAGGATGTTGGCCAGCACATAGCGGGGCACATCCTTCTTGCCATTGAGTACCCCCAGCAACAACGAGTTGAAGGCAAAGAACACCAGGGTAGCGGCAAACCACAGCAGCACCGAAGCCAGCGATTCATCATTGAAGAACCAACTGGCCAAGGGTTTGCGCAGCACGATGATCAGCACCGCAAGCAGCAGCGACACCAGTACCGACAACGTACCGGCGGTTTTCCACACCTTGCGTTGTTCTTCGGGCTGTTCGGCAAACTCCGCCGTGTACTTGGTCACACCCGTGCTGACAGCACCGCTGGCCAGGGTGGTAAACATGGTCACCGCATTCTGCAGCTGGCCGATGGCCGCATACCCGGCCGGCCCTACGTACAGGGCCAGCACCTTGTTGAGGCCAAGCAAGGTGGCCATTCTTACCGCAACCGCTATGGCATTGAGCAGGCTAGTTCTGATCAGGGTCATACCTGGCACTCAAGGACGCGAAAAGCTGTTGCAGGCGTCAATGACGTGCTGGACTGAGGATGCAGTCAAGGTTGGATCCATGGGCAGGCTCAGCACCTGCTCATGCAGCCGCTCGGTCAGCGGCAGCGACAGGTCAGCCAGCTGCGGGTAGGCCTGCTGCCGGTGCGGCGGAATCGGGTAGTGCACCAGGGTCTGTACACCGTGCCGGGCCAGATGCTGCTGCAACTGTTCACGGCATTCACTGCGCACCACGAACAGGTGCCAGGCATGCTGGCCGGCAACGCCCGGGTCAGGCAACTGGATGGCCGGGTTGTCGATGCCGGCCAGGTACTGCTGTGCAACCTGCTGGCGCAAGCGGGTTTCTTCGTCCAGGTACGGCAGCTTCACGCTCAGCAGCGCAGCCTGCAGTTCGTCCAGGCGGCTGTTCACCCCTTGGTACATATTCATGTACTTCACGTGCGAGCCATAGTTGCGCAACGATTTCAGCGTCTCGGCCAGCGCATCATCGTTGGTAGTGACCGCACCGGCGTCCCCCAGCGCCCCCAGGTTCTTGCCCGGGTAGAAGCTGAAGCCCGAGGCATCGCCCCAGGCACCCGCACGACGCCCGTCCAGCTCGGCAGCGTGGGACTGGGCAGAGTCCTCCAGCACCAGCAGGCCATGCTGCCTGGCGAATGCGTTGATCGCTGGCATGTCGGCCAAGCGCCCGTACAGGTGTACCGGCATGATCACCCGGGTACGCGGGGTAAGCGCCTGCGCCAGGTTATGGGCGCCCAGGTTGAAGCTGGCTTCATCGGGCTCCACCAGCACCGGCACCAGCTTGTTCTCGGTAATCGCGAGGATGGTAGCGATATAGGTGTTGGCAGGTACCAGCACCTCGTCGCCCTCGGCGATACGGCCCAGTTGTTTCCAGGCACGTAGGGTCAGTATCAGCGCATCCAGGCCGTTGGCCACGCCAATGCAGTGCTTTACACCGCAGTAGCTGGCGAACTGGGCTTCGAACTGCTTGAGCTTCTCGCCCATGATGTACCAGCCCGAGTCGATGACCTCGGTGCAGGCATCGATCAATGCCTGACGGTACTGCGCATTCACACCCTGCAGATCGAGAAACTTAACCATTGCGGTCTATCACCCTGATAATTTTTGCTGGATTGCCTACAACGACGGCATAAGGCGGGACGTTCCTGGTCACCACCGCCCCTGCCCCCACCATGGCGTACTCGCCTACGACAACGCCTGGCAGCAAGGTGGCATTGGCACCGATGCTGGCACCGCGCTCCAGGGTAATGCCGTTGAACTGCTCCGGGTAAACCTTGGAACGTGGCATCGCGTCGTTGGTAAAGGTGGCATTGGGGCCGATGAACACATCATCGGCAATGCGGGTACCGTCCCACAGGTAAACGCCAGACTTGACTGTGACGTTATCGCCCAGCACCACATCGCCCTCAATCAGGGTATGCGCGCAGATGTTGCAATTACGCCCGACCTGCGCACCTTTCATGATCACGACAAACTGCCAGACCCGGGTGCCTTCGCCGATGGCGTCGCTTTTCACATCGGCCAGTTGATGAATGCTAGGCATCGCGCTTGAGCTCCGTGAACGTGGTGTAGTCACGAATGTAGTCGGACTCGTCGTAATGCGCGTCGGCCAGTACCAGCAGCACGCAATCCGGGCTGAAATCATGCATTTCGTGCCAGACCATGGGCGGAATCAGGATGCCTTTGTTGAACGCGTCCAGCCAATGGTCAGTGCGGGTGGTACCGTCATCCATCAGCATCCGGCAGCGCCCGGACACGCAGATGGCCAGCTGGTTGAGCTCCTTGTGGGCGTGGAAGCCTCGGGAAACCCCGGGCAGCGTCTCGGTCAGGTAATACACCCGCTGGATGGCGAACGGTACGTTGTCCAGGGCTTGCAGGGCCACCAGCTGGCCGCGGTGGTCACCCAGTACCTTGAACAGTTCGATCTGGGCCAGGGCGCCTTCGTCGGCAGCACTGAGGTGGTGCCGGAACGATGGGGCCTGGTTGTCCTTTTCGCTGACGATAAGGCCATCGCGCATGGGCCAGTCGATCGCCAGGTCGGGGTCATCCCAGTGAATACTGCCTTCGGCCTCCTTGTTGTACACATCCGTGGTTTTGTACAGGAAGTGGGTGTCGTCCTCGAGGGCGATAAAACCGTGCGCAAACCCTTCGGGGATCCACAGCATGCGGTTGTTGCGCTCGCTCAGTTCCACTCCCACCCACTGCCCGAAGGTCGGGGAGCCCGGGCGGATATCGACAGCCACGTCATAGACCGCACCACGCACCACCCGCACCAGCTTGCCCTGGGCGTGCGGCGCGCGCTGGAAATGCAGCCCGCGCAAGACACCGCGGTGAGACATGGAATGGTTGTCCTGGACGAACGCACGGGGCTTGCTCAGGCCAAGCTCCAGCAATGCACCATGAAAGCGGGTCTCATTGAAGGTTTCCGTGAACCACCCGCGATCATCCTCATACACGGCGGGTTCCACTATGACAACATCGGGAATGTTCGTTTGAACAAGCTTCATCGGTAAACCTTTGGCATGATTTTTTGTCGGGGCCAGCCTGGCCAGCCCCCTTTATTACGGCAGTTTCACCGTTTGCACGGCAAATGTCTCGCGCAAAATGTGGCGTGCGCGCTGATGTTCATCTTCCGGGTCAGGCCCGGCGTCTTTGCAAATTTTGCAAGGCATATCTGAGGGTTGCAACCAGGCAACCCAGCCCAAGGCCAACAATCACACCCAGCGCAATGATCAAGTTGCGCCGGGGTTTAATCGGCACGTCCGGTTGTTCTATCGTGCCGTCAAGCTGATAAACACTAAAATTGCGCTTCGCGGCTACAAGCCCTTGGTAAAACTGCTGCCTTGTTTGCAGGTCACGAAGTTCAAGAATGAACGGATCTTCGCTTTTACGCTGCTGCAAATTACCAATTTCCGCAGCCAGCGCTTTGCTCCCGCGCATGTAAGTCAGTTCGCCGTCCATTTTCGACGACAACGCCTTGGAAACTTCGCCGTCTATCAGCGGTGGATTTTCCAGGCCAATCGCAGTTGCAATGCGCAATGCCTCTTGCAAGCGGGTGATCTTGTCTTCACGTTCCCGCTGGCCGTTCTCCCGCAGGTTGTCGAGTTCCAGTTGCAGCGCGCTGGCGCGGACCTCGGCCTCCTTGGTCGCATCGTGCAACAACTCGGCCTTGGCGGCGGCGCTGGCCTTGTCGACATAAGCCGCAGCCCACTCGGACGCCACAGCAGGGTCACGACCGCGGAAGGCCACGTAGGCCCGCGCCGGCTCACCCGCCATTTGCACCACGTCAAAAGAGCCATTGAACGCAGCATACAATGCGCCTTGTGCGCCCTGCCCCGGCGGAATGGAAGGCAAGTACACTTCCTTGAAAAACTGCCGGCGCAGGGTCTCACCGTTCAAATGTTCGACGAAGATATCAAAGACCTTGCGCGAGGTAAAAGGCTCGAGCCCGGTCTGGTTAGTGCGCCCATAGTTCAAGTCGGCAATATCACTGGACGAAGGCGCCGCCAGAAAAACTTTCGCCTCATAAACCGGCTTGGCCAACAGCGCATAAGCCAGTGCAACCGCAGTGACAGCAATCGTCACCAGAAAGATGAGAAGCTTTTGCCGCCATACCCCCTCCAGAAACTCCAACAAGTCAACTTCTTCACTATTGCTACTGCGGTGCTCAACGTCATTGCGCATTTCTTGGGTTTTTCCTTGGGTCTGACTGTGTGCACGGTTTCTGGTATACCAAAACAACACGAGCGACTGCATGGAAACTGGCAAGACGCGCTCCCTCCCCAGTGTAGCGGCAATATGCCAATATCCAGCCCATCCAGCGTCGGGGTTAGCCGCAGTAGATAAACCCCACCTGGATTAGTTCCCGCCTTGCGTCGGCCAGCACGCCTGGTCAGACCAAGGGTTCAAGGTATCGAAACCTCCAGGCAGGCACCCGCCTGCTCAGCCTGCTGGCGCAACGCTCCTTGCAGGGCCTTTTTTGCGCCAGTTTCGCCATGTACCAGCACCACCTTCGCGGGCTGCACCTGGCCGCCCAAGGCAAACCGCACCAGCCCCTGCTGGTCCGCATGCCCGGAATATCCCGGCAATGTCATGACCTTGGCCCGCAGCTCATGCATCTGCCCATCCAGGTCTATCTGCACGAAGCCTTCCGCCCCTTCGCTGGCCTGTATCACCGAGCCCGGCGTCCCTTTGGCCTGGTAACCGACAAACATCACCTCATGCCGCGGGTCCCCAAGCATGGCCTTGAGGTAATTGACGATGCGCCCGCCCGAGCACATGCCATTGCCGGCAATGACAATCGCTGGCCGCCCGGTGCTCTTTAGATAATTGACCACTTGCTGGTGACGGGCATGGGTGTCCACGCTGATCAACTGACTGAAACCCAGCGGGTCGCGCCCTTCGGCAAAGCGTGCCCTGGCTTCGGCATTCCAGTAGTCGTGCAGCTCCCGGTACACACCGGTAATGCGCTGTGCCAGGGGTGAGTCAAGGATGATGGGCAGCTGCGACCAGTCGAGCGGGTCGCCATCGGGGGCCGGGCCGGCATTGTTCAGCAAGGCCTTGCGGTGAAGAATGCCTTCGAGCTCGTACAGCAGCTCCTGGGTCCGGCCGAGGCTGAAGGCCGGAATGAGGAGTGTCCCCTCATCGGCCAGGGCGCGGTCGATGGCCGCTTCCAGCCGTTGCTGACGGTCGCCTGCAGGCGGGTGCAGGCGGTCGCCGTAGGTGCTTTCCAACACGAGGACATCGGCCCGTTCCGGAGGCTGCACGGGGCGCAGCAAGGGGTTGCCACAAGCACCGAGGTCACCGGAGAACACGTAGCGGGTGTTGGCTTGTTCGTACTGCACGTCGCATTCGACATAGGCCGAACCCAGCAGATGGCCGGTGCGCTGCAGGCGAACGCGACAGGTGAGACCGGGGTGCTCGACCAGGGTGTGCCATTGCTCGAAAGGCAGGGGCACGATCAGGTCGCGGATGAATTCGAGGTACCTCGCCACATGGGCGGGCTGGCTACTGATGCTCAGCTTGTAAGCGTCTTCCAGCACCAGTGGCAGCAGCCGGGCAGACGGCTCGCTGCACAGGATGGGGCCACGATAGCCTGCCGCCAGCAGCGCCGGGATGCGACCAACGTGGTCGAGATGCACATGGGTGATGACCAGGGCCTGAATGCCCTGCACGTCGAAGCCCAGTGGCGCCGCCTCGGCGCCCTGCTCCAGGCCGCAGTCGATCAGCAGGCTGCTGGCCGGGCCGAGGTGCAGTTGATGGCAGGAGCCGGTAACGCCGCGGGTACCACCGTGATGGGAAAGGACGGGAAAATCCATGCTGCGCACACTCGCCTGGGCCGAAAATGAAGTGCGCTATTACTCCATGACAGCCGGCGCAGGCATAGGTGAGACTTTCCCAAACAGGTGTAGGAAATATCCTTAGTTACCGCTCAGAGCTGCCTGGCGGGCAGAAGCCCTGATCTTGCGCTTGCTGCGCAGTACGCCGTAGGCACCCAGCAGTGGCCCGACTGCCAGGCCAATGACCAGGGCCGCCAGCACCAGCACGGCGACCGGCATGGCCGGGGCTGCCCAACCGAACAGGACCAACGAGACGGTTTGCTGGTTCTCCAGCACGAAGAACAGCACCACAGCCGCCAACAGCAGCACGAACACCGCCGCCAGGGCGCGCTTGAGGTTACGCATCAGATTGCTCCTTGTGGAATCAGGTGTGGGCCTCATGCTCTTCTTCATTGACCCGGTCGCGCAACTCTTTGCCGGGTTTGAAGTGCGGCACGAACTTGCCTTCGAGGCTGACCGACTGGCCAGTCTTCGGGTTACGGCCTACGCGAGGGGCGCGATAGTGCAGCGAGAAGCTGCCAAAACCGCGGATTTCGATGCGATCACCAGTGGCAAGGCATTGTGACATCTGCTCAAGCATGGTCTTGATGGCCAACTCCACGTCCTTGGACGAGAGCAGCCCCTGATGGGTGACAATACGTTCGATCAGCTCCGACTTCGTCATATTTTTCCCTTCGTTATCAAGCAGCTAGATCATTGCTTAACCAGTTTGTAGCACGCTGGGAGGGATTTGAACAGGGTGGTTCTTGACTTAATAAAAAAATTCAAGATTGAAGTTTTACAGGAATGGTCTAGCCGGCGGGGATAGAAAGGCCCGGCTTCATCGCCGGGCAGCACATGCCTTGGAGGCTACGCATTCCTATGCGAGAGCGGGCGCGCCCGCGAACACGGGCGAAGCCCGTGCCGTCCACCGCACCACCTGCTTCGCGGCGGCTCGACGCATCGACGTGCCCGCTCCCGCAGGGTATCGCGCCAGTTTCTCGAGAGCTGGGTACACCGTTACCCCATGCGCCTATGCCAATTGCTGCCGGGAGTCCGCTCGGGAAAAGCGCTTTCGCATCGCCAGGGCTGGCTTCTCTACCAGCTCCCACGACACATACCCGGCCAACCAGGACGCCGGCACGGCAGCCAACATCAACCAATATGGCCCGGCCCATGGCATCGCACCCGCCAACACTTGCTGGATCGGAAATGCATACAGGTAGATGCCGTACGAGTAATCCTGCACCCACGAAGGCAGCTTCACCTGCGGGCAGTAAGCAAAGTACAGCGTGCCGTAAAGCGTCAGGATGGCACAGGTGAACACCTCAAAGCGCCCACCCTTGCTCAGCAGGAACAGCCCGGCACAGGCAAGCAGCAGCCACCACCGATGCGGGATCACCGCCCGGCACGAATAGAACGCCGAACCCGCCAGGAAGCACACCACCAACTTGAACGGATACTCCCCATAAGCCGGATGCAGGGTATGCAGCCCCAGCGCAATCACCAGCGCCGCCAGCGTCAGCCCTGCCAATGGCCATCGACAAACCCTGGCCACCAGCACCAACACCCCCAGCACCAGGTACATGCGCATTTCCAGCGGAATGGTCCACAAGCTGCCATTGACCGATACCCCATGGAAGCGCGGGGTAAAGCTCACCCCGGGCAGCACGAACTGGGCGTCCTTGAATATCAACAGCGGGCTATAGACGTACTTGTAAACCTGGCCTTTCGCCAAATACTCGGCAAGCGGCAACGAGGTAACCACAGGCCCCAGCACAAAGGCCATGAGCAACAGGCACACCAGCAAACCAGGCAAGATCCTCAGCGCACGCGCCAGGTAGAAATCCCGGGCATCATTCCTCTCACCACTGGCAGCGATCAAAAAACCGCTAACCATGAAGAACACTTCAACGCCCAGGCTGTGAACCGGCACCGGCATACCCAGCAGCAGCGCCGGGTCGGTACAACTCAGGCACTCCAGGTAGGACAGAGCAAAGGAATGCCCAACCACCACAGCGGTTGCCGCCAGCAACCTGATAATCAGGAAATTGTTATCACGCCCGCGACCTTTCATGACGTCGCCAAACATCAACATCATCCACGCTCCTTGAAATGACCCATTTCCGACATAAAAAAAGGGCGACCCGAGGGTCGCCCTTTTTTACCGATCAAACAGAACTCAGTTCTGCTTGGCCATTGCTTCGCGCAGCAGCGCAGCCATGGTGGTGTCGGCAGCCGCTTCCGGAGCGTTTTTCAGGCTCTGGATGGCTTCGCGCTCTTCAGCATCGTCCTTCGACTTGATGGACAGGCTGATAACGCGGGACTTGCGGTCAACGCTGATGATCTTGGCTTCGATCTCTTCGCCTTCCTTCAGGACGTTACGCGCGTCTTCAACGCGGTCACGGCTGATTTCGGAAGCCTTCAGAGTAGCTTCGATGTCGTCGGCCAGAGTGACGATGGCGCCTTTGGCGTCAACTTCTTTCACGATGCCCTTGACGATAGCGCCCTTGTCATTGACAGCAACGAAGTTGGAGAACGGATCGTCTTCCAGCTGCTTGATGCCCAGGGAGATGCGCTCGCGCTCTGGGTCGACCGACAGGATGACGGTTTCCAGCTCGTCGCCCTTCTTGAAACGACGTACGGCTTCTTCGCCGGTTTCGTTCCAGGAGATGTCGGACAGGTGAACCAGGCCGTCGATGCCGCCGTCCAGACCGATGAAGATACCGAAGTCGGTGATCGACTTGATGGTACCGGTGATCTTGTCACCCTTGTTGAACTGGCCGGAGAAGTCTTCCCATGGGTTGGACTTGCACTGCTTGATGCCCAGGGAGATACGACGACGCTCTTCGTCGATGTCCAGAACCATGACTTCCACTTCGTCGCCAACCTGAACGACTTTCGACGGGTGGATGTTCTTGTTGGTCCAGTCCATTTCGGAAACGTGTACCAGACCTTCAACGCCTTCTTCCAGCTCAGCGAAGCAGCCGTAGTCGGTCAGGTTGGTAACGCGAGCTTGTACGCGAGTACCTTCCGGGTAGCGGGCAGTGATAGCTACCCACGGATCTTCGCCCATCTGCTTCAGACCCAGCGAAACGCGGTTGCGCTCGCGGTCGAACTTCAGAACGCGTACGTCGACTTCGTCGCCAACGTTAACGATTTCCGATGGGTGCTTGATGCGCTTCCAGGCCATGTCGGTGATGTGCAGCAGGCCGTCGATACCGCCCAGGTCCACGAAGGCGCCGTAGTCGGTGAGGTTCTTGACGATACCTTTGACTTGTTGGCCTTCCTGCAGGGTTTCCAGCAGGGCTTCGCGCTCGGCGCTGTTCTCGGCTTCCAGCACGCTGCGACGGGAAACGACAACGTTGTTGCGCTTCTGGTCCAGCTTGATGACCTTGAATTCCAGCTCTTTGCCTTCCAGGTGGGTGGTGTCGCGCACAGGGCGGACATCAACCAGGGAGCCCGGCAGGAACGCACGGATGCCGTTAACGTCGACAGTGAAGCCGCCCTTAACCTTACCGTTGATAACGCCCTTGACCACTTCTTCGGCGGCGAAAGCTGCTTCCAGAACAATCCAGCACTCGGCGCGCTTGGCTTTTTCACGGGACAGTTTGGTTTCGCCAAAGCCGTCTTCGACCGCGTCCAGCGCAACGTGAACTTCGTCACCGACCTTGATGGTCAGCTCGCCAGCTTCGTTGTAGAACTGCTCGAGCGGGATGACGCCCTCGGACTTCAGGCCAGCGTGTACGGTAACCCAGTCGCCGTCGATGTCGACAACGATACCGGTGATGATGGCACCCGGCTGAAGATTGAGGGTTTTCAGGCTTTCTTCAAAGAGTTCTGCAAAGCTTTCGCTCATTTTAATTCCTGTAGATTCGGGCGAAACAGACGCCCATCGCCACATTCCAGACAATGTGGGTTTGTTTTAAGTAAAGGAAAGCCGGCAGGACGTTGACTGGTGCCCCTGCCTGCTCTCCTGGCTATCAGAGAAGGTCGCGCAGCGCGATCTCGCTCCTGATACGTTGCAACACCTGCTCGATGGACAACTCGGTAGAGTCCAACTGAATGGCGTCAGCCGCTGGCTTCAGCGGGGCCACTGCACGTTGGGTGTCGCGCTCATCACGCGCACGAATCTCATCCAGCAGACTCGACAGACTAACATCTTCACCCTTGTCCTTCAACTGCAGGTAGCGGCGACGCGCGCGCTCCTCCGCGCTGGCGGTGAGGAAGACTTTCAACGGCGCATCCGGGAACACCACGGTGCCCATGTCGCGGCCGTCGGCAATCAGGCCCGGAGCCTCGCGGAATTCGCGCTGACGCACCAGCAGTGCATCCCGCACGGCCGGCAGCGAGGCAACCATCGACGCACCGGCGCCGACGGTTTCGGTGCGGATGACGTTGCTGACGTCCTCACCCTCAAGGATGATTTGTTGCAGCTTACCGGGCTCGGCGGCGATGAACTGCACATCCAGATGGGCGGCAAGCTTGGTCAGCAACTCTTCGTTGGTCAGGTCGACACCGTGGTTGCTGGCGTTGAACGCCAGCAACCGGTACAGCGCGCCGGAGTCCAGCAGCTTCCAGCCCAGCTCGCGAGCCAGCAGCCCGGCGACCGTGCCCTTGCCCGAGCCGCTTGGCCCGTCGATGGTGATGACCGGCGCCAGGGCACTCACGACTTGCCCTCTTCCGCCACGCGGATGCCCACTTCGGCGCACAGTGCCAGGAAGTTGGGGAACGAGGTGGCGACGTTGGCGCAGTCATGGATGCGGATCGGCGCGCTGGCGCGCAGCGAGGCAACGCTGAAGGCCATGGCGATACGGTGGTCACCGTGGCCATGCACTTCGCCGCCGCCGAGCTGGCCGCCGTCGATGATGATGCCGTCCGGGGTCGGCTCGCACTTGATGCCCAGGGTGATCAGGCCGTCGGCCATGACCTGGATGCGGTCGGATTCCTTCACCCGCAGTTCTTCGGCACCACGCAGCACGGTACGCCCCTCGGCGCAGGCAGCGGCAACGAACAGCACCGGGAATTCGTCGATGGCCAGTGGCACCAGCTCTTCAGGGATATCGATACCTTTCAGCTTGGCACCGCGCACACGCAGGTCGGCCACTGGCTCGCCGCCGACTTCACGCTGGTTTTCCAGGGTGATGTCGCCGCCCATCAGGCGCAGGATGTCGATCACGCCGGTGCGGGTCGGGTTGATGCCAACGTGTTCCAGCACCAGCTCGGAGCCTTCGGCAATGGACGCTGCCACCAGGAAGAACGCTGCCGAGGAAATGTCGGCCGGCACTTCGATACGGGTGGCAGTGAGCTTGCCGCCGGACTGCAGCGAGGCTACCGGGCCGTTACTCTCGACGCTGTAGCCGAAGCCGCGCAGCATGCGCTCGGTGTGGTCACGGGTGGGTGCAGGCTCGGTGACGGTGGTTTTGCCTTCGGCGTACAGGCCGGCCAGCAGCAGGCAGGATTTGACCTGGGCACTGGCCATCGGCAGCGTGTAGGTCAGCGCCTTGAGCTTGTGGCCACCACGGATGGTCAGCGGCGGGCGGCCGTCCGGGCCGGTCTCGACCACGGCACCCATTTCGCGCAGCGGGTTGGCCACACGGTTCATCGGGCGCTTGGACAGCGAAGCGTCGCCGGTCATGGTCACGTCGAACGGCTGGCCGGCCAGCAGGCCCGACAGCAGACGCATCGAGGTACCCGAGTTGCCCACGTACAGCGGCCCGGGTGGCGGCTTGAGGCCGTGCAGGCCAACGCCGTGAATGGTCACGCGACCATGGTTGGGCCCTTCGATGACCACACCCATGTCACGGAATGCCTGCAGGGTCGCCAGCGCGTCCTCACCTTCGAGGAAGCCCTCGACCTCGGTGGTACCTTCGGCCAGCGAGCCGAGCATGATCGAGCGGTGGGAAATCGACTTGTCGCCCGGTACGCGGATTCGCCCGGACAGGCGGCCACCCGGTTGGGCCAGGAAAATCAGATCGTTGGCGTTCATAGCGTCCACATAGGCCCGTCGGGCCAGGATTTTACTGAAATGCTCGCGGGCAACGCGTGCGCGGGTGAATACACCCAGCAACTGGTGCCCGTCCCCTTCAGCGATCGCGTCGCGCAAAGCGTCGAGATCACTGCGATATGTATCAAGCGTGCGCAGGACAGCGTCGCGGTTGGCGAGGAAGATGTCGTGCCACATGGTCGGGTCGCTGCCGGCGATTCTCGTGAAATCGCGGAAGCCCCCCGCAGCGTACCGGAAGATCTCGAGGTTTTCATTGCGCTTGGCCAGTGAATCCACCAGGCCGAAGGCCAGCAGGTGCGGCAGGTGACTGGTGGCAGCCAGCACTTCGTCGTGGCGCTCGACCGACATGTGCTCCACATCGGCATCCAGCGCGCGCCACAGGCGATCGACCAGGGCCAGGGCGGTCGGGTCGGTTTCGGCCAGCGGCGTGAGAATGACCTTGTGCCGGCGGAACAGGGCGGCATTGGAGGCATCTACCCCGCTCTGCTCGGAGCCGGCGATGGGGTGGCCGGGGACGAAGCGCGGCAGGCGCTCTCCAAAGACGGCCCGCGCCTCACGCACGACGTTGCCCTTGGCGCTGCCGACGTCGGTGATGACGGCATCGCCAAGGTCGAGCGCGGCCAGGCGGGCCAGGACCTTCTCCATGGCCAGGATCGGCACGGCCAACTGGATGACATCGGCACCGACGCAGGCGGCGGCAAGGTCTTCTTCGCAGCGATCGACCACGCCCAAAGCCACGGCCTGCTTGCGCGAGGGGGCGTCCAGGTCGACACCGACCACTTCGCGGCACAGACCGCTTTCACGCAGGCCCTTGGCGAACGAGCCACCGATCAGGCCGAGGCCGACCACGACCAGGCGGTTGATGATTGGCGCGGGTTTGGTTGTTACTGCTTTTACCACTGGTGCGAACCCTGTTCAGAAATCTAGACAGCCTGTGAGGGCCATTGGGGCTGTCTTGCAGCCCATCGCGACACAAGGCCGCTCCTACAGGGGCCAGTACAGTTTCGAGGTCTGCACAATACCTGTAGGAGCGGCCTTGTGTCGCGATGGGGCGCGAAGCGGCCCCAACCATCTCAAATCAAAGCACCGCCTTCGGATACGAACCCAGCACCTTCAGCGCCACAGCCTCCTGGCTGATCTGCTCGAGCACCGCCTTGATCAGCGGGTCGCGGTGGTGGCCGACGAAATCGATGAAGAACACGTAGGTCCACTTGCCGCTGCGCGACGGGCGGGTCTCGATGCGGGTCAGGTCGATGCCGTTCTGGTGGAACGGCACCAGCAGCTCGTGCAAGGCACCCGGCTTGTTGCTCATCGAAACGATGATCGAGGTTTTGTCGTCGCCGGTCGGCGGCACTTCCTGGCTGCCGATCATCAGGAAGCGCGTGGAGTTGTCCGGGCGGTCTTCGATCTTCTCGGCCAGGCGCGTCAAACCATACAGGTTGGCCGCCATATCGCCGGCGATCGCCGCCGAGTTCCACTCGCCCTTGACCCGCTTGGCTGCCTCGGCATTGCTCGACACAGCCACGCGTTCCACGTTCGGGTAGTGCGCATCCAGCCACTTGCGGCACTGGGCCAGCGACTGGGCATGGGAGTAGATGCGGGTGATGCTGTCGGTCTTGGTGTTCTCGCCCACCAGCAGGTGGTGGTGGATGCGCAGTTCGACCTCGCCGCAAATCACCATGTCGTGCTCGAGGAAGCTGTCCAGGGTGTGGCTGACCGCACCTTCGGTGGAGTTTTCCACCGGCACCACGCCGAAGTTGACGGCACCGGCCGCCACTTCGCGGAACACTTCGTCGATGGCCGCCATCGGCCGGCTGATCACCGCGTGGCCGAAGTGCTTCATGGCCGCAGCCTGGGTGAAGGTACCTTCAGGGCCGAGGTAGGCGATTTTCAGCGGCTCTTCCAGGGCCAGGCACGATGACATGATTTCGCGGAACAGCCGCGCCATCTCTTCGTTGTCCAACGGGCCCTTGTTGCGCTCCATAACGCGCTTGAGCACGGCAGCTTCACGCTCGGGGCGGTAGAACACCGGCTTTTCGCCCTCGGCCAGCGAGGCGGTCTTGACCTTGGCCACTTCCTGGGCGCAACGGGCGCGCTCGCTGATCAGCTCGAGGATCTTCTCGTCGAGGCTGTCGATGCGAACGCGCAGCGCCTTCAGTTCGTGCTCGGACATCAGCCGTGCTCCTTCTCGAATTCGGCCATGTAGGCCACCAGAGCTTCGACTGCGTCAAGGCCCAGGGCGTTGTAGATCGAGGCGCGCATGCCGCCTACCGAACGGTGGCCCTTGAGGTTGAGCAGGCCACGGGCATCGGCGCCGGCGAGGAAGGCCTTGTCCAGCCGCTCGTCAGCCAGGCGGAACGGCACGTTCATCCACGAACGGGCGTTGTGGCTGATCGGGTTGGTGTAGAACTCGCTGCTGTCGATGAAGCCGTACAGGCGGTCTTTCTTGGCGCGGTTGCGCTGCTCCATGGCATCGACGCCACCCTGCTCTTTCAGCCACTCGAACACCAGGCCCGAGAGGTACCAGGAGTAGGTGGCCGGGGTGTTGTACATCGAGCCGTTGTCGGCCGAGACCTTGTAGTCGAGCATGGTCGGGCAGCAGCTGCGGGCGTGGCCCAGCAGGTCTTCACGCACGATCACCACTACCAGGCCGCTCGGGCCGATGTTCTTCTGCGCGCCGGCGTAGATCAGGCCGTACTGCGATACGTCGATCGGGCGCGAGAGAATGTCGGAGGACATGTCGACCACCAGCGGCACGTCACCGGTTTCCGGCACCCAGTCGAACTGCAGGCCACCGATGGTCTCGTTGGACGCGTAATGCACGTAAGCGGCGTCCTTGGTCAGCTTCCACTCATTCTGGCCCGGGATGGCCAGGTAGTCGTAGGGCTTGGCGCTGGCGGCGACGTTGACGTTGCCAAAGCGGCGCGCTTCCTCGATGGCCTTTTTCGACCAGATGCCGGTCTCGATGTAGTCGGCGGTGCCGTTTTCCGGCAGCAGGTTCAGCGGGATTTCGGCGAACTGCTGGCTGGCGCCGCCCTGCAGGAACAGCACCTTGTAGTTGGAGGGGACGGAAAGCAGGTCACGCAGGTCCTGTTCGGCCTTTTCGGCGATGGCCACGTAATCGTCGCTGCGATGGCTCATTTCCATCACCGACAAGCCCTTGCCACGCCAATCCAGCATCTCGGCCTGGGCGCGCTGCAGAACAGCGTCAGGAAGCGCGGCAGGGCCCGCGCAGAAGTTAAAGGCTCGTTTGCTCACATCCACTCTCGCTCTGCCAAATAGAACAAATCGTCAATCTTCGATGCTGCCAGGAACCCTGTGGGAGCGGGTTTACCCGCGAACAAGGGCGAAGCCCTTGCCATGCACCGCGGTGTCTTCTTCGCGGGTAAACCCGCTCCCACAGGCTATTGCACCGCCCTTGAGGACGTTGCCAACTCTAATCAGTCAAACGGGGCGACCTTGGTCGCCCCGTTCGGGTTCTACGCTTGCTTACTCCTGCGGGGCCTCTTCGGCGCCAGCAGCTTCTTCGTTATCTGGCGCTTCAGCCTCGACGCCCTCTTCGTCCGTCTCGATCACATCATCGAGCTCTTCCTCGGACGGCTCCTGGATACGCTCCAGGCCTACCAGTGTCTCGTCAGTGGCCAGCTTGATCAAGGTCACACCCTGGGTGTTACGCCCCAGGCTGGACACTTCGCCAACGCGGGTACGCACCAGCGTGCCCTGGTCGGAGATCAGCATGATCTCTTCGCCTTCCTGCACCTGGATGGCGCCGATCAGCAGGCCGTTGCGCCCCTTGGTGCCCATGGCGATCACGCCCTGGCCACCACGGCCGCGACGCGGGAACTTGGATAGCGGGGTGCGCTTGCCAAAGCCACGCTCGGAGGCGGTGAGGATCTGCGCGCCGGATTCCGGGATCAGCATGGAGATGATCTGCTGGCCCTTGCCCAGCTTCATGCCGCGCACGCCACGGGCGTTACGGCCCATCTCGCGCACCACGCTTTCAGCGAAGCGGATCACCTTGCCGGCGTCGGAGAACATCATGACTTCCTTGGCACCGTCGGTGATGGCCGCAGCGATCAGGGTGTCACCTTCCTTCAGCTTCAGGGCGATCAGGCCGTTGGAGCGCGGACGGGCGAACTGCACCAGCGGGGTCTTCTTCACGGTACCCGAAGCGGTGGCCATGAAGATGTAGGCGCCGGTCGGCTCGGCCACCCACTCAGGGGTGTCGCCGTCTTCCTCGTCCACTTCCTCGGCCTCGACCACTTCACCTTCGAGCACGGTGTCTTCCGCGTCCTCCAGCTCTTCATCGGCGCCAGCATTCTGCTGCAGGGCCTCGAGGTCGATCTGCAGCATGGCGGTGATGCGCTCACCTTCCTCCAGCGGCAACAGGTTGACCAGTGGGCGGCCGCGGGCGGCGCGGGACGCTTCAGGGATGTCGTAGGTCTTCAGCCAGTAAACCTTGCCCTTGCTGGAGAACAGCAGCAGGGTGGCGTGGCTGTTGGCAACCAGCAGGTGCTCGACGTAGTCCTCGTCCTTCACCCCGGTAGCCGACTTGCCTTTGCCGCCACGGCGCTGGGCCTGGTAGGCGGACAGCGGCTGGGTCTTGGCGTAGCCGCCGTGGGAAATGGTCACCACGCGCTCTTCTTCCGGGATCATGTCGCCGTAGTTGAGGTCGTGGCGCGCATCGAGAATTTCGGTGCGGCGGGCATCGCCGTATTCGGCGCGGATGGCTTCCAGCTCTTCGCGGATCACTTCCATCAGGCGCTCGGCGCTGCTGAGGATGCGGATCAGCTCACCGATCTGCTCGAGGATTTCCTGGTACTCGGCCAGCAGCTTCTCGTGCTCAAGACCGGTCAGGCGGTGCAGGCGCAGGTCGAGAATGGCTTGTGCCTGTTCCGGCGACAGGTAGTACTTGCCTTCACGCAGGCCGTACTGCTCCGGCAGGTCCTCAGGGCGGCAGGAATCGGCGCCGGCGCGCTCGACCATGACCTGCACGGCACTGGATTCCCAGGCGGTGGAGACCAGGGCCTCCTTGGCTTCGGACGGGGTCGGCGAGGCCTTGATCAGGGCGATGACCGGGTCGATGTTGGACAGTGCGACCGCCTGGCCTTCAAGGATGTGGCCGCGTTCGCGGGCCTTGCGCAGCTCGAACACGGTACGGCGGGTCACCACTTCACGGCGGTGACGGACGAACGCCTCGAGCAGGTCCTTGAGGTTGAGCAGGCGCGGACGACCGTCGACCAGGGCGACGACGTTGATGCCGAACACGCTCTGCAGCTGGGTCTGCGAATACAGGTTGTTGAGCACCACCTCCGGCACCTCGCCGCGACGCAGCTCGATGACGATGCGCATGCCGTCCTTGTCGGACTCGTCGCGCAGCTCGGTGATGCCTTCGATCTTCTTCTCTTTGACCAGCTCGGCGATCTTCTCGATCAGGCGTGCCTTGTTCAGCTGGTACGGCAGCTCGGTGACCACGATCTGCTGGCGGCCGCCGACCTTGTCGATGTCTTCGATTTCGGAGCGGGCGCGCATGTAGATGCGGCCACGACCGGTGCGATAGGCCTCGATGATGCCCTGGCGGCCGTTGATCAGGCCGGCAGTCGGGAAGTCCGGGCCGGGGATGTGCTGCATCAGCTCATCGATGGTGACTTCGGGGTTGTCGATGAGTGCCAGGCAGCCATCGATGACCTCGCCGAGGTTGTGCGGCGGGATGTTGGTTGCCATGCCCACGGCGATACCGCTGGAACCGTTGACCAGCAGGTTGGGGATACGGGTCGGCATGACCGCCGGGATCTGCTCGGTGCCGTCGTAGTTGGGCACCCAGTCGACGGTCTCTTTGTGCAGGTCGGCCAGCAGCTCGTGGGCCAGCTTGGCCATGCGCACTTCGGTGTATCGCATGGCTGCGGCGTTGTCGCCGTCCACCGAACCGAAGTTGCCCTGGCCATCGACCAGCAGGTAGCGCAGCGAGAACGGCTGGGCCATACGCACGATGGTGTCGTAGACCGCGGTGTCGCCATGCGGGTGGTACTTACCGATCACGTCACCGACCACACGGGCGGATTTCTTGTACGGCTTGTTCCAGTCGTTGCCCAGTTCGCTCATCGCATAGAGAACGCGGCGATGCACGGGCTTCAAGCCGTCACGCGCATCGGGCAGCGCTCGCCCGACAATCACGCTCATCGCGTAGTCGAGGTAGGACTGTCTCAGTTCGTCTTCGATATTGACCGGGAGGATTTCTTTGGCCAGTTCGCCCATGAGAAGCCTGATTCCTTTTTCTGGTGAAACTTCGCAGCTCCATCAAGGGCCGAACGAAGCTCGCCGCCGCAGCGCATAAGGGTGCGACGACTTACGACAAATCAATGAGTTGTGCCATGGATCTGCGCAATGAAGGCCGCTGTGGTGGGCGGTCTTGGAAACTGCCGGATGTTATCACAAAGGCAGGGGCGGTGGGGAGATGTGGCAGGTGGCCTCAAGCGGCTTTGGATATTGATCTTCCATAACCTGTGCCGGCCTCTTCGCGGGTGAACCCGCTCCCACAGGGTTATCACAAGGCCTGAGGGAGACGGCACACCTGTGGGAGCGGGTTTACCCGCGAAGAGGCCGGCACAGGCACTACGAATATCAGTGCAACCGCTTGCGGCATATCAGTTGCGCCAGCTTGGCGGTATCCGGCCGCTCGACGATGCCGCGCTCGGTCACGATCACGTCGATCAGGTCGGCCGGGGTCACGTCGAATACCGGGTTGAATACCTCGACATCCGGCGCCACGCGGGTGCCGCCAATGTCCAGCAACTCGTCGGCAGTGCGCTCTTCCAGCGGGATGTCCTCACCCGTGGCCAGGTTCAGGTCGATGCTGGTGCTCGGCGCCACCACCATGAAACGCACGCCATGGTGCATGGCGCTGACTGCCAGCTGGTAGGTGCCGATCTTGCTGGCAACGTCGCCGTTGGCGGCAATGCAGTCCGCACCTACCACCACCCAGGTGATGCCCTTGCTCTTCATCAGGTGGGCCAGCGCCGAGTCGGCGCACAGGGTCACCGGGATGCCTTCGTTGGCCAGTTCCCAGGCGGTCAGGCGCGAGCCATGCAGCCAGGGGCGTGTCTCGCCGGCATACACCCGCTCGACCATGCCCTCCAGGTAGCCGGCGCGGATCACCCCCAGCGCAGTGCCGAAACCACCACCGGCCAGGGCGCCGGCATTGCCGTAGGTGAGCAGGGTCTGGGCGTTGCCCTGGTGACGGCGAATCAGCTCGACACCCTGCTGGGCCATGGTCAGGTTGGCTTCGCGGTCGCTTTCATGAATGGCCACCGCTTCGGCCTCCAGCGCCGCCAGCACGCCCTCATCCGGACGCAGGCGCTGCAGGCGCTCGCGCATGCGGTTCAGCGCCCAGAACAGGTTGGCGGCGGTAGGGCGCGCTTCGGCCAGGGTGAGGAAGTCATCTTCCAGGTCCATTTCCCAATCACCCCCCTCGGCCAGCCGCTCTTCCAGGGCCAGCACCAGGCCATAGGCCGCGGCAATGCCGATGGCCGAGGCGCCGCGCACGACCATGTCGCGGATCGCCGCCGCCACCTGCGCGACATTGTCGCAGGCCAGCCAGCGTTCTTCTGACGGCAGCAGGCGCTGGTCGAGCAGATGCAAGACGCCGTCCTGCCAGCGGATCCCGGTCACCTTCTCCGCCGCCAAAAGTCGCTCGCGCATCGCCTCTCCCCGTCGTTCGGATATCAAAAGCCGGCGATTATAGCGACCCTCGGGGCCGAGCGCTCGGGTATACTCCGGCGCAATTTTGCGAAGTTTCAGAGGACTGTTCAATGAGCAACGTCGACCGCGCCGAAATCGCCAAGTTCGAAGCGCTGGCCCACCGCTGGTGGGACCGCGAAAGCGAGTTCAAGCCGCTGCACGAAATCAACCCGCTGCGCGTCAACTGGATCGACGAGCGCGCCAGCCTGGCCGGCAAGAAAGTGCTGGACGTGGGTTGCGGTGGCGGCATCCTCAGCGAGGCCATGGCCCTGCGCGGCGCCACGGTCACCGGCATCGACATGGGTGAGGCGCCGCTGGCCGTGGCCCAGCTGCACCAGCTGGAGTCGGGCGTGCAGGTGGAATACCGGCAGATCACCGCCGAAGCCCTGGCCGAGGAAATGCCCGAACAGTTCGACGTGGTCACCTGCCTGGAAATGCTCGAGCACGTGCCCGACCCGTCTTCGGTCATCCGCGCCTGCTACCGCATGGTCAAGCCTGGCGGCCAGGTGTTCTTCTCCACCATCAACCGCAACCCCAAGGCCTACCTGCTGGCCATTGTCGGCGCCGAATACATCCTGAAGATGCTGCCGCGCGGCACCCATGACTTCAAGAAGTTCATCCGCCCGTCCGAGCTGGGCGCCTGGAGCCGCGTTGCCGGCCTGCAGGTGAAGGACATCATCGGCCTGACCTACAACCCGCTGACCAAGCATTACAAGCTCAGCAGCGACGTTGACGTCAACTACATGATCCAGACCCTGCGCGAGGAATGAGCATGCGCTTGCAAGCAGTACTCTTCGACATGGACGGCACCTTGCTCGACACGGCGCCGGACTTCATCGCCATCTGCCAGGCCATGCTCGCCGAGCGCGGCCTGCCGGCCGTCGATGACAAGCTGATCCGCGACGTGATCTCCGGCGGTGCCCGGGCGATGGTCGCCGCCACCTTCGCCATGAGCCCGGAGGCCGAAGGCTTCGAGCCCCTGCGCCTGGAGTTCCTCGAACGTTACCAGCGCGACTGCGCGGTGCACAGCAAGCTGTTCGACGGCATGGCCGAGCTGCTGGCCGACATCGAGAAAGGCAACCTGCTGTGGGGCGTGGTCACCAACAAGCCGGTGCGCTTCGCCGAGCCGATCATGCAACAGCTGGGCCTGGCCGAGCGTTCGGCGCTATTGATCTGCCCGGACCACGTCAAGAACAGCAAACCCGACCCCGAGCCGCTGATCCTGGCCTGCAAGACCCTGGGCCTGGACCCCGCCAGCGTACTGTTCGTCGGCGACGACCTGCGCGACATCGAGTCTGGCCGCGACGCCGGCACCCGCACGGCGGCGGTGCGCTACGGCTATATTCATCCAGAGGACAACCCCAACAACTGGGGCGCCGACGTGGTGGTGGACCACCCGCTGGAGCTGCGCAAAGTGATCGACAGCGCGCTGTGCGGCTGCTGAACCCCGTCTAGACCGCAGCACAGCCCCTGTGGGAGCGGGTTTACCCGCGAATGCGTCAGCCCAGACGACAACGGCGCCTGATCGCACGCATTCGCGGGTAAACCCGCTCCCACAGGGGACGGTGCCGCGCCAACGAACTCGAAGGACCTACCATGTTCGACTACACCGCCCGCCCCGACCTGCTGCAAGGCCGGGTCATCCTGGTTACCGGTGCCGGCCGCGGCATCGGCGCCGCTGCCGCCAAGGCCTACGCTGCACTGGGCGCCACCGTGCTGCTGCTGGGCAAGACCGAGGCCAACCTCAACGAGGTCTACGACCAGATCGAAGCCGCGGGGCACCCGCAACCGGTGGTGATCCCGTTCAACCTGGAAACCGCCCTGCCCCACCAGTACGACGAACTGGCGGTGATGATCGAGGAGCAGTTCGGCCGCCTCGACGGCCTGCTGAACAATGCTTCGATCATCGGCCCGCGCACGCCGCTGGAGCAGCTGTCGGGCGACAACTTCATGCGCGTGATGCACATCAACGTCAATGCCACCTTCATGCTCACCAGCACCCTGCTACCGCTGCTGAAGCTGTCGGAAGATGCTTCGGTGGTATTCACCAGCAGCAGCGTCGGGCGCAAGGGCCGGGCCTACTGGGGCGCCTATGGCGTGTCCAAGTTCGCCACCGAGGGCCTGATGCAAACCCTGGCCGATGAACTGGACGGCGTGGCACCGGTGCGCTCCAACAGCATCAACCCGGGCGCCACGCGCACGGCGATGCGGGCACAGGCCTACCCCAGCGAAAACCCGCAGAACAACCCGCTGCCGGAAGAGATCATGCCGGTGTACCTGTACCTGATGGGGCCGGACAGCAAAGGGGTGAATGGGCAGGCGTTCAACGCCCAGTAGGCCTGCACCGGCCTCTTCGCGGTGTACGACCGCTCCCACAGGGTTATTCACCGCCATGAGGGCAGCGCAGTACTTGTAGGAGCGGGTTTACCCGCGAAGAGGCCAGGACAGGAGAGCGATCAGCCCGCGGCCAGTGCCGGGCGCATGCGCCCCTGCTGGCGCCCTTCCAGCTGCATGCACCGCTCCAGGAACAGGTACATGCAGTCATAACTCTTGCAAATCGCCCTGCGCAGTTCGTTGCGCAGCCCCAGGGTCGGGTTCTCGCCGGCCAGGGTGCAGATGATCTCCAGCGCCTCCCACGGGTGCGCGTCGTCATACTGGGCATGCATCTTCAGCCACTTCATCGCCCGCTTGCGCTGATCCTCCGGAAAACCCAACGCATAGGTGTCGGTGGAGCACACCACCGCCGACCATTCGCCGGTCGCACCTTCGATGGCGTAGTTGGTCGCCGCCATGGAAATGGCCAGGTTCTCGGTAGCGCATACGCGCCAGCACCAGTCGTTCAGGCCGTTCAGCTCAGGCGGCACTTCCTGGGCCTGCAACTCGTGCAGGTGCACGCCATGCGCCTGGCACCAGTTCACCCAGTAGTCGGCGTGGTTGAGCTCGACACGGATGTTGCGCATCAGCCAGCGCCGCGCCATGTCTTCGCCCTGGTGCCGGCCATAGCGGGTCTTGGTCAGGTTGTGGGCCATGTACAGCGAGAATTGCTCCACCACCGGCCAGCCACCGATCAGATACTGGCGAATGGTCGATTGTTTCAACTGGCCATCGCGCAGGCGCGTGTAGAACTCATGCTCAACTACCCGGCGCTTGCTCTCGCGGCAGTCTTCAATCAGTTGCTGGGCCCATTGGGGATAGCTGGCGGGATCCATCAAAGGCCCGATACGAACGAATGCATCAATCACTTTCAGCTCCTTGATCCTTGTGATTTCTAGCTAACGAAACGTGCCAGGTGCCCGCTGCAACAGAGGCCGGGCGGCGATCCGTTGGCGCTGCAGACTGTCACAGGTGAACACCTGGGGGCGTTCGATGAGATAGCCCTGAGCGTAATCCACGCCAATTTCCTGCAAGGCCTGCTCGATCAAGGGTGTTTCGACGAATTCGGCAATGGTGCGCTTGCCCATTACGTGACCGATATGGTTGATGACCTCGACCATGGCCCGGTTGACCGGGTCGTCGAGCATGTCCTTGACGAAACTCCCGTCGATCTTCAGGTAATCCACCGGCAAATGCTTGAGATAGGCGAACGACGACATGCCGGCGCAGAAGTCATCGAGCGAGAAGCGACAACCCAGCCCCTTCAGCTCGTTGATGAAGCGAATGGCGCTGCCAAGGTTGGCTATGGCACTGGTTTCGGTGATTTCGAAACAGATCATCCGCGGCGGGATGGCGTATTCGACGAACAGGCGCTGCAGGTATTCGAGGAACTTGTCGTCGCCAATGCTCGAGCCCGACAGGTTGATCGCGCAGATCGACAGCGGCCCCTCGCGCCCTTCGTCCAGGCACTGGCGAATGACCTGGAACACATTGCGCACCACCCAGCGGTCCAGCGCGGTCATCAGGCCGTAGCGCTCGGCCGCCGGGATGAAACTGCTGGGCAGAATGGTACGGCCGCTTTCGTCGTGCAGACGCAGCAGAATCTCGATATGGCCGGGGCCTTCGAAGGTTTTCAGCGGGGCGATTTCCTGGGCGTACAGGCAGAAGCGGTTTTCCTCCAGGGCCACATGCAAGCGCTGGATCCAGGCCATTTCGCCAAAACGCATGGACAGCTCGCTGTCGTCGGCATGGTACACCTGCACGCGGTTGCGGCCCTTTTCCTTGGCCATGTAGCAGGCCATGTCGGCGGCGCGCAGCGAGCTTTCGAGGGTGCCGGGAGCCTGGGCCATGTGCACCAGGCCGACGCTGACGGTGGTGACGAACGGTCGCCCCTTCCACACGAAATGCAGGCTCTGCACCAGCTGGCGCAGTTGCTCGGCAATGCGCTCGGCCTGGTCGGGCGGGCAGTTTTCCAACAGCACACCAAATTCGTCACCCCCCAGCCGGGCCAGGGTGTCGCCTTCGCGCAGGCCGGATTGCAGCACGGCGCAGATGTGCCGCAGCAGTTCGTCGCCGGCGGCATGCCCGCAGGTGTCGTTGACCAGCTTGAACTGGTCAAGGTCGAGGAACATCAGCGAATGCCGCCCGGCCTGGCGCGCCAGGTCATTGAGCGCCTGCTCCAGGCGGTATTCGAACTCGCGGCGGTTGGCCAGGCCGGTCAGGGCGTCGTGGGTGGCCTGCCAGGACAGGTTGGCGATGTACTGGCGCTCCTGGGTCATGTCGTGCAGCACCAGCACGATACCGCTGACCTGGCCGTCACTGACGATCGGCGAACCGACCAGGTTGACCGACACAGTGCTACCGTCCAGGCGCTGGATCAGCCGGGCATGTTCAGCGCCGCCCTTGAGGCTGCCGCTGAGCACCTGCTCCACCAGGCTGCGGCCGTCTTCCTCGGCCTGCTCGTCCACCAGGCTGAACAGCGCCGACAGCGGCAGGCCCTGGGCCTGGCCGGCCTGCCAGTGGGTCAGTTGCTCGGCGGCCGGGTTCATGTAGCCGATACTGCCCTCCACATCAGCGGCAATCACCGCATCGCCGATGGCCTGCAGGGTGATCTGCGCCCGCTCCTTTTCTTCCTGCAGGGCGCTGGCAAAGGCCTGGCGCTGGGCCAGCAGCTTGCTGGAGCGACGCCAGGCAATGGCAATCAGGAACATCGCAGTCAGCAGGTTGGTGATCAGCAGTACCCGCAGCAGCATGCGCGAGCCTTCGCCCAGAGCATCGCTGAACGCCCTGGCGGCCGGGGTTACCCCTTCATTGATGGTGACGATGCGCGCCTTCCAGTCGCTGACCGTGCGGGCGTCGACCGGGCCAGCGGCGAAGCTGCTGCGCATTTCCACGGCCAGCATATCCAGCTTGCCCAGGTAGTCGTCGCCGATGTCCCAGTAGTCGATTGCCGTCTGCATGTAGCTGACGTTGCGAAAGTTGCGGTAGAACCAGATGATCCGCTCGACATCGTCAGGATGGTTGCCGCCTTGCAGCACGGCCTGGCGCGCGGCGTTCAGGTCGGGGCTGGGCTGGTCGAGCACCTCGCGCAGCTGGTAGTCGCCCTGGGGCACGGTGATAGCCTGGCGATAGCGCTGGTAGGTGCTGTCGTCGCGGGTTTCGGCGTACAGGTTGAGGTAGTAGATGGCGTCTTTCTGTGCCTTGGACCACAGGCTTTCGCCCGCGACATAGGCACGCACGGCCGAGAGCGTATAAAGGCTGAGGCTGCCCAAGGCGACCTGGAAGACCACCACGGCGATGAAGGGCCAGGTGATGCCGAGCAACTTTGGCGCTTCTAGAGTGCGATGTCCCTTCATGGAGTCCCTGTCACAGAGCAGATAAGGCGCAAATCAACCCAGACAAGCACAGCGTAGGCCATTTGCCATCCCCATGGCTGGGTTTTTTATGACAGGGAGCCTGGGGATTTTCACACGGACTTCCCGGCCCTATCGCAGGCACGCCAGCTCCCACAGGTACCCCACAATACTCAGGCCTGTGGTAATCCTGCGGGAGCTGGCTTGCCGACGACAGGGCCCGCACTGGCTGGCAAAAATTCAGCTCTGCTGCAGGTGCCCATACAACTTGGCATACAACCCACCCTCGGCAATCAGCTGCTGATGGTCGCCATCCTCGGCCACATGCCCGCCATCGAACACCAGCACCCGGTCGGCCTGTTTCACCGCCGACAGGCGGTGGGCGATGATCAGTGTGGTACGGCCGCTGAGGAAGCGCGCCAGGGCCTGGTGCAGGTTGTATTCGGTGGCGGCATCCAGGGCCGAGGTGGCTTCGTCGAGGATCACCACCTTGGGCTCGGCCAGCACCATGCGGGCAATGGCCAGGCGCTGGCGCTGGCCACCGGACAAGCGCACGCCGGAGCGCCCCACCACGCTGTCCAGGCCCTGTGGCAAGGCGGCGATGGTGGCATCCAGCTGGGCGATGCGCAGTGCCTGCCAGCAGGCCTCGTCGCTGCTGTCACGGCCCATGGTCAGGTTGGCGCGCACGGTGTCGTTGAACAATGACGGGTGCTGCAACACCACCGCGACGTTCTCGCGCAGGGTTTCCAGGCCGATTTCCTGCAGGCTGGCACCGCCAAAGCGGATGGTGCCGGCCTGGGCGCTATAAAGGCCCAGCAACAGTTGCACCAGGGTGCTCTTGCCACCACCGCTGGCACCGACGATCGCTACCTTCTCGCCTGGGGCGATGGACAGGTCGAGGTGCTCGAGCACCGGCTCGTCGGCATAGGCAAAGCGCAGGTCGCGCACTTCGATGCCCACCGTCTCGCGGCCGACGAACGGGTCACTGGCGGCCGGGTACTGCGGCTCGTCGGCACGCGCCAGCAGTTCGTTGAGGCGGCTCAACGCACCACCGGCGGCGTAGTAGGCATATTGCAGGTTGAGCAACTGCTCCACCGGGCCGATCATGAACCACAGGTAGCTGAACACCGCCAGCATCTGGCCGATCGACAGGTCGGAGAACAGCACGGTGAGCATGGCCGCGGCGCGGAAGATATCGATGCCGAACTGGAACAGCAGGCCACTGGCACGGCCGCTGGCATCGCTCTTCCATTGCGAGTCCACGGCGTAGTCACGCACTTCGCGGGCGCGCAGGCCAAGGCGACCGAGGAAGTAGCCCTGGCGGTTGCCAGCGCGGATTTCCTGGATGGCATCGAGGGTTTCCGCCAACGCCTGGGTAAACCGCGCGGTACTGTCGTTCTCGAGTTTTTTCAGGTGCTTGACGCGCTTGCCCAACTGCACGGTGAAGTAGATCACCAGCGGGTTGAACAGCAATATCAGCAAGGCCAGCTGCCAGTGCATCCAGATCAGGATGGCCGCCGTGCCGGTCAGGGTCAGCATGGCCACCAGGAAGCGGCTGAGGGTTTCGCCGACGAATTTGTCGAGGGTGTCCAGGTCGGTGACCAGGTGGGTGGTCACCGTCCCGCTGCCCAGGCTTTCGTATTCCTTCAGCGAGATGCGCTTGAGCCGCTCGATCAGGCGGATGCGCAGACGATAGACGATGTCCTTGGCCAGGCCGGCGAACAGCTTGGCCTGGATCACGTTGAACGCCAGGGCGGACAGGCGCAGGCACAGGGTCAGCAGCAACATCAGGCCGATGTAGCCGGCCGCCACCTGCCAGCTGGACGGCAGCAAGTGGTTCATCCACTTCAGCGCGGCGTCGCCATGGCCCAGCAGCACTTCGTCCACCAGCAGCGGCAGCAGCAGCGGGATGGGCACGCTGCAGCAAGCCGCCAATACGGCGATGAAGTTGGCGGACCAGAGGTTTTTCTTGTGGTGCAGGGCCAGGCGGCGGATTTCCGCCCAGCTCAGTCGATCGGCCACAGCGTGAGGCTTACCCGGCACCGGGTCGGGTGACCCAGGCACATCAAGCACAGGCGGCCTGCTGCAGCCAGCGGTCGAGCAAGGGTTGCAGGCGCTCCAGCGGCTGGTAGCCATTGGTCAGCAGGGCCAGTTGACCCTTGCGTTCGGCCAGCAGGGTCGGGAAACCGGCGATGCCCAAGTCATGGGCCCAGCTGAAATCGGCTGCGGTGGCGGCGCGGGTGTCGGCACGGGCAAAGGCCTCGGCGAACACGGCCCGGTCAAAGCCTGCCTGTTCGGCCAGTTCGACCAGATGCGGTGCAACGGTCACATCCACGCCCTGCTCGTAGAACGAACGCTGGATCAGCGCCAGCAGCAGCCAGACGCGCTCGGCGTCCAGCTCGCGGGCAGTGACCAGGGCACGGCAAGCCGGCTCGGTGTCGTAGACGAAGCCGTCGGGCATGGCCCCCTCGAAGCGGAACGGCTGGCCGGTGGCATCGGCCACTGCCTGCCAGTGTTCGAGGATGTACTTGCGGGTAGCGCTGTCCAGGGCACTGCCGCCGGTGCGCAGCCCGCCCGGCACCAGGCGGGTCGGCACGCCTGCCTCACGCGCCTGGGCGATCAGGGCCGCGGCCACTGGCGCAAAACCCCAGCACCAGGAGCACATCGGGTCCATCACATAGATCAGGCGTGCAGACATGCATCAAGCCTCGGCTTTGTAGTTGTAACCGATCGGGTGCGGCAGGTTGCGGGCCTTGGCCAGCTCGATCTGCTTCTGCCGGTCGATAGCGCTACGCCGGGTCTTCTCGCTCAGGGTGTCCCAGCAATGCGGGCAGCTGACCCCTGGCGAATAGTGCTCCGACGCGCGCTCCTCCGCATTGATCGGGTGGCGGCAGGCGTGGCACTGGTCGTACTCGCCCTCGCTCAGGTCATGGCGCACCGTGACGCGGTTGTCGAAGACGAAGCAGTCGCCGTCCCACAGGCTTTCTTCCTGAGGCACTTCCTCGAAGTATTTCAGGATGCCGCCCTTAAGATGATAGACCGCCTCGAAGCCTTCACCGAGCATGTAGCTGGAGGCTTTTTCGCAACGGATACCACCGGTGCAGAACATGGCAACCTTCTTGTGCTTGCTGGGGTCGAAGTTGGCCTTGATGTAGTCGGGGAACTCGCGGAATGTTTCGGTCTTCGGGTCGATGGCGCCCTTGAAGGTGCCGATGGCCACTTCGTAGTCGTTGCGGGTGTCGATCAGCAGCACTTCCGGGTCGCTGATCAGCGCGTTCCAGTCCTTGGGCTCGACGTAGGTGCCGACCGCCTGGTTCGGGTCCACGCCCGGCACGCCGAGGGTGACGATCTCTTTCTTGAGCTTGACCTTGGTGCGGTAGAACGGCTGTTCGTCGCAGTACGATTCCTTGTGGTCGACATCGACCAGGCGCGGGTCGTTGCGCAGCCAGGCCAGCAGGCCGTCGATGCCTTCGCGGGTGGCAGACACGGTGCCGTTGATGCCCTCGTGGGCCAGCAGCAGGGTGCCTTTGACGTTGTTGTCGAGCATGGTCTTGAGCAGCGGCTCACGCAGCTCGACGTAGTCTTCCAGGGTGACGAACTTGTACAGCGCCGCGACGACGATGGGTTGGGACATGAAGCAGGTTCTCCAGGTGGTTGCCCTCGTAAGGGGCGGACCGGGTTACACAAGAAACAGGGGGCCGCTGCGCGCCCCATCGCCGGCAAGCCAGCTCCCACAGGTATTGCGCCACACTCAAGGAGGGCACTTTACCTGTGGGAGCCGGCTTGCCGGCGATGGGCTGCACAGCAGCCCCCTTTTGGGATGTTGCGGATTCTACCAGAACAACAGCAAGGTTTCAGTGCCCGCCGCCCGCACACACCGGCGAGGCCGGTGCAACGCCGACCTTGGCCCACTCTTCGGCGGTGTAGGTGTGGATGGCCAGAGCATGGATCTCGCCCATCAGCTCACCCATGGTGGCGTACACCTTCTGGTGGCGCTTGACGCTGTTCAACCCGGCAAACTGCTCGCTGACGATCACTGCCTTGTAGTGGGTCTCCTGACCACGACTGTGCATGTGGCTTTCGTTGAGCACTTGCAGGTGTTGCGGCGCCAGGGCGGCCAGTTGCTGTTCGATACGCTGTTGCATGGTCATCGCGGCGTACTCACTTCTTCGCCGGGGCGGCGGCCTTGCCAGCGTTCGGGTCCAGTTCCTTGGTCATGTCGTCCAGCAGCTTGTTCACCACCGGTACCGCTGGCTCCAGGCTCTGCTGGGTCAGCTGGGCCGACTGCTGGGTGACCTTGGGCATTTCGCGCAGCACTTTCTTGCCCAGCGGCGATTCGTAGAACTTGACCAGGTCCTTGAGCTCCTGCTCGGTGAAGGTCTGGGTGTACAGGTCGACCATCTTCGGCTTCAGCTTGTTCCAGCCGATGGCGTTGTCCAGCGCGGCGTTGGCCTTGGCCTGGTAGCTTTCCAGCACTGGCTGCTTGGTGGCCGGGGCCTTGGTCTGGGCGAAACGCTGGGCGAACATCTGCTGGACCTGCATGTATACCGGGGTACCCAGCTTGTCAGCGTTGGCCAGGGTCAGGAATTTCTCGGCAGCAGCATTGTGGCTGGCGGTGGCAGCGAATACCTGGCCGCTGGCGCAAGCCAGGGCAACGGCGGCACAAAGGACACGGAGACGGGTCATTGCATTTCCTTCACAAGAGAGGGAGGCGGGTACCTCAAAGTAGAGCATTCTGCGCCGTGGTGGCGATGTGCTCAAGTGGCACGACGAGCGACTGAACCGCTCGGTCGAATCAGGGCCTAAACTGCGATTTCGAACTACACAGGAGTGAGTACAGAATGAGCCGTATCGAGACAGACAGCCTGGGCCCGGTCGAAGTTCCTGAGGACGCCTACTGGGGTGCGCAGACCCAGCGTTCGCTGATCAACTTCGCCATTGGCAAGGAACGCATGCCCATCGCGGTGCTGCACGCCCTGGCGCTGATCAAGAAGGCCGCGGCACGCGTCAACGACCGTAATGGCGACTTGCCGGCCGACATCGCCCGGCTGATCGAGCAGGCCGCCGACGAAGTGCTGGACGGCCAGCATGACGACCAGTTCCCGCTGGTGGTCTGGCAGACCGGCAGCGGCACCCAGAGCAACATGAACGTCAACGAAGTGATCGCCGGGCGGGCCAACGAACTGGCCGGCAAGGGCCGTGGCGGCAAGGCACCCGTGCACCCCAACGACCACGTCAACCGCTCGCAGAGTTCCAACGACTGCTTCCCCACTGCCATGCACATTGCCGCGGCGCAGGCGGTGCACGACAAGCTGCTGCCGGCCATCGCCGAGCTGTCCTCGGGGCTGGCCGAGTTGTCGGCACGCCACCACAAGCTGGTGAAGACCGGCCGCACGCACATGATGGACGCCACGCCGATCACCTTCGGCCAGGAGGTGTCGGCCTTCGTCGCCCAGCTCGACTATGCCCAGCGCGCCATCCGCGCCACCCTGCCGGCGGTGTGCGAACTGGCTCAGGGCGGCACTGCCGTGGGCACCGGGCTCAATGCACCGCATGGTTTTGCCGAAGCCGTCGCCGCCGAGCTGGCAGCGCTGTCTGGCCTGCCATTCGTCACTGCGCCGAACAAGTTCGCCGCCCTCGCCGGCCACGAGCCGCTGACCAGCCTGGCTGGCGCCCTGAAGACCCTGGCCGTGGCCCTGATGAAAATCGCCAACGACCTGCGCCTGCTGGGTTCCGGCCCGCGCGCCGGGCTGGCCGAGGTACGCCTGCCGGCCAACGAGCCAGGCAGCTCGATCATGCCAGGCAAGGTCAACCCTACCCAGTGCGAAGCGCTGTCGATGCTGGCCTGCCAGGTGCTGGGCAACGATGCTGCAATCGGCTTTGCCGCCAGCCAGGGGCATTTGCAGCTGAACGTGTTCAAGCCGGTGATCATCCACAACCTGCTGCAGTCGATCGAATTGCTGGCTGACGGCTGCCGCAACTTCCAGCAGCACTGCGTGGCGGGCATCGAGCCGGATGCCGAGCAGATGGCGGCGCACCTGGAGCGGGGGCTGATGCTGGTAACGGCGCTGAACCCGCATATTGGCTATGACAAGGCGGCGGAAATTGCCAAGAAGGCCTATGGCGAAGGCAAGACCTTGCGCGAGGCGGCATTGGAGTTGAAGTACCTGACCAATGAGCAGTTCGACCAGTGGGTGAGGCCGGAGAACATGCTGGCCCCGGGGGGCAAGGGCTGAGTCGTGCACTGCCTTTACCGGCCCTTTCGCGGGTGAACCCGCTCCCACAGGATTACCACAAGGCTGAATATTGTAGGATCCCTGTGGGAGCGGGTTCACCCGCGAAGAGGCCGGTACAGGCGATCAATGAGCCTGGGCCAACCGCGCCCTGCGCGCCCGCCACCCGGCCACCAGCGACGGCCCCAGTGCCACCAGCGCCGAGCCCAGCACCACGGTCACCGCCCCCACATAACCCAAGGCATTGATGGCCTCGGCATGCACATACTCAGGCCACACCAACGCCGCCAGCGCCACCGCGACAAAGGTCACCAGCGGGGTCAACGCCAGCGTGGCACTCACCCGCGACGCCTCCCAGTGCGCCAGCGCCTCGGCAAACGCGCCATAGGCCACCAGGGTATTCAGGCAACAGGCCAGCAACAGCCAGCCTTGCACCGGGGTCAGCTGCAAGGCCTCCAACGGGTGGACCCAGGGCGTCAGCAGCGCGGCGCAGCCGAGGTAGATCACCATCATTACCTGCTGCGAATGCCACACAGTCAGCAGTTGCTTCTGGCTAAGCGCATAGAACACCCAGATGCTGGTGGCCAGCAGGATGGTCAGCACCCCGGTGGTATAGGCGCCGAGCGAGGTCAGCAGCTCTTCCAGGCGCTGGTTGAAAAACAGGCCAAACCCCGCCAGCAGGATCAGCAGGCCCACCCCCTGCCCCAGGCTGAAACGCTCGCGGAACACGAACACGCTGGCCACCAGCAACAGCACCGGGCCGATCTGCACGACCAGTTGCGCGGTGCCCGGGCTGAGCAGGTTGAGGCCGATCAGGTACAGCACGTAGTTGCCCATCAGGCCGAGCACGGCCACTAGCACCAGGCCTTTGCCCTTGGGCGTCAGTTTGCTGAGGGAAGGCAACCTGCGCTTGGCAGCCAGCCAGGCGAACAGCAGGCCGCCGGAGACCAGCAGGCGGTACCAGGTGACGGTGACCGGGTCGACCACTTGCAGCACCTGCTTGAGCTTGATCGGCAGGATGCCCCACAGCAGCGCAGTCAGAAGTGCCAGGAACAGGCCATAGCCCCAGCGGCCGGTAGTGGTATGCATAAAGTCCTCGTTCAAGCCCGTGGTGGGGGTGATTGAATTCTACGGGCTTGGAGGGCGGGGACGGTGGCGGGTGCCGGGAAAAGAATTCATCAGGTCATTCTTCTACGGCATGGCTTGGCAGGTGTGCTGCCTGTTCTGGCCTCTTCGCGGGTAAACCCGCTCCCACAGGAATATCACAGAGTCGAATTTTGTGTGATCCCTGTGGGAGCGGGTTCACCCGCGAAGAGGCCGGCACATGCAAACAGGAACTTCGATTATTTCTTGTCCCTGGCAAACGCCGCCTCAAGCGCCTGGTTGATGGTACGCAGTACCTTCACCCGCGCCCAGCGCTTGTCGTTGGCCTCCACCAGCGTCCACGGTGCGATCTCGGTGCTGGTGCGGTCGACCATGTCCCCCACCGCCTGGACATAGTCGTCCCACTTGTCACGGTTGCGCCAGTCATCCTCGGTGATCTTGTAGCGCTTGAACGGGATCTGTTCGCGTTCTTCGAAGCGCTCCAGCTGGGTCTGCTGGTCGATCGCCAGCCAGAACTTGACCACCACCGTGCCGGCATTCACCAACTGTTCTTCGAAATCGTTGATCTCGCTGTAGGCGCGCATCCAGTCAGCCGGGCTGCAGAAGCCTTCCACCCGCTCCACCAGCACCCGGCCATACCAGGAGCGGTCGAAGATGGTGAACTTGCCGCGCGCCGGAATGTGCCGCCAGAACCGCCACAGGTATGGCTGCGCACGCTCTTCTTCAGTGGGCGCGGCAATCGGCACGATGCGGTACTGGCGCGGGTCCAGCGCGGCGGCCACGCGGCGGATGGCACCGCCCTTGCCGGCAGCATCGTTGCCTTCGAACACCGCCACCAGGGCATGTCGGCGCATGTGCTTGTGGCGCAGCAGGCCAGCCAGGCGGGCCTGCTCGGTGACCAGTTGCTCCTGATAGTCGGCCTTGTCCAGGCGCAGGGTCATGTCCAGCGCACCGAGCAGGCTGCGCTGGTCGATACTGCGGCCCAGCGGGGCGACGTTGCCCTGATGCTTGCCTTTGGGGTTGTTGGCCAGTGCCGCCTGCAGGCTTTCCAGCAGGATGCGCCCTACCGCCAGGCTGCGGTAGTTCGGGTCGACGCCCTCGATGATATGCCAAGGCGCATAGTCGCGGCTGGTGCGGCGCAGCACGCGTTCACCAAAGCGCACGAAACGGTCGTAGGTTTCCGACTGCTGCCAGTCCAGCGGGCTGATCTTCCAGCTGTGCAGCGGGTCGTCCTTGAGCGACTTCAGCCTTGCCTTCATCTGCTTCTTGGACAGGTGGAACCAGAACTTGATGATCAGCGCACCTTCGTCGCACAGCATCTCCTCCAGCCGTTCGGCGCCGGTGATGGCCTGGTCGAGCACGGCATCCTTGAACACCCCGTGTACCCGCCCCTGCAGCATCTGGCTGTACCAGTTGCCGAAGAACACGCCCATCCGCCCCTTTGGTGGCAGCGCCCGCCAGTAGCGCCAGGCCGGTGGGCGGGCCAGCTCTTCGTCGGTCTGCTGGTCGAAGGTGAGCACATCGATCATGCGCGGGTCCATCCACTCGTTGAGCAGCTTGACCGTCTCGCCCTTGCCGGCGCCTTCGATACCGTTGATCAGCACGATCACCGGGAAGCGCGCCTGCTGCTTGAGTTCGTACTGGGCTTCGAGCAGGGACTCGCGTAAAGCGGGTACCTCGGCGTCATAAGCCTCCTTGTCGATGCTGTGGCCGATTTCAGCGGATTCGAACATGCACTGGCTCCTTCAATGGATAAGCAAGACTAGCGGATTTGAAGGCTTGTGCAGTACCTGTGGGAGCGGGCGTGCCCGCGAAGAGGCCGGCACAGCCTGCGCAAACGTCCCGGATGGCATAAAATCCGCCCATCCGCTGCAACCGAGCCAACCATGTCCACCCTCCTCCAGCACGCCCAGATCGACTGGGACGACCAGGGCCGCCCCCATTCGCGGCAATACAACGACGTCTATTTCGCGGTCAACGAAGGCATCGAAGAAACCAGGCACGTGTTTCTTGGGCAAACCCGCCTGGCCGAGCGCTTTGCCAACCTCGCCCCGCACACCTGCCTGGTGATCGGCGAAACCGGTTTCGGCACCGGCATGAACTTCTACTGTGCCTGGCAACTGTTCGAGCAACACGCCCACGCCGAGACCCGCCTGCATTTCGTCAGCGTCGAAAAGTACCCCCTCGGTCGCGACGACATGGCCCGCGCCATACGCCTGTGGCCGGAACTGGCGGCCTACAGCCAGCCCCTGCTGGAGCAGTACGTGGCAGTGCACCCGGGCTTCCAGCAGTTCACCTTCGACAACGGCCGGGTCACCCTCACCCTGCTGATCGGTGATGTGCTGGAACAGCTGCCGCAACTCGATGCGCAGATCGATGTGTGGTTCCTCGACGGCTTCGCCCCGGCCAAGAACCCCGACATGTGGACCCCGGAGCTGTTCGCGCAGCTGGCACGGCTGTCACACCCGGGCACGGTGCTAGGCACCTTCACCACTACCGGCTGGGTACGCCGCAGCCTGGTCGACGCCGGCTTCGCCATGAAGAAGGTGCCGGGCATCGGCAAGAAATGGGAAGTGATGAGCGGCGCCTACGTCGGCCCTGTGCCCAGCCCCGGCGCACCGTGGTACGCGCGCCCGGCTGCCGCAGCAGGGCCGCGTGAAGCACTGGTCATAGGCGCCGGGCTCGCCGGCAGCACAACCGCCGCCAGCCTGGCCCGGCGTGGCTGGCAGGTTACCGTGCTGGAACGCCACGATACCCCGGCACAGGAAGCTTCGGGTAACCCGCAAGGGGTGCTGTACCTCAAGCTGTCCGCCCATGGCACGGCGCTGTCGCAGATGATCCTGGCCGGTTTCGGCTACACCCGGCGCCAGCTGCAGCGCCTGCAACGTGGCCGCGACTGGGATGCCTGTGGCGTGCTGCAACTGGCCTTCGACAGCAAGGAAGCCGAACGCCAGGGCAAACTGGCCGCCGCCTTCGAACATGACCTGCTGCAGCCACTGGAACGTGCAGAGGCTGAAGCCATCGCCGGGGTGGCCTTGCCGGCGGGTGGCCTGTTCTATCCCGAAGGTGGCTGGGTGCACCCGCCGGCGCTGTGCGAGCAGCAGTTGCAGCACCCGGGTATTCGCCTGCTGACGCACCAGGAGGTGCTCGACCTGCGCAAAGTCGACGGGCAGTGGCAAGCCTGGGCTGGCGAACGCCTGCTGGCCAGCGCGCCGGTGGTGGTCCTGGCCGGTGCCGCCGACGTACAGCGCTTCGAGCCGTGCGCGCAGTTGCCACTCAAGCGCATCCGCGGGCAGATCACCCGCCTGCCGGCAACCGCCGAAAGCCGCGCGCTGCGAACCGTGGTGTGCGCGGAAGGCTATGTGGCACCGCCGCGCGGGGATGAACATACCCTGGGCGCGAGCTTCGACTTCCACAGCACAGACCTGGCGCCGACGGCGGCCGAGCACCAGGGCAACCTGGCATTGCTGGACGAGATCTCTGTCGACCTGGCCCGGCGCCTGGGCACCACCGAACTGGACCCCGGGCAATTGCAGGGGCGTGCGGCGTTCCGTTGCACCAGCCCGGATTACCTGCCGATCGTCGGGCCGGTGGCGGATGCGCAGGCGTTCGCCGAGGCCTACGCAGTGCTGGGCCGGGATGCGCGCCAGGTGCCGGATGTGGCCTGCCCCTGGCTGGGCGGGTTGTATGTGAACAGTGGGCATGGGTCACGCGGGTTGATCACGGCGCCGTTGAGCGGCGAACTGGTGGCGGCGTGGGTGTGCGGGGAACCGCTGCCGTTGCCACGGGCGGTGGCGGAGGCCTGCCACCCGAACCGGTTTGCCTTGCGCAGGTTGATCCGCGGGAAGTGATTGCATCGGGTACATGCCGTTGAATTTGTTGTGGCTTTGAGACCGAGCGCCGCGCGGGCGGCGCTCGGTCTCAAAGCCACAACAAATCCAACGCCATCCCCTTCACTCCAACCTCATATAACAGATCGATCTAAAACTCTCACAAACCACATGGGTCAGTTCCTTAAGGTGCCCTAATCCGGGGCACCCCCTCCCCAACGGAAAAACCGGTAAGGACCTATGTGCGGATTAGCAGGAGAGTTGCGTTTCACCCCCATCGATCAAGCCCCTCGCCCAGCCGACCTGGCTGCGGTAGAGCGCATCACCCACCACCTGGCGCCCCGCGGCCCGGATGCCTGGGGCTTCCATAGCCAAGGCCCGATCGCCCTCGGCCACCGGCGCCTGAAAATCATGGACCTGTCCGACGGCTCTGCCCAGCCGATGGTCGACAACACCCTGGGCCTTTCGCTGGCCTTCAACGGCGCCATCTACAACTTCCCCGAACTGCGCCAGGAGCTGCAGGCCCTGGGCTACAGCTTCTGGTCCGATGGCGACACCGAGGTGCTGCTCAAGGGCTACCACGCCTGGGGCGCGGCCTTGCTGCCCAAGCTCAATGGCATGTTCGCCCTGGCCATCTGGGAGCGCGACAACCAGCGCCTGTTCCTCGCCCGCGACCGCCTGGGCGTCAAACCCCTGTACCTGTCGCGCAACGGCGAGCGCCTGCGTTTCGCCTCGACCCTCCCAGCGCTGCTCAAGGGGGGTGACATCGACCCGATGCTCGACCCGGTGGCACTCAACCACTACCTGAATTTCCACGCCGTGGTGCCGGCGCCACGCACCCTGCTGGCCAACGTGCAAAAGCTGGAACCCGGCACCTGGATGCGCATCGACCACCATGGCGAAGTGGAACGCCAGACCTGGTGGCAGCTGCACTACGGCGCCAACCCCGACGAACGTGAGCTGGACCTGGAAGGCTGGACCACCCGCGTACTCGACGCCACCCGCGACGCCGTGGCCATCCGCCAACGGGCAGCAGTGGATGTGGGTGTGCTGCTGTCTGGCGGGGTCGACTCCAGCCTGCTGGTCGGCCTGCTGCGCGAAGTGGGCGTGGACGACCTGTCGACCTTCTCCATCGGTTTCGAGGATGCCGGCGGTGAACGCGGCGACGAATTCCAGTATTCCGACCTGATTGCCAGGCACTACGGCACCCGTCACCATCAGCTGCGCATCGCCGAGCACGAGATCATCGAACAACTGCCCGCCGCCTTCCGCGCCATGAGCGAGCCGATGGTCAGCCATGACTGCATCGCCTTCTACCTGCTGTCGCGGGAAGTGGCCAGACACTGCAAGGGCGTGCAGAGCGGCCAGGGCGCCGACGAATTGTTCGCCGGCTACCACTGGTACCCGCAGGTGGACGGCGCCGCGGATGCCTTTGCCGCCTACCGCGAGGCCTTCTTCGATCGCAGCCACGCCGAGTACCGAGACACGGTGCAGGCACCTTGGCTGCTGGAAACCGACGCGGCCGGCGACTTCGTCCGTGAACACTTCGCCCGCCCTGGTGCCCCCGATGCGGTAGACAAGGCGCTGCGCCTGGACAGCACGGTGATGCTGGTCGACGACCCGGTCAAACGGGTCGACAACATGACCATGGCCTGGGGCCTGGAGGCGCGCACGCCATTCCTCGACTACCGCCTGGTGGAGCTTTCGGCGCGCATTCCGGCACGTTTCAAGCTGCCTGACGGTGGCAAGCAGGTGCTCAAGCAGGCGGCGCGGCGGGTGATCCCGCACGAGGTGATCGACCGCAAGAAGGGCTACTTCCCGGTGCCGGGCCTGAAGCACCTGGAAGGCGCTACCCTCGGCTGGGTGCGTGAGCTGCTGACCGACCCCAGCCAGGACCGCGGGCTGTTCAACCCGACCATGCTCGACCGCCTGCTGAGCAACCCACACGGCCAGTTGACGCCGCTGCGCGGCTCCAAGCTGTGGCAGCTGGCGGCGCTGAACCTGTGGCTGAGCGAACAAGGAATCTGACCGATGAAAGCTCACGAAACTGCTTACGGTCAGCGCCTGCTGCGCGGCCAGGCGCCGTCCTACGAGCGCTTGCAGGCGCGCCTGGCCGGCGATGGCAGTCAGCCCCACGACCAGCCGCGCGCCGTGCATTGCGGCTGGGGCCGGCTGCTGATCGGCCACACCTACCCCAACCCGGCCGACCTGGCCGCCGACCTGCTGGAAGAACGCCCCGGCGAGCGCGACATCGCCCTGTACGTGGCCGCGCCACAACAGCTGCTGGCCCAGGCCCCGCAGCAACTGTTCCTCGACCCCTCCGACACCCTGCGCCTGTGGTTCACCGACTACCGCCCGGCGCAGCGCGTGTTCCGCGGCTTCCGCGTGCGCCGGGCGCAGAACCCGGGCGACTGGCAGGCGATCAACACCCTGTACCAGGCGCGCAGCATGCTACCGGTCGACGCCGAGCTGCTCACTCCACTGCACCTGGGCGGCCCGGTGTACTGGCTGGCCGAGGACGAAGACAGCGGCGCAGTGATCGGCAGCGTCATGGGCCTGAACCACGCCAAGGCGTTCGACGACCCCGAGCACGGCAGCAGCCTGTGGTGCCTGGCAGTAGACCCGCACTGCACCCGCCCCGGCGTGGGTGAAGTGCTGGTGCGCCACCTGATCGAGCACTTCATGAGCCGCGGCCTGGCCTACCTGGACCTGTCGGTGCTGCACGACAACCGCCAGGCCAAGCGCCTGTACCAGAAGCTGGGTTTTCGCAACCTGCCGACCTTCGCGGTCAAGCGCAAGAACGGCATCAACGAGCAGCTGTTTCTGGGGCCTGGGCCACAAGCCGACCTCAACCCGTACGCACGCATCATCGTCGACGAAGCGCTGCGTCGAGGCATCGAGGTACAAGTGGACGATGCCGCCGGCGGGCTGTTCACCCTCAGCCTGGGCGGGCGCCGCATTCGCTGCCGTGAGTCGCTCAGCGACCTGACCAGCGCCGTGACCATGACCCTGTGCCAGGACAAGCGCCTGACCCGGCATGCCCTGCACAACGCCGGGTTGCAGGTGCCGGCGCAGCAAATGGCCGGCAATGCCGACGACAACCTGGCGTTTCTCGACGAGCACGGCGCGGTGGTGGTCAAGCCGGTCGATGGCGAGCAAGGCCAGGGGGTGGCGGTGAACCTCACCTGCATCGAAGACATCACCCACGCCGTGGCGCATGCCCGCCAGTTCGACAGCCGCGTGTTGCTGGAAAGCTTCCACGCCGGGCATGACCTGCGCATCGTGGTGATCGGCTATGAAGTGGTCGCTGCCGCCATCCGTCACCCGGCGCAGGTGCTGGGTGATGGCAAGCACAGCATCCGCCAGCTGATCGATGCCCAGAGCCGCCGACGCCAGGCGGCAACCGCTGGCGAAAGCCGCATTCCACTGGACGACGAAACCGAGCGCACCCTGCGCGCAGCGGGCTTTGGCTACGACGACGTGTTGCCCGCCAGCCAGCGCCTGGCCGTGCGGCGCACCGCCAACCTGCACACCGGCGGCACCCTGGAGGACGTGACCGAACGCCTGCACCCGGTGCTGGCCGACGCCGCCATACGCGCTGCGCGGGCGCTGGAGATTCCAGTGGTGGGGCTGGACTTCATGGTGCGTGATGCCGGGCAACCGGAGTACGTGATCATCGAGGCCAACGAGCGTGCCGGCTTGGCCAACCATGAACCACAGCCGACCGCCGAGCGTTTTATCGACCTGCTGTTTCCGCATAGCCGGCCTCTGGCGTAACCGCTGCTGGCCTCTTCGCGGGTAAACCCGCTCCCACAGGTACGGCGCTGCGCTCAGGCCCTGTGGGGTCCCTGTGGGAGCGGGTTTACCCGCGAAGAGGCCGCCGCAGGATATAAGGAGCCCCAACCATGTCCGACCGCCATCCCGAACCCGATCTCGACTACCTCAAACGCGTGCTGCTGGAGATGCTCGCCATCCCCAGCCCCACCGGTTTCACCGACACCATCGTGCGCTACGTGGCCGAACGCCTGGACGAGCTGGGCATCCCCTTCGAGCTGACCCGCCGCGGCACCATACGCGCTACCCTCAAGGGCCGGCAGACCTCACCCGACCGCGCTGTATCCGCCCACCTGGACACCATCGGCGCCAGCGTGCGCCAGTTGCAGGACAACGGCCGCCTGGCCCTGGCGCCGGTCGGTTGCTGGTCCAGCCGCTTTGCCGAAGGCAGCCGGGTCAGTGTGTTCACCGACACGGGCATATACCGTGGCAGCGTGCTGCCGCTGATGGCCAGCGGGCACGCCTTCAATACCGCCATCGACCAGATGCCGATCAGTTGGGAACACGTGGAGGTACGTCTGGATGCCTACTGCGCCACCCGTGCCGACTGCGAGGCGCTAGGCGTGAGCATCGGTGATTTCGTTGCCTTCGACCCACTGCCCGAATTCACCGAAAGTGGCCACATCAGCGCCCGCCACCTGGACGATAAAGCCGGTGTGGCAGCACTGCTGGCGGCGCTGAAAGCCGTGGTGGAAAGCGGCCGCCAGCCGCTGATCGACTGCCATCCACTGTTCACCATCACCGAGGAGACCGGCTCGGGCGCCGCTGGCGCGCTGCCTTGGGATGTCAGCGAGTTCGTGGGCATCGACATCGCTCCGGTAGCGCCAGGACAGGCCTCCAGCGAGCATGCGGTGAGCGTGGCCATGCAGGACTCGTCGGGGCCTTATGACTACCATTTGTCCCGCCATCTGCTGAAGCTGGCCGGTGACCACGACCTGCCGGTGCGGCGCGATGTGTTCCGTTACTACTTCAGCGATGCCCATTCGGCGGTGACGGCGGGGCACGATATTCGTACCGCGCTGGTGGCGTTTGGCTGCGATGCCACCCATGGGTATGAGCGGACCCATATCGACAGCCTGGCGGCGCTGAGCCGGTTGCTGTCAGCGTACCTGCTGAGCCCGCCGGTGTTTGCCAGTGATTCGCAACCGGCCAATGCATCGTTGGAACGTTTCAGCCATCAGCTGGAGCATGATGCGCAGATGGAGAGCGATACGCGGGTGCCGGCGGTGGATAGCCTGGTCGGGAACAAGCCTTGAGGGCCCAGGGGGCTGCTTTGCAGCCCCAAAATCCCGAATGTTTCGCGTAGCATGTCCCCACCAACACCCTAGGCAACGCCCACCATGCTGATCCCCTACGACCAACTGCAAGCCGAAACCCTGACCCGCCTGATCGAGGACTTCGTCACCCGCGACGGCACCGACAACGGCGACGACACCCCGCTGGAAACCCGTGTGCTGCGAGTGCGCCAGGCCTTGGCCAAGGGGCAGGCGTTCATCCTGTTCGACCCGGAAAGCCAGCAGTGCCAGTTGCTGGCCAGGCATGATGTGCCCCGCGAGCTGCTCGACTAGCAGGTACGGCCTCTTCGCGGGCACAGGCAACATCAAAACCTGCGGGCTTTACCCTGCTGCCCTTCCTTGATGCGCTTGTACACCTCGGCCCGATGCACCGGCACCTGGCGCGGGGCATCCACGCCAAAGCGCACCACCCCTTCCCGCGTCTCTACCACCATGATCCGAATGTCATCACCAATCACGATGACCTCCCCTACTTCGCGCCCTATTACCAGCATGCTCCGATCCTCCTGACGAAAGGGAAAACCGGAGCCTGCCTTGATGGCATTCGGCTACTCAATAGCTCTGCTGCGAATCAGAAGCACCCTACATCTTGAGGTAATTTTCCTTACAGACGTGTCATCGCGAATGAGCCTTGGCCCGCATTTTCACCGCCATTTCAGCCATCTCGTCATACAGCCGCTCGGGGGCCTGACGCTTCAGTTGCCAGGCCTGGCGCCCGGCCTCATGGGGCAGGATCAGGAACTCACCCGCGCCAACCTGCTGGTGGATGTAGTCGGCGATTTCCGCTGCATTGATCGGCGAGCCTTCCAGCAGCTTGCCAACCTGCGCTTTCATCGCCGGGTTCGGCCCGCGGAACGAGTCCAGCAGGTTGGTCTGGAAGAATGACGGGCACACCACGTGCACCGCCACCTCCAGCTGGCGCAGCTCTACCAGCAGGCTTTCCGACAGGGCCAGCACGCCGGCCTTGGCCACGTTGTAGTTGCTCATGCCCGGGCCCTGCATCAGCGCGGCCATCGAGGCGATATTGATGATCCGCCCCTTGCTGCGCTCCAGCAACGGCAGGAAGGCTTTGCAGCCCTTGACCACGCCCATCAGGTTGACCGCGATCTGCCAGTCCCAGTCCTCCAGCGAAAGTTCGGCGAAGAACCCGCCCGAGGCGACGCCGGCATTGTTGACGATCACATCGATGCCGCCGAATTGCTCGGTGCAGGCCTGGGCCAGGGCAGTGAGCTGGCTGTAGTCGCGCACGTCACAGCGCTGGACGAAGCCCTCGCCGCCGGCCGCGCGGGCCAGCGCCAGGGTTTCGCGCAGGCCGGCTTCGTTGACATCGGCCAGCGCCAGGCGCCAGCCCTCACGCGCCCAGCGCAGGGCGATCTCGCGACCGAGGCCGGACCCGGCGCCGGTGATCATGATGCGGTTTTGCATGGTGGCTGGCCTTGTTCTGATGGGTTGAGCAACAAGTCTAATCAAGGCCTCGGGGGCAGGCAGGGTTCATCAGGGTAGTGAATGGAAGGGCATGATTGTGTGGTCAGTTCCGGCCTCTTCGCGGGTAAACCCGCTCCCACAGGGACAGCGCAACCCACAGGCCTGTGATGATCCTGTGGAAGCAGGTTTACTCGCGAAGAGGCCGGCCCAAGCAACCACTCAAATGGAATTTTTTACACCCCCCACTAGTCCCTACTTGCAAGAGGCCAGCAGTCCGAGGCCCTTGACCTTCAACCACGCAAGGACTCCGTCATGACCACGATCCTCATCATCATCCTGATCCTTCTGCTGATTGGTGGCTTACCGGTCTTCCCGCACTCGCGCAGCTGGGGCTACGGCCCGTCCGGCATCATCGGCGTGGTGCTGGTTGTCCTGTTGGTGTTGTTGCTGCTAGGCATGATCTAGCGGCGAAAACAAAAAAACCGCGCCGAAGCGCGGTTTTTTTATTGCCGGAAGGATCAGTGCGAAACAGCCCCCGAAGCCCCCAGGCCAGTCTGCGAACGCACGAACTGCGGGAAGAACAGCGCACGTTCGTCTTCAGCAGCCTTGGACTTGTCGGTGACCGAGAAGAACCAGATGCTGACGAAGGCAATAGCCATGGAGAACAGCGCCGGGTACTCGTACGGGTAGATCGGCTTCTCGTGGCCGAGGATCTGTACCCAGATGGTCGGGCCGAGGATCATCAGCGTCACCGCACTCACCAGGCCCAGCCAGCCGCCGATCATGGCGCCGCGGGTGGTCAGCTTCTTCCAGTACATCGAGAGCAGCAGTACCGGGAAGTTGCAGCTGGCCGCGATGGAGAACGCCAGGCCGACCATGAAGGCGATGTTCTGCTTCTCGAACAGGATGCCCAGGCCGATCGCCAGCACGCCCAGGGCAACGGTGGTGATCTTCGACACGCGGATCTCGTCCTTGTCGTTGGCCTTGCCCTTGCGCCATACACTGGCGTACAGGTCGTGGGACACCGCCGAGGCACCGGCCAGGGTCAGGCCGGCAACCACCGCCAGGATGGTGGCGAAGGCCACCGCCGAGATGAAGCCGAGGAACACGCTGCCACCCACGGCGTTGGCCAGGTGCACCGCGGCCATGTTGTTACCGCCCAGCAGAGCGCCAGCGGCGTCCTTGAAGTCCGGGTTGGTGCTGACCAGCAGGATGGCGCCAAAGCCGATGATGAAGGTGAGGATGTAGAAGTAGCCAATGAAGCCGGTGGCGTACAGCACGCTCTTGCGCGCTTCCTTGGCGTCACTGACGGTGAAGAAGCGCATCAGGATGTGCGGCAGGCCGGCAGTACCGAACATCAGTGCCAGGCCCAGCGAGAACGCCGAGATCGGGTCCTTGACCAGGCCGCCCGGGCTCATGATCGCCTCGCCCTTGGCGTGCACCTTGATCGCTTCGGAGAACAGGGTGTTGAAATCGAAGCCCACGTGCTTCATCACCATCAGCGCCATGAAGCTGGCACCGGACAGCAACAGCACGGCCTTGATGATCTGTACCCAGGTGGTGGCCAGCATGCCGCCGAACAGTACGTACAGGCACATCAGGATACCCACCAGGATCACCGCCACATGGTAGTCCAGGCCGAACAGCAGCTCGATCAGCTTGCCAGCACCGACCATCTGGGCGATCAGGTAGAAGGCCACTACCACCAGCGAGCCGGAGGCCGACAGGGTGCGGATTTCTTTCTGCCCGAGGCGGTACGAGGCCACGTCGGCGAAGGTGTATTTGCCCAGGTTGCGCAGGCGTTCGGCGATCAGGAAGAGAATGATCGGCCAGCCGACCAGGAAGCCGATCGAGTAGATCAGGCCGTCGTAGCCAGAGGTGAACACAAGTGCGGAAATACCCAGGAACGAGGCAGCCGACATGTAGTCACCGGCAATCGCCAGGCCGTTCTGGAAGCCGGTGATCTTGCCACCGGCGGCGTAGTAGTCCGACGCCGACTTGTTGCGCTTGGAGGCCCAGTAGGTAATGCCGAGGGTGAAGGCGACGAAAGCCACGAACATGGCGATCGCGGAAACGTTCAGCGGTTGCTTCTGCACCTCGCCGGTCAGGGCATCGGCGGCCCACACGGCGGGTGCGAAGGCTCCGCAGGCCAGTACGGCCAGGGCTTTGGCATGGCGAATCATTGTTGCGCCTCCTTCAGGATGGCCTTGTTCAGCTCATCGAATTCGCCGTTGGCACGGCGTACGTAGATGGCGGTCAGGACGAATGCCGAGACGATCAGGCCGACGCCCAGGGGAATACCCCAGGTAATCGATGACTCAGGGCTGAGCTTGGTGCCCAGGATCTGAGGACCGTAGGCGATCAGGAGGATGAAGGCGCAGTACAGGCCGAGCATGATCGCCGAGAGAATCCAGGCGAACCGTTCGCGTTTGGTGACCAGCTCCTTGAAGCGGGGGCTGTTTTGTATCGAGAGGTAAATGCTGTCGTTCATTGTTTTTGTCCTAGCAGCACAGATAGGGGTGGAACCCACGACCCTTACTTTATGCGGCTATCGGACGCCAACCAGACGACCTTAGTCTTAGATGCAACGGTGTTTTACCGGTTGCGTAACAAAGTGATGGCCTCTTCGCGGGTAAACCCGCTCCCACAAGGAATGTGCACAAGCCTGAAGACTGTGGATATCCCTGTGGGAGCGGGTTTACCCGCGAAGCAGCAAAACTGGTCCTGACAGGTTGTTACTTGCCAGTCCACTCCTTCACACGATCAGGGTGCTTGGCCACCCAGTCCTTGGCCGCCGCTTCAGGCTTGGCGCCTTCCTGGATCGCCAGCATCACTTCGCCAATCTCGTCCTTCGACTGCCAGTTGAACTTCTTCAGGAACTCCGCCACTTCCGGGGCCTTGGTCGCCAGTTCCTTGCTGCCGATGCTGTTCACGGTTTCCGCGGCGCCATACACGCCTTTCGGGTCTTCGAGGAACTTCAGCTTCCACTTGGCGAACATCCAGTGCGGTACCCAGCCAGTCACTGCAATGGACTGCTGCTTGGCATAGGCACGGCCCAGTTCCGCAGTCATCGCCGCGCCGGAACTGGCCTGCAGCTTGTAACCGCTCAGGTCGTAGTCCTTGATGGCCTGGTCGGTCTTGAGCATTACGCCGGAGCCTGCGTCGATGCCGACGATCTTCTGCTTGAAGGTGTCGTCGGTCTTGAGGTCGGCGATGCTCACCGCCTTGACGTACTCGGGGACGATCAGGCCGATCTTGGCGTCCTTGAAGTTCGGGCCGTAGTCGACCACGTTGTCCTTGTTCTTGGCCCAGTACTCGCCATGGGTCACCGGCAACCAGGCCGACAACATGGCATCGAGCTTGCCGGTTGCCACGCCCTGCCACATGATCCCGGTGGCCACGGCCTGCAACTTCACGTCGTAACCGAGTTTCTGCTTGATCACTTCGGCGGCCACGTTGGTGGTCGCCACGCTGTCAGCCCAACCATCCACGTAACCAATGCTTACTTCTTTGGCCATTGCCTGTGCCGCACTCATGGCCAGTACCATGGCGGTGCCCACACCCAGGAAACGTCGCATTCTTGTAATAGCAGCCATCAAAGCATCCCCTCGTCAGGTCTCGGAATTTGCATCATCGTCCTGCAACAATAGTCGACCTGCTCCAGCTACGACCTGTAGCCGCCCCATATGCGACAGCACTATGCCATTAGCGGCATCGGCGTACGCCGACCTGCGCGATCCTTGCATGCCAAAGGTTTGGCGCCGGGCTACTATCTACCCTTTTGCGCCTGACGATGGACCGCCCGATGCCCAGTTCTACCCGCCTGCTGCTGCCGTTGTACCTGCTTGCCTGCCTGCTCGCCCTGCTCGGGCTCGGAGGGCTCTGGTACGGGCTTGGCAAGCCGGTGCAACTGCCCGACGCGGCCAGCCCGACACACAAGTTGCAATGCGCCTCGTACACCCCGTTCGACAAGGACCAGTCGCCCTACGACCAGCCGTTGCGCCTGCGCCCGGCACGCATGGATGCCGACCTGGCGTTGCTGGCCGAGCGTTTTCAGTGCATCCGTACCTATTCCCAGACCGGTCTTGAGGCGATCCCGGCGCTGGCGCGCAAGCATGGCCTGAAAGTGATGCTGGGTGCCTGGGTCAATGCCCACCCGGCAGACACCGAGAAAGAAATCGACCTGCTGATCGCCGCCGCCAACGCCAACCCCGACGTGGTCAGCGCGGTGATCGTCGGCAACGAGACGCTGCTTCGCAAGGAAGTAACCGGCGCGCACCTGGCCACGCTGATCGCCCGGGTGAAAAGCCAGGTCAAGGTGCCGGTAACCTACGCCGATGTGTGGGAATTCTGGTTGCAGCACCCGCAGGTGGCACCTGCGGTGGACTTCCTGACTATCCACCTGCTGCCTTACTGGGAAGACGACCCGCGAGGCATCGACGAAGCCCTGGCCCACGTCGCCGATGTGCGCCGGGTGTTTGGCACGCGCTTCGCGCCCAAGGACATTCTGATCGGCGAAACCGGCTGGCCCAGCGAAGGCCGCCAGCGCGAGACCGCGGAGCCCAGCCGGGTCAACGAGGCGCGCTTCATTCGTGGGTTTGTGGCCATGGCCGAAAACAACGGTTGGCATTACAACCTGATCGAGGCGTTCGACCAGCCATGGAAGCGCGCCAATGAAGGGGCGGTCGGTGGTTACTGGGGGCTTTACGATGCCGACCGGCAGGACAAGGGCGTACTTGAAGGGCCGGTGAGCAACCTGCCTAACTGGCCGCAATGGTTGCTGGCCGGTGCCGTGCTGATGGTGCTGATGCTGATGCTTGCCGGGCGCCCTGCCACCCCGACAGCGGCCATATTGCTGCCGTTGCTGGCGGCGTTTGGTGTCGCTTGCCTGGGGCTTTGGGGCGAGCTGATGCGCACCCATGCGCGGTTTGCCGGGGAATGGCTGTGGGCGCTGCTGCTGGCGGGGCTGAACCTGTTGGTACTGGCCCATGCCGTGCTGGCCCTGGCGCGGCGCACGGGCTGGCGCGAGCGCCTGTACGCCTGGCTGCAGGCGCGGGCCGGCTGGTTGTTGCTGGCGGCAGGTTTTGCCGCAGCGGTCAGCATGCTGGCGATGGTGTTCGACCCACGCTATCGCAGCTTCCCCAGCGCAGCGCTGGCGCTGCCGGCGCTGGTGTTTGCACGGTGGCCGGTGCGGGCGCCGCGGGCGGAGGTGGCGTTGCTGGCGTTCATCGTCGGTGCCGGGGTGGCGCCGCAGTTGTTTGTGGAAGGGCTGGAGAACCAGCAGGCCTGGGGGTGGGCCGGGGTGAGTGTGCTGATGACGGCTGCCTTGTGGCGGAGCTTGCGATTGCGACCGGCTTGAGCATTAGGGTGGGGTCGGCAGGGGCACAACAACCAAGGCATCTCCCTGTCAGCCACGCCGCGCTTGCCTGACCAACCGCAACCCCGCCAGCACCAGCGCGAACACAGCAATGCTGGCGGTATACAGCACCAGCGCCGGTACTGCGAACACCAACGCCACCACTGCCAGCCACCAGCCGCTACGGCCAGCAACGACCTGCGCCAGCAGCGCCAGCGCCAGCCCGCTCCAGGCCATCACCTGATGATGAATGCCCAACCCCAGCAACGACCGCACCTCACACTGCCAGTACGCCACCGGCGCCGTGCACAGCCCAACCCATTGCCCGTCTTCCATCAGCCCGTAGCGCACGCCATAACTGGCAGCAAGCCACAGCCCCAGAAACAGCAAAAGCAGCGCAGCCGGCAGCGAACGAGACATCCAGTTCTCCAATAGCGGTAATCGAAAGCATCCATGATCGCTTATGCCCTGTTGTAAGGCAAAATCACATCTCTGCAGCTATGTTGCAGTTAACAAGCACACCAAAGACCACCGCACTTGGCAACTTTGCCCGGTCCGCTGTGGTCCTAGCCTGCACACTGCTCGACCTTGCGTTCTTCTGGGGGATTACATGCTTCGATCTTTGCGCCTCGCTGCCTTGCTCGGCGGCCTGCTCATGGCTGTGGCCGCTTCGGCGCGGGATATCGACGCCGCGAGCTATGGCTACCCCTTGACCAACCCGTTCGAGGCAACCATCGCCACCACGCCGCCAGACCAGCGCCCCACCCTGCCCGACGATGACGAAATCAGCCAGTCCGACTACAGCCTCAATCTGCGCCCGGACCGTGAGTTCACCCTGCCCGACAACTTCTGGGCAGTGAAAAAACTCAAGTACCGCCTGGCCCGCCAGGACCACGAGGCACCGCTGATCTTCATCATCGCCGGCACCGGTGCGCCCTACACCAGCAGCATCAACGAATACCTGAAAAAGCTGTTCTACCAGGCCGGCTTCCACGTGGTGCAGCTGTCGTCGCCCACCAGCTACGACTTCATGAGCGCCGCCTCGCGCTTCGCCACCCCCGGCGTCAGCCAGGAGGATGCCGAAGACATGTACCGGGTGATGCAGGCCGTGCGCGCCCAGCACCCGCGCCTGCCAATCAGCGAGTTCTACCTCACCGGCTACAGCCTGGGCGCACTCGACGCGGCCTTCGTCAGCCACCTGGACGAAACCCGCCGCAGCTTCAACTTCAAGCGCGTGCTGCTGCTGAACCCGCCGGTCAACCTGTACACCTCGATCAACAACCTCGACAAGCTGGTACAGACCCAGGTCAAGGGTATCGACCGCAGCACTACCTTCTACGAGCTGATGCTGGCCAAGCTGACCCGCTACTTCCAGGAAAAGGGCTACATCGACCTCAATGAAGCCCTGCTGTACGACTTCCAGCAGTCGCGCCAGCACCTGTCCAACGAGCAGATGGCCATGCTGATCGGCACCTCGTTCCGCTTCTCGGCGGCCGACATTGCCTTCACCTCCGACCTGATCAACCGCCGCGGCCTGATCATTCCGCCGAAGTTCCCGATCACCGAAGGCAGCAGCCTCACGCCGTTCTTCAAGCGTGCCCTGCAGTGCGACTTCGACTGCTACATGACCGAGCAGGTCATCCCCATGTGGCGCGCCCGCACCGATGGCAACAGCATCCTGCAACTGGTCAACCAGGTCAGCCTGTATGCGCTGGAGGACTACCTGAGCAGCAGCGACAAGATCGCCGTGATGCACAACGCCGACGACGTCATCCTCGGCCCCGGCGACATCGGCTTCCTGCGCAAGGTATTCGGTGAGCGCCTGACCCTTTACCCCCACGGCGGCCATTGCGGCAACCTCAATTACCGCGTCAACAGTGACGCCATGCTGGAGTTCTTCCGTGGTTAACAAACTCCTCTTCGCCACTGCCCTGTTCGCCACCGGCCATGCCCTGGCCGCCGAAACCGCCCCCCGGGCCAGCGTGGTCGAAGCCGACCCGCAAGTTACCGAAGCACCACTGGCGCCCGAGGCCGATGGTTTCCTCGACCCGCTGCGCGAGCTGAAATTCAACCCGGGGCTGGACCAGCGCGAGTTCGAGCGCTCTACCCTGCAGGCACTGAACGTGTACGACCCGCTGGAGTCGATCAACCGGCGCGTCTATCACTTCAACTACCGCCTGGACCAATGGGTGCTGCTGCCCATGGTAAGCGGCTACCAGTACGTCACGCCGCGCTTCGTGCGCACCGGGGTGACCAACTTCTTCAACAACCTGGGCGACGTGCCGAACCTGTTCAACAGCGTGTTGCAGTTGAAGGCCAAGCGCTCGGCGGAGATCACCGCACGGCTGATGTTCAACACCATCATCGGCGTGGGTGGGCTGTGGGACCCGGCTACCAGCATGGGCCTGCCGCGGCAAAGTGAAGACTTCGGCCAGACCTTGGGCTTCTACGGCGTACCGGACGGGCCGTACCTGATGCTGCCAGTGCTGGGGCCGTCGAACCTGCGCGATACCACCGGGCTGGTGGTGGATTATGCGGGTGAACAGGCGATCAACTACCTGAATGTGGCCGAAGCCAGCAGCGACCACCCGGAAATCTCCGTCCTGCGTGTGGTGGACAAGCGCTACAGCACCAAATTCCGCTATGGCCAGCTCAACTCGCCGTTCGAGTACGAGAAGGTGCGGTATGTGTATACCCAGGCGCGCAAGCTGCAGATAGCCGAGTAGGCAGGCCAGGCCTCTTCGCGGGTAAACCCGCTCCCACAGGGACTGCACCACCCTCAGGTATTGTGCGATCCCTGTGGGAGCGGGTTTACCCGCGAAGAGGCCGGCACTGGCAACATCAAGTCCCCAGGAACTGGCAAAGCTCCCGCTTCTTGGCCAAGGCATCCTTTCGCCCCAGCTCTATCAGCTCGCTGCAGTAACTGGCCTCGAACAGCAAATAGCTCAACACCCCCGCCCCGCTGGTACGCGTCGCCCCCGGCCCACGCAGGAACACGCGCAACGCCGCCGGCAACTCGCGCCGGTGCCGCGCGGCAATCTCGTCCAGCGGCTGACTGGGCGCCACCACCAGCACGTCGATAGGCGCCAGGCCCAGGCGCCGGGCATCCAGGTGCGCCGGCAACAGGTGGCTCAGGTGGTTCAGGCGCTGCAGCAGCTCGATATCATCTTCCAGGCTGTCAATGAACGTGCTGTTGAGCATGTGCCCGCCGATCTGCGCCAGGCTCGGCTGCTGCCCGCTGAACACGCGCTGGGTCGGCAACGGTGGCGCCGGCCGCTGCGGGTTGCCACTGACCCCGACGACCAGTACCCGGCTGGCGCCCAGGTGCAAGGCTGGGCTGATCGGCGCCGACTGGCGTACCGCACCATCACCGAAATATTCGTCGCCCAGCCGCACCGGGGCGAACAGCAGCGGGATGGCCGCACTGGCCAGCAGGTGGTCGATGGTCAACGGCGTGGGCATGCCGATGCGGCGGTGGCGCAACCAGGCTTCGATGGTGCCGCGGCCCTGGTAGAAAGTCACCGCCTGGCCGGATTCGTAGCCAAAGGCGGTCACTGCGACGGCGCGCAGTTGCTCGGCGGCCAGGGAGTGGGCGATGCCGTCCAGGTTCAGGTGCGCCTGCAGCAGGCCGCGCAATGGGCTGCTGTCCAGTAGCGCCACCGGCGCCGGGCCACCCAGGCCCAGCAGGTTGTGGCCGACGAAGCGGCTGGCCTGGCGGACCACGCCGGGCCAGTCGCTGCGGATCACCAGATGGCTGCGAAAGTTCTGCCAGAAGGCGGTGAGCCGTTGTACGGCTTCGCTGAAATGGGTGGCGCCGCTGGCCAGGGTGACGGCGTTGATGGCGCCGGCGGAGGTACCGACGATGACCGGGAACGGGTTGTGCGCGCCGGCGGGCAGCAACTCGGCAATGCCGGCCAGCACGCCGACCTGGTAGGCGGCGCGGGCGCCGCCGCCAGAAAGGATGAGACCGGTTACCGGGGGTGGCGCCATAGGAGTCCTTCCTGGGGTTGATGTGCTGTCAGTGCCGGCCCTTTCGCGGGTAAACCCGCTCCCACAGGTCTTACAAAGCCTTCAGGGCCTGTGGAGAACCTGTGGGAGCGGGTTCACCCGCGAATAGGCCGGCACAGGCAAAACAAGATTCAACGCTTCTTCTTGTCATACAGCCGCGGCGCCCCTTCGGGCCGCGACTTGAACCGGCGATGCGCCCACAGGTACTGCTCGGGGCATTCGCGCAACACGCTTTCGACCCACTGGTTGATGCGCAGGCAGTCCGCCTCTTCGCTCTCCCCGGGGAAGTCCGCCAACGGCGGGTGGATCACCAGACGATAGCCGCTGCCATCTTCCAGGCGCTTCTGGGTGAACGGAATCACCTGCGCCTTGCCCAACCGGGCAAACTTGGTGGTGGCCGTCACCGTCGCCGCCGGGATGCCGAACAGCGGCACGAACAGGCTCTGCTTGGCGCCGTAGTCCTGGTCCGGTGCGTACCAGATCGCCCGGCCCGAACGCAGCAGCTTGAGCATGCCGCGCACATCCTCGCGCTCCACCGCCAGCGAGTCGAGGTTATGCCGCTCGCGGCCGCTGCGCTGGATGAAGTCGAATAGCGGGTTGCCGTGCTCGCGGTACATGCCGTCGATGGTGTGCTGCTGGCCGAGCAGCGCGGCGCCGATTTCCAGGGTGGTGAAGTGCACCGCCATCAGGATGGCACCCTGCCCCGCCTGCTGGGCGGCCTGCAGGTGCTCCAGCCCCTCGACATGGGCCAGGCGCGCCAGCCGGGCCTTGGGCCACCACCAGCTCATGGCCATTTCGAAGAAGGCGATACCGGTGGAGGCGAAGTTGGCCTTGAGCAGACGCTGCCGTTCGTCGACCGACAGCTCCGGGAAGCACAGTTCCAGGTTGCGCGCGGCAATGCGCCGCCGCTCACCGGCAAAGCGGTACATCACCGCACCCAGCGCGGCACCGACTTTCAACAGGACCCGGTACGGCAACTGGACCACCAGCCACAGCAGGCCCAGGCCCAACCACAGGCCCCAGAAACGTGGGTGAAGGAAATAGGGACGAAAACGCGGGCGTTCCATTGAAGCTTCCGGAAAGACAAAGGCCGCGCATTCTACAACGGATCAGCGCATGTTGCGGGCAACCGGTCTTATCGTTATAAGTCAGGGCACTTTTTTCGCAACAAGCCGTCTATGCAGACCATGAGCCCAAACCACACACCCGATACCGCCTCCGTGTTCCAGCTCAAGGGCAGCATGCTCGCCATTACAGTGCTGGAGCTGGCGCGCAATGACCTTGAGGCCCTCGACCGCCAACTGGCGGCCAAAGTCGCCCAGGCACCGAACTTCTTCAGCAACACGCCGCTGGTGCTGGCGCTGGACAAGCTGCCGGCCGGCGAAGGGGCAATCGACCTGCCCGGCTTGATGCGGATCTGCCGCCACCACGGCCTGCGCACCCTGGCCATCCGTGCCAGCCGTATCGAAGACATCGCCGCGGCCATCGCCATCGACCTGCCGGTGCTGCCACCATCCGGCGCCCGCGAACGGCCGCTGGAGCCCGAGCCCGAGGTGAAGAAGCCCGAGCCGGCCCCGGTCCCGCCGCCGATCCTTGAACCCGAGGTGCGCCCGACCCGCATCATCACTTCGCCAGTACGTGGCGGCCAGCAGATCTATGCCCAGGGCGGCGACCTGGTGGTGACCGGTTCGGTCAGCCCGGGGGCGGAACTTCTGGCCGATGGCAACATCCATGTGTACGGCGCCATGCGCGGCCGCGCCCTGGCCGGCATCAAAGGCAATACCAAGGCACGTATCTTCTGCCAGCAGATGACCGCCGAAATGGTCTCCATCGCCGGCCAGTACAAGGTCTGCGAAGACCTGCGCCGCGACCCGCTGTGGGGCACCGGTGTGCAAGTCAGCCTGTCTGGCGACGTGTTGAACATCACCCGTCTTTAACGGATACTTGCCAGCATTTTTAGTGCAACTTTTCTTACCGTTGCCATTTTTTTGTATTTTTGCAGGGACTTGTGTCCCGATTATTTTAGGGGTGAAACACCTTGGCCAAGATTATCGTGGTTACTTCCGGCAAGGGGGGGGTGGGCAAGACCACTACCAGCGCCGCCATTGGTACCGGCCTCGCACTGCGTGGCCACAAGACCGTCATCGTCGACTTCGACGTGGGCCTGCGTAACCTCGACCTGATCATGGGCTGCGAACGCCGCGTGGTGTATGACTTCGTCAACGTGGTCAACGGCGAAGCCAACCTGCAACAGGCCCTGATCAAGGACAAGCGCCTCGAGAACCTGTACGTGCTGGCCGCCAGCCAGACCCGTGACAAGGACGCGCTGACCCAGGAAGGCGTGGAAAAGGTCCTGATGGAGCTGAAGAAAGACTTCGACTTTGTCATCTGCGACTCGCCAGCCGGTATCGAGAAAGGCGCACACCTGGCCATGTACTTTGCCGACGAAGCCGTCGTGGTCACCAACCCCGAGGTGTCCTCGGTACGTGACTCCGACCGCATGCTGGGCATCCTGTCGAGCAAGTCGCGCCGCTCCGAGAATGGCGAAGAGCCGATCAAGGAACACCTGCTGATCACCCGCTACCACCCGGAGCGCGTGGAAAAGGGCGAAATGCTGAGCATCGCCGACGTCGAAGAAATCCTGGCGATCAAGCTCAAGGGTGTGATCCCCGAGAGCCAGGCCGTGCTCAAGGCTTCCAACCAGGGTATCCCGGTCATCCTCGACGACCAGAGCGATGCCGGCCAGGCCTATAGCGATACCGTCGACCGTCTGCTGGGCAAAGAAAAGCCCCTGCGGTTCATCGAAGTGCCGAAGCAAGGATTCTTCGCGCGCCTGTTTGGAGGCAAGTAAACCATGAACCTTTTTGACTTCTTTCGTGGCAGACAGAAACAGACCAGCGCGTCGGTAGCGAAAGAGCGTCTACAGATCATCGTGGCGCACGAGCGCGGCCAACGCAGCGAACCGGACTACCTGCCAGCGCTGCAGAAAGAACTGCTGGAAGTGATCCGCAAATATGTAAACATCGGCAACGATGATGTGCATATCGAGCTGGAAAACCAGGGTAGCTGCTCGATTCTGGAGCTGAACATCACCTTGCCGGATCGCTGATTTCGCGACCAGGCCTGGATCATTGGGGCTGCTTTGCAGCCCATCGCCGGCAAGCCAGCTCCCACAGGGTTCGCGCTGTACCTGTGGGAGCTGGCTTGCCGGCGATGGGCCGCAAAGCGGCCCCAGTGTTTTCCCCGATATAACCGAGACCAAGCAATGCCGCTGTCCAACATCCAGATCCTGCACGAAGACGCCGCCATCCTGGTGATCAACAAACCGACCCTGCTGCTGTCGGTACCCGGCCGCGCCGAGGACAACAAGGACTGCCTGATCACCCGCCTGCAGGAAAACGGCTACCCCGACGCGCTGATCGTGCACCGCCTGGACTGGGAAACCTCTGGCATCATCCTGCTGGCCCGGGATGCCGACAGCCACCGTGAGCTGTCGCGCCAGTTCCACGACCGCGAAACCGAAAAGGCCTACACCGCGCTGTGCTGGGGCCAACCGGCGCTGGACAGCGGCAGCATCGACCTGCCGCTGCGCTACGACCCGCCGACCAAGCCACGGCATGTGGTGGACCACGAACAGGGCAAGCACGCGCTGACCTTCTGGCGCATCGTCGAGCGCTGCGGTGATTACTGCCGGGTAGAACTGACACCGATTACCGGGCGCTCGCACCAGTTGCGCGTGCACATGCTGTCGATCGGGCACCCGCTGCTGGGCGACCGGCTGTATGCCAACCCCGAGGCACTGGCGGCCCATGAGCGGTTGTGCCTGCATGCCTCGATGCTGAGCTTTACCCACCCGGTGTCCGGGGAGCGGCTGAAGTTCGAGTGCCCTGCGCCCTTCTGAATGTGTACAGCCTGTACTGGCCTCTTCGCGGCTAAAGCCGCTCCCACAGGGACCGCACCGCTTTCGAGGGTTGTGCAGTACCTGTGGGGCTGCAGCCGCGAAGAGGCAGACACAATTTGTCGACTTAATACGCTAAACTCGCGCCACTGCTGTCTGGAGTGAGCTATGCGCGACGCACTGAATTCTGGCCTTATCGACTTCCTCAAGGCCTCCCCCACGCCCTTCCACGCCACCGCCAGCCTGGCCCAGCGCCTGGAAGCTGCCGGCTACCAGCGCCTGGACGAGCGCGACAGCTGGGCCACAGTGCCTGGCGGTCGCTACTACGTCACCCGTAACGACTCGTCGATCATCGCCATCAAGCTGGGCAAGCAAGCCCCACTGCTGAACGGTATCCGCATGGTCGGTGCCCACACCGACAGCCCGTGCCTGCGCGTCAAGCCGCAGCCTGAACTGCAGCGCCAGGGCTTCCTGCAACTGGGTGTAGAAGTGTATGGCGGCGCCTTGCTGGCGCCATGGTTCGACCGCGACCTGTCGCTGGCCGGCCGGGTCACCTATCGCCGTGACGGCAAGGTCGAAAGCCAGCTGATCGACTTCAAGCTGCCGATCGCGATCATCCCCAACCTGGCCATCCATCTCAACCGCACCGCCAACGAAGGCTGGGCGATCAACCCGCAGAACGAGCTGCCGCCCATCCTGGCCCAGGTGGCGGGTGACGAGCGCATCGATTTCCGCGCCCTGCTCACCGAGCAACTGGCCCGCGAGCACGAGCTGATCGCCGACGTGGTGCTGGATTACGAGCTGAGCTTCTACGACACCCAGGACGCCGCCCTGGTCGGCCTGAACGGCGACTTCATCGCCGGTGCGCGCCTGGACAACCTGTTGTCGTGCTACGCCGGCCTGCAGGCCCTGCTGGCCGCCGACAGCGACGAAACCTGCGTACTGGTGTGCAACGACCATGAAGAAGTCGGCAGCTGCTCGGCCTGTGGTGCCGACGGCCCGATGCTGGAGCAGACCCTGCAGCGCCTGCTGCCGGATGGTGACGCCTACGTGCGCACCATCCAGCGCTCGCTGATGGTGTCGGCCGACAACGCCCACGGCGTGCACCCCAACTACGCCGACAAGCACGACGGCAACCACGGGCCCAAGCTCAACGCCGGGCCGGTAATCAAGGTGAACAACAACCAGCGCTACGCCACCAACAGCGAGACCGCCGGGTTCTTCCGCCATCTGTGCATGGCCGAGGAAGTGCCGGTGCAGAGCTTTGTGGTGCGCAGCGACATGGGCTGTGGCTCGACCATCGGTCCGATTGCGGCCAGCCACCTGGGCGTGCGTACGGTGGATATCGGCTTGCCAACCTTTGCCATGCATTCGATTCGCGAGCTGTGCGGTAGCCATGACTTGGCGCACCTGGTGAAAGTGCTGAGCGCCTTCTACCGTAGCCGCGAGCTGCCTTGATGTAGTCAGGCCCGGCCTCTTCGCGGGTAAACCCGCTCCCACACGGACCGCACAACCTTCAGGAGCTGTGCGGTACCTGTGGGAGCGGTTTACCCGCGAAGAGGCCAGGCCTGCTCAAGGTCAATCCCGCTTCGCCTGCCACCCGCTATGCTTGTTACATGGCCCCACTGCAAAAGGATTGCTGTCCATGTCCCCGTTCCTTTCCCTGTTCGTGCCGGTGTTCCTGTTCCTGATGCTGCTGACCATCGGTTTCAGCCTGCGCGAGCGCAACATCGGCGTACTGATGATGTGGGTCGGCACGCTGGGGATCTTCGGCCTCACCTGCTGGAAAATCCTGGAGCAACTGCCGTCGTGAACCTCTACACTCGGTCAATCGTTTGACCTGAGGTAGTTTTGCCAGTGCCTGCCCTTCTGCGTTGCCTTTTCCTGCTGCTGTTCCTGTTTGTCACCCCGGTACAGGCCGCTGGCCTGCCCGGCCTGCTTGGCGGCAGTGCGCCCGCACAGCCGGAAGCGACCGAACCGTTGGGCAAGTCGCTGGACGAGGTGATCAAGAACCTGGAAAACGACCAGCAGCGGGCCAAGCTGCTGGCCGACCTGAAAAAACTGCGCGACGCCACCAGGCAATCGCAACCCACCGTCGAACAGGGCGTGCTCGGCCTGATCGGCGGCGCCCTGAATGACTTCGAAAAACAGTTCAGCGGCGATGCCAGCCCGTTCCATCGCTGGGCCGCGGAAATCGAACAGGCCCAGGCCGAACTGACCGAGTTGATGGTGCCGGTACACCAGTGGCCGGCCATCCTGTTCGGCTTTGCCGCCGTCATCGCCGTCTGGAGCGTGCTGGCCTACGCCTTCAACTGGGTCGGCCACCGGGTACGCCTGCGCTTTGGCCTGAGCGAGGAACTGCCGCAGCACCCGCGCACCTGGGACCTGGTGCGCTTTGCCCTGCGCAAGCTGGGCCCGTGGCTGGTGGCACTGGTGTTCACCGTGTACCTGAGCGTCGTGCTACCACCGTCACTGGGCAAATCGCTGGCCATGGTGCTGGCCTACGCGCTGGTGGTCGGCACCTGCTTCTCGGCCATCTGCGTGATCGCCTTCTCGCTGCTCGACGGCCCGCACCGCCACCGCGCCCTGCACATCCTGCGCCACCAGGCGTTCCGCCCGCTGTGGCTGATCGGCAGCTTCGCCGCGTTTGGCGAAGCGATGAGCGACCCGCGCCTGACTGTCGCCCTCGGCACCCACCTGGCCCACGCCCTGGCCACCCTGGCCAACGTGATTGCGGCGCTGTGCACCGGGCTGTTCATTCTGCGCTTCCGCCGCCCGATCGCCCACCTGATCCGCAACCAGCCGCTGTCACGGCGCCTGACCCGGCGCACCCTCAGCGACACCATCGAGATCCTCGGCAGCTTCTGGTTCGTGCCGGCATTGATCCTGGTGGCGATTTCGCTGTTCGCTACCTTCATCTCGGCCGGCGATACCAGCACCGCCCTGCGCCAGTCGCTGATGTGCACGGTGCTGGTGGTGGTGTGCATGGTGCTCAACGGCCTGGTGCGCCGCCACGCCGCCAACCCCAAGCGCGCCAGCAAGCGCCAGGCAGTGTACGCCGAACGCCTGCGCAACTTCGGCTACCTGCTGGTGCACCTGTTCATCTGGCTGGTGTTCATCGAGCTGGGCCTGCGCGTGTGGGGCCTGTCGATGATCGGCTTCGCCGAGGGCGACGGCCACGACATCAGCGTGCGCCTGCTGGGCCTGGCCGGCACGCTGATCGTCGCCTGGCTGGTGTGGATCCTGGCCGACACCGCCGTGCACCACGCCCTGGTGCGTTCGCGCCGGGGCCTGGCCAACGCCCGCGCGCAAACCATGATGCCGTTGATCCGCAACGTGATGTTCGTGGTCATTTTCATCATCGCGGTGATCGTCGCCCTGGCCAACATGGGCATGAACGTCACCCCGCTGCTGGCCGGTGCCGGTGTGATCGGCCTGGCCATCGGCTTTGGTGCGCAGTCGTTGGTGGCCGACCTGATCACCGGGTTGTTCATCATCATCGAGGACTCGCTGGCCATCGACGACTACGTGGATGTGGGCGGGCACCTGGGCACGGTGGAGGGACTGACCATCCGTACCGTGCGCCTGCGGGATATCGACGGCATCGTGCATACCATCCCGTTCAGCGAGATCAAGAGCATCAAGAACTACTCGCGCGAGTTCGGCTACGCGATCTTCCGCGTGGCGATCCCGCACAGCATGAACATCGACCAGGCGATCACGCTGATTCGCGAGGTGGGGCAGAAGCTGCGCAACGACCCGCTGATGCGCCGCAACATCTGGTCGCCGCTGGAGCTGCAGGGGGTGGAGAGCTTCGAGTCGGGTTCGGCGATCTTGCGGGCGCGGTTCAAGACCGCACCGATCAAGCAGTGGGAGGTTTCGCGGGCGTTCAACCTGGCGTTGAAGCGGCAGCTGGATGAGGCCGGGCTGGATTTGGCAACGCCAAGGTTGTCAGTGCAGGTAGTGACTGCCGGTTCCTCCAGTTAGGGCCTCTTCGCGGCTGAACCCGCTCCCACAAGTACTGCGCAAAGGCTGAAACCTGTGCGGTCCCTGTGGGAGCGGGTTTACCCGCGAAGAGGCCAACATTTCATCCAGCCTGAGCGCGGATGCGGATGGCATCATGCCGCCAATACTCCAGGTCACAGTCGATCAGGTGCCCATGCTGGTCACTGTTGACCCGGGTGATATGCAACCCCGGGCTTCCCGCCGATACCTTCAAGGCACTGGCCGCCTCCACCGGCAACGCCGTCGGCAAGATCTCGAAGCACACCTGCCCATACTGGATGCCATACACCCGCCCATAAATCTCGGTCAGCGACTGCGCCAGGTCCTGTTCGAGAATCTCCGGAAAGTACCGGGGGTTGAGGTAGTGCTCGGCATACAGCACCGCCCGACCATCGATCCGCCGTAACCTGCAGATACGCACCACGCTGGACAACGCTGGCAGCTGCAAGCGCGCACAGATGGCCGCCGAGGCCGGCTGCAGCCGCGCCGACAACAGTTCGGTACTGGGCTCCCGCCCTTGGTCACGGACCATGGCATGGAAGTGGCTGCGCTCGATCAGGTCGTAGGTCAGCCGCTCGGGCGCGACGAACCAGCCACGGCGCTCTTCGCGATAGATCAGCCCCTGGGCTTCCAGCTGCACCAGCGCCTCACGCAGGGTAATGCGCGTGGTATCGAACACCTCGCTGAGCCTGCGCTCGGCCGGCAGCTTGCCGCCCGGCGCCAGCAGGCCGTGCTCGATCTGCTCCTGCAAGGCATGGCAGATGGCTGTTACCGCACGCGGTGGCATCGACTGCATCGAAAGGTTACCTATCTGGACTAGTCCAGCCCCATCACAGGGCATGTGGAGAATAGTGCAAGCCTAGGCAGGGCTGATGAACATCCTGTGACAAAGGCTTTGGCCAGACACTACCAGAAACGCGCCAAGCCAGCAGAACCGGGTTGGTTGCGTGGTCTACGCTGTAGCTTCAGGGCCTTCACCGGCCCTTCCCTACATCAAACTGTCATGCAAGCGGCCTACCTTGGCTCAAGGTTTGCTGACCTAGACCAAAGGTGCCAGTCAACGGCTTGCAACGGTTTTACCCAGAACAACGATCGCAAAGGCACCCACCCAAAGGAGCTTCGGATGAAAAAGTTCTTCATGGCGTCACTGCTCGGTTCGGCCATCGCGTTGTGTACCACGGCCATGGCCGCCGGCACCGACCTCAAGGCCCTGGAAGACGCCGCCCGCAAGGAAGGCACTGTCAACAGCGTGGGCATGCCCGACGCCTGGGCCAACTGGAAAGGCACCTGGGAAGACCTGGCCAGCAAGTACGGCCTCAAGCACAGCGACACCGACATGAGCTCGGCCCAGGAAATCGCCAAGTTCGAAGCCGAGAAGGACAACGCCAGCGCCGACATCGGCGACGTGGGTGCCGCCTTCGGCCCGATCGCCGTGAGCAAGGGCGTGAGCCAGGCATACAAACCGAGCACCTGGGACCAGGTACCGACCTGGGCCAAGGACAAGGACGGCCATTGGGCGCTGGCCTATACCGGCACCATCGCCTTCATCATCAACAAGGACCTGGTCAAGGAAGGTGAGCGGCCAACCTCGTGGCATGACCTGGAAAAAGGCAAGTACAAGGTCGCCATCGGTGACGTCGGCACCGCCGCCCAGGCCGCCAACGGCGTGCTGGCTGCGGCGATCGCCTACAAGGGTGACGAAACCAACCTGGCGCCGGGCCTGCAACTGTTCACCAAGCTGGCCCAGCAGAAGCGCCTGTCGCTGGCCAACCCGACCATCCAGACCCTGGAAAAGGGCGAGGTGGAAGTGGGCGTGGTGTGGGACTTCAACGGCCTGAGCTACCGTGAACAGATCGACCCCAAGCGTTTCGACGTACTGATCCCGTCGGATGGCTCGGTGATCTCCGGCTATACCACCATCATCAACAAGTACGCCAAGCACCCGAATGCGGCCAAGCTGGCCCGTGAATACATCTTCAGCGACGCCGGGCAGATCAACCTGGCCAAAGGGCATGCACGGCCGATCCGTGCCGAGCACCTGAAGCTGCCGGAAGACGTGCAGGCCAAGCTGCTGCCCAACGAACAGTACAAGGCCGCGCAGCCGATCAAGAATGCCGAGGCCTGGGAAGCGAGCTCGAAGAAACTGCCGCAGATGTGGCAGGAGCAGGTGATCATCGAGATGGAGTAAGGGGCTAGCTTCTCTAGCGCCTGGACGGGCCCTTTCGCGGGTAAACCAGCTCCCACAGGTAAAGCACGCGTCTCAAGGCTGGCGCATGACCCTGTGGGAGCGGGTTTACCCGCGAAGAAGCCAACGCGGTTTATGACTGGAGCCACCATGCAACACAACGTCATCCTGGTCCTGCTCGACGGCCTCAACTACCAGGTCGCCCACCACGCCATGGGCCACCTGCACGCCTACGTCGAGGCCGACCGTGCCGCGCTGTACCGCGTGGAATGCGAACTGCCGTCGCTGTCGCGGCCACTGTACGAGTGCATCCTCACCGGTGTACCACCAATCGACAGCGGCATCGTGCACAACAACGTCAACCGCTTGTCCAACCAGCGCAGCGTGTTCCATTACGCCCGCGAGGCCAACCTGGGCACTGCGGCGGCGGCCTATCACTGGATCAGCGAGCTGTACAACCGCTCGCCCTTCGACCCGCAGCGCGACCGCCATACCCACGCGCCGAAGCTGCCGATTCAGCACGGGCTGTTCTACTGGGACGACCGTTACCCCGATTCGCACCTGCTGGCCGATGGCGAATACCTGCGCCGCCGCCACGCCCCCAACTTCCTGCTGGTGCACCCGATGAGTATCGACGACATCGGCCACCGCCATGGTCTGGATAGCAGCCAGTACCGTAACGCCGCGCGCAGCGCCGACATCCTGCTGGCCGACTACCTGCCAGACTGGCTTGAGGAAGGCTACCAGGTACTGGTCACCGCCGACCACGGCATGAACAACGACCGCTCGCACAATGGCCTGCTGGCCGAGGAGCGCGAAGTGCCGCTGTTCGTCTTCGGCGATGCCTTCAGCCTGGACCCGGCAGCCAAACCGCTGCAGACCGAGCTGTGCGGGACCATCTGCGAGCTGCTCGGCGCGCCACATGACAAGAGCGTCTGCCGGGAGCTGCTGAAGTGACTACAGCCAAGAGCAGCAGCACCCGTGGCCGCTACCTGGCCTTGCTCTGCCTGCTACCGTTCGCCGTGTTCTTCGTCATCTTCCAGATCGCCCCGCTGGCCTGGGTGGCGATCAACAGCCTGCAATCGGAAGCGGGCTGGGGCGTGGACAACTTCAGCAAGGTGTTCGCCTCGAAGTTCTACCTGCAGGCCCTGCAACGCAGCCTGGAGATCAGCTTCTGGTCGAGCCTGTTCGGCATCGTCATCGCCACGGTCGGCGCCTACTCGCTGCGCCAGGTGGACTCGAAGCTGCGCGACTTCGTCAGCGCCTTCGCCAACATGACCAGCAACTTCGCCGGGGTGCCGCTGGCCTTCGCCTTCATCATCCTGCTCGGTTTCAACGGCGCACTGACCCTGCTGCTGAAGCAGGTCGGCCTGCTGGAAGACTTCAGCATCTATTCCAAGAGCGGGCTGATCCTGGTGTACACCTATTTCCAGATCCCGCTTGGCGTGTTGCTGCTGTACCCCGCGTTCGACGCCCTGCGTGAAGACTGGCGCGAGTCGGCTGCGCTGCTGGGTGCCAGCCACTGGCAGTTCTGGCGGCACATCGGCCTGCCGGTGCTGACCCCGGCACTGCTGGGCACCTTCGTCATCCTGCTGGCCAACGCCCTCGGTGCCTACGCCACCGTGTACGCGCTGACCACCGGCAACTTCAACGTACTGCCGATCCGCATCGCCGGCCTGGTAGCCGGTGACATCAGCCTCGACCCCAACCTGGCCAGCGCCCTGGCGATGGTCCTGGTGGGGCTGATGACACTGGTCACGGTGGTGCATCAATGGCTGCTGAAAAGGAGCTACCATGCGCGCTGACGCCCGTTCCGGCGGCTGGTACCACCGCGTCGTGGTCTACCTGCTGTTCCTCATCCTGCTGCTGCCGCTGGCTGGCACCCTGCTCTACTCGCTGGCCACCAGCTGGTCGGCCAGCCTGCTGCCCAGCGGTCTGACCTTCAAGTGGTACATCGCGCTGTGGAGCGAGCCGCGCTTCCTGGCTGCCTTCGGCCAGTCGCTGCTGGTGTGCGTGGGCGCGCTGCTGCTGTCAGTGGTGCTGATCCTGCCGCTGCTGTTCGTGGTGCACTACCACTTCCCCAGGCTCGATGCACTGATGAACATCCTCATCCTGCTGCCGTTCGCGGTGCCGCCGGTGGTGTCGTCGGTGGGGCTGCTGCAGCTGTATGGCAGCGGCCCCATGGCCATGGTCGGTACACCGTGGATCCTGATCGGCTGCTACTTCACCATCGCCCTGCCATTCATGTACCGGGCCATCACCAACAACCTGCAGGCGATCAACCTGCGCGACCTGATGGACGCCGCCCAGCTGCTGGGCGCCAACACCTGGCAGGCGGCGCTGCTGGTGGTCCTGCCGAACCTGCGCAAGGGCCTGATGGTGGCATTGCTGCTGTCGTTCTCGTTCCTGTTCGGCGAGTTCGTGTTCGCCAACCTGCTGGTCGGTACCCGCTACGAGACCCTGCAGGTGTACCTGAACAACATGCGCAACAGCAGCGGCCACTTCAACAGCGCGCTGGTGATCTCGTACTTCGCCTTCGTGCTGGTACTGACCTGGGTCGCCAACCGCCTGAACAAGGACAAGACCTGACATGAGCTTCGTCAGCGTACAGAAACTGCAAAAAAGCTACGCCGGCAGCCCGGTGTTCGAGAACATCGACTGCCATATCGAACGGGGCGAGTTCGTCACCCTGCTTGGCCCGTCCGGTTGCGGCAAGTCCACGCTGTTGCGCTGCATCGCCGGGCTGACCCCGGTGGACAGTGGGCAGATCCTCCTCGACGGCCATGACATCGTGCCGCTGAGCCCGCAAAAGCGCGGCATTGGCATGGTGTTCCAGAGCTACGCGCTGTTCCCCAACATGACCGTGGAGCAGAACGTCGCCTTCGGTCTGCGCATGCAGAAGGTCAAGGCCGATGAAAGCCAGGCCCGGGTGCGCGAGGCGCTGGAACTGGTGGAGCTGGGCAACTTCGCCGGGCGCTACCCGCACCAGTTGTCCGGCGGCCAGTGCCAGCGCGTGGCCCTGGCCCGCTCACTGGTCACCCGTCCGCGCCTGCTGCTGCTCGACGAGCCGCTGTCGGCACTGGATGCGCGCATCCGCAAGCACCTGCGCGAGCAGATCCGCGCCATCCAGCGTGAGCTGGGGCTGACCACCATCTTCGTCACCCACGACCAGGAAGAGGCGCTGACCCTGTCCGACCGCATCTTCCTGATGAACCAGGGGCGCATCGTCCAGAGCGGCGATGCCGAAACCCTCTACACCGCGCCGGTGGACCTGTTTGCCGCCGGCTTCATCGGCAACTACAACCTGCTCGACGCCGACAGCGCCAGCCGCCTGCTGCAACGTCCGGTGGCCAGCCGCCTGGCGATCCGCCCCGAGTCGATCACCCTGGGTATCAACGGCGAACTGGACGCCGAAGTGCGCAGCCACAGCCTGCTGGGCAACGTGATCCGCTACCGGGTGCAGGTGCGCGAGGTGGAACTGGTGGTCGACGTGCTCAACCGCTCACCGGCCGACCTGCATGCGGACGGGCAACGGGTAAGCTTGTCGATCGACCCCACGGCGCTACGGGAAGTGGCCTAAGGAGCATCAACACATGGCACTGGCAATTTTCGATCTGGATGAAACCCTGATCCATGGCGACTGCGCGTCGCTGTGGAGTGAGCAGATGGCCCGGCTGGGCTGGGTCGACGGCAAGGCATTCCTGCGCCGCGACCATGAACTGATGGAAGCCTACGGCAGGGGCCACCTGCGCATGGAGGAGTACATGGCCTTCAGCCTGGAGCCGATTGCCGGGCGTACCCTGGAAGAGGTCGAGCACCTGGTGGAGCCATGGGTCGAAGAGGTGATCGAGCCGATCATCTACGGCGACGCCTGCCGCTGCATTGCCGAGCACCGCAAACGCGGGGATCGCATCCTGATCATTTCGGCTTCGGGTACGCACCTGGTCGGGCCGATTGCGGCGCGGCTGGGGGTGGACGAGTACCTGGCGATCGAGCTGGAGGCGGTGAACGGGGTGTATACCGGCAACACCCATGGGGTACTGACCTATCGCGAAGGGAAGATCACGCGGTTGCTGGAGTGGCTGGACCAGGAGCAGGAGAACCTGGAGGGGGCAAGTTTCTATTCCGATTCGCGGAATGATTTACCACTGTTGCTGAAGGTGGATCATCCGCATGTGGTGAACCCGGATGCGGTGTTGCGGGAGCATGCCGAGATCAACAAGTGGCCGATCCTGAGCTGGGCCTGAGGTAATCGCATCGCCTGCACCGGCCCTTTCGCGGGTAAACCCGCTCCCACAGGGACCACACAGTTTTCAAGCCTGTGGTAATCCCTGTGGGAGCGGGTTTACCCGCGAAGAGGCCGGGCCTGCCTACGCCAAGCCAGGGTCTATCACCATCACCAGCTTGCCCGACACCTGGTTGGTCTCAAGCTCGGCATACGCCGCCTGGGCAAACTCCACCGGGTAGGTATCCACCAGTTGCGGCGACAGGCGCCCTTCGGCAAACAGCGGCCACACCTGCTGCTGCAACTCGCGCAGCAGCTCGGCCTTGAAGCCGTCATCGCGGTTGCGCAACGTGGAACCGGTAATCTCCAGACGCTTGCCCAGTACCTGTGCCAGGTCCAGCTCGAACTTGCGCCCGCCCATCAGGCCGATGATCACCCAGCGGCCGTCACGGGCCAGCAGCTTGAGGTTGAGCTCGCCGTAGCTGGCACCCACCGGGTCGAGAATCACATCGAACGGGCCGAAACCTTCCAGCGCCTCCAGGTTCTCGTTACGTACCACGCCACCGGCAGCGCCCAGCGCCTCGCAGTAGGCCAGGCGGTCCTGCGAACCGACACTGACCCACACCGGGCTGCCGAACGCCTTGCACAGCTGGATCGCGGCCGAGCCAACGCCGCTGGCGCCAGCGTGCACCAGCACCTTCTCGCCAGCTTTCACGCCACCCAGCTGGAAGATGTTCAGCCAGGCAGTGGCATACACTTCCGGCAACGCCGCCGCTTCATGCAGGCTCAGGCCCTCGGGTACCGGCAGCACGTGGCGGGCATCGACCACCACTTCCTCGGCCATGGCGCCGCTGGCCAGCAGCGCGCAAACACGGTCACCCACGCGCCAGTCGGCACCGGCGCCCACTTCTTCGATCACGCCGGAACACTCCAGGCCCATGTACGGGCTGGCGCCTGGCGGTGGTGGGTACAAACCTTTCATCTGCAGCAGATCGGCGCGGTTCAGCCCCGCAGCAGCCACGCGAATGCGCACTTGGCCCGCGTCGCAGGTCGGGCGTTCGGCCTCGACCCAGGCCACATGTCCGTCAACGCCTTGCAATGCCTTCACAGTGCCTCCATAGTTGAATCATATGACCGAGCCTGGGAACGCCAAGTCCCCAGGCTTTTTGCAGTATGCATCCGGTTTTTTGCAACCGGTGAACAGAAAAGACGGCCTACTATGCGTGATCAATTGTCTCCACGTCGAATCAGCATGAAGCATTTCCTCCCAAGCACCGCCCTGGCGCTGATGATCGGCCTGGGCAGCCTCACGCTCGGCGGCAATGCGGCGGCCGCCAACAAGTGGGACAGCCTGCAGCCGGACCGCGACGAGATCGTCGCCAGCCTCAACGTGGTGGAATTGCTCAAGCGCCACCACTACAGCAAGCCGCCGCTGGACGACGCCCGCTCGGTCATCATCTATGACAGCTACATCAAGCTGCTGGACCCGGCGCGCAGCTACTTCACCGCTGCCGACATTGCCGAATTCGACAAATGGAAAACGCAATTCGACGATTTCCTCAAGAGCGGTAACCTCGACCCGGGCTTCACCATCTACAAACGTTACCTGGACCGCGTCAAGCAACGCCTGGACTTCGCCCTGGCCGAGCTGAACAAAGGCGTGGACAAGATCGACTTCAACGCCAAGGAAACCTTGCTGATCGACCGCAAGGATGCCCCGTGGATGAAGGACCAGGCCGAGCTCGACGACTTGTGGCGCAAACGCGTCAAGGACGAAGTGCTGCGCCAGAAGATCGCCGGCAAGGAACCCAAGCAGATCCAGGAAACCCTGACCAAGCGCTACAAGAACCAGCTGGCGCGCCTGGACCAGACCCGTGCCGAAGATATCTTCCAGGCCTACATCAACACCTTCGCCCAGTCCTACGACCCGCACACCAACTACCTGTCGCCGGACAACGCCGAGAACTTCGACATCAACATGAGCCTGTCGCTCGAAGGCATTGGTGCGGTGCTGCAAAGCGACAACGACCAGGTCAAGATCGTGCGCCTGGTGCCGGCAGGCCCGGCGGCCAAGACCAAGCAGGTGGCCCCGGCCGACAAGATCATCGGTGTGGCCCAGGGCAACAAGGAAATGGTCGACGTGGTCGGCTGGCGCCTGGACGAAGTGGTCAAGCTGATCCGTGGCCCGAAAGGCTCGGTGGTGCGCCTGGAGATCATCCCGGCCAGCAACGCGCCTAGCGACCAGACCAGCAAGATCGTGGCGATCACCCGCGAGGCGGTTAAGCTTGAAGAGCAGGCGGCGAAGAAGTCGGTGCTCAAGCTCAAGCAGGACGGGCGTGACTACAAGCTGGGCATCATCGAGATCCCGGCCTTCTACCTGGACTTCAAGGCCTACCGCGCCGGTGATCCGGAGTACAAGAGCACCACGCGTGACGTAAAGAAACTGCTCACCGAACTGCAGAAAGAGAAAGTCGACGGCGTGGTCATCGACCTGCGTAACAACGGCGGCGGCTCGCTGCAGGAAGCCACCGAACTGACCAGCCTGTTCATCGAAAAAGGCCCGACCGTGCTGGTACGCAACAGCGACGGCCGCGTCGACGTGCTGGAAGACGAAAACCCAGGTGCCTTCTACAAGGGCCCGCTGGCGTTGCTGGTCAACCGCCTGTCGGCCTCGGCTTCGGAGATCTTCGCCGGTGCCATGCAGGACTACCACCGCGCGCTGATCATCGGTGGCCAGACCTTCGGCAAAGGCACCGTGCAGACCATCCAGCCACTCAACCATGGCGAGCTGAAGCTGACCCTGGCCAAGTTCTACCGGGTTTCCGGGCAGAGCACCCAGCACCAGGGCGTGCTGCCGGACATCGACTACCCATCGATCATCGACACCAAGGAAATCGGCGAGAGCGCCCTGCCCGAGGCCATGCCGTGGGACACCATCCGCCCGGTAGTCAAGCCGGCGGCCGACCCGTTCAAGCCGTTCCTGGCCCAGCTGAAAGCCCAGCATGAAGCCCGCAGCGACAAGGACGCGGAGTTCACCTACATCCGCGACCGCCTGGCCCTGACCCAGAAGCTGCTGAACGAGAAGACCGTCAGCCTCAACGAGCAGGACCGCCGCGCACGCCACGATGAGATCGAGGCCAAGCAGCTGGCGCTGGAAAACATCCGTCGCAAGGCCAAGGGTGAAGAGCCGCTGAAAGAGCTGAAGAAAGAGGACGAGGATGCGCTGCCGACCGAGGATGAGAACACCAAGCCGGAAGACGATGCCTACCTGTCGGAAACCGGTCGCATCCTGATCGACTACCTGAGTGCGAGCACCAAGGTGGCCAAGAAGTAAGGCGCAATGGCAATGATGGCAGAATAATGCGACCTGTCATCAAGCAGTCATCGCGCTGTCGTGAAATGGAGGGGCCGGGCGTGGAAACGCCCGGCCCTTTCATTTTCAGGAATACGTCATGACCGTTGCCGAGCAGCTCAGTGCCTTGAGTGCCATCCTGGCTCAACGCAGCATTCACAGTCTGTTCCAGCCGATCATGTGCCTGAGCGAACAACGGGTTTACGGCCATGAGGCGCTGAGCCGCGGGCCGTCCAACAGCCCACTGCACGCACCGCTGAACCTGTTTACCATCGCCCGCCAGGCCGGTCGCCTGACCGAGCTGGAGGCCGCCTGCCGGGAAAGCGCCTGCCGGCGTTTCAGCGAACAGCAGTTGCAGGGCAAGCTGTTTCTCAACGTCTCGCCGGAGACGCTGCTGGAGCCGCATTACCCATCCGGCCAGACCCTGAAACTGCTTGAGCAGGTCGGCCTGTCGCCCAGCCGGGTGGTGATCGAGCTGACCGAACATACCCCGACCGACGACTTCCAGCTGCTATCCAATGCCCTGCACCACTACCGTGACATGGGCTTCTCGATTGCAATCGACGATCTGGGGGCGGGTTATTCGAGCCTGCGCCTGTGGTCGGAGCTGCGCCCCGAATATGTGAAGATCGACCGGCATTTCATCGACGGCATCCACCGCGACCCGCTCAAGCGTGAGTTCGTCGGGTCGATATTGCAGATCGCCCGGGCGTCGAAGGCGCAGGTGATTGCCGAAGGCATCGAGTTGGCGGAGGAGCTGGCGGTGCTGATGGAGATGGGCGTGGACCTGGTGCAGGGTTACCTGCTGGGGCGGCCGCAGGAGCTGGGGGTACGCGAAAGCCTGCCACTACCGGCGCTGATGAAGCTGCCGTTGGCCGAACAGCCGACGGTGCGGCTCAATGCCACGATTGGGCAGTTGCTGGAGCTGTTTGGCCGGCATCAGCACCTGGAGGCATTGGAGGTGGTGGATGCCGATGGCCGGGCTTGTGGATTGATTCACAGGCATGCACTGCCTGTTATGGCCTCTTCGCGGGCACGCCCGCTCCCACAGGTTCATCACGGATCTTGAGCCTTGTGTTGTATCTGTGGGAGCGGGTTTACCCGCGAAGAGGCCGGAACAGGCAACGAGTCAGGCCGATTCGGGGTAGCTGTACTCGAACACCCTGACCACCTCGGAGGCATGCCATGAGGCCGCCTCCATGCCGTCGACCGGCCCGGAAAATCGGCCCAACCGTTCAACGCACTCGAAGAAGCCGGTACGCGGCAAACGGCTGGCACCCTGGCTGATCACCAGCGAGCTGCGCAATGGTTGCTCGGCGCGGGCGTCCAGCACCGCCAGGTACTCCAGCGCGGCGGTCAGCGTCTGCATGGCCGGGCTGGGTAATTGCAAGCGTTCGATCAACGCTCGGTATGTCAGCAAGTGACGTTGACGACGGGCCAGGTCAAGCTCGCCCAGCAGGTTATCCCAGTGCTGACGGCTGATCCTGACCTGGCTCATGATGGCTCGCTCCAGCCAGCCACCCCCAGATGCCAGGCCAGGGCGCGGCGGATGGCAGCATCAGGCTGGCGTTCACCCGATTCGATCATGGCCAGATAAGCCGGGCTCACGCCGACATTGCGCGCCAGTTGCTCAGGGGCTATGCCCTTGGCCTGGCGAATCTGTGCCACTTCGCTGAAGGCCGGCAATGGCGCACTGGCTGCATCACCCTGCGCTTCAATGGCAACCACCTCGGCAGGCGCCTGCCCCGCAGCCTTGAGCAGTGCCTGGTACTGCTCCCAGGGAACGACGGCGTACTCGGGCTGACCGTCCCGGCTGATGACCTGAATACCCATTACAAACCCCTTTAAAAAGGATTACAGCATGTAATCCGTAGGCATAACCCTTATGCCAATTATATTACCAACTCCGGGGTCTGTGCAGTTGAGGAGTAGCTCGGGCCAGTTTCACTGCGTATTGCGCTCCAAACGCAGGGCTTCGGGAGTGGCCGGCAGGCGCTCGACCACACGCAGCCGCTCGGGCGCCTGGCTGTCGCGCCAGGCCTTGAAGCGCGCCAGTTCGTCGGCCACGGTCTTCAGTACCCAACCCAGCACCGCGATGTCGTCGAGGAAACCCACGCCCAGCAACCAGTCGGGGATGGCATCGATGGGGCTGACAAAATACAGCAGGCCAGCGACGATGGTGACCAGGGCCTTGGGGCTGATGGCACGGTACTCGCCGCGCCACCAGGCCAGGCACAACGACTGCAGCAGCTTCACGTCTTCACGCAGCTGGCCGATGCGCGGGCCTTTGCGGGCGACTGCGAACAGCAAGGCCGGCAACCGGCCACGGCTGAGCAGGCGCTCGGCCAAGGGCAGGAAACGGGCGAAATTCCAGGGTGCGCTCATGGAGCCTCCAGGCGGAAAAGGTTATCCACATTTATTGTGGATAACCTTGTGAACAGGGCGACGTTTCTGACCCCGGGTGCCTGCCAGGCAAGGGCCCCGGTCAGATCGGGCGTTTTTTACACAGTCGTTTCACACCATGGGTGCCTACGTCGCAAACGATTTGCGTCAGAAGCATCTTGCTGCTTCACGCTGCATTTCCTCGGACAGTATCAGCAGTTGCAGGTTCGTCCAACCACCCTGCACAAACGAAAACGCCCCGTCAGGACGGGGCGTTTTGCGTGGGCCAGCCAGTGTTACTTGGCAGGCGCTTCGGCTGGAGCGTCAGCAGGGGCTTCAGCTTCCGGCTCGGCGCCTTGCAGCTGGGCCGGATCCTTGATGGCGATCAGTTCCAGGTCGAACACCAGTACCGAGTTGGCCGGGATCAGCGGGCTTGGGCTCTGCGCGCCGTAGGCCAGTTCAGCCGGGATGAACAGCTTGTACTTCTCGCCGACGTGCATCAGTTGCAGGCCTTCGACCCAACCCGGGATCACGCCGCTGACCGGCAGGTCGATCGGGCTGCCGCGCTCGACGGAGCTGTCGAACACCTTGCCATCGATCAGCTTGCCTTCGTAGTGGACAGTGACCACGTCGGTCGGCTTGGGCTGCGGGCCGTCGGCCTTCTTGACCACTTCGTACTGCAGGCCCGAGGCAGTGGTGACCACGCCTGGCTTCTTGGCGTTTTCCTCAAGGAATTTCTTGCCGGCGGAGGCGGCTTCTTCGCTGGCCTTGGCCAGGCGCTCTTCGGCACGCTTCTGCAGCGCGGTGAAGGCTTCTACCAGCTCTTCGTCCTTGATGCGCTGTTCTTTCTTGCCAACGGCGTCTTCGATGCCGAGGGCGACTGCTTTCGAATCAAGGTCTTCCATGCCTTCCTGAGCCAGGCTCTTGCCCATGTTCAGGCCGATACCGTAGGAGGCTTTCTGTGCCGGAGTCTTCAGCTCGGGGCTGCTGGTCTGTTGATCACAGCCAGCCAGTACCAGGCCTACCAGGGCAACCGCAGCCGCCAAACGATGCTGTTTCATGCTATTTCCTTGTTCATGCGCCATAAGGGCAATCAGGGTAAAGCCGCGAGCTTAGCAGGCGGCCATGACCAATGGCTACCGGCATAGGAGCGGGTTTTGGTAAGGAAGTTCAGTAGTTAAACGGTTATTCATCAAAGGATGTGCAGCCATTGGCCAGTATTGACCGGTTATGCCGCCTTTGCCCGGTTTTGCGGGGGATTTATTTCGCTGAATGCCGAGAAGCCTGCATTGGCCCTCAGGGGTAATTGCCCTCACGGTACTGCCCCGCCACCTCGCGCAGCACTTCGCACACCCACTGCCCCGGCACGCTCTGGGGCAAGGCGGCATTGCGACAGATACCGACCGAGCCGCCCGGCTCGCGCACACCCAGGTCGAGCTCGACCAGCTCGCCCCGGCGCAGGTCGAGCAGCACCGCGTCGCGCGGCGCCACCCACACTGCATCGCTGCCCAGCAGGTAGCGCCGGCTCAGTGCCAGTGACAGGGTTTCCAGGCGCTGGGCCGGCATCTGGATGCCACATTGCACAAACAGGCTGTCGGCATGCTGGCGGATCGTGGTGCCTGCGGGCGGCAATACCAACGGGTAACGCCCCACCTGCGCCCGCTCCACCGGCGTGCCGGCCAGCAACGGGTGGCCAGGCCGCACCACCAGGCTCATCGACTCGCTGTACAGGTGCTCGAACGACAGGCCCTGGATCTGCGGGCTGTCGGTCATGCGCCCGACCACCAGCTCCAGTTCGCCCAGGCGCAACTGGCCGAGCAGTTGCGCGCTGACCCCGGTGACCACACTGATCACCAACGCGTCATGCCGCTGGTGCAGGCGGCACAGCACCTCGGGCATGAGCAGGCCTTCGACCGTGGACAGCACGCCGATACGCACCTGCGACGGCGCCCGCGCTTCACCACGCAGGCTGCTCACGCCATCGCGCAGGGCTTGCACGCTGGGTCCGGCGTAACGCATGAAACGCGTGCCGGCCGGGGTCAGCTCGACGCCCTGGCGGCTGCGCGCGAACAGGCGTGTTTCCAGCAGCTCTTCGAGTTCCTTGAGGGTCTTGGAGATGGCCGGCTGGCTGATTGCCAGGATGTCGGCAGCCCTGGCCAGGCTGCCCTGCCGGGCAATCTCCAGGAAGCACAGCAGGTGGCGGTACTTGATGCGGGTGTCGAGGTTCATGGGCTCAAGCTTACCGCATGCAGATAGCCTGTACCGGCCCTTTCGCGGGTAAACCCGCTCCCACAGGGATCTGCACAGTTCTCCAGACCTGTGCAGATCCCTGTGGGAGCGGGCGCGCCCGCGAAAGGGCCGGGACAGGCAGCAGATGAATATCAGGCCACAGCCAACTCCACCGTCTCACCACTCAAACGCACCGGCCACACCCGCAAACGCTGCCCGGAATCTTCCAGGCACTCCCCGCTCCGCAGGCTGAAGTGCTGCTTGTACAACGGCGCCGCCACCACCAGTTCGCCCTGCACACTGCCCACCAGCCCGCGGCCGATGATGTTGGCGCCGGAGCGCGGGTCGCGGTTGTCCACCGCGTACAGCGGCTGCGCCTGCCCTGGCAGGTAGAACAGCGCCACCTGGGCACCGTCAAGCCACACCACCACCCCGGAATCCGCCACCAGGTCATCCGCCTGGCACACGGCCTGCCAGGTTTCTCGGGTTTTCACAGCAGCATTGGACAGGTTCATCAGACAGCCTCCTCGACAGTTGGGATCAGGTGCAGCGGCGTAGCAGGCCGGCGCTGTTCACGTTCGCGCACGAAATGCACGTCCGGATCGGCACGGCGGTCGTTGACGAAGGTACGGAAGCGTTTGAGCTTCTCGGGGTCGTTGAGGGCGTTGGCCCACTCGCATTCGTACTGGTCCACCACATGCTGCATCTGCGCTTCCAGCTCGCTGGCCAGGCCCAGGCTGTCATCGATGACTACCTGTTTCAGGTAGTCCAGCCCGCCTTCCAGGTTCTCGCGCCACACCGAGGTGCGCTGCAGCTTGTCGGCGGTGCGGATGTAGAACATCAGCACGCGGTCGATCAGGCGTACCAGGGTCTCGTCATCAAGGTCGGTGGCGAACAGCTCGGCATGCCGCGGGCGCATGCCGCCGTTGCCACACACGTAAAGGTTCCAGCCCTTGTCGGTGGCGATCACGCCGATGTCCTTGCTCTGCGCCTCGGCACATTCACGGGTGCAGCCAGATACGGCGAACTTGAGCTTATGCGGGCTGCGCAGGCCTTTGTAGCGGTCTTCCAGGCGCAGGGCCATGCCAACACTGTCCTGCACGCCGTAACGGCACCAGGTGCTGCCGACGCACGATTTCACCGTGCGGGTCGACTTGCCATAGGCATGCCCGGTTTCAAAGCCGGCTTCGATCAGCTCGCCCCAGATCAGCGGCAGTTCGTGCAACTGGGCGCCGAACAGGTCGATGCGCTGGCCACCGGTGATCTTGGTGTACAGGTCGTACTTCTTGGCCACCTGGCCGATCACGATGAGCTTGTCGGGGGTGATTTCACCACCGGGGATACGCGGCACCACCGAGTAGGTACCGTTCTTCTGCATGTTGGCCATGAAGGTGTCGTTGGTGTCCTGTAGCGGCACCAGCGCCGGGTCCATGATCGGCTGGTTCCAGCACGAGGCCAGGATGTTGCCCACCGCCGGCTTGCAGATATCGCACCCAACATGGCCTTTGCCGTGACGTTCGAGCAGCTCGCTGAAGGTGCGGATGCCCTCCACCCGCACCAGCCCGTACAGCTCCTGGCGGGTGTAGGCAAAGTGCTCGCACAGGCTCTTGTCCACCGCCACGCCACGGGCGGTCAGCTCGTGCTCGAACACCTGCTTGAGCAGGGCCGCGCATCCACCACAACCGGTGGCAGCTTTGGTGCAGCCCTTGACGGCGGCAAGGTCGCCGCAGCCGCTGTCGATGGCGGCGCAGACCGCGCCCTTGCTGACGTTGTGGCAGGAGCAGATGGTCGCGCTGTCGGGCAGCGCATCGGCGCCCAGGGCCGGTGCGCCGCCGCCTTGCGGCAGGATCAGTGCCGCCGGGTCGGCCGGCAGGGCAATGCCGTTCTGGGCGTACTGCAACAGGGTGTCGTAGTAGCTGTTGTCGCCGACCAGCACCGCACCAAGTACGTGCTTGCCGCTGGCATCCACCACCAGCCGGCGGTAGGCGCTGTTGGCTTCGTCAATGAAGCGGTAGCTGCGTGCCCCCGGGGTGGCGCCATGGGCATCGCCGATGGAGCCGACATCCACGCCCAGCAACTTGAGCTTGGTGGACATGTCGGCACCGGTGAATTCGCCAGCGGCTTCCCCCATCAGCAGCGCCGCCAGGTTGCGCGCCATGCTGTAGCCCGGGGCAACCAGGCCGAACACGCTGCCGTTCCACGAGGCGCACTCACCGATGGCGAAAATGCGTGGGTCGCTGCTGCGGCAGTGGTTGTCGATCACCACCCCGCCACGCGCGGCGATATCCAGGCCACAGGCACGGCCCAGGGCATCCTGCGGGCGGATACCCGCGGAGAACACGATCAGGTCGGTTTCCAGGTGCTCGCCGCCATCGAAGTTCATGCGGTAGCGGTAGTCTTCCCCCGCACTGATCGACTGGGTGGCACGCGACAGATGCACACCCACGCCCAGCGCTTCGATCTGTGCCTTGAGCGCGGCGCCGCCCTCGCCGTCCAGCTGCACCGGCATCAGCCGTGGGGCGAACTCCACCACATGGGCTTCCAGGCCCAGCGACTTGAGGGCGTTGGCCGCTTCCAGGCCAAGCAGGCCACCGCCCACTACCACGCCACGGCGGGCGCTGGCTGCGGCAGCGCGGATGGCGTCGAGGTCGTCGAGGGTGCGGTAGACCAGCCGAGCATTGCCGCTGGAGCCTTCGATCGGTGGCACGAAGGGATAGGAGCCTGTGGCCAGCACCAGGTGGTCGTAACCGTAGCGGCCCTCAGCAGTGACCACTTCGCCGCACTCACGGTCAATTTCCAGTACCGCTTCGCCGAGGTGCAGGTGCACACCGTTGGCGCCGTAGAAGTCCTGCCCGCACAGGGCCAGGGTTTCGGCACAGCTGCCGCCGAAGTACTCGGACAAGTGCACGCGGTCGTAGGCGCGTTGGCGCTCTTCGCCGAACACATGCACCTCGAAGCGCTGCAGGGCGCCGCGGCTGACCAGTTGTTCGACGCAATGGTGGCCGACCATGCCGTTGCCGACGATGACCAGTCGCTCTCGTTGCCCGCTGCTCGCTGTTGCCTTCATAAGCCGATCCTCGATCAAAAAAAAAGCGCCTGGAGCCGAAGCTCCAGGCGCCTTTGCCTGTATTCATCGCGGTAGTGGGCCCGGGTTGATCGCCGTTGATCAGTGGGCTTTGTTGTAACTGGGATAAAGCAGGGACTGTGCCAACCCTGTTTCCTGTACTGGCCTCTTCGCGGTGTACGACCGCTCCCACAGGGTCCTCCACGTTTTTCAGACCTGTGCAGTACCTGTGGGAGCGGGCGTGCCCGCGAAGAGGCCAGCACGGCAAGTGCACATTCCAAGTGCATCACTCCCCATCTTGGCGCACATCAATACACATCCCGCCGATACCGCCTGGCCTTGCCCAGCGCTTCGACATAAGCCCCCGCCGCCGCCGCATCCATGCCGCCATGCTCGGCCACGATGGCCCGCAACGCCGCATCCACATCCCTGGCCATGCGCTGCGCATCGCCACACACAAAGAAGTACGCCCCCGCCTCCAGCCACTGCCACAACTGCGCGCCCTGTTCGAGCATGCGCTGCTGCACGTAGACCTTCTCGGCCTGGTCGCGTGAAAACGCCGTGTCCAGCCGCAAGTGCCCTGCAGCCTGCCAAGCTTGTAGCTGCTCCTGGTAATAGAAATCGGTGGCCGCGTACTGCTCGCCGAAGAACAGCCAGTTAGCCCCTTTCGCCCCGCGTGCCTCTCGTTCTTCGAGGAAGGCCCTGAACGGCGCAATACCAGTGCCGGGGCCGACCATGATCACCGGCACGCTGTCATCCTCGGGTAGGCGGAAGTGCTTCGACACCTGCGGGAAGATGGCCACCTTCAGCGCCTGTGCGCGGTCGGCAAGAAAGCTTGAACACACCCCTTTGCGCGCACCATAGCGCACCGTGGAAACGGTCAGGTGCACCTGCTCCGGGTGCGCCAGCAGGCTGGAGCTGATCGAATAGAGGCGCGGCTGCAACGGTTTGAGCAGGGCCAGCCAGCTGGCCAGCGGCAACTGCTGGGGGAAGGCGCGCAACACATCGACCAGTTGCCGGCCCCACAACCAGTCCTGCAGCTCGGCCTTGCACTCGGGCTGCAGCAGGCGCTGCAGGTCCGGGGCATTGCTGGCGAAGGCCTGCAACTGCTGCGCGGTGACCTTGGCAATCTCCAGGTGCGCTTGCAGGGCTTCAGTCAGCGGCATGGCGGGCTGGCCTTTGAGCTCGACCATGGTTTGGCCATCGAGCTGCATCAGCGCCAGCAGTTCGTCGACCAGCTGCGGGCAGTTGCGCGGCCACACGCCCAAGGCATCGCCCGCGGCATAGGTGAAGCCGCTGCCGCTCAGGTCGAATACCAGTTGACGGGTTTCCTTGCTGGCACCCGGGCCGTTGAGCAGGCGGTTTTCCAGCAAGGTGGCAGCCCAGGGTTGCTGCTTGCTGTAAGCCGCCACGGGCGCAGGCTCGGTGACCGGTTGCGGTGCGGCGGCACTGCCCAGCGTAGGCAACAGCGCATCGAGCCAGGCGGCGAAGGCGTCGTCGAAGTCCGGCTCGCAGTCCACCCGTTGCAGCAGGCGCCGCCCACCCAGTTCGGCCAGACGTTGGTCAAGCTTGCGGCCAAAGCCGCAGAACTGGTCGTAACTGGAATCGCCCAGGGCCAGTACGGCATAGCGCAGTTCGGCGCAGTGGGCGCCCTGCTCCCCCTGCAAGGCGTGCCAGAACGCCGCCGCGCTGTCGGGCGCGTCGCCATCGCCAAAGGTGCTGGCGATCAGCACCACGCTGGCGGCGCCCTGCAACTGACGCGGGCTGACCGCGTCCATGCAACTGAGCTGCACATCGAGGCCGGCACCACGCAGGCGCTCGGCACAGCGTTCGGCCAGCAACTCACCGTTGCCGGTCTGCGAGGCCCACAACACCTGGTGCCGTGGCGCCGCCAGCGCAGCATCGGGCAGTACCGGGGCTGGCAGGGTGTCCAGGCCAAGCAGACGGGACAGGGCGGCGGTCGGCGGAATGGCAGTGTTCAGATCAAGGGCTTCGATCCGCTCGCCTGCAACCCGCTCCAGGGTCACGGCACAGTGCTTGAACGCCGGCTGCAGCGACAGCGGGTCGACCGCATCGCAGGTCACGGCGTTGATCGCCAGCTGCTCGCCGATCAGGTCGTTCCAGTGAAATGGGGCAAAGCAGTTGCCCGGCATGACCCGGTCGCTGATTCGCGCGGGCAGCACGGCCTGCCCACGGCGCGAGCGGATGGCCACCTGGTCCTTTTCGGCGATGCCCAGACGGGCGGCATCGTCGCGGTGGATCTCCATGAAGGGGCCAGGCTCCAGCTTGTTCAGCGCCGGCACCTTGCCGGTCTTGGTCAGGGTGTGCCACTGGTGCTGTACGCGGCCGGTATTGAGCACCATGGGGTAATCGGCATCCGGCAGCTCCGCTGCCGGCAACCAGGGCCGGGCGAAGAAACGGGCCTTGCCGCTGGCGGTCGGGAAGGCCAACGCCGGGCATTCGCCCTGGGCGTCGTGCAACAGCGCCTGGCTGCTGCCGTCGTTGCGGTAGCGCAGCGGGCTGCGCGGGTTGTCGCGGCCCGGGGCGCAGGGCCACTGGCGCGGCTGCTCGCGCAGTTCGGCATAGCCGATACCACGCAGGTCGTAGCCGGAGGCCGGGTTATGGAAGCGGCGGATCTCCTCGTACACCGCTTCGGCATCGGGGTAGTCGAAGCCGTCGGCGTAGCCCATGGCGCAGGCGACCCGGGCGATGATCTGCCAGTCGGGCAGGCTCTGCCCGGGCGGCTCGACGGCGCGTGGCATCAGGGTGAGGTTGCGCTCGCTGTTGATCATCACGCCTTCCCCTTCAGCCCACAGTGCGGCCGGCAGGAGGATGTCGGCGTAACGGTTGGTTTCGGTGTCGAGGAAGGCATCCTGGGTAATCACCAATTCGGCCTGGCGCAGGCCGTCGATCACCTGCTGGCGGTTGGCGACGCTGGCCACCGGGTTGCTACAGATGACCCAGCAGGCTTTCACCGCGCCGCTTTTCATCTGTTCGAACAGCGCCACCGTGCCCTCGCCGCCCTCACTGCGCAGGCTGCCCGGTGCCAGTTGCCACTGCTGCTCGACGAAGGCGCGGTCTTGCGCTACCAGCGCCGAGCGCTGGCCTGGCAAACCCGGGCCCATATAGCCCATCTCGCGGCCGCCCATGGCATTGGGCTGGCCGGTCAGCGAGAACGGCCCGCTGCCGGGGCGGCAGATGGCGCCCGTGGCCAGATGCAGGTTGCAGATCGCATTGGTGTGCCAGGTGCCATGGATGCTCTGGTTCAGGCCCATGGTCCAGCAGCTCATCCAGTTGCTGGCGCCGCCGATCCATTCGGCGGCCCTGATGATGTCGGCCTCGGCCAGCCCGGTGATGGCGGCCACGCGTTCAGGGGTGTAGTCGTCGAGGAAAGCCGGCAGTTCGTCCCAGCCTTCTGTGTGGCGGGCGATGAAGTCGGGGTTGGTGTGGCCGTTGCGCTGCAACAGATACAACAGGCCATTGAGCAAGGCCATGTCGCTACCGGGACGCACTTGCAGGAACAGGTCGGCCTTATCGGCGGTGGCGCTGCGCCGCGGGTCGATGACGATAAGCTTGGCGCCCGCCCTCACCCGGTCGAGCAGGCGCAGGAACAGGATCGGGTGACAGTCGGCCATGTTGGCGCCGATCACCAGGAATACGTCGGCGTGCTCGAAGTCCTGGTAGCTGCCGGGCGGGCCATCGGCGCCAAGCGACAACTTGTAGCCGCTGCCAGCGCTGGCCATGCACAGGCGCGAGTTGGACTCGATGTGGCGAGTGCGGATAAAGCCCTTGGCCAGCTTGTTGGCCAGGTACTGGGCCTCCAGCGACATTTGCCCGGAAACGTACAGCGCCACGGCGTCCGGGCCGTGCTGGTCGATGATGCCGAGCAGGCGGCTAGCGGCAGTGGCGATGGCCTGGTCGATGCCGGTACGCGCTGGCTGCTGGCTGCGCTGCTGGCGCACATAGGCATCTTCCATACGGCCGGCAGCGGTCAGCGGCAGGTGTGCGGTGAGGCCTTTGGTGCACAGGCGGCCGAAGTTACTGGGGTGCAGCTTGTCGCCGCTGATCTTGCCGACCTTGCCATCGGCAACGCTCATGACGATGCCGCAACCGACGCCGCAGTAAGGGCAGACGCTGCGCACTTCGCTGTTGGCCATGGGCGGGCTCCTGTGAGAAACGCAAAAAGGCGCCGGCTGCCCCTGCTTGCTGGGCAAGCGGGGCAACACGGCGCCTTTGTCGTGAAGGTTTGTGGGCTGTCGACGTTGATAGCCCTGGGTAGCGGTAGATCAGCAATTAATGGGCCAGCTGTGCCTGCCCTTTCGCGGGTAAACCCGCTCCCACAGGATCACCACAGGTTTGCAGACTGTGCAGTCCCTGTGGGAGCGGGTTCACCCGCGAAGAGGCCGGCACAGGAGCGCACCATGCGGTGGCAACCCCGCACCCCGTGGCGCTATGCTGGGGCACATTCCAGCATGAGCCACTGCCCTCCCCCATGTCCCAGGTGATTCTCAAGACCCCCGCCCAACTCGACCTGATGCGCCGCGCCGGCCAGTTGCTGGCCCAGGTGTTCGCCGACCTCGACAGCTTCATCCGCCCCGGCGTGACCACGATGCAGATCAACGACCGTGCCGATGCGTTCATCATCGGCACGCTCAAGGCCCGCCCGGCAAGCAAGGGCCAGTACGGTTTCCCCTACTCGCTCAACACCTCGGTGGACCATGTGGTGTGCCATGGCATGCCCAAGGTCGATGAAGTGCTGAAGGAAGGCTCGATCATCAACGTCGACATCACCCTGGAGCAAGGCGGCTATATCGCCGACTCGTCGAAGATGTACAGCATCGGGCCGATCAGCGATGAGGCGCAGCGCCTGGTCGACACCACCTATGACGCGCTATGGAAAGGCATCGAACAGGTACGCCCCGGGGCGACGCTGGGTGATATCGGCCATGCCATCCAGACCCATGCCGAAGCGGCGGGTTACAGCGTTGTACGTGAGTATTGCGGACATGGCATTGGCCAGCAGATGCATGAAGGGCCTGAGGTGCTGCACGTTGGCCAGCGCGGGATGGGCATGAAGTTGAAGCCGGGGATGGTGTTTACCATCGAACCGATGATCAACCAGGGTGGGCGCGGGACGCGCACGCTGAAGGATGGCTGGACGGTGATTACCCGTGACCACAGCCTGTCGGCGCAGTGGGAGCATACGGTGGCGGTGACCGAGGATGGGTTTGAAGTGCTGACGTTGCGAGAAGAAGAACGTCGTAGCTGAAATTGCTACAGATCCTCTGTGGGAGCGGGTAAACCCGCGCCCACAGGGGCCAGGCATCGCCTGTTGGTTTTTTGCTCAATGCAGAAACAAAAAAAGCGACCCTAAGGTCGCTTTCTTTGTTACTTCCGGGTGTTCAGTAGGCCCTGGAAGTGAAATATGGCGCAGCGGACGGGACTCGAACCCGCGACCCCCGGCGTGACAGGCCGGTATTCTAACCGACTGAACTACCGCTGCGCTAAACATCGAGTGGTGGGTGATGACGGGATCGAACCGCCGACCCTCTGCTTGTAAGGCAGATGCTCTCCCGGCTGAGCTAATCACCCATGTCTCTCGGTGTGGCGCGCATTCTACGGGCGACTTTACGCTCTGGCAAGCACTTATCGAACTTTTTGCAAATTTCGGCGAAACACCAAATCACAGGCACAAAAAAAGCGACCCTAAGGTCGCTTTCTCTGTTACTTCCGGGTGTTCAGTAGGCCCTGGAAGTGAAATATGGCGCAGCGGACGGGACTCGAACCCGCGACCCCCGGCGTGACAGGCCGGTATTCTAACCGACTGAACTACCGCTGCGCTAAACATCGAGTGGTGGGTGATGACGGGATCGAACCGCCGACCCTCTGCTTGTAAGGCAGATGCTCTCCCGGCTGAGCTAATCACCCTTCGTCTCGGTGTGGCGCGCATTCTACGGACGGCCCTGTACCCTGGCAAGCACTTTTTTAACTTTTTTCAAAAAAAACCTCAGGCCTTTCAAAGACCTAGCGTTGCTACGCGCATCTTTACCTCCAGCAACCGCTACTGGCACTCCGACAGGGTTGGCCTGAGAGCACCGCTCGGAGAATAATGCCCGCCTTATGCATTAAGGAGAGATTGCCCCTCATGTGGTTCAAGAACCTGCTGACCTACCGCCTGACCCAGGATGTCCCATTCGAGCCTGAAGCGCTGGAAGCGGCCCTGGCCAGCAAGCCAGCCCGCCCCTGCGCCAGCCAGGAGCTGACCACCTATGGTTTCGTCGCGCCGTTCGGCAAAGGCGAAGACGCTCCCCTGGTGCATGTCAGCGGCGAGTACCTGCTGATTGCCGCACGCAAGGAAGAGCGCATCCTGCCCAGCAGCGTGGTCAACGACGCGGTGAAGGAGAAGGTCGAAGAGATCGAGACCGAGCAGATGCGCAAGGTCTATAAAAAGGAACGCGACCAGATCAAGGACGAGATCATCCAGGCCTTCCTGCCGCGCGCGTTCATTCGCCGCTCGATGATCTTCGCCGCCATCGCCCCGCGCCTGGGCATGGTCCTGGTCAACTCGGCCAGCGCCAAGCGTGCCGAAGACCTGCTGTCGACCCTGCGTGAAGTGATGGGTTCGCTGCCGGTGCGCCCGGCCACCGTGAAAATCGCACCGGTTGCCACCATGACCGATTGGGTCAAGTCGCAGGAAGCTGCCGAAGGCTTCTATGTGCTGGACGAATGCGAACTGCGCGACACCGCCGAAGACGGCGGCATCGTGCGCTGCAAGCGCCAGGACCTGACCGGCGAGGAAATCCAGCTGCACCTGAGCACTGGCAAGGTGGTCACCCAGTTGGCCCTGGCCTGGCAGGACAAGCTGTCGTTCATCCTGGATGACAAGATGGTGATCAAGCGCCTGAAGTTCGAAGAGCTGCTGCAGGAACAGGCCGAGCAGGATGGTGGCGACGAAGCTGCCCAGCAGTTCGATGCCAGCTTCCAGTTGATGATGATGACCTTTGCCGAATTCCTGCCGGTGCTGTTCGAGGCGCTGGGTGGGGAAGAGATTCCGCAAGGGGTCTGATGTGTTTTGAAATGCCGGTGCTGGCCTTGAAGTGATTTTTTGGCAGTGCCGGCCCTTTCGAGGCGTCGAACCGCCGCGAAAGGGCCAGTGAATTCAATAACGCTGTAAATGGAAAAGGACTTGCCCCATGCGTGCCCTCGCCGCCCTCAGCCGCTTCGTCGGCAACACCTTCGCCCTGTGGGTGCTGGTGTTCGCCGTGCTGGCCTTCCTGCAACCGCAATGGTTCATCGCCCTGAAGGTGGCCATCGTGCCGCTGCTGGGGCTGGTGATGTTCGGCATGGGCCTCACCCTCAAGCTCGATGACTTTGCCGCCCTCGCCCGCCAGCCCTGGCGGGTGATGCTGGGGGTGGTCGCGCACTTCGTGATCATGCCGGGCGTGGCCTGGCTGCTGTGCCAGCTATTCCACCTGCCGGCGGAAATCGCCGTAGGCGTGATTCTGGTCGGTTGCTGCCCGAGTGGCACGGCGTCGAACGTGATGGTCTGGCTGTCCAAGGGCGACCTGGCGCTGGCGGTGGCGATCGCTGCGGTGACCACCCTGCTCGCCCCGCTGTTGACCCCGGCACTGATCTGGTTCCTCGCCTCCGCCTGGCTGCCGGTGTCCTTCATGGACATGTTCTGGTCGATCCTGCAGTTGGTGATGCTGCCGATCGTGCTCGGCGTGCTGGCCCAACGGCTGCTTGGCGCCCGGGTGCAGGCGGCGGTGCAGGTGCTGCCGCTGGTGTCGGTGGTGAGCATCGTGATGATCGTGTGCGCGGTGGTGGCGGCCAGCCAGGCCAAGATCGCCGAGTCGGGGCTGCTGATCATGGCGGTGGTGATATTGCACAACAGCTTCGGCTACTTGCTGGGGTACTTGACCGGCAGGCTGTGCAAGCTGCCACTGGCCCAGCGCAAGTCGCTGGCACTGGAGGTGGGCATGCAGAACTCCGGGCTGGGCGCAGCACTGGCGGCGGCGCATTTTTCGCCGCTGGCTGCGGTGCCGAGTGCGTTGTTCAGCGTTTGGCACAATATTTCCGGGGCGCTGCTGTCGACCTGGTTCCGGCGCATGGGGGAGCCTGTGGCCGAAGCTGAAGGTGGGGAGCCGGCCAGGCATTGATGGTGTCTGCACTGGCCCTTTCGCGGGTAAACCCGCTCCCACAGGTACTGCGCAGGTATGAAAATTGTGGAGATTCCTGTGGGAGCGGGTTTACCCGCGAAGAGGCCCGCACAGGCTTGCCCAGAGGGCTGCATATGTGCACCATGGTACCCACTGCGAGGACGACCTCGCGACGCACCGCGTGACCACTCCGGGGACGGCCCCATCATTTACAACGATGGAGACGCTCCATGTCCTGGATCATCCTGTTCTTCGCCGGCCTGTTCGAGGTCGGCTGGGCCGTCGGCCTGAAATACACCGACGGCTTCAGCAAACCACTGCCCACCGTCCTCACCGTCGCCGCCATGGCCATCAGCCTGGGCCTGCTGGGCCTGGCCATGAAAGAGCTGCCGCTGGGCACCGCCTATGCCATCTGGACCGGCGTCGGCGCCGTTGGCACGGTGATCGCCGGCATCATCCTGTTCGGCGAGTCCATGGCCCTGGTACGCCTGGCCAGCGTGGCGCTGATCGTTACCGGCCTGGTCGGCCTGAAAGTCAGCGCCAGCTAACGCCCCCCTAGCGGAGGTCGCCGCGCAGGCGGCTGACCTGCTCACGCAACGCTTCTGGCTGCGCCGCTTCCACCGGGATGGCGGCGCCTGCCACGATGGTCACCCGCGACCACAGGCGCTTGAAAAAACCTTTGGCCGGGTCCCGGCTGAAGAAGCTGCCCCACAGCCCCTGCAACGCCAACGGAATGACCGGCACCGGAGTTTCTTCGAGGATGCGGTTGACGCCGCCCTTGAACACATCGATTTCGCCGTCCCCGGTCAGCTTGCCCTCCGGGAAGATGCACACCAGCTCGCCATCGGCCAGATACTCGGCAATGCGCGCGAAAGCACGCTCGTAGATAGCCTGGTCTTCGTTGCGCCCGGCAATCGGGATGGCGCCTGCGGTGCGGAACACGAAGTTGAGCACTGGCAGGCTGTAGATCTTGTAGTACATGACAAAGCGTATCGGGCGGCGGATCGCCCCGCCCAGCAGCAGTGCATCGACGAACGACACATGGTTGCACACCAGCAACGCCGCACCTTCGTCAGGGATGCGCTCAAGGTCGCGGTGCTGCACGCGGTACATCGAATGGCTGAGCAGCCAGATCAGGAAGCGCATGGTGAACTCGGGCACGATCCTGAAGATATAGGCGTTGACCGCGATGTTGAGCAGCGACACCACCAGGAACAGCTGCGGGATGGTCAACTCGGCCAGGCCCAGCAGGATGATGGTGAGTACTGCCGAGACCACCATGAACAGGGCATTGAGGATGTTGTTGGCTGCAATCACCCGAGCGCGCTGGTCTTCGGCGGTGCGGGCCTGGATCAGTGCATACAGCGGCACGATGTAGAAGCCGCCGAACACCCCGAGGCCAACGATCGACAGCAGGATCCACCAGGCCTGGCCCATGCCCAACAGCGTCAGCCAGTCGTGCGGTACTGCCGCAGCAGGTACATCGCCGGAGTGCCACCACCACAGCAGGCCAAACAGGCTCAGGCCGAACGAGCCGAACGGTACCAGGCCGATTTCCACCTTGCGCCCGCTCAGCCGCTCGCACAGCAGCGAACCCAGGGCGATCCCCACCGAGAACAAGGTCAGCACCAGGGTCACCACCGTGCCATCACCGTGCAGCCAGTCCTTGGCGTAGGCCGGGATCTGCGTGAGGTAGATGGCACCGACGAACCAGAACCACGAGTTGCCGACGATCGAACGCGACACCGCCGGCGGCTGCCCCAGGCCCATGCGCAGGATCGCCCACGACTGCTTGAAGATGTTCCAGTCCAGCGGCATTTGCGGTGAGGCGGCAGCGGCCCGCGGGATCCAGCGGCTGGCCAGGTAGCCGAGCACGGCGGTGCCGACCACGCCACCGGCCACCACGGTGGCATAGCTGTCGGCCGACATCATCACCCCGGCGCCGATGGTGCCGGCGAGGATGGCCAGGAAGGTACCGGTTTCGACCAGGCCGTTGCCGCCGACCAGTTCTTCCTCGCGCAGGGCCTGCGGCAAGATGGAGTACTTCACCGGCCCGAACAGGGCCGAGTGGGTCCCCATGCCGAACAGCGCCACCAGCATCAGCCCCAGGTGATTGGTGATGAAACCGAGTGCGCCGACCGACATGATCGCGATCTCGGCCAGCTTGATCGCCCGGATCAGCGCGTCCTTGGCGAACTTCTCGCCAAACTGCCCGCCCAGCGCCGAAAACAGGAAGAACGGCAGGATGAACAGCAGGGCGCACAGGTTGACCCAGATCGAACGGTCACCGTCGCCCAGGCTGAGCTTGAACAGGATCGCCAGGATCAGCGACTGCTTGAACAGGTTGTCGTTGAAGGCACCCAGCGACTGAGTGATGAAAAACGGCAGGAAACGCCGCTTGCCGAGCAAGGTGAATTGCGAGGAGTGACTCATCGTCCTTGGTCCTGAGGGCTTTTCAATTGGAGGCGCGCCGGGCGCGACAAGCCACAAATCTGCATGGGAAATACGCTGGCTGGCAAGCGCTCGAGGATTTTGGAGGACTGTACCGGCCCTTTCGCGGGCACGCCCGCTCCCACAGGAATATCACATGCCTTGAGGGCAGCGCCGTACCTGTGGGAGCGGGCGTGCCCGCGAAAGGCCTGCGCAGCAGGCCTCTGTTGGCATATGCTGCCCCTCCGGCAAAACAGAACAACAAGGATGTGGTCATGCTCGCCGCCATAAAACGCTACCCGCACACCGTTCGCCTGCTGCTTACCACCACCTTCACCCTCACTGTCGCCCGCGCCCTTACCCTGCCCTACCTGGTGGTGTACCTGGCCGACAACTTCCAGCTGCCGATCAGCCAGATCGGCCTGCTGATCGGTGGCGCGCTGATCATCGCCTCGCTGCTGAGCCTGTATGGCGGTCACCTGGTGGATACCTTGCGCAACCACACACTGGTCAGCGCCAGCACCCTGCTGTTTGCCCTGGCCTTCGTCGGCGCGGTCGTCAGCAACTCGGCGCTGCTGTTCTTTCTCTGCCTGGTCCTGATCAACCTGGCCCTGGCAGTGGTCGACATCGCCGCCAAGGCGGGCTTCTGCGCGTTGCTGCCGGTGGAGGAACGGGCCGAAGTGTTCGCCATCAAGTACACCCTCAGCAACGTCGGCTACGCGGCCGGCCCGCTGCTGGGCGTGGCCATGCTGGAGTTGAACGACCATATGCCGTTCATCGCCTCTGCCCTGCTAGGCCTGAGTATGTGCCTGGCCTACTGGCGCCTGGGTGATCGCAGCCTGCAGGCCAGTGCGCCGGACAAGCCCGGGGTCGGCTTTGCCCAGGTGGCGCTGGGGCTGGCCCGTGACCGGCGGCTGGTATGCTTCACCCTGGGCGGGGTGCTTAGCGCAGTGGTGTTCGGCCAGTTCACCGCCTACCTGTCGCAGTACCTGGTGGTGACCAGCAGCCCGGCCGAGGCAGCGCGCCTGGTCGGTTACCTGGTGACCACCAACGCGGTGACGGTGATTGCCCTGCAGTACCTGATTGGCCGACGCATCAGCCGTCAGCGCCTGATGCCCTGGCTGCTGGCCGGCATGGGCCTGTTCATCGCCGGGCTGCTGGGCTTTGCCCTGGCCGGCTCGGCGCTGGCGTGGTGCCTGGCGATGCTGGTGTTCACCCTGGGCGAGATCATCGTGATCCCGGCCGAGTACATGTTCATCGACCTGATCGCGCCGGAGCACCTGCGTGGGGTGTATTACGGTGCGCAGAACCTGTCCAACCTCGGCGCGGCGCTGGGGCCGGTGATGGTGGGGTTTGCCCTGGTGCACCTGTGGCCGGGGGCGATCTTCTACCTGCTGGTGTTGTCGGTGATACTGGCAGGGGTGTTTTATTGGCTGGGTACCCGTAAAGGATGATGTTTGCTCTGCTGGCCGTTTCGCGGGTGAACCCGCTCCCACAGGGACAGCGCCGCTTTCGAAGCCTGTGCCGTACCTGTGGGAGCGGGTTCACCCGCGAAAGGGCCGGCACAGGTTAAAGAGAACCCTGCGACCACCTGCCACTGCGACCATCGTCTGCGCTGACGAAGCGGCACCTGCGTGCCAGACTGATTGATCGGGACCGCGTTATCTTTTTGCTTCGGAGTCTTCATGTCGTTGTCCAGCGGGCTGATCGCCGTGGTCGCCCTGGCCTATATGGCCATCATGTTCGCCATCGCCTTCTACGGCGACCGCCGCAGCACGCCGTTGCCGCCGAAGCTGCGTGCCTGGGTGTACAGCCTGTCGCTGGCCGTGTACTGCACCAGCTGGACCTTCTTCGGCGCGGTCGGCCAGGCCGCCGAACAGCTCTGGGCATTCCTGCCGATCTACCTGGGCCCGGTGCTGCTGCTGATCTTCGCGCCCTGGGTGCTGCAGAAGATGGTGCTGATCAGCAAGCAACAGAACATCACCTCGATCGCCGACTTCATCGCCGCGCGCTACGGCAAGTCGCAGTCCCTGGCGGTAGTCGTGGCGCTGATCTGCCTGGTCGGCGTGCTGCCGTACATCGCCTTGCAGCTCAAGGGCATCGTGCTCGGCGTCAACTTGCTGATCGGCGCCAATGCCGACGCCACAGGCACCCGCGTGCAGGACACCGCGCTGGTGGTATCGCTGGTACTGGCACTGTTCGCCATCGTCTTCGGTACCCGCAGCCTGGACGTGACCGAACACCACCGTGGCATGGTCCTGGCAATTGCCTTCGAATCGCTGATCAAGCTGCTGGCCTTCCTCGCCGTGGGCATCTTCGTCGTCTTCAACCTGTATGACGGCTTCGACGACCTGTTCAACCAGGCCCGCCAGTCGATCCACCTGCAGGACTATTGGCAGGAGACCATCAACTGGCCGTCGATGGTGGTGCAGACCGCCGTGGCGATGATGGCGATCATTTGCCTGCCACGGCAGTTCCACGTCACCGTGGTGGAAAACATCGAACCCCAGGACATGCGCCTGGCGCGCTGGGTGTTCCCGATGTACCTGGCGCTGGCCGCTTTGTTCGTGGTGCCTATCGCCCTGGCCGGGCAGATGTTGCTGCCGGGCACGGTGATCTCGGATTCGTTCGTCATCAGCCTGCCGCTGGCCGAAGCACACCCGAGCCTGGCCCTGCTGGCATTCATCGGTGGCGCCTCGGCGGCAACCGGCATGGTCATCGTCGAGGCCGTGGCGCTGTCGACCATGGTCTCCAACGACATGCTGCTGCCCTGGTTGCTGCGCCGTACCAACGCCGAGCGGCCATTCGAGGCGTTCCGCCACTGGATGCTCTCGGTTCGCCGGGTGAGCATCGTGGTGATCCTGCTGCTGGCCTATGTCAGCTACCGCCTGCTGGGCTCCACCGCCAGCCTGGCGACTATCGGCCAGATCGCCTTTGCCGCCGTGACCCAGCTGACCCCGGCCATGCTCGGTGCGCTGTACTGGAAGCAGGCCAACCGCCGTGGCGTGTTCGCCGGCCTGGCCGCAGGTATTTTCCTGTGGTTCTACACCCTGGTGCTGCCAATTGCCGCGCACAGCGTGGGCTGGTCGCTGCAGCTGTTCCCAGGGTTGGCGTGGCTGCACGGCAACCCGCTGAATCTGCCGATCAGCCCGCTGACCCAGGGCGTGGTGCTGTCACTGGCGGGCAACTTCACCCTGTTCGCCTGGGTCTCGGTGCTGTCGCGCACACGGGTTTCCGAGCATTGGCAGGCCGGCCGCTTCATCGGCCAGCAGACCAGCGCCAGACCCAGCAGCAAGCCGCTGCTGGCGGTGCAGATCGACGACCTGCTGACCCTGGCCTCACGCTTTGTCGGCGAGGAGCGCGCCCGGCAGAGTTTCATCCGCTTCGCCTACCGCCAGGGCAAGGGCTTCAACCCCAACCAGAACGCCGATGGCGACTGGATCGAACACACCGAACGCCTGCTGGCCGGTGTACTCGGCACCTCATCGACCCGCGCCGTGGTCAAGGCCGCCATCGAAGGCCGCGACATGCAGCTGGAAGACGTGGTGCGTATCGCCGACGAGGCCAGCGAGGTGCTGCAGTTCAACCGCGCCCTGCTGCAAGGCGCCATCGAAAACATCAACCAGGGTATCAGCGTGGTCGACCAGAACCTGCACCTGGTGGCCTGGAACCGCCGCTACCTGGAACTGTTCAACTATCCCGACGGGCTGATCAGCGTGGGCCGGCCGATTGCCGACATCATTCGCTACAACGCCGAGCGTGGCCTGTGCGGCCCCGGCGAGGCGCAGGTGCATGTGGCGCGGCGCCTGCACTGGATGCGCCAGGGCCGTGCGCACTCCTCCGAGCGCTTGTTCCCCAATGGCCGGGTGATCGAACTGATCGGCAACCCGATGCCGGGCGGTGGCTTCGTCATGAGCTTCACCGACATCACCCCGTTCCGCGAGGCCGAGCAGGCCCTGCGCGACGCCAACGAAGGCCTGGAGCAACGGGTAGCGGAGCGTACCCACGAGCTGTCGCAACTGAACCAGGCGTTGTCCGAAGCCAAGAGCCGTGCCGAAGCGGTGAGCCAGTCCAAGACCCGCTTCCTGGCCGCGGTCAGCCACGACCTGATGCAGCCGCTGAACGCTGCCCGGCTGTTCTCCGCCGCCTTGTCGCAGCAGGCCGAGGGCATGAATGAAGAAGCCCGGCAACTGGTACAGCACATGGACAGCTCGCTGCGCTCGGCCGAAGAGCTGATCAGCGACCTGCTGGACATCTCGCGCCTGGAAAACGGCAAGATCACCCCGGATGCCAAGCCCTTCGCCCTCAACGAACTGTTCGACACCCTGGGCGCCGAATTCAAGGTGCTGGCCGCCGAGAAGGGCCTGGAATTCCGCCTGCGCGGCAGCCGCCTGCGGGTGGACAGCGACATGAAGCTGCTGCGCCGGGTACTGCAGAACTTCCTGACCAACGCCCTGCGTTATGGCAAGAGCCCGATCCTGCTGGGCGCACGGCGCCAGGGTGAACAGTTGTGGCTTGAGGTGTGGGACCGCGGCCCGGGCATCGCCGACGACAAACTGCAGGTGATCTTCCAGGAGTTCAAGCGCCTGGACAGCCACCAGACCCGCGCCGAGAAGGGCCTGGGCCTGGGACTGGCGATCGCTGATGGCCTGTGCCGGGTACTTGGACACAAGCTGGAGGTGCGCTCGTGGCCGGGCAAGGGCACGGTGTTCCGCGTCAGCGTACCGATTGCCCGCCAGGCCGCGCCGGTGCCCAGCGCCCCAGTGGAACAGGGCGGCCAGCCGCTGGCCGGGCTGCAGGTACTGTGCGTGGACAACGAAGACAGCATCCTGATCGGCATGAACAGCCTGCTCAGCCGCTGGGGGTGCCAGGTGTGGACCGCGCGCAACCGCGCCGAATGCGAAGCCCTGCTGGCCAAGGGCATGCGCCCGCACCTGGCGCTGGTGGACTACCACCTGGACGACGGCGAGACCGGTACCGGGCTGATGGGCTGGCTACGCGCGCGCCTGGGTGAACCGGTGCCGGGCGTGGTGATCAGCGCCGACGGCAGCAAGGAAACCATCGCCATGGTGCATGCCTCGGGCCTGGACTACCTGGCCAAGCCGGTCAAGCCGGCGGCCCTGCGCGCCCTGCTCAATCGCCATCTGAGCCTGGTTCAGTAAGCGCTTCGTCCGGCAACGCCTCGTCGGACAGCGCCCGCTCCAGCAGGTCGGCCGGCAGGCTCTTGCTGGCACGGGCGCCCAGCAGCTTCAGCTGTTCGCTGCGGCTGACCAGGTTGCCGCGCCCTTCGCACAGCTTGTTGCGCGCGGCGGCATAGGCCTTGTCCACCTGCTGCAAGCGGTTGCCCAGTTCGTCCAGGTCCTGGATGAACAGTACGAACTTGTCGTACAGCCAGCCGGCACGCTCGGCGATCTCGCGGGCGTTCTGGCCCTGGCGTTCCTGCTTCCACAGGCTGTCGATCACCCGCAGGGTAGCGAGCAAGGTGGTCGGGCTGACGATCACGATCTGCCGGTCGAAGGCTTCCTGGAACAGGTTCGGCTCGGCTTGCAGGGCCGCCGAGAAAGCTGCCTCGATCGGCACGAACAGCAGCACGAAATCCAGGCTATGCAGGCCTTCGAGGCGATTGTAGTCCTTGCTCGACAGGCCTTTGACGTGGCTGCGCAGCGACTGCACGTGCTGCTTGAGCGCAGCCTCGTCGTTGCCGGCGACGAACTGCTGGTAGGCGGTGAGGCTGACCTTGGCATCCACCACCACCTGCTTGTCACCGGGCAGCATGATCAGCACATCGGGCTGGAAGCGCTCGCCGTCTGCGCTCTTCAGGCTGACCTGGGTCTGGTATTCGCGGCCCTTTTCCAGGCCGGCATGCTCCAACACCCGTTCGAGGATCAGTTCCCCCCAATTACCCTGGGTTTTCTGCCCTTTCAGGGCCTGGGTCAGGTTGGTGGCTTCATCGGACAGGCGCAGGTTGAGTTGCTGCAGACGCTCCAGCTCCTTGCCCAGCGAGAAGCGTTCGCGGGCTTCCTGCTGGTAGCTTTCCTCCACGCGTTTTTCGAAGGCCTGGATACGCTCCTTGAGCGGGTCGAGCAACTGGCCGAGATGCTGCTGGCTGGTCTGGGCAAAGCGCTGCTCGCGCTCGTCGAAGATTTTGGTGGCCATGTCGGCGAACTGGGCGCGCAGGGTATCGCGGGCTTCCTGCAGGTCCTCCAGACGCTGCTGGTGGCTTTCCTGCTGCTCGCGCAGTTCGGCGTCCAGGCGTGCAGTCTGGGCCTCCAGGCGGCGCAGTTCGGCTTCGCGGTTGGCGCGCTCGAGGTTCCAGGCGTGGGCGGCGTCCCGGGCGTTGTCGCGTTCGATCTGCAGCAGTTCCAGCTCACGGCCCTGGGCGGCCAGCTGGGTCTGCTTGACGGTGTTGGCTTCGCTGAGGTCGCTGACCTCGTCGCGGCAAGCGTCCAGTTGCGCCTGCAGGCCGGCCTGGGCCAGCTGGGCAGCATTGAGGCGCTCTTCGAGCAAGGCCTGCTCGCCTTGTCGCGCGCCCTGTCGGCGCTGCACCTGCATGACCCAACCCAGGCAGGGCAATGCACCTGCCACCAAGCCCAGCAGAATGCTGGCCAGATCCACTGTCATGCTTACCCCGAATGATCCTGGATGAATGCAGCGCAGCTTATCAGCCTGAGCGATGTGTTGCCTGTTCCGGCCTCTTCGCGGGTAAACCAGCTCCCACAGGGATTGCACAGTATCCGAGGTATAGCTATTCCGGTGGGAGCGGGTTTACTCGCGAAGAGGCCAGAACAGGCAACCCACCTCAGGCATGGAACCACTGCCTCAAAAGCCGCCGCGCTTCCTGCGACCCCTGCCCCGCCGCCAGCTCCAGCCAGTACCGCGCCTGCTCCGGCTCGCTGTGCTGGCAAAGCCGCGCATACTCCAGTTGCGCCCGCCGATCACCGGCGCGGGCGGCCTGACGCAGCAGTTCATGGCCAATACGCCGGTCACGGGCATTGCCGCAATCACGACACAACATCTGCCCCAGGCGGCTTTGCGCCACTACCACACCCTGGCGCGCCGGCTGCTTCAACAGGCGCCCGGCCAGGTGCTTGACCTGCGGCTTGTCACCCAGGCGCGGGTTGTCGAGCAGCCACAAGGCCACTTTGAGGGAGAAACGTTTGGGGGGAGGCGCAGGCGTCGATGCAGCGGGGCTGGCGAGGTGTTTACCGCGAAACTTCATGAGCAACAGGTTTGGCAACTCGAAAGGCGCGCCACTCTACCCTTTTTTCTGCGCCCTGGCCTTTCGATTTCCGGAGAATTGAAAAAAATTTCAACGATCTTTTCTTGACGTTTTCAAGTGGATGACCAACTGGTCTCTCCGAGCATGTCGATTGTCGGACAGTTCGCTGTATTGCTGGCACGCCCGTCCTAGAGCAAGCGCGTGGGACAATCCACAGTTCCTGTGGATAACTCGGTGGACAACCCCCTCCCATACCCCGCAAACCCCCGTAAATTGGGGCTTTCGGTCAAACTGACGATTTTTTCACCAGCTAAAAATAGTGTTTTTTTTCATTGACTTAACCGCCCAGTCAAGGCATTGGCGAGGCTGTCGCGGCGTGTTGCCGGGCAGTTACAAGCGCTGCCCGGAATGTGAACAAGTGCACCATAAGCCTTCACTTGAGTGCACAAAATCGGTACATCAGGCCGGTTGCGGGCCTTTTACCCCCTCTTCCCAGCAGTGCAAATACACGCCATACTGCTCGGCTCACCTGAACAAACATGAAAGGCTTGCCAAGCGCCTGTATTTTCGGTAAGGTGCCCCTCGTTAGTACCAAGCTGAAAGTCAATTCTGGCCTCAAGTGTCCTTGCAGACCCGCTCCCCCCAAGAGTGACGCTGCTGAAACCAGGACCGGCCTTTTCGATGATTCACTCGCCAGCCCTGCGCTGTTCAAGCACGAATCACGTGACAATTGATCAGGATCCCACACCGACGGCCTAGAACCTTGGCCACGGCGTGCTGCCTGCCCTCTGAAGTACCTACCAGTCAGCCCATGCGCCCACTTTTGATTGCGCTCCCTCTGGCTGCCCTGTTCCAGTCAGGTTCGTTCGTCCCTTAATAAAGGCGTCACTGGAACGTTTCTATCATGCACGGATCATAACCCCGTGTTTAAAGCAGGAACCTCCAACAATATGCAAACTCATCATCAGATTCAGGCTGCCATTGGCACCCTCTCCCAGGCCTTCTCGCCGTTGAAGTGCCTTATCGTTGCCCCTCGCAAAGGCAGCTTCAGCTTCACCCTGGTAGACGAACACGGCGTCGCCTGCCACACCGAGCGCCTGTACCCCGAACAGTACAGCCGCAGTGAACCGCTGCAGGCGGTCATCGCCCGAACCCGCCAGTCGCTCACCGCGTGAGCGGCGAATACTGCGGTATTCAAGCGCTGAATCATTCCATCGCAAGCCTGCCTGAATGTTCCAGGCATAATTGCCTTAAGGCATATAGCCCGGTACGTCAGGCAGCAATTGATTTAAAAACAGCCCTTTACACCACGATTATCACACTAGACTTCAACTCGAGCGGTGCTTACCGCTTCCGGCGGGCCTGATCACTCACCAGCTGCCAAGCTCCAGCGCCCGTCCGGCCCTTACCTGCTCGAGGGCATCATGGGTATCGCGGCGAATGAATTGTGTCAGTATGTGATACGACCCACTCTGGTCTACCTGAACCGTCACTGCGCCAGCGCCGAAGCCTTGTTGCTGGGCATCGCCGCCAGCCAGTCGGCCCTGGGGTCGGCCTTGCACGACCGACGTGGGCATGGCCTGTACCGCATCGGCGAACACCGCCACCAGGCAATCTGGGACGACTACCTTGCCCGTGACCCCGACCTGGCCAGCCTGGTCCGCGGCCTGGCCAGCCAGCACGCCTTCCTCGGCGGCCCGCATCTGGAACTCACCGTCAACCTGCGCTATTCCACAGCCATTGCCTGGATGCTCGTCGAAGAGCAGGCCACGCCACTGCCTGCCGCCGACGACCTTCTCGCGCTGGCACGGATCTGGCGACAGATTTTCAACCCCCAAGGTCGCCTGCGCGACTTCACCCACGCCTGGCATACCTGCATAGACCAGAGATTGCCGCAGGCATCTTAAGACGTGTCCTACAAAGTACCCGGAAAAAAGGGAATTTTGGTCGGATTGTCCTACAAAACCGCTCTATCTCCTGCGATTGAGGCTATAGCGCGGCGCGTGAATTGTTGGTAGCTTTTCGCCCCGGAGATCCCAAGGAGTTCTAATAATGAAAAAAGTAATGCTCAAAGCCTCCCTCGGCGTTGCCGTTGCACTTGCTTCCAGCCAACTGCTCGCCGCAGGCTTCGCGCTGAACGAACAAAGCATCAGCGGCATGGGAACCGGTTTTGCGGGACGTTCGTCTTCTGCCGAAGATGCCAGTACGGTGTATGGCAACCCTGCAGGCATGTCGCGCCTGAAGCGCGAACAGGTCACCGTGGGTGGCGCAGCCGTCATTGCCAAGTCTGATATTTCGGGTCGTGGTAGCAATTTCGGGGGGGAAACCGATGGCGACATGGTCCCGGTCGTGGGCGTGCCCATGGGTTACTACGTCAAGCCGATCGATGATCATTGGAGCGTTGGTTTCGGTGTTTACGTGCCATACGGCCTGATCACCGACTACGGTAGCGGTGACGCAGCCCGCTACTGGGGCAAGAAGAGCAAGGTCGAGGTTGTCACCTTCCAACCAACCATCAGCTACGCCTTCAATGACAAGGTGTCGATCGGTTTTGGCCCGACCATCAACCGCATCAAGGGTGAGCTGGGCTCGAACCTGGCCAGCAAGGCGCTGCTGGGCCCCACCGGCCCTGATGGCGAAATCAAGATCAAGGGCGACGACACCGCGATCGGTTACAACATCGGCGTTCTCGTACAAGCTACAGACCGTACCCGTCTGGGTCTGACCTATCACTCGATGGTCGACTACAAGCTTGAAGGCGATACCCGTGTTTCCTACCCGATTCCCCAGCTTGGTCTGAACGGCAAGTTCGACGCCAGCCTGAAAATCAAGACGCCGGAGTCGGTGGACTTCTCGGTCACCCATGAACTGGATGACCACTGGACGCTCTATGCCGGTAGCACCTGGACACGCTGGAGCCGCCTGGAGAGCATCGTTGTCAAGAACGAAGCACCAGCGGGTTACCCACTGCAGACCATCACCGAAGAGCAGAACTGGCATGACACCTGGGCACACGCCATTGGTGCGGCCTACAAGGTGAACAAGGAATGGACCCTGCGTGCAGGCTTCTCCGTCGACCAATCGCCGACCAACAACCACGATCGTTCGCCGCGCATTCCTACCGGCGATCGTAAGGCAGTCAGCTTTGGTGCCGGTTGGAGCCCGAACGATGACATGACCATCGATGTTGCCTACTCGTACCTGTGGGAAGAGGATACCAAGGTCAACAATGTGTCCGGTTCGCCGACACAACAGGCGTTGAAAGGCACCTATCAGGCCAAGTATGAGAACAGTGCTCACGGTATCGGTGCATCCCTTACCTACCGCTTCTGATTCGTACGCGTTACATGAAAAACCGCCCTCGTGGCGGTTTTTTCATGCCTGCATCTGCCAACTGTCGCCCAGGCATTCGCGCAGGTAGTCCATGAACACACGCACTTTAGTGGTCATGGCGAAGCGGTCGGCCAGGCACAGGTAGATATCCATCGGTTCGGTCTGGGCATAGGCCTGGCCGCTATCGCTGTATTCGAACAACGGTACCAGCGCCCCGGCGGCCAGATACGGCCGCACGATGAATTCGGCCAAGCGGGTGATGCCGCCATCGTGCAGTGCCATCTGGGTCAGGGCATCGATGTCGTCGCTGATCAGGACACTGCCGAACTCTGCCTCGAACCGCAGCCCGTCGCGCATGAACCCCCAACGCAGGAAGCGCCCATCCACCGGGTAGCGGAACACCAGGCAGCGGTGGTCACGCAAGGCCTCGGGCGTGGCCGGCACGCCGGCGTCTTGCAGGTAACCGGGCGAGGCACAGCAAATGAACGGGATACGGGCGATGTGCCGGGCCAGCAACTGGTCTTCCAGTTGTGGGGCAATGCGCAGGCTCACATCCACATCTTCCCGCGCATGGTTGACTCGGCGATCAGTCGTTACCAACTCTATCGAAAGCAGGGGGTAGCGGGCACTGAATGCGGGTATCAAGGGTGCCAGGACGTGGCGACCGAAGGCGGACGTCGAGGCAATGCACAGCCGCCCCTGGGGTTCGCTGTCGGGGGTGGTGACGGCCTGTTCGGCCAGGGCCAGGTCGCGCTCGATGTGCCTGACGCGTTGGTAGTACTGGGTACCGGCGGGCGTCAGCGCCATACTGCGTGTGGTGCGGCTGAGGAGGCGAACCTGCAAGTGGCCTTCCAGGCGTGCCAGGTTCTGGCTAACCGCGGCCGGGCTCAGGCCCAGGTTGCGGGCGCCGGCGGCGATACTGCCGGCTTCGACCACCTTGATGAAGCAGCGAATGGCATTGAGCAGGTCCATGCTGAGCCCCTGGATTCGTAAGAATCTCTTTATAAAGAACTCAATACGACTGGTCTACAGGTGCTGCCCGGTGCGTTGCTAACCTGCGCCTCTACTCATCTTTCAGGAGTTCGCATGAGCAACCTGCCCCAGGCACGCAGCCGACGCAAATTGCACCCGGGCGCCACGCCCTACGTTTTTGCCTTCTACATGTCGTCGATCATGGCACTGTTGATGTGTTTCGTGATCACTGCAGCGAATGCGGGGGTCAACCCCGAATACCTCGGCAACGTGCTGAAGGCGTACCAGTTGGCAATGCCTGTGGCGTTCGTTTGTGTGTTGATGGTCAGGCCGGTGGTGGTGCGGTTGGTGGCGATCACGGTGCATGCAAAGTGAAATAACCCGAACCCCGGCCACGTTATCTGCTTTTGACTTTGATCTTGATCTTGATCTTGATCTTGATCTTGATCTTGATCTTGATCTTGATCTTGATCTTCGCGACTTCAGGAGGCCGAACGCAGGCCTTGCGGAGGGAGGTGACGGGCATGGATGCCCGTCAAGCGCTGGGCCCCAGGATGGGGCCTGCAGCGCGGTCCTCCCGGGAGCAAGGCCGGAGTGAGGGAACCCCGGAGCGCAGCGCAGGGGCCGGATGATGGGAGCGCAGCGTTTTTTGGTTACTTTTTGTCGCGTTTGACAAAAAGTGACTCGCCGTAAGGGCGAAAAGGTGAGTAAGCGTCGCCATCGTAAATGGACTATGCGCGAGATCAAAACCAGCACTTTTCCGCTCTTCGCTCTTCGCTCTTCGCTCTTCGCTCTTCGCTTTCAAGCGTGGGCATCAACAACGGGGTCAACATTCATTTTCGAAGGTGGCGCTTATTCACCCTTCCGCCCTTACGGCGGGTCACTTTTTGTCAAACGCGACAAAAAGTAACCAAAAAACGCTGGCTCCTATCATCCGGCCCCTCCGCTGCGCTACGGGGTCCCCTCGCTACGGGCTTGCTCCCGGGAGTACGCGCTGCAGGCCCCATCCATGGGGCCTCAGCGCTTGACGGGCATCCATGCCCGTCACCTCCCTCCGCAAGCCCTTCGCTCGGCCTCCTGAAGTCGCAATCGGCGGCGCCTGAACTATCGCGCGCTTAGAAGCAAGAGCAAGAGCAAGAGCAGCCAGTTATGGCTGCGAGGCAATAGCCTTTTCGATGGCAGCCCGGAACGCAGGATCATCCGGCTTGGTCAGGCTGGAGAAGTTACCGATCACCTTGCCCTTGCGGTCCACCACGTACTTGTAGAAGTTCCACTTCGGCGCACTGCTCTGGCTGGCCAGTTCAGCGAACAGCGGTATCGCATCCGTGCCCCGCACCGGCTGCGTCTTGGTCATGGTGAACGTGACACCGTAGTTGGCATAGCAGACCTTGGCGGTCTTCTCGCTGTCCGCATCTTCCTGCTTGAAGTCGTTGGATGGCACGCCAAGCATTTCCAGGCCTTGTTGGTGATATTCCTTGTACGTCGCCTCCAACCCCTCGAACTGCGGCGCAAAACCGCAATAGCTGGCCGTGTTCACCACCACCAGCGGCTTGCCGGCAAAGCGCTCGCACAGGTCAACCTGCCCCTTGCCACGCAGCTCCGGCAGGCTGCCCTGCAACAACGCCGGGCAATCAGCAGCCCAGCTCGATGCGCTGGCAAGCAGGGCCAGCACCGGCACCGTCAACCAATGTGCACGCATGACTCGTTTCTCCCGCAAGACAATCCTCGAACTTGCAGGGTAGCGCCTAACAAACACTCATGCCCAGCTGCATCAACGCCATCCCGCCCTTGTGCCAGCCCCACCACACCAGCGCCAGCAGTAACAAGGCGGCGCCGGCCAGTAGCCCCCTAGCCAGGTAGCGGTTCATGCGGCCTGGGCCTGCAGGCGGGCGACCGGGCGTTCGCGCACGGGCCAGCTGAGGGCGGCGGCCAGCAGGCTGAGCAAGATGGAAATCTGCCAGACCAGGTCGTAGCTGCCGGTGCGGTCGTACACCACCCCACCCAACCAGCCACCCAGGAAGGCGCCCAGTTGGTGGAACAGGAAGACGATGCCGCCAAGCATGGACAGGTTGCGCACGCCGAACACCGTGGCCACGGTGCCGTTGGTCAGCGGCACCGTGGACAGCCACAGCAGACCCATGGCAATGCCGAACAGGTAAGCACTGAATTCAGTCACCGGCGCCCAGAGGAACAGCACGATCACTACCGCACGCAGCAGGTATAGCCCGGTCAGCAGGCGCGGCTTGGACATGCGCCCACCCAGCCAGCCGGCGGTGAAAGTACCGACGATATTGAACAGGCCCACCAGCGCCAGCACCGTGGTACCGGTGGTCGCGGCCAGGTGCTGGTCGACCAGGTAGGCCGGCAGGTGCACGCCAATGAACACCACCTGGAAGCCACAAACGAAGAAGCCCAGCGCCAGCAACCAGAAGCCGGAGTGCGAGCACGCCTCGCGCAGGGCCTGGCCCAAGGTCTGTTCGGCGCCATGACTGGGCAACGGGCGATCGCGCAACAGGCCGACGAAAGGCACGATCAGCGCCACCAACAGGCCCAACACCAGCAACGCGGCGGACCAGCCCAGCCACTGGATCAGGCCGAGGGTGCCCGGCAACATGGCGAACTGGCCGAAAGAACCGGCAGCGCTGGCAATGCCCATGGCCATGCTGCGCTTCTCCGCCGGTACGGCGCGCCCGACCACGCCAAGGATGACCGAGAACGAGGTACCGGACAGGCCGATGCCGATCAGCAAGCCGGCGCTCAGCGACAACGACCAGGCCGAGTCGGCCATGCCCATCAGCACCAACCCGGCCGCATAGAGAATACCCCCAATGATCACCACCCGCGCCGCGCCCAGGCGGTCGGCCAGGGCGCCAGCGAACGGTTGCGCCAGCCCCCAGATCAGGTTCTGCAAGGCAATGGCGAAGGCGAACACCTCACGCCCCCAGCCAAAATCGGCGCTCATTGGCGCCAGGAACAGGCCGAAGCCGTGCCGCACACCCAAGGATAGCGCCAGGATCAACGCTGCTCCCACCAATACCCACCCGCTGGTTCGCCACACCGAAGTCATTGTTATCTCCAGCACATCGCAAGGTTTTTACGGGTACATACCCGCTTATAGTCGTATCAATTCAAGCCAGTTGATCCAGCAAGCGCACCAGTTCATCCCGCTGCCCTGCCCCCAGCCGTTCCACCAGATCGGCCTGGGCCTGTTCCCAGGCCGGATGGGCAGCGCGCAGCAGTTGCGTACCGGCCTCGGTCAGCAGCACCACGCGGTTGCGCTGGTCGTCGCCATCGGCCAAGGCCACCAGCCCTTCAGCCTCCAGCACCCGCAGGTTGCGGCCCAGGGTACTGCGCTCCAGGCCCATGGCCTCTGCCAAGGTGGTGATACTGGGGCGGTCGAGCCGCTGCAGATGACGCAATAGGGAAAACTGGGCGACATTGACCCCAAAGCCGGCAAGGGCTTCGTCGTAATGCCGGCTCACCCCACGGGCGGCACGACGCAGATGGGTACAGATGCATTCACTGGTCAGCATGGATACGTGTATATACCCGCATCATGTGTGTTGCAAGAGATTTCATGATTACCGACGCCCCTCAGCCCTAAAGTCTGTCAGATTGCGTTGACGGGACTCTGTGGGAGCTGGCTTGCCGGCGATGTGCCGCAAAGCGGCCCCCAATGACTTAGCTGGCAGGCACTACCCTCTGCCTGGGTTCAAGCGCCTGAGAATCGGCTCGAACTCCACCGTAGCCTTGCGCGCCAGCGGGTCTGGAGCGCCCTGCTCGATGGCCTGCCAATAGCGCCACGGCACCTTGGCCGAGCCCAGCTCGTAGTCCATACCGTCCCAGTTATCTTCACGGAAGCTGTAAAAGGCCCAATGCAACCGGTGGCGATCCAGCACACTGAGCACGTCTTCCAGGTATTGCCGGCAGCCCGGCAACCTGCGCATGCAGCCGAACTCACCCACCACCAGCCGCGAGCGGGGCACCTTCATGGCCTCGGCCCAGTCCAGCGGTTGGTGCAGGTACTGCGCCACACGCTGGCCATCCCACTGCTGCGTTTGCCCCGCGAACGGTGCCGGGCCGGGATAGGCGATGGGTTGCTTGCGCGTCATGTTCGGTGCACTGGTCACCAGATAGGGCTCGTACATGTGCACGCTGTACAGCACCCGCTGGTCTTCCACAGGTGCCGGCCAGTAACCGAAGGCGTCGGCGGCGGCGAACCAGCCGGCATCGAGCATGACCGGCGTGTTCGCATCCTCCTCGCGAATGGCCACTATCAACTGCCGATACAGGGCGGGCAGGTCACGCGCAGTGCCCTGCTGCCGTGCATACCACTGCTGCATTTGCCCAGGGTCGGCATGCTCGGCCAGGCCACCTTGCTTCTCCGGCGCGGGCTCGTTGACCAGGTTGTAGGCGGCAATGGCCGGGTGACCTTTCAGCTCACGGGCCAGATCCCGCCAGAAGGCCGCAGCCTGCAACCAGTAGCGTTTGTCTTGCCAGAGGCGGTCGTCGAACTGGCCCTGGTTGTTTTGCGACCAGCGCATGCCGGGTAGCGAAAGCGGTGCTATGACCACCTTGAGGCCGGCCTGATGGGCACGGTCGAGGGTGGCTCGCAGCGTGGCCAGGTCGGCGGCAGGCAGGCCTTGGTAGGCATCGGCATCGCCGAGGAGGAAGTCGCGTTCTGCCGGCTGCCATTTGTCGTAGGACAGCCGCACCCAGGTCGCGCCATAGCCGCTCAGGGCGTCGAAATAGGCTTGCTCGGGTGGCAGCCGGTTGAAGCTGTTGCCGCCGTGGCGTGGGGTGTTCCAGAAATCCATGAGATCGGCTGCCAGGGCTGCAGGCCCCATGGCCACCAACAACGCGGCGAGAATGACATGACGCATGGTGCGAACACTCCTCGACAGTTAGCGAAGGGGCAAGCATACGCCAGTGACAAAATGCCGGCTCTTGCTGAGTTTTTCAGGAATTTGCCAGCACGTTAGGCTCAGAAACCCCTTACAGGAACATCCTGCTTGCGCTCCTACAGGGCCAGCGTCCTGAGCAAAGGCTCAGAGGCCCAACGCCAACCCCAGCATCACGGTCAGTTCGAGCAACTCCAGCATTGCACCAGCGGTATCGCCGGTAGTCCCGCCCAGGCGCCGGCACATCAATTGCCGCAACCAGGCAAACACCGCCAATGCCAGCACCACGATCCATCCACCCAGGACCAGGCAGAAGAGCGCACAGCCCAGCAGCACCCATCCGGCCGCAGGCCGAGGCAGGTGCTCGGCCAGCGCCTGCCCCAAACCGCCCTGTCGCACATAAGGCGTGCTCAGGAACAGCCCGAGCATCGCCGCCCGCCCGATCAGCGGTGCCAGCAGCAACTGCATGCCAATGCCCTGCTCGACCAGCACCCACAAGGCGCAGAACTTCAGCAACAGCACCAGCACCAGGGTGACCACGGCAATCGGCCCGCTACGCGGGTCTTTCATGATCTGCAAAGTGCGTTCGCGGTCACCAAAACCGCCCAGCCAGGCGTCAGCACTGTCCGCCAGGCCATCCAGGTGCAAGGCGCCACTGAGCAACACCCACAACGTCAGCAGCAGGGCCGCGTGCAGCGGCGCCGGCGTGCCCTGCAGGAAATGGCTGGCCAGCCACAGCAGCAAGCCGAACAACAACCCGACCAACGGGTACCAGAGCAGCGAACGCCCCACCTCACGTGGCGCCGGCATGCCCGGGAGGCTCACCGGCAGGCTGCTGAGAAACTGCAAGGCAATCCACAACGGCAACATCTCAGCGCCCCTCCACCCACTGGCCGTCATCACCCGGCACCAGTCGCATCAGCGCAGCGTGGCCAACTTCGACCTGCAGCAACTGCGCCCTCGGCAGGCCACGAGCACGGGCCAGCAACAGCCGCATCACGCCGCCATGGGTGACCAGCAGCACACGCTTGCCAGCATGCTGACGGCTCAGGCGCTCGACAGCCGCCAGCACACGTTCGGCGAACGCCTCGACCGGCTCGCCATTGGGCGGCGTAAACGCATAAGGGTCCGCCCAGAAGCGCCCCAGCGCGTCCGCCTGGTCTTCCATGATCTGCGCCGCACTACGGCCCTCCCAGTCGCCAAAATGCAGCTCCTGCAACGCCGCTTCGCGCTGTACGGGCAGGTTAAGGCGCTCGCCCAGTTCCTCGGCAAAACGTGCACAGCGCTGCAACGGCGAACTGACCAGCACCTCCCACGGGCCGGCCTCGGCCACGGCGTCACGCATCTGCGCCCAGCCTTTGTCGGTCAGGGCATCATCAAGGCTGCCACGCAGGCCGCCCTGCTCCGTTTCACCATGGCGCAGCAGGTCGAGGATCATGCCGGGCGGTCCGCCACCGCCGCCTCGGCGAAGGTCGCCATCTGCCCGTGCAGCGCACAGGCCAGGCGCAACAGCGGCACGGCCAGGGCAGCCCCACTGCCCTCGCCCAGGCGCAGGCCCAGGGCCAGCAACGGCTCGGCCTGCAACGTGTCGAGCACGGCTTTGTGCCCAGGCTCTGCACCTTGGTGGGCGAACAGCAGCCAGGCCCGGCACTGCGGGTTGAGGCGCACCGCCAGCAGCGCGGCGACGCTGCAGATGAAGCCGTCCACCAGCACTGCGATACCCGCCTGCGCGCAGCCCATGTAGGCACCGGCCAAGGCCGCGATCTCGAAACCACCGACACAGCCCAGCGCCTGCAAGGGATCGTTGGCGCTGAGGCCATGCAGGCTCAGCGCGCGCTCGATAACCTCGGCCTTGTGCCGCACCCCGGCGTGGTCCAGGCCGGTACCCGGGCCACTCGATTCAGCCGGCGGGCAGCCCAGCAGGACACTGGCCAGGGCGGCGGCTGCCGTGGTGTTGCCAATCCCCATCTCGCCACCGATGAACAGCTGCGCGCCCTGTTCGGCGGCGCGCAGGGCACTATCGCGACCGGCCTGCAGGGCGGCCTGCAGCTGGCCTTCGGTCATCGCTGGCTGGCGGGCAAAGTTGGCGGTACCGGCGCCCAGGCGCAGATGACGCACGCCAGGCAGCTCCAGGTGCGGGTCGATGGTGCCCAGGTCGACGACCTCCAGGCTGGCCTGCAGCTGGCGCGCCAGCACGCTGATCGCCGCGCCACCGCCGACGAAGTTGCGCAGCATCTGCCCGGTCACCGCTTGCGGGTAGGCCGAGATGCCTTCCTCGACCACACCGTGGTCACCGGCAAAAATGCTGATTGCAGCGTGATCCAGCGTTGGCCGCTCACGCCCCTGCAGCCCGGCCAGCTGAATGGCCAGGCCTTCCAGCTGGCCGAGCGAACCGGCAGGTTTGGTCAGCTGCTGCTGACGGGCGCGGGCCTGGTCCATGGCGGCGTTGTCGAGGGGTTGGCAGGGGCTTTGCCACCAGGGTTGGGTCATGGTCATGGGCCTGTCTGGGTTGGGTAATGGGAGTTATCAGGGCGTGTTGGGGCTGGCAGTTGCTTGGCAGGAGACCTTCTGCGCGCTTGAGACCGAGCGCCGCCCGCGCGGCGCTTCGCGGGGCAAGCCCGCTCCCACATCTGTTTCGGGCCAATTACTCCTGTACCAGATGGGTTGCAGCCTTGGTGCATGGCTAAGGATTGATGAAGAGCAGTCGCGCCTCGCCCTCGATATCGAATGGAACAAACAAGGCAGACAGAGGTAGCTTCACAGGAGAGACTGGCCCGAAACAGATGTGGGAGCGGGCTTGCCCCGCGAAGCGCCGCGCGGGCGGCGCTCGATCTTCCAGGCACCACATAACCCAAGGCAGACACCTGCACGCCCCAATACAATCTTGAACTAGCCCCCACCCTCACAACGCAGGCCCTTTCAACATCAAGGGCAACCCTGCCACGGTCAGCACCACGCGCTGACAGCGTTCGGCCACAGCCTGGTGCAGCCAGCCGGCCAGGTCGACATAGCGCCGGGTCAGCTCGCCCATGGGCACGACGCCCAGGCCGGTTTCGTTACTGACCAGGATGACCGTGCCCGGCAACTGTTCCAGGCAGGCCAGCAGCGCATCACGCTCCTCGGCCAGGCGCTGGTCGTCTTCGAGCATCAGCAGGTTGGTCAGCCACAGGGTCAGGCAATCCACCAGCAGGCAGCACCCTTCGGCCGCTTCGGCGCGCAATACCGCGGCCAGTGCCAGGGGTTCTTCGATCAATCCCCAGTCATCGGGGCGACGCTGGCGGTGCAGCAGCACCCGTTCGTTCATTTCACCATCCAGCGGCTGGCTGGTGGCGATGTAGGTCACCGGCAGGCCACTGGCGCTGGCCAGCTGTTCGGCCAGCCGGCTCTTGCCCGAGCGGGCGCCGCCGAGGATCAGGTTGCGCATGTCAGGCCACCCCACAGAGCTGGCGCAGGCGCGCGGTGTCCAGGTACTTTTCCACCAGGTCGGCCAGGCGCTCGATGTCGCGTTCGCGCAGGGCCTCGTAATCAATGACCTGCACCTCCTCCAGGCCAGCCCAGCGCAGCAACGCCGCGCACGACTGGCTGCCTTCGAACAGGCCGTGCAGGTAGGTGGCAAGTATCTGGCCATCGGCACTGACAGCACCATCGCAACGGCCATCGGCAAGTTGCACGGCAGGCTGCTCCAGGGCTGGCCCCGTGGTGACGCCGGCATGAATTTCGTAACCGGCAATCGGTACTGCTTCGAGGTTCAGGGTGCCGGCAACGTTGCGCAGTTGCTTCTCGGCTTCGAGCACCGTGGCGTAATCGAACAGGCCAAGCCCCGGGCTGGAGCCTGCGGCCCCTTCAAGACCAAGCGGGTCATGCACTTCGCGGCCCAGCATCTGCAGGCCACCGCAGATGCCGATCAGCTTGCCGCCATAACGCAGGTGCCGGTCAATGGCCTGGTCCCAACCGCGCTCACGCAGTTGTGCCAGGTCGCCGCGCACACTCTTGGAGCCCGGCAGGATGATCAGGTCGGCAGCCGGAATCGCCTGGCCCGGGCCGATGAACTGCAGGTCCACCTGCGGGTGCAGGCGCAGTGGGTCGAAGTCGGTGTGGTTGCTGATGCGCGGCAGCACCGGGACGATCACCTTGAGCACGCGCTCGGCCTTTGCCCCTTGGCGCGCGTCAATGCCGTCTTCGGCTTCCAGATGCAGATCGGTGACATATGGCAGCACGCCCAGCACCGGCTTGCCGGTGCGCTGCTCCAGCCAGTCCAGCCCCGGCTGCAGCAAGGCGATGTCGCCGCGAAAGCGGTTGATGACAAAGCCCTTTACCCGCGCCTGCTCACTGGGTGACAGCAGCTCCAGCGTGCCCACGAGGTGGGCGAACACGCCACCGCGATTGATGTCGGCGACCAGAATCACCGGGCAATCCACCGCTTCGGCAAAGCCCATGTTGGCGATGTCACCGGCACGCAGGTTGATCTCCGCCGGCGACCCCGCGCCTTCGACCATGACCACCGGCCAGGCAGCGCTCAGGCGCTGATGCGAAGCCAGCACCGCCTGCATGGCGATAGCCTTGTAGTTGTGGTAGGCCACTGCGTTCATGCTGGTGACGGCACGGCCATGGATGATCACCTGGGCGCCGGTGTCGCTGTTGGGCTTGAGCAGCACCGGGTTCATGTCGGTGTGTGGTTCCAGCCGGCAGGCCTGGGCCTGCACCGCCTGGGCCCGGCCGATTTCACCGCCGTCAGCGGTCACCGCGCTGTTCAGCGCCATGTTCTGCGGCTTGAACGGGACCACGCCGACACCCTGGCGCAACAGCCAGCGGCACAGCGCGGTCACCAGTGTGCTCTTGCCCGCATCGGAGGTGGTGCCTTGCACCATGAGAGTGGTCATGCCATTTCCTTTTGATAGGCTGCCAGAGCCTGGGCCAGGCGCTGTTCGTCCGCCGCACAGGCCGGCAGCCCAAGGCGTAGCGCCGGCGGCTGCTCGAACAGGCGCACCAGGATGCCGCGGCGAGCGAGAAAGTCATGCAGTTGCGCAGCATGCTCGCTGCGCACGTACTGGAACAGGTCGCAACCGCCGCTGGACGCCAAGCCAGCGCTGCGCAACAGCATAGCCAGCCGCTGGCTGGCGGCAGCACAGCGTTCGACCTGCACACGCTGGGCGGCGTGGTCGGCCAGGCTGGCCTGGGCCAGCACCCGGGTCGGGCCATTGACGGTCCACGGGCCAAGCAACTCGGCCAGGCGCAGCAGCAGGCTGCGTTCGGCGGCAACGAACCCCAGGCGTACGCCGGCCAGGCCGAAGAACTTGCCGAACGAGCGCAGCACGATCAGCCCCGGGCGCTCGGCACAATCAACCACGCCATCCGCCGGGGTGTTGTCCATGAACGCTTCGTCGACCAGCAGCCAGCCACCACGGGCGGCCAGGCGTGCGTGCCAATCCAGCAGGCGTTCTCGCGGCACCCGGCGGCCGGTGGGGTTGTTGGGGTTGACCAGCACCAGCACGTCGAGGCTGTCGAGCGTCGCCTCGACCTGCGCTTCGTCCAGCTCCAGCAACTGGTGCCCCGCCCGTTGCCAGGCGTATGGGTGCTCGGCATAGCACGGCGTCAGCACCCCAACCCGGCCGGCTGCGCGCAACAGCGGCAAAGCCTGGATCGCAGCCTGGGAACCGGCCACCGGCAGCAATTGGCGGGCGCCGTAATACGCGCGCGCGGCGTCCTCCAGGCCATCCTCCGTCTCCGGCAGGCGAGCCCAGGCCTCCATGGGAATCGGTGGGATCGGGAAAGGCCATGGCGCAATGCCGCTGGACAGATCGAGCCACTGCTCACGGGCGATGCCGTATTGCCGTACCGCCCGCAGCAGGCGGCCTCCGTGTTCAAGCATTGATATAGGCCCCCAGGCAGATCACCAGCAGCCACAGCCACACGCCGCGCTGCACTAGGCTCCAGCCACGCTCGATGGCGTCGGCGTCGGCCATGGGCCCGTCACCCAGGCGTGGCCGCTCATGCAGTTCGCCGTGGTACACCGCCGGGCCACCGAGCTCCACCCCCAACGCGCCAGCACCGGCGGCCATCACCGGCCCGGCATTGGGGCTGTCCCACAGTGGGCCCTGCTTGCGCCAGCAGGCCAGGGCCAGGCGGGTCTTGCCCAGCAGCGCGTAGGTCAATGCCACCAGCCTGGCGGGAATATAGTTGAGCACATCGTCGACGCGCGCCGCGCACCAGCCGAAGCGTTCGAAGCGTTCGTTGCGGTAGCCCCACATGGCATCCAGGGTATTGCTCAGGCGGTACAGCACCACGCCCGGCGCACCGGCCAGCACGAACCAGAACAGCGCGGCGAACACCGCGTCGCTGCCGTTCTCCAGCACCGATTCGGTGGCCGCCCGGGCCACGGCGGGCTCGTCCAGTTCGCGGGTTTCGCGGCTGACCAGGTAGCCCACACGGCGCCGCGCTTCCTGCAGGTCGCCCTGGCGCAAGGCACTGGCCACCGGTAACACGTGTTCGCCCAGGCTGCGCAGCCCGACGGCGCAGTACAGTGCCAGCACGTCGACCAGCCAGCCGATGTACGGCAGCCAGGACAGGATCAGCACCACCAAAGTAAGCGGCACCACGGCCAGGAACCACGCGCTCACCCCGTGGCTGCGCCAGCCGCGCCCACCGGCATTCAGGCGGCGCTCGAGGTTACTGGCCATGTTGCCGAAGGCCACTAGCGGGTGGCGCCGCTGCGGTTCGCCCAACAGAGCATCCAGGGCCACGCCGGCCACGGTCAGCAAGGCCACGCTCATTGGCGTTCTCCCCATTGGTTCTCAAAGAGCATTTCACTCAAGGGCCGTTCCTCAGCCCAGTTTTCCAGCACCAGCATCGGTGCCGGGTAGAACTCGGTCACCGGCCCCAGGCACAGTACCGCGACCGGCTTGGCCCCGGCCGGCATGCCCAGCAGCGCTGCCAGCGCCTGCGGGTCGAACAGCGACACCCAGCCCATGCCAAGGCCTTCGCCACGGGCTGCCAGCCACAGGTTCTGGATGGCGCAGGCCAGCGAGGCCAGGTCCATTTCCGGCAGGGTGCGGCGGCCGAAGATATGCGGCTCGCGGTTGTCCATCAGGGCGGCCACCAGCAGTTCGGCGCAGTCGTTGATACCCTCCACCTTCAGTTTCATGAAGGCGTCGGAGCGCTCGCCCAAGGCTTCGGCGGTACGCACCCGTTCTGCTTCCACCAGGGCCTGGATACGGGCGCGCAGGTCGCGTTGGGTGATGCGGATGAAGCGCCAGGGCTGCATCAGCCCGACACTTGGCGCCTGGTGCGCGGCGGCCAGCAGGCGGCCCAGCAGTTCCGGGGCCACCTCGCCACCGGCGAAATGGCGCATGTCACGGCGTTCGCCGATGGCCCGGTAGATCGCGGCGCGCTCGGCGTCGCTGTAGGCGTGTTCACTCATGGTCGCAACAGCGCCGCCGCCGCATCCGGGTTGGAGGGGAAGTAGAAGTGCACGTAGGAAGCCGTCAACCGCCCCAGGCGGTACACCGCTTCGTTGCCGCGACCACCGTTGGGGCTCAGGCCACGGGCGATCGGTTCCAGTGCGGTACTGGTCAGTGAATGGTGATAGGTGTGACCGCGCAGGATGCCTTCCGGCATTTCCACCGCCTGCAGCGCCAGGGCCGCCAGGCGCTTCTGCATGGTCGCTTCACCCGGCAGCAGGCCGAGCAGCTCGGCACGCTCGCCGGCTACGTCAGTCAGGGCATCGAGCAGGTACAGCATGCCGCCGCATTCGGCCAGCAACGGTTTGCCTTGGGCGTGATGGGCGCGGATCGCTTCGCTCATCGGCGCGTTGGCGGCCAGGGCGTGGTGGTGCAGCTCGGGATAACCGCCCGGCAGGTACAGGCTGTCCACTGCCGGCAATTCGTGGTCATGCAGCGGCGAGAAGAACTCAAGCTGTGCGCCCAGGTTGCGCAGCAGGTCGAGGTTGGCGCCATAGGTGAAGGCAAACGCCTCGTCCCGCGCCACGCCGATGCGCACACCGGTCAACGACGCAGCACTGGCTTGCGGATCGGGTTCGGCAAAGGTCACTGGCGGCGGCAAGGCAGCATCGCAACTGGCACCCAGCGCCTCGGCAGCGGCGTCCAGACGGGCGTCCAGGTCGTTCAGCTCGCTGGCCTGGACCAGCCCCAGGTGGCGGCTGGGCAACTCGATACCGCGCTCACGGGACAAACCGCCATACCAGCGCAGGCCTTCGGTCAGGCTGCCTTCCAGCAGTTGTGCGTGGCGCAGGCTGCCTACCCGGTTGGCCAGCACACCGGCAAACGGCAGGTCCGCCTGGTAGCGTGCCAGGCCCAAGGCCAGGGCGCCGAAGGTCTGGGCCATGGCCGTGCCGTCGATTACCGCCAGCACCGGCACGCCGAAGTGACGCGCCAGGTCGGCGCTGGACGGCGTGCCGTCGAACAGCCCCATCACCCCTTCGATCAGGATCAGGTCGGCCTCACCGGCTGCTTCCCACAGCAGGCGGCGGCTTTCCTCGGCGCCGATCATCCACAGGTCGAGCTGGTACACCGGCGCGCCGCTGGCCCGCTCAAGAATCATCGGGTCGAGAAAGTCAGGCCCGCACTTGAACACCCGCACCTTGCGCCCGAGGTTGCGGTGCAGCCGGGCCAGGGCGGCGGTGACGGTGGTCTTGCCCTGGCCAGAGGCCGGTGCCGCGATCAGGACGGCGGGGCAGTGGCGCGGCTGGCTCACAGTTCGACGCCCTTCTGTGCACGGATGCCGGCCTGGAAGGCGTGCTTGAGCATGCCCATCTCGGTCACGGTGTCGGCCAGTTCGATCATCTCGGGTTTCGCGGCACGGCCAGTGACGATCACATGCTGCATCGGTGGGCGGGCCTGGATGTCGGACAGCACCTGGTCAAGGTCGAGGTAGCCATGCTTGAGGGCGATGTTCAGTTCGTCGAGCACCACGAACTGCACGCTCGGGTCTTGCAGCAACTGGCGCGACACGGCCCAGGCCGCTTCGGCGGCGGCGATGTCGCGCTGGCGGTCCTGGGTTTCCCAGGTAAAGCCCTCGCCCATCACGTGGTAGCTCACCTGCTCGGGGAAGCGGCGGAAGAACAGCTCTTCGCCGGTGCTGTTGCGGCCTTTGATGAACTGCACCACACCGCACTGCATGCCATGGCCCAGGGCGCGCGCGAGCATACCGAAGGCCGAGCTGCTCTTGCCCTTGCCATTGCCGGTCAGCACCAGCAGCAGGCCGCACTCGTTGGGGGAATTGGCGATGCGTTCGTCGATGATCGCCTTCTTGCGCTGCATGCGCGCCAGGTGGCGTTCGTCGCGTTCGGTGGATTCGCTCATCAGGGTTCTCCGCTGGCTGGCGCCACGGCAACGCGAGGCGACAGGTAATAGGCGGGCAGACGGAGAACGCGCAGGGGCCGTGGCCGTAGGCCACGGTGCACCGCGCATCACCCTCCGTGATGCCGTTGGCAGTATCAGGCCGGTCTCCGGGCTTGTGAGCGGGCCTGGGCCCAGGCCTGCGCGCCTTCCCGGGTGCTGGCACCCAGTGGCCCTGCGCGGCCGCGACTCACCTACCGTTGCGGGGGCAGCGCCGGAATCGCGCCATGCTGGCACCCACCGGCTTCCCAGTTTCACCCTGCCCAGACGGGGCTGGCAGGGCACCTGAAACACGCGCGAAGGTTAGAGGGTTGCACCGGGAGCGTCAATCGAAGCGGGCCGCTTTGCAGCCGAACAGTCACCGCCCGGGTAATGGCCAATTCACCCGGTTGTGCCACACTGGATACAGTGATATCACATAGCCATCACTTTCAGCTGAACGCGATCACAACGACAACAGGAGAGCGCAGCATGCGAGGCCAGATCATCAACAACCCGCGCCTGGAGTTTCTTGCCCCGGTGCTGGAGCGCTGGGGCGACTGCATAGACCGCTTCAACCAGTTTGCCGGCGATGCCGAAGCACCGTACTGGCATGGGGCAGCCGCCAATACCGGGTTGCTTGCCGCGGCGGCCTGGCAGGCCGAGCTGGCGGCACTGCAGCAGTTTGCCGGCAAGAAGCAGCGCGATGAAGGTGAATACGAAGGGCGCTGCGACCTGTTGCTCAGCAGTGCCGGTGAAGCGCTATACCTCAGTGCCAGCCAGCGCTGGCCGAAAATCGCCCGGCTGGACATGGCCGACGCCCTGCAGCAGACCGCTGCCCTCGCCCGCCAGGTGGCCTACCCCAGCCAGTTGAAGGCCGGAGCGCTGTTCATCAGCCCGTGGAAGGCCGGCCAGCACGCCAGTCCCGAGGAACTGCAGGACCTGGTCGACGATCTGCAGAAACATACCGCCTGTGCCATCGCCTGGTACTTCCCGTATGCCTACCGCAAGTTGCACAACGAGCTGGGGCAGTATTTCCCGGGGGTGGCGTTGTTGCTCAAGCAGGCTTGAAGCAACTTCGGCTCGGGCCGGGGCCGGAACGCGTTAGCAAGCGCGACGTGGTTTCTGTGGGAGCGGGCGTGCCCGCGAAGAATCCAACGCGGTGGCTGGCACCGGCTGCGCCGGTGTTCGCGGGCGCGCCCGCTCCCACAGAGCCCCTGCTAACCCTTTCAGTTATATGCGGCTCCATGAGAGCGCGGCCCATGCCGCGAATGGTCTGCGCGCCTTTCAGGCTTTAACGCATCATGCCGAGTTCGGCATCATCCAGCAGCGCTTTGCCCAAGGCGCAAAGGTAGTGCGCGGCCCAGATCAGCTTTGGCTTGTCTTCCATCAGGCCGTCGATGGTCAGGTCCCGTGCATAGCCGATCAATTCCGAGGCTTGTTCGCGGGCGTTCTGGCAGGAGATGCCGGGTTCGATGCGGAACAGGGGGTGGGTCTGGTTTTCACCTTGAAAGAATATGGTTTTGCCAACTGTGCATTTCGTGTCTTCGGTGGTCATTTAAGGCTCCTGTCGTAGTGAAGCGACCACCAACCGCGGCTAAACAGTATGGTGGCAGCTGTACGTGGGTTAGCCGACCGGGACGTCAGGCACCCGGCGCACCCGCAGGTGCCCCACGCACAGCCGCCATAAGGCGCCAATGCCGATTACTCGGTATTGCTCAGCTGCGATGTCTGACGATTTCGGGCGGCTAACCCGGTCATTGAAGGTCAACGACATGCCGAGACTAGAGACCGCATTTGGCGCGCGCAACGGAGAATAGGTGTTGAGAGTATCTTTGGGAAACGGCCTACAAGAAAGGTGTTAAATCTGATTCTTGGTCTCGCCCCCACGCCACCTTTGCAACAGCAGCGGCGCATCTCACTGGCACATTGAGCCACCACCAGACCTGCTTGCTCTTGCTCTTGCACTTGCTCTTGCTCTTGCTCTTGCTCTTGCTCTTGCTCTTGCTCTTGCTCTTGCTCTTGATCTTGATCTTGATCTTGATCTTGATCTTGATCTTGATCTTGATCTTGATCTTGATCTTGATCTTGATCTTGATCTTGATCTTCGCGACTTCAGGAGGCCGAGCAGAGGTCTTGCGGAGGGAGGTGACGGGCATGGATGCCCGTCAAGCGCTGAGGCCTCATGGATGGGGCCTGCAGCGCGTACTCCCGGGAGCAAGACCGGCGCGAGGGAACCCCGGAGCGCAGCGTAGGGGCCGGATGATGGGAGCGCAGCGTTTTTTGGTTACTTTTTGTCGCGTTTGACAAAAAGTGACTCGCCGTAAGGGCGAAAAGGTGAGTAAGCGTCGCCATCGTAAATGGACTATGCGCGAGATCAAAACCAGCACTTTTCCGCTCTTCGCTCTTCGCTCTTCGCTCTTCGCTCTTCGCTCTTCGCTTTCAAGCGTGGGCATCAACAACAGGGTCAACATTCATTTTCGAAGGTGGCGCTTATTCACCCTTCCGCCCTTACGGCGGGTCACTTTTTGTCAAACGCGACAAAAAGTAACCAAAAAACGCTGGCTCCTATCATCCGGCCCCTCCGCTGCGCTACGGGGTCCCCTCGCTACGGGCTTGCTCCCGGGAGTACGCGCCGCAGGCCCCATCCATGGGGCCTCAGCGCTTGACGGGCATCCATGCCCGTCACCTCCCTCCGCAAGCCCTTCGCTCGGCCTCCTGAAGTCGCAATCGGCGGCGCCTGAACTATCGCGCGCTTAGAAGCAAAAGCAAAAGCAAAAGCAAAAGCTACGACAGTTGGATGGCTGCCGGGAACCTGGCGAATATCGCCGACCTCTCAGTTCCATAGGCCCTGTTAGGAGGACACCGCCCATGAAACACCTGATGCCTTGGTTATTGGCCGCCAGCCTGACTGCCTGCGGCGAAACCGCGCGGCTGGATGTACTCGATGGCAGTGGCCCAACCCCCCAGTTGCCTGCTCCGGTCAAGACTACCCTCCCCACCGTGAATATCGCTCCAGCAGTGGGCTGGCCCAAGGACGTCAAGCCCGAAGCAGCACCAGGCACCCAGGTGAAAGCGTTCGCCAGCGGGCTCGACCACCCTCGCTGGCTATACCTGCTGCCCAACGGCGACGTGCTGGTAGCCGAAACCAATGCCCCGCCCAAGCCCGAAGATGGCAAGGGCCTGCGCGGTTGGGTGATGAAGAAGGTGATGAAGCGGGCAGGTGCAGGCGTGCCCAGCGCCAACCGGATCACCCTGCTGCGTGACGCCGACCACGACGGCGTGGCTGAAATCCGCACGACCTTCATCGAAGAGCTCAACTCACCGTTCGGCATGGCCCTCGTCGGCAAGGACCTCTTTGTCGCCAACACAGACAGGCTGCTGCGCTTTCACTACGAGCCCGGAGCCTTGCAAATTCGCAATGAAGGCCAGCCGGTGGTCGAGTTGCCCGGCGGACCGCTCAACCACCACTGGACCAAGAACGTGATCGCCAGCCCCGATGGCAAGAAGCTTTTCGTGACGGTCGGCTCCAACAGCAACGTCGGCGAAAACGGCCTGGACAAGGAACAGGGGCGCGCCGCGATCTGGGAAGTGGACCCCACCAGCGGCCAGCACCGCCTGTTCGCCACAGGCCTGCGCAACCCTAACGGCCTGGCCTGGGAGCCAAACAGCGGTGCATTGTGGACCGCAGTCAACGAGCGTGACGAGATCGGCAGCGATCTGGTACCCGACTACATCACCTCCGTGAAGGACGGCGGTTTCTATGGCTGGCCCTACAGCTACTATGGCAGTCACGTGGATGAGCGCGTGCAACCACCAGCGCCTGAAAAAGTGGCCCAGGCGCTGGTGCCCGACTATGCCGTGGGCCCACACACGGCATCGCTGGGGTTGGCATTCGCCGAACCGAATGGACTACCAGCGCCCTTCGACCAAGGGGCATTCGTGGGCCAGCACGGGTCGTGGAACCGCAAGCCACACAGTGGCTACAAGGTTATTTTCGTGCCGTTCGACCCGTCAGGAAAACCCTCGGGCAAGCCTGTGGACCTGCTTACCGGGTTTCTGGATGAGCATGGCAAGGCCAAGGGTCGCCCGGTCGGCGTAATCAACGATGGGCGTGGTGGCGTGCTGGTGGCCGATGATGTCGGTAATGTGGTCTGGCGAGTGAGCAAGGCGCCATGAGCCCGGCCAGCGCGCGCCCTGTGGGAGCGGGTTTACCCGCGAAGCGGACACCGCGGTGCATGGCACCGGCATTGCCGATGTTCGCGGCTGAAGCCGCTCCCACAGGAATATCCGTCAGGGGTTCTGCGCTAGATGCCCTTGCGGAATCACGCGCTTGGCCTGCAGGTAAGCCTTGGCCCAGTAGCTGTTGGACAGGTAGTCCAGGCGCACCGTGCCACCGCTGGAAGGGGCATGCACGAAGCGCCCTTCCCCGACATAAATGCCGGCGTGGCTGACCTGCGAGCCGCCACTGGTGGCGAAGAACACCAGGTCACCGGACTGCAGCGACTTGGCATCCACGGTCGGCGCGCGCATGACGATCATCTCCCGCGTCGAACGCGGCAGGCTTATGCCGGCAGCATCACGGTAGACGTACTTGATCAGGCCACTGCAATCGAAACCGGAGTCCGGGGTGTTGCCGCCCCAGCGATAAGGCGTGCCCACCAGGCCGATGGCTCGCATCAACACGTCATCGGCAATCGGTGAAGGGCTGGGCTGGCTATAGGTAACCTGCGGCTGTACCACAGGGGCCGGCGCAGGAGCACGGCTGGAACAGGCAGCCAGCAAGGCTGCCAAGGAGATAAATGCGAAGCGCGCCATCTTTACCATGGCCAGAACATCCTGTCTGAGACCGCTGGGCCGCAGCCGAAAAGAGTTGAGAAATTAGATTAGACGCTTTCTATAAATGCGCACGGCGGCGAGCTTTTTTCAAAGCATCGCCGCCGCGGCAGGATATATCATTTTGCTATCAGTTGCGCGCGATATTGGTGGTCGGCGCCATGGCCAAGGCGCGCTTGGCTTCGATGAAGGTCTTGCTCCAGTAACGGTCACCGAGGCTGTCGATGCGCACGCCACCGCTGCGGCGGCTGCTGGAGTGGATGAACTGGTTGTCACCCAGGTAGATGCCGGCATGGCTGACGCGGCCGCGGCCGTTGGTGCTGAAGAACAGCAGGTCACCTGGCTTGAGCTTGTTGCGGGCCACTTTCGGGGCATCGACGTTGATCATTTCACGCGTGGAGCGCGGCAGGGTCACACCCGCCTCTTCGCGGAACAGGTAGCCGATGAAGCCACTGCAGTCAAAGCCGGACTGCTCCGAGGTACCACCGAAGCGGTAGCGGGTGCCGATCAGCGACATGCCGCGCTCGAGAACGCTGTCAGCCAGAGCTGGCAGCTGGTAAGGCTTGCTGCTGGAGAAGGCCTCCAGGTCATCTTCGGTGGCCAGTTCTTCCGGCTCGCCGAATACCGACGAGGACGAGGCTTTGGCCTTGAACGCCGATTGTGCGGCGATGGGGTTGTGATCCTGAGGCTGCTGCTCTGAATGAGAAGCCGGGCCTTGGGCCGCGCAGCCAAAAAGCAGGGTCACGAGTGCGAGTGGCACGAGGGGTGCGAAGCGCTTCAGCATGGGCACGACCGTGTCTGTAATCCTTTAGAAGGGTGAAACTATGCCCTCTATCATGGCCATTTGCAAATTTTATCGAAAAAGATGTGACTTTTTTGTTTTGCCGCTCTGGCCCCGCGTTTTCGGGGTTACCAGCCCAGGGTTTCCTTGAGGAAAGGAATGGTGAGCTTGCGTTGTGCCTGCAGCGAGGCCTGGTCGAGGCGTTCGAGCAGGTCGAACAACGCACTCATGCTGCGTGCACCGCGGGTAAGAATGAAGTGGCCAACTTCGTCGGTGAGGTGCAGGCCACGACGCGAAGCACGCAGTTGCAAGGCACGCAGCTTGTCTTCGTCGGACAGGCCGCGCATCTGGAACACCAGGGCGAGGGTCAGCCGCGACTTCAGGTCCGGCAGCTTGATTGGCAGCTCGCGCGGCGATGCCGAGGCAGCCAGCAGCAGGCGCCGGCCGCTGTCACGCAGGCGGTTGAACAGGTGGAACATGGCCTCTTCCCAGTCCGCCTTGCCGGCGATCACATGCAGGTCGTCAATGCACACCAGTTCGTACTGGGCCAGGTAGTCGAGCAGCTCTACGCCACGATCGAGCAACTGCGCCAGTGGCAGGTAGACGGCTGGCTCGCCGCGTTGCTGGAAGCGGTGGGTGGCGGCCTGCAGCAGATGGCTACGGCCAACACCTTGCTTGCCCCACAGGTAGATAAGGCTCTCGGTCCAGCCGGCGTCGGCTTCGCATAGCCGCTCGACGTAGCCCAATGCCGCAGCATTGGCGCCCGGATAGTAGTTGATGAAGGTGGCGTCATCGCGCAGGCGCACACCCAGGGGCAACTGGATCGGTGGTTTCATGCTCGCGGGCGGTCGACAGGACCGCAGGGGGCCTTTGGTGAACAATCTGCAAAGTCTATACCCGCAACGCGGGGTGCACAATCACGGCAGCGGATAGCACAAGCAAAATCAACGAGTTGCGCTTTTTTTGCGCTGTTTTGGGGCTGCTTTGCAGCCCTTCCATCACAACTCCGGGTCGATATCCCCGGCATACATGTCCGATTCCTTGTACAGGTCATGCACATGCCGCAGCAGCACCATGATCACAGCCGCCACCGGCAGCGCCAGCAGCACCCCGGTAAAGCCGAACAGCTCACCGCCGGCCAGGATGGCGAAAATCACCGCCACCGGGTGCAGACCGATGCGGTCTCCCACCAGCAGAGGGGTCAGTACCATGCCCTCCAGTGCCTGCCCGACCATGAACACGGCGATGATGCCCAGCATCGGGTACAGGTCGCCGCCAAACTGGAACAGGCCCGCCACCAAGGCTGCGCCAATGCCGATGATGAAGCCCATGTACGGCACGATGGCAGCCAGCCCGGCGAGCATGCCGATCAGCAGCCCCAGTTCCAGCCCCACCAGCATAAGCCCGGCCGAATAGATGATGCCCAGGGCCACCATCACCATCAGTTGCCCGCGCACGAACGCCCCCAGCACTTCATGGCATTCGCCCGCCAGGCCCATCACCTGCGGCTCACGCTGGCGCGGCAGCAGGCCGCGCAGCTTGGCCATCATCAGGTCCCAGTCACGCAGCAGATAGAAACCCACCACCGGGATCAGCACCATGTTGGCCAGCCAGGCCATCAGCGCCAGGCCCGAAGCGGTGGCATGGGACAGCAGCACACCGACGATATCGGTGGTCTGCCCCATGTGCGTGCCGATGGCGGCCTTGATCTTGTCGAATTTCCAGAAGCCGTCAGCCAGGCCCAGGCGGCTCTGCACCCAGGGCAATGCCACGTGTTCGAGCCAGTCGAGCATCTGCGGCGCCAGCTCGTACAGGCGCACCAGCTGCTTGGCCAGCAGCGGAACGAGCACCAGCAGCAAGGCCAGCAACAGCAAGGTGAACAGGCCGAACACCACCACCACGCCCCAGGTGCGCGAAAGCCCCAGGCGTTCCAGGCGATCCACCAGCGGGTCGGCCAGGTAGGCCAGCAGGATGCCGACCAGGAACGGGGTAAGAATGTTGTGCAGGCTATAAAGAAGCACAGCGACCAGCAGGGCAACACCCAGCCAGATCCAGCGACGTACGTCGGTCACGGTGTGCTCCCCTTACCAGCGAAAACGCAAGCCGTCGAACGGCTTGGGTGCAGGCTGGGCCGGCACTGGTTGCCCGCCCCCGGCAGCGTCTGCCGGAGCTGGCGTGGCCGGCACCGCAGGCACCTGCTCTACCGGTACTTCCTGCAGCTTGGCCAGGCCGAGCTGGGCGCGCAGCTGATCGCGGTTGGCGGTGACACCGTAGGTCAGGGTGCCGCCTTCAGCCATTTGCAGGCGCGGGCCAAAGGGTTCGAGCACGCGGGCAAGCTCGGCGTAGCGCTGCAGGTTCATCCCCTGCACTTGCACCTGCAACTGGCTGCTGGCACCCGGGCGGGTGACGTAGCGCGGCGCCAAGCGGCTGCTGAGCGCCAGCATCACGGAGTCAGCCAGCGCTGCCGGATCGGCGCCTTCGGCAGTGCCTTGCTCACGCTGGTCGCCCAGCCACAGCTGCCAATTGCCCTGCCACTTGCCATCGGCTTCCCGGGCATGCACCGCCAGCAAGGCATCGGCCCCGTAGCGTTCGGAGGCTTCCCGTAACGGGGCCGGGTCGCTGCCGTCGATGTGCTCGGCATTGGCCACCAGTTGCTCCTGCAGGTCGGCCAGCGGCAGGCGCAACGGCAGGCCACGGTGCTGGGCGGCACGGCGCAGGGGTTGGGCGCTGGCCTGGCCGTCACCGACAAGGTAACTGCCCTCGGCACTGTCGTTCAGCCACCAGCCGAGGATCGAGGGGCGGTTGCTGCCCCACAAGGCCAGGCCGGCCTTGCGCAAGGCCCGCTCGGTACTGCCAGGGTCGAACTCGACCAGCACCGACTCGGGTGGCCCGGCTTCGCTGCCAACCTGGTTGATGATTTGCTGCGGGTCCTTGCGCAACCCGGCCAATGCCGGGCTTTGCGCCGCCCTGGGGTCGCCGGTCAGGCGCGTTACCAGGGTATCGAGGGCCTTGGCGGTGGCCTCGGCACGGGCTTCGGCGCCCTGCCCGGTGACCGGCTCGCGCACCTGGTAAAGGCCGGAGACACTTTCAGCCTGGGCAGTGGCCGAGATCAGGGCCAGGCAACCGACCGCCAGAATATTGAAGAGACGCATGGAGGATTCCTGTCCACTTACCGCAATGCCTATACCTTATACACGGGGGCGCAAGGTAACCAGTCGCGAGGATGAAAGATTGGTTGCGGAGATTGCCGGGAAGTTGTGATGGATCTGGCAGGTGTCGCCTGCATGACGCAGCCCTTGTAGCGAGCACCCCCAACTTTTTACCCATTTTCATGCCCTGCCCGTCGGCCTGAGGATGGCCGCTGCCCGGCAACCCTGATAAAATCGCGCGCCTTCACAGACCACTGACGTTTCAGGCAGCCGCCGCTTATCAGCCGGCCTTGGCCGTCATGGTCGTTTTTTAAGAATCCCTCCCTCCTAAAGGCCTGGATCAATGAGCAAGCAACCCTCCCTGAGCTACAAGGACGCCGGTGTAGACATCGACGCCGGCGAAGCACTGGTCGAACGCATCAAGGGCGTGGCAAAACGCACCGCACGCCCTGAAGTCATGGGTGGCCTGGGCGGCTTCGGCGCCCTCTGCGAGATCCCGGCCGGCTACAAGCAGCCGGTGCTGGTCTCCGGCACCGACGGCGTCGGCACCAAGCTGCGCCTGGCACTGAACCTGAACAAGCACGACAGCATCGGCCAGGACCTGGTCGCCATGTGCGTCAACGACCTGGTCGTGTGCGGCGCCGAGCCGCTGTTCTTCCTCGACTACTATGCCACCGGCAAACTGAACGTCGACGTGGCCGCCACCGTGGTCACCGGCATCGGTGCCGGTTGCGAACTGGCCGGCTGCTCGCTGGTCGGTGGTGAAACCGCCGAAATGCCAGGCATGTACGAAGGCGAAGACTACGACCTGGCCGGCTTCTGCGTCGGCGTGGTGGAAAAGGCCGAGATCATCGATGGCTCCAAGGTTGCCACCGGTGACGCACTGATCGCCCTGCCGTCCTCGGGCCCGCACTCCAACGGCTACTCGCTGATCCGCAAGATCCTCGAAGTGTCCGCCACCGACATCGAGAACACCCAGCTGGACGGCAAGCCGCTGACCGACCTGCTGATGGCGCCGACCCGCATCTACGTCAAGCCGCTGCTGCAGCTGATCAAGAACACCGGCGCGGTCAAGGCCATGGCCCACATCACCGGTGGCGGCCTGCTGGACAACATCCCGCGCGTACTGCCGGCCAACGCCCAGGCGGTCATCGACGTGGCCAGCTGGCAGCGCCCGGCGGTGTTCGACTTCCTGCAGGAAAAAGGCAACGTCGACGAGCATGAAATGCACCGCGTGCTGAACTGCGGCGTCGGCATGGTCATCTGCGTGGCCCAGGATCAGGTAGAAGCCGCCCTGAACGAACTGCGCGCCGCTGGCGAGCAGCCATGGGTGATCGGCCACATCGCCGAAGCCGCCGAGGGCGCTGCCCAGGTCGAGCTGCAGAACCTCAAGGCACACTGATGCCAAGCAAGACCTGCAATGTAGTGGTACTGCTGTCGGGCTCCGGCAGCAACCTGCAAGCGCTGATCGACAGCTGCCAAGGCCAGGACAGCCAGGTGCGCATCCGTGCGGTGGTTTCCAACCGTGCCGATGCCTACGGCCTGCAACGCGCCGCGGCGGCCGGCATCGACAGCGTCGTGCTCGAGCACACCCAGTTCGACGGCCGTGAAGCCTTCGATGCCGCGCTGATGGCGCGCATCGACGGTTTTGCCCCGGACCTGGTGGTGCTGGCCGGTTTCATGCGCATCCTCAGTGGCGACTTCGTGCGCCACTACCAGGGCCGCCTGCTCAACATCCACCCGTCGCTGCTGCCCAAATACAAGGGCCTGCATACCCACCGCCGGGCACTGGAGGCAGGCGACGCCGAGCATGGCTGCAGCGTACACTTCGTGACTGAGGAACTCGATGGCGGCCCACTGGTCGTACAGGCTGTGGTACCGGTGGCGTCTGACGACACCATCGAAAGCCTGGCACAGCGGGTACACCGCCAGGAGCACCTGATTTACCCGCTGGCGGTGCGCTGGTTCGCTGAAGGGCGCTTGCGTCTTGGCGAACAGGGTGCATTACTGGATGGCCAACCCCTGGCGGCCAGCGGTCACTTGATTCGATCCTAGGAGAATTTATGCGTCGCGCCCTGCTCTTGGCTCTCGCCGTGCTCGCCCTGCCCCTCCAGGCAGCTGATCTGAAGCCTTTCTCGGCCAGCTATACCGCCGACTGGAAGCAGCTGCCCATGAGCGGCACCGCCGAACGCAGCCTGGTCAAGAATGCCAACGGTACCTGGGACCTTAACTTCAAGGCCTCCATGATGATCGCCAGCCTGACCGAGCAAAGCTCCCTGCGCATGGACAACGACACCCTGCTGCCGCAGAAGTACCACTTCGAGCGTGGCGGCCTGGGCAAGGCCAAGAAGGTCGACCTGACCTTCGACTGGAACAGCAAGAAGGTCACCGGCAGCGACCGTGGCGACGCCGTCAGCCTGCCGCTGAACCGCGGCGTGCTAGACAAGTCGTCCTACCAGCTGGCCCTGCAGCATGACGTGGCCGCCGGCAAGAAGAGCATGACCTACCAGGTGGTCGACGGTGACGAGATCGACACCTACGACTTCCGCGTGCTGGGCACTGAGAAAGTCACCACCAAGACCGGCCAGGTCGATGCGGTGAAGGTCGAGCGCGTGCGCGACCCAAGCCAGAGCAAGCGCATCACCGAGCTGTGGTTCGCCAAGAACTGGGACTACCTGCTGGTGCAACTGCGCCAGGTCGAGACCGATGGCAAGGAATACGTGATCGTGCTGCAGGATGGCACGGTCGATGGCAAGCCGGTGAAGGGCAACTGAGCCAGCGCTGCCAGCAGTACCCGAAGCCCCGCCTGGTGCGGGGCTTTTTTCTGCACTGGAGAAGGCGCGCCCCCACATTTGACTGCGCTCCGGTTTCCATGAAACTTGTTTCATGCCCGTTTTATTTACTTAGCCTGCTAACAAACTCTATAAAGAGGTTGTGCGACACAGTGTCGCAGCCAACTGAAGCAGTGGAGTTTAGCGATGACAGTCCAAGTAACCGAACGCGACGAATCGAAAATGTCCCACGAAGGCCTGGCCGCTGGCGTGCGGATCTGGGATGTGCATCAACAAGGCCAGCTGGTAGGGATGTTCCACAACGAACACGAAGCGCACCAGTACCGTATAGAGCTGGAAAACCTGGAAAACCAGCGCGCCACGCAATGACTCGATCTTCAAATGAAAAACCCCGCCAAAGCGGGGTTTTTCGTGTTTACCACATCAGATCATCAGGGATCTTGTAGGCCGCGTACGGGTCGTCCTCGTCCGCTTCCTCGACATGGGTATTCAGCAGCAGGATACGGTTGGGGTCGCGCTCCTGGATCTTCAGCGCCGCCTCACGAGGGATCACCTCGTAGCCACCGGCAAACGACACCACGGCCAGCGCGCCATTGCTCAGCTTGGTGCGCATCAGGGCATTGACGGCAATGCGCTTGACCTTCTTGTCGTCGACGAAGTTGTAGTAGTCCTCGGTGCTCAGCTTCGGCAGGCGAGTCGCTTCGATCAGTTGCTTGATCTGCGCGGCCCGCGCCTTCTGTTCGGCTTTTTCCTGCTGTTGGCGGTTCAGTTCCTGGTCACGCTTGGCCTTCTCGGCCATGGCTTCCTTGGCCATACGCTGCTGGCTGTCGTCCACCTCGACCTGGCCTTTGTGTTCCAGGCGTTTCTGTTTCTTCTCGGCCTTGTTGGCCTGGGAAACCTGTTTCTGGTTGACCAGACCGGCTTTGAGCAATTGGTCGCGAAGGGAAAGGCTCATGAATGTTCACTCACTTATGCAACAGCTCAGCCGCAGCTGGGCAGGTTCTTTTCCTGACGTTTGGCTTCACCCCAAAGGGCATCCAGTTCGTCAAGGTTACAATCTTCGATGGGTCGGCCACTGTCGCGCAATGCCTGTTCGATGAAGCGGAAACGCCGCTCGAACTTGCGATTGGCACGGCGCAGGGCATGTTCCGGATCATGCTTGAGGTGGCGGGCCAGGTTGACGGTGGCGAACAACAGGTCGCCGATTTCATCCTCGAGCGCATCGGCATCGCCGTTGGCCATGGCCTGCAGCACTTCATCCAGCTCTTCGCGGACCTTGTCCAGCACCGGCAATGCCGCAGGCCAGTCGAAACCGACCGTGGCCGCGCGCTTTTGCAGTTTGGCTGCCCGCGACAACGCCGGCAATGCTGCCGGCACGTCGTCGAGCAGCGACAGCTGTTCGGGCTGGCTCTTTTCCGCGCGCTCTTCGGCCTTGATCTCTTCCCAGCGTGACTTGACCTGGGCCTCGCTCAGGCTGGGGGTGTCTACCGGCGCGTACAGCTCGCCGGTGGGGAACACGTGCGGGTGACGGCGAATGAGCTTGCGGGTGATGCTGTCGACCACGCCATCGAACTCGAAACGCCCCTCCTCGCGGGCCAGCTGGCTGTAGTAGACCACCTGGAACAGCAGGTCGCCCAGTTCACCTTGCAAGTGCTCGAAATCGCCGCGCTCGATGGTGTCGGCAACCTCGTAGGCCTCTTCGATGGTGTGCGGGACGATGCTCGCGTAGTTCTGCTTCAGGTCCCACGGGCAGCCGTACTGCGGGTCGCGCAGGCGGGCCATGAGGTGCAGCAGGTCTTCGAGGGTGTAGATCATGTAAGCAGGTCCTTCGGCGGTTGCTTCTTCGCGGGTAAACCCGCTCCCACAGATAAAGTGCACATCTGAAGATTTGCACCATCCCTGTGGGAGCGGGTTTACCCGCGAAGCAGGCACCGCGGTCTCAAGGGGTACGATTACGCCGCGTCTCGATGATGTTCGGCAACTGCGAGATCCGCCCCAGCAGGCGCCCCAGCGCATCCAGGCCCGGAATCTCGATGGTCAGCGACATCAGCGCGGTGTTGTCTTCCTTGTTCGAGCGGGTGTTCACCGCCAGCACGTTGATCTTCTCGTTCAGCAATACCTGCGACACGTCGCGCAGCAACCCCGGGCGGTCGTAGGCACGGATGACGATGTCGACCGGGTAGGTCTGCACCGGGATCGGCCCCCAGCTCACCTGGATCATGCGCTCCGGCTCCTTGCCCGCCAACTGCAGCACCGAGGCGCAGTCCTGGCGGTGGATGCTCACGCCGCGGCCCTGGGTGATGTAGCCGACGATGGCGTCGCCCGGCAGCGGCTGGCAGCAGCCGGCCATCTGCGTCAACAGGTTACCGACCCCCTGGATCTGGATGTCACCACGCTTGCCGGTACGCGGCCCGGTAGGTTTGCGCGGTACCAGTTCGATCTGCTCGATGCGCTCGGGCTCCAGCAACTGCTGGGCGGCGTTGACCAGATGCGCCAGGCGCAGGTCGCCGGCACCGAGCGAGGCGAACATGTCCTCGGCGGTCTTGACGTTGGTCTTCTCGGCCAGGCGCTCGAAATCCACCTGCGGCAAGCCCAGGCGACTGAGCTCGCGTTCGAGCAAGGTCTTGCCGGCGGCGACGTTCTGGTCGCGTGCCTGCAGCTTGAACCAGTGCACGATCTTGGCCCGCGCCCGCGAGGTGGTGACGTAGCCCAGGTTGGAGTTCAACCAGTCACGGCTGGGGTTACCGTGCTTGCTGGTGATGATCTCGACCTGCTCGCCGGTCTGCAGGCTGTAGTTGAGCGGCACGATGCGCCCGTTGATCTTGGCGCCGCGGCAGTTGTGGCCGATTTCGGTATGCACGCGGTAGGCGAAGTCCAGCGGCGTGGCCCCCTTGGGCAAGTCGATGGCGTGGCCGTCCGGGGTGAATACGTAGACCCGGTCCGGCTCGATGTCGACCCGCAGCTGCTCGGCCAGGCCACCAATGTCGCCCAGCTCTTCGTGCCATTCCAGCACCTGGCGCAGCCAGGAGATCTTCTCTTCGTAATGGTTGGAGCTGGACTTGACGTCGGTGCCCTTGTAGCGCCAGTGGGCGCAAACCCCAAGCTCGGCTTCCTCGTGCATGCCGTGGGTACGGATCTGCACCTCCAGCACCTTGCCCTCGGGGCCGATCACCGCGGTATGCAGCGAGCGATAGCCGTTCTCCTTGGGGTTGGCGATGTAGTCGTCGAACTCCTTGGGGATGTGCCGCCAAAGGGTGTGCACGATGCCCAGTGCGGTGTAGCAGTCGCGGATTTCCGGCACCAGCACGCGTACCGCACGCACGTCGTAGATCTGGCTGAATTCCAGGCCTTTGCGCTGCATCTTGCGCCAGATCGAATAGATATGTTTCGCCCGGCCGCTGATGTCGGCCTTGACGCCAGTGGCCAGCAGCTCGTTCTGCAGCTGGTTCATCACCTCGCTGATGAAGCGCTCGCGGTCCAGCCGGCGCTCGTGCAGGAGCTTGGCGATCTGTTTGTACTGGTCAGGCTCCAGGTAGCGGAAGGACAGGTCCTCCAGCTCCCACTTGATGTGGCCGATACCCAGGCGGTGCGCCAGCGGCGCATAGATGTCGAACACCTCGCGCGCGACACGCAGGCGTTTTTCGTCGTCGGCGGCCTTGACCGCACGGATCGCACAGGTGCGTTCGGCCAGCTTGATCAGCGCCACGCGCACGTCGTCGACCATGGCCACGAGCATCTTGCGCAGGTTCTCGACCTGCGCCTGCGAGCCCAGCACCAGCGACTGCCGTGGGCTGAGGCTGGCACTGATGGCGGCCATGCGCAGCACGCCGTCGATCAGCTTGGACACCACCGGACCAAAGTGCTGGCTGACCTCGGCCAGGGTGACCTTGCCCTCGCGCACCGAGCGGTAGATGACCGCCGCCACCAGGGAGTCCTGGTCGAGCTTGAGGTCGGCGAGGATTTCGGCGATCTCCAGGCCCGCCTGGAAGCTGGACGTACCGTCCGCCCAGGAATGCTTGGCCGGGTTGCCCTTTTTCTCGACCTCATGGGCAAACTCGCAGGCCTCTTTCAGCGCTGCGCGATCCAGTGCCGAATCGACGCTTACCACATGGTCCAACCATGCTTCGAGATTGATACTGCCGTCGGTGTTGACCGGCTGGTGCACTCTCACCTGTACCATCTTTGTTTTACCTTTCCATACAGCACACCACGCGGGTGCGCTGGCAATCACCGTGCGGCCACCATTCCGTGCAAGCCGCACCAAGGGGCCAGTCAGCTAGCCCGCTTCGAATAACGCCATGGCCTCGACATGCGCCGTCTGAGGAAACATGTCGAGAATCCCGGCCCTTTTTAACCGGTACCCCTGGCCGACCAGCACTTGGGCGTCTCGCGCCAGCGTGGCCGGGTTGCACGATACATAGACCAGCCTTCTGGCCTTGAGGCGGGCGATGCCTTGCACCACCTCGAAAGCACCGTCGCGCGGTGGATCCAAGAGTACCGCAGAAAAGCCCTCGGCGGCCCATCCGGCGCCTGCCAAAGGCTGCGATAAATCGGCCTGAAAAAACCGTGCGTTATGCACATTGTTGTTCCGGGCATTGGCCGCGGCCCGATCGACCATGGCCTGCACACCTTCCACTGCTACCACTTCACGCGCCTGGCGAGCCAGTGGCAGGGCAAAGTTGCCCAGGCCGCAGAACAGGTCCAGCACGCGCTCGTCGGCCTGCGGTGCGAGCCAGGCCAGGGCCTGCTCGATCATCGCCGTGTTGACCTGGGCATTCACCTGCACGAAATCACCTGGGCGCCAGGCCAGTTCCAGCTGCCACGGTGCCAGGGCAAAGCCCAGTTGCGCGGCCGGCTCCACTGGCGCCGGCTCACCTTCGCCCTGCAGCCACAACTGGGCATTGGCCTGCTCGCAGAACGCCTGCAGCCTGGCCAGGTCTTCGGCCGGCAGCGGTGCGACATGGCGCACCAAAAGCGCCTCGGCGGTGCCGCTGAACAGTTCCACATGGCCCAGCGCCTGCGGCTTGCTCAGCGAGCGCAGCACAGTCGGCAGGTGGCGCAGAATCGACTGCAAGGGCTGTACCAGCACTGCGCAATCGTCGATGGCAATGATGTCCTGGCTGGCTTCGGCGCGGAAGCCGACCTCCAGCTGGCGCGCCTTGACGTCCCAGCGCACGGCCACGCGGGCGCGGCGCCGGTAACCGAATTCCGGCCCGCTCAGCGGTGCAGCCCACTCGTCGGGCTGCACACCGGCCACCCGCTGCAGCTGTTCGGCCAGGGTGCGCTGCTTGAGCGCCAGCTGCGCCTGGTGCGGCAGGTGCTGCAGGTTGCAGCCACCGCAGCGCTCGTAATACCGGCACGGTGCCTGACGGCGCTCGGGGCTGGCCTGCAACAGGCGCTCCAGGCGGGCCTCGACCACTTTGCCACGGGCATTGAGCACCCGCGCCTCCACGGCCTCGCCGGCCAGGGCGCCACTGACGAACCAGGTGCGCCCCTCGTGGAAGGCTATACCCCGGCCATCACCGGCCAGGCGCTCGATTTCCAGGCGCTGCTTCTTGCCCACGGGGACCTGGGGGCTGCGGTTGCCGCCGGCCGGCTGAAAGCGCAGGCCGCTGTTGCTTTTCTTCTTGGACATTTAGCTCGGGTCGAACAGGCCGGTGGACAGGTAACGGTCGCCGCGGTCGCAGATGATCGCGACCATCGTGGCATTTTCCACCTCGCGAGACAGGCGCAGCATGGCCGCGACTGCACCACCGGAAGACACGCCGCAGAAAATGCCCTCTTCACGGGCAAGGCGGCGGGTGGTTTCCTCGGCTTCCTGCTGCGACATGTCGACCACGCGGTCGACGCGGCTGGCGTCGAAGATTTTCGGCAGGTATTCCTCGGGCCAGCGGCGGATGCCTGGAATGGCAGAACCTTCCATTGGTTGCAGGCCAATGATCTGCACCGCCGGGTTCTGTTCCTTGAGGTACTGCGAGCAGCCCATGATGGTACCGGTGGTACCCATGGAACTGATGAAATGGGTGATGGTGCCCTGGGTCTGCTGCCAGATCTCGGGGCCGGTGCTGTTGTAGTGGGCGATCGGATTATCGCCGTTGGCGAACTGGTCCAGTACCAGGCCACGGCCTTCGGCTTGCAGCTTCTCGGCCAGGTCACGGGCGCCTTCCATGCCCTCTTCCTTGGTCACCAGGATCAGCTCGGCGCCGTAGGCGGTCATGGCGGCCTTGCGCTCGGCGGTGGAGTTGTCGGGCATGATCAGGATCATCTTGTAGCCCTTGATCGCCGCCGCCATCGCCAGGGCGATGCCGGTGTTGCCGGAAGTGGCTTCGATCAAGGTGTCGCCGGGCTTGATCTGGCCGCGCAGTTCGGCGCGGGTGATCATCGACAATGCCGGGCGATCCTTCACCGAGCCGGCGGGATTGTTACCTTCGAGCTTGAGCAGAAGGGTGTTGCTGGTTTCGCCAGCGATACGCTGCAGGCGAACCAGGGGCGTATTGCCGACGCAATCGGCGATGGTTGGGTACTGCAAGGTCATGGCGTATTTCACAATCCGGACGGCAGGGGTGCCTATCATACCGGCAAACCCTTCGTCGCCATATCACGCAATCTGTGGTGGATATAGCTACAAGCTATATCGATAGCTTGTACCGGCCCTTTCGCGGGTGAACCCGCTCCCACAGGGACTCCACTGGCCTCAAGAGTAGTGATGAACCTGTGGGAGCGGGTTCACCCGCGAAGGGGCCGGCACATGTAATGGCAAGCGCATCCACAGTCGCAGCCCGCGCTTGCCATTCTGCGCCCACAAGGTGCCACCCTGGCGCTGGATGGCACTGCGGGCGATGCTCAGCCCCAGACCGAAACCGCCATCCCCTGGGCGCGAACCGTCCAGCCGCGAGAACGGTGCAAAAATCCGCTCCAGGTCTTCTTCGGCCACGCCTCCGCCCTCATCCTCCAGCCACAGCCACCAATAACTGCCCTCACGCTGCCCACCAAGGCGCACCACACCCTCGGCCGGCGAGTGACGAATGGCATTGCGCAACATGTTCTCCAGCGCCTGGGCCAGGTGGTTGAGGTTGCCCTGCACCCAGCAGTCGGCCGGCACTTCGCAGCGCAGCCGCGCCGGTGCCCAGCCGCTTTCGTAGCTGGCATTCTCGGCCAGCAGCTCCCACAGCGCCTGCACCTCGATCGGCTCCAGGTTCATCGGCGCACGTTCGGCATCCTGCCAGGCCAGTTGCAGGGTATCCTCGACCAGTTGCTGCATGCAGTCCACCTCCCGTGTCAGGCGTTCGCGCAGGCGCTGCAGGTCGGTTTCGCCATCGCAGGCCACCCGCAGCCGACTGAGTGGCGTCCGCATTTCGTGAGACAGGTCACGCAGCAACTGCTGCTGCATGGCTACCGTGCCCTGCAGCCGCTCGGCCATCTGGTCGAAGGCACGGGCCAGTTCGCCCAGCTCGTCATGCCGGGCGATGGTGCGTGGGTCGAGGCGAGCGGACAACTGGTCGGCGCGCCAGGCATTGGCCTGCTCGCGCAACTGGTTCAACGGCACGATCAGCATGCGGTACAGCCCCACGCACAACAGCAGGGTGAACAGACCGGGGATGATGCCGTTGGTGACGATACGCCACAGCACCCGGTACTGGCCGGGGTTGAAGCGCTGCGGCAGCTCGATCACCAGCATGCCCTGCTCCGGTGCCCCCGGGAACGGTATGCGCAGCCACGGCTGCTCGACGCTGCGCCGGCTCATCGGCCAGTCGACACCGCGCAGGCGGGTCAGCCGCTGCATGGTCTGTGGGCCGACGCTGGCGCTGTCGAGCGGCCGCAGGTTGAGGTCGAACACACCAATCCAGCCGCGTTCGCGCTGGTGCATCGCCGCCACCCAGCGGTCCAGCCCTGCCCGCCCACCACTGCGCCAGGCCTGCTCGGCCTCGGCGGCATAGCCACGCAAGGCCTGCCGCGCAGGCTCCGAGAGGAAGGCATTCTGGGTCTCCATGTGCCGGCCCCAGGTGTAACTGAGGCCGATCATCAGCAGGCAAAAGCCCACCAGCAGGATCGCCAGCTTCCAGAACAGCGAGTGGCGGTCGAGCATGGGTTACTCCGCCTCGCTGGCACTGAGCACGTAACCCTTGCCCCACACGGTACGAATCTGCCGCTCGTGATAGCCGATACCCTTGAGCTTGCGGCGTATCTGGCTGACGTGCATGTCCAGGCTGCGGTCATGCCGCGAATAGCCTCGCTGCAGCACTTGCTGGTAAAGGAACGGCTTGCTCAGCACTTCGTCGAGGTTGCGGCTGAGGATATCGAGCAGGCGGTATTCGCTGGGGGTCAGGCCGGCCAGGCGGCCATCCAGGCGCACGTCGCACAGCGCCTCGTCATATTGCAACTCACCATTGGCGGCCTGCACCTGCGGGGCTTGATGGCGCCGCTCGAGGGCCACGCGGCGCAGGATAGCCTCGATGCGCACCTGCAGCTCGGCCATGCTGAACGGCTTGGGCAGGTAGTCGTCGGCACCGCGCTGGAAACCGCTGATGCGGTCGGCCTCGGCGCCCAGCGCCGACATCAGGATCACCGGCGTGGCGCTGCGCTTGCGCAACTGTGCCAAGGCATCCAGACCGTTGAACCCGGGCAGCAGGATGTCCAGGAGCACTACATCGAAAGCCTGGCGCCCTGCCGTTTCCAGGCCCTCCAGGCCATTGCGGCACCAGGTCACCCGGAAACCGCCGCGCTGCAACTCTTCGTGCAGGTAGGCACCCAGGACCGGGTCATCCTCGATGGCAAGAATATTGGAGCTGTGAATAGATACAGGATTCATTGGCAACTGCCATACATTCTCAATTACGCAATTATTGAGCATGCAGCGCCTGCCAGGCAACCGCCCTGCGCCCAATGCCCCTGCAAGGGCGCAAAACACGTACTTAAAAGGTGCAATAGCACGGCAGGCGGAGTAACTTCCCGGCTTGGCCGTCATCGCTTGACGGCGTCCAGGCACATGACAGGAGGCGAGTGTGCTCGATCGCTTGGGAATTCGCAGCCGGGTCCTGCTGCTGGCCCTGCTGCCGGCCGGCCTGATGGCCGTGGTGCTGGGTAGTTACTTCACCTGGCTGCAACAGAACGACCTGCGCACCCAGCTGCTACAACGCGGCAAGATGATCGCCGAGCAACTGGCGCCGCTGGCCGCGCCCGCCATGGCCAAACTGGCACCGGCGCAGCTGGAGCGCATTGCCGCGCAAACCCTGGAGCAGGCCGATGTGCGCGCCGTCGCCTTCCTGGGCCCGGACCGCACGCGCCTGGCCCACGCTGGCCCGAGCATGCTCAACGAGCCGCCCAGCGGCGGCACCGGCACCCAGCTGTTGCAGCGCAGCGGCAATGACGCCACCCGCTACCTGATGCCGGTATTCGGCCACCACCGCGACCTGGCCACCGATGCCGTGCCGGCCGAAGCCGAACGCCTGCTGGGCTGGGTCGAGATCGAGCTGTCCCACGACGGCACCCTGCTGCGCGGCTACCGCAACCTGTTCACCAGCCTGCTGCTGATCCTTGCCTGCCTGGTGCTCAGCGGCCTGCTGGCACTGCGCATGAGCCGCACCATCAACGACCCTATCAAGCGCATCAAGCACGCGGTCAACCAGCTGAAGGACGGCCACCTCGAAGAACGCTTACCGGCCATGGGCAGCCATGAGCTGGACGAACTGGCGCGCGGTATCAACCGCATGGCCGAAACCCTGCACAACGCCCACGAAGAGCTGCAGCACAGCATCGACCAGGCCACCGAGGATGTGCGCCAGAACCTGGAAACCATCGAGATCCAGAACATCGAGCTGGATATGGCGCGCAAGGAGGCCCTGGAGGCCAGCCGCATCAAGTCGGAATTCCTGGCCAACATGAGCCACGAAATCCGCACCCCGCTCAACGGCATCCTCGGTTTTACCCACCTGCTGCAGAAAAGCGAGCTGACCCCGCGCCAGCTGGACTACCTGAGCACCATCGAGAAGTCCGCCGACAACCTGCTGGGGATCATCAACGAGATCCTCGACTTCTCCAAGATCGAGGCCGGCAAGCTGGTGCTCGACAGCATCCCGTTCAACCTGCGCGACCTGATCCAGGACACCCTGACCATCCTCGCCCCGGCCGCCCACGCCAAGCAGCTGGAGCTGCTCAGCCTGATCTACCGCGATACCCCGTCGTCGCTGATCGGCGACCCGTTGCGGCTCAAGCAGATCCTTACCAACCTGGTCAGCAACGCCATCAAGTTCACCCGCGAAGGCACCATCGTCGTGCGCGCCATGCTCGACGACGAGCACGAAGACAGCGCGCAGCTGCGCATCAGCGTGCAGGACACCGGCATCGGCCTGTCGCCGCAAGATGTGCGTACGCTGTTCCAGGCCTTCAGCCAGGCCGACAACTCGCTGGCCCGCCAACCTGGCGGCACTGGCCTGGGGCTGGTGATTTCCAAGCGCCTGATCGAGCAGATGGGCGGCGAAATCGGCGTCGACAGCACCCCGGGCGAGGGTTCGCAGTTCTGGATCAGCCTCAACCTGCCCAAAGCCCACGACGGTGTCGAGGAGATGCCGCTGCAACCGCTGCTGGGCCGACGCGCGGCCATCGTCGATGGCCACGAACTGGCGCGCCAGGCACTGGAACACCAACTGGAAGACTGCGGCCTCAGCGTCAGCCTGTTCGCCTCCTACGACCAGTTGCTGCAGGGCGTGCAGGCCGCCAGCCAGGCCGGCCAGCCGTTCGAGTTCGCCGTGCTCGGGGCCAACCTGGGCAACCTGTCACCCGAGCAACTGGGCCATTACCACCAGCAGCTCGAACGCTACCATTGCCAGTGTGTGGTGCTGTGCCCGACCACCGAGCAGGCGCTGTACCACCCTTACCTGCCCAACGGCCATGGCCAATTGCTGTCCAAGCCGACCTGCACACGCAAACTGCGCCGCCTGTTGCTGGAACTGGTGCAACCGCGCCGCCCGCATGGCGAGGCGAACAGCGTCAACGGCCAGCGCCAGCCGAAAATCCTCTGCGTCGACGACAACGCCGCCAACCTGCTGCTGGTGCAGACCCTGCTCGAAGACCTGGGCGCCGAGGTGCTGGCGGTCGATAACGGCTATGCGGCGGTGCAGGCGGTGCAGAGCGAGCCGTTCGACCTGGTGCTGATGGATGTGCAGATGCCCGGCATGGACGGCCGCGCCTGCACCGAGCAGATCCGCCTGTGGGAAAACACCCAAAGCGGCAACCCGCTGCCGATCGTCGCCCTCACCGCCCACGCCATGGCCAACGAGAAACGCGCATTGCTGCACGGTGGCATGGACGACTACCTGACCAAGCCGATCAGCGAGCGGCAGTTGGCCCAGGTGGTGATGAAATGGACCGGCCTGAGCCTGGGAGCACCGCAGCAGGAGCGGCTGGGCGAACAACTGGCCAACGGCGAAGAACTGAAGGTGCTTGACCCCGAGGAAGGGCTGCGCCTGGCCGCTGGCAAGGCGGACCTGGCGGCCGACATGCTGAGCATGCTGCTGACCTCGCTGGAGGCCGACCGCCAAGCCATACGCGCCGCCCGCGAGGCCGACGACCGCAGCAGCCTGATCGAGCAGGTGCACCGCCTGAACGGCGCCTCGCGTTATTGCGGCGTACCGCAGTTGCGGGCCGCCTGCCAGCGCAGCGAAACCTTGCTCAAGCAGGAGAACCCGCAGGCACAGCAGGCGCTGGATGAACTGGATGCGGCAATCAATCGCTTGGCGGCGCAGGCCAGATTGAGCGCCTGACACAGTTCCCTGTGGGAGCGGGCGAAGCCCGTGCCATCCACCGCGAAGTCTTCTTCGCGGGCACGCCCGCTCCCACAGTGGCCCGCGCCATATTCAAGGTATGCTGTACCTCCTGCAGTGGAAAAAGGAACCCACCATGCGCGCCCTGTTGTTCAGCAGCCAGCACTACGACCAGGAAAGCTTCACCCGAGCCGCCAGCGGCACCACCCTGGACCTGCACTTCCAGCCCGCCCGCCTGACCCTCGATACCGCTGCCCTGGCCGATGGCTACGAGGTGGTCTGCGCCTTCATCAATGACGAACTCGACGCCCAGGTGCTGCAACGCCTGGCCGCAGGCGGTACGCGCCTGGTCGCCCTGCGCTCGGCAGGCTACAACCATGTCGACCTGGCCGCCGCCCGGCGCCTGGGCCTGACCGTAGTGCGGGTGCCGGCCTACTCGCCACACGCCGTGGCCGAGCACGCCGTGGCGCTGATCCTGGCCCTCAACCGGCGCCTGCACCGGGCCTACAACCGCACCCGCGAGGGTGACTTCACCCTGCACGGGCTGACCGGCTTCGACCTGCACGGCAAGACCGTCGGCGTGGTCGGTACCGGCCAGATCGGCACCGCCTTCGCCCGCATCATGGCCGGTTTCGGCTGCCAGTTGCTGGCCTATGACCCCTACCCCAACCCCGAGCTGCTGGCCCTGGGCGCGCGCTACCTGCCATTGCCCGAGTTGCTGCGCGAAGCCCGCGTCATCAGCCTGCACTGCCCGCTGACCGAGCACACCCGGCACCTGATCAATGCGCAAAGCCTGGCCCAGCTGCAGCCCGGCGCCATGCTGATCAACACTGGCCGCGGCGCGCTGGTCGACACCCCGGCGCTGATCGACGCGCTGAAGAGCGGCCAGCTCGGCTACCTGGGCCTGGACGTCTACGAAGAAGAAGCCCAGCTGTTCTTCGAGGACCGCTCCGACCTGCCGCTGCAGGACGACGTACTGGCCCGCCTGCTGACCTTCCCCAACGTGATCATCACCGCCCACCAGGCTTTCCTTACCCGCGAGGCACTGGATGCCATCGCCGCTACCACGCTGGACAACATCAACTGCTGGGCGGCAGGCAATCCACAGAATCTGGTGACGGGTTAGTGCTAGGATACGCGGCATTTCTGGAGGACCCATGGTCGAGCACGATTTCCGCTACACCCTTTTCAACCCGCAACACACCCTGATCGAGTGCCGTGCACTGGTGCCGGGCCGTTACCAGGTCACCGGCAATGGCGGTTCGATGCACAAAGGCGACACCCTGCTGGTCACCCTCAAGGGCAGCAAGGACTTGTCCATGCGCCTGACGGTGGAGAGCGTGCGTCACCTGATCAACCCGCGCGGCCAATGGGTTGCCGTGGCCAGCGGCCCGGTGTTCAACGAACTGGAAATCCTCACCTGGCAGGTCGCCTGCGACAGCTGCGACGCCGTGCTGGACTTCGAGTTCGCGGTAGACGCCAAGCTGGGCAAGAAAGCCCGCCAGCCGGCCGCCAGCGCGCGCGTTGCCGAGCTGGGCTGGGCCAGCCGTGGCGAGAAGCACCTGTGCCCGCGTTGCCAGGAGAGCGCCGAGTGAAGAATCTGCTGACCGGCGTGCTGATTGCCACCGGCCTGCTCGGCTGCGCCGCGGAACCTCCCAAACTGCAGCAGGAGCGCAGCTACGTGCTGGAGTGGATCGGCGAACGGCCGCTGATCGACTACAGCCACCTGACCCTTACCCTTGCCAGCGATGGCCGTGCCTATGGCAATGGCGGCTGCAACCACTGGTTTGCGCCGTACACACTGGACGGCGAGCACCTGAGCTTCGGCAAGGTCGGCAAGACCCGCAAGCTGTGCACACCGGCGTTGATGGAGCAGGAGAAGCGCTTCCTGCAGACGCTGGAAACGGTACAGCGCTGGGATGTGTCGCCTATCGAGCAGATGCGTTTCTGGCCGGCCGAAGGCAAGCCGCTGCGCTTCTGGCCTGAGGAAGGCTGAATATTGCCGGGGCCGCTTTGCGGCCCCAAAATGCATCAGGCGCCCTTCAGGGCCTTGATCCTCGCCTGCAGCCCTTCCCGGGTCTGCTCGCCCATCAGCTGTTCCCGCACCTTGCCCTTGTCATCGATGATGTAGGTCACCGGTAGCGCCTCGCTGCGCGGCAGGTCATAGCGCTCGGCCGGGTCCTGCGCCAATACGGTGAAAGCGATACCCAGGGTTTCGGCAGCCTGTTTCAGCTCCTGCCCCTGCAAGCCATCGAAGTTCACCCCCACCACCTTGATACCGTCGGCCGCCCACTGCTTGGCTGCCGCGTTCAGTTCAGGGATTTCGGTACGGCACGGCCCGCACCATTCGGCCCAGTAGTTAAGCACCAGCCAGTGCCCGTCGATCTGCTCGGCCTTAACCGTATTACCGTGTTGGTCCACGCCATAATCGGCACCGCAACCACCGAGCAACAAGCTCGCGGTGATGGCCAGTACTGCTGCCAGACGCCTTGCCATGGGTCAATCCTTCTCGAGTTTTAAAGCAAATTGGTCAGTCGCTGCGGTTAGAATAGCCGCCACACCCTGCTGGATGCGACCCGACATGACCGACCTCACGCTCTATCATAACCCGCGCTGCTCGAAATCCCGCGGCGCCCTGGAACTGCTCGAGGCTCGCGGCCTGGCGCCGACCATCGTGCGTTACCTGGAAACCCCGCCCGACGCCGCCACCCTCAAGGCCCTGCTCGGCAAGCTGGGCATCGCCCCGCGCCAGCTGCTGCGTACCGGCGAGGACGAGTACAAGGAACTGAACCTGGCCGACCCGGCGCTGACCGACGCACAACTGATCGAGGCCATGGCCCGGCACCCCAAGCTGATCGAACGGCCGATCCTGGTCGCCGGTGACAAGGCCGTGGTCGGCCGCCCGCCCGAGAAAGTCCTGGAGATCCTGCCGTGAACCAGCCCTACATCCTGGTGCTGTACTACAGCCGCCATGGTTCGACCAGCGAGATGGCCCGGCACATCGCCCGCGGCATCGAGCTGGCCGGCATGGAGGCCCGCCTGCGCACCGTGCCGGCGATTTCCACCGAGTGCGAAGCGGTAGCCCCGGACATCCCGGCCAGTGGCGCGCTGTACGCCACCCTGGACGACCTGCGCCACTGCGCCGGCCTGGTACTGGGCAGCCCGACCCGCTTCGGCAACATGGCGGCGCCGCTCAAGTACTTCCTGGATGGCACCAGCAGCCTGTGGCTGGGCGGTGAGCTGGTCGGCAAGCCGGCGGGCGTATTCACCTCCACCGCCAGCCTGCACGGCGGCCAGGAAACCACCCTGTTGTCGATGATGCTGCCGCTGATGCACCACGGCATGCTGGTGATGGGCCTGCCGTACAGCGAATCGGCATTGCTCGAGACCCGTGGCGGCGGCACACCGTATGGCGCCAGCCATCATGCTGGCGCCGATGGCAAGCGCGAGCTCGACCAGCACGAGATAGCCCTGTGCCGCGCCCTTGGCCAACGCCTGGCGACCACCGCCAAGGCCCTGGAGGCAGCACGTGGCTAAGAAGCCCAAGGTATTGCCGGCGCTGGAGTGGCTGGCACCGCGCCTGCGCCTGACGCGGGCGTTGAGCCTGGCGTTCTTCTTCGGCCTGATCGCCCTGCTGGTGGTGAACAACCTGTGGTTCGCCAACCTGCACGGGGCACGGGTCGAGGTGATCCTGGCGATCGAACTGGTACCCTTGCTGCTGTTGCTGCCGGGCATGCTGACGGGCAGCGCCCGGGCTCATGCCTGGACCTGCTTCGTGGTGAATATCTATTTCATCAAAGGCGTGCTGGCGGCGTTCGACCCGGCGCGGGCACTATTTGGCTGGGTTGAAGTGCTGGTAAGCCTGGGGCTGTTCATTGCCGGGCTGCTGTATGTACGCTGGAAGTTCCAGCATGAGCGGCGCATGGCGGGCGAAGGCAGTTAGATTCTTTGCGGGCTTGCCCGCCCCCACAGGGATCGCACCACACTTGAGGCCTGCGCTGTACCTGTGGGAGCGGGCATACCCGCGAAGAGGTCGACACAAATCTCAATGGTTGACGGTATGCGCCAGCATCACCGACAACTGGCACAGCGGTCGCCCACTTTCTGCATGCCACTGGTTGAACGCCTGCTGCACCAAGGCCAGATCCCGCTGGCTGGTCGGCGGCTTGTCGATCACCTTTTGCGCAATCAGCGCCGCCGCCATGTCATCGGTAGGGATGAACGTATCCTTGCCGACCATGCGCAAGAAGCGCGGTGCAGACAAGCCGCCCAGCTGGTTGCCGTGCCTGGCCAGGTACTTCCACAAACCGACGATATCGGTCACCGGCCAGTCGGCGATGAAGGCACCAAAACTGCCCTTCTCCTTCGCCACGTCAAGGACCATCTGTGCATTGCGCGGCACGCTCTTGAGCTTGCCCAGGTGGCGGATGATGCGCTCGTCGTGCATCAGCCGCTCGAGGTGCTCGGCGCCCATCAGCACCACCTTCTGCGGGTCGAAGCCGAAGAACACCTGCTCGAACGCCGGCCACTTGGCATCCACCAGGCTGTGCTTGAGCCCGGCGCGGAACACCCGCAGGGCCAGGGTCGACAGGTAGCGGTCGTCGCTGATATCGCGCAGTTGCGCCGGCGTGCTCGGCTGCGGCAGGAAGGCCTCCAGGGCCTGGGCCGAGCCGAAGCGGTTCAGGCAGTACTCATGCAGCCACTGGTAATCGCGCATGGGCTCAGATGTTCAGCACGTCAAGGAAACGCGGGGTGGCGTTTTCGTCGATCTTCAGGCTGGTGAAGTCGAACAGGTTGCGGTCGGCCAGCTGCGACGGTGCCACGTTCTGCAAGGCGCGGAAGATGCTCTCGGTACGGCCCGGGTGCTTGCGCTCCCACTCCACCAGCATGTCCTTGACCACCTGGCGCTGCAGGTTTTCCTGCGAACCGCACAGGTTGCACGGGATGATCGGGAATTCCTTCATGTCCGAGTAGGCCTGGATATCCTTCTCGCTGCAGTAGGCCAGCGGGCGGATCACCACGTTGCGGCCATCGTCGGCGCGCAGCTTCGGCGGCATGCCCTTGAGCGCGCCATTGAAGAACATGTTGAGGAAGAAGGTTTCGACGATATCGTCGCGGTGATGGCCAAGCGCCATCTTGGTCGCACCGATTTCGTCGGCGAAGGTGTAAAGGGTGCCACGGCGCAGGCGCGAACACAGCGAGCAGGTGGTCTTGCCCTCAGGGACCAGTTCCTTGACCACCGAGTAGGTGTCCTTCTCGACGATGTGGTACTCGACGCCCAGTTCCTTGAGGTAAGCCGGCAGCACATGCTCGGGGAACCCCGGCTGCTTCTGGTCCATGTTCACCGCGACGATCTCGAACTTGATCGGTGCCACCTTCTGCAGGTGCAACAGAACGTCGAGCATGGTGTAGCTGTCCTTGCCGCCGGACAGGCAGACCATGACCTTGTCGCCATCCTCGATCATGTTGTAGTCGGTGATGGCTTCGCCGGCGAGACGACGCAGGCGTTTTTGCAGTTTGTTCTGGTTGACCGAGAGGGTGCCCATAGCGCTTGGATCCGCGAGGTGTGACAAAAGCCGGCTATTTTACGCACAAACGCGGCGCCGCTGTAGGCATTCCGATAAAGACTTCAATGTAATCAGCAGCACGCCTTACAGCGCAATTTGCTCTAAAAAGCGTGGTTTATGCGGGTAACGGCTTCCTATACTGCGACATAAGGCCACATTACCGCTTGCATCGGTGTTCGGGCCTCGGGCCGCTTGCGCTCCATCTGGGGGGCGTTTGGCAACATTGAGAGGAGTGACCGGCATGATTCATCACGTTGTGGGGCTGTTTACCCATCCCGACCAGGAATGGCGGGAAATTCGTGGCGAAGAAGAAACCATCAGCCACATGTACCTGACGCACACCCTGATCCTGGCTGCGATCCCCGCCGTTTCGGCGTTCATCGGTACCACCCAGGTCGGCTGGGTGATCGGCGACCGGCCAGCGGTGATGCTGACCATGGAAAGCGCCATCTGGATGAGCATCATGTCGTACCTGGCGATGCTTGCCGGGGTGGCGGTAATGGGGGCGTTCATCCACTGGATGGCCCGCACCTACGATGCCAACCCATCCATGGCACAGTGCATCGCCTTTGCCACCTACACCGCCACCCCGTTGTTCATCGGCGGCCTGGCGGCGCTGTACCCACACCTGTGGCTGGGCATGCTGGTTGGCACCGCCGCCATCTGCTACACGGTGTACCTGCTGTACGTCGGCTTGCCGACGTTCATGAACATACCGTCCGACGAAGGCTTCCTGTTCTCCAGCTCGGTGCTGGCGGTGGGCCTTGTGGTACTGGTGGCGATCATGGCCGCCACAGTGATCATCTGGGGACTGGGCGTGGGGCCCGTCTACACCAACTAGAACAGACTCGACCAACACTGGGGCATCAACCTGAGGCCGCCGCAAGGCGGCCTCTGGCTGTGCTGACCAGTGGCTCGCAGGCTGCCCGGGGTTGCGGCATAATGCCCGGTCAGGAGAACCACCCCGCCATGCCCGAGCTGCTCAGACAACGCGTCGAAACCTGTTACCAGCAAGCCGAAACCTTCTTCAAACGCCCCTTCCCGCGCCCGGAAGTCAGCTTCAAGCTGCGCGGGCAAAAAGCCGGTGTCGCCCACCTGCACGAGAACCTGCTGCGCTTCAACCTGCAGCTTTACCGCGAAAACCAGGAAGACTTCCTGCGCCAGACCGTGGCCCATGAAGTGGCGCATCTGGTGGCCCACCAGCTGTTCGGCGACCGTATCCAGGCCCATGGCGAGGAGTGGCAGCTGATCATGCGCGGGGTGTATGAACTGCCGCCCAACCGTTGCCACAACTACGAAGTGCAGCGGCGCGTGGCCACTCGCTACATCTACCGCTGCCCGTGCCCGCAGAGCGACTTCCCGTTTACCGCCCAGCGGCACAAGCTGGTGCGCCAGGGGCGGCGCTACCTGTGCAAGCGGTGTCGGGAAATATTGGTGTATAGCGGCGAGACGCGCGTCGAGTAGATTGTGCCTTGCCTGTTCCGGCCTCTTCGCGGGCTTGCCCGCTCCCACAGGGATATCACAAGGCTTGAGGGCAGTGATATCCCTGTGGGAGCGGGCAAGCCCGCGAAAGGGCCGGCACAGGCGATAGATGAATCCCAGGCACAAGAAAGGCGACCCAAGGGTCGCCTTCTTTGCCTCAGCCTGCGCCTTACTTCTCGACGAATGCACGCTCGATCAGGTAATCACCCGGCTCGCGCATACGCGGGGAGATCTTCAGGCCGAAGCTGTCCAGCACTTCGCTGGTCTCGTCGAGCATGCTCGGGCTGCCGCAGATCATCGCGCGGTCGTCCTGCGGGTTGATCGGTGGCAGGCCGATGTCGCTGAACAGCTTGCCGCTGCGCATCAGGTCGGTCAGGCGGCCCTGGTTCTCGAACGGTTCGCGGGTTACGGTCGGGTAGTAGATCAGCTTGTCGCGAACCGACTCACCGAAGAATTCGTTCTGCGGCAGGTGCTCGGTGATGAACTCGCGGTAGGCCACTTCGTTCACGTAGCGCACACCGTGCACCAGGATCACTTTCTCGAAGCGCTCGTAGGTTTCCGGGTCCTGGATGACACTCATGAACGGCGCCAGGCCAGTACCGGTGCTCAGCAGGTACAGGTGCTTGCCCGGGTTCAGGTCGTCGAGCACCAGGGTACCGGTAGGCTTCTTGCTGATGATGATCTCGTCGCCTTCCTTCAGGTGCTGCAGCTGCGAGGTCAGCGGGCCGTCCGGCACCTTGATGCTGAAGAACTCCAGATGCTCTTCCCAGTTTGGCGACGCGATGGAATAGGCGCGCATGAGCGGACGGCCGTTGTCCTGTTGCAGGCCGATCATCACGAACTGACCGTTCTCGAAGCGCAGGCCCGGGTCACGGGTGCACTTGAAGCTGAACAGGGTGTCGTTCCAGTGGTGAACACTGAGGACACGTTCGTGGTTCATGTTGCTCATCTAATGGGGCTCCTGAAGAAAGACGCGGCGCGCGCAAGACGCGCAGTTGCGCGATAGTTTAGGGGCAGCGACAATATCTGTTAACTGGATTATCAAGATATGTGTTATCGGTTATATCGATATGCGATTTACACTTCGTCAGCTGCAAGTCTTCGTTGCCGTGGCCCAGCACCAGAGCGTTTCCCGCGCCGCCAGTGTGCTGGCCTTGTCGCAGTCGGCCGCCAGCACCTCGATCACCGAGCTTGAGCGTCAGTCCAGCTGCCAGCTGTTCGACCGCGCCGGCAAGCGCCTGAGCCTCAATGCCCTGGGCCAGCAACTGCTGCCCCAAGCCGTGGCCCTGCTCGACCAGGCCAAGGAAATCGAAGACCTGCTCAACGGCAAGTCCGGTTTCGGCTCGCTGGCAGTCGGTGCCACGCTGACCATCGGCAACTACCTGGCCACCCTGCTTATCGGCAGTTTCATGCAGGTGCACCCGGAAAGCCAGGTGAAGCTACATGTGCAGAACACTGCGCACATCGTGCAACAGGTCGCGCACTACGAAATTGATCTGGGTCTGATCGAAGGCGATTGCAACCACCCGGACCTGGAAGTGCAGCCCTGGGTCGAGGACGAACTGGTGGTGTTCTGCGCGCCGCAGCACCCGCTGGCCAAGCTGGGCCGCGCCGATGTACAGACCTTGTCCCAGGAAGCATGGATCCTGCGCGAACAAGGCTCAGGCACGCGCCTGACCTTCGACCAGGCCATGCGCCACCACCGCACCAACCTCAACATCCGCCTGGAGCTGGAACACACCGAAGCAATCAAGCGCGCGGTGGAGTCGGGCCTGGGCATCGGCTGCATCTCGCGCCTGGCCCTGCGCGACGCCTTCCGCCGCGGCAGCCTGGTAGCAGTGGAAACCCCGGAGCTGGACCTGATGCGCCAGTTCTACTTCATCTGGCACAAACAGAAGTACCAGACCTCGGCCATGCGCGAATTTCTCGAACTGTGCCGCAACTTCACTGCGGGCTTCACCCGCAGTGACGAGATCGTGTTGCCACCAATCGCTTAAAGCAGGATCACACCCCACACCAGCGCCACCATGGTCAGTGCCACCAGTTGCGCGGCGCTGCCCATGTCCTTGGCGTTTTTCGACAGAGGGTGGCGCTCCAGCGAAATGCGGTCGATGGCTGCCTCCACCGCCGAGTTGAACAGCTCGACGATCAAGCCCAACAGGCATACGGCGATCATGATCGCCCGCTCCGCACGGCTGACCGGCAGCCAGAAGGCGATCGGCACCAGCAGCACGTTGAGCAGCACCAGCTGGCGGAACGCGGCCTCGCCCTTGAAGGCGGCGCGCAGGCCGTCCAGCGAATAGCCGGCGGCGTTGAGAATACGTTTGAGACCGGTCTGGCCCTTGAATGGCGATGTCATGTGAGTCACTTCACAACAGAAAGGCCAGCAGACTAGACCGGCACGGGTCAAAAAAGCGTGAAGCCACGCGCATTCAGTTACTGGCAACCGATTCAAGTTGTTGCAGCAGCAACGCGGCCTGGGTACGGGTACGTACACCCAGCTTGCGGAAGATCGCGGTCACATGGGCCTTGATGGTCGCTTCCGACACGTTCAGTTCATAGGCGATCTGCTTGTTCAGCAAGCCTTCGCAGACCATGGTCAGCACGCGGAACTGCTGCGGCGTGAGGCTGGCCAGGCCTTCGCTGGCGGCCTTGGCCTCGGCCGAGACATCGACCTTTTCGAACGCCTGCGGCGGCCACCAGACCTCGCCGTCGAGCACCTTGCGCACCGCATCCTGGATCACTTCCAGGGTGCTGGACTTGGGAATGAAGCCACTGGCGCCGAACTCGCGGGACTTGACCACTACTGCCGCCTCTTCCTGCGCCGATACCATCACCACGGGTATCTGCGGGTATTGCCCGCGCAGCAGCACCAGCCCGGAAAAACCGTAGGCACCCGGCATGTTCAAGTCCAGCAACACCAGGTCCCAGTCGGCTTTTTCGCTCAGGCGGGTTTCCAGTTCGGCAATGCTGGCGACTTCAACCAGGCGTACATCCGGGCCCAGGCCGAGGGTAACGGCCTGGCGCAAGGCGCCACGGAACAGCGGGTGGTCATCGGCAATCAGGATTTCGTAAGTGGCCATCGATCTGGGGATCCTGTTCTGTGTCGGGCACTCGGGTAAGGGTCATTATGAACCAAAGCAGGGGTTGTGCCCCTTGGACTATAGGAAGGTATGCAAACGCTGGTGGGTGTCGTCCTGCTCGTCCAGCGGCAGACGCCGCTTGCCGCTCAGGTAATGCAGGCTGAACACATCCAGGTAGGCGTCCAGCGCCTGCGAGGCCTGGGTATCACCGGCCAGGTCCAGGCACATGGCCGCAACTTCCGCGGTGCAGAAGTGATCATCGCGCTTGGAGCGGCGCAGGCGATAGCGGGACATCTGCTCGGCCTGCAGGCTCAACACCGGGAAGCGGTCGAGGTACGGGCTTTTGCGGAACATCTTGCGCGCTTCGGTCCAGGTGGCATCCAGCAGGATGAACAGCGGGCGCTTGCCCGGTTCACGCACCACCTCGCTGACCACCCGCTCCTGGGCGACGAATTCGCCGGGGAAGACGATGTAGGGCTGCCAACGTGGGTCGTCCAGCAAGGCCAGCAAGCGTTCGTCGACCGACGTGCGCAGCCAGCCGAAGGCCGAAGTGTCCTCGATCAGGTCAGCGATCAACCAGCCGGTATTGGTAGGCTTCAGCGGCTCGGTGTCATGCATCAGCAGGCACACACCGGACTCGGCCTGCACCCGGGGCTTCCAGGCGCACAGGCAATGCGTGGCGATGACCCGGCAATCGGGGCAGCGTTCGGCACGCGAACCACGGGCGATGAAGGGCTTGTTGCTGCGGGCCAGGCGTTCGGCGCGCAGGCGCGCTACCGCATGGCTCATGCCGGCAGGCCTCTGGAAAGGTTGGGAATGGACACAAGGATGACTCAGAGAAAACAAGGTTGCCAGTCTACCAGAACGGGGGACAATTGCTGTGCAGGTGGCGGCGCGGACCCTATAATCGCTGTTTTTACCGTACCCCAGCCTCGCGCCTGCGCGATTTTCAGGGAACGCCGTCGACCGGCGCATGTCAAAGCGCCAGTCATCGAACCAGGAGAGATTCATGCTGCGCCGTATCGTCCCCGCCCTGAGCCTGTTGCTTGCCCTTCCCTTGGCAGCCCAGGCGGCTTCCAAGCAGGAATACGACCTGAACAACATGCTGCAGAAGGTTGCCAAAGAGAGCAGCGTCGGCACCCCGCGAGCCATCAACGAGGATATCCTCGACCAGGGTTATACGGTGGAAGGCAAGGCACTGGTCAACCATCTCAGCGTGCGCCAGGACCATGCCGTGCGCATGCAGGCCAACCCCGAACAGGTACGCAGCCAGCTGGGTGACAGCGTCTGCCGCAACAGCGGGTTCCGCAACCTGATGTCCAAAGGCGCGGTCATGGTCTACCGCTTCACGGTCTACAAGACCAACCAGCCGATCATGGACCAGGCGTTCGACAATGCCAGCTGCCTGGCCGGCAACAAGAAGAAGTAACCAAGCTACACCTTCTCGTCTTCACGGGCGCGCCAGCGCCCTTCAGCGGCGTCGGCGCGGATCTCTGCCAGCAGCGCCTGCAAGTAGCGCGACTGGCATTCATGCCCAGACAGCCTGCGCCGGCACTCGGCCTCCAGGCTCAGGTGATGCACCTGCGCCGCAGTCTCCAGCTGCTGGTAAAGCTGCCGGTCCACTTCGATGATCAAGCGATGCATACCGCCACCTCCTGCATCGACACGTTTCGCTTTACCCAGTTAACCAAACCCGCATCACCCGTGGTTGCATGCCGACGGGCGGCTGTGCCGAACACCCCCGGCACGATTGGGCCCAAGGGTCTAGATTGAGGTCAGAGGTATTGGTGCAGAAGGAGACGTTGCATGCCTTACCAATCGAGTGAACTGCTGTTCAGCCACTTCCGCGACAACAACATCGACCTGAGCAACATCGACGCACAACTGCAACTGGTAGCACCGAACAGCCCCAACCTGCCGCTGTACCGCGACATGATGCTGACCATCCTGCGCATGGCCCATGACGACACCGACCGCTGGAGCGCCAAGATCACCCTGCAGGCCCTGCGCGAACTGGACCATTCGTTCCGCACCCTGGAACGCTACAAGGGCCGGCGCAAGGTGACCGTGTTCGGCTCGGCGCGCACCCCGCTGGAACACCCGATGTACGCCCTGGCCCGCGAACTGGGCGCAACCCTGGCGCGCTCCGACCTGATGGTCATCACCGGTGCCGGCGGCGGTATCATGGCTGCAGCCCATGAAGGCGCCGGCAGCGACCACAGCCTGGGTTTCAACATCACCCTGCCCTTCGAACAACACGCCAACCCCACGGTGGACGGCACCGACAAGCTGCTGCCGTTCCACTTCTTCTTCATCCGCAAGCTGTTCTTCGTCAAGGAAGCCGATGCCCTGGTACTGTGCCCAGGCGGTTTCGGCACCCTGGATGAAGCGCTGGAGGTGCTGACCCTGATCCAGACCGGCAAGAGCCCGCTGGTGCCGGTGGTGCTGCTGGATTCGCCGGGCGGCAGCTTCTGGCGCGACTGCCTGGACTTCATCAGCCGCCAGCTGGAGGAAAACCGCTACATCCTGCCCAGCGACCTGAAATTGCTGCGCCTGGTGCACAGCGCTGACGAGGCAGTGGAGGAAATCAACCAGTTCTACAGCAACTACCACTCCAGCCGCTGGCTGAAGAGCCAGTTCGTGATCCGCATGCACCACCCGCTCAGCGAGGCGGCGCTGTATGACATCCAGGAAGGCTTTGCCGACTTGCGCCTGAGTGGCAAATATCACCAGCAACCTGATAGCAGTGCCGAGCACGAAGTGGGCAATTTCAGTCACCTGACCCGTTTGTCATTTGCCTTCAATGGCCGGGATCAAGGCAGGCTGCGCGAGCTGGTGGATTTCATCAACCTGCCAGAGAACTGGGCCAAGCCGCAGCCCATGCATACCACGCAGCGGGCCAGGGAGGCGTTGAAGGTCAGTTGATTCCGTGCCCAACGTCAGGGGCGCAATTCACCCTGTGGGAGCGGGTTCATCGAGGCGTCGAACCGCCGCGAAGAATCCAACGCGGTGCATGGCACCGGCTACGCCGGTGTTCGCGGGTAAACCCGCTCCCACAGGGTCCGTGCCAGACCGCAGCCTCAGCCTTCAGTAATCGTCAAGATCACGCCCACTGAGCAGGCGGCCGATCATGTCCATGGGGAAACCCCGGTAAGCCAGAAACCGGGTCTGCTGGGCACGGCTGCGCGGATCTTGCGGGCGCTGCCCGGCAAATTTGCGCTGCCATACGTCACGCATGCGCTCGCCCCAGTCCACCTCGCTCTCGCGTAGCGCCTGCTCGATATCAGCACGCGCCAAACCGCGCTGGCCTAGCTCTTCGCGAATACGCGCAGGGCCGTAACCGGAGCTGGAACGGTACCGGATGAAACTTTCCAGGTAGCGGGCTTCGCTAAGCAGCCCTTCTTCGGCGAGCCGGTCGAGTTCAGGCTCGATCAGCTCGTCCGAAGCGCCGCGCTGACGCAACTTGCGCGTCAGCTCGACGCGACCGTGCTCACGTCGCGCGAGCAGGTCCATGGCTGTCCGACGGATGGCGACGGGGGTGTCGAGTACGGCGGACATGTTCGGCTATCTACCGAGCAATCAATAGCCGGCGTCAGCGTCGGCCATGTCGTCGGCATCAGCTTCGACAGCAGCAGCCTTACCAGCAGCCGCAACAGCACCAGCAGTCAGCAGCTTCTCGCGAATCTGCTTCTCGATCTCGGCACCAATAGCCGGGTTCTCAGCCAGGTACTTGGCAGCGTTTGCTTTGCCTTGACCGATCTTGTTGCCCTGGTAGGCGTACCAGGCACCGGACTTCTCGACCAGGCCCTGGGAAACACCCAGGTCAATGATCTCGCCGTTACGGTAGATGCCCTTGCCATAGAGGATCTGGAACTCGGCCTGACGGAACGGCGGCGAGACCTTGTTCTTGACGATCTTGACGCGGGTTTCGCTACCGACCACCTCGTCGCCTTCCTTGACCGCGCCGGTACGGCGGATATCCAGACGCACCGAGGCGTAGAACTTCAGGGCGTTACCGCCGGTGGTGGTTTCCGGGCTGCCGAACATCACGCCGATCTTCATACGGATCTGGTTGATGAAGATGACCAGGCAGTTGGCGTTCTTGATGTTACCGGTGATCTTGCGCAGCGCCTGGGACATCAGGCGCGCCTGCAGGCCCACGTGCATGTCACCCATCTCGCCTTCGATCTCGGCCTTGGGTACCAGGGCAGCCACGGAGTCGACGATGATCACGTCAACAGCGTTGGAACGCACCAGCATGTCGGTGATTTCCAGGGCCTGTTCGCCGGTGTCCGGCTGCGAAACCAGCAGGTCGTCGACGTTGACGCCCAGCTTGCCGGCGTATTCAGGGTCGAGGGCGTGTTCGGCGTCGACGAAGGCGCAGGTGGCGCCGTTTTTCTGGGCTTCGGCGATGACCGACAGGGTCAGCGTGGTCTTACCCGACGATTCCGGACCGTAGATCTCGACGATACGGCCTTTTGGCAGGCCGCCGATGCCCAGGGCAATGTCCAGCCCCAGCGAGCCGGTGGAGATGGCAGGGATAGCCTGGCGCTCGTGGTCGCCCATGCGCATGACCGCGCCCTTGCCGAATTGGCGTTCGATCTGACCCAGGGCCGCAGCCAAGGCGCGCTTCTTGTTGTCGTCCATTGAAATCCTCACGTGTTCGACTTGGCCCTGACGGCCGGAATACCTGTATAAGTAGCCAGTATTATTCCACAGGCAAGCGCCCGCGCAAACCCCTGTCTTCGATTTACTCGGCACCAAGCTGTAACAAGCCGTCTAACGCGGCGATCACCGTCTGTCGGCGTACCGCTTCGCGGTCGCCATCGAACTGGCGCCGCTCGCTGAACACGCGGCTACCGTCACCCCAGGCCAGCCACACGGTACCCACCGGTTTGGCCGGCGAACCACCGTCCGGCCCGGCAACCCCGCTCACCGCCACCGCAAAGCGCGCGCCGCTGGCTGCCTGGGCACCACGGACCATGGCCTCGACCACTTCCTGGCTGACTGCGCCAACCTCGGCGAACAGCGCCGCAGGCACGTTCAACTGGCGAGTTTTCTGGGCATTGGAATAGGTCACATAGCCAGCCTCGAACCAGGCAGAGCTACCGGGCACGCGGGTGATGGCTTCGGCTATGCCTCCGCCGGTGCAGGACTCAGCAGTGGTGACCTGCGCGTTGAAGCGGCGCAAATGTTCGCCTAGGCGGGTGGCGAGGACGGTGATCGGGTCCATGTCGGGGTTCCTTGACGGGAGTGGGACACCGTAGCATTTTTGCGGCTTTCGAGTGCAAGCCTTACAGGCGCCAGACGCGTCGAGACAGGCACTAAAGCTCACCACGCACCTCCCGCACATAAGCCTGGCAGGCCCGTAACGCAATCAATCCCCGGTCCCCCTCATCGGTGATGGCGATAATTCGTCGAGCATGCGTCGGCTCAAGTCCGGCACGTACGGTTGCATGATCCACGCCGCCGGCGCTGGCGGCGGCAGACACTGTGTCGAGGAGGGTGTCGCGTTCGACCAGGACCGACAGGCGCAGATCGGCAGTAGCAAGGCGATCACGCAGGCGAGCCTGAGACTGCTGAACATCGGCAAGTTCCTTGAAATGACGGGTTTCACTTTCTTCCAGGCGTCGTTCGAACATCTGACGCCGCTCACGTTCGGCGAGCAGCCGGGAAGCCTCGGCGTCCGCCTGGGCTTGCGCCTGTTGCGCCAGCTGCTGGCCATAGCGCCAACCCTGAACCTGCCAGGCCAGCGCTGCGGACAGCAGAAGCAAGCCCCCGCCCAGCACCAGTTGCCACCGGCTCAACACAACACCTCGCGGGCCCGCGCCCAAAGCTTGAGGCGATCATCCAGCCCATTGAGCCCACCATTGATATGGCGCGTGATGCGATTGAACTCGCCCCGGTCAGCCAGGGCATTGAGCCCACGCGAATGCCAGAACCATGCCGCTGATTCACAGGCCCAGCGTGGTTGTTCGAGCAGTTGCGGTTGCGCCAGCAAGCGCTGATCGCCAAACAACGCGCGGCTGCAGGCCAGGTAATTGTTGCGCCCGGTAACCTGGATCAGACCGCGCCCGCAATACAGCTGGCCATCGCCATCAGCCTGGGGTGTATTACCCAGGCGCAGGGCCAGGCTGCCGGTGTCATAGCGGGCCAGGTAGCGGTCATTGCCCAGCTCCTTCACATGACGGAACTGGCCTGACTCATGGCCGACCTGGGCGATGAACGCCGCCACGCGCTTGGGGTTGTCAATTTCCCAACGTGGCAGGCTTAGGTTCAGTGCAGAAAGAAAAACGCCCGCTACAGGGCGGGCGTTCGGCAAAATGTGTAGCAATTGCGCTTCAGTGAGCATGTCTGACACTCCTTTGCATCACCCTCAAGCCTTGATGGCGGCCTGGCGGTGGGGCGCTGCGCCCTTGGTCTTTACCTTGCCTGACTTGCCGCCATTGCCTTGCACGGTGGTGCGCCAGCCCGAGCTGGTGAACACGTGCTCCACCGAGTCGATCTGGTACTGCCCGTCGAGGCCATCGACAAAACCTTGCAAGTCGATGCTGCGCTCGGCGAACAGGTCGGTGCGCCCGGGCAAGTCCAGGCGCACATGGGCGGTATCGCGGTTGAAGCTGGCCAAGCGAGCCCTGGCTGCCTGCTCGGCGGCAGCACGGTTGGGGTAAAGGTGACGGTCGGTATGCACCGGCCGTTGCCCCTCAGCGGCCTCATCGTTGACCAGCTCGATGGTCCGCACCTCGCCACTGGCTACGTCAAGATGACGGGTGCGCACAGCCTTGCGCGCAGCCTTGTCATCGAGGCGGAAGTACCATTGGCTGACTTCGCCACGGGCGATGCCGACCACGCCCAGGGATTTGCCACTGGCGCTCTGCCCGCTCTGGCGCGGCAGCACCAGCAATTGGCCATTTGCCACCTTGGCGGTGCTGTCGAATTGGCGCGCCAGGCGGGTGATGAAATTGAAGTCCGATTCGTTGACCTGATCCACCCGCGGCACCAGCGTGGACACCGGGCAGATTGCCTGCCAGCCATTGCGTGCGCCGATTTCGGCGACGATGCGCTGCAAGGGTACGGCCTCCCAGCTCCCGTTGCGGATGGTCCGGCCACTGCCGCGCAGATCGCTGGCCTTGCCACGGATCACCAGGGTGTCGGGTGGGCCGAGCAACTCGACTTCATCGACGGTGTAACGCCCCAGCCGGGTCAACGGCTGGCCGGCGTAACCCAGATGCACCTCGATCAGGGCGCCACGAGCCGGCACGGCCACAGTGCCGTCTCGTGCATCGATGCGCAGCTCGAAGTCATCCGATTCCATGCCCGGCCTGTCAGTGGAACGCAGCAGCAACAGGCGATCGTTGATCAGCGCAGTGATGTCCTTGCCGTCGGCGTGGATGCGAAATTGTGGCTGCATGGCATCAGCCCCACAGGTGTATGGCGTTGGCCGGTGACAGCGCCAGCGCCGGCAAGCGGAGCGTCACGCCGCTGCGAAATGGCTGAGACTCATCGGCCAACCCCTGGTTGGCTTGCAACACCGCTTCAACGCTGCCATCGAGATGCCCGTAATAATGGTGACAGAGGGTGTCGAGCAGGTCGCCCTCAGACGTTTTGCAAGTCTTGTCCATAACTGACGAACTCCAGTGAGAAACCTTGTTTGCGCGCAATGCCGCCAGCCAGCAAGGCGCCCTGCTCTTCCTCGATGCGGGTCAGGCACCAGGTGCCAAGCACTTCGCCATAGCCGGTGGTCAATGACAGGGGCAGCAGTTGGCGGCCGATGCCACGCAGGGCCTGCAACTGGCCCAGTCCGCCCTTGAAGCCCGGGAAGATCGCGCCACGGATATTGATGGTCTCTTCCCCCAGACCCACCGCCTGCTGGGCATTCTCGCGGCTCAAACGTTCTTGCCCAGCCCAGCGAAAGCGCGTTTGCCGGCGCAGTTGATCGAAGGCTGCGGTGTCGAGGTTGAAGTAATACGGCGCTGTGTTGGCCTTCAGCGGCTGCAGTACCAGCAGGTGCGGGAACGGCGTGATCGCTAGCGCCGCAGGTGTGGCGTCAGGCGCGAGGCCAAAGGTCGACAGTACACCGCTGGCGACCGAACGCACATCACCAATCACCCGCCGCACTGCCGCTCCGGCCTTGCCCAGCTGTTCGGTGAAGGCCCCAACGCGATCGCGCACCTTGCGCACCACATCAAGGGTCTGGTCGTACTTGGCGATCACCTTGTCGACGCGCTGCCTGGCCGAGTCCATGGCGCGCAGGGTGCGTTGCAGGCGCTTGCCGATCACCGGGCCGATCCATGGCAGGGCTTCGAGCTCAGCGGCCGCCTCCCTGGTGTGGCCGACCGCCTGGTTCATCGGCTCGAGCATGGCGTCGGCACGCCGACGCCCCGCCTCGCCCGCCTTGACCAGTGCATGCAGGCCACCTTGCAGCTGTTCCAGGTAGGTCATGGGTTCTCCTCATGGCTGTGGTTGATCGACCATCTGCACCGCGCGCGCCTGACGCATCAAGTCGTCGAGCACGCGCCGGGCGATGGCTTCCAGTTGTTGCAGGGTGGTCGGGTCATCGAAACTGTTGTTGAAGGTCACCGGCATGTTGGCGGTGAAGGTGAATTGCTGGTTGATGGGGGGCGTAGCCACAGCCGGTGATGGCGGTGTCGAAATAGCTGGCGGTGCAGGCGTGACGCTTTTCTGCAATCGGCTTGCCTGGTCGGGGAAACCGGCAACGTCCTGGCTCGCCCCAGTCGCATCGAAGCCGGAGACGAATGCCAGGGACTTGCCTGACGCGCCCCCGCCCCACTTGACGCCCATGCCGCCCAGGTACCCTCCGCCCAGGCTCCCCAGCAGGCCGCCGACCGCGCCCCCGATCACTGTACCCATACCCGGTATCACAGAGCCGATCATGGCGCCCGCTGCCGCACCACCGAGCCCACCGACCGATGAACCGGCCAAGCTGCCGACCCGTTGCGCGCTCGAAGTCGCGGTCAACGCTGCCGGAGTGCTGACATTTTTCTGCAATCGGGCTGTCTGGTCAGGGGAGCCGGTAACGCCCTTGCTCATCCCTGGCGCATCGGAGCCGGCCACGGATGCCACAGCCTTGCCTAACGCGCCGCCGACGAATTCACCGCCCATGCCGCCCAGATAACCACCACCCAGGCTCCCCAGCAGGCCGCCGATGGCGCCGCCGATCACTGTTCCTAAACCGGGCACCACCGAACCGATCATGGCACCGGCTGCCGCGCCACCGAGCCATCCGGCCGAAGAGCCGGCCAAGCTGCCACCCAGCCCGCCGAAAGCCTCGCCATAGCCTTCCAGCTTCTCTTCGGGCGTGGCGTCGCCCTGGTAGATATCGGCCACCTGCAGCGAGGTATCCAGCACTGCCGTCAGTGGCGCGCGCTTGAACAGCGTTCCTGCCAATGGCAGCTGCCTGCCTGTGGCGATCAAAGGTAGCGAAGCCCCCCTCTCGGAAGCAGCTTGCGCCTCGGCCGCCAAAGGCGTTCCTTTGCTGTGTGGCGTGGGCTCATCCTCCTGCGCAAACCAGTTGAACAGCGCACCGCCGACCTGATCACCCGCAGCCTCGCCCACCTGGCCGCCAAACCTGGCCCACTGCTCTTGCGCGGTCTCTTCCTCCTTCTGCTCTGCCGCCTGTTGAGCATTCTGCTTCCGTGCAGCTTCTTTTTGCGCCTTGATTTGAGCCTTGCGCCGGCTTTCACGTCTGCTCTGACGTTTCCCTCTGCTTGTACCTGTGCTCGAGGTTCTGCCTATCGCTTTACCTTTGCCTTTGAACAGCAGAGGTGCCATCGCGCCCAGCACGCGACCGCCGATTTCGCCGACTGCAGCGCCGACGCCGCGTGCCCTTTCTTCGCCGTCCTCAGCGCTGATTAGCACCTTGGCCAGCTTGCCGAAGGTTTCGACACGGTTGTCCCGCCACTCCTTCGAAACACGCTCGCGTATCGCACGCTGTCGTTCCGGCGGCAGCTTGCGCATGACGCCAGCGATAGCAACCCCACCACCCCCGGCGGCCATCGCGAGGGCCTTGCCGAGGTTGCCCGAGTCGTCACCTGCATCCGTGCCGGGTGCCTGCCCGGGAGCCTGCGCGAGGGCCTGCGCAGGCGCTTGCAGCTTGCCGGGTCCCACTGGCCCCTGCACGACCGAGTGCCACTGCTGAAAGACATTGACCGTCATCTGGCCCTGCAGCGGCTTGAGCTGCGCCAGCCCGGCAATCACCTGGTCCAGCATCAGGTAATGCTGGCGTAAACGCTCAACGGCATCGGCCTCATCGCCCAACCCGGCGATGGGCCCTTCCTCTTGCTGTGCCTGGTCCAGCGCCAGCTGGCGTTCGACCTGACGTACTTTGCCGAGCTCCAACCCCAGCCGGATCACTTCGCCGATGAGCCGGCCAAGCCGGGTGCCGTCAGCCTGCCGGCGCAGGCGTTCGACGTCCCGGCGCAGCATTTCGATGGCCTGGCCCACAGGGTTCATGACGGTGACGCCGAGCCCGAGCGAGAACACCTCTGTGTTCGCCATAGGTTCCTCCTTGTCACGGGGCGAGCCACCAGACCATGTCGCTGTACGACATGGTCATGATCTCGCTCGCAGAAAAATTCAGCTCCTTGGCCAGCCGCCGGGCGGCGGCCTTTTGCCGGCCCGGGTCAAAGTTCGTCGTCCTGCACCAGGCGAAAATAACCGCTTTGCAGACGGCTATAGTCCTTCAGGGCCAGGCCTTCGAGGTCCTTGATGCCAACCTCGGCCAGCGACGCGAACAGGTTCAGTTCGCGCTGCTCGTCATCATCCACACCCCCGGCATGGGCGTTGCGGATGTCCCGCACGGTCGGTGCCCGCAGCGACAGGCTGTCGACCTGAACACCATTGGCTTCGCTGGGGCGCGACAGGCGCACGGTGACGCGATCGGCGCTCAGGGTCAGCCATTGAGGCTGCTTCTTCACTTGAGCCATGGTCATCTCCTTACAAGCCGAGCGCGGCACGCTGGGCAGCCAACTGGTCGACGCCATCGATCACGCGCTTCATGCCCAACGCGTCGATTTCATAGATCAGGCGGCCATCGACTTCGAGCTTGTAGTAGGTCAGGCCGACGCTGTGCTTGATCTCGGCCTTGTCACCGGACTTCCAGTCACCCATGTCGATTTCCTTGAGCGTGCCACGCAGGGTCACCACTACCGGGTTGATCTTGCCCTTGAGGCCCTTGAAGGCGCCGCGGAACGTACCGTTGAAGCCACTGCCGTCGGCCAGGCCGAAGAACTTCAGCGCTTCGCGGCGCACACCGGTGGTGGTGAAGGCCGCTTCCTGCTTTTCCATGCCCAGGTCCATTTCGACCGGCATGTCCATGCCGCCGGGGCGGTGTTCCTCCATCTTCAGGGTGAGTTTGGGCAGGGTCAGGCTAGGTACATCACCCTGGAAGCTGACGCCATCGACGAACAGGTTCAGGTTGGCCAGGGTTTCGGGAATCATTGCCATGTAAATGCGCTCCTTAAGCGGCGGAATCGAGGACTTCGGTCAGCCACTGGTTGGTGACTTCGACACGGAAATTGGGGTTTTCGGCAGGCGGCACGTCGGTGAAACGAATGTTCCAGTACACCTTGCCCTGCTCGAGCTGGCTGGCGGTGTTCAGCTCCGGGTCGGCGAAGACCTCGAAATTGATGATCGCGCCCTGGTTCTTCAGGTCACGCATGAAGGCCTGCAGGCCCTCGGTGACGTCCTTGACGTAGGTGGCGGTGATGGCGCGGTCGACGGCCCACTTGTGGCCGTAGAGGATCGCGTCCATGACGATGTCCATGGTCCGTACTCGGGTGACGAACGCCCATTTCGGGTCGCTCGACAGGGTGCGGTTGCCCCACAGGCGGAAGCCGTCATCGCGGATGATGGTGGCGATGTTGGCGTTGTTCAGCAGGTTGGCGCGGCAGCTGTCATCGCCATCGAGAAACTCCACCGGGCGAGTGGTGCCGGTGATGCCGACGAATTCCTTGTTCGAGGGCGAGGCCCAGAAACCGTATTCGCGATCGGTCCAGGCGAACAGGCCGGCGACCCAGGCCGAACCGGGTGCATCGACGGTGGCTTCCTCGCCGTTGTCCCAGTACTGCACGCCCGGGTCGACCAGGAAGGCGCGTTTGGCGCCGAAGTTCTTCGCGTAGTCGATGGCCGCCTGGTCGGTGGTGTTGGGGCCGTCGATGATGGCGATGCCGCGCAGCTTGTCGGCCAGGGCCACCAGTGCCGTGCCCACCGCCTGGGTAGCGCTGTGGCGCGGGGCAGCCAGCAGGCGTGGCTGGGCGTTGAAACGGCTCTTGCCGTCGAGCAGCGCCTGCAGGCCGGTGCGTTTGCCGTCGGCTTGCACCGTGCCGATGATCGCGGCGGTCTGCTCCGCTGCATCGTCCAGTCTGGCCACGCCGCAGGCGACGATGACCGCCTTGGCACGGGTGTAGATGGCGCGGCAGGCCTTGGTGATGGCGGCGTTTTCGCCAAAGGCCGCAACGGCTTCACGCTCGCTGGTGATCAGTACCAGATCGTTGGCCTTGGCGGTGGCGCCAGCGCCCTCGGTGAAGGTGTCGACCAGACCGATGATCGAAGAGGAAGGCAGCGTGATGCTGCGAGCGCCGGTGTCGACGTTTGTTACGGTGACGCCGTGGAAGAATCCACTCATGTAGGTTTACTCCGGGTTCAGGTATGAAAAGGCCCTGCGGGTGCAGGGCCTGAAGGGTGCTGCCAGAAAAGAAAACGCCCCGGCGGTGCGGGGCGTTATTGGGTAAACTGGACGAGCCAGTCGGGTGCCGACGGGCGGCTCTGCGTAAAGGTGGGAAACGCTTCAGCCTGGGGCCAATTGCGCAGGCTTTGCCGATACTCAAGAAGCTTCGAAAACTGCTCGCTGTCCAGGGTAGTAAGCGCGCCGATATCGTGTTCGTCACGGTGACGGGTCACCATACCATCGGTAGCCAGCAACCGCTCATCACGCCAGCGGCGCTCAATCGTTGCCAGCTCATCAGGGCTCGGCGGCGGCGGGTCGATCAGGAACGGAACACCGTCATCGCCCCAGGCGATCACCCGCCCAGAACGCTCACCCTTGAGCAGTTCACTTTTGAGTTCCGCCGATATCTCGATGGCATCACTCGGAATATTTGAATTTTCCGCGCTGCTGTAAAAGCCCCGCGTAGACTTGCAAGCGAAAACCTGAATTTCCATAACTCAGTACCCAATAAACATAGCGGTGTATCCAACGATGCCCGTTGGAATGATGATGTTCCCCGCGCTGACTGTGCGGGGAATAATGTCTATCCCACTCGGACTTGCGTTCTGCCCGGTTACCCAATGCCCAGCGTTGGCAGTGCCCAAGGAATAGGCCACCAGACTGGTGCTGAATGCCTCGGGCAACGTAATTCGGGCCGAACTTTGGTTCGCAGCAATTTGACCATTGCACCACTGGACAACGATGCCGCTCGGATGCTTCATGTAGCCATTGCTGCCCTTGAGGAACCCAAACAGCGTGGTGTCTTGAGTTAGCGAAGCGTTACCCGCGATAAACCAGATGCCGCCTGCAGAAATCAGGGTGATGTTACTGTTGCCTCCAACGTCTACAGAAGATTCTGCAGTTTTAGCGGTACTTACATAGATTACGTCGGCCCCTTGAGCCTTGATCGTGGCAAGGTTACTCGCTCGAATATAGACGCATGAGCCAATTGGCACACTCGAAAGCAGCGGGAGCGTGATGTTAGACGCTGCCGTATTCAAGTTGATAAGACAGTTGACCCGCGAAGGGGGAATAGTTTGGCCCGCCGTGGTGTAGGCATAGCCATTCTGGAAGCCGCCGATTGCCCGTTGGACAAACTCAGTAGTTGCAATCTTCGTCGTTACGTCGAACTGAGCCGGTGTAGGTGCCGCCGGAGCGCCAGTGAACACCGGACTTGCTAAAGGCGCAGCGCCGATGGCCAGCAACGCGGCAGGTGCCGTGGCGGCCTCCAACAGGCCCTTGATGGACGCCGATACGTTCGCATTGGTGTAGGTCGTAACCCAGGGCGTCCAGACATTCTGATAAAGGCTACGGGTTTTAGTGCCGCTGACCAATGTCCCAGACGCATACGGGTAGGCCACCTGAGTAATGCTGCCGCCGGCGTAGGCCAGGGTAAGGCAGTACCAGTAAGAAACTTCCGTACCTGGGCTGTTCGGCACGACACGTGACAGAATTTTCGGATACCAGCCCGCCGCCAGAATGCTGTCCCAGTCGGTAACTTCATCGGTGTTGCTGAACATCGGGCCGGCCGCAGCAAGGGCGGCTTGCACAAATGCCGTATTGGCCAGCTGGGCGGTGTTGGTCCCGATCGCCGCTGTCGGCGCCGTCGGAACCCCCGTTAATGCTGGGCTGGCCAAGTTCGCCTTGAGCGCCAGAGCCGTGTCGATCTGAGTCTTGGTGTAGACATCGGTCAGGCCATAGCCCGCCACCGTCGTCGGGTTGGTCGCAGCGGTCACCCGGCCATAGGCATCGACCGTGACGCTGCGGTATGTGCCAGCGGCCACGCCGCTGCGCCCGAACGCCATTTCGTACGCCAGGGCAGTCACCCCCAGGGTAATTGGCGCATCGGTCAGCAGCTGCCAGGCGCTTTCCGCGTTGACCGTGCCGCGCTCGACCAGCACCAGCATGCCAGGGGTTACCTTGGCGCTACTATCCGCATCGGAACAGCGGGTCCAGGCGCCGCCGGCCACCAGATACAGGCCATTATCCTTGGCTGCAGTCTGGTTCTTCACCAATACCCGCGCCCCGGCAGTCAGCGCCACGCCATCAACCGTCTGCAACCCGGTCAAGGCAATGTTCGCCGTAGTCGCCGCCAGCACCGAATGCTTGAAGTCCTGCCTGGCCAGTTCCTCGGTAACCCACTCCCGAGTCGCCAACACCACCGCCGGGTCGATCTTCAGTTGCACATTGCTGGCGCTGCTGACCACCAGGTTCATCCGCACCACCTGGGTCCGTCCCGAGCCCTGGCTCAACAGCGGCTTGTAGGTGGGCGCGCAGTTGGCCACGGCAACCATGTCGCCATCGGCATCGTAAAGCGCGATCTCGCGAATCCACTTGCCGCCAACGTCGGCCGGGATGACCTGCTCGGCAATGATGATCGCGCTGTTCTTGTCATCCACCTTCAGCTGGTTCAACGGCGCCCGGCGCCATTCGTTGATCAGGCTGGTCTGGGTGGCATTGGGGGTAGGATCGGTGCCTTTGGCATCGCCGACACCCATCTGGGTGATTTTCCAGGCAATGCCCAAGGCATCGGCATTGGCCTGTTTCGCCGCGCCCACGTTGGTGAGGATGGCGTAGAACTGAGAAGTCTGGTCAACCATGTGCAATGTCCAAGGTATCGATTGTGTGTTCACGGCCGCCACGCCCCACCATGCCGATGACCTCGATGTCACGGGGCGCCAGTGGGTAGATGTCCAGTTCGTCGCCGTCCTGGATCGCGCAGCCGAAATGAAGGGCGCCACGGCTTTCGAGGCTGATCACCAGGCCGGTCAGGTGGCGGCTGACCGGCCGGGCGTCGTCGATCAGGGCAGACAGTTCCTGATAGGTGCTTTCACTGATGCCCGTATCGGAAACGCCGATCTTCAGGGCGAACGTGCCCGCCTGAGCAGGCGGCGTGGTCTGCCACCACTCCTGCACCTCGATCAGGTAGCCGAAGGGCTCCACCACCCGCCGGAGCGCACCCAGGGTGCCTTTGTGGGCATGGACGAAGAACGCCGAGCGGATCACCGAGCGTTTGATCTCATCGCTCCAGCTGTCCTCCCAACGGTCCACCGACCAGGCCCAGGCCAGCTGATAAAGAAGATGCGCCGGGCAGGTATCCGGGTTGTAGAGTTGGCGCAGGCTGACCTTGAGGTCCTCGTCCGCAGCCACTTCAATGGCCCGCTCCAGCGCGGTGCGGTTGAGCGGCAACAGGCTCTGCATATCAGCTACCCCGCTTCAAGGTGAAGCCGCTGCACCAGGCCGCCTGCGCCTTGCTCGGGCGAATGTCGGCCCAGCCATTCAACTCGACCCGGCTGACTCCATCGATGTGCAGTTGCGCATCGATGCCAGAGCGCGCCACTTCCACGCCCAAACGCCTGCGCGGGTTGATCCAGGCCTGCAGGCGGCGCTGGCATTCGGCGAGAATCGCTTCGTACTCCGGGCCGTTGTCGGCCAGATACAGCACGGCATCGATGCGGTAGGGCAACACCTCGGCGCTGCGTACGGTGACCCGGTCGGCAACGGGGCGGATATCATCGTCATCCAGGTAGGTCGCCACCTGCGCCAGCAGTTCGGTACTGGCCTCGCCGTTGCCTTGCAGGCTCAGCACGGTGACATCCACCACGGCCGGCGACGGACTTTCGGCGGTGGCGTCAGCCACCTGTCCCGAAGCGTTGCGGGCATGCAGGATGTAACTGTTGCGCGGGCCGGCCGTGGTCAGGCCTTCATAAACCAGTTGCACCCGCTCGCGCAGGGCATCGTCAGATTCCAGCAACGCCTCGACTGGCGGGACGCTGGCCAGGTCTTCGGCCTCGATCACCAGGCGCTGCAGGCCGACATTGGCCGCCAGCTGGTCAAGGTCATTGCCCTGGGCGTAAGCCAGCAGCAGCGCCTTGGCGGCATCGTTGATGCGTGCCCGGTTGAGCAGTTTGCGGTAGGCGCCGACCTCGAGCAGCTTGGTCACCGGGTCGCTTTCCAGATTGGCGGTCCAGCCGTCGCCGAGGTAGCTGCGGAAAGTGTCCAGATCGGCCTGGTAGAGCGCTTCGTAGTCAAGGTCCTCCAATAGCTGTGGTGCTGGCAGTTTCGACAGGTCGACCTGGCTCATACGCTCACCTCCACCAGCGCGTCGTCGCCCAGGTAGCGGCCGATGAGCGCCAGGCTGACCTGGCCACCGATCACCGCGACTACCTTGACCCGCTGCAGCTGCAGGCGCGGTTCCCAGCGCCCCAGTGCGCGGGCCACCTCGGCCTGCACGGCGCTTTTCCAGCCCTCGTTGACTGGCAAATCGACGAAACGCCGCAGCTGGCTGCCGTACTCCGGTCGCATGCGCCGGCTGCCCAGCGGTGTAGTGAGGATGTCTTCGATGGACTGGCGCAGGTGATCGATGCCGGCCAAGGGCTGACCGGTGCGGCGGTCCATGCCGATCATGGTAAGCCTCCCTGTTCATGGGTATGCATGGCATTCTCCTGATATGAAAAAGCCCGCATGGGCGGGCTCGATTCAGTGTTTGTGGTTGGCCGTGTTGCCGGCGGTATCGATGATCCGCCCACCGCCGTTGATATCACCGCCGACCTGCAGCGGGCCATCGATCGTGACATTGCCGGAGAGGTTGATGGTTGCGGCCTGCAGGCTGATCGCACCGTCGCTGACCTGCACCGTGCCGGCGCCAACCTTGATGGTCGCGCTGCCAGCCGGCAGCTGGATATCATAGTGGCTGGCCTGCCAGTCGTAGCTGATTGAACCGCCATCGGCGAAGCGCCACACCTCGGTATGCCCACGGTTGTCCGCTGCGCCACCGGCATTGCCATACAGGCCAGGCAGGAAGGTGCCCTGAGCCGGCTCGCCGCTGGGGCTGAGCAACACACCCTGCTCACCCAGACTGGGCGCCCGCCAGTGCCTGGCCTGGCCGGCCGCCTGGGCGTGCCAGCGCAACCAGGCGCTGGTCCAGCCGCTACCGTCGGACACCCGGACCCTGGCCGCGGCAAGGTCCAGCGCAACCACCCGGCAGGGGATGACCATGCACGCCAGCATGCGGTCATGCATTGCTGTGACGTAGCTCATGCCAGGTCCTCCGGCGCAACATAGTGTGCTTCGTTACCCTGCCCGGTATCGGGTGCAAAACCCAGTACCAGGCTACCGGGCGGCTGATCCGGCCAGTTCCAGCGCGGCTCGCCAAGCAGCACCGGCTGGTCCCAGCGCACAGTCCAGGCGTTACCCTGGAACTGCGCCTGCAGGTTGCGGCTGGCTTCAACGAATTCCAGCGCCCAATGCTGCTGGCGTAGCAGGTCCATCAGTTGCGCGGCCAGCAGGCTGCCCTGGAGCCGCGCCTCTGGATTGGCACTGTCGGCGGTGATATCCGCCTCGAAGGTGGCAATCAACACCGAGCGGCCATCCCGCGGTGCCGCATCGGCCGTCATGCGGACGATGCCGTGGCGCAGCGAGGGCCGCTCTGGAACATTTCCTACGGCGGTATAGGTATCTACCGATGCCAGCTCCGGCATTGCCTCACGAATGGTTGCCGTCACTGCGCCATGCAAAATGGCCAGTTCGCTCATGCATATTCTCCTTATCGCTCGTCGGGCTGTGTGCTGTCGCGCAGGCCCAGGCGCCGGATCGCCCAGCGTTCATACAAGCGCATGGCAACATCGGCGCCGCCGACCGCCGTCAGGCAGCCGAAGGCACTGGCCGCCCAGATCGACAGGCCGCCGGCATACAGCAGCATCACTGTCGATACCCCGCAGACCATGCAGGCCCCGGAGCGCAGCGCCAGCCGTCGCAGCAGCGACCAACCGGTGGCACCGGCCTTGTCGGCCCGCCACATTTCGCCGCTCAAACCGCCCAGCAATGCCAGGACGATTACCAGCCAGAGCGGCATTTCGAGTAACGCCTGTTGCTCGTTCGTCACTGTCCTGTCTCCTGTGTAATGCCTGTTGGCAAGCGCCAACAGATCGGTGGTGGGTATGCTGTGTTGCAAAAGATCGGCATTCCAAAAAGCCCGGCTCGCCAGGCTCTTTAGTAATGCGTTGACGAACCGCCGGCCACGCCTGGTGACGCCGTGCGGTTCCGCTACAAATTGGTGACTCCGACCGCGGCTGCCTGCCCGCCGGATAACTGATCGTGGTGCTTTACGCTGCACACCCGGGCCAGTTGCCAACCCTCTGGACAGTTGAGGCCTGTCCATCGCTGCCTGTGTAACAACCGGTTTCCGTCCGGCTTGAGACACAGGCTATGCATTAGTGCATATGCAGTCAATGCATTTCTTCAAATTTCCATGCGTTATTTTTTGCTGTTATGCATGTAGGCCATGCACGGCCTGCCTTGTAGGGATTTTCTGCAGGCGAAAAAAAACCCGCCGTAGCGGGTTTCTTGGGTCGGGGGCATCAGCGCGCGTACATGCCCCACCAGAACACATGCCCGAGCAGGCTGATCTGCTCATCCTGCATCTGCTGGAAACTGTAGTCCTCGTCGGGATGCTCGTCGCGGTTGAAGCTGCGCAGGCGAATGCCGGTAGGCAGCCGATAGACCTGCTTCACGCGCAGCTGACCATTATGGTTGATGGCGTAGAGGTCGCCATCGATGATGTCGCCGATCGCACACTTGCCGGTGTTCACCCCCACCGTCGCGCCATCCCGCAGCACCGGCAGCATGCTGTTGCCACGCACGGTCACGCACTTGGCCTGGTCGAACTGCACGCCGTTGTGGCGCAGGCTGCGCTTGCCGAAGCGCAGGCGCGCACGCTCGCTCTCTTCGATGACGAATCTTCCTGATCCCGCTGCCAATTCAACCTCGCGAAGGAAAGGTACCGACACCTCGTCATCCTCGACGGGGGTTTCATCGTCCCACAGGCTTATGTCGCTGAGGTCGGCATGACCATGGGCCGGCAGCGCGGCTTCGCGAGACTCGCCAAGCTCGGCGCGGCCACGCAATTGTTCGGTGCTCACGCCGAAGTACTCGGCGATCTTCGACACGTGCTTGTCGGACGGGTCGACGATCTTGCCGCCGAGAATCCGCGACAAGGTGGATTGAGGAACACCCGTGCGTCGATACAGCTCCGTCGGGGACAGGCCGTGGCGATCGAGCAGTGCTCTGAGGACAGTGGCTACGTTGCGTTTTTGCATAGCATGCATAATGCAGGCACAAGGCATGAAATGCAATGCACACCGCACCGTGATGATGCATGCAGCGCCGCGCCTGCATCAGCTCGAAAAAGCCTGTACCATTGCCGGTTTCACAAACGCCAACCAGATCACCCGCTGTAAGGCCCTGAATGTCTGATCTTTCCGCACACACCCCGATGATGCAGCAGTAGTGTGAGAAATGGTCCTCAGGCCGCGCCGCTAGCGGCCTGCGAATCGCAATTGTCTAATACGGTTCGGCGAGTTTCACCGACTTTCACCCAGCAAAACCGAGAAGCTTAACCTCAGTTTTAGACAGCTCTCTTCCCCCTTCCCGGCGTCCCGCCGACAGCAATCCTTCCTGGATCGTGCTCACTCCAACCCTCATTCTCGAAAAGGCCAAGGTGCCAAGCCTCCTCGTGCTCGAGCAGCGCCCACGCCCTTGCCGACTCCACAAGCTCCAGCATGTCGACCAGGTTCTCGTCCCCAACCTCTCGACGACGATGGGCGGCATAGGCCATCTCGTCGAGCACGGCAGCGCGCCCATCGGGATCTGTAACCAAGGCGAATCGGTCGTTCAGTTCATCCATCCATGCTTGCGGTATCCCGGCCATCATTCTGCTCTGCACCACCACGACTGCGCATACAGCACGCCTTCGACTTCCTCGACACCGTTGATGTTGATTCCGAGCTGGGCCATGCCATTGACCTTTGCGTCATGCAATCGAGGAATGATGTCGGGTCCCGGCGCAGGGTTGAACACCCAGGCCTGGGTCGAGACCCGGCCCAGCGACTCACTGTGGTGGTCGCCGATGTGGATGTCGGCCCGCAGAGGCTGGACCTTCCTGAACTGGTCGGAAGGGATGGCCACGCCATTCACGCGGCGGCGAACGAGGAGGAAGTACATGCTGCACCGAATACTGTATATAGATACAGTATCGTAGCCATCAAACCGGCACATGGGCAACTGCCGGTCAGCGGGTCGACAAGGTGATGGCAATAAGCTATGCCTACTACTCCACATTAGGAGTTCAAGACATGAAGGATATGATCGTTACGTCGACTGCTTGGCGCTGGGTTGCGTCCGTTGTGTATCAAGGAGAGCGTGTGCTCGATCTTCAGGAGCGCATGAAGATGCCCAGAGACCTGGACGAACTGTCTAAGCAGGTCGAGCATTTAAAGAAGAACCCCGACATGTCGCCTATTGAGGACCACTATTTTGTGACATCTGTAAGCAAATCGGTTGAGTGGATCGCTGAAATCCACAAGCTTGACCTTATCGATCCCACGCTTACTGAAGCCTTCTTGAATGAAGCCTCCGAGGTCAAGACCGTTAGGAATGTGAGAGAGCATTACAACGAATACCTCGATGGTCGAGAAAAAAGCAAAAACAAGGTCATCATTGAGGTTGAAGACCTGACTGTTCGAATTGATGCTACGTCTGTAGCAATTGATTCGAATGGTGTGAGGATAATCGGCGGCAGAGTGCGCGTTCAGCCCCTGATGGAGGCTGCAAAGGCGTTGCTGCCAGCCCTGTATCAAGCCAAAGAAGCCGCGGTACAAGCCGATCTTGCGTTACAACAAGCGCGGCTATCCGGCCAGGGCTAGCAAGCGATTCTTCCCCCATTCATTCCGGCGGTTTCAGGGCGTCATACTCGCGCTCGCACTGCTGGCCGGCAACCCTGGCGCGGTCATAAGCCTGCGCCAGCTCTCCCGCTCGTTTGTCAGCCCGTGCGAGCAGGTCGGAGAGCACCATGGCGGCGCGGGTGGCTGCCTGGCCTCGGGCGATAGCGGCGGTATCCGGGCCGGGGCAACTGACGGCGGCAGCGAATTGGGTGGCGTCACTGCGCAGCCGCTGACCAGCAGCATCGGCGTCAGCAGCGCCAGCATCAGCAATCGTTCGTTCTTCCTGGGCATTGGCTCTCGCCTCCTCCTGCGCCGTGGCGCGTCGTTGTTCTTCCTGCCGGGCGCCGCGCTCGCCGATCACTTCCGCCAGCCTGTCACCGCTGTCTCGTTGAGCTGTTGCCTGTCCGGCGTTCGCTAGCTCCACTGAGCGGCCGTGCTGGTAGGCCGCCCAGTGGGATGCCAGCAGCACAGCAACAGCCAATATGGCCCAGCCCTTCATGCCAGTGCCCGCCGGACACCCTCGTCGATCACCTCGGGCTTGTAAGGGTTCCCGCCGTTCTCGTGGACGATGATGCCAACCACTGCCTCGCGCAGAACCTGAGGCTTGGAGATGTCGATGGAGTCGCGGACGCCAACGCCAAGGCGCTTGGCAATGGCCTGCGCGTAGGCCAGGGTGTTGTTCTCGCTGGATGGCGCCCAGCGGCTGATGAACTCCAGCGGGGTGTCGATGCCAGGACGGCCAACACCGGGCATACCGTCTTTGCCCCGGTAGTTGAGCAGCAGCTTGCCCAGGGCACGGATGCCGTTCTCGGCCTGGTCGAACCTGGCGAAGCGCGGCTTGGCCACGCCCTCCTCCATGCCCAGCTGGCCCTGCCAGGCGTTCCGTGGGTTGAAATCGATGTTGCCGGGGTTGTTGTTGCGTACACCGCGTGATGTTGCCATTGGTTTTCTCCAGGCACAAAAAAGCCCGCACAGGGCGGGCGTTGGAAGGTTTCTACTTGATCTCGGCGTTACCAAAAGCGTAGGAGGCTGAGGAAACATCAAGCCCTCTCGACCCGACCACATTTTCACCGATGGTTCGCCCCGCAACCGAAGGGACCTGAGTAACACGGCCGGTGCCGGCTGCATTCAGAGCCCAAGCCAACCAAGGTTTTCCACCTTTGGTGTACTGGAATGCGCAGTTCACATCACCCTGGACGATATCGACGGGAGCTACGGCATAGCCGCCTCGCCACTTATAGCCCTGGCCAGCCTGAAACGCTGTGTGTTTACCCGAGATAGCTGCTTGGTAGAACTTCCAGCTCCCCGAGTTTTTCCGGGCAAAGGGCAGAGTTGGCGACACATAGCGACCGTCTCCCGCTTCATAGCTCCGGTCCATCCAGCTGGCGCAGAATCCACGAGCGGGGTGAAAGCAGACTGCCGCGAACACGTCAGGGGCGACGTTACTGGGTTGCGCTAGCATCGCTGCTGGGTCTGTGGCGAGAAGAGGCCCACGGTCGTCACCGATGTAGTGCACCCATTCCGGAAACGCCGAATAGACACCCATTTGCGGGCCGTTGTCGATTTCCACCACAACATCCTCAAGCGCTTCAAACGCGTAAAGCACCTCCCATGCACCGGGTCGAACATGCACCACGAAGTGCTGCCGGCCAACGTAGCGCCCGAGCGTCATGGTGTTGTAGGCGAACATCTCCACCTGCCACGAGAACGTTGCGTAGTCCGCCGCCCCTGAGTAAGTCTGCCCCTCTGCCATTTCCTGACCGTTAATAGAGCATTTGAGGTTGACCATTCTTGCAGTTGGGGTCGTTTGGGTTGGTTCAGTTTCGTCCCAGTGGCCGCCGCCCGTGTACTGGACCTTCCCGCCGTCACCGTTGTTGACTGCCCGCAGGGTGAGCGGGGGCAGCCAGTCTGTACTCCACCCGCCCAAGTCCTCCCATGCGGCAGACTCAACCGTGGCAAGCGGGGCAATGCGCCAACCCTTAAAGTTGAATAACTGGTTCACCTGGTTTGGCCCGAACTTCTGCATGAACATGTGGTTAGCGCCATGCGACCAAATGAAGTCGAAGTTATTGCCGGTGGTCTCGCCCTCTACCCACATCCGGCCGGCTTGCAGCTGCTTTGACGTAGCCGATGCGTTCGCGTAGGTGTACCGCGAAGGATCGACAATCCAGCTTCTTGCGCTCGCACCCGTACTGTTGGCGTTGATCGCAACGCCAAGAGCCGGCAAGGCTGCGGCGTCGATGGTCAGCTTGAACTTGATGCCAGGACGACTCTTCGGCGTGATAATGAGCGTCTGGACACCACCGTCACGATCAATATCAGGTGCAGGATCGCTGTAGTTATGGATCACCACATTGTCAGTTACGGCGCCATAGTCATCCCGGTCAGACTCTTGGAAGATCCAGCCGTAGGTGTAATCACCGAACAACGGGGCGCCGTTCTTTTGAAACGCAACCTTGTAATATTTGGTCGGATCCGCACCTGAGACCTCACAGTTCAACAGGAAGCTGTTAAGCACCGTGTTTACTGGCGAAGTCACGCCGCCTTGCGCCATTGGCCGAAGGGGATAGTTTTTCCCCTTGTTGATGGTCAGCGCATCATCCTTCAGATACGGGGCTTCCACGTAGCACGATGGATCGACAATCCAGCTCCGACCAGGCGTACCGGAACTGTTGGAGTCAACTGGCACGCCTGCAGATGGCAAGGCTGAGGCGTCGAGCGTAATTTGGAACCGCATCTCCTGTCGGAGGGCCGGCCTAACCGTGATGGTCTGGATACCCCCGGTTCGGTTGATGTCGGGAGCCGGATCAGAGTAGGTATGGATCATCGTCACGGTGCCGGTCGCCGCATACGTCGAGGCATCCGCTTCGTACAGAATCCAGCCAAACTCGTAGCTTCCGGCAAGACCTGGCGAGCCGTTTTTCTGCAGGCTGATCAGGTAGTACTTGCCCGCGACAGCACCGAGCACTTCGCATTTCAGCAACAGCCGATTCATGACCGTGTTGGGTATGGATGTCACCCCGCCACGGTTCATCGATCGCAGCGGCAAGCTCTTGCCAATATTTAGCGTCAGCGAGTCATCTTTAACAATTGGAAGGGCCGTGTACCTCGATGGATCAACGATCCAGCTTCGACCGGCAGAGCCGGTACTGCTCGAATCGATAACGGTTCCTGCCGCTGGAAGCCCCGCAGCATCCAGGGTGATCTTGAACCTGATGTCCGGACGAAGCTGGGGCGTTACCGTGATCGTCTGGACCCCGCCAGTCCTGCTAATGTCTGGAGCGGGATCGACCAACGAGTGAATTTGAGTAAATGCCCCGGTCGTCGCGTAGGTAGCAGCATCCGCTTCGAGCAGGATCCAGCCAAACTCGTAGGTGCCCACAAGACCGGGCGCACCGTTCTTTTGCAGCGAGATCAGGTAGTACTTCCCAGGCTCGGCGCCAATGATCTCGCAGTTCAGCAGGAATCGATTCATCACCGCGTTAGCCGGTGAGGTGACGCCGCCCCGGTTCATTTGGCGGAGCGGGTACGCCTTGCCCCGGTTGATGGTCAGGGCATCGGCCAGCCAGGACAGAAGGGACGAGATCTCAACCGCGACACCGGCGTCGTTCCGATAGCGGGTCTCGAACACGTCACCAGTGCCTGGAACCGAGAAGAATCGGTTGTTCGTACCGGTACCACTGGTGGCTGCGAGACCAGCAGCCACAGTGGTGAAGGTGCCCATGCTCGCGAGAAATTCGGCGTAGATCTTTTTTAGGGTGGGCTTGGTGATGCCGTTGATGGTGACGAAGTCAGCATCAGACAGGAACAGCGCGTTGGCAGTAGTCACCAGCTCATGGAACAGCTGATTGTCGGTAGCTACGCTCATAGAAACTCCAGGCGAAAAAAAACCCGCATGAGCGGGCGAGCATTCAATTAATCTGGGCTCTAGGCCAAGACTTGGTGTACCAACGCATAAACTCGGCAGCTAAAGCTGCGTTCATGACCGGCAACGGCATTCCGAGGAGCAACTCTGCGAAAGCAGCCTCATCGACAATGGGCAACTCAAACAGCTCCAAGGAGGCCGTGTATCGCCACAGATCGTCACTGACAAACTCTGGGCCTTCGTAAATGTCGGTGAATCTGGAACGGGTTGGCCTGAGTCCTAAGGGTGTTCTGATGGGGCAAAGAAACCAGTCTGCCCAGCCGACCCCCCACTTACACCACCCCTCAAACAACTTGGCTTCTTCGGTCGACAAGATCCAACTTACTCGGAGGATGGTTGGAACGCTGCCAAACCGGCGACGCTGCATTGCCCTGCCACTCGCCATCGTTGTTCGAACTATCGGGCTGACTGGCTTGAAGCCGTAGCCGTCAGCAACAGGCAACGGAAGACCATCAGGAAGTAAAAGCATCCTCAAGCATCCTCGGGAGCAAAATTGTCATCGTCTGCGTAGACTCGAACGTCGTAGTTGATGGCCTCCATTTCCGCCGAGTAGTCGCCCGGCTCTATTGAGGTCACCAAGACCGGGTAGCACCACCGTGTCGAAATCCCAAACAACAGGTGAGGCGGCTCAATCTGATGGGAAAGATCCGGCACAAAGTCGATAGATTGGATCGCGATGCGGTAGTCATCTATTCGAGACGCAACCCACGGGCCGCTGATCGAACCATCCGGCCTGCGCACTGCAAGAACATGTGCCTGCCCTTCACTCCACACGAAGGCCTCGCTGCTTTCGATAATTACCGGACCCTCCCCAGCAGTGAAGCCCGTCATGATTCCCGATTGGGCATACCCAGGGATGTCATCAGCGACAGCGTCATAGCTGAGATAACCGCTGTTTAGCGCGGAGAGCTCAGTGCTCCAGCTATAGCTTTTGTTCTGATAGACCTGTGCTCGTCTCTGACGCATTCCATAGCGCCACGCACGGTCGCGATCGGTTACTCCATCGAGCGTGATCTCTTTGACCGTTTTGAAGGCATCGCCTGGAAGCTTGCACTTCACAGTTTCTTCCGCCCAAGTCCTCTGATCGCGGTACTTGATTGAGACTCCATCGAAGTCGTCGGGCGCCGGCAGGGTGAATGAGCGCTTTAGGGATCCAGTCATGTTTTGCGGTGTATACATGAACTTGATCTGGCTGCGTGGCTCATCACGTACCGGTGTAATCCTGCCTCGCTCAAGCGTGAACTCTGCAAATCCGGCCTTGAGAGCATCATTGAGAGCTTCCTTGACCGTGCCCGCCTCCTCCACTGAAAAGTCGAAGTAGTCCCCGCGACTGTGCCAAATGGCGCCATACCGCACGAACTCTTCGATATCTACATCATCATCTGTGGCACCAACCGACTTCGAAACATAGGACGCCCACGGCGCGATATCGCGGGTAGCCGTTGGCTCCGACCAGGCGCCATTGACCAGGACAGGGAGCTTGCGGGTGGCTATCAGCGACACCTGGCTCTCGGACTGAGCCGAAAGTTTAGTACCGCCGCGTGCATAAACCGCGATTGTGGTAACCCCCTCATAACGCAGCGGGGCTTTATCAATGCGAGCCCTTAGGCCATACCACTGCACACGGTCTTGCTGATTACTGTCCGACGACTCCTCACCAATTCGACGAACCCTCATTTCCCCCCTCATGTAGGTAGGAAAGTTGATTGCCCGGGTGAATGCGATCTGGTCTCGACGAGCCGCCTTGAACGTCCAGAAAACGCTTGTCCAGTCCCCGGCTGTGTTGATGTCGCGATACTGGGCCTCGACCTTGACGGTTACTTCAACGTGACGCCCCTTCTTCGAATAGGCAATCAGCCCAGCGGGAAAGAAGAAGTCCAATTCGACGCGGCGGACAACCTCATTCTCCGGACAGACTGCGAACGAGCCGGCCCAGTCGCCTTCAGTTGTGGAAGAGTCCAGCACAACCGATACATCACTGGTTTGCATTGCGTCGAAGCCCAGCCAGTCATCGTCCACTGCGCCAGTGTCGGTCAGTCGAACGACCGTGATTGCCGATGGCCCGTGGCTCTCATCCGCTGGGGTGTTGTCATCATCCTCCACTGAGTCATCGGATACCTCCGTTATCCGATACCGCAGCCCCCTGTACCCAATTGTTGCCAGCAGAGACCCTGCTTGAAGCCCCACGGCTGGTGCACCACCGTCGTATGTCATGGTCATGCGGGCGTACTGCCCGTCCGTGGCGGCCTCTGTCTTAACGCCCGTTACGAACGCGGGGCTTGAGCCAAGGATGTCAGATACAGACCCGGTTATAGACAGCGGCGAGCCAGTGAACGGTGCGGCCTGTTCAGCAATGCGCAGCCTCCCGGAGGAAGCACTGGCCACCAGACCGGTACCGGACAGGGACGCGCTGACCGCAGAAACCAGGCCGGCAAGGTTTGCAACGTTCGTATTCAGCGATACCGGAAAGCTGCTCACTCCTCGCGATACGGTGAAACTCAGCGACACCACATCGAAGTTGAAACGAGCAGGCGCCGCGCTTCCGGTGACCATGGATGCGTTACCAGGCACGGGCGGGGTACCGGGCACCTCAGGCTCGTAGCTCGCAACAATATAGTTTCCAGCATTGGCGCCCGCGATCTCGATCCGCATACCGACGAATGCTTGAAGCATGGGGAGATGCGGGCCGCTGACGATGGTCGCACTACCATCAACCGGGGCGGTGAAGGTGTACGGATAGGTCAGCTCGACGCGCGCAATCATGCCGCTATCCCAGCCAAACGGGAACCATCCCGCACCATCTGGAACGCTCAGCACCAGATCAGCCGCCAGCAAAGCATTTCCGCTGAATTGCTGTGCTACCTGAGTGGTGTTGGTGAGGGTAAGGCCACCAGATCCAGTGTTTGTCGCACCGACTTCGGTCGAGTTATGCCACCACAACCGGGCTGACTCGTCGGCCAGTGACTCACCTGGTCCGTATACCTTGTATCGCGCAGTGCTGCCGAGCGAAGCGAGCGTAGTGTCGCCTATCTTGACGTCCGTGGGATTTATCTCAAACTCGCCGACGCCAACGCACAGCAGTAGCTCAACCCATTGTTCCGTCTCGTTGACGAAGTAATGCCGAGGCGGGACCAGATAGTCCGGAAAGATGCGAGTCCTGCCTGCAACCTCGCGTATAACGTCACCCACTTTGACCTGGTTGCCCGTGGTCTTGGCCAGGTTAAGATTCTGCCCCGACCGCCCCTGATTGCGCGGAGTAGACAATGGCCTCTGGGTCATCATGACCACGCCGACAGCAACCACTGCGGCAACAACGGCCCACACTGCGACCTCCAAGCCGGTACCTTTCGGCTCCGGGTAGATCCTCACGGTGTCTTGGGGTGAAAATTCGGTTTTCGCCCAGCGCTCAGGATTGATGAACACCCCGTTCAGCTCGACGCTTATAGGCGGTGACTGCCGGGGCGTATAGCCTGGAACGTTCTGAAAAAGCCAACCCTCAATGGTCATAACCTGATCAGTCCGGTGGCGCTCCAGGGGAGAACCCTCAAGCTTGCTCGGGTAAAATTCGATCACGGTGGTAGCTCACTTTCAGATACTGGTCTTGAAAACGCCGTAGCGTTTTAATGGTTGCCCCGCTGGGCTTCATCTCCAGGCCGTGCAACCGACCTTCCACCTCAACGATTAGCGCAACGTGGATGCAGATTTCCCCTCGCCAGATGCAGGCAATAGCCCCTACTTCCGGTTCGCAGCGTTCCATGGCCGATGACTCAACATTTACGGCCCGGGTGAATTCTTTGGGCATGGTGTTACGGACATACCCCCAGCTCGGCAGCAGCGGCAAGCCATAGACCTGATGACGTACTAGCCTGGTCATGCCCCAGCAATCGAAGCACGCAGGGCCGCGACCGCCATCTTCGTAGGTGGCCTCTAGGTACTTATCGAACATTTCCAACACCCAATAAAAAGCCCAGCACGATGGCTGGGCTATTTGGAGTAGTTTCGACCTAGGCTTTGGATGCACATCCAGGCTGCGTCTGGTCGATGATCAGATCACCTTCGACCCGATAACCGATCATGCCGAAAATGAAAGAGTGGTTGACTGAAGTCATAACCACATCGCTCAGGCCGACTGCGCATCGGTCTTTCTGGATAGCGTCATCCATAGCGGTTTTGATGTTGGGAAAGCCCAACGGGAAGAGGATCACCGGGTAGTTATCCTCGCCAATGACCCGCTTACCCTTCACGAACTTGGACGAGTTCAGGTTGTAGTTTTTGGTGCTGGCAACTGTCATATCGGCGACGCGCACGGTACAACCAGACGCGAGTACAGCGCCCATCAACGCAACAAAAAACGCTTTTTTCATGGCTTGCTCCGTTCAGAAGCGCGGGACTATAACAAAACGTCATCATCTGAAGCACGCCTGCAAATCAGGTGTAGCGGAGCGCTGGCACGAAATCCAAGGTGTACTTACGCCTTGGCCAGGCCAAGTTGACGAAGTCGAAGTAGCCGGCTTGCAGCTGAACGGTGGCCCCTTCCATGAAGCCGCTCAGAACGTTCATGCGGTATGGCTTCTCAGCCGGCGCTGACAAGTCGGAAGACAGGTAAGTGCGGAAGATCATGGTGATCTTCTCCCTGGCTTCCAGTGCCTGATCGATCAGTTGCTGAGCAACACCAGTCACATTATCGATCGCGAAAGTGAGCGACTGGTTACCGCTGTTATCACGCTTGGGCAACGCAGCATCGAAGGCAGCCGCCGTGAACGTCGCCAGAACGCCGTCCTCGGTCGTGGCCACCAGATCTTCAAACGCTGAACAGATGTACACGGGGCCAGGCCAGGAGACGCAGCGGAGCTCAATGGTAGGGATGATCCAAGCCCTGCCACCGGAGGCATACAACGTTGCAATTGCTGTCATCGCCCTACCCTTTTCGCCCCGTAGTACTGCTCATATGCCTTGGCCAACTGACCACCCTGCCTGATGTTCGCCACGCAGATATCCAAGATCTGACGGCCATCAGGCCCAGTGGAGTGCTGAACCTGCCCTGCGCGACTGGCATCCTCGTACAAGTTGACGTTCGGGGGCAGCTGCGCCTGGGGCTGAGCACCGCCGACAGAATCACCTCCATCGGCAGAGCCGACCGAAGAACTTCCTGGCCCTCCGATAAAAGCAGCACGCCCATTGCTGATGGCTTCAAGAGTGCCAACTCCTATCCGGGCGGTTGCTTCTGCGTCAAAAACGTATTCCCCCCGGTGAACCGGGCCTGCGACTTCGTCTCGACGACCGTTCCCGGTATAACCACCCTCCATGAACCCAGCCCCAGACATCGCTGTCATCCCCACAGCCGCAGCCAACGGGTTAGCAATAGTCAGGGCAGTAGCCATTGCGCCAGGCGCCAAGGCGGGACCGACAATTGGAATGGCAGCGGTAGATGCAAAGGCAGCGAGGCCGGCCTGCAACGCGGTTGCCTGGGCGTTCGCGCTCATCATCCCAGCAGCACTGAGCTGGGTCGTTTTCCCGACGAGCATCTGCACGCCCTGGTAAACCAGCCATTGCGCCGCCATATCGGTCAGCGCGTTGAGGACAGATTCTGCGAACCCGCCCAACATGTTGTTCAATGCATCGCCAGCATCTTCTGCTCCGGTGGCAACATCCTTGAGGAACGTGCTCAGTTCACCCCTGGCGCTGCCGAGGGTGCTGTTGGTCAAATCGGCAGCCTGGGCTGAGTAGTTCTGTGCCTCGTCGGCAAAGTTCGCCCACGCTTCGCGAACGCCGTTCATCCAGTTGGACTGCTGCTCGTCAATCGCCGCGTAGTAGTTCTGTTGAGCTTGCAGCCTCTTGTCGAGCTCCTCCTGGAGGACCTGTGTTTCGCTCGCATACAGCTCCGGCTCAATCTGCCCGGTGTTCCGCTGCTCATTCAGGGACTGGAGGTCTTCGACATACTTCTGACGCAATGCCAGCTCAGACCGCATACGGTCGCGGGCCTTGTCCCCCAAGCCAATTCCGGCCAGCTCTTGGGCATAGCCATTGGCCGCCGACTGCGTGCCGGCTTGCTGAGCAGCCTTGAAAGCGCTGAGCTTTAGATCGTCTTCGTTGGCCTTCTTGATCTTGTTCAGGGTATCCAGCTCGGTGGCCAACTCAAGCAGACGCTTCTGCTGGGCTTTCGACAGATTGCCGAGCTTGCCCTCCTGAAGCTCGAAGGAGAGTTTCGCGACTTCCGTGGCGTTCTTCTGCCTGTCACCAGTGGTGTTGATCAGTTCGATCTGGCGCTTGTAGCCCTCTTCCGCCGCCTTGAAATCCGTCAGCTGCTTCTTGGCAGCCTGCTCAGACTTTGATTCCCCCTCGCGCTTGGACTTGTTCGCCTTGTCATTGGCCTTTTTCTGCGCCTCGATGGCGTTAGCTGCCGACAGGATGGCCTGGCGATCTGTTTCGGTGAGGTCCGCATTCTCGGCAATGTAGCGGTTCGCGATCTTAATCGCGTCATTGTTGTCTTGCAGGCCGCCGAGCTGCTTCTGCAGGGTTTCCAGGTAAGTCTGGCCAGCGCTGCTCATGCCGCTCTTCGCGGCATTGTTCGCTTCGGTCGCGACTGTGTTTTCTTTGGTGATACCAGTGAGGACACGCAAGGTTTCGGCAATCAGACCTGAGCGCTGATCCGCATCGCTGACGGCGCCGGCCTGCGTGATCCAGCTCTGCAACGTAGCCGCCGGCAACTGCAGGCGATTACCAACTTCCTTGAGGATCGGGGCAAGGTTGGCGCCAGAGGAACGAGCCTCGTTCAGCCGATCGATGATCCCCTGGTACTCGGCAAGCTGCTTGTTGTACTGGCCGCCCGAGTCGCGAACAGGAGCTGTCACTGTCGCAGAGCGTATGGCCTGGGCAAGATCTCCGTAGGCATCCTTGACCTTGTCCGTAGCGTTGATCTGCTCCTGATGCCATTTCACCAGGGCAGCTTCGCGCTGGTCCTGGTTGAGCTTCTGGAACTCCTCCCGCAGTTGGGATACGGGCTTTTGCATGTCCTCCAGACTGACTCCAGCCTGGTCAGCGTTGTCACGAAGCAAGAGGAAGCTTGCCGCTGCGGTGCCGGCGAGGATTGCCAGCCCCATCGGACCTCCCAGGCCTGCAAGCAGACCTGCTGAAGCAGCCTTCAAGCCAGACTGAGCGGTTGCTACTGCGGCGGTTGCGGCGGCCTCCTTTGTCCGCGCGGTCGCAAGCTGGATGGACATTTGGGTCTGAACTGCGGTGCCTCGCGCCGCAATCGCTTCCCGCTCAGCGAGAATGGTAGCCGTCTGAGCCTTCCGCTGATCTGCTATCGCCGCCTGTAGTGTTGCCTCAGCCTGGGCAACTCGTGCTGCCCGGTCAGCCCGCGCTGCCTGCAAGGCCAGCCCAGTTTTCACAACGTAGTTGGTCAGCGCAGCTGCACCGACGCCGCCCATGGCCACGGCCACAAGGTCGACGTTGTTCGCCAGCGCAATCAGCACGTTCGCAAAGCCTGCGACTATGCCGGTTTGCTCTTCCATGCCACCCAGGAATGCCTGAATGGCGTTGCTGATGTTCACCATCGCGTCCTGCACGCTGGTGGACATGTCGACCGCAGCCTTGCGGTTGACCTCCACGTTGCGCAGCAGGCCGGTATTAATGTAGTCGAGCGACAGCTTGCCCTCGACGCCGAGCTTCCGGATCTCCTCGGCGCTCTTGCCGGTGGCGGTGGCAATCGCATTGACGATGGTCGGCATGGCGTCCTGAATAGACACCCAGCCATCCGCCTCTACTTTGCCGGTCTGCAGCGCCTTCGAATAAGCATCCAAGGCCGACCCGGCTTTATCTGCAGCAGCCGCGTTGGTCACCAGCAGAAAGCTGAAGCTATCCGTGATATCCAACGTCTCTTGGGTGTTAAAGCCCAGGCTACGCATAACGTCAGCAGTGCGGATGTACAGCTCTTGCGCCTCAGCCAGAGGACGGTAGGTTTCCTGCGCAGTTTGTAGCAGGTGGTCCTGAACCAACTGGTACTCACTTGCGCTACCAGCTGCAGCCTTCATCCGGTCAGACATCTGCCCGTAGGCATCAACTTGCTGGATGATGCCGCCGATCAGACCGGCGCCGGCCACTGCCGCGAAAGCGCCGCGCATGAGAGTGCCGGCTTGCTGCGCTGCTGCGCCTGCCCGATCAAAAGCTGAATCGACCTTAGCCAGACTCTGGTCAATCGCCTGGGATGACCGCGCGACCAACTGATCCGCATTGGCCAACTCCCTACGCAGCTGGGCGGTGGTCGCCTCGATCTGGACCAGCATTCCCTGGACCTGTTGGTCGGCCATGTAATTCTCCAGAACGAAAAACCCGCCGGAGCGGGAATTGAGTTACTTGCCTCGGCCCGTAAGTGCCTGGCGCAGCTTGTCGGCAACTGTCGAGGCGCTAGGTTTCTGCTTTGCGCCTTGGGCCTTCCCTTTGCCGAAGGGGTTGGTCATTTGCGACCATTCGAGCCGGGCATCAAGTGCCATGAAAAGCTCAGGCAGCGGCGTGCACCAAGCAACATCCGGCGCCCAGCCCAGCCAACCCGTAGCGATCGAAAAAAGCCGGTCAACGTAACTTCCATCTTCGATGACGCTTACGCCGTCCCGGCTTGGTCGTTTCCCGGCTCTTTGCCGCGTGGGTTGTACAGCGCAACCAGGTAGGCGTTCAGCTGCGTCGACACATCGAGAACGCCGTGCTGCCAGACTTGCTCTGGCACTGCCTTGGCGGCCTTCTCGTCAAGGCCGGCGCCGGCCACCAGGATGGCGGCGCAACCGTCGACGCTGAGCGAGTTGATCGCCTGGGAAGCACCGCGCAGGCCACCAAAGCGGCTCTCGATCGCCCGCACAGCCTTCAGGGTTGGGGTCAGGGTGAACTCTTCGTCACCCAGCTTGACGGTAACGGTACCGTGCAACGTGTTGTTCATTAGGCAGGTCCTGTGAGGCCGGGGCCGTAGCCCCGGGCACTTATGGGGTTACAGGGGCCGGCAGCAGCTCGAGGATTTCCGAGTTGATGCCCAGGGTGATGTTGCGGCGGACCACATTGTCAGCGGCACCGGCAGCCACGGTGTTGTTCATGACCTTTGCCCGGTAGTAGAACGTGGTCGGGCTGATGGCCGGCGAGGCATCAGGGTCGCCGTCATTCAGGGTCACCTTGATGTTGTAGTCACCCTTGCTGCGGTCTTTGTGAGCGGTCTTCACCGCGTTCTGGCCGGCGTCACCGTTATCCAGGCCCACAGTGAGGGTCATGTCGCCGGCGTCAGCCGTGCCCTTGTACTTGCGCACACGGCCATCCTCGAGCGACGTGAAGGTCACGCTGCTGAAGGTGTCGCCGAACTCACCGAGGTCTTCGATTTCACCAACACGCACATAGGTGTCGGCCTCGAACTCGGTTTTGGTGGTCGCACCGGTCTTTCCGCCAATGAAGAGGCGGCAGCCGGCGGCTGTATTGAGGTTGTCTTCTGCGGGCATGGGGGATCCTCCAAAGCCACGTTGGATAGAAGCCGCAGCGCGGCCAGTGGGTGATTCAGTGGGTGGTGATCACACGGACGGTGATCGAGCCCTGGTAAGTGATGCCGTCGGCATCGCGCTGGGCGTCGGCCTGCTCGACCCGGACGGAGACGGCACGGCCGACTTCAAGCGGCAGGCGGCGCTCGTCCAGGGCGGCGATAACCTCGCCGTTGATGCGCTTCACCTCGGCCTGGCCAACGGCATCGGACCAGACCGACAGGTAGATCAGGCGCGTCTCGCGCTTTCGCCCGGAGATCGGGCTGGCATTCACCGAGATTTCCCGGTCGATCGACACATAGGGCATCGGGGTGTTGATGTCCGCACCGTCGTAGATCGGGCAACTGACCTCGGCCTTGAGGCGAGCGAATATGGCCTGCTGCAGGGCGAGCGATGGATCAGCCATTGCCTACCCCCTGGCTCGCCTTGCGCAAGGTCTGGCGCACTGCGGCTTCAATGTCGGCCATCACATACTCCCTGTTCACATCGATTGACGGCCGCAGCCATGGGTGAGGAGGCCTGGCTGGAATGTCAGGGTACTTACCGAAGAAGTGCTGGCCGTCGGACTTGTTCTTGGTGTCGCGCTGCCGGATAGAATTCCGGCGTCCGCCAAGCTTCGACTTGTCGCGGTTGTTGGTGTGCACGCCACCCACCGCATCGCGGTCGGCTCGCTGGTACTTGGTGCCGGTGTAACCCTTGGTGCCGTACTCGAGGAAGCGCAGGTAGAAATAGCGCCGATTGTCGCGCTTTCCCCGAATGCCGATCTGGGCATCCAGACCGCTGGGCGAAACGTAGACCTTGAGCGCTGAAGCGGCAGCCCCGGTATCTTTCGGGATCAGCTGCTTCTGGGTAGCCAGCACGCGTTGGGCGGCCTGGTCCATGGCCGGTTTGAGCTCGTTGTCCATGGTCTTGTGGATGTTGCGCAACGTCCGGCGCAGCCGGATATCACCACGGATGCTGGACCGGCGAGCCATGGTTTACTCCTTGGCCTGGGCGGCCTTCTCGGGCTTCTCGGCCTTTTCGACAACCTCTTCGGCATAGCCGCGGGCAATCAGGCCATCGCCATAGGCCTTTTCGACCACGAACTCTTCGCCCTTTTCACGCTCACCAGATGCGCCCGTCAGCGGGCCCAGTGCTCGAATTTTCATGACTTCACCTCAGGGGTTGGGGACGCTGGAGCAAAGCAGCCGCAGCATGTCCCGTTCGTTGTTGAGCAGCGGGGCCTCGACCTTGTAGGTCACACCCGATCGCTTCTCGGTCAGCCGCCAGCCGGCCACGATGTCCGAGCGCGGGCGGATGCGGATTTCGGCACTGATCACCGCCTGCAACTGCTCAGCCACAGGGGAAACCCGGCCTGTCGGCGTCGTGACCTCGGCCCACACCTCACCAACTTCCAGCCAGGCTTCAACGAAACCGCCGGAAGAATTCTGTTCTCGGTGAGGTTTGAACACCTTGCAGCGGTGCCGCATTGGGCCTGCTCTCATACGTTCACCCAACGATGCGGGCGCCATAGAGCGTTGGTCGCCAAAGGCAACTCTGTGGCGATGGTACCGGTAGCCACAGCCTCGCGGTTTGCGTACCAGTGGCCGATCAGCAGAAGTGCTCCCTGGCGAATCGCCTTGGTAATCGTAAGCGCGTTGCCGACTGGCTCTGGCAGCGGATCGCCTTCGGCAACCAACAATCGGTTGGTCCAGAGTTCGAAGGAGCTGATGGCGGCGTCGGTGTACCCCTGAATCAGGGTGTCCTCGTCGTCGCCATCGACCTTCAAGTGCACCTTGACCACGTCAAGATCAATCATTTTTCGGGACCAGGGCCTGCAAGGCAGGCTTGAGCAGGCCGGCATCGAATTCGATGTTGTTGGCGGTGAGCCATTCCTTGAGCTTCGGCACTGTCATTTTCAGGGGGTCGGTTTCGTTCTCGGCATCCTTCTGCAGCAAGATCGCTTCGTCGATCTCCTCCTGCGAACTACGCGAGGCATAACCCTCAGGTGGGTAACTCGCCGCCGGGTAACCTGCCTCCACCCACTCGGCCACGGTCGGACCATCTTCGCGCAGCACCGGCGCGGCCTGGCGGTCGAGGTACTCGGCAACGCCCAGGTGCTCGACAGCCACAAGCGCACAGCGATCCGACACGTCCTGCTCGCCCGCCTTGATTTCCACCACTTGGTTGCCATCTACCGCGAACGGAAATGGCTTTTTCACGAGAATGATTGGCATAAATCCTCCGAGGAATGGGCGCCAAAGGCGCCCACCCGATCAGGCTGCGCTCAGGGTCAGAACCTTGATCGCCTGGGAGTCGACGAGCATGCCGCCGACGCGCTTGGTGGTGTAGAAGCCAACGTATGGCTTGTTGGTGTAGGGGTCGCGCAGTACACGGGTGCCGATGCGATCCACGATGGTGTAACCCCGCTGGAAGTCGCCGAACGAGATGGCGTTGGCGTCGGCGGCAACGTCCGGCACATCCTCGTTTTCTACGATGCCGTAGCCCAGCAGGGTGGACGGCTTGTCAGCCTCCAGGCCTGGGCGCCACAGGTAATTGCCCTGACTGTCCTTCAGCTTGCGGGCATAGGCGACGGTCAGGTTGGTCATCATGAACCGGGCATTGGCGCGGTAGCCGGCCTTCAGCGAATGGATCAGGTCGATGAGGTTGTCACCGGTGAAGGCGCCGGCGGCACCGGAAATCAGCTTCTGGAGCTTGCCGAAAGCACGAGTTTTGTCGCTATCCAGAACCAAGTCGTAGGCCAGATAGCCTTTCGGCTTGTCGACACCATCGCCACTGGTGAAGGCTGCGCCTTCCTTCTCCGAGAACTCGCGGGCCACTTCGCCATTCAGCCAGGCCTCAGCATTGAAGAAAATATCGTCCAGGCTCGTCTGGGTAGCCTGCGGGTTGGCGTAGATCTCGCCCATGAATGCTGCGATCTGCCCCAGGGTCGGGGTACCAGTTGCTGGGCGGGGCGCGGTTTCGCCGACCCAGCCGGAACCAGCGCCGCCCAGGCTGACCAGGCGCTTGTAGTCAGGCGTACCGACAGTGATCTGGTTGCACACCTGGCGCATTGGAGAGGTATCTTTCAGCAACTCGATGATGCTGCGGTCCAACTCTTCCGGAACTGCGTAGCCGCCGTCTGCGTCATTGCCGATTTGCAGCGCCTTGGCCTGCAGGTCGCCCAGGCCGGTATCAATGCCCTTGCGCACGAACTGCATGAATGCGGTCTTGTGTTCGCTTGCGGCCTTGGTGCCAGTACCATCCGGGCGCTTCAGCGCGGCCAGCTCCTGCTCGAGGGAAGTCTTGAGCTCGTCGAGCTCGCCCAGTTTCTCGTTCAGCGTGTCGACCTGGCCGGACAGTTTGCCTTTCTCTTCCTCCAAGCCTTCGATGCGCTTGTCGTTGGTCTTCTTGAATTCGTCGAACTTCTTGCCCAGGGCTTCAGCGACGTCATCGATATCTTTCTTTTCAACAGCCATGAGAGGCTCCTTACATTTTGTCCAAAAGGGATTTCAGGGATTGAAGTGCTTCGTCGGCACCCGCCTCTCGCGGTGAAACTGCGCCGTAGCCTTTGGCCATGAAGGCCTTGGCCTGGGAGCCCGAGAACCCTACTTCTCGCAGGGCGCGCTCCACTTTGCTGGGTGGCGGGGTCTCGCCACGGGCCAGCAGAGATTTCACATCGGTGATCCGGGCCTCGTCGTTGGCCGGGAAGGTGACCAGGGAAAGCTCCCACAGGTCGATCTGCTTCAGGATCCAGACGCCCTTTTCCTTGTCGTACTCGTAGTCATCCAGCATGTAGCCGATGGACGTCCCGGTCAGGCTGCCGGCCTTCATGTGCGCATGGGCGCGCTTAGCAAGCGGGTCGTCCTCGATGAGCAATCGCCCCTTGAAGAACAACCCGACGTCGTCCTCGCGCATCTCGGTGTAGATGCCGATCGGCTCGCTCATGTTGTGCTGCCAGAGCATCGCAGGTAGCCGGCCCTTCTCCTTCCATCGAGCCAGGCTGGCTTCGAACGCGCCGCGGACAACCACGTCGCCATAGCTGTCTTCGACGCCAAACACCGAGCCGTATCCTTCGAATTCACCGGTTTCGCTAACCGACTTGATGGTCAGCGGGCGGTCAAGGCGCTGTTTTGTCTGCATCGTCGGCAGCCTCTGGTTTGGTGGTCATGTTCAATGGGGTCAGGTACACGTCGCCGCCTTCTCGAGGGTTCATGTCCTCGAGGTCGCGGCACTCGTTGGGGCACAAGATGCTCCACTGGATGCCCTTCGCGTACGCCTCGTAGCGCCCCTTAAGGTCGCCGCGCATCAGGGCACCTGCGTTGAACTTGGCGTAGTGGGTGAGCCGGTCCTTCGCGTTGAGCAAACCGACCTGCACCCGGTGCTCGATGCGAGTAATGATCGGCACCAGGGAGTAGTTCACGAAGTTCATGCCCATCTGCTCAACGTTGTTGAGCGTCATCTTGTCCATGTTGGCCACCAGGTGCGGCGGAACACGGAAGAGCCCGCAGATCTGCGCCTCCGTCATACGCTTCGACTCGATGAACTGGGTGTCCTGGGCATTCAGGCTGATAGGTTTCCAGTCCAGCCCCATCTCCAAGATCATGGGCTTGTAGGCATTCGCCACGCCCATGTGCTCGCCCTGGAACTCTTCTTTCAGCCGGGCAAAGGCGTCGTCGGTCAGCGTCTGATCAGTTCGCAGCACACCGCTCGTAACGGCGCCGTTGGTGAACAACTTGCCAGCATGGGCATCCATCGCTTGCCCCAACCCAAGCGTCTGCCGGGCATAGGCGATAGGGTTCAGGCCGTGCAACCCATCCAGGGTGAACAGCCGGACATGCCATATTTCTTTTTGGGAAAGAGTTTTCTGACCAGTCTTGAAATCGACCTTGTACTCAACCGACCAATCGTCGTTCAGTTTCGGATGGACGATGTCGGGATTGAGCGGCAGAAGCTCAACTACATTGCCGAGCGCCTCGACCTTGTAGGCGTAGAAGTTGCCGCGCAAGCACAGGCACGCCACCAGCATTTCCCAGAACTCCTGGGCGGTCATATATCCGTTAGGCGCCATGGACAGAAGTGGATACAGTCGATGACCAGTCGCCGGGAGCCTTACCTTCTCCGTCTGCTTCATCAGCCGGCACGGGAGCATGCCTATCGACTCGGAAAGCACGCGCACGCAGTTGAAAACCACTAGCTGCTGCAGGGCGGTTGTAGTCGTAACCCTCTGGCCGGATGCCGTTTCGTAGCCAGACCCGAGCGCCTGGGCCAATTTTTCCGAAGTATCGATAGTCAGCGGATTGCTCTTTCTTCCAAGGAGGGCTCTAAGCATCAGCTACCACCTCGAATGATTGCGTAAGCAGACAGAGCCATCAGGATCACCCCGCATACGGATAGCGACACCGCCTCTCCAAAGCCAACCCACAATCCGCGGGCCAGCAGCCCGAAGCCGACCATACCGACCAGGTCAGGCAAGCTTTCGCGAAGGCGATCGAGGGCCGGCGCCCCGTCATCGCGAGGCGCCTCTTGTTCAGGGGTCATAGGGTTCTGATTCCGTGCTTCATGATGTGGTCCGAGAGGGACTTCTCGGGTTGAGGATTCAACGCCATCAGCGAGACTGCGTTGAACGTCGCCATCAACGGGTCAATCTTCGCGGTGCCTGACGCCTGCTTCGTGATCAAGAAGGCGTTTGCAGAGGGGACGCCCTTAGCGTTGCCGCATGCCCAAGCCATGAGCGGCTGCCCGCAGTGCTGCAAAGACCCGTCTGCAAGCCGTCGCTCGGTAGTCTTGATCGCCCCCGTGAGCTTCCAGCCCTGGGAAATACCAATCACCTTTTCCTCTGGGACGCCGGCTTCAGCCAACGCATCAAGCACAGCACCGATGCCTGCAGGGTCAAGCCCCACTTTGTCGAGCACGCCGGCCTGGTAAATCCTCGCGACAATGGTAGCGAGCTGTTCGACGTCATCACCGATTCGCTCAACGATCGTGAGATCGCCTGTTGCCTTGAGATCGAGCAGCCTGGGCGCCTCCGATTTGCGCCTCTCCAGTACCGAGGGGTGAGCCCAGGCATGCGCCCAGTGCAGCCAGATCCGTGAATCGCGCATCCGGCCAACAGCGGCAAGACCAAGCAAGTCGTCCAGGCCACCGCCGTCACCGCCAACTGCAATGACGTCACACAGCTCCAGCATGGTGTCGAGCGTGAGCCCAGGCCTGACCTGAGCCTCCCAGTACTCCGCTCCGACCCAGCTGTCGGACATCAGCGCAAGGCCGATTTCAATGTTGAGGTGCTTGGCCAGGAAGCCGCGCATCTCTGCCTCGCCGTCGATTTCAGCCTGCATGTGCAGGCGCTCGAGCGTGGGCCGGTCCACCGAGTAGCCCATGTTTGGGTTGACTAGGTGGAAGTTCTCGGGCTTCCGCGCTCCCCCGCTGTCGATCATCTCCTTGGAAAACTCGTAGATGATCGGGAGGAAGCGGTTATCGTTGATGCGGCCGTCGCGCACGCCGCGGGCGTAATTCAGCTTGGAGCGGAACACTCCAGCTGGCGGCTCGTTAGATTGAGTGGTCAGCCAGATGATGAAGCCTTCCGGGCGGGATAGCAGGCCGCCAGTGGCCTCGCGAATCATGTCCGCTGCCTTTGGGTTCTTGCCGAACAGCCAGGCCTCATCGATCAACACACCGACCGCTTTTTTGCCGCCAACCACGTCGCTATCCGCAGCTACCACCTTCAAGGTTGCGCCCGTCTCGCGATGGGTGATCAACCGGAGGTGCGGCTGTACGTGCAGCAGATCCTTCAGCTCATCATCGTTGTTGACCATGTCCTTGGCCGGCACGAAGGCGTTGTCGGCAATTTCTTTGGTCGGCGCAAGGATGATGAACTCGGCCGACATCCGCCAATTGCGGACCAAAGCCGTCAACATGATCGCGGCGGCAATGGTTGACTTGCTGTTCTTCTTCGGGATGCACAGCATGAATTCCCGAATCAGGCGCTCACCGGTCTCGGTGTTGTAGCTGCCAAACACAGCCCCTGCGAACGCGAGCACCCAGGGGGCGCACGCGCTCTCGATGGTTGGACTGCCTGGGGCATCGACAATACGAAGCCCCTTGAAAACCTCAATGCTCTCCGCTGCTTCCTCCGGGAATAGCGGTTCGGGGATGATGGATTCGCCAGCAGCCAGGCGCCGCCACCAGTCTGGGCAGGCCGTAGTCCAAAGCATGCATCACCTCTTGACGACTGTGAGGGGCGGCTTGCTCTGGGAGTACTTGCCCTTGCCGGCCTCTTTCGCGGCCTCAGCCTTCTGCTCTTTCTTGCCTGCCTCTGCCTTCTTCCCGTGGATATACGGAACGGCCGTCTGCGCGGCGTTCCGCCGGTCGAAGACCTTGGCCCGTGGCTCGTTCATCAAGGCGAGCAGCCACACCAGTGGATCGTCAGTAGATGGCAAGCAACTCAGGAACTCGCCGTCGGCCTCGTTGATCTCGACCTGGTCTTCACTGGCTTCATCAGCCTTCGGTTTGGCTCTGCGCTTTTTCGGCTCAGGGTTAACACTCAGCTCGGCTCGACGAGCGAGAATTGCCGATGCGATCTTCGGATCATTGGCCCAGCGCGAGCCTGCTGCGGATGCTGTCGAGGCCTTACAGCCTGCGGCCTCCGCTGCTTCTTTGTTTGACGCACCTCGGGCCTTAGCGTCAACAAACTGTCGCTGTTTGTCTGTTAACACCATTAACAAAAACCTTGAGGGGGGAGAAAAATGTCTACGTGGGGTCGGTGGCGGTCTAGCTACGGCGGAATCCCAATATTTTGGGTACCCCCCCCTGCCCATGACCCGATTTTTCGATCTAGAGCCTTCGCCGTGCTTTTTTCTTAGAAAAATAAGATTTTTATGGCGCTATAAGATCCCAGCAGCCTCTTCAGCCTGCTTGACCGAGTCGTGGCAGGGCTTGCACAGCGACTGCCAGTTCGCCTGGTCCCAGAAGAGATCCTGATCACCGCGATGCGCAACGATGTGGTCGACCACGCTTGCCGCAGTGGTCCTGCCGATCTTGGCGCAGTACACGCACAGTGGGTTGTCGCGCAGGTACTGCTCTCGGGCCTTCTGCCACTTGTAGCCGTAGCCACGCTGGGTGCTGGTCATACCGCTCCGCCAGCTGCCCGGTGTTACCACCTTGACTCGTGCACCCGCGCTCTCCTTGATGCGGGAGCCGAGAGTCTTGAGCCTGGCCATCAGCCTTCCACCTTCTTGCTCATGAACCGGTCGGAGTAGTCGCGAAGCTTCTCCACGCCCATGAAGCCAACCAGGCAACCAGCGAAGACGGACAGGTTGGGTGGCAGCGCGAAGTACTCCAGCACCGGCAGCAAGCTGATGGCGATCAATCCGCAGATCGTGCCCTCAAGGAATATCTTGCGCCCGCGACCACCACCATAGATGACGCGGCACATAGCCACCGCAGCGGCCATTCCACCGGTGTACAGCTGAGGCTGGTGAGCCAGTACCCAGGCGAGCACAGCGGCCCATAGGCCAGGATCCTTCTCGGGCATGTTCGGCATCTCGGTTCCTCCCTGTTAGGGAGCGAAATAGGTTCGGCCCCAACAGCACTCCCAGCTCGGGGCGATGGGCGTGGTGGAGCCGAAAACGAAAAAGCCCCGGCGAATGCCGAGGCTCTAAGGAGGCTGCTGGTGATGGCGAGTTTGCTCTCGCGCACCTACCGCAAAGTAACACGAAAGATACGGGTGAGGACCGGGGCTGTCAAGCAGCTTCACGACGAATATCAATCGCGCCGTCGATCCAGGCCACACCGGCCTTCCACAGCTGCCGGGTCTTCTCCTCACCAAAGCCAAGCTTCTTGCCAACATCCCTGAGCGAGGTGTCGCGAGAGGTGTAGTACTTGATGATGACCTGGCCGCACTCGGGGTAACGCTTACTGAGCCGACCTACCAGCCGGTCAATGAACAAGGCATCGTCATCCGTGATCATTGGATCGAGGATAGTGTTCTCCCGCGATGCGCAGCACGAAACGCCGGAGCCCAGCACAACCCAGCGGCCCCAGTGCTCCAGCAGGTATTCAGCCGACTTCTCTACGTTGCTCATGTCCTTCCCCCTAATCCCCGGTGTAGTTGGTGCCGCCAGCGCCGCGCCGGTTGCTTCCCTGATATGTAGCCTCAGGCCCGGATGCCTGAGGGTTCTTCAACTGCTCGATCTGCCGTGTCGCGGCCTGCAGCTTTAGGCTGAGCTGGGTCACCAGTTCATCCAGGGCCAGGGCCTCGCCAGTTGCAGCCGCTACCCAGCCCGAGGCGTTGCAGTGGTCGCATGGCAGTTCGTGAAACAGGCCCTGAGTAACCGCTCTCCCACGGCACAAAGGGCACTTGTCCAGCTCGATCACGGCCTTCTTGAAGGATGGGCCGTGGTTCTTCTTCATGCCTTCGAATCCTCGACCTTCTCGCAGCGGAACGTCTTGCTTCCCACATAGAAACCACCCAGGCGCTCGCACTCGGTAGCGACCGTGTAGTGAGCCCGAACCCAGCCGATGTAGTAGGCCACCAGCAGGCCCACGGCCTGGTATGCGAACTCAGCAATGGTCATTTCGAATCCTCGCTAATTACAAATGCGGTAAGGTCGTTCGGTGCCAAGGCTGCTGTGGCCTCGGGCGAATTCTGCGAAATTTCAAATAAGGCCTTGGTAAGGCCGTGGATGGCTGCGAAGCCGATACGATCAAGCCAGGCGTGCCACTTCTCCAGCGCGGCGCGGCGCTGCTGCATGGCCTGGGTGTGGATGTAGGTACTGGCGATCTTGCCCAGCTTGTGGTTCAGCAGCATCTCGCCGATGTGGCCGTCGATGCCGAGGTCGGTCCAGGTGCTGCGGGATACCTTGCGCAGGTCGTGACTGGTCCACTCACCCTGCCCCAGGCGCTTGAACACGTTGCTGGCTTGCGTCTCGCTCAGGTACAGAGCACGACGATTCGGGAACAGGTAGACGCCCTCATAGCCCTCGGCCTGCTGGATGGCCCGGTACCGCGTCAGCAGCGCCCGCGCCTGGGCGGTCAGCGGCAGGCGGTGTTCGGTGCGGGTCTTCGCGTTGGCGGCGGGGATGAACCACTCTGCCGCAGCCAAGGAGATCTCGTTCCAGCGCGCCATTCGGGTTTCGCCGATCCGGGTGCCGTGGGCCAGCATCATCAAGGCCAGCATGGCGTCGCCCGGCTGTTGTTGGAATGCCTGGGCCAGCTGCTGCATCAGCTCCGGCAGCTGCACGTCACGCAGGCGCGCCGCCTTGGGCAGGATCTTGGCCTTGGTGAAGTCATTGAAGCGCATCCCCGTCATCGGGTTGCGGTCGATCAGGCCCAGCTGCAGAGCCTGGCGGAAGGCGGTCAGCAGCAGCGCGAACATCTGCCGCAGGTAGGACAGCGACACCTCGGCCTGGCACGGCCACATCAGGTGCTTGTCCAACGAATCGGCAGTTACATCAGCCAGGGCCATTTCATCCAGCCGCGGCTTGAGGTGCTGGGCGATGGCGGACCGGGCGCCGGCCTTGCGCTTCGCTGACAGCGAGCGGTCGCGCGCCATACGGTCGCCGTACCAGTCGAGCAGCTGGCCCACGGTAGCCATACCGGAAACCACCGGCGCCGTGGCGGGGTCTCGCATCAGGCGCTGACGCAACGCGGGCAACTCGGCAATGACCGCCGCTACGCTCAGCTCGGGCCAGCGGGCGACTGGCACCCACTTCTTGCCGCGCACCAGGTGCCAGGTGCCGCGCTCGCGGTTGCTCCAGAAACGCAGGTAGAGGCCCGGGTGACGCGGGTCGCGCAGGTCACGCACCGACTTATCTGCGGCCTGCCGGCGCACTTCGGCCTCGCTCAGTTTCACTTCCCGGGTCGCGCTCATGCAGCCACCGTGGCGGGCTGCAGCAGGTAGGCGCGGATGGCCTCGACCGCGTCAATATTGCCCCGGCACACAATGGCCAGGTAGTTCTCGTTCGTCAGCAGCTGCAGGAAGGCATCCTGGCTGGCCGACACCGGCGCATCGAACGGAGGCTTAGCCTTGAACTCGATGTACAAGCCGAAGTAGCCGCCGCGCGCCATCGGCAGCACTAGGTCGGGAACACCGGCCTTAACGCCCTGCCCCTTCAGCTTGGCAGCCACGGCCTTGATCCGATGCCCGCCGTTTGGGACGTGGTAAATCAGCTTGTAGGCCTGCGGGTAGCGCAGCTGCAGTTCTTTCATCAGCGCGGCCTGCTCCTGCCCTTCCCTGTCGACGGGCTTGGCGCGAGCCGCTTTGGCCTTGAACGGGCGAAGGGCGGGGGCTGTCATGCAACATCCTTGCGTGTGTAGCGGGCCGACAAGGGCCGCTCAGGTTGGCTTGGGGCCTTGGCCGGCGGCTGCCAGCTGGCCGAAAGGGTTTCGAAACGGTTGTATTGGCCAAGGAAGGCAGCCCGGACGGTGCCGGTCTCGATGTCGCGGCCCTTGCCGACAATGATCTCGGCAACGCCCTTGAACTCGCTGTTTTCGTGGTAGATCTCGTCCCGGTACACGAAGAGGATCACGTCGGCGTCTTGCTCGATGGCCCCCGACTCACGAAGATCCGAATTTATCGGGCGCTTGTTGGGACGCTCCTCACACTTGCGGGAGAGCTGGCTCAGCAGCACGACTGGGATACCCAGTTCGCGGGCGAGCAGCTTGCAGCCGCGACTGATGCTGCTGACCGCTTCAGTGCGGTTGCCGCCCTCGCCGTCCATCAGCTGCAGGTAGTCGATCATCAGGATGTCCAGGCCGTATCGCATCTTGTGCCGGCGAGCCAGCGAACGGATGCGGCCGACCGTGGCGGCGGCGCGGTCGGCGATGAACAGGTTGGAGTGCTTTAGCTTGGCCGCTGCTGCGCACAACTCGGCGCCATGCGACTCACAGGCTGAGCCGTTCTTGATCAGATTGAGCGGGATCCGGCCTTCGGCGGCAACGGCGCGGTCAATCAGCTGGCCTTTGCTCATCTCCAGACTGATGACCAGGCCGGACTTCTTCTGGCGCACAACGGCATCCAGCACGAAGCCCATGGCCAAGGTGGTTTTGCCCATAGCCGGGCGACCCGCCACGATGATCAGTTGCTCAGGCTGCAGGCCGCCCAGCTTCTCGTCCAGGTCAGACAATCCGGTCGATAGGCCGATCAGTGTCTCGCCGCGTGACAGCCGGTCGTGACGCTCCTGCCACACCTCCAGCTGGTCAGCCATCAGGTCTGCGGCCTTCACGACCTCATCCCCGTCACCGCCAGCGTCGATGCCCATGGCCGCCGCCTGCACGGCCGCGATCTTGTCCTGAATGTCGCCGCTGCCCTGCACGATCTCCAGGGTGCGGTCGCTCAGTTCGTACAAGGCGCGCTCAATGGCCCGTTCCCGAACGATGCCGGCGTAGGTGCCAGCGCTGGCCACGCTCGGGGTATTGGCCACCAGTGACGCGCAGTGGCCGAGGGCCCGATCGCCGTTCTCCAGCACGCCAATTTGGTCGGCGACGGTCAGCAGGTCGACGGATTTGCCGGCAGCGCGCAAAGCCAGGATGCCGCGAAACACCTCTGCGTTCTCGGCGAAGTAGAACGATTCTGGCGAGAGGTCATCGGCCAGGGTGTCGATCAGCTCAGGGCGCTGCAGCATCGCACCCAGAAGACCGTGCTCGGCCTCAGCGTTGTAGGGCTCATGCATGGTAGTTGCCCTCCACCACCTTGACGAAGTTGGATGGAGCGATCAGCCAGTCGAAGGTGGCGCGGAATGGCTTCGAGCCGTTTCGGCCGTCGACTTTACCCATCAGGAACTGCGAGCTGCTCACCTGGGCGAAGTAATCAGCCCAGAAGCTCAAGTCGCGATGGACATCGCTTTCGCGCCACCGGGCCTGCAGGGCGCGCTTGCGGCCGTCGTTCAGGATTGCCACTGCCGGCAGCTCGGGCAGAGCCAGGTGGTACAGGTCGACAATCGCCTGATACGGGCATGCCTCCATCGCTGGCTTCTGCCGAGCGGGTTTACTCTTCGCTGATTGACCCTGGGCGTCACCGACTACTCCGTCAGGAGTAGTATTTGTATTTCTGTCTTTATTGTGTGGTAGAAACGCCACATTGGACGTGTCGGAAACGCCACACTGTGGCGCTTCTTTTGGCTTGCTCGGGTGAGGGTTTTTCTTGTCGATCTTCCACTCGGCGACAGGGGCAAAACCAATCGGACTGCGGCTGCCGCCTTCGCGGTAAATCACGCCCTGACGGAGCAGCTCGCTGATGGCTCGGGACACGTCTTCACGACGGATACCTGACATCTGGGCGATGTACGACGCCGCGATGGTCGCGCTCTCCAGGTTGTATCCGGCGGTTTGGCGATGGATTGCCAGGGCGACACGAAGCTCGCGGCCTGACAGCTCAGCCCCGATCAGGGCCTCGTACAGGTCGTTGTCCATTCGGGTGAACCCGCTTTTTGGTTGGATTGTGGTGACGGTGGTCACAGGCCACCTCCGCACAACGATGCCCGCAGATGCTCGACACACTCACGGCGGAGTGCGGACTTCGAGGCGGCTGCGTACTGGAGGCGAATCATTCGCGCGGCATGGAGTGCGGCGGATTGGTGGAATGCTTTCTGGTGATTCGGAGGATTTTCGGCGGTATTGCTAGCATCCATTGCTGAGTGCATAATCAACCTCGTTTCTGTTGTAGAGAAAGCCGCCCTGCCAGGCGGTTTTTTTTCGTCTACTGTTCGGGCACTGGATGTCTGAACAGCTGGACGGCCGCACTACTGGCGCAAGGCCAGATCACGCATACTTCATCTCGCTAGGTCACTCAGCGGCTTGCTCACTCCCCGGTACGTCCTTGCGCTTAGCGATCAGCGATCCGCCAGACTCCTTTTCGAGGACGCATTGCATGGGGTATGAAAATCCGCCAGAGGACCTACATTGAGAAACCCGGCTCCCGCTGACACCCAGCGCGTCGCCGATGGCCTTCCCTGACCCGAAAAATTTCAGGGCCTCGTCAAATGTCATGGCTGTGCTCCTCCTGTTTGCGGCCAGTTTAGAAAGATTAACAACCTATGGCAAGTTATCTAAACATCGAAATGTTTAGAATCCTAAACATGGAATTCAAAGACAGAATGAAGTCGCGGATGGAGGCCCTGGGCCTGCGCGCGACAGACATAAGCGAGCGCCTTAAGGTCTCTCGTGCCACGGTTACGTTCTGGTTGAACGGGACAAACGGCGCGAAGGGGAAAAACCTGCTGTCTCTTGCAGAGCTGCTGGGATGTTCAGCAACGTGGCTGGAGACAGGGAAAGGCCAAGAACCTGGGCCCGGCTCAAACGTTGAGCCAGCGTTTCGCCCATTCAAGAAAGCGATCAGCTATCCAGTAATCAGCTGGGTTGCCGCCGGCCAAAGGGCTGAGTCACCTGATCAATATGTTGGTGGTGCTGGATTGTATTTCGAGTCTGACCAGAGCGCGGGCGAGCACGGATATTGGCTCGAAGTAAAGGGCAATTCGATGGTGTCGAACTCGAGCCCAAGCTTCCTTCCAGGAACATACGTACTTGTTCAGCCTGAAGGGTTCGACCTGGTAAGCGGTAAGTACTACATCGCCAGGCACCGTGACGGCGAAACCACGTTCAAGCAGTACGTCTACGACGCAGGCAAAGAATACCTAGCGCCTCTAAATCCGGCCTTCGAGACCGTCCAGGTTAAAGACGATTGGGAATTTATCGGCCGCGTGATAGACGTAAAAGTCACCGGGCTCTGACCAATTCTGCTCGTATCAAGCCCGCCTTCGTGCGGGCTTTTTTGTGCTCCGGCAGAGAACGTGTGCGAAAAGTTTACACATTTGATAGGTCCTTTCGCCTTGCCGGCTCGGAACGCATTCGAACCCCAGTGAATACAACAGCTTGCAAAAAATCATCTGCTTGATTTTTTGACAGGTGACTTTTTGCGCCCCACTGTTACTGTATGGACATACAGCTATTGCAAGGAGGTAACAGATGGCCAGAGCGAAAACCGCGACACTACCAGCCCCGACGACTTATGACCTCATAGGTATCAGGCTGCAGAAGATCATCAACTCGCCTAAAGCGCAGAGAGAGAAAGTCGTCGTTCTCTCTAAGCTTCCAGGGGAATCGGATACTGACTGGGATCAGATGGTCAGCGACATTTCAGAAGTCGACAACGTCACGGTCGGACAGCTGGTCGATGGCAGTATCAAGGTTCAGTGGGTAGTCCCATTCGAGGGCTGACCTAGCCCATCCCTCCCTCCCCAAAAGCCTGCGCAATCGCGGGCTTTCCTGCCTCATACCCATCACCTCAAAAAACACCTGTTAAGTTTTCTTAAAAAACTTCTTGACCAATTTTGTTAAGTTTTCTAAATTTCGCTTAACGACGAGCAGGAAGTGGCTCGCCGGACCGCAAGGTTACCGCTCTTTAAAAACCAGCAGATGAGCCACCAGGCGCCGAGTTAAGCCGGCCATTGAGTTCTGGTGGACGTTACGCCTCACAGCAGGCTACCTGGCCCGACACGTCGGCTCGCCGGTCTGTTGAGTAAAAAACCACAAGATTCACTGATGCCGCTTCGATGAGGCGGCATTGGGAATCACCTGGAGGAGCATGAGATGAACCAACCTGCAACAGAGCCCGTGGAATGCGCCCTATGCCGTCAACCGGTTGATAAGCCTATCTACGTCACCATCCACTTCATTGGCTTCGATAGCCGGGACGGCAAGCGGGAGGCCATGAGCGAAACCCTTCCTTTCTGCAGCGAAGAGCACGCCAGCCAAGAGCAAATGAGGCGTGAGAGCTGAGATTTCACTGGCTGGCCTTGGCAACAGGGCCAGACGGGAAATCAGAGCTGAGCGGCTCGGACAACCTCCGCAATTAAGGGGTAGGCCTTGAGGCCCCCGAGCAGAGATACAAGCGCCGAGAGAACGAAAAAGGCGATGCCAGACTTGGTAACTCGACGAGGCCTGCCACTAATTATCACTGACCCAAGCTGATAAGGGTGAGGCGCGATCCCCGAAACAAACGGCCGGCTGGCCATCTCACCAATGCCCCAAAGCAGGCCGGCCAGGGAGAAGAGCCCAACTACACCGTTGTCGACCTTCAAATCCACCGTCATCGAAAGGACGAGTGCCACAAAAGAAAGAACCGCCATGATTTTGAACCATTCATCCGCGATGAATTTTGCAACCACAGAAACTGCCAAGGTTGCGCCCTCCTTTGCTGGCTGTGTTGTGTGAGAGCGCTCAGCCTAGCGCAAAGCCCGTCACCTGGGCAGTGGTGAGCTGGCCGCAGGCCATCAAACAACCAGCAACGCGTCAGCCTGACGAAAACTGCCCGGTCCACCTGGTTCCCCATCACCAGGCTGCATCGGTCGTGACGTTCGCCCTCCCCTGGTCCGGGAGGTCTACGGCAGCGAGCGTCACGACCAATGCAGCCAACCCCCGAGATCAATCATGGACACGATCACTATCGGCGCATGGATAGGCCACCTTGGCCGAGGCCTGGCGCCTCGCGAATTGCAGTGCATCCTCGATGTCGCCCAGGGCTTCACCACCAAGGAAATCGCCAAGCACTTCGGCATCAGCGAAAGCGGTGTCGAAAAGCGTATCGGCGACGCCATGCTGAAACTGGGCGTGGCCCGTCGCGCCGCAGCCGTGGCCGAAGCCATGCGCCGCCAGATCATCAGCCCCCTCTGCATCTTGCTGGTTGGCCTCATGGCCATGCACGCAGCCCTAAACGACGGAGACCCGATGCGCCGCGCGCCGGAACGCCGCACCGCCCAAGTTCGAATCGTTCGCCGGGCCGAGACCCTGGAACTTCACGCCTGACCCACCCGAGGATCAACCATGCAGACAGCAATGCACCCTGCTTTCGAGCAGAAGCTTGCCGTGCTCGCGGCCCTGCTCGAGCGCAGTAAGTCACTGAGGGCCGAGGCTCACGCCAAGGTCGGCCAGCAAGCACCGCGCTACCAGGCATCCGGCAACGGCACGACGTGGGATGTGGTTGAAATCGCCACCGGCGCAAAGCAGGGCTTCGCCTACAGCTATAGGACTGCGATGCGGTTTGTGGATGCGATGGAGGCAGGCGCGGCGAGCAAGCAAGGCGGCCTGCAATGATCGGCGGACCCGTCCAAGACCAGCGCGCCGCCATCGTGGCTCAACTCAATGCGAGCATCGACAGCTTCTTCCGTCATGGAGGCAGCGCTCAAAGCCTGGAAGGTTTCAAGCCTCGACCGCGCCCGCCCCACCATGGGCCCGGATCATCCACGATCGATCCAGACGCCAGCGCTGATATCCAGGCGAAGCGCGATCAGCTGCAGCGAGTGAAAGCAGCGGCCAAGACCATGACCCTCGCCGAAGCAGTTCGCAGCCTGGGCATGGGTCGCACAGAGCTGCATCGCATGTCGAAAGAACACGGCTTCCTGTTCCGCAGCGATAACAAAGAGCTGATACAGCGTGAAATTGCCCGTCAGGCCAAGGCCGAGGAAGTCGCCAAGCTGGTCGAGCTTATACGCGCGAACTGCGGCAAGGGCCTTAGCCGAAACTTCGTCGCCAAGCGCCTCGGCATCAGTAACTGCTACTTGAAACGGCTAGTCGAGGAAAACGGAATCGACTTCCCGCGCTACGGGGAAAGACCTTGAAACGCATCACCGCGCGCGCCCGTCACGGTCGGCGCCAGCAGCACATCAATCTGCCGCCCAGCGGCATACCTCCCGAGGGAACGAAGAAATGCCCAAGCCAACCGACACCAACGAATTTCTCAACGAGCTCAACGGCGGCGCCTTCGCAAGCCAGATCGGTCACGCACTTTCGGAAGTAGCCGCAGGCGTTGTCGACCATGGCAAGGCCGGCAAGATCACCATCACCTTGGACTTCAGCCAGATCGGCGATTCGCACCAGGTGAAGATCAAGCACAAGCTCGACTACAAGGTGCCCACCAAGCGCGGCGCCCGAAGCGAAAACACCAGCCTCGATACCCCGATGTACGTCGGCACCGGCGGCAACATCTCCCTCTTCCCCGAAAAGCATGACCAGCTCTTCACCCGCGACGAAGCACCGGTACACCCACGCTCCTAACTCACAGCACCTACAAGGAATAGCGCATGTCCCTCAGCAAAGAAGCTCTCGAACTGATCCAAGCAAACGCCGTCACTGCAGCTGGCATCGAACTGCCGGCCCTCGGCAAGGTTGCCGTCCTCCCGCAGAACTTCAATGTGGTTGATCTGGAGCGCTTCCAGGCCGGTCGCAACCGCTTCCGTGGCACGTTCGTCACTCACTCGCTTGCCGACTACAGCGCATATGTCGTCGAGCGCGCCGCATCAGCAGCACGCGGCTTCATCGACCAGGACAGCATGAGCTGCATCGTACTGTTCAACATCGGTACCGCCGAAGAACCAGGCCATGCCGATGACCGCGCCGTACTGCGCCTCAAGGCCTCCGCTGCGTTCGCTGCGGTTCAGGCGGTTTGCGGTCAGAGCCTGGTCCAAAAGGCGATGAGCGACTGGATCGAAGACTGGAACCAGCATCTGTCGGCCACCGATGAGAATGGCCAGACCATGACTATCGCGAAAGCGATCGCTGCGGTTCGCACCATCACGGTGAAGGCATCCTCCGAGAGCGACCACGCAGTGGGTGAAACCCGCGCCAGCCGCAGTACCATGGACCAGATCGAGGCCAGCAGCAAAGAAACCCTGCCGGCATGGCTGGACTTCAAGGTAATCCCGTTTGAAGGGTTGGCTGAGCAAGTGATCCGCCTGCGCGTGTCGGTCATCACCGGCGGTTCGCAACCGGTTCTGAAACTGCGCTGGATCGGTGAAGAAGCCCAGCGCGAGGCAATCGCCCAGGAATTCAAGGCTGTTCTTGACGATAAGGTCGGTACCGCTGCGAAGCTATCCTTGGGAACCTTCGACCCCAAATGATTAGTCTGTGGCCCCACCTGGGGCCACTGTTGGATTAATTATTGCGGTATCTTCTTAGACCTGCAGTAACGGATTAAACCTACATCGTTAATCACCACTGGCGAAATATTCCCAGCCAAAACAGGTATCCAGATCGCTCGAACTTCCACTTGTGGCGAAAAAACTGGTTCTTTGATCAAGGCTGGATGCACCCCCCACGTTTTCCCATCCCACCGCTCTTCACGCTCCATGTAGAAAACCTTTTGCACAGTGTGGAGCCGCACAGGCTGGACTGTTCCAAGAGTTTCTGTGAGTCGATTATAGAATCCCAAGACGTCAAAAATCTCGACGCACGAATCAGAGCCTTCAAACTGGGCCATGGTCTCGCTGGAGTAAAGCTGTGAAGCACAATGGATATAGCAATCTGGAAAGCTGAAATCCCTGGAAAGATGAACGTTCTCCAGTAGGATACTGGAATCCTTGTTTCGGCCAATTGCACCAAACTTCTCAATGGCATCAAAGTGAATGCTTGGACCGTCGTCGCTGTTCGCGTACTTAATTATGTGACTTACAGTTTTTTTCCCTTCGTTGACATCTGCTATACCTTTTTTATGCTCTTCATTTCTAAAGTCGTGAAGAGTGCCAATTCTTACATTCCCTAAAGCCAACAAAGCGTCGTTGTATTTTTTTGCTGAATAACGATAAAAGCTGGTCATATCCATAAACCTCCTGTCCTAGCATCAATATGCCATCAAGGAATTAAAATGCCTACAGCAATCGACCTGTTCGCCGGCCTCGGCGGATGGAGCACCGGCGCGCGCGCAGCGGGTGTCCAGGTTCTCTGGGCGGCGAACCACTGGCCGGTGGCCGTTGAATGGCATAGCGCCAACCATCCCGAAACGCAGCACGTCTGCCAAGACTTACACCAGGCACGCTGGGAACAGGTGCCTGCACATGACATCCTGCTTGCATCGCCCTGCTGCCAGGGCCACGCCAAGGCCCGCGGCAAGAAGTCTGGCAATCCTGAGCACGACGCTTCGCGTTCCACTGCCTGGGCGCCAGTGTCGGCCCTTGAGTTCCACCGGCCACAGGCGGCAGTGATCGAGAACGTGCCTGAGTTCACCGACTGGGTGCTTTATCCGGCTTGGCTGCAGGCCGTGCAGGCGCTTGGGTATCAGGCCGCGCCACACATCGTGGACTGTGCCGACCTGGGCGTGCCGCAGCACCGGGTGCGCCTGTTCATGGTCCTGACCCGCAGCAAGGCCCCGCTGATGCTGCAGCTGCCGCTGGAACGGCACGTACCCGCCGCCAGCTTCCTCGACTTCGAGGCCGGACGGTGGTCGCAGATCGAGAAACCAGGCCGGGCCCAGGCCACGCTTGACCGTGTGCGCAATGGGCGTCAGCGCTTCGGAGATCGCTTCATCATGCCCTACTACGGCAAAGGTTCCGGCACCACCGGCCGCGACATCAACCGACCGATCGGCACCATCACGACCCTGGACCGCTGGGCACTGGTCGACGGCGACCGCATGCGGATGCTCAGCGCAAGCGAGGCCATGGCCGCGATGTCGTTCCCCGCTGACACCCTGCGCCCGGACAACCATCGGCTGACCATGCACATGGCCGGTAATGCGGTGCCTCCGTTGGCCGGACAGCGCGTGATTGAGGCTCTTCTACAGGCGGCTTGAACACATCGCGCAGCGCGAGAAACAAGTCAATGGCCAGGACCGCAACCGAAAGAATCTCCTTCACAAAACCTATAACAGTAGTCAGGTCTTCCATCTCTAACCGCTCCTCTACAGCCCAGAGAAACCATTTCTCTGGTTATAAAGGCCCAATTAGGATGGAGCACATTTGTACTCATCAGCTGTAACCCCTCTCCCCTCTATTTGCCGCGATATGGCGGCCAAGGACGAAGTCATTCCCACAAAAAAGCAACCGGCCTGGCCGGACCACTTCCGCTATATCGATTCCATCGGACCCGAAGGAGTCACGATCGTGTGCCGGCGCTACGTGGTGATCCGCGAAAGCGAGCATTGCTACTGGCTTGTACCCGAAGGCAGCGAGGGCTATGCCATGGCCCGCCAGGAAGCCACCGGGAAGGTCTGGGGCAACGCCAAACGCGTATCGAAAGACTCCTGGCGCCGGTTCGCCTACCCCGACAAAGAGGAAGCGTTGCGCAGCTACAAGGCCCGAAAACGCCACCAGCTAAGCCATGCCGAGCTGGCTCTGGAGCGCGCAAAGGCCGCCCTGGCAGATACCAAGGATCTGGAGGCGATCAACGACGAGCACCTCTGTGCCGGCGGTGATTACATCAAAGAGCTCAACTGGGTGGACTGCTGATGACCCGCCTCGCCCTCTGCCTCCTGCTGCTGGCCACCGGCGCCAGCGCAGATCCTTTGCCGTATGGGGTTCGCGTCTTCCATGACGATGAGCATGGCGCCACCTGCTGGATCTATCAGGCCGGAAGTGGTGCAGGCATCAGCTGCATCCCCGACAGCCAGCTGCAGGCCGGAAACGAGCGCCAGCTCTCCCCGCACGAAACACAACCCGAACCTACACCCGCACTGGCGCCTGGGCGCTGGATTGATGAGAGGTATCAGCTGTGACCAAAGCCACGGATTACGGGAAAGACCTATGGATGTTGCTCTCGCCTACATTTGATGAAGCCACGAGGCTCGACGGCTTTAGCGGCTTCCGCGAGAAAGGCCAGGCGTATACAGGGTTCATCGCTGCAGCTGCCGGGACAATGTGCAGGGATGTTGGCACTGATGCTGCGCGGGCAGTGCTTGAGGCAGTTATTCAGGGGCTGCCTGAGGTCGAGCGCAACAGTTTGAGGGTCGTGAAGCCATGACCGACCTGATCGAAGTGAGGGTATCCAACCTGATCGGCGCGCCGCTGGACTGGGCTGTGGCCATGGCCGAGGGCTTCGGCACAGACCCGGAGTGCAGGACTACGATCTGGCGTTCCCGGACCGACCCCACCAGCGTCAGCATCCGTGGTGTGGCCGAAGGCTTCGGCTATCGCCCTTCCAGCAACTGGGAGCACGGCGGGCCGCTGCTCGAAAAGCACCAGGCAGGGTTGAGCCATGACCGGTATTTGTCAGGCGGGCCGTGTGGCTGGAGCGCAGGCCCACTCAACTCGACCTGGCTTTCAGGCCCAACTCCCCTTATCGCCTTCTGCCGAGCGCTGGCCCATGCGAAGTTCGGGCAGACCGTCAAAGTGCCGCGGGAGCTGATGCCATGACCGAACAAAGCACCAAAGAATTCTACTCTGTCGATCAAGCCTCTCAGCATGCTGCTGAATGGTGCAAGCACAATCCCGCATGGCGCAGGATCTGTGATATCCCAGATATCTCCGTGTTCAAAAAAACCTACGATGAGATCCCAAAGCGCGAGCGCGCCTACTGGGAAAAGAACGGCGGCGAAGAATGCTGGCGTGAATTCGGCGTCGGAGGAACCAAGGTACCTACCGGATTCATCTCTGGAAAGGGCGAGTTCTTCGACCACATCCTGAAAGTGCCACTCCATCACAACATGATGATGGTGTACCGCGTCGGCAAGAGGTGGAAGCCATGATCGCCCTCGCCTACATGGACTACCTGGTCTGGCAGGCGCCACGGTGAACAACCACCAGTATCAGCCATTTTCGGCCCGAGGATTTGGCCGCTGGCTCACCTGCAGCATCTGCGGGACATCCAAGCACAGCGGCTACTACTGGCTCGGCGGCTACAAGAGCAAGATCGAGCCGCCCTGCATCGCCTGGAAGATGGACGCCGAGTGGAGAGCCCAGGCCATCCCCGCGCCTATCACCGAATCCTAATCCCCCAACAACGCAAGCCCGCCGACATGCGCGGGAGAGGATCTCCTATGCCCGATATGACCGTGAAGTGCTCCCGGTGCCGCAATCAGCACAAGGAAAGCGAGCGCGTCCTCGCGCCCTGCAAGTGGCTGAAAGGAGCCAGCACGATGGTGTGCCCGCGCTGTCGCTGCACCAGCTACTACCGCGTCGAGCCGGCGCCAGCCGCCTGACCACCAACCTGCCGCCAACGGCGGCGTGGAGAAAACCATGTTCATGACACCGGATGAGGTAGCCGACATGACTGGCTATCTCCGGCCCAAAGACCAGGTCCGCTGGCTGCAGGCCGAAAAGTTTGGATATTTGATTGGCGCCGACGGCAAGCCGAAGGTGCTGAGGCAAGTAGTGCTCGCCCGCCTGGGCGGGCATGCCGAGAAGAAAGGACCGGAGCTCCGGTTTTGATAGAAGGGACGACCGATGAGGCCGCGAAAGAAGGACAGGCACCTGCCGCCGTGCATGTACATCAAGCACGGGGCCTACTACCTGGTGAAGAAGGGGAAGTGGGAGCGCCTTGATAGCGATTATCAGGGGGCCCTGCTGGCCTACGCAAAGATCATGGGCGGCAAGGGCAAGGGCGGAATGCCCAAGCTGATCGACGACGCCTTGGATGCCATGCGCGGGCGCCTGGCAGTAAACACTGTGAAGCAGTACGAAGCAGCCTCCGCAAAGCTGAAGCATCACCTGGCAGAGTTTGAACCCCGCCAGGTGCTGCCACGGCACGTTGCGGCGCTGAAACTGCACATGTCCGACACGCCCAATATGGCCAACCGGGTGATCTCGTTCCTCCGGATGGTGTTCGCTTATGCGCTGGAGCAGCAGATCGTCGACTCGAACCCCTGCACCGGGATCAAGCGGCATACCGAGAAGAAACGGGATCGCTACATCACCGACGATGAGTTTGCAGCGATCTGCGACGCGGCGTCTCCGTACATCCGTTCGATTCTCGAAATGTGCTACCTGACAGGGCAGCGCATTGGCGACGTGCTGGCCATCAAGCTCTCGGACATCAGCGACAAAGGCATTGCCTTCGACCAGCAGAAGACCGGCGCCAAGCTCATTGTGGGCATGACACCGGACCTTGAGCAACTGATCGCCAGGGCCAAGGCCCTGCCCCGGAAGGTGCGCGGGCTGACGCTGTTTTGCACCCGTGGCGGCGGCAAGCCGGTTTCATACGAGACGGTGAAGGATGCTTTTAGGAAGGCGTGCGATAAGGCCGGGATTTCTGGTGCAACCATCCATGATCTCAGGGCAAAATCGCTAACAGATACCGACAAACAAGGAAATGATGCTCAAAAGCTCGGTGGTCACACCGATGCGAAGATGACCAGGCGGTATCTTCGCATGAGGGAGATACCTGTTGCGCAGCCACCAGAACTCAAGCGGGCATATTCCGATAAAGTTCCAATACAGAGCGAATAAATGATACGCCTGCACGGGTCAAGTTCCCGTCTTTGAGAAGTCCGACCTTTGAAAAATGAGTAATGATATTTTCCGGCACGCCCCCATCCTCAACCAAACGTTTGAATCTCAAAGTAATCATACCTGGAGAGGAAATTGTGCGCTTTGGAAAGCTAGAAAGAACGCTTTCATACAACCACTTCAACCCATCGTCTGTAAACCCATATTTCTCGAATTCTTTCGGCGCTTCCTGGGACTGGAAATATGCAAGTTGAGACTTAGAGTTCTCTAGCTCAGATGAAAGGGCATCTAGCTGGGCCTGAAGCGCGGCCTTCTCTTGACCGTCAAGCTGGGCTCTGCGCATCAGGTCGTCTAAGATATTATCACGCTTGGCTTCTTGCTCTTCAATTTCAGCTTGCTTCGCAGCTTCCTGCTCTCGAATGAAGGAAGGGTCGTAAGGAATTCTATCCATCTTTTCATTGAGGCCAGCCTGCTTTTCGTTTAAATGAGCAAGTTGCTGACCGAAGCCAGCCTCTATCCTTCCCAGGATTTCAGAGACCTCTTTAGTGAAATGATAGGTGTTATTATAAAAGCTCCTCGCAGACTCATCTGCCTTAAAGTAAAAAGCAGCTGAAAGCGCAACAGCCGAAATTGCAAGAATCAGGCTTAGGAGATCTGTAAAATTAAATCCGCTCAAGTCAATAGTTGTTGTAGCAAAAGCCAGCCGCACAGCAACCACAATGAAAAGCAGGCCGATACTTGCATCCCTCAAATTTTTCAATGTCCAAAAGGTGCCGGCAGGGGCCTTTGGTTTTTCGCCTTCTGAAGGGTCGATCATGAAACAGTCCTTGTGGCTGGTCACATAGCAGCTATCAGCGCGAGCTTACCAGAGCATCTCATGCCTTAGGTATCCCTTAGGCCTACCGAGATGCCTCGTGCCAGGATGACTGAAAGCCTGTAGTATTAGACGTTTCGCATTTGTCTAATAGACGCATTGCTTCAAGGCCTTGAATGTCCAGTCTTTCCGACCATACCCCAATGATGCAGCAGTACTGGAAGCTGAAAAGCCAGCACCCGGACCAGCTGATGTTCTACCGCATGGGCGACTTCTACGAAATCTTCTACGAAGATGCGAAAAAAGCCGCAAAACTGCTGGACATCACCCTGACCGCGCGCGGCCAGTCGGCCGGCCAGTCCATCCCCATGTGCGGGATTCCGTTCCATTCGCTGGAAGGCTACCTGGCCAAGCTGGTCAAGCTCGGCGAATCGGTGGTGATCTGCGAGCAGATCGGCGACCCCGCCACCAGCAAGGGCCCGGTGGAGCGCCAGGTGGTGCGCATCATCACCCCCGGCACGGTCAGCGACGAGGCCCTGCTCGACGAGCGTCGCGACAACCTGATTGCCGCGCTGCTCGGTGACGAGCGCCTGTTCGGCCTGGCCGTGCTGGACATCACCAGCGGCAACTTCAGCGTGCAGGAGATCAAGGGCTGGGAAAACCTGCTGGCCGAGCTCGAGCGCCTGAACCCGGTCGAGCTGCTGATCCCCGACGACTGGCCGCGCGACCTGCCTGCCGAGAAACGTCCCGGGGCCCGTCGCCGTGCGCCATGGGACTTCGACCGCGACTCGGCGCGCAAGGCCCTGTGCCAACAGTTCGCGACCAAGGACCTCAAAGGCTTTGGCTGCGACAAGCTGACCCTGGCCATCGGTGCAGCCGGCTGCCTGCTGATCTACGCCAAGGAAACCCAGCGCACTGCCCTGCCGCACCTGCGCAGCCTGCGCCACGAACGCCTGGACGACACGGTCATCCTCGACGGCGCCAGCCGCCGCAACCTGGAGCTGGACATCAACCTGGCCGGCGGCCGTGACAACACCCTGCAGTCGGTGATCGACCGCTGCCAGACCGCCATGGCCAGCCGTTTGCTGAGCCGTTGGCTGAACCGCCCGTTGCGCGACCTCAAGGTGCTGCAGGCACGTCAGGACTCGATCCGCTGCCTGCTCGACGGCTACCGCTTCGAGAAGCTGCAGCCGCAGCTCAAGGAAATTGGCGATATCGAGCGGATTCTCGCCCGAATCGGCCTGCGCAACGCCCGCCCACGCGACCTGGCACGCCTGCGCGATGCCCTGGGCGCGCTGCCCGAGCTGCAGAACGCCATGGCCGAGCTGGAGGCGCCGCACCTGGCGCGCCTGGCTGCCATTACCGGCACCTACCCCGAACTGGCCAGCCTGCTGGAGCGGGCGATCATCGACAACCCGCCGGCGGTGATCCGCGATGGCGGCGTGCTCAAGGCCGGCTATGACAACGAACTGGACGAGTTGCTGGCGATCAGCGAGAACGCCGGCCAGTTCCTGATCGACCTGGAAGCCCGGGAAAAGGCCCGCACCGGCCTGGCCAACCTCAAGGTCGGCTACAACCGCGTGCATGGCTACTTCATCGAGCTGCCGACCAAGCAGGCCGAGCAGGCCCCGGGCGACTACATCCGCCGCCAGACCCTCAAGGGCGCCGAACGTTTCATCACCCCGGAGCTGAAGGCGTTCGAGGACAAGGCGCTGTCGGCCAAGAGCCGCGCCCTGGCCCGCGAGAAGATGCTCTACGACGCCCTGCTGGAAACCCTGATCAGCCACCTGGCACCGCTGCAGGACAGCGCCGCCGCCCTGGCCGAACTGGACGTGCTCAGCAACCTGGCCGAACGTGCGCTGAACCTCGACCTGAACTGCCCGCGCTTCGTCGACGAGCCATGCCTGCGCATCGAGCAGGGCCGCCACCCGGTGGTGGAACAGGTACTGACCACGCCATTCGTGGCCAACGACCTGAGCCTGGACAACAGCACGCGCATGCTGATCATCACCGGCCCGAACATGGGTGGTAAGTCCACCTACATGCGCCAGACCGCCCTGATCGTGCTGCTGGCGCACATCGGCAGCTTCGTGCCGGCAGCCAGCTGCGAGCTGTCACTGGTCGACCGCATCTTCACCCGCATCGGCTCCAGCGACGACCTGGCCGGCGGCCGCTCGACCTTCATGGTCGAGATGAGCGAAACCGCCAACATCCTGCACAACGCCACCGACCGCAGCCTGGTACTGATGGACGAAGTGGGCCGCGGCACCAGCACCTTCGACGGCCTGTCGCTGGCCTGGGCCGCCGCCGAGCGGCTGGCCCAACTGCGTGCCTACACGCTGTTCGCCACGCACTACTTCGAGCTCACCGTGCTGCCGGAAAGCGAGCCACTGGTGGCCAATGTGCACCTGAACGCCACCGAGCACAACGAACGCATCGTGTTCCTGCACCACGTGCTGCCTGGCCCTGCCAGCCAGAGCTACGGCCTGGCCGTGGCGCAGCTGGCCGGCGTGCCAACGGCCGTCATCCAGCGTGCCCGCGAACACCTGGGGCGGCTGGAAACCACCAGCCTGCCGCATGAACACCCCCCGGCCCAAAAGGCCAAGGACGTGCCACAGGTCCCGCACCAGAGCGACCTGTTCGCCAGCCTGCCACACCCGGCCATCGAGAAGCTGGGCAAGCTGCAGCTGGACGACATGACCCCGCGTCAAGCTATCGAAATGCTATATCAACTAAAGAACCTGTTATAACGGCGCCCACTACAAGCTGGTAGAATCCGCCGCGGTTTGCTGGTGCTGCAGGCTATTAGCCTGGCCTGCAGCCACATACCCGTAAACCGCGCGGCCCGGAGAGGAAGGGCCGCCGCCGTCGCCTGAGGAGAGAATTAGAAATGACCTTCGTCGTCACCGACAACTGCATCAAATGCAAATACACCGACTGCGTGGAAGTCTGTCCGGTGGACTGCTTCTACGAAGGCCCGAACTTCCTGGTCATCCACCCGGACGAGTGCATCGACTGCGCCCTGTGCGAGCCGGAGTGCCCAGCGCAAGCCATCTTCTCGGAAGACGAAGTGCCTGCGGGCATGGAGAACTTCATCGAGCTGAACGCCGAACTGGCGGAAATCTGGCCGAACATCACCGAGCGTAAGGACGCCCTGCCGGACGCTGAAGAGTGGGATGGCAAGACTGGCAAGATTGCAGACCTGGAGCGCTGATAGCGTCCGGACACGAAAAAGGCCCCTCGGGGCCTTTTTTGTTTTTCGGCGGACAAAAAAAGGGGCGGTTTGACCCGCCCACATTTTTTCCGTAGTCCCTGCTTGTCCCAAACATCATCCTGATGAAATCGCCTCTTGCGATGTCCTTGGCCTTCCTCCTGAAAGCCTGTGCATGTCCCTGTGCACAGTTCGAATACTAGCGACTTGAGCAGGGCCGGCAACCGCGAAACCTCACAGGGTGTTGCAGGTGACACATTTCCTCACAGCTGAATAAGCCAGGTTTTTCAATGTGTTGGGAAAACGCAGGCTCTGGATACGACAATGATTTACTGAAGCGTACATAGAAGGCTTACAAAACAAGTAAGCAAAGGCTTACACGCGATGTTACTGGGGTAGCGCAGTACATAATGTCTTGGGGCTGCTTTGCAGCCCTTTCGCGACACAAGGCCGCTCCCACAGGATAGTGGTGCATTCAAAGGCGATGAAGTACCTGTGGGAGCGGCCTTGTGTCGCGAAAGGGGCGCAAAGCGCCCCCGGCAATTTTGAATGGGGCACCTCTGATCGCCACATACAAAAACGCCCCGAAATCATCGGGGCGCTTTGTGTTGCAGGCTTGCGCTACTGGAACAACGACTCACTGGAAAGGCCGTTCTTTTCGAGGATCTCGCGCAAACGCTTGAGCCCCTCGACCTGGATCTGCCGCACCCGCTCACGGGTCAGGCCGATCTCCAGGCCAACATCTTCCAGGGTGCTGCTTTCATGCCCGCGCAGGCCAAAGCGACGCACCACCACTTCACGCTGCTTGTCGGTCAACTCTCCCAGCCACTGGTCGATGCTCTGCGACAGGTCGTCATCCTGCAGCAGTTCGCACGGGTCGCTCGGACGGTCGTCGGTCAAGGTATCGAGCAGGGTCTTGTCCGAGTCCGGGCCGAGCGATACATCCACCGAAGACACCCGCTCGTTCAGGCCCAGCATGCGCTTGACCTCGGCGACCGGCTTTTCCAGCAGGGTGGCGATTTCTTCTGGCGAGGGTTCGTGGTCCAGCTTCTGGGTCAGCTCGCGCGCCGCACGCAAGTAGACGTTCAGTTCCTTGACCACGTGGATCGGCAGGCGGATGGTGCGGGTCTGGTTCATGATCGCCCGCTCAATGGTCTGGCGAATCCACCAGGTCGCATAGGTCGAGAAACGGAAACCACGCTCCGGGTCGAACTTCTCGACCGCACGGATCAGCCCCAGGTTACCCTCCTCGATCAGGTCGAGCAGCGACAGGCCGCGATTCACGTAACGACGGGCAATTTTTACAACCAGGCGCAGGTTGCTTTCGATCATGCGCTTGCGGCCGGCAGGGTCGCCCTTTTGCGACAAGCGCGCAAAGTGCACTTCCTCTTCCGGCGAAAGCAGAGGCGAGAATCCGATCTCGTTGAGATACAGCTGGGTGGCATCGAGCGCCCGGCTGTAATCGATGTACTTGTGTTGCTTGAGCGAAGAGCCCGACTTGGCCCTCGTCCGAACCGAAGATACAGCAGGTTCGTCTGACACCACATCCGTTTCCAAAACGATGCCCGTCTCCATCAGGAGGACGTCATCGTCGATGTCAAACTCCGGCACTTCTTTACTGAGAGCCATTGTTATAGTCCTTTGCTGAGTTCGAACTCAGACTCGAGCGGCACCTATCTCCTTGGCAGCGCTGGAGCCTGTCCCCTCTACATCACAGGAACAGGCCGGGCACAACGGTCAACGACGTGGCAGGAACTGGAGCGGATCGACGGGTTTACCCTGGCGGCGAATCTCGAAATGCAGCTTCACCCGATCAGTGCCCGTGGACCCCATTTCAGCAATCGACTGCCCTGCCTTGACCTGCTGCCCCTCCCGAACCAACAGCCTGCGGTTATGGCCGTAGGCACTGACGTAGGTATCGCTGTGCTTGATGATGATCAGTTCGCCGTAGCCCCTCAAGCCACTCCCGGCGTAAACCACTGCACCATCAGACGCAGCAAAAACAGGCTGTCCCAAATCACCGGCGATATCAATGCCTTTATTCAAACTACCGTTTGAAGCGAATTTTCCAATCAGCACGCCGTTGGCAGGCCAGGTCCAGCCGCCTACCGCGCGCTCCGCAGCAGGCACGGTAGCGACCACCGGGGCGCTGCTGGAGGCTACCGGCGTGGCCGGTTTGCTGGTGTTGGCAGGGGCTGTGGCGGTGCTTCCCACAGGCCGCCGGATGACCGTGGTCTTGCTCGACGACGACGGGCTGGACACCACCATGGTGCTGCCGGTAGAGCCGCTGCTGAAACGAATCGCCTGCCCCGGGCGAATGGTGTAAGGCGCCGCGATGCCGTTGCGCGCGGCCAGCTCCTTGTAGTCCCAACCATAACGGAAGGCGATGGAGAACAGCGTATCGCCAGGTTTGACGATGTACTGCCCGGTGGTTACCGCCGGGCGCTTGGGCACGGTGTTACTGCGGTCGACCACCCGCGCGCTGTTGCTGCTGGTGCTCGAGCAACCTACCAGTAGCGTGCCCATGGCCAGTGCAATCACCAGAAGCGTGAAACCCGACCCGTCCTTGCGCTGCCGAATGACTGTGTGACCCACCCGCGCTCCCCTCATGGTGCCGAAAAACGATATGAAGACAAGAAATGCAATATTGTTGCAATTATAACCAAGCCCGTCCGCATTGGCAGGGTTGGTGAAGGACTGCTGCAAAGCCTTGGTGCAAGCTGTGCGCTAGCGCTTCACCCCGCCAGATAGACAGGGCGCTGCTGCAAGAATTCGGTGCTGGCGCAAAAATATCGCGTAGCTCGAACCCGCAGTGTTCAGGCCAGCGGACCGTTGAGCAGCGGTACGAAGCGCACGGCCCCCAGCACGCGACGGGAGAATCCATGCTCCTCGCGCACGATCAGCATCAGTTGCTGGGTTTCGCCGGCTGGCCCCACCGGGATCACCATACGGCCACCGGGTGCCAGCTGGTCGAGCAGTGCCTGCGGCACTTCCGGCGCCACGGCGGTGACGATGATGCCGTTGTACGGCGCCAGCGCCGGCCAGCCCTCGCACCCGTCGCCCCAGCGGAACACCACGTTGCGCAGGTTCAGTTCCACCAGGCGCTCCTTGGCCCGGTCCTGCAGCACCTTGATGCGCTCCACCGAGAACACCCGCTCGACCAGCTGGGCCAGGATCGCCGTCTGGTAGCCCGAGCCGGTGCCGATCTCCAGCACCTTGTCCAGCGGCCCGGCCTCGAGCAGCAGCTCGCTCATGTGGGCAACCATGAACGGTTGCGAGATGGTCTGGTTGTGGCCGATCGGCAGCGCAGTGTCTTCGTAGGCGCGATGCGCCAGTGCCTCGTCGACGAACAGGTGGCGCGGGGTACGACGGATCACGTCGAGCACCTTGGTGTTCGAAACGCCCTCTTCGCACAAACGCTGGATCAGCCTCTCCCGGGTACGCTGGGAGGTCATGCCGATGCCACGCCGCAGCATATCGTCCTCGCGCATCAGAGCAGGCCCTCCAGCCAACCGTCGAGCTGCTCGAAGGCATCACTGAAGGTGCGGTCGAGCTGCAGCGGAGTAATCGATACGTAGCCTTGCATCACCGCGTGGAAGTCGGTGCCCGGGCCGCCGTCCTCGGCATCCCCGGCCACGGCGATCCAGTAGCCTTCCTTGCCGCGCGGGTTGACCACCTTGGTCGGCGCCGCCGCCCGCGCCCGGTGACCGAGGCGGGTGAGCTGGATGCCACGAATGTGCTCCAGCGGCAGGTTGGGGATGTTGACGTTGAGTACGGTGCGTGGTGGCAAGGCCAGGCGCGACTGCGCCTCGACCAGGCGGCGAGCGATATGGGCCGCAGTCGGCAGGTTGTCCGGCTGGCGCGACAACAGCGAAAACGCCAGTGAGGTACCGCCGAGGAAACGGCCTTCCAACGCGGCCGCGACCGTACCCGAATAGAGCACGTCGTCGCCCAGGTTGGCACCGAGGTTGATCCCCGACACGACCATGTCCGGCGCCTGCGGCAACAGCCCGTTGAGCCCCAGGTGCACGCAGTCGGTCGGCGTGCCGTTGAGGCTGATGAAGCCGTTGGCCAAGGTCTGCGGGTGCAGTGGCCGGTCCAGCGTCAGCGAACTGCTGGCGCCGCTCTTGTCTTGATCCGGGGCAATCACCACGCACTCGGCGTAATCCGCCAGTGCAGCGTGCAGCGCGGCGATGCCGGGTGCGGTAACACCGTCGTCGTTCGAAATCAGAATACGCATGAGCTGTCCGTCTGCCCTGCCGACACCAGATCCACGACTTCGCGCACCACCACGGTGGCGAAGCATCCGGCCGGAAGGACGAATTCCAGTTGCAGGATATCAGGCTCGGGATAATGCCACGTAAGGCCGCCAATAGGGAGCCGCAGAATGCGTCGTTCGTGATCCATGCCCGCCTGGGTCAACCACTGGCAAAGTGCCGGCTGACGCGCGCCGACGGCGTTTTCCAACTGTGCAGTGACACCAGCGGCCGGCGAATCGCCCGCGCCCCACATCGGGCCGGTCGGGTGCAGGTCGAGAATCGCCAGGCGCGGGTCGGCACATTCCGCCTCACCCGCCGGGAAGAAGCTGCGGCTGTCGGTGAACGCCAGCAGGTCGCCCACCTGGGCCCGCGCCCAGCTGCCATCGGCGACACGGGCCGCCAACAGCTGGTTGAACAGGTAGCTGCGCCCGGCCGACAGCAGCCGCGAGCGCACGTTGCGCTGCTCGGGCAGAGCCTTGCGTGCGGCCCAGTCGAGGGCGTCGTGAACGTTGCCACCACCGTGGCCGAAGCGCTGGGTGCCGAAATAGTTGGGCACGCCGTGCTGTTTGAGCTGTTCCAGGCGCGCATCCACCGCCTGGTGATCGGCAGCCAGGGCAGTCAGGCGCAGCGTGAAGCCGTTGGCCGAATGCGCGCCGCGCTGCAGCTTGCGCTGGTGGCGCACCTGCTTGAGCACGCGCAGGCTGGCATCCTCGGCACGCGACAGGTCCGGGTCGGCCTTGCCCGGCAGGTGCAGGCTGAACCACTGGCGGGTCAGGGCCTGGCGGTCCTTGAGGCCGGCGTAGCTGATCGTGCGCACCGGCACGCCAGCGGCACGGGCCAGGCGGCGGGCGGCCTCCTCGGTGTTCAGGTCTCGCTTTTCGACCCACAGCCACAGGTGCTCGCCCTGGCCCGACAGCGGGATGTCCAGCACTTCGTCGACTTGGAAATCTTCAGCCACCGCCTTGAGGACGGCGGTACCCAGTGGTTCGCCCGATGCGCGCGGGCCCAGCAGTTCCAGTTCGGTCATGCGGGTAGCAGCAGGGCTACCGAATGCACGGCGATGCCCTCCTCGCGGCCGGTGAAGCCCAGCTTCTCGGTGGTGGTAGCCTTGACGTTGACCTGGTCGAGTTCGACCTGCAGGTCTTCGGCGATCAGCTGGCGCATGGTTTCGATGTGCGGGGCCATCTTCGGCGCCTGGGCAACGATGGTGGCGTCGACGTTGCCGACCTTCCAGCCCTTGGCCTGGACGATGCCGACCACATGGCGCAGCAGCACGCGGCTGTCGGCACCTTTGAACTGCGGGTCGGTGTCGGGGAAGTGCTTGCCGATATCGCCCAGCGCTGCCGCGCCAAGCAAGGCATCGCTCAGGGCGTGCAGCAGTACGTCGCCGTCGGAGTGGGCCAGGAGGCCGTACTTGTGGGGGATACGCACCCCGCCCAGGGTAATGAAATCACCGTCGCAGAAACGGTGCACATCGTAGCCGTGGCCAATACGCATAGAAAAACGCCCTGAATGAGTCAGGGCGTGATTCTACCTGCTTTTGAGGCATTGGGGCTGGGGTGATTGGCACCGCATTGTCTGCACCTGTGGGATCGAGCGCCGCGCGGGCGGCGCTCGATCTTGCAGGCATCCAAGATGCTACGCCTTACACCCGCCCCAAAGCCACCGCATGATGACGCAGATGCTCCTCGATGAAGCTGGCAATGAAGTAGTAGCTGTGGTCATAGCCAGGCTGCAGGCGCAAGATCAGTTCATGCCCCCCTTTGCGTGCCGCCTGCTCCAGGGCTTCAGGCTTGAGTTGCTTCTCGAGGAAGTCGTCGCGGTCGCCCTGGTCCACCAGCAATGGCGGGCACTCGCCGGCCGGAGTTTCGGCCAGCAGCACGCTGGCATCCCACTCGCGCCAGCGCGCACGGTCTTCACCCAGGTAGCGGCTGAAGGCTTTCTCGCCCCACGGGCAATCCATGGGGTTGCTGATCGGCGAGAACGCCGACACCGAGCGGTAGCGCCCCGGGTTGCGCAAGGCGCACACCAGCGCGCCATGCCCACCCATGGAGTGGCCACTGATGCTGCGCTCGCCCGAGGCGGGGAAGTGTGCCTCGATCAACGCAGGCAACTCCTCCACCACATAGTCGTGCATGCGGTAGTGCTGGGCCCAGGGCTGCTGAGTGGCATTCAGGTAGAAGCCGGCACCCAGGCCGAAGTCCCAGGCGCCGTCCGGGTCGCCCGGCACCTGCTCGCCACGCGGGCTGGTGTCGGGGGCGACGATGATCAGCCCAAGCTCAGCGGCCAGGCGCTGGGCGCCGGCCTTCTGCATGAAGTTCTCGTCGGTACAGGTGAGGCCGCTGAGCCAGTACAGCACTGGCAGCTTCTCGCCCTGTTCGGCCTGCGGCGGCAGGTAGACGGCGAACACCATGTCGCAGCCCAGCACCTTGGAGTGATGCCGGTAACGCTTGTGCCAGCCGCCGAAGCTCTTCTGGCAGGAGATGTTATCCAGGCTCATGGCAAACCTCAGAAGTGGATCACGCTGCGGATGCTCTTGCCTTCATGCATCAGGTCGAAGGCCTTGTTGATGTCTTCCAGGCCCATGGTGTGGGTGATGAAGGTATCCAGCGGGATCTCGCCCTTCTCGGACATTTCCACGTAGCTTGGCAGCTCGCTGCGGCCACGCACGCCGCCGAACGCAGAACCACGCCATACACGGCCGGTGACCAGCTGGAACGGACGGGTGGCGATTTCCTGACCGGCACCGGCCACACCGATGATCACCGACTCGCCCCAGCCCTTGTGGCAGCATTCCAGCGCAGCACGCATCAGCTGCACGTTGCCGATGCACTCGAAGGAGAAGTCCACGCCGCCGTCGGTGAGGTCGACGATCACTTCCTGGATCGGGCGGTCGTAGTCTTTCGGGTTGATGCAGTCGGTGGCACCCAGCTGGCGGGCGATTTCGAACTTGGCCGGGTTGATGTCGATGGCGATGATACGCGAGGCCTTGGCCTTGACCGCACCGATCACCGCCGACAGGCCGATGCCGCCCAGGCCGAAGATGGCCACGGTGTCACCCGGCTTGACCTTGGCGGTGTTGAGCACCGCGCCGATACCGGTGGTGACGCCACAGCCCAGCAGGCAGACCTTTTCCAGTGGCGCTTCTTTCTGGATCTTGGCCACGGAGATTTCCGGCAGCACGGTGTACTCGGAGAAGGTCGAGGTACCCATGTAGTGGAACAGCTGCTGGCCCTTGTAGGAGAAGCGCGTGGTGCCGTCCGGCATCAGGCCCTTGCCCTGGGTGGCGCGGATGGCCTGGCACAGGTTGGTCTTGCCCGAGAGGCAGAACTTGCACTTGCCGCATTCCGGGGTGTACAGCGGGATGACGTGGTCACCGACGGCGACCGAGGTGACGCCCTCGCCTACTGCCTCGACGATCGCACCACCTTCGTGGCCGAGGATCGACGGGAAGATACCCTCCGGGTCGGCGCCGGACAGGGTGTAGGCGTCGGTATGGCAGACACCGCTGGCGACCACGCGCAGCAGCACTTCACCGGCCTTGGGCATGGCCACGTCGACTTCGACGATTTCCAGGGGTTTCTTGGCCTCGAAGGCTACGGCAGCACGGGACTTGATCATCAAAGGTCTCCAGACAGAGGGTCGATTCAGTCTGGCAGTGTAATTCACCGCCATTTGATGAATAATCCGGGCAAAGACAAAACATTATTGCCATGCAGGGATAATCAATGAGCAGCCGCTGGGAAGGCATCGACGAATTCGTCGCCGTGGCCGAGTCGGGCCAGTTCACCGCGGCCGCCGAGCGCCTGGGGGTTTCCTCGTCGCACATCAGCCGGCAGATCGCCCGGCTGGAAGAACGGCTGCAGACGCGCCTGCTGTACCGCAGTACCCGGCGGGTGACCCTGAGCGAGGCCGGGCAGACATTCCTGCAACACTGCCAGCGTCTGCAGGATGGCCGCGAGGAAGCCCTGCGCGCCATGGGCGACCTGGCCAGCGAACCCAAGGGGTTGCTGCGCATGACCTGCGCGGTGGCCTATGGCGAGCGCTTCATCGTGCCGCTGGTGACGCGGTTCATGGCGCTGTACCCGCAGTTGCGGGTGGATGTGGAACTGAGCAACCACACCCTCGACCTGGTGCATGAAGGCATGGACCTGGCCATCCGCCTGGGCCGGCTGGCCGACTCGCGACTGGTAGCAACCCGCCTGGCGCCTCGGCGCATGTACCTGTGCGCCTCACCGGCCTACCTGGAACGATATGGTCGGCCACACAGCCTGTCGGAACTGGCGCGGCACAATTGCCTGGTGGGCAGTTCGGACTTGTGGGCGCTACTGCAGGACGGCCGTGAGATCAGCCAGCGCGTGCAGGGCAACTGGCGCTGCAACAGCGGGCAGGCAGTGCTGGACGCGGCGCTGCAGGGGATGGGGTTGTGCCAGTTGCCGGATTACTACGTGCTGGAGCACCTGAACAGTGGCGCGCTGGTGTCGTTGCTGGAGGCGCACCAACCGCCGAACACGGCGGTGTGGGCGCTGTATCCGCAGCAGCGGCACCTGTCGCCGAAGGTGCGGCGGTTGGTGGATTACCTGAAGGAAGGATTGGCGGGGTTGCCGGAGTATCGGCAAGGCTGAAGCGGCATGTTGGCTGGGCCGGCCTCTTCGCGGGTAAACCCGCTCCCACAGGTATCGCACATCCCTTCAGGTTTGCGCTGTACCTGTGGGAGCGGGTTTACCCGCGAAGAGGCCGGCACAGGAGCAAGAAATTCAGCGGCGCCCTGCCCAACGCTGGCGCAACCACTCCAGGTCTTCCGGCCGGGTCACCTTGATGTTGTCGCTGCGCCCCTCGACCAGCCGCGGCGCCTGGCCGGACCACTCGATGGCAGAGGACTCGTCGGTCACCAGCACATCCGACACCAGGCATTCGGCCAGCGCCCGATGCAAAGCCCCCAGGCGGAACATCTGCGGCGTATAGGCCTGCCAGATGGTGCTGCGGTCTACGGTAGCGCCCACCCGGCCATCGGCATTGGCCCGCTTGAGAGTATCGCGCGCCGGCACCGCCAGCAGGCCACCCACCGGGTCGTCCGCCAGCGCCGACAACAGCTTGTCCAGATCGCTGCGCGCCAGGTTCGGTCGCGCGGCGTCGTGCACCAGCACCCAGTCGCTGTCCGCTGCCCCTTGGGCATGCAGCATCAGCAAGGCATTGAGCACCGAATCGGCACGCTCGCGGCCACCCGCTGCGCGCTGGATGCGCGGGTCGCTGGCGCAGCGCAGGCCAGGCCAGTACGGGTCGTCTTCGGCAATACTGACCACCACGCCCTTGAGCATCGGGTGGCCAAGAAAACAGTCGAGGCTGTGCTCGAGAATAGTCTGCCCGGCCAGCTCCAGGTACTGCTTGGGGCGGTCGGCAGCCATGCGGGCACCTACGCCCGCAGCAGGAATCACGGCCCAGAAGGCCGGTAACGTTTCGATCATTTTTGTGGCAACTGGAAGAGGGTTTCGCCCTCTTTGACCATTCCCAATTCGTGGCGAGCCCGTTCTTCAACGGTCTCCATGCCTTTTTTCAGCTCCAGCACTTCGGCATCGAGCACGCGGTTGCGCTCGAGCAAGCGCTCGTTTTCGGCATGCTGCTCGGCAATCTGCTGCTTCAGCTCGGTCACTTGCGCCAGGCTGCCGTTACCCACCCACAGGCGGTATTGCAGGCCACCCAGCAGCAGGAGCAGGACGAGGAACAACCAATAGGGACTGCGCATCACGTTATCCAGGTTAAAAAGGCTGCCGGGTACTTTTTACTTCGGGGCCTTGAATAGCACGAAGCCTGGCCGAGGCCAGGCTTCGTCGACAGAAACCCGTTGGAATGTAGGAAAGATCAGTACGAACGTTCCTACAACTCCGGCTGCTGTCTTTTTACCATCTCTTGCTTAGCCGCGAAACTCGGCACGACCGCGGTAAACCGCTTTGGCACCCAGTTGCTCTTCGATGCGCAGCAGCTGGTTGTACTTGGAAACGCGGTCGGAACGGCACAGCGAGCCAGTCTTGATCTGGCCAGCAGCGGTACCCACGGCCAGGTCGGCAATGGTCGAGTCTTCGGTTTCACCGGAACGGTGCGAGATCACCGCGGTGTAGCCTGCAGCCTTGGCCATCTGGATGGCTTCCAGGGTTTCGGTCAGCGAGCCGATCTGGTTGAACTTGATCAGGATCGAGTTACCGATGCCCTTCTCGATGCCTTCCTTGAGGATCTTGGTGTTGGTCACGAACAGGTCGTCGCCAACCAGCTGCACCTTGGCGCCGATCTTGTCGGTGAGGATCTTCCAGCCAGCCCAGTCGGACTCGTCCAGGCCGTCTTCGATCGAGATGATCGGGAAGCGCTCGGTCAGGCCTTTCAGGTACTCGGCGAAACCTTCTGCGTCGAACGACTTGCCTTCGCCGGACAGGTTGTACTTGCCGTCTTCGTAGAACTCGGAAGCCGCGCAGTCCAGGGCCAGGGTGACGTCGGTGCCCAGCTTGTAGCCGGCTTTTTCAACGGCTTCGGCGATGGCACCCAGGGCGTCTTCGTTGGAAGCCAGGTTAGGGGCGAAACCACCCTCGTCACCCACGGCGGTGTTCAGGCCACGGGCCTTCAGCACGGCTTTGAGGTGGTGGAAGATTTCGGTACCCATGCGCAGGCCGTCGGAGAAGGTCTTGGCGCCAACCGGCTGAACCATGAATTCCTGGATGTCGACGTTGTTGTCGGCGTGCTCGCCACCGTTGATGATGTTCATCATCGGTACCGGCATCGAGTACTGGCCCGGGGTGCCGTTCAGGTTGGCGATGTGCGCGTACAGCGGCAGGTCCTGGTCCTGGGCAGCGGCCTTGGCGGCAGCCAGGGAAACGGCCAGGATGGCGTTGGCGCCCAGCTTGGCCTTGTTCTCGGTACCGTCCAGCTCGATCATGGCGCGGTCCAGGGCCTTCTGGTCGGCAGGGTCCTTGCCCAGCAGCAGGTCACGGATCGGGCCGTTGATGTTGGCGACGGCCTTCAGCACGCCCTTGCCCAGGTAACGGCTCTTGTCGCCATCACGCAGCTCCAGCGCTTCGCGCGAGCCAGTGGAAGCACCGGACGGCGCGCAAGCGCTGCCGATGATGCCGTTGTCGAGCAGTACATCGGCTTCCACGGTGGGGTTGCCACGCGAATCGAGAACTTCACGACCTTTGATGTCGACGATTTTTGCCATTGTTGTAAGCACTCCAGAATTGACGAAAACAACTTAGCTTAGGAAATTCTTGCCGTTCACCGGGCGGACTTGCAGTGGGCAGGCCGGGTGAAGGGAACCCCTGACCGACTGGTCAGGGGTGGATCGGACGGTACTTTACCCGAGAATCGAGCTTTACGCGGTTTCTACCGTCGGAAAACTTTTCACCAGGTCGTCCAGTTGCTTGAGCTGGGCCAGGAACGGCTCCAGTTTGTCCAGGCGCAGGGCGCATGGGCCATCGCACTTGGCGTTGTCCGGATCGGGGTGGGCTTCGAGGAACAGCCCGGCCAGGCCCTGGCTCATGCCGGCCTTGGCCAGGTCGGTGACCTGGGCGCGGCGCCCCCCGGCGGAGTCGGCGCGACCACCCGGCATCTGCAGGGCATGGGTCACGTCGAAGAACACCGGGTACTCGAACTGCTTCATGATGCCGAAGCCGAGCATGTCCACCACCAGGTTGTTGTAGCCGAAGCTAGAACCACGCTCGCAGAGGATCAACTGGTCATTACCGGCCTCTTCGCACTTGGTCAGGATGTGTTTCATTTCCTGGGGCGCGAGGAACTGGGCCTTCTTGATGTTGATCACCGCGCCGGTCTTGGCCATGGCCACTACCAGGTCGGTCTGCCGCGACAGGAAGGCCGGCAGCTGGATGATGTCGCACACCTTGGCTACCGGCTCGGCCTGGTAAGGCTCGTGCACGTCGGTGATGACCGGCACATTGAAGGTGCGCTTGATCTCTTCGAAGATCTTCAGCCCTTCTTCCATGCCCGGGCCCCGGTAGGACGTCACCGACGAACGGTTGGCCTTGTCGAAGCTGGCCTTGAACACGTACGGGATACCGAGTTTCTCGGTCACCCGCACGTACTCTTCGCAGACCTTCATTGCCAGGTCACGGGACTCCAGGACGTTCATGCCGCCGAACAGGACGAACGGCTTGTCGTTGGCGATCTCGATGTTACCGACGCGAATGATCTTCTGGGTCATTGATCAGGCCTTGTTCTTCTGAGCCAGGGCTGCCTTGACGAAACCGCTGAACAGCGGGTGGCCGTCACGCGGGGTCGAGGTGAATTCCGGGTGGAACTGGCAAGCGACGAACCATGGGTGGTCCTTGGACTCGACCACTTCCACCAGCGCGCCGTCTTCGGAACGGCCGGAAACCACCAGGCCGGCATCGATCAGTTGCGGCAGCAGGTTGTTGTTCACTTCGTAGCGGTGACGGTGACGCTCGGTGATCACGTCCTTGCCGTAGCAATCGTGCACCTTGGAACCGGCGGCCAGCTGGCAGTCCTGTGCGCCCAGGCGCATGGTGCCACCCAGGTCGGAGGCTTCGCTGCGGGTCTCGACGGCACCGGTGGCATCGGCCCACTCGGTGATCAGGCCGACTACCGGGTGGCCGCTGTTGCGGTCGAACTCGGTGGAGTTGGCGTCTTTCCAGCCCATCACGTTACGGGCGAATTCGATCACGGCCACCTGCATGCCCAGGCAGATACCCAGGTACGGCACCTTGTTCTCACGGGCGTATTGCACCGCGGTGATCTTGCCTTCCACACCGCGCAGGCCGAAACCGCCCGGCACCAGGATGGCATCGGCGCCTTCGAGCAGGCTGGTGCCCTGGTTCTCGATGTCTTCCGAGTCGATGTAGCGCAGGTTGACCTTGGTGCGGTTGGTGATGCCGGCGTGGCTCATCGCTTCGATCAGCGACTTGTACGCATCCAGCAGCTCCATGTACTTGCCGACCATGGCGATGGTCACTTCGTGCTCAGGGTTGAGCTTGGCATCGACCACCTTGTCCCACTCGGACAGATCGGCGCCGTTGCACTGCAGGCCGAAGCGCTCGACGACGAAGTCGTCCAGGCCCTGTGCGTGCAGCACGCCCGGGATCTTGTAGATGGTGTCGACGTCTTCCAGCGAAATCACCGCACGCTCTTCAACGTTGGTGAACAGCGCGATCTTGCGACGCGACGAGGCATCGACCGGGTGGTCGGAGCGGCAGATCAGCACGTCAGGCTGCAGGCCGATGGAGCGCAGCTCCTTGACCGAGTGCTGGGTCGGCTTGGTCTTGGTCTCGCCAGCGGTGGCGATGTAAGGGACCAGCGTCAGGTGCATCAGCATGGCGCGCTTGGAGCCCACTTCGACGCGCAGCTGGCGGATGGCCTCGAGGAACGGCTGCGACTCGATGTCACCCACGGTACCGCCGATTTCCACCAGGGCCACGTCGGCATCGCCGGCGCCCTTGATGATGCGACGCTTGATTTCGTCGGTGATGTGCGGGATGACCTGGATGGTCGCGCCCAGATAGTCACCACGACGCTCCTTGCGCAGTACGTGCTCGTAGATGCGGCCGGTGGTGAAGTTGTTGTTCTGGGTCATGGTGGTGCGGATGAACCGCTCGTAGTGGCCCAGGTCGAGGTCGGTCTCGGCGCCATCGTGGGTGACGAACACTTCACCGTGCTGGAACGGGCTCATGGTGCCCGGATCGACGTTGATGTACGGATCCAGCTTGAGCATGGTGACCTTCAGGCCCCGCGCTTCCAGGATGGCCGCCAGGGAAGCCGAGGCAATGCCTTTCCCCAATGAAGAAACAACACCGCCCGTGACGAATATGTAGCGCGTCATGAAAAACCCTAGAAGTCTGCGTTAAGGCGGCCAGCGCCGCCGGAGAAAGCGAAGGAAGGCCGAAGCCCCCGATCACCTGCGTCAATCACAGTGCATCTCGAAAAACTGCCGCGTCTGTACAGACCAGGGGTATCCCCGGCATGGAGCTCGCTCGTCATTTTAAGAATCAGCCCAGCAAAAAACTGCTTGGTAATCGGCAACTCCTGTGTTTTCGCGGAACCCACAGAAGCTGTATCAAGAAGGGAGGGTAGTCTACCCGAATGTACCCTTCAGCTCAAACCTTGCGCGTTCGTCGGCAACTGCCAATACAGCTGGCAATCCGCCTGCACCCGCCCGGGCAGGTTGGCCACCGCCAGCAGGCGCTCGCCCTGGTACAGCAATGGCAGGCGCGGACGCAGGAAGAACGGCACCTGCAGCTCGTTGAGCAGGCGCTTGAGGTCGCGCCGGCCGCGGCCGGGGAGGTCCAGCACTTCACCGCCCTGGCGGTAGGCAATGCGCAGGCCGTCCAGCGGCACTGCGCCAGCAAGACGCACGCTGCCGTTGCCCGGTAACAGCAAAGGCTCGGCGGGATTGGCCCAGGCCAGTTCGCCGGCGGGCAACTGCAGCCAGTCGCCGCTCAACCACCAGATGCGCCCATGGCTGCGTAGCAGTTGCCCATCGGCAAGCTGCCAGACGGGCCGGGCATCGGCGGCGGCATCGCGCAGGTCCGCCCAGCCTGCCCAGTGCCGGGTGTCGGGCAGGCGGGTGCGCCGGCTCAGCCAGTGTTGCAGGGCATTGCGCTGACGGGCCGGCGACAGCGCCACCAGGGTAGCCAGGTCGAGGGAATCCAGCTCCGACCAGGCCACCGGTGCGCCCTCCCCGGCAAGCGCCAGATCGTCCTGGGCCAGTTCGTCCAGCAGGCCCAGGGCTTCGCCCAGGTGCTCGGCGGCGCGGGCGAAATTCTGGCTGGCTTGCGGCCAACGCTGCTGAAGTAGCGGAAACACTTCGCCACGCAGGTAGTTGCGGGCAAATTGTGTGTCGGCGTTTGACGGATCTTCAATCCAGGCCAGCCCATTAGCCTGGGCGTAGTCCTGCAGTTGCTGGCGGGAGCAGCCCAGCAATGGCCTGACCAGGCTGCCCTGCCCTAGCACCCGCTGCCCCGGCATTGCTGCCAGGCCACGCAGGCCGGCGCCGCGCAGCAGGCGGAACAGCAGGGTTTCGGCCTGGTCGTCGCGGTGCTGGCCGGTGAACAGGATATCGCCTGGACCGAGGGCTTGTTTGAAAGCGGCATAGCGGGCGTCGCGGGCGGCCTGTTCGAGGCTGGCGCCGGGAGTGACCTGGACGTGGACGACCTGGAGTTCGATGCCGAGCTTGTCGCAGACGGTCTGGCAGTGGGCGGGCCAGGCGTCGGCGGCGCTTTGCAGGCCGTGGTGGACGTGGATGGCGCGCAGTGGAGGCGATGCGTGACTGCGGGCGTAATCGGCCAGCAGGTGCAGGAGGACGGTGGAGTCGAGGCCGCCGGAGAAGGCGATGTACCAGTTGGGGGCGTTGAGCCAAGGGGTGAGGTTGATCATCTAGCCCTCGCTCGATTCAAGAAAGCATTTGCGGGCACGCCCGCTCCTACAGGTATGGTGCAAGCCCCAAGGGCAGTGCAATTCCTGTGGGAGCGGGCGTGCCCGCGAACACCGGCAAAGCCGGTGCCATTCACCGCATTATCAAACGCCGTAGCTCATCAGGCGATCGTAACGACGGGCCAGCAGCGCGTCGTGGTCGAGCTTGCCGAGCATGTCCAGCTGCTGTACCAGGTCGGCACGAATGCTTTCCGACATCTTCGCCGGGTCACGGTGGGCGCCGCCCAGCGGCTCCTGGATGACCTTGTCGACGATGTTCAGGCTCTTCAGGCGCTCGGCAGTGATGCCCATGGCCTCGGCCGCGTCAGCGGCCTTGTCGGCGGTCTTCCACAGGATCGAGGCGCAGCCTTCCGGCGAGATCACCGAGTAGGTGGAGTACTGCAGCATGTTCAACTGGTCGCACACACCGATGGCCAGCGCACCGCCGGAACCACCCTCACCGATCACGGTGGCGATGATCGGGGTCTTCAGACGTGCCATCACGCGCAGGTTCCAGGCGATGGCCTCGCTCTGGTTGCGCTCTTCGGCGTCGATGCCCGGGTAGGCGCCCGGGGTGTCGATGAAGGTCAGGATCGGCATCTTGAAGCGCTCGGCCATTTCCATCAGGCGGCAGGCCTTGCGGTAGCCTTCAGGGCGCGGCATGCCGAAGTTGCGGCGTACCTTCTCGCGCACTTCGCGGCCCTTCTGGTGGCCGATGACCATGACCGGCTTGCCATCCAGGCGCGCGGTACCACCAACGATGGCGGCATCGTCGGCGAAGTGGCGGTCACCATGCAGTTCTTCGAACTCGGTGAAGATGTGCTCCAGGTAGTCCAGGGTGTAAGGACGACGCGGATGACGGGCCAGGCGGGCGATCTGCCAGCTGGTCAGGTTGCCGAAGATGCTTTCGGTCAGGGTGTTGCTCTTGTCTTGCAGACGGGCAATTTCATCGCTGATGTTCAGCGAGTTGTCGTTGCCTACCAGGCGCAGGCCTTCGATCTTGGCTTGCAGGTCGGCAATCGGCTGTTCGAAATCGAGAAAATTCGGGTTCATAGTCATCCGTCTTGGGTCTACGGCCAGGCGGCCGGCCGGTTGATCCGTTTGGCGCCATACCTTAAGGGATCAGGCGCATTCAGGTCGAGATTAAATTTTTTGTCGGTTCAACGATATTGCAGGAAGACGTTCTCACGCCCGAACTGGTCACGCAGCGCCTGAATCAGCCCATCGGCCGGGTCGATGGCCCACTGCTCACCGAACTGCAGCATGGCCTTGGCGTCGCTGCCGGTGTACTCGAGGGTGATCGGGCAAGCGCCGCGATGGCGGGTAATCAGCTCGCCCAGCCACTTCAGCCGGTCGCCCTTGAGCGCTTCGTGCGCCACCTTCAGGCGCAGGCTCTCGGCCAGCTTGGTGCGCGCGTCTTCCATGGTCATCACCTGCTTCACCCGCAGGCGCAGGCCACCGGAGAAGTCGTCGTTGCTGACCTCGCCTTCTACCACCACCATGGCATCGGTCTGCAGCAAGGACTGTGCCGCCATGAAGGCATCGGCAAACAGCGACGCCTCAATGCGCCCGGAGCGGTCATCGAGGGTGACGAAGCCCATCTTGTCGCCCTTCTTGTTCTTCATCACCCGCAGGGCAATGATCATGCCGGCGATGGTCTGGGTATCGCGTGACGGCTTGAGGTCGATAATGCGCTGGCGGGCGAAGCGGCGGATCTCGGTCTCGTACTCGTCGATCGGGTGGCCGGTGAGGTACAGGCCAAGGGTGTCCTTCTCGCCCTTCAGGCGTTCCTTGAGGGTCAGCTCGCGCACCTTGCGGTGGTTGGCGTAAACGTCGGCATCCACCTCGTCGAACATGCCGCCGAACAGGTCGACGTGGCCACTGTCAGCGGTATGCGCCGCCTGCTCGGCGGCCTTGATGGCCTCGCCCAGCGCCGACAGCAAGGTGGCACGGTTGAGGTCGATGTTGGCATGGTAGGCCTTGATCTCGTCATGGAAGTGCGGGCCCAGGCGGTCAAGCGCACCACTGCGGATCAGCGCGTCGAGGGTACGCTTGTTGACCCGTTTCAGGTCGATGCGTTCGCAGAAATCGAACAGGTCCTTGAACGGGCCGCCCTGGGCGCGAGCCTCGACGATCGCTTCCACCGGGCCCTCACCGACACCCTTGATCGCCCCCAGGCCATAGACGATGCGGCCGTCGTTGTTGACGGTGAACTTGAAGTCGGAGAAGTTCACGTCCGGCGCATCGAGGCGCAGCTTCATGCTGCGCACTTCCTCGACCAGCACCACCACCTTGTCGGTGTTGTGCATGTCCGCCGAGAGTACGGCGGCCATGAACGCCGCCGGGTGGTGGGTCTTCAGCCAGGCCGTCTGGTAAGACACCAGGCCATAGGCGGCGGAGTGGGATTTGTTGAAGCCGTAGCCGGCGAACTTTTCCACCAGGTCGAAGATGTTACCGGCCAGGTCCGCATCGATATTGTTGTTGGCACAACCTTCGATGAAACCACCACGTTGCTTGGCCATCTCCTCGGGCTTTTTCTTACCCATCGCACGGCGCAGCATGTCGGCGCCGCCGAGGGTGTAACCAGCCATCACCTGGGCAATCTGCATCACCTGTTCCTGGTACAGGATGATGCCGTAGGTGGGCGCCAGTACCGGCTTCAGGCCTTCGTACTGGTAGTCCGGGTGCGGGTACGCCAGCTCGGCGCGGCCGTGCTTGCGGTTGATGAAGTCGTCCACCATGCCCGACTGCAGCGGGCCCGGGCGGAACAGAGCCACCAGTGCGATCAGGTCTTCCAGGCAGTCGGGCTTGAGCTTCTTGATCAGCTCCTTCATGCCGCGCGATTCAAGCTGGAACACCGCCGTGGTTTCAGCCTTCTGCAACAACTCGTAGGTCTTGCGATCGTCCAGCGGGATGAAGTCGATGTTGACGTCGGGCAGGTTCTTCTTGGCCTGCTCGCGGTTGATGATCTCCATCGCCCACTTGATGATGGTCAGGGTCCGCAGGCCGAGGAAGTCGAACTTCACCAGGCCGGCGGCCTCGACGTCATCCTTGTCGAACTGGGTTACCAGGCCGCCACCCTCTTCGTCACAGGCGATCGGCGAGAAGTCGGTGAGCTTGGTCGGGGCGATCACCACACCACCGGCGTGCTTGCCGGTACCGCGCGTCACGCCCTCGAGCTTCAGGGCCATGTCCCAGATTTCGCGGGCGTCTTCGTCGCCCTTGAGGAAGTCACGCAGGATTTCTTCCTGCTCGTAGGCCTTCTCCAGGGTCATGCCCACTTCGAACGGGATCATCTTCGACAGACGGTCGGCCAGGCCGTAGGACTTGCCCTGCACCCGCGCCACGTCTCGCACCACCGCCTTCGCCGCCATGGTACCGAAGGTGATGATCTGGCTGACCGCGTTACGGCCATAGGCTTCGGCCACGTAATCGATCACCCGGTCACGGCCATCCATGCAGAAGTCGACGTCGAAGTCGGGCATGGAAATACGTTCAGGGTTGAGGAAGCGCTCGAACAGCAGGTCGTAGGCCAGCGGGTCGAGGTCGGTGATCTTCAGCACGTAGGCCACCAGCGAGCCGGCACCCGACCCCCGGCCCGGGCCGACTGGCACGCCGTTATTCTTGGCCCACTTGATGAAGTCCATAACGATCAGGAAGTAACCGGGGAAGCCCATCTGGATGATGATGTCCAGCTCGAACTTCAGGCGGTCCAGGTAGACCTGGCGCTTCTCTTCGTAATTGGGCGTGGTCTCTTTCGGCCACAGCACCGCCAGGCGCTCTTCCAGGCCTTCGTGGGACACATGCCGCAGGTAGTCATCGATGCCCATGCCGTTGGGCGTGGGGAAGTCGGGCAGGAAGTACTTGCCCAGCTGCACCTGGATGTTGCAGCGCTTGGCGATCTCGACGGTGTTGGCGATGGCGTCGGGCAGGTCACTGAACAGCTCGGTCATTTCCTCGGCTGACTTCAGGTACTGCTGGTCACTGTACATCCTTGGCCGACGCGGGTCGTCGAGGGTCCAGCCCTCGCCGATGCACACGCGGGTTTCGTGGGCGTCGAAGTCCGACTGCTTGATGAAACGCACGTCGTTGGTCGCAACCAGCGGGGCGCCGAGCTTGTCCGCCAGGGCCACGGCAGCGTGCACATATTCCTCGTCGCGGGCGCGGTTGGTGCGCTGCACTTCGACATAGAAGCGCTCGGGGAACATTGCCATCCAGTCCTGCAGCAGGGCCTCGGCTTCATCGTCCTTGCCGGCCAGCAGGGCCATGCCGATGTCACCTTCCTTGCCTGCGGACAGGGCGATCAGGCCCTCGCTGGCAGGGGCAATCCATTCACGCTGGAGGATGACCAGGCCGTTGCGCTGGCCGTCGGTCCAACCGCGCGAGATCAGCTCGGTGAGGTTACGGTAGCCCTTGGGGTTCATGGCCAGGAAGCAGATACGCGACAGCGGTGCTTCCGGATCGGCACCAGCCAGCCACAGGTCGGCGCCGCAGATCGGCTTGATGCCCGCGCCCATGGCGGTCTTGTAGAACTTTACCAGCGAGCACATGTTGCTCTGGTCGGTGATCGCCACCGCCGGCATGTTCATCCCGGCCAGCGCCTTGGCCAGCGGCTTGATCCGCACCAGGCCGTCGACCAGCGAGAATTCGGAGTGGACGCGCAGGTGAACGAAGGGAACCGACATGGAAGATCCTGTAGCAGTGCTGAACGACAAGGGCGGGATTGTAGCTTAAATGGGGATGTTTTTTGGGCTGCTTCGCAGCCCTTCGCGGGCACGCCCGCTCCCACAGGGATATCATCGCCCTCAGGAACGGCGCTATACCTGTGGGAGCGGGCGTGCCCGCGAAGGGCCGCAAGGCGGCCCCATAGGTCAGATCAGGGAGTCGGTGACACCTTCACGCGCATCCCACGCTGCCCGCACCGGAGCAAAGGAACGCCGATGAATGGGCGTTGGCCCCAATCGCGCCAGGGCCTCAAGGTGCACCGGGGTCGGGTAGCCCTTGTGCCCACCAATGCCATACCCCGGGTAGATCAGCTCGAATGCGCTCATCTCCCGGTCACGGGTCACCTTGGCCAGGATCGACGCCGCCGCGATGGCCGGCACCTGGCTATCGCCCTTGACCACCGGCGACGCCGGTACGGCCAGCTTCGGGCAGCGGTTACCGTCGATCAGGGCCAGCTTCGGTGTAATGTGCAGGCCTTCCACGGCGCGCTGCATGGCCAGCATGGTGGCTTGCAGGATGTTCAGGCGGTCTATTTCCTCGACCTCGGCGCGGGCGATGCAGAAACTCAGGGCCTTTTCACAGATCTCGTCGAACAGCGCCTCGCGCTTGGCTTCGGTGAGTTTCTTCGAATCGTTCAGGCCAAGGATCGGCCGTGCCGGGTCGAGGATCACCGCCGCGGTCACCACCGCGCCGCACAGCGGGCCACGGCCCACTTCGTCGACGCCGGCGACCAGGTCTTCGACCAGGTTGAAGTCCAGTCCAATTTGCATGTCAGCGGTCCTTGAGCAAGGCCAGTACCGCCTCGGCCGCCTGGTTGGAGGCGTCACGGCGCAGGGTGCGGTGAATTTCGTCGAAGCGTTCGGTCTGCTGGCTGCCATCGGCGACCAGCGGCGCCAGGGTGTTGGCCAGGGCTTCACTGGTGGCGTCGTCCTGCAGCAGCTCGGGTACCAGCACGCGCTGGGCCAGCAGGTTCGGCAACGACACGTAGGGACTCTTTACCAGGCGTTTGAGGATCCAGTACGTCAGCGGTGCTAGGCGATAGGCCACCACCATCGGCCGCTTGTACAGCAGCGCTTCGAGGGTGGCGGTACCCGAGGCGATCAGCACCGCGTCACAGGCCGCGAGGGCCTGGTGCGACTGGCCATCGAGCAGGGTCAGCGGCAGCTCGCGCCCTGCGAGCATCTGCTCGACCTGGGCACGCCGCGCGGCATTGGCGCAGGGCAGCACGAAACGCACGCCCGGCACTTGCTGGCGCAACCGTTCGGCGGCATCCAGGAACAGCGCCCCCAGGCGCCCAACTTCGCCGCCCCGGCTACCCGGCATCAACGCGACTACCGGCCCTTCGCCCAGGCCCAGTGCGGCACGCGCCGCCGGGCGGTCGGCTTCGAGCGGAATGGTATCGGCCAATGGGTGGCCGACGAAGCGCACCGGCACGCCCTGCTCTTCATAGAACCGCGCCTCGAATGGCAACAACGTCAGCATCAGGTCGCAGCCTTCGCGGATCTTCAGCACACGCTTCTGCCGCCAGGCCCAGACCGACGGGCTGACGTAGTGCACGGTCTTGATCCCGGCCTGGCGCAGTTTCAGTTCGATGTTGAGGGTGAAGTCGGGGGCATCGATGCCGATGAACACATCGGGCTTTTCGCCGATCAGGGTCTCGATCAGCAGCTTGCGGCGCTTGAGCAACTCACGCAGACGCCCCAGCACTTCGACCAGGCCCATGACGGCGAGGCGCTCCATGGGGAAGTAGGATTGCATGCCCTCGGCTTCCATCAAGGGACCGCCAACGCCGATAAACCGTACGTCGGGGTGGCGTGCCTTGAGGGCACGCATCAAACCTGAACCGAGAATGTCGCCGCTGGCCTCACCTGCGACCAAGGCTACGCAAAGCTGCGCCATGTCAGCGGGTGATACCGCGGGCGGAGTTCACGATCGACTGACGGAACAGCTCGACCTCTGGGTGCTTCGCAGCCAGTTCCTCCAGCTCCTTGAGCGCGTCCTCGACGGTCAGGCCCTGGCGATAGACGATCTTGTAGCAACGGCGCAGTACGTGGATCACCTCGTCGCTGAACCCCCGGCGACGCATGCCTTCGAAGTTCATGCTGCGGGCTTCGGCCGGGCTGCCGAACACGGTGACGAAGGCCGGGACATCCTTGCCGATCGCCGTGCCCATGCCCGAAAACGCGTGGGCACCGATATGGCAGTACTGGTGCACCAGGGTGTAGCCGGACAGGATCGCCCAGTCGCCCACATGCACATGGCCGGCCAGGGCCGTGTTGTTGACCAGGATGCAGTGGTTGCCGATGACGCTGTCGTGGCCAATGTGGGCATAGGCCATGATCAGGTTGTGGTCGCCCACGGTGGTTTCCGAGCGGTCCTGGACGGTGCCACGGTGAATGGTCACCCCTTCGCGGATCACATTGTGGTCACCGATCACCAGGCGCGTCGGCTCACCCTTGTACTTGAGGTCCGGGGTGTCTTCGCCGATCGAGGAAAACTGAAAGATACGGTTGTGCCTGCCGATGCGGGTCGGCCCTTTGAGCACAACATGCGGGCCGATAACGGTGCCCTCCCCGATTTCCACATCGGGGCCAACGATCGACCAGGGGCCGACCTCGACACCGTCGGCCAGCTTGGCCGAGGGGTCGATAATGGCCCGAGGATCAATCGAATTCATAGGGAGCGTTCCGCACAGGTGATTTCCGCCGAGCAAACCGGCTTGCCGTCGACCAGGGCGCGGCACTCGAATTTCCAGATCATGCTCTTGCGGCTGAGGAACTTGGCTTCCAGCACCAACTGGTCACCCGGCAGTACCGGCTGACGGAAACGCAGCTTGTCGGAGCCGACGAAGTAGTACAGGGTGCCATCGGCCGGCTTGGCGTCAAGCATCTTGAAACCGAGGATACCGGCGGCCTGGGCCATGGCTTCGATGATCAGAACGCCCGGCATGATCGGGTGCGCCGGGAAATGGCCGTTGAAGAACGGCTCGTTGATGCTGACATTCTTGTAGGCACGAATGCTCTGGGCCTCGTAGTCCAGATCCGTCACGCGGTCCACCAGCAGGAACGGGTAACGGTGAGGCAGGTATTCGCGAATCTCGTTGATGTCCATCATTTCGGGGGGGAAGCCTGTAATAAGAATAGGGAGCGCAGGTGCTGACCACACGCTCCTTTTGCAGTCCAAAGAGGAGCCAGCTAGCGACTGTTCACTCTTGCTCAGGGAATGGTATCAGCCTTCTGATGCCGGCTGGCCACCTGAGGTCACGGTATCGACGCGTTTTTCCAGCTGCTGGAGACGCTTGGCCATGTCGTCCAGGTGGCGGATACGCGCGGCGCTCTTGCGCCACTCAGCCAGTGGCTGCATGGCAGTGCCGGAAGAATAGGCACCCGGTTCGGTGATCGAACGGGTCACCATGGTCATCCCGGACACGAAAACGTTATCACAGACATCGATATGACCCACCATGCCGACACCGCCGGCAATGGTGCAATGCTTGCCGATGCGCGTGCTGCCGGAAATCCCGACGCAGGCAGCCATGGCCGTGTGCTCGCCGATCTGCACGTTGTGGGCGATCTGGATCTGGTTGTCGAGCTTGACCCCGTCAGCGATCCGCGTGTCCGACAGCGCACCACGATCGACCGCGGTGTTGACGCCGATTTCGACGTCATCGCCGATGGTCACGCCACCGATCTGGGCAATCTTGCGCCATACGCCCTTCTCGTTGGCGAAGCCGAAACCTTCACCGCCAATCACCGCACCCGACTGGATGACCACACGCTTGCCGATGGTCACATCATGGTACAGGGTGACCCGCGGAGCCAGCCAGCCGCCCTCACCTATCACGCAACGAGCACCGACCACGCAGTGCGCACCCACGCTGACATTGGCCCCGATGCGCGCACCGCTTTCGATGACCGCGAACGGCCCGATGCTGGCACTGGCATCCACCTGCGCGTCCTCGGCAACCACGGCGCTGGGATGAATACCCGCCACAGCCTTGGGTTTGGGGTCGAACAGGTGGGAAATACGTGCGTAGGCCAGATAAGGATCAGCGACGATCAGCGCATTGCCGGCAAAGCCTTCGGCATCCGCCGCCTTCAGCAGCACCGCGGCCGCCTGGCTGTTATCCAGGAATTTGCGGTACTGCGGGTTGGCGAGGAAGCTCAACTGACCGGGGCCAGCCTCCTGCAAGGTGGCCAGCCCGGTAATCTGCAGCGCCTCGGGCCCCTTGAGGGTGGCGCCGAGGGCCTCGGCCAACTGGCCTAGCGTCATGGTCACGGTCATATCAACGGGCTTGGTTCATGCGCTCGATGACTTGGCGGGTGATGTCGTACTGAGGCTTGACATCGATAACCGCGCCACGCTCGAGGACCAGGTCGTAACCGCCTTTCTTGATCACTTCCTCGACAGCGCCATCCAGCTTCGGCTTCAACTGCTTGAGCATGTCGCGGTCGGCAACGGCCTTGGCTTCGTTCAGCTCCTTGGACTGGAACTGGAAGTCACGGGCCTTCTGCTTGAACTCGAGCTCCAGGCGCTCACGCTCCTGTTGCTGCATCTTGTCGCCGCCCTTGATCAGACGGTCCTGAATGCCTTTGGCGCTGCTTTCCAGGCTTTTCAGCTTGGTCAGTTGCGGGCCGAACTTCTTCTCGGCATCTACCGCGTATTTCTTGGCGGCATCCGATTCCAGCAGGGCCATCTGATAGTTCAGGACGGCAACCTTCATTTCGGCGAAAGCCGGGGTGGCGACCAGCGCCGCGGCCACTACGGCCAGTTGAGTCAACTTACGCACGATGCACTCCTGGATAAACCGTTGTCATTAAGCGAGGGCCGACCTCAGAAGGTCTGGCCCAGAGAGAATTGGAACACCTGGGTGTCGGCATCGTCCGGCTTCTTGACCGGCATCGCCAGGCTGAAGCTCAGCGGGCCCAGTGCAGTAATCCAGGTCACGCCCAGGCCGACCGAACTGGCCATGCCCGAGAAACCGACCTTCTCGCAATCAGGCTGGTTGCCGCAATTGGTGTCGAACACGTTACCCACATCCCAGAACACGGAGGTGCGCAACGAACGCTGGTCCTTGACGAACGGCAGCGGGAACAGCAACTCGACACCACCCTGCACCAGCACGTTGCCACCGAACGGCAACGGATCCTGATCCGGGTCGCGAAGAGTGCCCGGTCGAGTACCGTCGCTCGGGGTACTGCGTGGGCCCAGGCTGCTGTCCTTGAAGCCACGGACCGAGTTGAAGCCACCCGCGAAGTAGTTCTCGTAGAACGGCAGGCCCGAGGTGCTGCCATAGCCATCACCATAGCCCAGCTCGGTGTGCAGACGCAGGGTGTAGTCATTGGTGATCGGCTTGAACAGCTGGCCGCGGTAGTCGAGCTTGTAGAACGACAGGTCGCTGCCCGGAATGGTCGATTCCAGGGTCAGACTTTGCGAGTGGCCACGGGTGGCCAGCACGCCTTTGTTCAGGGTCGATTCGGACCAGCCGATCGAGGCCTTGAAGTTCAGGAAGTTATCGCCTTCCTGCTCCAGGAAGTCGAAGATCTCGTCGACGGTGTACTTGCCGGTCTTGATCTTGTCCTGCTGTACGCTCAGGCCATAGGTCAGGCGCGAGGTCTCGCTGATCGGGTAGCCCAGGCTGACGCCGGCACCGTAGCTGTCCACCGCGTAGCTGGCCACGTCGACGTCAAGGTCGTCGTAGTCGGTGCTGCGATAGAAGGCGTTGTAGCCCAGGCTCACGCCATCGGCAGTGAAGTAGGGGTCAACGAAGCCGAAGTTGTAGCGGGTCTGGTATTCCGAACGGGTCAGGCCGATGGACACCTTGTTACCGGTACCGAGGAAGTTGCTCTGGCTGATCGAACCACCGAGGATCAGGCCGGCACTCTGGGCGAAACCGACGCTGGCGGTGATCGAGCCGGAGGCCTGCTCTTCGACGCTGTAGTTGACGTCGACCTGGTCGTCGGTGCCCGGCACCGGCGGGGTCTCGACGTTGACTTCCTTGAAGAAGCCCAGGCGCTCCAGACGAGTCTTGGACTGGTCGATCAGGTAGGTCGAAGCCCAGCCGCCTTCCATCTGGCGCATTTCGCGACGCAGCACTTCGTCTTCGGTCTTGGTGTTGCCGCGATAGTTGATGCGGTTGACGTAGGCACGCTTGCCCGGGTCGACCACGAACATGATGTCGACGGTGTGGTCTTCATCGTTCGGCTGCGGCACGCCGTTGACGTTGGCGAAGGTGTAGCCTTCGTTACCCAGGCGACGGGTGATCAGTTCGGAAGTGCTGGTCATCACCTTGCGCGAGAACACCTGGCCAGGCTGCACCAGCAGCAGCGACTTGACCTGGTCTTCCGGCACTTTCAAATCACCGGACAGCTTCACGTCGCGAACGGTGTACTTCTCGCCTTCGTTGATGTTGACGGTGATGTAGACGTGTTTCTTGTCTGGCGTGATGGACACCTGGGTGGAAGCGATGTCCATGTTGATGTAGCCACGGTCCAGGTAGTAGGAACGCAGACGTTCCAGGTCACCGGAGAGCTTTTCGCGGGCGTACTTGTCGTCGTTCTTGAAGAACGACAGCCAGTTGGTGGTCTTCAGCTCGAACAGCTGCGCCAGGGTCTCGTCGTCGAACACGTTGTTGCCAACGATGTTGATATGCTGGATGGCGGCGACGGTACCTTCATTGATCTTGATCTTCAGCGCCACGCGGTTGCGTGGCTGCGGCACCACTTCGGCGTCGACCTCGGCCGAGTAGCGGCCCTGGGCCACGTACTGGCGTTGCAGCTCGTTACGCACACCTTCGAGGGTGGCACGCTGGAAGATCTCGCCTTCGGCCAGGCCAGATTGCTTCAGGCCCTTCATCAGGTCTTCGGTGCTGATCGCCTTGTTGCCTTCGATCTCGATGCTCGACACCGACGGGCGCTCGACCACGTTGATGATCAGCACATTGCCATCGCGGTTCAGCTGGATGTCCTGGAAGAAGCCAGTCTTGAACAGGGAACGGGTCGACTCCACCAGGCGGCGGTCATCGGCCTGGTCGCCGACGTTCAGCGGCAAGGCACCGAAGACGCTGCCGGCGGAAACCCGCTGCAGGCCGTTGACGCGGATATCGGAGATGGTGAAGGACTCGGCGTGAACTTCAGCGATCATCAGTGCGGACATGACCGCAGTTAGCAGCAGACGTTTCATGAAGTCCTTTTATTCCAACTGGCAATAAACAGCCCGCCGCGACAAGACGGCAGGTTTCGCAATTGAGCGAAGCTTTATAGTCGACCCAGATCGTTGATCAGGGCGAGCAACATCACCCCTATGACCAAACTGATACCGATCTGGACCCCCCAACCTTGCACCCGATCCGACAGCGGACGACCGCGCGCCCACTCGACCAGGTAAAACAGCAAATGCCCCCCATCCAGAACCGGGATGGGCAGCAGGTTAAGAACCCCCAGGCTTATGCTCAGGTAGGCCAGGAAATTCAGGAAATCCCCCACGCCGGACTGGGCTGAAGCGCCCGCCACTTTAGCAATGGTTATCGGTCCACTCAAGTTTTTTACCGAGAGCTCCCCGAACAGCATTTTCTTCAGCGATTCAAGGGTCAGGACGCTCATGCTCCAGGTGCGTGACAGCCCCTCACCCACCGCATCCAGCGGGCCGTAGCTGACTTCGCGGAGCATGTTGGCAGGCCATTCGCCACCTTTTACCCCGGCACCCAGATAGCCGCCGGCAGCCTTGCCCTCGCCCTTGCGCGCCAGGGTGACCGGTACCTCCAGCGCAGCACCATCGCGCTCGACACGCACCACCACCTTGGCTTGCGGGCGGGCCCGCACGGCATCGACCACCTGCTGCCATTCGTTCACGGCCACGCCATCGAGGGCCAGCAGCCTGTCACCGGTTTTCAGGCCTGCAGCGGCAGCCGGGCCCTTCGGATCGATCTCGGCCAACACCGGCACGATCGCCGGGCGCCAAGGCTGCAGTCCAAGCGACTGGATCGGGTCCGGTTCGTCGGCACCCTTGAGCCAGTTATCCAGCTTCACCTGCAGTTGGCGCTCGGCACTGGCACCTTCTTCACGCACGCCAACCTGCAAGGTGCCGCTCTCGCCCAGACGGCGGACCAGCTGCAGATTGACCGCGGACCAACCATTGGTCGGCTTGCCGTCGATGGAGACGATTTCCTGACCTGCGGTCAGGCCTGCAGATGCTGCCAGGCTGCCAGCCTCGACTGCACCGATCACCGGGCGGACCTGCTGGGTACCCAGCATCGCCAGCACCCAGAAGAACAGGATGGCCAGCAGGAAGTTGGCAACCGGGCCCGCCGCGACGATCGCGATACGCTGGCGCACGGACTTGCGGTTGAACGACTGGCCGACCAGCGCCGACGGCACGTCGCCCTCGCGCTCGTCGAGCATCTTGACGTAACCACCCAGCGGGATCGCCGCGATCACGAATTCGGTGCCATGGCGGTCATGCCAGCGCAGCAGCGGCGTACCGAAGCCCACCGAGAAGCGCAGCACCTTGACACCGCAGCGGCGCGCCACCCAGAAGTGGCCGAACTCATGGAAAGTGACCAGCACACCCAGGGCTACGAGGGTGCCGATAATCATGTAGAGCGCTGTCATATCCATCTCCGAATGATGTTCAGCGGGCTGGCATCATGCCCAGCCCCCTCGTGAACCGTGGCGGGCCTGCATCAGCGACCGTGACGCCTCAGCCACTCACGGGAAAGCTCCCGGGCACGCTGGTCGGCGGCGAACACCGCGTCCAGCGACGGCAGCGGTACGACGGGCTCCTGATCGAGCACCTGTTCGATCATACCCGCGATCTCCGGGAAGCGGATACGCCGCTGGAGAAATGCCTCGACCGCAACCTCGTTGGCCGCATTGAGCACGGCTGGTGCGCTGTTGCCGGCTTCGGCAGCCTGCCGCGCCAGGCGCAGGCAAGGGAAGCGCTGTTCGTCGGGCGCCTGGAAATCCAGACGGGCGATGGCGAACAGGTCCAGCGGGGCCACCCCGGAGTCGATCCGCTCGGGCCAGGCCAGGGCGTTGGCGATGGGCGTGCGCATGTCCGGGTTACCCAGCTGCGCCAGCACCGAACCGTCCACGTAGTCCACCAGGGAGTGGATCACGCTTTGCGGGTGCACCACCACCTCGACCCTGGCCGGTGCGGCATCGAACAGCCAGCAAGCCTCGATCAGCTCCAGGCCCTTGTTCATCATGCTGGCCGAATCCACGGAAATCTTGCGCCCCATGGACCAGTTGGGGTGCGCGCAGGCTTGTTCCGGGGTGACGTCCAGCAGCGCCTCGACGGGAGTCTCGCGGAACGGGCCGCCGGAGGCGGTGAGCAGGATCCGGCGCACGCCGACGGCACTCAGACCGCGCGCGTAGTCGCCGGGCATGCACTGGAAGATCGCGTTGTGCTCGCTGTCGATCGGCAGCAGCACGGCACCACTGCGCCGCACCGCCTCCATGAACAGCGCGCCGGACATCACCAGCGCTTCCTTGTTGGCCAGCAACACCTTCTTGCCTGCCTCGACCGCCGCCAGGGTGGGACGCAGGCCGGCGGCGCCGACAATGGCCGCCATCACCGCATCCACTTCCGACGCAGAAGCCACCTGGCACAGCCCGGCCTCGCCTTCCAGTACCTCGGTGGCGCAGCCCGCCGCAGCCAGGCTTTCGCGCAGTCGCGCGGCCGCCTCGGCGCTCGGCACCACGGCGAACACCGGGCGATGGCGAACGCACAGGGCCAGCAATTCGTCGATACGCGAATAGCCACTCAGGGCGAACACCTGGTAGCGGTCGGGGTGGCGTGCGATGACGTCCAGCGTGCTCAGGCCGATGGAGCCGGTGGCCCCCAGCACGGTAATACGCTGCGGACGACTCACATCACACCCCATTCGGCAGCCCACAGCAGCACGGCGAAAATCGGGATCGCCGCGGTCAGGCTGTCGATGCGGTCGAGCACCCCACCGTGCCCGGGTAACAGGTTGCTGCTGTCCTTGATGCCGGAACGGCGCTTGAACATGCTTTCGGTCAGGTCACCGACCACCGAAGACATGACCACCAGCGCGGCACCCAGCAGGCCCAGCAGGATCTGGCCGAAGCCCCAGTCGCGGCTGATGCCGACCACCAAGGTAATCGCCAGGCTGACCGCCAGGCCGCCATACACGCCCTCCCAGCTCTTGCCCGGGCTGACCTGTGGCGCCAGCTTGCGCTTGCCGAAGGCACGGCCAGAGAAGTAAGCGCCAATATCGGCAGCCCACACCAGCACCATGACCGACAGGATCAGCCAGTTACCCAACGGCCAGTGCTTGAGCAGCACCAGCCCCTGCCAGGCCGGCAGCAATACCAGCAGGCCGATCAGCAAGCGGCAGGCAGCACTGGCCCACAGCTCACTGCTGCGCGGGTAGGTAAGCACCAGCCAGGTGGCCAACCCCCACCAGATCACTGCGGCACCCAGCACCCAGGGTGCCAGCTCCGGAAGGATGTACAGCAGCATCAGCGCTCCGGCGACGACCACGGCATAGGCGATGCGCAGCGGCTGGGCCATCAGCCCGGCCAGGCGCGCCCACTCCCAGGCGCCGAGGGTCACCACGAAGCCGATGAACAGGGCGAAATCCCCACCATTGAGCAGGAAGAAGCCACCCAGCGCGACCGGCAGCAGGATCAGCGCGGTAATGATGCGTTGTTTAAGCATTAAGCACGAGCTCCAGCCTCGACCTGCTCGCTGGTCTTACCGAAGCGGCGCTGGCGCGAAGCGAAATCGGCCAGGGCGTTGCGCATGGCCTCGTGTTTGAAGTCCGGCCAGTACAGGTCGGAGAAGTACAACTCGGCGTAGGCCAGCTGCCACAGCAGGAAGTTGCTGATGCGGTGCTCGCCGCCGGTGCGGATGCACAGGTCCGGCAGCGGCAGTTCGCCGGTTGCCAGGCAGGTCTGCAGCAGGCCCGGGGTGATGTCTTCCGGGCGCAGGTGCCCGGCTTGCACTTCCCGCGCCAGCCGCTGGGCGGCCTGGGCGATGTCCCACTGGCCACCGTAGTTGGCCGCGATCTGCAGGATGAAGCGGTTGTTGCCGGCGGTCAGCGCCTCGGCCTCGCGCATGGCGGCCTGCAGCTCGGGATGGAAACGCGAACGGTCACCAATGATTCGCAGGCTGATGTTGTTCTCGTTGAGGCGCTTGGCCTCGCGGCGCAGGGCCGAAAAGAACAACTCCATCAGCGCACCCACCTCTTCGGCGGGGCGCTGCCAGTTCTCGCTGGAGAAGGCGAACAGGGTCAGCACCTCGACCCCGGACTCGGCACAGACTTCGATGACCGCGCGAACGGCGTCGACACCCGCCTTGTGCCCGGCGACGCCGGGCAGCAGGCGCTTTTTCGCCCAGCGGTTGTTGCCATCCATGATGATCGCGACATGACGCGGCACCGAGGACGGCACCGCTGGCTTGGTCTTTTCCATTAAAAAACCCCGGCCTTAGACGGCCATCAGGTCCTTTTCCTTGGCTTTGAAGGCAGCATCGACCTCGGCAACGTACTTGTCGGTCAGTTTCTGGATCTCGTCAGCGGCACGACGCTCTTCGTCTTCGCTGATTTCCTTGTCCTTGGTCAGCTTCTTCAGGTCGGCCAGGGCGTCACGGCGCACGTTGCGCACGGCCACCTTGGCATCCTCGGCAACGCCACTGGCCTGCTTGGTGTAGCCCTTGCGGGTTTCCTCGGTCAGGGCCGGCATCGGCACACGGATGGTGGTACCGGCGCTGGACGGGTTCAGGCCCAGGTCGGAGGTGAGGATGGCCTTCTCGATGGCGGCGCTGAGGTTCTTGTCGTGGGCGACGATCTTCAGGGTACGGGCATCTTCGACGGTGATCGCGGCCACCTGGTTCAGCGGCATCTCGCTACCCCAGGCCGGGACCTTGACGCTGTCCAGGATGCTTGGGTGGGCGCGACCGGTGCGGATTGCCGCCAGGTTGCGAGCCAGGGCCTCGAGGGACTTGGTCATGCGCTCCTGCGCGTCTTTCTTGATGTCGTTGATCATGCTTGGCCTTCCTCGATCAGAGTACCTTCAGCGCCACCCACCACGATGTTCAGCAGGGCGCCAGGCTTGTTCATGTTGAATACCCGCAATGGCATCTTGTGGTCACGGCACAGGCAGATTGCGGTCAGGTCCATCACACCCAGCTTGCGATCCAGGACCTCGTCGTAGGTCAGGTGATCGAACTTCTCGGCATGCGGGTCCTTGAATGGATCGGCAGTGTACACACCATCGACCTTGGTCGCCTTCAGCACCACGTCGGCATCGATTTCGATGGCGCGCAGGCAGGCCGCGGAGTCGGTGGTGAAGAACGGGTTGCCGGTACCGGCGGAGAAAATTACCACATCCCCGGAGTTGAGGTGGCGAATAGCTTTGCGACGATCGTAATGATCGGTGACACCGACCATGGAAATGGCCGACATGACCAGGGCCGGGATGTTCGAGCGCTCCAGCGCATCGCGCATGGCCAGGCCGTTCATCACGGTGGCCAGCATGCCCATGTGGTCACCGGTGACGCGGTCCATGCCGGCTGCACTGAGCGCGGCGCCGCGGAACAGGTTGCCACCACCGATCACCAGGCCGACCTGGACTCCGATCCCTACCAGCTGGCCAACTTCGAGGGCCATGCGATCCAGCACTTTCGGGTCGATCCCGAAGTCTTCCGAGCCCATCAGGGCCTCGCCGCTAAGTTTGAGCAAAATGCGTTTATAGCGAGGTTGGCGACCACTCACCTGCTGAGCCATTGCGAGTCTCTCCTGCGGCGTACTTTTAGAAAATTCGTGCGGGCTGTTTGCAGCCTGCTAACTGTAGCGTGGCACCGCTTCGGTGCCAGCGGCGACGGGCCTTATAAACCCTTCGCCGTTTTGACAAAGAGGCTGCGCGCGTGAGCGGGCAGCCTCTTTGGGGCGACAGACGGGGCTGTCTTACTGCTTGGCAGCAGCGACCTGAGCGGCAACTTCTTCAGCGAAGTTGTCGACTGGCTTCTCGATGCCTTCGCCGACCTTGAAGTAGGTGAAGGAAACGATTTCAGCGCCGGCTTTCTTGGCCAGCTCGCCAACCTTGACTTCCGGGTTCATGACGAAGGCTTGCTCGACCAGCGAGGCTTCGGCCAGGAACTTCGAGATACGACCTTTGATCATGTTCTCGACGATGTTTTCCGGCTTGCCGGCGATCTTGTCAGCGTTCAGCTGCAGGAAGACGCCCTTCTCGCGCTCGATCGCTTCGGCCGAAACTTCCGACGGCAGCAGGAACTCAGGGTTCGAAGCTGCAACGTGCATGGCGATGTTCTTGGCCAGGTCGACGTCGCCGCCTTTCAGGACAACGGCAGCGCCGATCTTGTTGCCGTGCAGGTAGGCACCGACAACGTCACCTTCAACGCGCACCAGGCGACGGATGTTGACGTTCTCGCCGCACTTGGCAACCAGGGCTTCACGAGCAGCTTCACGCGAGGCGATCAGCGGAGCGGCATCGGTCAGCTTCTGGGCGAAGGCTTCTTCGATGCTGTCGGCAACGAAGTTCTTGAAGTCGTCTTGCAGGGCCAGGAAGTCGGTCTGCGAGTTCACTTCCAGCAGGACGGCGGATTTACCGTCGGTCTTGACGGCGATAGCGCCTTCAGCAGCGACGTTGCCAGCCTTTTTGGCGGCCTTGATGGCGCCCGAGGCACGCATGTCGTCAATGGCTTTTTCGATGTCGCCGCCGGCCTTTTCCAGGGCCTTCTTGCAATCCATCATGCCTTCGCCGGTACGCTCGCGCAGTTCTTTTACCAGCGCTGCAGTAATTGCTGCCATTTCAAAATCCTCTTGGAAAGTTTTTCAACCATTCCACCCGTTGGTCACGGGCGTTCAATTCTGCAAATCCGCTGTGTTTGTCTCAGCGAGCCCATGATGCGGGGCCGATGCTGACAGCAGGATTTCAAGGTGGCAAAAAGGGGGCAGAGCCCCCTTTTTGCGTGCCAAGTCGACGCTAGCGTCTAATTACTCGGCAGCAGGTGCAGCCGCTTCTTCAGCGTAAACTTCGGTGCCGCCGGCAACGTTGTTGCGGCCGCGGATGACAGCGTCAGCCATCGAAGTCATGTACAGCTCGATAGCGCGGATGGCGTCATCGTTACCTGGGATGATGTAGTCAACACCTTCCGGGCTGCTGTTGGTATCGACAACGCCGATAACCGGGATGCCCAGCTTGTTGGCTTCGGTGATCGCGATGCGCTCGTGATCAACGTCGATCACGAACAGAGCGTCTGGCAGACCGCCCATGTCCTTGATACCGCCCAGGCTACGATCCAGTTTTTCCAGATCGCGGGAGCGCATCAGGGCTTCTTTCTTGGTCAGCTTGGCGAAAGTGCCGTCTTCGGCCTGGGTTTCCAGGTCGCGCAGACGCTTGATCGAAGCGCGGATGGTCTTGTAGTTGGTCAGCATGCCGCCCAACCAACGGTGGTCAACGTACGGCGAACCGCAACGAGCAGCTTGCTCGGCGACGATCTTGCCGGCGGAACGCTTGGTGCCGACGAACAGGATCTTGTTCTTGCCCTGGGCCAGGCGCTCTACGAACGACAGAGCGTCGTTGAACATCGGCAGGGTTTTTTCCAGGTTGACGATGTGGATCTTGTTACGCGCGCCGAAAATGTACTTGCCCATTTTCGGGTTCCAGTAACGGGTCTGGTGGCCGAAGTGCACACCGGCCTTCAGCATATCGCGCATGTTGACTTGGGACATGATAGTTCCTTGATAAGTCGGGTTGGGCCTCCACGTATCCCAATGACCAACCCGCGAATTCTGCAACTCGGGGCACCCAGGTCATCGTGTCGACACGTGTGTGGGTTAAGTGCTGACGGGGTCGTCCCCGAAAGCGGCGCATTTTATACCACAGACCGCGGCCGAACGGAACCCGGATACTGTTGCGTCCGTCAGCGGCTTTTGCAGCACCCCGCCAAACAGGCCAGAATGCTCCCTATGGATGACAGCTTCCTCAAGGGTAACGCGATTCCTGTGGGAGCTGGTTTGCCGGCGATGGGCTGCGCAGCAGCCCCAATTCTCTACCTGGATCCCGACCGATCGGTGCCCTGCTCTGCTAGAATCCGGCCTTTCCCGTTTGTTCGCGCCGTTCACGGCGCCGTAGAGAGCCTGTAATGACCGTCACCATCAAGACCGCAGAAGACATCGAGAAGATGCGCATCGCTGGCCGCCTGGCCGCCGAAGTGCTGGAAATGATCGAAGAACACGTCAAGCCCGGTGTCACCACCGAAGAGCTGGACCGCCTGTGCCACGACTACATCGTCAATGTCCAGCAGGCCATCCCGGCACCGCTCAACTACAAGGGCTACCCGAAGTCGATCTGCACCTCGATCAACCATGTGGTCTGCCACGGCATCCCCAACGACAAGCCACTCAAGGACGGTGACACGCTGAACATCGACGTCACCGTGATCAAGGACGGCTACCACGGCGACACCAGCCGCATGTTCCACGTCGGCACCGTGCCGGTATGGGCCGAGCGCCTGTCCAAGGTCACCCAGGAATGCATGTACAAGGCCATCGAACTGGTCAAGCCGGGCTGCCGCCTGGGCGACATCGGCGAAGTGATCCAGAAGCACGCTGAGAAGAACGGCTTCTCGGTGGTGCGCGAGTTCTGCGGCCACGGCATCGGCAAGGTATTCCACGAAGAGCCGCAGATCCTGCACTACGGCCGCGCCGGCACCGGCATGGAGCTCAAGGAAGGCATGACCTTCACCATCGAGCCGATGATCAACCAGGGCAAGGCCGACACCAAGGTGCTGGGCGACGGCTGGACCGCCATCACCAAGGACCGCAAGCTCTCGGCCCAGTGGGAACACACCCTGGTGGTGACCGCGACAGGTTATGAGATCTTCACCCTGCGCAAGGACGACACCATCCCGCGCACCTCGGCCTGAGCGCACTCCCACAGGCCAACCCACGACAGGAACGTGACGCGATGCCCCAGGTGGACCCCGAGCTGTTCGACCGCGGCCAGTTCCAGGCGGAACTGGCCCTCAAGGCGAGCCCCATCGCCGCCTTCAAGAAAGCCATCCGCCAGGCCGGCGAGGTGCTCGACAAACGTTTCCGTAGTGGCAGCGAAATCCGCCCGCTGATCGAGGCCCGCGCCTGGCTCGTCGACAATATCCTGCAACAGGCCTGGAACCAGTTCGACTGGGGCGACCACAGCGGCATCGCCCTGGTCGCGGTGGGTGGCTACGGGCGTGGTGAACTGCACCCGCATTCGGACATCGACCTGCTGATTTTGCTGGGCGCTGCCGAGCATGAGCAGTACCGCGACGCCATCGAGCGGTTTCTCACCCTGCTGTGGGACATCGGCCTGGAAGTGGGCCAGAGCGTGCGCACCGTCGACGAGTGCGCCGAACAGGCCCGCGCTGACCTGACGGTCATCACCAACCTGATGGAAAGCCGCACCATTGCCGGCCCCGAGACCCTGCGCCAGCACATGCTGGAGGTGACCAGCACTGCGCAGATGTGGCCGAGCAAGGACTTCTTCCTGGCCAAGCGAGCCGAACTCAAGGCCCGCCACCACAAGTACAACGACACCGAGTACAACCTCGAACCCAATGTGAAAGGTTCGCCCGGTGGCCTGCGCGACATCCAGACAGTGCTGTGGGTGGCCCGCCGCCAGTACGGCACCCTCAACCTGCATGCGCTGGCCGGCGAAGGTTTCCTGCTGGAAAGCGAGAACGAGCTGCTGGCCTCGTCCCAGGACTTCCTGTGGAAGGTGCGCTACGCCTTGCACATGCTTGCAGGGCGCGCCGAGGACCGTCTGCTGTTCGACCACCAGCGCAGCATCGCCGCACTGCTGGGCTACAGCGACGACAACCCCAAGCGGGCGATCGAGCAGTTCATGCAGCAGTACTACCGGGTGGTGATGAGCATCAGTCAGCTGTGCGACCTGATCATCCAGCACTTCGAGGAGGTCATCCTCGCCGATGACGACAGCGGCACCACCCAGCCGCTGAATGCGCGCTTCCGCCTGCATGACGGCTATATAGAAGCGACCAGGCCGAACGTGTTCAAGCGCACGCCGTTCGCCATGCTGGAAATCTTCGTGCTGATGGCCCAGCACCCCGAGATCAAGGGTGTACGTGCCGATACCGTGCGGCTGCTGCGCGAGCACCGCCACCTGATCGACGACACCTTCCGCACCGATATCCGCAACACCAGCCTGTTCATCGAGCTGTTCAAGTGCGAAATCGGCATTCACCGCAACCTGCGGCGGATGAACCGCTACGGCATCCTTGGCCGCTACCTGCCGGAGTTCGGCCTGATCGTCGGGCAGATGCAGCACGACCTGTTCCACATCTATACGGTCGATGCACACACCCTCAACCTCATCAAGCACCTGCGCAAGCTGCAATACACGCCGGTGTCCGAGAAATTCCCGCTGGCCAGCAAGCTCATGGGCCGCCTGCCCAAGCCCGAGCTGATCTACCTGGCCGGCCTGTATCACGACATCGGCAAGGGCCGCCAGGGCGACCATTCCGAGCTGGGTGCGGTGGATGCGAAGAAGTTCTGCGAACGCCACCAGTTGCCCGCCTGGGACAGCCGGCTGATCGTCTGGCTGGTGCAGAACCACCTGGTGATGTCGACCACCGCCCAGCGCAAGGACCTGTCCGACCCGCAGGTGATCAACGACTTTGCCCTGCACGTGGGTGACGAGACGCGCCTGGACTACCTGTACGTGCTGACCGTGGCCGATATCAACGCCACCAACCCCAGCCTGTGGAACTCGTGGCGGGCCAGCCTGCTGCGCCAGCTGTACACCGAGACCAAGCGCGCCCTGCGCCGTGGCCTGGAAAACCCGCTGGACCGCGAAGAACAGATTCGCCAGACCCAATCGGCAGCGCTGGACATCCTGGTGCGCGAAGGCACCGACCCGGACGACGTCGAGCAGCTGTGGTCACAGCTGGGCGATGACTACTTCCTCAAGCACACCGCTGCCGACGTGGCCTGGCACAGTGACGCGATACTCCAGCAGCCGGCCGATGGCGGGCCGCTGGTGCTGATCAAGGAAACCACTCAGCGCGAGTTCGAGGGCGGCACGCAGATCTTCATCTACGCCCCCGACCAGCACGACTTCTTCGCCGTGACGGTGGCGGCCATGTCGCAGCTGAACCTGAACATTCATGACGCGCGGATCATCACCTCGAGCAGCCAGTTCACCCTCGACACCTACATCGTGCTGGACAACGACGGCGGCTCGATCGGCGACAACCCGCAGCGGGTCAAGCAGATTCGCGACGGCCTGACCGAAGCGCTGCGCAACCCCGAGGACTACCCGACCATCATCCAGCGTCGGGTGCCGCGCCAGCTCAAGCACTTCGACTTCCCGCCGCAGGTGACCATCCTCAACGATGCCCAGCGACCGGTGACCATCCTCGAAATCACCGCACCCGACCGCCCAGGCCTGCTGGCCCGGCTGGGGCGGATCTTCCTGGAGTTCGACCTGTCGCTGCAGAACGCCAAGATCGCCACCCTCGGCGAGCGGGTGGAAGACGTGTTCTTCATCACCGATGCCGACAACCAGCCGCTGTCCGACCCACAGCTGTGCAGCCGCCTGCAGGAGGCCATCGTCCAGCAGCTGCAGGCCGGCCAGGCCAGCGATGCCAGCCCTACCCGCGTGACCTTTTAACGACTAGACGATTGACGAGACCTTGCGCCGATGAACCATGCCTTGACCCAGCTTCAGCCCTATCCGTTCGAGAAGCTTCGCGCCCTGCTGGGCAGCGTGAAGCCTGCGGCGGACAAACGCGCCATCGCCCTGTCGATCGGTGAGCCGAAGCACGAATCGCCGGCGTTCGTCGCCCAGGCCATGGCCGACAACCTCGACAAGCTGGCGGTGTACCCAAGCACCATCGGCCTGCCGGCCCTGCGCCAGGCCATTGGCCAGTGGTGCGAGCGGCGCTTTGGCGTACCGGCCGGCTGGCTGGACGCCGACCGCCACATCCTGCCGGTCAACGGCACCCGTGAAGCGCTGTTCGCCTTCACCCAGGCCGTGGTCAACCGCGCCGATGACGGCCTGGTGGTCAGCCCCAATCCGTTCTACCAGATCTACGAAGGCGCAGCCCTGCTGGCCGGTGCCACCCCGCACTACCTGCCGTGCCTGGAAAGCAACGGTTTCAACCCCGACTTCGACGCCGTGCCGGCTGAAGTGTGGAAGCGCTGCCAGATCCTGTTCCTGTGCTCGCCGGGCAACCCCACCGGCGCACTGGTGCCGATGGCCACCCTGAAGAAGCTGATCGCCCTGGCCGACGAGCACGACTTCGTGATTGCCGCCGACGAGTGCTACAGCGAGCTGTACTTCGACGAGGACGCCCCGCCACCGGGCCTGCTGACGGCCTGTGCGGAACTGGGCCGCAGCGACTTCAAGCGCTGCGTGGTTTTCCACAGCCTGTCCAAGCGCTCCAACCTGCCGGGCCTGCGCTCGGGCTTCGTCGCCGGTGATGCCGAGATCATCAAGCCGTTCCTGCTGTACCGTACCTACCACGGCTGCGCCATGCCGGTACAAACCCAGCTGGCCAGCATCGCCGCCTGGCAGGACGAGGCGCATGTACGCGAGAACCGCGACCAGTACCGCGCCAAGTACGATGCCGTGCTGGATATCCTGCAGCCGGTGCTGGACGTGCAGCGTCCGGATGGCAGCTTCTACCTGTGGGCCAAGGTACCCGGCGGCGATGCCGAGTTCACCCGCGACCTGTTCGAGGCCCAGCATGTGACGGTGGTGCCGGGGTCGTACCTGTCGCGTGAAGTGGATGGCGTGAACCCGGGCGCCGGCCGCGTGCGCATGGCGCTGGTTGCACCGTTGGCCGAGTGCATCGAGGCGGCGGAGCGGATTCGCGCATTCCTGCAGAACCGCTGATTCGACAGGGGCCGTACAATTCTTGAGTGTTGTGCAGTGCCAGTGGGAGCGGGTTTACCCGCTCCCACAGGGCCGCGAAGCGGCCCCCTGCGGTCTACCTGACCGACCCTAGGTTTGCCTCACTCATATCCAGCTCCCCCAGCACCTGCCGCACCACTTCATCCCCCACCAGATGCTTGCGGTGCAGCTCATACAGCTCCAGCCGCTGAGCCCGTAGCGCACGCAGGCGCAAACGCCGCTCCAGCAAATCCATCTGTTCAGCCAGGGCCTTGGCCTCGGCGCTGTCGTTGTAGCTGTCCAGCTCATCCCGGTACTCAGCCATCAAGCGCGCCTTCAACTCGGTTGCCAAGGTCGCCTGCGCGGCATCCTGTGGCGCATTGCTGTCGATCACTTCCTCTGCCTCCAGCGCATGGATCGCCGCCTCGGCCGTGCGCCGCCAGGCCTCCTGCACTTCCTGGTGCAAACGCTCGTCCGGGCTCTTGGTCACCCCGCGCAGCAGCAGCGGCAGCGCGATACAGGCACTGATCAACGACAGCAGGATCACCCCGGCCGCAATGAAGATCAGCAGGTCACGCTCCGGGAAGGCCTTGCCTGCTCCCATCAGCAACGGGATCGACATCACGCCGGCCAGGGTGACCGCACCACGCACACCGCCCAGGGTCAGCAACCAGCAGGAACGCGCCGTGGGCATCAGCACCAGCGCCGGCTTGCCGCGCCAGCGGCGTACCACACCGATCGAGCGCCAGATGCTCTGCACCCAGATGAACCGCAGCAAGATCAGCGCCACAAAGATCGCCACCACGTCCAGGCAGCGCCAGGCCAGGGTCGGCCAGACGGTGGGTTCATGGCTGACCACGGCCTTGATGATGTCCGGCAGTTGCAGGCCCAGCAGCAGGAAGATCAGACCGTTGAAAGCGAACTCCAGCAGCGACCACACGCTGCGGTTGAGCAGGCGCGTACTGGTCTGCCGTGGCAGCAGGTCGAGCCAGCTCTGCATCATGCCGGCCGCCACCGCCGAAAGAATGCCCGACACACCCAGGCGCTCGGCCAGTACGTAGGCAGCGAACGGCAGCAGTAACATGAACACCACGTGGGTGGCCGGGTCGTCCCAGCCGCGGGCGATCATCCACGCGCGCAAGCGGCCGATCAACCAGCTCAGGGCCACGCCCACGGCCAGGCCGCCCAGGGCGACCAGAACGAAGCTGAAGCTGGCGTCGGTCAGCGAGAATACCCCGGTGATCGCCGCTGCCAGGGCGAACTTGAAGGTCACCAGGCCCGAGGCATCGTTCATCAGGGCCTCGCCCTGGAGCATGTGCATCAGCGGGGTGGGCAGGCGGTCCTGGGTAATGGCCGAAACCGCCACGGCGTCGGTCGGCGACAACACGGCAGCCAGGGCGAAGGCCACCGGCAGCGGGATGCTCGGCAGCAGCCAGTGAATGAAGTAACCGGCACCGACCACGGTAAACAGCACCAGGCCTACGGCCAGCGCCACCACCGGCCCGCGAATGCGCCACAACTCGCGCTTGGGAATGCGCCAGCCGTCGGCGAACAGCAACGGCGGCAGGAACAGGAACAGGAACAACTCGGGGTCCAGGGCCACATGCAGGCCCAGCGTCGGCCACGCGAGCAAGGCGCCGGCGGCGATCTGTACCAGCGGCAAGGGCAGCGGAATCATGCGGCCGACCAGCTTCGACACGCTGACCAGCGTCAGCAGGATGAGGACGGTGTAGGCGGACTGCATCCGGGAAAGCTTCCTTTGTGAACCAGAAACGACAACAAGGCGAAACATCGCCATTGAAACAATATGTTAGCGGCGATGGGCGATTCGGGGCCGCTGCACGATAGTCGCAGGTGGCGGATGAATATGTAACATGATGATACCCAGCACGTGACTGACGTTGGCGAGCATCTTGCGCTAGTCAGGCTTGAACTGCTGGGATCCCGTCGTATAATCAACCTTAACGAATAACGTTAAGCATTCAGCCTCATGATTCGAAGCTTTAGCTGTGCCGACACGGAAGCACTTTTTACTCATGGAAAGACACGGCGTTGGTCAGATATCAAGTCAGTTGCGGAACGCAAACTGGCCATGCTCGATGCCGCAACAGAGCTGCGAGACCTTCGGTCGCCACCTGGCAACCGTCTCGAGGCATTGAGCGGCAACCGAGCAGGCCAGCACAGTATCCGTGTCAATGACCAATGGCGCCTGTGCTTTATCTGGACCGACAACGGGCCGATTAACGTTGAAATTGTCGATTACCACTGAGGTGCATCATGCTCAAGAACGGTATGCGTCCGATTCATCCCGGAGAAGTCCTGCGTGAGGACTTCCAGAAAGAGATGGGTTTCAGCGCCGCGGCACTGGCCCGGGCGCTAGGGGTTGCCACACCAACCGTCAACAACATCCTGCGTGAACGGGGCGGTGTTTCCGCCGACATGGCGCTGCGCCTGTCCATCTGCCTGGACACCACCCCCGAGTTCTGGCTCAACCTGCAGACCGCCTTCGATCTGCGCACCGCTGAACAGCAACACGGTGACAAGATCATCGGTTCGGTACAGCGCCTGGTCGCTTGAGACATACCTTGATCAGTAAACATGGGCACCACGGGCGTGGCGCCGCGAGGATCGTTCCCGCATAATCCCGCGACTGAAATCGGAAAACGGAGAGGTTGGGGCCGCCTGTGATCCCCAATGCACACAATGACCTACACGCTCTACGGCATCAAAGCCTGTGACACCATGAAGAAGGCACGTACCTGGCTCGAAGACCAGGCCATTGCCTACGAATTCCACGACTACAAGACCCAAGGCATCGACCGTGACAGCCTGAACCGCTGGTGCGACGAACACGGCTGGGAAGTCATCCTCAACCGTGCCGGCACCACCTTCCGCAAGCTGGACGACGCCAGCAAGGCCGACCTCGACCAGGCCAAGGCCGTCGAGCTGATGCTGGCCCAGCCGTCGATGATCAAGCGCCCGGTGCTCGACCTTGGCGCGCGTACCCTGGTCGGCTTCAAGCCTGACCTGTACGCCGCTGCCCTGGCCTGAGCCCCTACCCTATTTCGCACGAGGTAATCACATGTCCAATACCCTGTTCAGCCTGGCCTTCGGTGTCGGCTCCCAGAACCGCCAGGGCGCCTGGCTGGAAGTGTTCTACGCACAACCGCTGCTCAACCCGAGCGCCGAACTGGTCGCCGCGGTAGCCCCTGTTCTCGGTTACCAAGGTGGCAACCAGGCCATCGCCTTCAGCAACGCCCAGGCCGCGCAACTGGCCGAAGCCGTGAAGGGTGTGGATGCCGCCCAGGCCGCCCTGCTGACCCGCCTGGCTGAAAGCCACAAGCCGCTGGTCGCCACCCTGCTGGCCGAAGACGCCGCGCTGACCTCGACCCCAGAGGCCTACCTCAAGCTGCACCTGCTGTCGCACCGCCTGGTCAAGCCGCACGGCCTGAGCCTGGCCGGCATCTTCCCGCTGCTGCCGAACGTGGCCTGGACCAACCAGGGCGCGGTCGACCTGGCCGAACTGGCCGAACTGCAACTGGAAGCGCGTCTGAAGGGCGAGCTGCTGGAAGTGTTCTCGGTGGACAAGTTCCCGAAAATGACCGACTACGTGGTCCCGGCCGGCGTGCGTATCGCCGACACCGCCCGTGTGCGCCTGGGCGCCTACATCGGCGAAGGCACCACCATCATGCACGAAGGCTTCGTCAACTTTAACGCTGGCACCGAAGGCCCGGGCATGATCGAAGGCCGCGTTTCCGCTGGCGTGTTCGTCGGCAAGGGCTCGGACCTGGGCGGCGGCTGCTCGACCATGGGCACCCTGTCCGGCGGCGGCAACATCGTCATCAAGGTTGGCGAAGGCTGCCTGATCGGCGCCAACGCCGGTATCGGCATTCCGCTGGGTGACCGCAACACCGTCGAAGCCGGCCTGTACATCACCGCCGGTACCAAGGTGAACCTGCTGGACGAGAACAACCAGCTGGTCAAAGTGGTCAAGGCCCGTGACCTGGCCGGCCAGACCGACCTGCTGTTCCGCCGCAACTCGCTGAACGGCGCGGTGGAGTGCAAGACCCACAAGTCGGCCATCGAGCTGAACGAGGCGCTGCACGCGCACAACTGAGAATCCTTCAGCCCCTGTAAGCGCGAGCTTGCTCGCCAACAGCGGATTCTCAGCGTTTGAAATGTTAAGATCGGGTCTGGCACCACGCCAGACCCGATTTTCATTCCAGGCCCCGTGACCATGTTCCAGCCCTCCCCCTGGCGTGCCGATTTTCCCGCCATCGCCGCCCTGCAACGGCAACACCAGACCTACCTGGACAGCGCCGCCACCACCCAGAAGCCGCAAGCCCTGCTCGATGCCCTGAGCCATTACTATGGCCATGGCGCAGCCAACGTGCACCGAGCCCAGCACTTGCCCGGCGCACTGGCAACCCAGGCCTTCGAAACCAGCCGCGACAAGGTTGCCGCCTGGCTGAATGCGGCAGACTCGCGGCAGATCATCTTCACCCACGGCGCCACTTCGGCGCTGAACCTGCTGGCCTATGGCCTGGAACACCGCTTCGAGGCCGGTGACGAAATTGCCGTCAGTGCCCTGGAACACCATGCCAACCTGCTGCCCTGGCAACAGCTGGCGCGCCGGCGCAACCTGCGCCTGGTGGTGCTACCGCTGGATGCCCATGGCCGCATCGACCTGGACCAGGCGCTGCAACTGATCGGCCCACGCACCCGGGTGCTGGCGGTGAGCCAGCTGTCCAACGTGCTGGGCACCTGGCAGCCGCTGCCGGCGCTGCTGGCCCATGCCCGCGCCCAAGGCGCGCTGAGCGTGGTCGACGGTGCCCAGGGCGTGGTGCACGGCCGCCACGATGTGCAGCAGCTTGGCTGCGACTTCTATGTGTTCTCCAGCCACAAGCTGTACGGCCCGGAAGGTGTTGGCGTGCTTTACGGCCGTAGCCAGGCACTGGAACTGCTGCAGCACTGGCAGTTCGGCGGCGAGATGGTGCAACTGGCCGAGTACCACAGCGCCAGCTTCCGCCCGGCGCCGCTGGGGTTCGAAGCAGGCACGCCGCCGATCGCCGGGGTGATCGGCCTGGGGGCAACCCTGGACTACCTGGCCAGCCTCGATGCTCAGGCGCTCGAAACCCATGAAGCCAGCCTGCACCAGCACCTGCTGCGTGGCCTGACAGACCGCGATGGTGTACGCATCCTCGGCACGCCACAGGCGGCCCTTGCCAGTTTCGTCATCGAAGGCGTGCACAACGCCGACATCGCCCACCTGCTGACCGAGCAAGGCATTGCCGTGCGTGCCGGGCACCACTGTGCCATGCCGCTGCTGAAGGGCCTGGGCCTGGAGGGCGCGATCCGCGTGTCCTTGGGGCTGTATAACGACAGCGATGACTTGCAGCGTTTCTTCGAGGCACTGGACCAGGGCCTGGAGCTGTTGCGATGACCCTGCCGGATCAGGCGCGCCAGGCGCTGGAAGCTTTCGAGCAGGGCAAGGGCTGGGAACAGCGTGCGCGGCTGCTGATGCAGTGGGGCGACCGGCTGGAACCGCTGGCTGACACTGAAAAGACCGATGCCAACCGGGTGCATGGCTGCGAAAGCCTGGTATGGCTGGTGGCCGAGCAGGTTGAAGGGGTATGGCGCTTCAAGGCCAGTAGCGATGCGCGCTTGTTGCGCGGGCTGTTGGCGTTGTTGCTGGTGCGGGTGCAAGGGTTGGCCAATGAGGAACTGGCCGGGCTCGATCTGCGGGAGTGGTTCACTCAGCTGGGGCTGGAGCGCCAACTGTCGCCTTCGCGCAGCAATGGGCTGCATGCGGTGTTGCAGCGGATGGCGGAGCTGGCGTCTCCCCGCTAAATCGGTGCTGGCTTCTTCGCGGGTGAACCCGCTCCTACAGGATCCTCACCTTTCCTGAGAGAGATGTAGTACCTGTGGGAGCGGGTTTACCCGCGAAGAAGCCCACGCAGTCTATTCAGGCTTGACCCGCTCCGAAGGCCGCCGCGACCCCGCCACCAGTTTTTCCACCGCCTTGCTCGCCGCCACCATGCCAAAGGTCGCGGTCACCATCATCACCGCGCCAAAGCCACCCGAGCAGTCCAGCCGCACGCCTTCGCCCACGAAGCTTTTCTGCAGGCAAACGCTGCCATCGCCCTTGGGGTAGCGCAGCTGTTCGCTGGAGAACACGCAGGGCACGCCATAGTTGCGGCTGACATTGCGCGAGAAGTTGTAGTCGCGGCGCAGGGTGGAACGCACCCGCGAGGCCAGCGGGTCGTTGAAGGTCTTGTTCAGGTCGGCGATCTGGATCTGTGTCGGGTCGATCTGCCCGCCGGCGCCACCCGTGGTGACGATGGCAATCTTGCGCCGCCGGCACCAGGCGATCAGTGCCGCCTTGGCCATGACGCTGTCGATGCAGTCGATCACACAATCGAGGTTCTCGGTGATGTACTCGACCATGGTGTCGCGGGTAACGAAGTCGGCCACAGCATGCACCGTGCACGCCGGGTTGATCGCCCGCAGGCGCTCGGCCATGACCTCGACCTTGGGCCGCCCCACCTGCCCTTCCAGGGCATGGGCCTGGCGGTTGGTGTTGCTGACGCACACGTCGTCGAGGTCGAACAGGGTGATCTCGCCCACGCCACTGCGGGCCAGCGCTTCCGCCGCCCACGAGCCTACCCCGCCAATACCGACCACGGCCACGTGGGCCTGGCCCAGACGCTGCAACCCCTGGTCGCCATACAGCCGGGCAACGCCGGCGAAGCGTGGATCTTCTGTGCTCATGCTCATACCCCAAAAAACCGGCGCGCATTATATGCCAGCGGGCCCATGGCCTGCATCGTTAGGAAAGACACTACCAACCCTGCTTTAATGTCCTATCACTTCGACACAAATGGACGACAATGTCTTCACGTAAATTCGGCCTGAACCTGGTTGTGGTCCTGGCCATCGCCGCGTTGTTCACCGGGTTCTGGGCGCTGATCAACCGCCCGGTTTCCGCCCCCGCCTGGCCAGAACAGATCTCTGGCTTCTCCTATTCACCGTTCCGCCTTGGCGAAAGCCCGCAGAAGGGCCAGTACCCCAGTGACGACGAGATGCGCCAGGACCTGGAGCAGTTGAGCAAACTGACCGACAGCATCCGTATCTACACCGTGGAGGGCACACAGGCGGATATCCCGCGCCTGGCCGAGGAATTCGGCCTGCGGGTAACGCTGGGCATCTGGATCAGCCCGGACCTGGAGCGCAACGAGCGCGAAATCGCCACGGCCATCCAGCTGGCCAACACGTCGCGCAGCGTGGTGCGGGTGGTGGTCGGCAACGAGGCGCTGTTCCGTGAAGAAGTCACTCCGGAAAACCTGATCAAATACCTGGACCGGGTACGCGCAGCCGTCAAGGTGCCAGTGACCACCAGCGAGCAATGGCACATCTGGAAGGAAAACCCGCAGCTGGCCAAGCACGTCGACCTGATAGCCGCGCACATCCTGCCGTACTGGGAGTTCGTGCCGATGAAGGATTCGGTCGAGTTCGTACTCGACCGCGCCCGCGAGCTGAAACACCAGTTCCCGCGCAAACCCCTGCTGCTCTCGGAAGTTGGCTGGCCGAGCAACGGCCGCATGCGCGGCGGTGCCGATGCCACCCAGGCCGACCAGGCCATCTACCTGCGCACCTTGGTCAACACCCTCAATCGCCGTGGTTACAACTATTTCGTCATCGAAGCCTACGACCAGCCGTGGAAGGCCAGCGACGAAGGCTCGGTGGGCGCCTACTGGGGCGTGTACAACGCCGAACGCCAGCAGAAATTCAACTTCGACGGCCCGGTAGTGGCCATCCCGCAGTGGCGTGCCCTGGCGGTGGCCTCGGTGGTGCTGGCGATGATTGCCCTGATGGTGTTGTTCATCGACGGTTCGGCCCTGCGCCAGCGCGGCCGCACCTTCCTGACCTTCATCACCTTCCTGTGCGGGTCGGTGCTGGTTTGGATCGCCTACGACTACAGCCAGCAATACAGCACCTGGTTCAGCCTGACCGTGGGCGTGCTGCTGGCCCTCGGCGCGCTGGGCGTGTTCATCGTGCTGCTGACCGAGGCCCACGAACTGGCCGAGGCGGTATGGATACACAAGCGCCGGCGCGAGTTCCTGCCGGTGCAGGCCGACAGCGCCTACCGGCCCAAGGTATCGGTGCATGTGCCGTGCTACAACGAACCGCCCGAGATGGTGAAACAGACCCTCGATGCCCTGGCTGCGCTGGACTACCCCGACTACGAAGTGCTGGTGATCGACAACAACACCAAGGACCCGGCCGTGTGGGAGCCCCTCAAGGCCCATTGCGAGAAGCTCGGCGAGCGCTTCAGGTTCTTCCACGTCGCGCCCCTGGCCGGCTTCAAGGGCGGCGCGCTGAACTACCTGATCCCGCATACCGCCAAGGACGCCGAAGTGATCGCGGTGATCGACTCGGACTACTGCGTCGATCGCAACTGGCTCAAGCACATGGTGCCGCACTTCGCTGACCCGAAAATTGCCGTGGTGCAGTCGCCGCAGGACTACCGCGACCAGCACGAAAGCGCCTTCAAGAAGCTGTGCTACAGCGAGTACAAGGGCTTCTTCCACATCGGCATGGTCACCCGCAACGACCGTGACGCGATCATCCAGCACGGCACCATGACCATGACCCGGCGCAGCGTGCTGGAAGAGCTGGGCTGGGCCGAGTGGTGCATCTGCGAGGACGCCGAACTGGGCTTGCGGGTGTTCGAGAAAGGCCTGTCGGCCGCCTACGCCCACAACAGCTACGGCAAGGGCCTGATGCCCGATACCTTCATCGACTTCAAGAAGCAACGTTTCCGCTGGGCCTACGGCGCCATCCAGATCATCAAGCACCACGCCAGCGCCCTGCTGCGCGGCAAGGGCAGCGAGCTGACCCGCGGCCAGCGCTACCACTTCCTGGCCGGCTGGCTGCCGTGGATCGCCGATGGCATGAACATCTTCTTCACCATCGGCGCGCTGCTGTGGTCGGCGGCGATGATCATCGTGCCGCACCGGGTCGACCCGCCGTTGATGATCTTTGCCATTCCACCGCTGGCGCTGTTCTTCTTCAAGGTCGGCAAGATCGTCTTCCTCTACCGCCGCGCGGTGGGGGTGAACCTGAAGGATGCCTTTGCTGCGGCGCTGGCGGGGCTGGCGCTGTCGCATACCATCGCCAAGGCGGTGCTGTACGGGTTCTTCACCAGCAGCATGCCGTTCTTCCGCACACCGAAGAACGCCGACAGCCACGGGCTGCTGGTGGCGATTTCCGAAGCGCGGGAAGAGCTGTTCATCATGTTGCTGCTGTGGGGCGCGGCGCTGGGCATCTACCTGGTACAGGGGCTGCCGAGTTCGGACATGCGCTTCTGGGTGGCGATGTTGCTGGTGCAGTCGTTGCCTTATGTGGCGGCGCTGGTGATGGCCTTCCTGTCGTCGCTGCCCAAGCCCGTAGAAAAGGCTGCCGAACCGCAACAGGCTTGAGATCCTGGGGGGGCGCTTTGCGCCCCTTTCGCGACACAAGGCCGCTCCCACAGATATTGCACACGCCTGATGGGCTGTGGTGATCCTGTAGGAGCGGCCTTGTGTCGCGACAGGGCCGCAAAGCGGCCCCAATGGCCCATCGGTTTGATATAAGATAACGCCCCTCAGATTTCCCGCCTTGCCCCGGAGTCCCCCATGACGGCCCCAGCCGAGCTCTCGCCTACCCTTCAACTGGCCTGCGACCTGATCCGTCGCCCCTCGGTCACCCCCGTCGACGCCGACTGCCAGGCGCAGATGATGAACCGCCTGGGCGCCGTGGGCTTCCAGCTCGAACCGATGCGCATCGAGGACGTCGACAACTTCTGGGCCACCCACGGCAGCCAGGACGGCCCGGTGCTGTGCTTCGCCGGCCACACCGACGTGGTCCCCACCGGCCCGGTGCAGCAATGGCAGCATGAGCCGTTCGAAGCGCTGATCGACGCCGACGGCATGCTCTGCGGCCGTGGCGCCGCCGACATGAAAGGCAGCCTGGCCTCCATGGTGATTGCCAGCGAGCGCTTCGTGCAGGACTACCCGGACCACCGCGGCAAGGTCGCGTTCCTGATCACCAGCGACGAGGAAGGCCCGGCCCACCATGGCACCAAGGCCGTGGTCGAGCGCCTGAAAGCACGCAACGAGCGCCTGGACTGGTGCATCGTCGGCGAACCCTCCAGCACCACCCTGCTGGGTGACGTGGTCAAGAACGGCCGCCGTGGCTCGCTGGGCGCCAAGCTGACCGTGCGCGGCAAGCAGGGCCATGTGGCCTACCCGCACCTGGCGCGCAACCCGATCCACCTGGCCGCGCCGGCCCTGGCGGAACTGGCGGCCGAGCACTGGGACGAAGGCAATGCGTTCTTCCCGCCCACCAGCTTCCAGATCTCCAACCTCAATTCCGGCACCGGCGCCACCAATGTGGTCCCGGGCGAGCTGACCGCACTGTTCAACTTCCGTTTCTCCACCGAGTCGACCGTCGAAGGCCTGCAGGCGCGGGTGTCGGCGATCCTCGACAAGCACGAACTGGACTGGTCGATCGACTGGGCGCTGTCGGGCCTGCCGTTTCTCACCGAACCGGGCGAATTGCTGGACGCCGTCTCGGCCAGCATCAAGGGTGTCACCGGCCGCGACACCCAGCCGTCCACCAGCGGCGGTACCTCCGATGGCCGTTTCATCGCCACCATGGGTACCCAGGTGGTCGAACTCGGCCCGGTCAACGCCACCATCCACCAGGTGGATGAGCGGATCCTGGCCAGCGACCTCGACCTGCTGACCGAAATCTACTACCAGACCCTGGTCCGGTTGCTCGCCTGATGCTCACCTGCCCTCTTTGCCAGGCGCCGCTGAGCCGGCTCGACAACGGGGTGGTGTGCCCGGCCGGCCACCGCTTCGACCGCGCCCGCCAGGGTTACCTGAACCTGCTGCCAGTGCAGCACAAGAACAGCCGCGACCCGGGTGACAACCAGGCCATGGTCGAAGCCCGCCGCGACTTCCTCGACGCCGGCCACTACGCGCCGGTGGCGCGCCGCCTGGCCGAGCTGGCCGCCGAGCGCCAGCCCGGTGCCTGGCTGGACATCGGCTGTGGCGAGGGTTACTACACCGCGCAGATCGCCCAGGCCCTGCCGGCCGCCGACGGTTACGCCCTGGACATCTCCCGCGAGGCGGTCAAGCGTGCCTGCCGCCGCGCGCCCGAGGTCACCTGGATGGTCGCCAGCATGGCCCGCGTGCCGCTTGCCGACGCCAGCTGCCAGTTCATCGCCAGCGTGTTCAGCCCGCTGGACTGGGCCGAGGCCAAGCGCCTGCTCAGCCCCGGCGGCGGCCTGATGCGGGTCGGCCCCACCAGCGGCCACCTGATGGAATTGCGCGAAGTGCTCTACGATGAAGTACGCCCTTACGCCGACGACAAACACCTGGCCCTGGTCCCCGAAGGCATGGCCCATGCCCACAGCGAAACCCTGGAGTTCCGCCTGAGCCTGGCCGCGCCCAAGGCCCGCGCCGACCTGCTGGCCATGACCCCGCACGGCTGGCGTGCCAGTGCCGAAAAGCGTGCCCGGGTGATCGACCAGCCCGAGCCGTTCGAGGTCACGGTTTCCATGCGTTATGACTATTTCGTGCGCCAAGACTGAGCACACCCGGAGCCCTTATGCGCCAACCTGATATCGAGATCTACCTGAAGGACACCGACGTCGACCACAAGCAGATTGCCGAGTGGCTCGCCCAGGCGATCGGCCCGTGCAGCGAATGGAAGCAGAAAGGCCATACCTTCAAATGCCAGGCCGGTAACATTCCGGTCACCTGGCTACCCAAGGCTGTAGGGAAATGGAACAGCCTGTACCTGGAAAGCGACCAGACGCCGTGGGCCGATGACGTCGCCTGCGCCCGCGCCGCATTTGCCGCACTGGGCGTGGAAGTGCGCTGCGCGCCGGGTGGCTGGGTGGAAGAAGATGGAGAAGAAGATGCCGACCGCTGGGTCCGCATCAGCGCCGACGGTGAAGAGGAAATCACCTGGCGCACCTGAATGCACTGCATTCTTTGTGGGAGCCCGGCTTGCCGCCGATGCAGGCAACACGGTGCCTGGCACCGGCTTCGCCGGTGATCGCCGGCAAGCCAGCTCCCACAACGAGCCTTACAGCATGAGGCTCAGAGGCCCACTACGTCCTCGGCTTGCAGGCCTTTCTGGCCCTGCACGCAGGCGTATTCCACCCGCTGTCCTTCGACCAGGGTACGATGCCCCTCACCGCGGATCGCCCGATAGTGGACGAACACATCCGCACCACCTTCGCGCTGAATGAAGCCGTAACCCTTGGCATCGTTGAACCACTTTACATTCCCAGTCTCACGAGACGACATCTGAACTACTCCGGATTTTTATTGTGAAGATCGCCTTGTAGACACAGGGGTCTGTTCCCTGTGTCGACGCCGCTTGCGTAAATATCTTGCAAGTGGCAGGCCGAGTATATGACACAGAACAAAAAAATTTGATGACTGTCGCGCCGTTCGGCGATTTTTGCTGAACTTGCGCGGATACGGCAGACTAATTGGCTGAATACCCACCTGAACATCACTCCCAGGGCACACACCCCATGACCCGTTCCCCCCTGCGCCGCCTGATCTTCGGCGCCCTGCGTCGCCTGTTGTACCTGTGGGTGCGCTCCGAGACCATCAACCAGTCCTCCCTGACCCTCAAGCTCGACCGCAGCCGCCCGGTGTTCTATGCCCTGCCCACGCCCGCGCTCACCGACCTGGCCGTGCTCGACCATGAATGCACCAAGGCGGGCCTGCCGCGCCCGGTGCTGCCGGTGGCGGTTGGCCCGCTGCAGGAACCGGCTGCCTTCTTTTACCTGACCCCGGACCCGGACTGGCTCGGCCGCCACGACAAGCGCGGCGCCCCGCCCACCCTGGAGCGTCTGGTCGCCGCCGTCAGCCAGCATGCCGAAGAGGATGCGCAGATCATTCCGGTCAGTGTGTTCTGGGGCCAGACCCCGGCCAGTGAATCCAGCCCGTGGAAGCTGCTGTTCGCCGACAGCTGGGCGGTTACCGGGCGCCTGCGCCGGCTGCTGACCGTGCTGATCCTCGGGCGCAAGACCCGGGTGCAGTTCTCCGCCCCCATCCACCTGCGCGAACTGGTGCAGCACAACAAGGGCCACGAGCGCACCGTGCGCATGGCCCAGCGCCTGATGCGCGTGCATTTTCGCAACCTCAAGACCGCTGTCATCGGCCCGGACATTTCGCACCGGCGCAACCTGGTCAAGGGCCTGATCCACGCGCCCCAGGTGCGACAGGCCATCGTCGATGAGGCGCAGCGCGAAAACCTGCCCCTGGCCAAGGCCGAAGCCCAGGCTCTGCGCTATGGCAACGAGATCGCCTCGGACTACACCTACACCGCCATCCGCTTCCTCGAAGTGGTGCTGAGCTGGTTCTGGAACAAGATCTACGACGGCATCAAGGTCAACCACATCGAGCAGGTGCAGGGCATCGCACCCGGCCACGAAGTGATCTACGTACCGTGCCACCGCAGTCACATCGACTACCTGCTGCTTTCGTACCTGCTGTTCCGCAACGGCCTGACCCCGCCGCACGTGGCCGCGGGCATCAACCTCAACATGCCGTTGGTGGGTAACCTGCTGCGCCGTGGCGGCGCCTTCTTCATGCGCCGCACGTTCAAGGGCAACCCGTTGTACACCGCGGTGTTCAACGAGTACCTGCACACCCTGTACACCAAGGGCTTTCCGGTCGAGTACTTCGTCGAAGGCGGTCGCTCGCGCACCGGGCGCATGCTGCAGCCACGCACCGGCATGCTGGCCATTACCCTGCGCAGCTTCCTGCGCTCGTCGCGCACGCCGATCGTGTTCGTGCCGGTGTACATCGGCTACGAGCGCGTGCTCGAAGGCCGCACCTACCTGGGCGAGCTGCGCGGTGCCAGCAAGAAGAAGGAGTCGATCTTCGACATCTTCAAGGTGTTCGGGGCGCTCAAGCAGCGCTTTGGCCAGGTATACGTGAACTTCGGCGAACCGATCCGCCTGGCCGGCTTCCTCGACCAGCAACAGCCCGGCTGGCGTGAACAGGACCACGGCCCGCAATACCGCCCGGCCTGGCTCAACGCCACCACCACCCGCCTGGGCGAAACCGTGGCCCGCCATCTCAACGAGGCGGCCGCGATCAACCCGGTCAACCTGGTGGCCCTGGCGCTGCTGTCCACCAGCCGCCTGGCCCTGGACGAACGCGCCCTGACCCGCGTACTCGACCTGTACCTGGCCTTGCTGCGCCAGGTGCCCTACTCGCCGCACACCACCCTGCCCGACGGCGACGGCCAGGCGCTGATCGAACACGTGCGCAGCATGAACCTGGTGGCCGAGCAGAAGGACGCCCTGGGCCGCATCCTGTACCTGGATGAAGGCAATGCGGTACTGATGACCTATTACCGCAACAACGTGCTGCACATCTTCGCCCTGCCAGCGCTGCTGGCCAGCTTCTTCCTCAGCAGCTCGCGCATGAGCCGCGAACTGCTGGGGCAGTATGTGCACGCGCTGTACCCCTACCTGCAGGCCGAACTATTCCTGCGCTGGGCGCCGGAGCAACTGGACGCGGTGATTGACCAATGGCTGGCAGCGCTGGTCGAGCAAGGGCTGCTGCGCCAGGACGACGACACTTACATTCGCCCGGCGCCCAGCTCGCGGCAGTTCGTGTTGCTGACCCTGCTCGCCCGCACCATCACCCAGACCCTGCAGCGCTTCTACATGGCCACCTCACTGCTGCTGAACAGTGGGCAGAACAGCCTCAGCGCCGAAGAACTGGAAGACCTGTGCGTGATGATGGCCCAGCGTCTGTCGATCCTGCACGGCCTGAACGCCCCGGAGTTCTTCGACAAGACCCTGTTCCGCCACTTCATCCAGACCCTGGTCGAGCAAGGCGTGCTGCATGCAGATGCCCAGGGCAAGCTGGGTTATCACGACAAGCTGGGCGAGCTGGCTGAAGGCGTGGCCAAGCGCGTGCTGTCGGCCGAACTACGCCTGTCGATCCGCCAGGTGGCATTGCACCGTGAAGACGGCCTGGAAACTTCCACCATCTGAGGCTTTATCAGCCGGGAAAATCCGCTAAAGTCCCTGGGGTTGGCCACAAGCCAGCTCCAAGGACACCGGAGACCCCATGAAAAAGCTCTTTATGCTGTGTTGCGCATCCTTGCTCGCAGCCTGCTCCAGCCAAACCCCATCCACCCAGGCCAGCCTGGACGGTGAAGTCTTCTACCTGCAGCGTATTGCCCTGCCGCCTGCCGCTACCTTGAGCGTGGAACTGCAGGATGTTTCGCTGATGGATGCCCCTGCCGTGACCCTGGCCCGCCAGGCCGGCCCGGTCAAAGGCAACGTACCGCTGCCATTCCACCTCACCTACGACCCGGCCCAGGTCAAGCCCGGCCACCGCTATGCGGTAAGCGCGCGCATCGAGCTGGACGGCAAGCTGCTGTTCATCAACACCGAACACCACGGCGTCATGCTCGACGGCAGTGACCCACAGCCTGTGCGGATCAAGGTCGATCCGGTCCGCTGATACCCGTATTCATCTGTTTACAAGGAAAGCTTCATGATCCGCACCTCCCTGCGCTTCACCACTCTGTGCGCCGGCCTGCTGCTGTCGGCCAGCGCCCTGGCCCTGTCGCTGGGCGACCTGACCCAGAAAGACGCCACCGGCGGCCTGAAAGATGCCCTGACCCAGGGCGCACAACTGGCCGTCAAGCAACTGAGCACCCCGGGCGGCTTCAGCAACAACCCGGACGTGCGCATCGAACTGCCTGGCAACCTGGGCAAGGCCGCCAAGGCGATGAAGATGTTCGGCAAAGGTGAACAGGTCGAAGCCCTGGAAACCAGCATGAACAAGGCCGCCGAGGCTGCCGTGCCGCAGGCCCAGGCGATTCTCGTGGATGCCGTGAAGAACATGAGCGTGACCGATGCCAAGGGTATTCTCAGCGGCGGTGACGACTCGGCCACCCAGTACCTGAACAAGAGCAGCCGCGAGCAGATCCGCGCCAAGTTCCTGCCGATCGTCAAGCAGGCTACCGACAAGGTTGGCCTGGCTCAGCAGTACAACAACTTTGCCGGGCAGGCCGTGGCGTTGGGTGTGGTCGATGCCAAGAGCGCCAGCATCGAGAACTACGTGACTGAAAAGGCACTGGATGGCCTGTTCGAGATGATCGGCAAGCAGGAGCAGAGCATTCGCCAGAACCCGGCTGAAGCGGCCACCAGCCTGGCCAAGAAGGTTTTCGGCGCCCTCTGAGGGCCCTGGGGGCTGCTTTGCAGCCCATCGCGACACAAGGCCGCTCCTACGCCCTTTGTGGGAGTGGCCTTGTGTCGCGACAGGAGGGCAAAGCCCTCCCCTGCGGTCTTCAGCCCTTCTTCACCCTGAACCACGCCGCATACAACGCCGGCAGGAACAGCAGGGTCAGCACCGTGGCCACGATCAACCCCCCCATGATCGCCACCGCCATCGGCCCGTAGAACACGCTACGCGACAACGGAATCATCGCCAGCACCGCCGCCAGCGCGGTCAGCACGATCGGACGGAAGCGCCGCACCGTGGCTTCGATGATCGCCTGCCAGCGCTCCATCCCCGCCGCAATGTCCTGCTCGATCTGGTCCACCAGGATCACCGAGTTGCGCATGATCATCCCTGCCAGGGCAATGGTGCCGAGCATGGCAACAAAGCCGAACGGCTGGCGGAACACCAGCAGGAACAGGGTCACGCCAATCAACCCCAGCGGCGCGGTGAGGAACACCATCACCGTACGCGAGAAGCTGCGCAACTGGATCATCAGCAAGCTCAGCACCACCACCACGAACAGCGGCATGCCGGCATTCACCGACTTCTGCCCGCGCTGGGAATCCTCCACCGTGCCGCCCACTTCCAACAGGTAGCCATCCGGCAGCTTGGCGCGAATCTCCCGCAGGGTCGGCTCGATCTGTTTCACCAGCGTGGCCGGCTGCTCCTTGTCGTAGATATCGGCGCGCACGGTCACCGTCGGCAAGCGGTTGCGATGCCAGATAATACCTTCCTCGAAGCCATACTCCAGGGTCGCCACCTGCGACAGCGCCACGCTCTGGCCGTTGTCGGTCGGCAGTGCCAGGCTGCCGAGGTTACTCAGCTCGCTGCGTTCCTGCCGGGTGCCGCGCAGCAGGATCTCGATCAGTTCGTTGTCCTCACGGTACTGGCTGACCGTGGTGCCAGTCAGCGAGCTTTGCAGGAAGCTCGACAGGTGCGCGGTGCTCACGCCCAAGGCGCGGGCACGGTCCTGGTCGATCTCGAGGAACACCGCCTTGCTCGGCTCCTCCCAGTCCAGATGCACGTTCACCACATGCGGGTTCTGGCGCACCTTGTCGGCCACTTCGCGGGCCAGTGCACGGGCCTTCTCGATGTGCTCGCCTGTTACCCGGAACTGCACCGGGTAACCCACGGGTGGGCCGTTTTCCAGGCGGGTGACCCGCGCGCGCAGGTCGGGGAACTGCTGGTCCACGATACTGATCAGCCAGCTGCGCAGGCGCTCGCGGTCCTCCATCGACTTGGCCAGTACCACGAACTGGGCGAAGCTGGCCGCCGGCAGTTGCTGGTCCAGCGGCAGGTAGAAACGCGGCGAACCGGTGCCCACGTAGGCCACGTAGTTGTCGATGCCGTCCTGCTGCTTGAGCAGCGCCTCCAGTTGCTTGACCCGCTCGGCGGTGTTGGCCAGCGAGGCACCTTCGGCCAGCTTCAGGTCGACCATCAGCTCCGGGCGCCCGGAGGCCGGGAAAAACTGCTGGGGCACGAAACGGAACAGCAGGATACTGCCGACAAAGGCGGCAATGGTCAGCAGGATCACCGTCTTGCGCCGCCGCACGCACCACTCCACCACACGTCGCACACGCTGGTAGAAGGGTGTGGCGTAAGGGTCTGGCGCGTGGCCGTCCTTGCCATGGCGCGCGGCATGCAGCTTGGCCAGATCTGGCAGCAGGCGCTCGCCCAGGTAAGGCACGAATACCACGGCGGCCACCCAGGAGGTCAGCAAGGCGATGGTCACCACCTGGAAGATCGAACGGGTGTACTCGCCCGTACTGGAGGCTGCCGTGGCAATAGGCAGGAAGCCCGCCGCCGTGATCAGGGTGCCGGTGAGCATCGGGAAGGCGGTGCTGCTCCAGGCGTAGCTGGCCGCCTTGAGGCGGTCATAGCCCTGCTCCATCTTGATCGCCATCATCTCCACGGCAATGATCGCATCATCCACCAACAAGCCCAGGGCCAGCACCAGCGCGCCAAGGGAGATCTTGTGCAGGCCGATGCCGAAGTAGTGCATGGCGGCAAAGGTCATGGCCAGCACCAGCGGAATGGCCAGCGCCACCACCAGCCCCGTGCGCAGGCCCAGGGAGAAGAAGCTCACCAGCAGCACGATGACCAGCGCCTCGACCAGCACCTGGACGAACTCGCCCACGCCAGCCTTGACCGCCGCTGGCTGGTCCGAGACCTTGCGCAGCTCCATGCCCGCCGGCAGGCTGCGTGCCAGGCGCTCGAACTCGCTTTCCAGGGCCTTGCCCAGCACCAGGATGTCGCCGCCGTCCTTCATCGACACCGCCAGGCCAATGGCATCCTCGCCCATGAAGCGCATGCGCGGTGCGGGCGGGTCGTTGAAGCCGCGGTGCACCTCGGCCACATCGCCGATACGGAAGGTGCGGTCACCGACGCGAATGGGGAACTGGCGAATCTGCTCGACGCTGTCGAAGCGCCCGCTCACCCGCAACTGCAGGCGTTCGCTGGGCGTTTCGAAGAAGCCGGCGGTGCTGACCGCATTCTGCTCCTGCAGGGCTTGCTGCACGGCCTCAAGCGGCACGCCGAGAGTGGCCAGCTTGAGGTTGGACAGCTCGATCCAGATTTTCTCGTCCTGCAGGCCGATCAGCTCGACCTTGCCCACGTCCTTGACCCGCTGCAGCTGGATCTGGATACGGTCGGCATAGTCCTTGAGCACCGCGTAGTCGAAGCCCTCACCGGTCAGCGCATAGATATTGCCGAAGGTGGTGCCGAACTCGTCATTGAAGAACGGGCCCTGGATTTCCGGCGGCAAGGTATGACGGATGTCGGCGACCTTCTTGCGGATCTGGTACCACAGCTCGGGGATGTCCTTGGAATGCAGCGAGTCGCGGGCCATGAAGGTGACCTGCGATTCGCCCGGTCGGGAGAACGAGACGATCCGCTCGTATTCGCCGGTTTCCATCAGCTTCTTCTCGATGCGCTCGGTAACCTGGCGCGAGACTTCCTCGGCAGTGGCACCCGGCCACAGGGTACGGATGACCATGGCCTTGAAGGTGAATGGTGGGTCCTCGCTCTGGCCAAGCTTGGTGTAGGACATGGCGCCAATGGCCGCCAGCAGGATCATCAGGAACAGGACGATCTGGCGGTTGCGCAGCGCCCAGGCAGAAAGGTTGAAACCCATCGGGACTTACTCCTTGGCCGTCAGGTTCACTACGCGGTTGGTGCGGTCCACGGGGCGTACCTCCTGGCCCTCGCGCAGTACATGGCCGCCAGCGGCGACCACCCAGTCGCCCGGGGCAAGGCCTTCGAGCACCGGTACGCTGTCGGCGCCATAGGCCCCCAGGCGTACCACTGCCCGCTCCAGGCGGCTGTCCTTGTTGACCCGCCAGACGTAGGCCTGGCCGTTTTCCGCAGTGACTGCCGACAGGGGCACCGCCAGCGGGATCAGCCCTTCATGGGCGATGAACACCCGGGCGCTCTGGCCCAGCTCCGCCGGCGCGGCGGCCGAGGTAAAGGCGATACGCGCAGCGAAGGTGCGCGAACGCGGATCGGCGGCCGGTGACAGCTCGCGGATACGCCCCTGGAAGCGCTCTTGCGGGTGCGACCACAGCTCCACGCTCACCGGCTGGCCCACGGCGAAGCGGGCGAACTGCTGCTCCGGCAAGCCGATGACCACTTCCCGCTCGCCATCGGCGGCCAGGGTGAACACGGTCTGCCCGGCTGCGACCACCTGGCCCACTTCGACCTGGCGCTTGGCGATCACCCCGGCCTGCGGTGCGCGCAGCACAGCGTATTCGGCCTGGTTGCCAGCCACGTCGAACTCGGCCTTGGCCTGTTTCAGCCGGGCCAGGCCGGCGCGGTAGAGGTTTTCGGCATTGTCGTACTGGGAATGGCTGACCATCTGCCGTTCCAGCAGCTTCTGGTAGCGATCGCGCTCGGCGCGCACCAGCGACAGGTTGGCCTCGGCGGCCGCCAGCTGGGCACGGTTGGCTTCCAGCTGCAGGCGCACGTCCTGCGGGTCCAGCTCGGCCAGCGGCTGGTCTGCCTTGACCCGCTGCCCTTCCTCGACCAGCCGCTTGCTGACCTTGCCGCCTATGCGGAAGGCCAGTTCCGGCTCGAAGCGCGCACGCACTTCGCCGGGGTAACTGTCGGCAGCGGCTTCAGCCGGCTGCGGCTGCACCACCAACGCCGGGCGCGGCGCAGCAGGTGGGGCGGCTTCCTGGCCGCACGCCGCCAGGAACAGCACGGCAGCAGCGGACAGAGCGATGGACAAGGCATGGCGCAACATGATGAATCCTTTCGCGGAGGGCGCATTGAATATTTATACTGGTAAGTATATTAAATCAGGCAATCGGTGCCGGAAAGGGGGCATGCCGGTTTTTGCAGGGCAGGGTTTGAGCCTTGCAGGTTCACCCGAATGGCGCCTGACCCGTTAAGATGGGCGATTCTTCAACCAGATGCAGACCACAATGTCCAACGACGCACCCATCGGCCCGGGCCGGCCCAAGGACCTGGCCAAACGAGAGGCGATTCTCGAAGCAGCCAAGGCCCTGTTCCTCAGTCTTGGCTACGCCAACACCAGCATGGATGCGGTCGCTGCGGCGGCAGGTGTTTCAAAGCTCACCGTCTACAGCCACTTCACCGACAAGCAGACACTGTTCGGCTCAGCGGTCATGGCAACCTGCCAGATCCAGTTGCCCGACCTGCTTTTCGAGTACCCCGATGGGGTGCCAGTGGAAGAGGTGCTGCTGACCATTGCCCGTGGCTTCCAGGCGCTGATCAGCAGCGATGAAGCGGTCAAGCTCAGCCGCCTGATCATGGCCCAGGGCAGCCTCGACCCGAGTTTTGGCGAGTACTTCTACGAAGCCGGGCCCAAGCGAGTGCTGGCGGGGATGGAAGCATTGCTGCGCGGGGCGCATGAGCGCGGGCTGCTGCGCATCGACAACCCGCTGCGCGCGGCGGAACACTTCTTCTGCCTGGTCAAGGGCGCACCGGATTACCGGTTGCTGCTGGGGTGCGCGGGGCCGCTGGAGGGGGATGAGGCCGAGGCGCATGTGCGCGAGGTGGTCGGGGTATTCATGCGGGCATTCCAGCCCTGATATCTGGATGCCTGTGCGGGCCTCTTCGCGGGTAAACCCGCTCCCACAGGCACTGCACGAGCCTCAAGACCACATCGCGAAGAGGCCCGCACAGGCATAGCCAAATCAGGCCTTCAGCGCCTTCTTCGGGTAAATGTCATACCGGCTCGACTTGCCCTCCAGGCTATGGCTCGGCTTCGGCCCGTCGATGATCGGGGCCTTGCGCGGCCGCTTCACCACCACTCGGTGGGTCGCCAGCGCCAGGGCAGCTTCGAGCAAGGCCGGGGCATCCAGGTCGTCGCCCACCAAAGGCCGGAACACACGCATTTCCTTCTTCACCAGCGCACTCTTGTCCCGATGCGGGAACATCGGATCGAGGTAGATCACCTGGGGTGCCTCGCCTTCCCAGGCTCGCATGCGCTCGATGGCGTTGCCGGTCAGCAGGCGCATGCGCCCCACGATCGGCCCCACCTCTTCATCCGCACGGGCCCGCGCCAGGCCATCCTCCAGCAGCGCGGCAATCAACGGCTGGCGCTCGATCAGGGTCATCTGGCAGCCCAGGCTGGCCAGTACGAACGCATCCTTGCCCAGCCCGGCAGTGGCATCCAGCACCTGCGGCCGTACACCTTGGGAAATACCCACGGCCTTGGCGATCATCTGCCCGTTGCCACCGCCAAACTGGCGCCGGTGCGCGGCCTGGCCTTCGACGAAGTCCACCCGCACCGGCCCCGGGGCCTGCGGGCCCAACTGCTGGATCTGCAAGCCATCGACGCCCACCTGCACGGCAAACCCGGCGGCATCGTCCCGCAGCGGCAGCTCAAGACGCTCGGCCCACGCAGCGGCTTGCGCCTCGAATTCAGCCGACAGCGCCTCGACCCGGATACCTGTGCCCTGCTCTTCCATCATTCACACCTAGAAATTGAACCCAGCCCTTAATGTATCGGCCACCTCGGCCGATACAGGCAATATCCCGCTATTCTGCCAGAGCACAACGCGCGCGACTGCCATGTCAGATACTCTTCCCATCGGCTTGACCTACCTGTCGCCTGTCGGCAACTACAGTCAGCACAACACCCAGGCACTCGGGGGCGTCAGCCACCTGTGGCAGGATTTCTTTGCCCGGGCCATGGCCGAGCAGCAGGAAGAGCCCGCAGACAGCGTCAGCCAGTCGTTCGTGCAGTACGACGAGGCCAGCGGCGAGCCGATCGGCGGCGCCCGCGCGCTGGCCCTGATCGACGCCCAGCGTGCCTGCCCGGTACACGACACCGAGGTGGCACCGCCAGAGCCACTGTTCCTGCCCAAGGCAGAACTCGAAGCCAACCTGCTGCCGCCCGCTCCCGAGCCGTTCAGCGCAGTCGAGCTGATCGAACAGCAGCGCCAGCTTGATATCAGCAACAGCTGGCTGCGCCCTGTGGTGATGAGCCAAGGTCACCCCATTGCCGAGCCCGGCCCCGGCCCTACCCCGCGCTCGCTGTTCCTGCCGATCGCCGAGTTCGAGACCAACCTGCTGGACCCGGCCCCCGAGCCGTTCGACGACGCCACCCTGGCCAAACAGCAGAACGACCTGGAGTTCGACATCCACTGGGCCCGCCCGGTGGTGCTGAACAACGTGCGCGCCCACGCCTGAGGTCAGCGGCGGAACAGCTCGTTGAGCTGGGCGAACGGTAGTGCCTGTTCCCCGTAGCCGAACGTGCCCTCATCACGAATTTCCAGCGCGGCCCGGTGGAAGGCCCCCAACGCGGCACGGGCCAGCGATGAGCCGACGCTGATACGGCGTACGCCCAGGTCCTGCAACTGGTTGACGCTCAGTGGCACGCCCGCCATGCCCATCAGCACATTCACCGGCCGTGGCGCGACGGCCTGCACTACCGCGCGGATTTCCTCGACAGTACGCAGCCCGGGCGCGTAGAGCACGTCGGCACCGGCCTCGGCATAGGCCTGCAAACGCAGGATGGTGTCGTCCAGGTCCATGCGCCCGTGCAGCAGGTTTTCTGCCCGGGCGCACAGGGTAAACGGGAACGGCAGGCTGCGCGCCGCCTGCACGGCTGCGCGCACACGCTCTACTGCCAGCTCGAAGTCATGGATCGGTGCATCGCTGCGGCCACTGGCATCCTCGATAGAGCCACCCACCAAGCCGACTTCTGCTGCCCGCAGAATGGTCTGGGCGCAATCTTCGGGCTGGTCGCCAAAGCCGTTCTCCAGGTCAGCAGCCACCGGCAAGGGGGTGGCATCGACAATCTCACCGGCGTTGTCCAAGGTATCGTCCAGGCTCAAGGCCCCTTCGGCGTCCGGCCGCCCCAGGCTGAAAGCCAGGCCTGCACTGGTGGTGGCCAGCGCCTCGAAGCCCAGGCTGGCCAGTAGCTTGGCCGAACCGGCATCCCATGGGTTGGGGATGACGAAGGCGCTGTCGCGCTCGTGCAGGGCCTTGAAGGCTTCGGCTCGCAGGGTTTGCACATCCATGGTTCAACCTCCGGCAGTCAGGGAATGGTCAGAGTAGCCCTAGTTGTTCGACCTCGGGGGTGCGCGGCAATTCCGGCAGCGCGGCAAGGCCCGGCAGGCGCTGCATCAGGCGCTGGTGAAAGCGCTGGGCCAGCGCCGCGGCCAGGCGGTTGTCCGAGGTGTGCAGGAATATGTAGGGGCGGCGGCCTTCCTCGATCCAGGTGGCAACCTTGTCTACCCAGGGGGTAAGGAAGGCCTCGTTGGCCTCCAGCTGCGGATGGCCGATGAAGCGTACCTGCGGCTGCTGGCTGAAGGCTGCCGGGCGTGGCGGTACCTTGGGCTTCTTCGCCTGCGCATGCAGCACGGCGGGGTCACGAGAGGTGCAACTGAACAAGGCGCGCGGGTCGAGGCAGATACGCTCCACACCGCGCTCATGCAGCAGGCGGTTGAGCAAGCGCTCTTCTTCACCCTTGGCGAAGAAGGCCTGGTTGCGCACCTCCACAGCCACCGGCACTCCGATCTCGTCAAGGAAGTGGCAAAGCTCGCCCAGCCGTGCGGGGCCGAACTGGGCCGACAACTGCAGCCAGTAAGGTGCTACACGCTGGCCCAGCGGGGCCATCAGGCGGGTGAAGTCAAAGGCCGGTTCGAGCTGATCGCGCAGGTCGCCTTCATGGCTGATGTCTCTGGGGAACTTGGCAGTGAAGCGGAAATGTTCGGGCATGATCTGCGCCCAGCGCGCAATGGTGCCGGGTGCGGGACGGGCGTAGAAGGTGGTATTGCCCTCGACGGCGTTGAATACCCGGCTGTAGTAGCCAAGCATCTCACTGCTGTTGGCGTCGGCGGGATACAGGTAGTCGCGCCAGGCGTTTTCGCTCCAGGACGGGCAACCGAGAAAATAAGGCAGTGGCGATGAACTCATCCACTAAATGTACAGGTCGAGCCCCATTACTTCCATGTCCCAGTCGGTAAAACCGGCGGTGCTCAGGTAGCTGGCCAATGCGGTAGCAGTGCGGCGGTCACGGGCGCGGGGGAAGATCATGTCCTGCTGGCGGGCTGGCAGGCCGCCACTGCGACGGCGGCCGGTGGCTTCCTGAGGGGCTGGTTCGGCCTGCTCGATCACCTCGGCATCTTCGATGGCCTCGTCACGCACCGCCGCCTTGCGCGGCGAGCGCTTGATCGGGTAGGACTGCGGTGAGAAACCGTCGATACGCATGGCATGAGCACTCAGGACCGATGATGGCAATTTAGCAGCATCAGGGTTCCATCGCTAATGCTCGATTGATAACTGGACCACAGATCACGCAAAAGGTTTTAGTGTCATCGGTGATAACCGATAAACAACACTCAACGCTTCTTGGGTGTCGCTACATTATCGCGCAGGTAGACCGGTTGCGCCTGCTCGGCAACGATCGCCTCGCCACGTGCCCAGGCAAACCTGGCCAGGCTGAGGATGTCCAGGGCATTGGGCAAGGCGCTGGCATTGCTGGCCGCCACCTGCACCGCCAGGCGCTCGGCATAGCCCCAACCGGTACCCGCACCGAACCACTCGCCACTGCTGCCCGCCGGCAGCGCCACCTGCTCGGGCGGCAGCACCGCCTCTTGGCCGACCAGGCGCATTTCGCCTTCGGCGGCCTGGTAGCAGCCCCAATACACTTCATCCATGCGCGCATCAATAGCGGCCGCCACCTGCTGCACGCCGTGCTCGCGCAGGGCGCCCTGGGCCAGTGCGGCCAGGTTGGACACCGGCAACACCGGGCGCTCCAGGGCAAAGGCCAGGCCCTGGACCACGCCGATAGCAATGCGCACGCCAGTGAACGCGCCCGGGCCACGGCCAAAGGCGATGGCATCCAGCGCGTTCAGCGCTACGCCGGAGTCGGCCAGCAACTGCTTGATCATCGGCAGCAGCTTCTGGGCATGCATGCGCGGGATCACCTCGTAATGGCTGGTTACCTTGCCGTCATGCAGCAGTGCGACGGAACAGGCTTCGGTAGCGGTATCCAGGGCCAGCAGGGTGGTCATCGAACGGGTATCCAGGTGCGAATGAAAAAGAGCGGCAGTATAGAACAGCGGCGGCGTTGTGTCCCCAAGGCGCAGCTGTACGGCCATCAGGCGCTACATGATGAACTGGCGCGGTCTCTGTGGGAGCGGGCGCGCCCGCGAACACCGGCGCAGCCGGTGCCAGCCACCGCGTTGAATTCTTCGCAGGCACGCCCGCTCCCACAGAGGCCGCATCAGGGCCGCAATGCCGAGTCCCACAAACGACAACGGCCCGCAAGCGGGCCGTTGTCGAGGTGCGTCAGGCGCTGGATCAGCTCAGGGCTGCCAGGACCTTGGCGGTGATGGCTTCGACCGAACCGACGCCTTCGATGTGGCTGTACTTCGGCTTGCCGGCATTGGCGGCCGACAGCTTCTGGTAGAAGTCCACCAGCGGCTTGGTCTGGCTGTGGTAGACCGACAGGCGATGGCGAACGGTTTCTTCCTTGTCGTCATCGCGCTGGATCAGGTCTTCACCCGTCTCGTCGTCCTTGCCTTCCACTTTCGGCGGGTTGTACTGAATGTGGTAGGTGCGGCCCGAGGCCAGGTGCACGCGGCGACCAGCCATGCGCCCGACGATTTCCTCGTCGTCCACGGCAATTTCGACCACGGCGTCGATGTCGACACCGGCAGCGACCATGGCTTCGGCTTGCGGGATGGTGCGTGGGAAGCCGTCGAACAGGCAGCCCTTGGCGCAATCAGGCTGGGCGATGCGCTCCTTGACCAGGCTGATGATCAACTCGTCGGAGACCAGCTGGCCGGCATCCATGACTTTCTTCAGTTCCAGGCCCAGCGGGGTGCCGGCCTTGACGGCGGCACGCAGCATGTCACCGGTGGAAATCTGGGGGATACCGAACTTTTCGGTGATGAACTTTGCCTGAGTACCTTTACCGGCCCCGGGAGCTCCCAGCAGAATTACGCGCATCTTGTGCTCCTCAAATTTTTTTATGAAATTCAATGGATTCGGCGACCAGGGCCAAGTCCGGAAAATCGGGTATGACCACAAATCGGTCAGAAGGCTGCTCAAGATACACAGCGCCCGGCAGCCAGACAAGCGTCCCAAAGTTGCAGGAATGCGCCACCTGCGGCCGACCTGGCAGGTGGTTGCGCCCGGCGCAACCACCCTCTTCGTTCACTGGCATGCCCAGCACAGCACCCGCCCGGGACGCCTCGGGCCTACCCTCAGCCGGTGTTGCGCAGGCCGGCTGCAATACCCGCTACAGTGACCAGCAAGGCCTGCTCCAACGGGCTGTCCAGAGCGGCTTCGCGGCTGCGCGAGCGGGCCAGCAGCTCGGCCTGCAGACGGTGCAACGGGTCCAGGTAGGTGTTGCGCAGGCTGATGAATTCCAGTGTCTCGGGGCTGTGCGCCAGTAGCACCGGCTGCCCGGTAAGGCCCAGTACCACCTGGCACGACTGCGACAATAGGTCGCGCAGGTGCGCCCCCAAAGGCAACAAGTGCGGTTGCACTAGACGTTCGTCGTAGGCCTCGGCGATCTGCGCATCGGCCTTGGCCAGCACCATCTCCAGCATGTCGATGCGGGTGCGGAAGAACGGCCATTGCTCGCGCATCTGCGCCAGCAGTTCACCCTGGCCACGGGCCAGGGCATTGTTCAATGCCGTTTCCCAGCCAAGCCAGGCTGGCAGCATCAGCCGGGTCTGGGTCCAGCCGAAGATCCACGGAATGGCCCGCAGGCTTTCGATGCCACCGGCGCGGCGCTTGGCCGGGCGGCTGCCCAGCGGCAGGCGCCCCAGTTCCTGCTCCGGGGTCGACTGGCGGAAGTACTCGACAAAATCGGGGTTCTCCCGCACCACACCGCGATAGGCCTTGACGCCATCGGCGGCCAGTTGGTCCATCAACTCGCGCCAGGCCGGCTGCGGTGGTGGCGGTGGCAACAAGGTGGCTTCGAGCACGGCGGCCAGGTACAGGTTGAGGTTCTGCTCGGCGATGCCCGGCAAGCCGAACTTGAAGCGGATCATTTCGCCCTGCTCGGTGGTACGGAATCGCCCTGCCACCGAACCTGGTGGCTGCGACAGGATCGCGGCATGGGCCGGGCCTCCACCGCGGCCTACCGTGCCGCCACGGCCGTGGAACAGCAACAGCTCGACCTGGTGCTCGGCGCAGATGCGCACCAGGTTTTCCTGGGCCCGGTACTGCGCCCAGGCCGCTGCCGTGGTACCGGCATCCTTGGCCGAGTCGGAGTAGCCGATCATCACTTCCTGCGGGCCACGCAGGTTGGCGCGGTAGCCTGGCAGGCCGAGCAGGCGCTGCATCACCGGGCCGGCGTTGTCGAGGTCGGCCAGGGTCTCGAATAGTGGCACCACGCGCATGGGCCGCGTCAGGCCAGCCTCCTTGAGCAGCAACTGCACCGCCAGCACATCCGAGGCAGCACCGGCCATGGAGATGACGTAAGAGCCCAGCGAAGCAGCCGGCGCGGCGGCAATTTCCCGGCAGGTGGCCAGCACCTCGGCGGTATCGGCCTGCGGCCTGAAGTGCGCGGGCAGCAGTGGCCGGCGGTTTTTCAGCTCGGCCTGGAGGAACTCGATGCGCTGCTCTTCATCCCAGTCGGCATAGCGCCCCAGGCCCAGGTAGTCGGTAATCTCGCTCAGCGCATCACGGTGGCGGGCGGCGTCCTGGCGCACGTCCAGGCGCCCCAGGAACAGGCCGAAGGTCACCGCGCGGCGCAGGCAGTCCAGCAACGGGCCTTCGGCGATCACACCCATGCCGCAGGCGTGCAGGGACTGGTAGCACAGCTCCAGCGGCGCGATCAGGTCACGGTTGTCTACCAGCACCTCGGCGCTGGCCGGCTGGTTGCTGGTCAACGCCGAATGCGCCCAGGCGCGCGTCGCCCGCAGGCGGTCACGCAGTTGCTTGAGCACGGCGCGGTAGGGTTCGGCGCTGTCGCCGACACGCTCGCGCAGGGCGTCGTTGGCCTGCTGCATGGACAACTCGGAAGCCAGTGCATCGATGTCGCGCAGGAACAGGTCGGCGGCCATCCAGCGCGCCAGCAGCAGGACTTCGCGGGTGACCGCAGCGGTCACGTTGGGGTTGCCATCACGGTCACCGCCCATCCACGAGGCGAAGCGGATCGGCGCCGCTTCCAGCGGCAGGCGCAGGCCGGTAGCCTCCAGCAGGGCCTTGTCGACCTTGCGCAAGTGGCTGGGAATGGCATGCCACAGCGAATGCTCGATCACCGCGAAGCCCCACTTGGCTTCATCCACCGGCGTAGGCCGGGTGCGGCGGATTTCCTCGGTGTGCCAGGCCTCGGCGATCAGCCGGCGCAGGCGCTCGCGCACCTGCTGGCGTTCGCCCGGGGTCAGGTCGCGGTGGTCCTGGGCAGCCAGCTGGCCGGCGATGGCGTCGTACTTCTGGATCAGGGTACGGCGGGCCACCTCGGTGGGGTGCGCGGTGAGCACCAGCTGGATGTCGAGCTTGGCCAGCTGCCGGGCCAGGGCATCATTGCCGTGCCCGGCCTGCTTCAGGCGCGCCAGCAGTTCGGGCAACACCCGGGCCTCGAACGGCTCGGGCTGGTCGGCGTCGCGGCGGCGGATCAACTGGTACTGCTCGGCCATGTTGGCCAGGTTGAGGAACTGGTTGAAGGCCCTGGCCACAGGTAGCAAGTCTTCTTCGGCCAGGTCCGCCAGGGTCGAGCTCAGTTGCTCGCCGGCGCCGCGACGGTCAGCCTTGGCACTGTGGCGGATGTCTTCGATCTTCTGCAGGAACGCCTCGCCATGCTGCTGGCGAATGGTTTCGCCGAGCAACTCACCCAACACATGGACATCTTCACGCAAACGCACATCGATATCGGTCATTGGCCCTCTCTCCGGCGCGGCTCTGGCGCATTGCATTCCTTTAAGCCTTTACGCGATCCCCTGTGGGAGCGGGTTAACCCGCGAAGAATCCAGCGCGGTGCCTGGCACCGGCTGCGCCGGTGTTCGCGGGTGAACCCGCTCCCACAGGGGTGCGCGGTATTCGCCCCAAGAGTGCCCACAGCCGGGCGGCGATGGCAAGCCGTGATCGGCCAAAGCAAACTAAAGTGAAAGCACGAGACTCCCATGCAATGCAGCCTTTTCAGGCGTCAACAGAGGTCATCATGAAAATTCGTGAACTCGCCCGGCATTGGGAACAGAATGCCGCCGGTACCCTTAGCCCCACGGGCCATGTCCTGCACCTGGACCTGGAGTCAGAGGCGCGCCTGGCCGCGCTGATCGACATGTACCCCAAGCGCACCGCCGAAGAACTGCTCGGTGAACTGGTCGCAGCCGCTCTTGAGGAACTGGAAGCCAGCTTCCCCTATGTGCAGGGCCGCCAGGTCATCGCCACCGACGAAGAAGGCGACCCGCTGTACGAGGACATCGGCCCTACTCCGCGCTTTCTTTCACTGTCGCGGCAGCATCTGCACGCCCTGAGCAACCCCGCAGCCGACAGCGAGAAGTAACCCGCCGCCCCATTCTTCCGGGCCTGGTAGGGGCCCGGAATACCGCTATACACCGCAAAAGTTCCGGACGAATCACACTGACCGATTAGTCAGAAATAGTTGTCCGTTAAGGGTGATTTTTTCTGAACTATCCGGAAAAAGCCTCAGTCACAGCCAATAGCCATCACGCTAAAACCCTGCACACCTGCCGTTGTGCACCGTTGAGCTGAAGCGCGCGGACGTGTCAGGGAATGAGCGATGGACTGCTACGGACATCGTCGTGAACAGGAGTGATCCAATGGAACTGACCACCAAGAAGACCCTCACTTGCAAACCCTCATCCACTCATGTGCGCGGGTTCAAGCTGGCAGCACTGGCCTTGGGCAGTAGCCTGGCCCTGGCCGGCTGTGCGGGCAACCCGCCCACCGAGCAATATGCCGTCACCCAGTCCGCCGTGAACTCCGCCGTCAGCGCTGGCGGCACCGAGTTCGCCGCCGTGGAAATGAAAGCGGCCCAGGACAAGTTCAAGCAGGCCGAGATCGCCATGCATGACAAGAAATACGACGACGCCAGGCGCCTGGCCGAACAGGCCGAATGGGACGCCCGCCTCGCCGAACGCAAGGCCCAGGCGGCCAAGGCCCAGAAGGCCGTGCAGGATGCCCGCGAGGGCGTTCAGGACGTACGTGAGGAAGGCCTGCGCAGCGCTCAATGAGCCCTGCCCTGCCAACCTCGGCCTTCGCAAACGATCAAAGGATGAACACTATGCGCAACTACGTCATGATTCCCGCCCTGCTGGCCCTGAGTGTCGGCCTTGCCGCCTGCTCGCACGACCCAAACGCCAACCTCGAATCGGCCCGCACCAACTTCTCCTCGCTGCAGAGTGACCCGCAATCGAGCAAGGTTGCGGCGCTGGAGACCAAGGATGCCCAGGACTGGCTGAACAAAGCCGACAAGGCCTACATGGACGGCGAAGACGAGAAGAAGGTCGACCAGTTGGCCTACCTGACCAACCAGCGTGTCGAGGTGGCCAAGCAGACCATCGCCCTGCGCACCGCCGAAGGCGAACTGAAGAACGCCTCTGCCCAGCGTGCCCAGGCCAAGCTGGACGCCCGCGACGCGCAGATCGCCAAGCTGCAGGACAGCCTCAACGCCAAGCAGACCGACCGCGGCACGCTGGTCACCTTCGGTGACGTGCTGTTCGACTTCAACAAGGCCGAACTCAAGAGCAACGCCTACCCGAACATCACCAAGCTGGCGCAGTTCCTCCAGGAAAACCCGGAACGCAAGGTGATTGTCGAGGGTTACACCGACAGCGTCGGCTCGGCCAACTATAACCAGGGCCTGTCAGAGCGCCGCGCCAACAGTGTGCGCATGGCACTGGTACGTGCCGGCGTCGACCCGGCGCGCATCGTCGCCCAGGGCTATGGCAAGGAGTACCCGGTAGCGGACAACTCGAGCAATTCGGGGCGGGCGCAGAACCGTCGGGTGGAGGTGACCATCTCCAACGACAACCAGCCGGTGGCGCCGCGCTCGGTGAGCCAGGTGCAGCAGTAAGGTTGGTTAGCTGAACTGACAAGCCCCGCGATCGAAGCGGGGCTTTCTTTTGCCTGTTCCGGCCCTTTCGCGGCTAAAGCCGCTCCCACAGGGATCGCGTACAGCCCGATCCTGTGGGAGCGGCTTTAGCCGCGAAAGGGCCAGCACAAGCAGTAGAGACAATGGCTCACTGTATCTGCTGCGGCGTTTCCTCACCCATGCAGCGCACCGCGCGCTTGCGGTTGTCCACCAGCACGCCGGTCAGGCCTTTTTGCTGGGTGTCGAACAGCACCAGCACGCCATCGACGCACTGGGCCACCTGTGGCGCCGGGTCCAGCGAGACCTTGTAGTCCTCGCCAGGGAGGGTCTTGAGCATGGTGAAGTCCTGCAGCAACAGGGCATCCTCGGGCTTGGCGAAATGCAGGTAACCGTAGTACCACAAGGCCCCCACCGTCACGATGATGCTGCCGACACCGGTCAGGATCAGCGGGATGGCGTTGCGTTCTTCACTCATTGCTTGTTCTTCTCGTCAGGGTAATCGGGCACTTCGGCCAGCCGCCGCAGGCCGTTGAAATGGCTGGGGTCGTCGAGGAAACGCAGCATCACCTGACGCCAGGTCGGGTCGGCGAAGGTCTGTACGTGGCCACCACGGGTCAGTTGCAGTACCCGCGGCGCTGGCGCGTGCTGGTACAGGCGGATGCCGTTGTCCATCGGCACCAGGGTGTCGTCGATGCTGTGGAAGAACAGCTTGGGCGGGCTGCTCAGCTGCTCGATCGAGCGGATCGCGCTGTCGCCGTCCGGCACCAGCCACGACAGTGGCACCTGCAGCGGCCAGGTCATCCACGAGGTGCTGAGGGCAAAGCGCCCGACCGCACGGTAGCTGGCCGGCACGCCGTCGAACACCAGGGCGCTGAAACGCTCGCGCTGCTCGGGGTGGGCCGCCAGGTAGTGAATGGCCATGGCGCCGCCCAGGCTCTGCCCCAGCAGCACCAGCGGCTTGCCCTTGACCTCGGGCGCCTGGTCCAGCCACGCCATCGCCGCGGCGATATCCTCATACACCTCGGGCAGGCTCGGCTCACCCTGGGACAGGCCATAGCCGCGGTAATCGATCATCAGCACCTGGTAGCCCTGTTCCGGCAGCCAGTAGCTGCCGCCCAGGTGCCCAGGCAGGTTGCCGCCATTGCCGTGCAGGTGCAGCACCGTGCCCTTGACCTCGACCCCGCCCTTGGCAGGCAACCACCAGCCATGCAGGCGGATGCCATCAGCCGTGGTCAGGGTGACATCGCGGTACTCGAGCCTGGCTCGCTCGGGCGTGAACGGCTGGCCACGCTCGGGGTAGAACAGCAGGCTGCTGCAACCACCCAGGCCCAGCAGGATCAAGCCCAGGGTCAGCAGGCGGCAGCACTCAGAGAATGTTCGCGTAGTCGGCTTCAATGCGGTCCAGGCTCAGATGGTTGAGGAAGTTGGAGAAGCACATCCAGGCCGACAGCGCGTTGAGGTCGCGGAACTGCTCGGGCAGGTACTTGGGCGGCTCGACCAGACCTTCCTCGACCAGCTGACGCAGGGTGCGCATGTCTTCCAGAGTGGTCTTGCCACAGAACAGCAACGGGATCTGTTCGAGCTTGCCCTTCTTCACGGCCAACTGAATGTAGTTGTAAACCATGATGAAGCCTTTGAGGTAGGACAAGTCCTTGGTAAATGGCAGGCCATTGGGCACCGACCCACGGAACACCCTGCTGGCGTTGCTGTAGCTCTGCGCCATCTCGAAGCCCTGCTCGCGGAAGAAGTTGTAGATCTGCATGAAATCGGCACCCTCCTCGACCATATGGATGGCGCGGGTGCGGTTGGTGAGCTTGCGCAGGCGGCTGGGGTAGGAGGCGAAGGCGATCACCTCCATGAGGATGGCCAGGCCTTCCTGGGTCACCGTCGACGAGGGCGGGCCCTTGGCCAGGAAGGTACAGATCGGCTGGTTCAGGCCGTTGAGCGTGGTGCCAACATGCACCAGCCCTTCATGCACCTCCAGGGCGCGCACGTCACGGGCGTTGAACATGGCGTCGGCACGCACCTTGATGTAGTCGGCCCCGGCCGCGGCATCGGCGACGATACCGTCGGACTCGAACACTCGGATGGTCTCCTCGGCCTCGCCGAACACCTTGTTCAGCCGGTGCTGGAGGATTTCCACGGCCTCCTTGGCGGTGAGGTTCTTCGGTTCGTCCTTGAGGTCGCCACGGCCATCGATGTTGTTCAGGTAGTCCGACAGCATCAGACCGAGGTCGGCCAAGGTCGGGTCACCGGCGTGGAAGGCATCCGAGGCAGCGCCGTACAGCTCCTGGGAAATCAGGCCGAAATCCTCGGTGCCGCGCGCTTCGAGCATGCGCACGACCATGCGGTATTCGCGGCACATGCGCTTCATGATCTGCCCGACCGGGTTGAACTGGCCGAGCTGGCGAATGATGTCGCGCTCGATGCCCTGGAACTCGGCCTTGACCGCGCTGGAATCGAACGCCAGCGGGCGCGACTGGTAGTAGGCACGGTCGACGGCCGGCGGCTCCTTGCCCTTGGCCTTGAGGAAGCCCTGGCGGATGTTGTCGTCCCACTTCACCGCGTCCAGCACCCGGATCGGGGTCTGGGCCGCGACGATGCGGTCGGACAGGGCACGGATGGTTTGCTGGTATTCGTCCACCGGGGGACTCCTTATTGGAACAAAGTGCCAAGCCTTGCATTGCCTGAACCGCCCTCTTCGCGGCTAAAGCCGCTCCTACAGGTACTGCAATCCCTGTGGGAGCGGCTTCAGCCGCTCCTACAGGTACTGCAATCCCTGTGGGAGCGGCTTCAGCCGCGAAGAAGCCAGCGCGGTCATTTGCCGGAACGCTGGAACCGCGCCACTTCAACGAACAGGTCGGAGTTGGCCGGGTCGTCCAGGTAAGCCAGCACCCGCGCCGACGGGCTGTCGATCAGCACGCCGTCGCCGTTGTCTTCAGGCACCTCGGTGCTGCGCCCGGTCAGCTCCTTCTTGTCCACCGCCTGCTGCACCTGCTCGACATCCAGGTTGTAGACCACCAGTTCCTTGCCATCGACGATATCGAAACCGCCGATCAGGAAGTTGCCACCCAGGCGCTTGGGCACGCCGGCCGACAGGTACCAGCGGTTGCCGTGGCGCGACACGGTGAACACGTATTCCTCAGGGGCCTTGCCCTTGGCCGTGGCCACCGCCTTGTAGGCATCGGCGCCGCTACGGCTGATCACCAGCTTCAGCGGCTCGCCCCAGGCGTCCTTGCTGCTCCACTTGCCGAGCAAGGCCTTGGGCGCTGCCTGGTTGCTCGGCAAGGGCTCGTGGAAGGTCACCAGACAACCGCCCAGCAGCAGGAATGACAGAGTCAACAACACCACACGCCAGGCTTTCATCAGGTTCTCCTTGAAAAATCGGTCTCGGCTCAGGCCGACGCCAGCACCAGCTGCAGGTATCGGCTAAGCATAGCGAGCATCTGCCCATCGGCTTGCGCGTTGGCATCCTTGAGCAGGCCCTGATATTCCATCTGCTCGATAATCGCCGTCAACATCTGGGCGTCCTGCTCCGGTTGCCGCGAGCCCACCACCTGCAGCAATTGCCGGGTGCCATGCAGCAGGATCTGCTCGTGGGCGCACACCAGTTCGGCCAGGCGCGGGCACAGCAGCGCCTCCTGGCGGAAGGCCTGCTCGGCCATCAGGAAGTCACGGCGGGTCAGCAGTTGCCGCTGTACGTAGTCGGCAGTCATGCGCGCTACCTCATCAGCCAGGCGTGCCCGCGCCTGCGGGCTGCCGTCGCCCTGGGCCAGCAACTGACGCAACACCACCTCGGTATTGGCCCACAGCTTGGCCATGTAGGCGGCGCTGCGCTCGACATACTGGGCGAAGGTATCGGTGAGCAGGTCCTCGATGTCCTTGAAGTAGTAGGTGGTGGCCGACAGTGGCACACCGGCCTCGGCGGCGACGGCGCGATGGCGTACGCCGCGTACGCCATCGCGCACGACAATGCGCATGGCGGCGTCGAGGATCAGCTGGCGACGCTGCTCGCTGCCTTGGCGGGCAGTCTTGCGGCCTTGGTATTGCACGCTTTCGGCGACGGCGGTGGCGATGCCGGCGGCGCCCTGGTGAGGCATTGCGGGTGTCACGGGGGGTACCTCATGGACAGTGTTTCGTCAGTGCCGGCCTCTTCGCGGCTAAAGCCGCTCCCACAGGGACTGCACCAGCCTGAGGGCAGTGGGATCCCTGTGGGAGCGGCTTTAGCCGCGAAAGGGCCGGCACAGGCAATTCAAGTGTACAGGCAAGAAAAAGCCGCCTCGAAAGGCGGCTCGTTCAATTCACTCAGGCCTGCGGACGCATGTGCGGGAACAGGATCACGTCGCGGATCGACGGCGAGTTGGTCAGCAGCATCACCAGGCGGTCGATGCCGATGCCTTCACCCGCAGTCGGCGGCATGCCGTATTCCAGGGCGCGAACGAAGTCGGCGTCGTAGTGCATGGCTTCGTCGTCACCGGCGTCCTTCTCGGCCACCTGGGCCAGGAAGCGCTCGGCCTGGTCTTCGGCATCGTTGAGCTCGGAATAGGCGTTGGCGATCTCGCGGCCACCGATGAACAGCTCGAAACGGTCGGTAACAGCCGGGTTGTCGTCGTTGCGACGGGCCAGCGGCGACACTTCGAACGGGTACTCGGTGATGAAGTGCGGCTGCTCCAGCTTGTGCTCGACCAGCTCTTCGAAAATCATCACCTGCAGCTTGCCCAGGCCTTCGTGGCCCAGCACCTTGGCGCCGGCCTTTTTGGCGATGTCGCGGGCGCGGTCGACGTCCTGCAGGTCGGCAGCGGTCAGCTCCGGGTTGTACTTGAGGATCGAGTCGAATACCGACAGGCGGGCGAACGGCTCACCGAAGTGGAATACCTTGTCGCCGTACGGCACGTCGGTAGTGCCCAGTACCAGCTGCGCCAGCTCGCGGAACAGTTCCTCGGTGAGGTCCATGTTGTCGCGGTAGTCGGCGTAGGCCTGGTAGAACTCGAGCATGGTGAATTCAGGGTTGTGACGAGTCGAAACGCCTTCGTTACGGAAGTTGCGGTTGATCTCGAACACCTTCTCGAAGCCCCCCACCACCAGGCGCTTGAGGTACAGCTCCGGCGCAATTCGCAGGAACATGGCCATGTCCAGGGCGTTGTGGTGGGTTTCGAACGGCTTGGCCGCGGCACCGCCCGGGATGGTCTGCAGCATCGGTGTCTCGACTTCGAGGAAGTCGCGCTCGATGAGGAACTTGCGGATGTGCGAGATCACCTGCGAACGTACACGGAAGGTGTGGCGGGTTTCTTCATTGACCATCAGGTCGACGTAACGCTGGCGGTAGCGCTGCTCGGTGTCGGTCAGGCCGTGGTGCTTGTCGGGCAGCGGGCGCAGCGACTTGGTCAGCAGGCGCACGTGGGTCATTTCGACGTACAGGTCGCCCTTGCCGGAACGGGCCAGGGTGCCTTCGGCGCTGATGATGTCGCCCAAGTCCCAGGTCTTGACCGCGGCCAGGGTTTCTTCCGACAAGGTCTTGCGGTTGACGTAGACCTGAATGCGGCCGGTCATGTCCTGAATGACCATGAACGAGCCACGGTTGAGCATGATGCGACCGGCAACCTTGACCGGAATCGCTGCAGCTTCCAGTTCTTCCTTGGTCTTGTCCGCGTACTGTTTCTGCAGGTCGTTGCAGTAGCTGTCGCGACGGAAGTCATTGGGGAAGGCATTGCCCTTGGCGCGCTCGGCGGCAAGCTTTTCCTTGCGCAGGGCGATCAGGGCGTTTTCTTCCTGTTGCAGGTCTTGCACTTCGGTCTTGAGGTCGCTCATTTCGTCATTCTTTCCATCAGGTGTGCGGTGCCCCTTTCGGGCAGGGCACGCGATACCGGCCCCAGGCCAGGTACCGCGGCAGTTGTGTACGGTTTACAGCCCCTGCTTGAGGCTCGCTTCCAGGTACTGGTCGAGGTCACCGTCCAGGACCTTCTGGCAGTCGCTGCGCTCGACACCGGTACGCAGGTCCTTGATACGCGAGTCATCCAGCACGTAGGAGCGGATCTGGTGGCCCCAGCCGATGTCCGACTTGCTGTCTTCCAGCGCCTGCGAGGCGGCGTTGCGTTTCTGCATTTCCAGCTCGTACAACTTGGCCCGCAGCATTTTCATGGCGGTGTCCTTGTTGGCGTGCTGGGAGCGTTCGTTCTGGCAGGCCACCACGGTGTTGGTCGGCACGTGGGTGATACGCACCGCCGAGTCGGTGGTGTTCACGTGCTGACCACCAGCACCGGAGGAACGGTAGGTGTCGATACGCAGGTCGGCCGGGTTGATCTCGATCTCGACCTTGTCGTCGATCTCGGGCGATACGAACACCGCGGAGAACGAGGTGTGGCGACGGGCACCGGAGTCGAACGGGCTCTTGCGCACCAGGCGGTGCACGCCGATCTCGGTGCGCAGCCAGCCGAAGGCGTACTCGCCCTTGATATGCACGGTGGCGCCCTTGATACCGGCGACTTCACCTTCGGAAAGCTCGATGATGGTAGCGTCGAAACCACGCTTGTCGGCCCAGCGCAGGTACATGCGCAGCAGGATGTTGGCCCAGTCCTGCGCCTCGGTACCGCCGGAGCCGGCCTGGATGTCCAGGTAGGCGTTGTTCATGTCCATCTCGCCGCTGAACATGCGACGGAACTCAAGCAGGGCCAGGGACTCTTCCAGGGCTTGCAGCTCGGTCTCGACGTCGCTTACGGCGCCTTCATCCTCTTCCTCGACGGCCATGTCGAGCAGGTCCTTGCAGTCGGACAGGCCGTTGGACAGTTTGTCCAGAGTCTCGACGACCTGCGCCAGCATGGCACGCTCGCGGCCCAGGGCCTGGGCGTACTCGGGCTTGTTCCAGACGTTGGGGTCTTCCAGCTCGCGGTTGACTTCGATCAGGCGGTCATGCTTGTGATCGTAGTCAAAGATACCCCCGAATGGACTGGGAACGCTCGGTGAGGTCCTTGATGGTGTTCAGGATCGGTTGGATTTCCATGGGCTGGCTACTCGCACGAATTCGGTGAAAAGCCTGCGAGTATAACCGAGTCCGCCGCAGGGCGGCAGACCCGCCGGGCGGTAGCCTATATATAGAGCATTCGGAAATTGCGCAGCCCCTGTGGGAGCGGGCGTGCCCGCGAACACCGGCGAAGCCGGTGCCATACACCGCGTCGTCTGCTTCGCGGCGGTTCGACGCCTCGACACGCCCGCTCCCACAAGGGAAGGTGACACGCTTTCGAACATTGTTCCCTGTGCGACAGCGCAGCCCAAAGGGCTGGGCAATCTCCCACAGGGGCCGCGCCAGCTTCAGCTTTTCAGGCGATGCCAACCTGGTTGCGCCCGCCATTCTTGGCCTGGTACAGGCCTTTGTCCGCAGCCGAGATCAGCTGCCGGCTATGGCTACCGATAGACGGAGTCTGGGTGGCCAGGCCGATGCTCACGGTCAGGTACGAGTTGGTCACCGGGGCGGTGTGCGGGATGCCCAGGCCGAGTACGGTCTGACGCAGCTTCTCGGCCACCAGGCGTGCCCCACCCGGCGAGGTGTTGGGCAACACCAGGACGAACTCCTCGCCGCCATAGCGCGCCGGCAGGTCGGTCGGCCGCGAACACGAGCCGCGTATCGCCTCGGCCACCTGGCGCAGGGCCTCGTCACCGGCCAGGTGGCCGAAGCTGTCGTTGTAGGCCTTGAAGAAGTCCACGTCGATCATCAGCAGCGACAATTGCTGCTGTTCACGCATGGCCCGGCGCCACTCCAGCTCAAGGTACTCGTCGAAGTGGCGGCGGTTGGACAACCCGGTCAGGCCGTCGGAGTTCATCAGCCGCTGCAGCATCAGGTTGGTATCGAGCAGTTGCTGCTGGCTGACGCGCAGGGCGCGGTAGGCCTCGTCGCGCTGCAGCAGGGTCAGGTAGGAACGCGAGTGGTAGCGAATGCGCGCCACCAGCTCGATGGTGTCCGGCAGCTTGACCAGGTAATCGTTCGCCCCGGCAGCAAAGGCTGCACTCTTGACCAACGGGTCTTCCTTGGTCGACAGGACGATGATCGGTATGTCCTGGGTTGCCGGGTTGTTGCGGTATTCACGCACCAGGGTCAACCCGTCCAGGCCAGGCATGATCAGGTCCTGGAGGATCACCGTGGGCTTGATGCGCACTGCCTGGGCCACCGCCTGGTGCGGGTCGGCGCAGAAGTGGAAGTCGATGTTCTCTTCATTGGCCAGGCCACGCCGCACCGCCTCGCCGATCATGGCCTGGTCATCGACCAGCAGCACCATCGCCGAGTTCTCGTTGGGGGTCGTGAAACCTTCGATCGGTAAATCATTCATACCTGTTCACCCGATCACTACCGGCCTGGCGGCGTGATTCAATACACTTCGTCATTTTGCGAAAAATTCCATCAAGCGCCCGGCTATGCGTTCCAGCGGGCGGATTTCCACTGCAGCATCGATGGCCGCAGCAGCCTTGGGCATTCCGTATACCGCGCTGCTGGCCTGGTCCTGGGCGATGGTCAGGAAACCCTGCTGGCGCATCAGCTTCAGCCCCTGGGCACCATCGCGGCCCATGCCGGTAAGCAATACGCCCACCGCATCGCCGGTCCAATAGCGCGCCACACTTTCGAAGAACACATCGATCGAGGGCCGGTAGATTTCATTGACTGGTTCGGCAGTGTAGGCCAGCTGGCCGTTCTGTAGCAGGCGGATGTGGTGATTGGTGCCGGCCAGCAACACCTGCCCCGGCTGCGGTGGCTCGCCTTCACGGGCCAGGCGCACCGGCAGGCCGGCAGCGCTGCTGAGCCATTCGGCCATACCCGCGGCAAACACCTGGTCCACATGCTGGACCAGCACGATGGCCGCCGGAAACGCCGCCGGCAGGCATTTGAGCAGCACCTCAAGGGCCGCCGGGCCGCCAGCAGACGAGCCGATCGCCACCAAGCCACGGTGCTGGGACGCTGCCCGCACAGGCGCGGCGACCGGGCGGGTAGCCGGTGCGCGCTGCTGGCCAATCAGCCAGCTTATGTTGAGGATCTTGCGCAGCAGAGGCGCTGCCGCTTCGCGCGGATCACCCGCCCCCAGCGCCGGCGTGTCGACCACATCAAGGGCGCCGTGGCCCATGGCCTCGAACACCCGGTGCATGTTCTGCTTGCGGTCGACCGTGACGATGACGATGGCGCACGGGGTCTCGGCCATGATCCGCCGGGTGGCCTCGACGCCGTCCATCACCGGCATGATCAGGTCCATGAGAATCAGGTCTGGCTGCTGCTCGGTGCAGCGCTGCACCGCCTCGGCGCCATTGCCGGCCACCCATATGACCTGGTGCGCGGGCTCGAAAGCGACTACCCGGCGCAGCGCCTCGACGGCCATGGGCATGTCGTTGACGATGGCGATCTTCATCCCTGAGCACCTCCGATCAGCTCAACCACAGCATCCAGCAATGCATCGTCGTGGAAACTGGCCTTTGCCAAATAGTAGTCGGCGCCGGCATCCAGGCCACGCCGTCGATCTTCCTCACGGTCCTTGTAGGACACCACCATCACCGGCAGCGATTGCAGGCGCTGGTCGCGGCGCACCAGGGTGACCAGCTCGATGCCGTCCATGCGTGGCATGTCGATGTCGGTGATCAGCAGGTCGAAGTCCTCGCCACGCAGGGCGTTCCAGCCGTCCATGCCATCCACTGCCACCGCTACGTCGTAGCCACGGTTGCCGAGCAGCTTGCGCTGCAGTTCACGCACGGTCAGCGAGTCGTCAACCACCAGGATGCGCTGGCGCGCCACGCCACGGGCACCGCTGCCGCCGCGTTCGATGCGCTCCAGGCTGCCGGTGCTGAGCAGTTTTTCCACCGAGCGCAGCAGGTCCTCGACATCGACGATCAGCACCACCGAGCCATCGTCGAGCAAGGCGCCGGAGGAAATGTCCTTCACCTTGCCCAGCCGTGGGTCGAGCGGCATCACCACCAGCACCCGCTCGCCTACCAACCGCTCCACGGCCACGCCATACAGTTGCTCGCGCTCGCGGATCACCACCACCCGCAAGCTGCTCTCCTGCGTTTGCCCTGCCGGGCGGTTGAGCAGCTGGCTGGCCGCGACCAGGCCGATGTGCCGGCCTTCATGCCAGAAATGCTGGCGCCCTTCGATCTGCACGATCTCTTCGGCGCTCACGTTCAGCGTGCGCTCGATATGGGCGAGCGGGAAGGCATAGGCCTCGCCCCCCACCTCGACCACCAGGCTGCGCACCACCGACAGAGTCAGCGGCACCTGCAGGTGGAAACGGCAGCCCTGCCCGGCCAGCTGGGTCAGCTCGATCGAACCGCGCAGCTCACGGATCATGTGCTGCACCGCATCCAGGCCCACGCCGCGGCCGGACACCTCGGTGACCTTGTCGCGCAGGCTGAAACCGGGCAGGAACAGGAACGTCAGTAACTCTGCCTCGCTCATCCGCGCCACCGTGTCGGCGGGCGACAGGGCACGCTCGACGATGCTGCTGCGCAGGCGCTCGAGGTCGATGCCGGCACCGTCGTCGATCAGTTCCAGGCTGAGCATACCGGCCTGGTGCGAGGCCCGCAGACGAATCACGCCCTCCTCCGCCTTGCCCGCCAGCAGACGACGCTCGGGCAGTTCGATGCCGTGATCGACCGCGTTGCGCAACAGGTGGGTCAGCGGCGCTTCGAGCTTTTCCAGCACATCGCGGTCGACCTGGGTCTTCTCCCCTTCCACCAGCAGCCGCACCGGCTTGCCCAGCGAGCGGCCAAGGTCCCGCACCATGCGGCTCTGGCCGGTCAACACATCGGCAAACGGCCGCATCCGGCAGGCCAGTGCGGTGTCGTAAAGCAGTTGCGCGCGCTGGCTGGCCTGCCAGCCGAACTCGTCCAGGTCGCTAGCCTGCTGCTGCAGGATCTGCTGGGTTTCCGCCAGCAGGCGCTGGGTCTGTGCCAGGGCTTCGAGCACCTCGCTGCTCTGGCCACTGTCCTCCAGCTGCATGCGCAGGCCGTCGAGCGCCTGCATGCCCTGGCCGTGCATGCGCTTGAGGCGCTGCAGCGTGGCCAGGTAAGGCTTGAGCCGCTGGGTTTCCACCAACGACTTGCTGGACAGGTCGAGCAGGCTGTTGAGGCGGTCGGCGGTTACCCGCAATACCCGTTCCGTACCTTCGCCCGCGCGCTTGCCGGCCTTGCGATGCAGGGCCGGATCAGGTTCGGGCTCCAAGGGCTCGACAGGCAACGGAAAAGCTTCGGCTTGCACCGGCGTTTCCGACACTGCTGGCAAGGCTGGTGGCATGGGGGGCATGACTGCCGCTCCCGGGTCGAGCAGGTTGGCCATTTGCGCGAGGAACACCGGCAGGGTCGCCTGCGCCCCGGTGTCGCCCGGCGTAGCGATGCGCATCAGCAGGTCAGTGCCCTGCAACAGGGCGTCGATGTGCTCGGCGCTAAGACGCAGGCGGCCCTCCTGCGCAGCTACCAGGCAGTCTTCCATGACGTGGGCGACGCTGACACCCTCGTCCACCCCGACGATCCGCGCCGCCCCCTTCAGCGAGTGGGCGGCACGCATGCAAGCCTCGAGCTGGTCGGCCTGCGTAGGGTTACGTTCCAGCGCCATCAGGCCGACGCTGAGCACCTGGGTCTGCGCCTCGGCCTCCAGGCTGAACAGTTCGAGCAACGATGCGTCGCGCATTTGCTCTGGGGTCATGACAGGCTCCGCTGCACGGCAGACAGTAAGTGTTGATCGTCCAGCACTCGCACGCTACGGCCGCGCCATTGCAGGACCGCAGCGGTGAAGTGGGTGGCGTCCTGGCCACTGCCCAGCAGCAGCGGGTCGAGCCGGTGAATGCCGTCGATCTCCTCGACCGCCATCACTACCGGCCCACCCTTGGCGGCCAGGATCAGCATGCGCGGCATCGATCGGCCGCTGCGTGGTTCGCCAGCGCTGGCCTGCACACCCAGCAGGTCGGCCAGTGACAGGCATGGCACCAGCGCACCGCGCACGTTGGCCACCCCAAGCAACACCCGCGAGCGCTGGTGCGGCAGCGAATGCACCGCTTGCAACGGGGCAATTTCGGCCAGGCAGGCAGTGGCCAGCGCCAGCCACTCTTCACCCAGGCGGAACAGCAGCATGGAGCGGCCACTGCTTTCCTCGACGGGCGGCGCCACGGCAGCCTGGTGGTCCTGCTTCAACGCATAGCGGTCGAGCAGGCGAGTGGCAGCAGCGGCATAGACCTCGCAGTTGCGGCAGTGAACGTGACGCTCCAGCAGCGGGCACTGTTTGTCGCCGTGCACGCCTATGCGGTTCCAGCAGTCGTCGATGTGCGCGTCATCCTCGGCGAGCAACTGCATCGCGGCTTCCTTCATCGTTCAGACTCCCGGCCAACCCTCGCGGCGCGCTCCTGCAGGCGCCGGGCACCGGCCAGGTCGCCCTGGGCCGCCAGCAAGGCCGCCAGATGCACCAGCGCCTCGGGGTGCTGTGGTTCCAGGTACAGGGCTTTGCGATAATGGGTCAATGCCTGCTGTGCATCGCCCTCGGTATCGCTGAGCAGCCCAAGCCAGTAGTACACCTGCGCCGAAGGCGCGAACTGGTCCAGGTAGCGCTGACATTCGGCACGGGCCGGTTCGCTGGCGCCGGCATTGGCAAGCCGGGCAATGCTGGCCAGCAACTCGCTTGCCTCCTCACGCCTGTGCTCGCGAGCCGGCGCTGGCTTGGCGGCCACGGGCAGCACGCGCAGTGGGCGCGGCAACGCTGCGCTCGGTTGTAAAGAGTCCGGCTTGGCCAGTGTTGGCACTGCGCCCCGCGAGGGCTGCACCGGTGGCGTAACCAGCGCAGCGCCACCGCCTTCCTCGCGCACGTAGGCGAACGACTGGGCAATCCCCAGCGGGCGCATGCCCAACCGCGCCAACAAGCTACCTTCGGCCGGGCCGATGAACAGCACGCCCTGTGGATGCAACAGACGCTTGAGCACCTCGAATACCCGTTGCTGGGTCGGCACGTCGAAATAGATCAGCAGGTTACGACAGAACACGAAGTCGTACAGGCCATCGCGGCTGGCCAGCGCCGGGTCGAGCACGTTACCTACTTGCAGGCTGACTTGCTCGCGCACCCGCTCATGCAGTTGGTGACCTTCGTCAAGGGCATGGAAGTAACGCGCACGAAAGCCCAGGTCGCTGCCACGGAAGGCATTGCGCCCGTACACGGCCTGCCCGGCCTTGGCCACGGAACTGGGGCTGATGTCCATGCCGTCGATCATGAACGCCCCCGGCGCGATACCGGCGTCGAGCAAGGCCATCGCCAGCGAATAGGGCTCCTCGCCGGTCGAGCAAGGCAAACTGAGCAAGCGCAGCGGGCGCGCCCCGGCCAGCTCGGCCAGGCGTTTGTGCGCCAGGCGGGCCAGGGCGGTGAAGGATTCGGGGTAACGGAAAAACCAGGTTTCCGGGACGATGACGGCTTCGATCAGCGCCTGTTGCTCATCCATCGACTGCTGCAGGTGCAGCCAGTAATCATCCAGGTCCGCGGCGTTCACGGCTACGCAACGCTGGCGCAGCGCACGCTCGACCATGGGCGCGCCCACCGACTCCACGTCCAGGCCGATGCGTTCGCGCAAGAAACGGAAAAAACGCTGTTCGATCATGTCGGCATCCCTGTCGGATCATTCACGTACAGCAACTCGTGCACGGCATCTGGCAACAGTTCGTTGACTTCGATGCGCTGCAACAAGCCCTGCTCATCCTGACGCACCGGGCCAAGGTACGGGGCTTCGCCGCTGTCCATGCCATACGGCTGAAACTCGTCGGGGTGGCAACGCAGGGTTTCGGTGGCCTGCTCCAGGATCAGGCCAAGCTGCAAGCCGCCTCGGTAGTGCACCAGCACCAGGCGGGTACTGGTGCGCTGCGCTGCCGGCTGGCCGAAGCTCAATGCCGCCAGGTCGACCACCGGCACCAGCAGGCCTCGGTGTGCAAGGATGCCTGCGACCCAGGCAGGCGCCTTGGCGATCGGCTTGAGTGGCTGCTGTGGCAGCACCTCGATCACCTCGTACACGCTCAGGGCAAAGCGTTGCTCGCGGATGCGAAACTGTAGATACAACGCCCCCTTCGCGTTGCCCGCCCGCGCGGCGCGCGTTTGCAAGTCGTTCATCGCAGTCAGACTTTGAAGCGCGACACGCCGCCACGCAGGCCCGCGGCCACCTGGCTCAGCTCATCGATGGCGAAACTGGCCTGGCGCAGCGACTCGACGGTTTGGGTGCTGGCATCGCTGAGCTGGGCCAGCGCCTGGTTGATCTGCTCGGCACCCGTGGCCTGGGCCTGCATGCCCTCGTTGACCATCAGCACGCGCGGCGCCAGGGCCTGCACCTGGTGGATGATCTGGCTGAGCTGCTCGCCCACCTGCTGCACCTCGAACATGCCGCGGCGTACTTCTTCGGAAAACTTGTCCATGCCCATGACCCCGGCCGACACCGCCGACTGGATCTCACGCACCATCTGCTCGATGTCGTAGGTGGCCACGGCAGTCTGGTCGGCCAGGCGGCGCACTTCAGTGGCCACCACGGCAAAGCCGCGGCCGTACTCGCCGGCCTTTTCCGCTTCGATGGCAGCGTTGAGCGACAGCAGGTTGGTCTGGTCGGCGACCTTGACGATGGTCACCACCATCTGGGTGATGTTGCTGGCCTTTTCGTTGAGGATGCCCAGTTTGGCATTGACCAGGTCGGCGGCGCCCATCACCTGGTGCATGGTTTCTTCCATGCGCGCCAGCCCCTGCTGGCCGGAGCCAGCCAGGCTGGAGGCCTGATCGGCGGCCGAGGTGACTTCGCTCATGGTGCGCACCAGGTCACGCGAGGTGGCGGCAATCTCACGCGAGGTGGCACCGATTTCGGTGGTGGTGGCGGCGGTTTCGGTGGCAGTGGCCTGCTGTTGCTTGGAGGTGGCGGCGATTTCGGTCACCGAGGTGGTCACCTGCACCGACGAACGCTGGGCCTGGGACACCAGGTTGGCCAAGGCCTCGGCCATTTCGTTGAAGCCGCTTTCGATGGCGCCGAACTCGTCCTTGCGGTCCAGGCTCAGACGCATGCTCAGGTCACCCGAGCGCAGTTTGTCCAGGGCATGGACAATGCGCTGCACGGGGGCAGTGATGGCGCGCAGCAGCAGCAGGCCGCAAATGCCCGCGGCGATGATCGCCAGCAACAGCGAAACCACCATGCTGCCCTTGGCCGTGCTCACGGCGTTGACAATTTCGTTGGTGGCGGTTTCAGCAGAGGTCCGATTGTCTTCGATAACCTGGTTCAGATGCTTGCGCCCATTGACCCAGGCCGGGGTGAGCACCTCGTTGATCAACCGCTGGGCTTCGTCATAGTCGTGCTGACGGTAGGCTTCCAGTACCTGGCCGACGATCTTCATGTAGTTTTCTTCGAGTTTCACGAAGGTGTTGAAGTGGCTCTGGTCGGCTTGACTCAGGATCGTAGCCTGGTAACTCGCCATGTACTGCTTCAGGCGGTCCTCGAAACCTTTGAACAGCTCCATGTCGGCCGAGGTGATTTCACGACGGTTGGACAGGCCCACCAGTTGCTGGCTGGTGACATAGCTGTCGACCCAGGCGCTACGGATCATCGAGCTGTAGTACACCCCGGGAATGCTGTCGCTGCCCACTGCCTGCTCGGCGGATGCGATGGTCGCCAACCGCGAGTAGGCGGCCACGATCATCAGCAGCATGATGGCGATGATCACGGCGAAACTTGCCAGGATCCGTTGGCGCAAGGTCCAGTTCTTCACATTCAGCCCTCAGGAATTCACAACGAGCGGGAAAATCGCCGAAGTATAGCCCAGGCGCCCAGCGGTCATGCGGCTGAAATGTGGAGTGACCAGGTAACCTGCCTGATGGACAGGTCATTTGCTCTCCCTGAAAAGGCGCATTTCTTGTGGGAGCGGCCCATTCGCGGCACAAGGCCGCTCCCACAAAGGCCGCGCCTATTGGCCGGCGGCAAGCCTTGCCTGGCTTTCCAGTTCCTGGCGCAGGGCAGGGTCCAGGCGCAGCTGGCGGGCCAGTTCGTCCAGGTAGGCGCGCTCCATGAAGTTTTCCTGGTCGACCATCATCACGCTGGCCAGGTACATCTCGGCGGCCATCTCCGGCGTTTGCGCGGCACGGGCCACTTCGGCCGGGTCCAGTGGTTTGTTCAGCTCGGCATGCAGCCAGTGCTGCAATTCGCGGTCAGTGTCCAGGCGGGTGAATTCGCCCTCGATCAACGCTCGCTCGCGTTCGTCGATGTGGCCATCGGACTTGGCCGCCGCCACCAGCGCCCGCAGCACCGCCTGGCTGTGCTGTTCGGCCTGGGCCGGCGGCAAGCGGTCGACGGTCTGTGGCTCGGCGGCTACCTGCTGGCGCGCCTGCCAGTTGCCGTAGGCCTTGTAGGCCAGCACACCGAGTGCCGCCAGGCCACCATAGGTGAGGGCCTTGCCGCCATATTTGCGGGCTTTCCTGCTGCCCAGCAGCAAGCCCATGGCGCCCGCCGCCAAGGCACCGCCACCGGCACCGGAAAGCAGGCTGTCAAGGCCGCCGGCACTGGTACCAGGCTTGCCAGAGCTGCCCTTGCCGGCCTGGCTGGCGAGCAAGTCCTGGCCGGACTTGAGCAACTGGTCGAGCAATCCCCGGGTATTCATCAAACGGTCTCCACGTTGGCCAAGGGAGCCGTAAGGTTAAGCCCTGCCTGCCCGATCGCCATGGGGGGATTTGCTTCCGGATGTTGCATTGGCTGGCAAAAAGCCAACTAGACTCGATATCGCCAACACCGCACGCAATCGCACTACGCTTACAACGATCGCTTCAGGCTTGCTTGATGACTGCCCCGACCAAAATCTCCAAGAAGAGGGAACACCATGTCAGTGCACAAGACCGCATTGCTCGGCGCCACCGCCTGCGCCGTGCTGGCCAGCGCCAGCCTGCAGGCTGGCGAACCGCCCAAGGCCCTGGGGCCCGGCGAGGGCCGCCTGGACATCGTCGCCTGGCCCGGCTACATCGAGCGCGGTGAAAGCGACAAGGCCTACGACTGGGTGAGCGGCTTCGAGAAGGAAACCGGCTGCAAGGTCAGCGTCAAGACCGCTGCCACCTCGGACGAGATGGTCAGCCTGATGACCAAGGGCGGCTATGACCTGGTCACCGCCTCGGGCGATGCCTCGCTGCGGCTGATCGCGGGCAAGCGGGTACAGCCGATCAACACCGCCTTGATCCCCAACTGGAAGAACATCGACCCACGGTTGCAGAACGGTAGCTGGTACGTAGTCGACAAGCAGGTCTACGGTACCCCGTACCAGTGGGGGCCGAACGTGCTGCTGTACAACACCGACGTGTTCAAGCAGGCGCCCACCAGCTGGGGTGTGCTGTTCGAGCCGCAGAACCTGCCCGACGGCAAGCCGAACAAAGGCCGCGTGCAGGCCTACGATGGGCCGATCTACATCGCCGACGCGGCGTTGTACCTGAAGACGGCCAAGCCGGAGCTGGGCATCCAGGACCCGTACGAGCTGAGCGAAGCGCAGTACAAGGCCGTGCTGGAACTGCTGCGCCAGCAGCAACCGCTGATCCATCGCTACTGGCATGACGCCACGGTGCAGATGAGCGACGTGAAGAACGAAGGCGTGGTCGCCTCCAGCTCCTGGGGTTACATGGTCAATGGCCTGAAGGCCGAGAAACAGCCCGTGGCCTCGACCATTCCCAAGGAAGGCGCGACCGGCTGGGCCGACACCACCATGCTGCACAGCGAGGCCAAGCACCCCAACTGTGCCTACAAGTGGATGGACTGGTCGCTGCAGCCGAAGGTACAGGGTGATGTGGCGGCCTGGTTCGGTTCGTTGCCGGCGGTACCGGCGGCCTGCACCGGCAGCGAGCTGCTGGGGGCCGAAGGTTGCAAGACCAATGGCTTCGACAACTTCGACAAGATCGCCTTCTGGAAAACCCCGCAGGCCCAGGGGGGCAAGTTCGTGCCGTATAGCCGCTGGACCCAGGATTACATTGCGATCATGGGTGGGCGCTGAGGTTGCCTGAATGCCTGTGCCGGCCTCTTCGCGGGTGAACCCGCTCCCACAGGTAAAGCACCACCCTTACAGGCGGTGAGCAACTTGTGGGAGCGGGCAAGCCCGCGAAGAGGCCGACACAGGAGTAAGCCAGTTGTCCGGAGCCCATGCATGCCCCTAGCCGTCCAGTTCACCCAGGTTTCCCGCACTTTCGGCGAGGTCAAGGCCGTCGACCAGGTCAGCATCGACATCATCGATGGCGAATTCTTCTCCATGCTCGGCCCCTCTGGCTCGGGCAAGACCACCTGCCTGCGCCTGATCGCCGGCTTCGAGCAACCCACCAGCGGTTCGATCCGCATCCACGGCGTCGAAGCCGCCGGCGTGCCGCCCTACCAGCGCGACGTCAACACCGTATTCCAGGACTATGCACTGTTCCCGCACATGAACGTACTGGACAACATCGCCTACGGCCTGAAGGTAAAAGGCGTGGCCAAGGCCGAACGCCACAGCCGCGCCGAAGAAGCCCTGGCGATGGTGGCCCTGGCCGGCTACGGCGCGCGCAAGCCGGCGCAGCTGTCCGGCGGCCAACGCCAACGCGTGGCCCTGGCCCGCGCGCTGGTCAACCGGCCACGGGTCCTGCTGCTGGACGAGCCGCTGGGCGCGCTGGACCTGAAGTTGCGCGAACAGATGCAGGGCGAGCTGAAAAAGCTGCAGCGCCAGCTGGGTATCACCTTCATTTTCGTCACCCATGACCAGACGGAGGCGCTGTCGATGTCCGACCGGGTGGCGGTGTTCAACCGTGGCCGCATCGAGCAGGTCGACACCCCGCGCAATCTGTACATGCAACCGGCCACCCCCTTCGTTGCCGAATTCGTCGGCACCTCCAACGTTGTGCGCGGCGAGCTGGCCACGCTGCTCAATGGCAGCCCGGCGCCCTTCTCCATCCGCCCCGAACACATCCGTCTCGGCGACCCGGCCACAGCCGGTCAGCATGTCCAGGTCAGCGGCCTGCTGCACGATATCCAGTACCAGGGCAGTGCCACCCGCTACGAGCTGCAACTGGACAGCGGCCAGCTACTGGCGGTGAGCCAGGCCAACGACCGCTGGCAGGCGCAGGCACAGGCCTGGCAACCCGGGCAACGGGTACAGGCACACTGGCCCCGTGAAGCCATGACGGTGCTGCGGGAAACCGAGGGCCGCTGACATGAGCACACTGCGCAGCCTGTCCAACCTGCTGTACCGGCGCCCCAACCTGTACCTGGCGCTGCTGCTGATACCGCCGCTGACCTGGTTCGGCGCGATCTACCTGGGCTCGCTGCTGAACCTGCTGTGGCAGGGTTTCTATACCTTCGACGACTTCACCATGGCGGTAACCCCGGACCTGACCCTGGGCAATTTCGCCGCGCTGTTCAACCCGTCGAACTTCGACATCATCCTGCGCACCCTGGGCATGGCACTGGCGGTGTCGCTGGCCAGTGCGGTACTGGCCTTCCCCATCGCCTACTACATGGCGCGCTACACCAGCGGCAAGACCAAGGCGTTTTTCTACATCGCGGTGATGATGCCGATGTGGGCCAGCTACATCGTCAAGACCTACGCCTGGACCCTGCTGCTGGCCAAGGGCGGCGTGGCCCAGTGGTTCGTCCAGCAGCTGCACCTGGATGCCCTGCTACAAGCGGTGCTGGCGCTACCGGGCGTTGGCGGCAGCACGCTGTCGACTTCACACCTGGGGCGCTTCATGGTGTTCGTGTACATCTGGCTGCCGTTCATGATCCTGCCGATCCAGGCCTCGCTGGAGCGCTTGCCGCCGTCGCTGTTGCAGGCCTCGGCAGACCTCGGCGCGCGGCCCGGGCAAACCTTCGTGCAAGTGATCCTGCCGCTGTCGATCCCGGGCATTGCCGCCGGCTCGATCTTTACCTTCTCGCTGACCCTGGGCGACTTCATCGTGCCACAGCTGGTCGGCCCGCCCGGTTACTTCATCGGGAGCATGGTCTATGCCCAGCAAGGGGCGATCGGCAACATGCCGATGGCCGCCGCGTTCACCCTGGTGCCGATCGTGCTGATCGCGGTGTACCTTTCCATCGTCAAGCGCCTGGGGGCCTTCGATGCACTCTGAAAATGCCTCGATCGGGCTGCGCCTGGCGGCCTGGGGCGGGTTGCTGTTCCTGCACTTCCCGATCCTGATCATCTTCCTGTATGCCTTCAACACCGAAGACGCAGCGTTCAGCTTCCCGCCCAAGGGCTTTACCCTGAAGTGGTTCGCCGTGGCCTTCGCCCGGCCCGATGTGCTGGAGGCGATCAAGCTGTCGCTGCAGGTGGCCTGCCTGGCCACGCTGATCGCTCTGGTGCTCGGCACGCTGGCCTCGGCGGCGCTGTACCGGCGCAGCTTTTTCGGCAAGGAGAGCATTTCGCTGATGCTGATCCTGCCTATCGCCCTGCCCGGTATCATCACCGGCATCGCCCTGCTCTCGGCGTTCAAGACCTTAGGGATAGAGCCCGGCCTGTTCACCATCGTGGTCGGCCACGCCACGTTCTGCGTGGTGATCGTCTACAACAACGTGATCGCCCGCCTGCGGCGTACTTCGCAGAGCCTGATCGAAGCCTCGATGGACCTGGGCGCCGACGGCTGGCAGACCTTCCGCTACATCATCCTGCCCAACCTCGGCTCGGCGCTGCTGGCCGGCGGCATGCTGGCCTTTGCCCTGTCGTTCGACGAAATCATCGTCACCACCTTCACCGCCGGCCACGAACGCACCCTGCCGATCTGGCTGCTCAACCAGCTCAGCCGCCCGCGCGACGTGCCGGTGACCAACGTGGTCGCCATGCTGGTGATGCTGGTGACCATGCTGCCAATCCTTGGCGCCTATTACCTGACCCGTGGCGGCGAAAGCGTCGCGGGCAGTGGCAAATGACCCTGGAGGAGTCCCCGATGCAAACGCAGATGCTGATCAATGGCCAGCTGGTCGCTGGCCAAGGCCCGGCCTGGACCGTGCTCAACCCGGCGCTGGGCACCGCCCTGGCGCAAATCAACGAAGCCAGCGAAGCCCAGGTGGACAGCGCCGTGCGCGCTGCCGACCAGGCCTTCGACAGCTGGTCGCAAACCAGCCCCAAGGACCGCTCGCAAGCCTTGCTGGTGCTGGCCGACACAATCGAAGCCCATGGCGATGAACTGGCCCGGCTGGAATCGCAGAACTGCGGCAAGCCGCTGAGCGCCGCGCTGAATGACGAGATCCCGGCAATTGCCGACGTGTTCCGCTACTTTGCCGGTGCAGCACGCTGCCTGGGCGGCTCGGCAGCCGGCGAGTACCTGCCGGGCCACACATCGATGATCCGCCGTGACCCGCTGGGCGTGGTGGCCTCGATCGCGCCGTGGAACTACCCGTTGATGATGCTGGCGTGGAAGATCGCCCCGGCCCTGGCTGCCGGCAACACGGTGGTGATCAAGCCCTCCGAACTGACTCCGCTGACCGCCCTGCGCCTCGGCGAACTGGCCCAGGACCTGCTGCCACCGGGGGTGCTGAACATCCTCTTCGGCCGTGGCCAGACGGTCGGCAACCCGCTGGTCAACCACCCCAAGGTGCGCATGGTGTCGCTGACCGGCTCGATCCCCACCGGCGCGCACATCATCAGCGCCACCGCCGACAGCGTAAAACGCATGCACATGGAACTGGGCGGCAAGGCCCCGGTGCTGGTGTTCGACGATGCCGACATCGACGCGGCCATCGACGGCATCCGTACCTTCGGCTTTTACAACGCCGGCCAGGACTGCACCGCGGCCTGTCGGCTGTATGTGCAGGATGGCATCTACGAGCGTTTCGTCGAACGCCTGGGGGCCGCAGTGGCCAGCCTCAAGCCGGGCCTGCAGGAAGCCGAGGACACCGAACTGGGGCCACTGATCAGCGCCCAGCACCGCGACAAGGTCGCGGGCCTTGTGCAACGCGCGGTTGCCCAGCCGCACATTCGCCTGGTGACGGGTGGCAAGGCAATTGATGGCGACGGTTTCTTCTTCGAGCCGACGGTGCTGGCCGATGCGCTGCAGGATGACGAAATCGTGCGCAATGAAGTGTTCGGCCCGGTGGTGTCGGTGACCCGCTTCAGCGACGAAGCGCAGGCGCTGGAATGGGCCAACGACTCCAACTACGGCCTGGCCTCATCGGTCTGGACCCGCGACACCGGCCGCGCCCACCGCCTGGCGGCGCGCCTGCAGTATGGCTGCACATGGGTGAACACCCACTTCATGCTGGTCAGCGAAATGCCCCATGGCGGGCAGAAGCATTCGGGGTATGGCAAGGACATGTCGATGTATGGGCTGGAGGACTACACCTGTGTGCGGCATGTGATGATCAAGCATTAAGGGTAAAGCCTGGGTTGAGACCGGCACCTCAGCCCAGGAGCTTTCCTGCAATCGGTTCGGCCCATTCCTAATGCCACATCCTTTAGCTTGTAGTCATCGAAACTGGATTATCACGAGGCTGGATGACATGGAATATCGAGGGCAACGAGCAAAGGTGAAATACAGCAAGGAAGACCATTCATGGGTCGGGCACCTTTGCACAACTTGCGATATCGTCGGGTTTCACGCTCGGTCGCGCAGGCTATTGCCTGCCGCGTTCAAAGAGGCAGTGGACGACTATTTGGAAGTAAATAGAAAAGGAGTAAGTATCAACGCCTGACTTTGCGCGACCTCTGTGGGAGCGGGTTCACCCGCGAACACCGGCAAAGCCGGTGCCATACACCGAGTCGCCTTCTTCGCGGGCATGCCCGCTCCCACAGATACCGCACCGCATTCAAAGGCGGTGCAATACCGTGTAGGAGCGTAATGCTTGGGTCAGGTCAATCCCGCAAGTCCGACTCGTGAATCGGGTTGGCCCGGCTGGTGGCGCGCTGGTATTGCGCAGGCCAAGTAGCTTTGTTGCCGCCCAGGTCGTCGTCAGCATGCAGCGGCCAGTACGGGTCGCGCAGCAGTTCGCGGGCGAGGAAGATGATGTCGGCCTGGCCGGTGCGCAGAATGTGCTCGGCCTGGGCCGGTTCGGTGATCATGCCCACGGTGCCGGTGGCAATTTCCGATTCCTTGCGCACACGCTCGGCGAAGCGGGTCTGGTAGCCGGGCCCTGTGGGGATTTCGGCATTGACCGAGGTGCCGCCGGAGGACACGTCGATCAGGTCGACGCCCAAGCCACGCAGGCGGCGGGCCAGTTCGACGGTTTCATCCGGGTTCCAGCCGTCCTCGACCCAGTCGGTCGCCGATACCCGCACGAACAGCGGTAACTCGGCAGGCCAGACCTTGCGCACAGCCTCGACCACCTGCAGGGTCAGGCGGATACGGTTTTCGAAACTGCTGCCGTACTCGTCGCGACGCTGGTTGCTCAACGGTGACAGGAACTGGTGCAACAGGTAGCCATGGGCGGCGTGGATCTCGACCACCTTGAAACCGGCCTTCAGGGCACGCTCGGTCGAAGCGACGAAGGCGGCGATCACATCCTGGATTTCGTCATGGGTCAGCTCGCGTGGCGGTGTGTGTTGCGGATCGAAGGCGATCTTCGACGGCCCTACCGGCTGCCAGCCGCCCTCCTCGAGCTTGACGCTGCCTTGCTTGCCCAGCCACGGGCGATAGGTGCTGGCCTTGCGCCCGGCGTGAGCCAGCTGGATACCGGGCACGCCCCCTTGGGCGGTGATGAAACGGGTGATGCGTTGCAGCGGGGCGATCTGAGCGTCATTCCACAGGCCGAGGTCTTCGGCGGTGATGCGGCCATCGGCGGTCACCGCCACGGCTTCAGTGATTACCAGGCCCGCGCCACCCACGGCGCGGCTGCCCAGATGAACAAGGTGCCAGTCGTTGGCCAGGCCATCGACGGCGGAATACTGGCACATCGGCGAAACGGCGATGCGGTTGGGCAGGGTCAGCTGACGCAGGGTGTAAGGCTCGAGCAGCAGGCTCATGAGGGCACCTCCCAAGGACTCCAATGGTGATCCGGCCCGGACACTCAATTGCACGTCCCTGGCCCAGGTCCGGTCATAACTTCAGACTAGACCAGAATGGTTGGGGGGGAGGTTCAATGGGATTTCGGGTGGGGGGCGGGGTGTTTGGATCGAGAGTGATGTCGCCTATGAGATCGAGCGCCGCCCACGCGGCGCTTCGCGGGGTAAGCCCGCTCCCACATTTGTTGCAACGTGGCCATGCCTGCAAGGCCATGGTCGTCAGCCTTGGCGCATGACCAAAGACATGTGGGGCGGCAGCCGCGCCAACGGGGAGACATCGTCAGGCCAACAAAGCGGGCAACCATGGCCTGACAGGTTTGGCACGTTGCAACAAATGTGGGAGCGGGCTTGCCCCGCGAAGCGCCGCGCGGGCGGCGCTCGATCTCATAGGCGACATCACTCTCAAGGCAGGCACCTGGCAGCCCTGACCGCCGCTACAGGCAGGCACTCTGACAGGTATTTCAGATATCCCCTACGACTCAGATCTGGTGATGCCTGACCTGAGGAAATACCCTACACGTTCTGTCGACAGGCATCTGATTGTTCCCGGATACACCGCCACTTAGGCTTTCTGGGTCGCTGAAATCTAGCGATGCGGGTGTGGAAACCCGGTCAATCTTCAAGTGCCTGTCGTAATGGCAGCTGTGTGCGGGAGGCCGTTTGGCCTACCGGGTTCCTTGAAGGCCGGTTTTCCACCCTGCATACAGTTGCCGCCTTTCGTGTGGAAACGGCGGTGGCAACTCCTTCAACCTTCAAGGAATTGCTATAAAAATGACTACAGAAGACACCCAATTCACCGTCGGCAAGACCACTTTCTTTCAAGGTGAAAACCAGACCCACCCATTATTTCGCATCGAAGCGGGCATTCCGTGCCGAGACGCCCGTGATCAGGCTTCGGAACTGATGGGCTATGTACGGGAGTTGACCATCGTCGGGCTGATGGATGAGAAACCCATGATGATCTGGGCTGCGCACTATCTCAGTGCGATGGCCAAGGCGCTGATGGATGATGCCGAGTTAGGTATGGCGCGCTGAGTTTGCTGTGCTCATCGATCGCACATGGGGCACATTGGCCAGCTCGCCGCAGAGCCTTGTGGGAGCGGGCGTGCCCGCGAAGAAGGCGACTCAGTGGATGGCAACGGCTTCGCCGGTGTTCGCGGGCATGCCCGCTCCCACAGGGATCGCGCTTGGCTTGCCGGCGATGGGCTGCAAGGCAGCCCCGGAATTGCAGTCAGCGCGGCTCCATGTGGGCAATCATCAGCTGCACACTTTCATTACCACGAAACTCGTTCACATCCAGCTTGTACGCCAACTCGACCCAACGCACCGTCGGGTTCGGCCACACTTCGCGGTCGACACCGAAGGCAATGCCATCCAGCCGCACCGAGCCGCACTCACTCTTGAGCACCACCTTCAGATGCCGCTCGCCCACCACGCGCTGCTCCACCAGCTGGAACACGCCATGGAACAGCGGCTCGGGGAAGTGCTGCCCCCAGGGCCCGGCATGGCGCAGGGCCTTGGCCAGGTCGAGGTGGAACTCCTCCACCGCCAGGCTGCCATCGGACAACAGGCGCCCGGTCAGGTCCTCTTCACGCAGCTGGCGTCGCACTTCTTCGTCGAACGCCTCGGCAAATGCCGGGAAATTGGCTTCAGGCAACGACAAGCCCGCCGCCATGGCGTGGCCGCCGAACTTGCTGATCAGTTGCGGATGACGCGCCGCCACGGCGTCCAGGGCATCACGAATGTGAAACCCCGGCACCGAGCGCGCCGACCCTTTGAGCATCCCCTCGCCAGCGTCGGCGAAAGCGATGGTCGGCCGGTGGTAACGCTCCTTCAGGCGCGACGCCAGAATACCGATCACCCCCTGGTGCCAGTCGGCATCGAACAGGCACAGGCCATATGGCATCGACTCGACCGGCAGGTCCTTGAGCTGCGCCAGGGCCTCGCGCTGCATGCCCTGTTCGATGGACTTGCGGTCCTGGTTCAGGTCGTCCAGTTGCCGGGCCATGTCCTGGGCCAGGGCCGCGTCTTCACACAGCAGGCATTCGATGCCCAGGCTCATGTCGTCCAGGCGTCCGGCAGCGTTCAGCCGTGGACCGAGGATGAAACCGAGGTCGGTCGAGGTGATGCGCCGGTGATCGCGACGGGCCACTTCCAGAATGGCCTTGAGCCCCGGCCGGGCGCGGCCGGCGCGAATGCGTTCGAGGCCCTGGTGCACCAGGATGCGGTTGTTGGCGTCCAATGGCACCACGTCCGCGACGCTGCCCAGGGCTACCAGGTCGAGCAATTCGCCGATGTTCGGCTGCGGCTGCGTTTCGTAGCGCCCCAGGCTGCGCAGGCGCGCACGCAGGGCCATCAGCACATAGAAGATCACCCCTACCCCGGCCAGCGCCTTGCTCGGGAAACTGCAGCCCGGCTGGTTGGGGTTGATGATGGCGTCGGCGTCGGGCAACTCCGCGCCCGGCAGGTGGTGGTCGGTGACCAGCACCTTGAGCCCGGCGGCCTTGGCGGCTGCCACACCGTCGACGCTGGAAATGCCGTTGTCCACGGTGATCAGCAGCTGCGGCTGGCGTTGCAGCGCCACCTCGACGATTTCCGGGGTCAGGCCGTAACCGTATTCGAAGCGGTTGGGCACTAGGTAGTCGACGTGGGTCGCGCCCAGCAGGCGCAGGCCCAGCACGCCGACAGTACTGGCAGTGGCGCCGTCGGCATCGAAGTCGCCGACGATGAGGATGCGCTGGCGCTGGTCGATAGCCTCGACCAGCAGATCCACGCCGGCCTCGATGCCCTTGAGCTGCTGGTACGGCAGCAGGCGCGCGAGGCTTTTGTCCAGCTCGGCCTCGCTTTGCACGCCGCGCGCGGCGTACAGGCGGGTCAGCAAGGGTGGCAGGTTACCCAGGAATGGCAGGGTCGGCGGCAGCGGGCGAGGTTCGATACGCATGGGGGGCTTCAGCCACGCTCACCCAGCAGCCACTCCAGCTGCACTTCGTGCTGGCCACGGTCGTCGGTGACAAACAAGGTGCCTTCGCTGATCATCACGTCCCACTTGATGGTACGGGGCATGTCGGTGGCGAGGGTTTCCAGCACCTCCTGCGGCACGGCAGCGATGCTCAGGTTCTTCAGGCCCTTGACCGCATCTACCACCTTGTTCTGCCATACACGCAGGCTGCCGTAGGCCAGCAGGCTGGTGCGCTCGGTGCGGCGCGAGCACCAGGTCAGCCGGTCGGCGTCCGGCTGGCCCACTTCAATCCAGTGCAGGATGCGATCGTCCAGGCTCTTTTCCCAGAGCGCCGCTTCGTCCACATCGGACAGGCCACGGCCGAACGACAGGTTTTCGTTGTACCACAGGGCGTAGGCCAGCAGGCGCACAGCCATGCGTTCTTCGGTTTCCGAAGGGTGGCGGGCGATAGTCTGACGGACGTTTTCGTACACGCCGCGGTCGAGGTCGGTCAGGTTCAGTTCGAATTTATAGGTGGTGGACGGCTGGGCCATGGTCGACGGGCTTCTTGCGCAAAGAAAAGTGGCACAGTCTAACCGATACTGCCCTTCGTTGCCCCGCAGCAGTATCTGCCGCTTCGGACCTATGATAAAACCACGCATCTGCCCAGCTGCCACGGATGCCCCATGACTACGCCCAGCAAACCCCTCGCCGGCCTCAAAGTTGTCGAACTCGGCACCCTCATCGCTGGCCCGTTCGCCTCGCGCATCTGTGCCGAATTCGGCGCCGAGGTGGTCAAGGTCGAATCGCCCGATGGCGGCGACCCGTTGCGCAAATGGCGCAAGCTGTATGAGGGCACCTCGCTGTGGTGGTTCGTGCAGGCCCGCAACAAGCAGTCACTTACCCTCAACCTCAAGCACCCCGAGGGTCGCGAGATTCTCAAGCGCCTGCTGGCCGAGGCCGACATCCTGATCGAGAACTTCCGCCCGGGCGTGCTGGAAAAGCTCGGCCTGGGCTGGGATGTGCTGCACGCGCTCAACCCGCGCCTGGTTATGGTGCGCCTGTCAGGCTTCGGCCAGACCGGGCCGATGAAGGACCAGCCGGGCTTCGGCGCCGTGGGCGAGTCGATGGGCGGCCTGCGCTACATCACCGGTTTCGACGACCGCCCACCGGTGCGCACGGGCATTTCCATCGGTGACTCGATTGCTGCCCTGTGGGGGGTGATCGGCGCACTGATGGCGCTGCGGCACCGGGAAGTCAACGGCGGCCAGGGCCAGGTGGTGGACGTGGCCCTGTACGAAGCGATCTTCGCCATGATGGAAAGCATGGTCCCGGAGTTCGATGTGTTCGGCTTTATCCGCGAACGCACCGGCAACATCATGCCGGGCATCACGCCCTCCTCCATCCACACCAGCGCCGACGGCAAGCATGTGCAGATCGGCGCCAACGGCGATGCGATCTTCAAGCGCTTCATGCAGGCCATTGGCCGCACCGACCTGGCCGACGACCCGACCCTGGCCACCAACGATGGCCGCGACCTGCGCCGTGACGAGCTGTACGGGGTCATCGACCGCTGGGCCAACAGCCTGCCGCTGGAGCAACTGATGCAGGTGCTGAATACCGCCGAAGTGCCGGCCAGCCGCATCTATTCGGCCGAGGACATGTTCAACGACCCGCAGTACCTGGCACGCGAAATGTTCCTGCAGGCCAAACTGCCGGACGGCAAGCCGTTCCGCATGCCGGGCATCGTGCCCAAGCTGTCGGACACCCCCGGCTCCACCGAGTGGGTCGGCCCGGCGCTGGGCGAACACACCGAGGCGCTGCTCGGCAGCCTGGGCTACGACGCGGCGGCCATCGCCAGCCTGCGCGCAGCAGGCACGGTCTGAACCTGGCACTGCCCTGGTCCATGCGCGCTGCCCGTTGCCTACGTCACCTGATCCTGCTGTGCGGGCTGCTGCCCGCATTGCTGCAGCCTGCAAGCGCCAAGGAGCGCATCTTCTGGCTGGTGCGTGACCTGCCGCCGTTCACCATTTTCGAAGGGCCGGGAAAAGGCCAAGGGGTGATCGACCAGCTGTTGCCCCTGCTGATCGGGCAGATGCCCGAGTACGACCACAGCATCGTGCGGATCAACCGCGCCCGCGGTATCCAGATGCTGCAGGACCCGAAGAGCTTCACCTGCGACCCGACCCTGCTGTGGACACCGGAGCGCGCCGAGTATGTGCGGTTTTCCATGCCCTCCCTGGGCGTGCTCAGTGGCGGCCTGGTGCTGCGCAAGGACAGCGAGACGCTGGTGGCTCCTTACCTCGACGGCCAGGAGGTAGACCTGCATGGCCTGCTGAGCAAGACCCCGCTGAAGCTGGGGGTTGTCGCCGAGCGCAGCTACGGCACGCAGATCGACGCCATCCTGCGCCAGTTACCCGACACCGCGCTCAGTCGCCACTACGGCAACGACGCCACCGCCAACCTGCTGCAGATGCAACAGCTGGGGCGCCTGCGCATGGTGCTCGGCTACTGGCCTGAAGTGCGCTACCTGGTCGAGCAGCAAGGCGGAACACTGGCCGACTACCGGTTTCATCCTGTACAGGGAGTGAACCACTACCAGTTTCTGCATGTAGGCTGTTCGAACAGTGAGCTGGGGCGTGAGGCGATTGCGCACATCGACCAGCTGCTGCCTGCCCTGCGCCGGGATGTGTTGCCGGGGCTGTATGCACGCTGGCTGGACCCGGCGCTGCAGGAAGACTACCTGGAAGAGAGCAAGCGCTTCTTCGAAGGCCATTGATCCCCTCTGTTCCGGCCCTATCGCCAGCAAGCCAGCTCCTGCCTCGACCGCACCAACCTCAAGCCATGTGCAGTACCTGTGGAGCTGGCTTGCCGGCGATAGTACCGGTGTAGGCAACACAAAAAAAAATAAACCCCGGGCGCTGGGGAAACACGCCCGGGGCCAAGCGAAAGCCCTTGGGGGCTTCCCGTGACAGCCCTGCCAGCGCCGGAGCAAAGCACTGGCTGACTGCCCTTGCTACTTCTGATAAGCCACTCAGGCAAAGGTTCCATGGGGTTGCTGGCGTTGCTGCAGCGCCGCGATCACGCAGGGTTGCAAACGCCCTTCGGCGATCTGCAGGTCACGGTGCAGGCCATCCACCAGATCGATCAACAGGCGTTGCTCCTGCAACTGGCGCTCGCTGACCGTGCGCCGCAGGGTGATACCGGTGAGGCGGTCGTGAACGGTCAATTGGCGATTACCCTGGGCATCGGCGACGCCGAAGTGGGTCTGATAGGGGGTCAGGGCTTCGTTGAGCAGTCTGCAGATTCTTTCCATCCGGATCACTCGCTGCGTGGTGGGATATAGAGGAACTGACCAACAGACGCAGCGGAAAGTTCGTTACACCGCGGCTGCTTCAGTGAGCATGCTGGGCGGACGTGACAGTTTGAATACGCCGCCAGGTGCTTACCTGCACTGCTTGCAGGGCACGCTGCAGGCGTGGCATCGACAGCGGCCAGGGCAGCTCGGCGAGCACCCACAGCCCGCGGCTTCTGGCCTCTTGGGCAAGGTTGCGGCGCCTGGGAGCAGCCTGGCCGACAAACAGCAAAGCGCGTGTTCGGTGCTGCTGTTCGAGCACGGCAAGCCCGGCCCGGGTTGGCATGGCGTGGTCAAGGATCAGCAGGTCGGGGCGGCGATCCGCGCTCAGGCAGGCGTCGAGGTCTGCGCTGGTTTCGCTGATGCGCACATGGAACATGCCCTGGGCGTTGAGGGCCTGGTGCAGGAGGATCTGGTGGGATGGGCGAGCCTGGTGGATCAACACGTAGGGCTGGTGCATGAGCCGCTCCTGATGGGAGGACCGGCTAATCTAGGCTTTACGCGGGGCGGCCTGAATAGGATATTTCTGATGCAGCACTGGGAAGATTCGGAGAATCAGGGCTGCTCTGCAGCCCATCGCCGGCAAGCCAGCTCCTACCCCGACCGCATAGTCCCAGGGTAAGGGCAATCCCTGTGGGAGCTGGCTTGCCGGCGATGGGCCGCAGAGCGGCCCCAATGTTTACAGCGGTTTGCCGCGGTTACCATGCTGGCTGACAAAGCCCTGCACAGCCTTCAGGTCATTGGCCAGCACCGTGCAACGCTCTTCACGGCTGAACAGGTCGCTGAGGTGCGCCGGCAGCTCCAGTGCCTTGCCCACACCGGCCTTCTCCACCGCTTCCGGGAACTTGACCGGGTGCGCGGTACCCAGCACCACCATCGGCGTGTCCAGGCTGCGGCGGCACTCGCGGGCGGCCTTGACGCCGATCGCGGTGTGCGGGTCGAGGACTTCACCGGTGGCTGCGAACACTTCGGCAATGGTTTCGCAGGTCTGCTCGTCGTTCACTGCCAGCGAGTCGAACAGCTTGCGCGCTTCGGTCCAGCGGTCTTGCTCGACGCTGAAACCGCCACCTTGCTTGAAGTTGGCCATCAGCTCGGCAATGGCGCCACCGTTGCGGCCGTGCAGGTCGAACAGCAGGCGCTCGAAGTTGGACGAGACCATGATGTCCATCGACGGCGACAGGGTCGCGTGCAGGGTTTCCTTGACGTACTGGTTGCCGCTCATGAAGCGGTGCAGGATGTCGTTGCGGTTGGTGGCGACGATCAGCTGGCTGACCGGCAGGCCCATGTTACGTGCCAGGTAGCCGGCAAAGATGTCGCCGAAGTTGCCGGTCGGTACCGAGAACGCCACGGAACGCGCCGGGCCACCCAGCTGCAGGGCAGCGTGGAAGTAGTAGACGATCTGGGCCATGATCCGCGCCCAGTTGATCGAGTTGACCGCAACCAGGCGGGTGCCCTTGAGGAACGACTGGTCGGCGAAGCTGGCCTTGACCATTTCCTGGCAGTCGTCGAAGTTGCCTTCGATGGCGATGTTGTGGATGTTGTCACCGAAGATGGTGGTCATCTGCCGGCGCTGCACTTCCGACACGCGCTGGTGCGGGTGCAGGATGAAGATGTCGACGTTGTCGCAACGGCGGCAGCCTTCGATGGCGGCGGAACCGGTGTCACCGCTGGTGGCACCGATGATCACCACGCGCTCGTTGCGCTTGGCCAGCACGTGGTCGAGCAGGCGGCCGAGCAGTTGCAGGGCGAAGTCCTTGAACGCCAGGGTCGGGCCGTGGAACAGCTCCAGCACCCACTCGTTGCTGTTCAGCTGACGCAGCGGGGCAACGGCGGCGTGGGCGAACTCGCCGTAGGTTTCTTCGAGGATCTTCTTGAAGTCGGCGTCGGCGATGCTGCCTTCGACGAACGGGCGCATCACCCGGAAAGCCAGTTCGTGGTACGGCAGGCCGGCCCACGAGGCGATTTCTTCCTGGGTGAAACGTGGCAGGTTTTCCGGGACGTACAGGCCGCCGTCACTGGCCAGGCCAGCCAGCAGGACGTCTTCGAAATTCAGGGCCGGTGCCTGGCCGCGGGTACTGATATAGCGCATGGGTGCAAACCTTCGATGCTGGGGCCGGGGCCGCGCTGGCGGCCCGCCGGCACTATTGTTAGTTGAGCTGCTCGACGCGAATGCGCACGACCTTGCCGACCACGTCCTGCAGGGCTTCCAGGGCGACGATGGCATCGTTGATGCGCTGCTCGACCACGCGATGGGTCAGCAGGATCATCGGCACCAGGCCGTCCTGTTCCTCGGCTTCCTTCTGCATGATCGACTCGATGTTGATGCCACGCTCCGAGAGGATGCTGGCCACCTGGGCCAGTACCCCCGGGTGATCCTTGGCCTGGATGCGCAGATAGTAGGCGCTTTCGCAGGCTTCGATCGGCAGGATAGGGTGGGCCGACAGCGAATCCGGCTGGAAGGCCAGGTGCGGCACGCGGTTTTCCGGGTCGGAGGTCATGGCACGGACCACATCGACCACATCGCCGACCACCGACGAAGCGGTTGGCTCCATGCCGGCACCAGCGCCGTAGTACAGGGTGGAGCCGGCGGCATCGCCGTTGACCATGACGGCGTTCATCACGCCGTTGACGTTGGCGATCAGGCGGTCGGCCGGGATCAGCGTCGGGTGTACGCGCAGCTCAATGCCTTCGGCAGTGCGGCGGGCCACGCCCAGGTGCTTGATGCGGTAGCCCAGGGCCTCGGCGTAGTTCACGTCAGCAGTGGTCAGCTGGGTGATGCCCTCGGTGTAGGCCTTGTCGAATTGCAGCGGGATGCCGAACGCGATCGAGGCGAGAATGGTCAGCTTGTGAGCGGCATCGATGCCTTCGACGTCGAAGGTCGGGTCGGCTTCGGCGTACCCCAGCGCCTGGGCTTCGGCCAGCACATCCGGGAAGGCACGGCCCTTCTCACGCATTTCGGTGAGGATGAAGTTGCCGGTGCCGTTGATGATACCGGCCAGCCAGTTGATGTGGTTGGCCGACAGGCCTTCGCGGATGGCCTTGATCACCGGGATGCCACCGGCCACGGCCGCTTCGAAGGCGACGATCACACCCTTCTCGCGGGCCTTGGCGAAGATTTCGTTGCCGTGCACGGCAATCAGCGCCTTGTTGGCGGTGACCACGTGCTTGCCGTTCTCGATGGCCTTGAGCACCAGTTCGCGAGCCACGGTGTAGCCACCGATCAGCTCGATGACAATGTCGATCTCCGGGTTGCTCGCAACTTCGAACACGTCAGCGGTAATGGGGGTACCGGTAATCTGGCAGTTCGGGTTCTGCGAGCGCATGGCGATCTGTGCCACTTCAATACCGCGCCCGGCACGGCGGGCAATCTCCTCGGCGTTGCGCTGAAGTACATTGAAGGTTCCGCCACCGACGGTCCCCAACCCACAGATGCCTACTTTGACCGGTTTCACTGTGAACTCCCCATTGAACGGCCGACACCTATGCCGACCGTGAAACATGCCGTCACCCCATGACGACGGCGTACTGAATTGGATTACTTGGCCAGCGCCAGCTTGGCGACCTGCGGTGCCGGCTGGTAGCCCGGAATGACCTGGCCGCTTTCAAGGACGATCGCCGGCGTGCCGTTGACGCCGATCGACTGGCCCAGCTGGAACTGCTTGCTGACCGGGTTGGCGCACTTGGCGGCCTTGATTTCCTCACCCTCGACCATCTTGTCCATCGCCGCACGGCGGTCACTGGAACACCAGACGGCCTGCAACTGCTGGTCACCCGGCGAGCCGAGACCCTGGCGCGGGAAGGCGACATAGCGCACTTCGATACCGCGGCGGTTGAGTTCGGGCACCTCGGCGTGCAGCTTGTGGCAGTACGGGCAGGTGGTGTCGGTGAACACGGTGATGTGCGACTTGGTCTCGCCCTTGGCAGGATAAACCACCATCTCGGCGGCTGGAATGCCGTTGATGAGCTTGGCAATACCCAGGCGCTCGGTCTTCTCGGTGAGGTTGACCGGCTTGCCGTCCTGGATCTGGAACAGGTAGCCCTGCATCACGAACTGGCCGTCGCCGCTGGCATACAGCACGCGGCCACCCTGCAGCTTGACTTCATACAGGCCGCTGACCGGGCTGCTGGCCACGCTTTCAACGGGCACTTCCAGCTCGAGGTTCTGCAACGACTTACGGATGGCCTGCTCGGCAGCGGTATTGCTGTCGGTTGCCGCAGCAACGGCAAAGGTACTGGCCAGCGCCAACGCGGCGGCGGCGAAAAACTGGGTCACGCGCATGGGAACTCCTGAAGGCGGACAGGGGCCGGAGGGCGCCACCTGCGGAAAATACGCGGTGACCGTGCGGCCCTTGGTGCAAACCGCTCAAGCCTACCACATCACACCGCCGGTGAAGGGCCTTGCAAGGACCGGTCGGCGGAACATGAAAAACATTCATCCACGCGGGTGGTGCCGGGCGTGCAGTTGCTGCAGGCGGGCCTTGGCAACATGGGTGTAGATCTGCGTGGTCGACAGGTCACTGTGGCCCAGCAGCATCTGTACCACGCGCAGGTCGGCACCGTGGTTGAGCAGATGGGTGGCGAAGGCGTGGCGCAGGGTGTGTGGCGACAGCGGTTTGTCGATGCCGGCGACCCGGGCATGGTGCTTGATGCGATGCCAGAAGGTCTGGCGGGTCATCTGCTCGCCACGCAAGCTGGGGAACAGGACGTCGCTGGGGCGGCCATTGAGCAGTTCGGCGCGGCCATCGCGCAGGTAGCGCTGCAGCCACAGCACCGCCTCTTCGCCCATGGGCACCAGGCGCTCCTTGCTGCCCTTGCCCATCACCCGCAGCACGCCCTGGCGCAGGTTGACCTGGTCGAGAGCCAGGCTGACCAGTTCGGTAACCCGCAGACCGCAGGCGTAGAGCACTTCGAGCATGGCGCGGTCACGCTGGCCGATGGCTTCGCCCAGGTCCGGAGCCTGCAGCAAGGCTTCGACGTCGGCTTCGGACAGCGACTTGGGCAGTGGCTTGCCCAGTTGCGGCATGTCGACTTGCAAGGTCGGGTCGATGGCCACCAGCTTTTCCCGCAGCAGGTAGCGGAAGAAGCCACGCAGGCCGGACAGGAAGCGTGCCGTGGAGCGCGGTTTGTAGCCTTGGTCGAGGCGCCAGGCCAGGTGGTCGAGAATCAGGTCGCGGCCAGCGTCGGGCAAGCTGACGCCGTGTTCCTGCAGCCAGCCGTTGAACAGGGCCAGGTCGCTGCGGTAGGACACGCGGGTGTTGTCGGACAGGCCCTTTTCAAGCCACAGGGCGTCGAGGAACTGGTCGATCAGGGGGTGGTCTAGGACGGGCATGCGGGGCTGCTGGGTGTTGAAGGTGGCTTAGTGTTTCACAGCAGCATAATTGTTGTCTGTACTGGCCTCTTCGCGGCTAAAGCCGCTCCCACAGGGATATCACCGCCCTCGAGGTATGTGCGATCCCTGTGGGAGCGGCTTTAGCCGCGAAAGGGCCAGTGCAGGAGAACTCAGGCCTGGGGCAGAACCGGCACCGGGCGCTTGTCCTCGTCGATGGCGACGAAGCTGAACACGCCATGGATCGCTCGCTCGCGCCCATCCAGGTACATATTCTCGACAAATACATCCACTTGCACCTGCAAGCTGGTATTGCCCACCTTGATCACCGACCCCACCAGCTCCACGATCGAGCCCGCCGGAATCGGGTGCTTGAAGTCGATGCGGTCGGTGGACACGGTCACCAGCGGCAGGCGGCAGAAGCGCGTGGCGGCGATGAACGACACTTCGTCCATCCAGGCCAGGGCGGTGCCGCCGAACAGGGTGTTGTGGTGGTTGGTGGTGTTGGGAAATACCGCCTTGGTCACGCGGGTCACCGACAGCTCGGTGCGGCGCAGGATTTCCTGGTCTCGGGTAGTCATGGCAATCACATCTTCGGGGGGCAAAAAGCAAAAAAGCAGCCCGAAGGCTGCTTTTTTCTCGCTAGGCGGCCTTGGCCACCGGGCAAACTGTACTCAGGACAGTTTTTCCTTGATGCGAGCGGCTTTGCCGGACAGGTCGCGCAGGTAGTACAGCTTGGCTTTACGCACGTCACCACGACGTTTCACGGCCAGGCTGTCGATTTGCGGGCTGTAGGTCTGGAAGGTACGCTCTACGCCAACGCCGCTGGAGATCTTGCGCACGGTGAAGGCGCTGTTCAGACCGCGGTTACGCTTGGCGATAACGACGCCTTCGAACGCCTGCAGACGGGAACGCTCACCTTCCTTCACTTTAACCTGAACGACAACGGTGTCGCCTGGTGCGAAGGTCGGGATTTCCTTGCTCATCTGCTCGGCTTCGAGCTGCTGGATGATCTTGTTGGTCATGCTGTGCTCCTAAGATGGATACGTGATCCACCATCGATACGTTTAACTATCGTCCCGCTCGCGGAGATATTCCTCGAGCAGCTTCTTCTCTTCTCCAGAAAGCGAGCGACTTTCCAGAAGATCGGCGCGTCGTTCGAAGGTCCTACCAAGGGACTGCTTCATTCTCCAACGCCGGATGTGTGCATGGTTGCCACTTAGCAACACGTCGGGAACACGCTGATCCGCATACACCTCAGGTCGGGTGTAGTGCGGGCAATCGAGCAGACCGTCAGTGAAAGAATCTTCTTCCGCCGAGTCCACATGCCCTAAAGCTCCGGGCAGCAGCCGTGTAACCGCATCGATCAGTACCATGGCCGGCAGCTCGCCACCGGAAAGCACATAGTCGCCAATCGACCACTCCTCATCGACATGAGCCTCGATAAAGCGCTCGTCGATGCCTTCATAACGACCGGCGATCAGGATCAACGATTCCTGTTCGGCCAGGCCTTTGACCGCCTGCTGAGTCAGCTTGCGGCCTTGTGGCGAAAGGTAGATCACCTTCGCCGCTGCTCCGGTCGCTTGCCTGGCGCTAACCAGGGCGTCTTCCAGAGGCTTGATTTTCATCACCATGCCCGGACCACCGCCAAACGGACGATCATCCACCGTGTGGTGACGATCTGTGGTGTAGTCCCGCGGGTTCCAGCAAGTCACCTGAAGCAACCCCTGTTTCACCGCGCGGCTGGTAATGCCGTACTCCGTGATGGCCGAGAACATCTCGGGGAACAACGTGATGACGTCTACGCGAAGGTTACCCATCGTTTAGAAGTCCGCGTCCCATTCAACCCGCATCACGCCTGCTTCCAGGTCGATGTCGAGCACGCATTGCGCCGTATAGGGCAACAGACGCTCGCGATCATCCAGGCTGCCTGCGCAGGGCTTGACCACCATTACATCGTTCGCACCGGTCTCCAACAGGTGATCGACCTTGCCGAACAGTTGTTCGTCCTGGTTGATGACCTTCAGGCCCACCAACTGGTACCAGTAGTACTCGTCAGCAGCCAGGTTGGGCAAAAGGCTCCGCGGTATGCAGATTTCGTAACCGCTCAGAAGACGGGCTTCATCGCGATCATCGAGGCCTTTCAGTTTCACGACCAGGCCCTTCTGGGAGCCACGACCGTTGACCAGCTCGACCTGCTTTACCTTGCCTTCGTGCCGAAGCGTCCAGCGCGGATAATCCAACAGGTTTTCAATCGGATCGGTAAAGGAATACACCTTCACCTCGCCGCGAACGCCGTGAACCGAAAAAATCTTGCCAACGACGATGAGGTCGTCAGCCTTTTCTGGCGTCGCGTTCATACTGCTCAGGCAGCAGCCTTGGCAGCGTCCTTCAGCAGCTGAGCAACGCGCTCAGACGGCTGTGCACCCTGGCTCAGCCAGTAGTTGACGCGCTCTTGGTTGACCGACAGCTTGACTTCGGCGCCAGCAGCGATCGGGTTGAAGAAACCTACGCGCTCAACGAAACGGCCGTCACGGGCGTTACGCGAGTTGGTCACGGTCAGGTGGTAGAATGGGCGCTTTTTCGAGCCGCCACGGGCCAGACGAATGGTTACCATGTGAACATCGTTCCTATAGTCGGTGCTGCAGTTGATACAGCAGCTGGTACTGCAAATCTGAATGCCAAATAGGCACACGGGTGCCCAAAAGGCCGCATATTCTCGGGGAATACACGGACATTTGCAAATGACTTTTTCGGCAAGGCCCTGCCCTGCCGTCCAGATCTGCCGGTTGAGCCGCGAAATCCGCGGCCATTGCCCCGCCACAGCGGGGGTTCTGGGCGCCTGCCGGACGAACGGCAGGCACCCGGAATAGGGGTTACAGCTTCGGCATGCCGCCGCCCGGCAGCATCCCGCCCAGGCCGCGCATCATCTTGGCCATGCCGCCCTTGGCGGAGAATTTCTTCATCATCTTCTGCATTTGCTTGTGCTGCTTGATCAGGCGGCCGACGTCCTGCACCTGGGTGCCGGAACCGATGGCGATACGGCGCTTGCGCGAGCCGCTGATCAACTCTGGATCACGGCGCTCGGCCGGGGTCATGGAGTTGATGATCGCTTCCATCTGCTTGAACTGCTTCTCGGCCGCGCCCTGGGCGTTGCCCATCTGCGACAGGTTGACCCCGCCGATGCTCGGCAGCTTGTCCATCAGGCCGCCGAGGCCGCCCATGTTCTTCATCTGCTGCAGCTGATCGCGGAAGTCTTCGAGGTCGAAGCCCTTGCCCTTCTTCAGCTTCTTGGCCAGCTTGTCGGCCTTGGCCTTGTCGATGTTCTGCTCGGCCTGCTCGATCAGGCTGAGCACGTCACCCATGCCGAGGATGCGCGAGGCGACACGGTCGGGGTGGAATGGTTCGAGGGCTTCGGTCTTCTCGCCCATACCGATGAACTTGATCGGCTTGCCGGTGATGGCACGCACCGACAGCGCGGCACCGCCACGGGCGTCACCGTCGACCTTGGTCAGCACCACGCCGGTCAGCGGCAGCGCCTCGCCAAACGCCTTGGCGGTGTTGGCGGCGTCCTGGCCGGTCATGGCGTCGACCACGAACAGGGTCTCGATCGGCTTGACCGCGGCGTGCAGCGCCTTGATCTCGTCCATCATGTCGGCGTCGATGTGCAGACGGCCGGCGGTGTCGACGATGACCACGTCGATGAACTTCAGCTTGGCTTCGCGGATGGCCGCTTCGGCGATGGCCACCGGCTTCTGGCTGATGTCGGACGGGAAGAAGGTGACGCCGATGTCGTTGGCCAGGGTTTCCAGCTGCTTGATCGCCGCCGGGCGGTAGACGTCGGCGGACACTACCATCACGCTCTTTTTCTTGCGCTCCTTGAGGAAGCGCGCCAGCTTGCCGGCGGTGGTGGTCTTACCGGCGCCCTGCAGGCCGGCCATCAGCACCACGGCGGGCGGGGCGGCGTTCAGCGCGAGGTCTTCATTGGCCGCGCCCATCAGGCTTTCCAGCTCGGCCTGGACGATCTTCACGAACGCCTGGCCAGGGGTCAGGCTGCGCGACACTTCGGTGCCGACTGCACGGTCCTTGACGCTGTTGACGAAATCCTTGACCACCGGCAGGGCAACGTCGGCCTCGAGCAGGGCCATGCGCACTTCGCGCAGCGTGTCCTTGATGTTGTCTTCGGTCAGCTTGGCCTTGCCGGTGACATGGCGCAGCGTCTGTGACAGGCGGTCGGTCAGGTTTTCGAACATGGTGATCCTTTCAGGCCCAGTAAAAGCCGAGGTTTGTCAGGCGCCCAGGGGGAATGCATACCCGCCGGGCACAGCAAGGCGGCGATTATAGCGAAGTGCGACGGCGGCGCACACCTTGGCGGCGGTATGGTAGATAATCGGTGGCTGTGCCGGCCTCTTCGCGGGTGAACCCGCTCCCACAGGGTCCCCACCCCATTCGAAACCGGCGCCATACCTGTGGGAGCGGGTTCACCCGCGAATACCGCACCGCAGCCTGCCAGTCTTCCTAGACCAGCGCGATCTATGCCAAACTCCGTCTCTTTAAGGCTCGCCAACCAGGACTTATGTTCTCCTCACCCAGCCTCCTCCCCAACCTGATCGCCGCCGGCCTATATATAGCTGCGGCCATCTACCAGGGCTCTTACCTTGCCCAGAACCGCAAGGCCGACAAGCGCCTGCTTGCCCTGCTGGGTGCCTTGGCGGTACTCGCCCAGGCCGGTGCGCTGTTCTTCCAGCTGATCACCCCGCTGGGCCTGAGCCTGGACTTCTTCAGTGCCGCCAGCCTGATCGCCGTGGCGGTCATCGCCCTGACCCTGCTGGCCTGCTTGCGCATACCCGTGGAGAACCTGCTGGTGCTGCTGTTCCCGCTGGGTGCGGTGACCGCGCTGCTGGCCCAGTTCGCGCCCCCTGGCACGGTACCGCTGGTCAACGAAGAGCCGGGCATCCTCGCGCATATCCTGCTGTCGATCCTGGCCTACGGGCTGTTCACCATCGCGGTGTTCCAGGCGCTGTTGTTGCTGCTGCAGGACCGCCAGTTGAAGAACAAGCACCCGTCCGGGCTGATCCGCAACTTCCCGCCGCTGCAAACCATGGAAAGCCTGCTGTTCGGCTTCCTCTGGGCCGGCTGGTGCCTGCTGTCGCTGTCGCTGATCTCCGGCTGGCTGTTCCTCGACAACCTGTTCGCCCAGCACCTGGCACACAAGACCCTGCTGGCCTGTGTCGCCTGGGTGGTGTTCAGCGTGCTGCTGTGGGGCCGCACCCGCCTGGGCTGGCGTGGCCACAAGGCCATCCGCTGGACGCTGGCCGGTTTCTGCCTGCTGATGCTGGCCTATTTCGGCAGCAAGCTGGTTCGCGAATTCATCCTGCATATCTGACGGCCGCCCATGGATACCCTGCCGTACGCACCGCTATTCGGCACCCTGGCACTGGCGCTGTTGTGGTCGGCGCTATTCACTGCGGTGGATGCCGCCCGCCTGCAACTCAATGGCGCGCTGCGCGCCGGCGAGGACGGCCAGCCCGTGCTGCCGGCCCAGGCCCTGGTGCTGTGCGCCAGCCTGGGCAAGCTGCTGGTGCTGGGCCTGGCCTGCCTGGTCGGCCAGCGGCATAGCGGCGAACACGGCTTCTGGCTGGCCGGGCTGGCCGCCACCCTCACCTTGCTGGTGTTCGCCGAATACCTGCCGCGGCGCCTGGCCCGGCGCAACCCGCAGGCGTTCGTCAGCCTCGGCGCCAGCCTGCTGAAAGTGCCCCTCACCCTGCTGCAACCACTGGCCTGCCTGCTGGATGGCGTTGCCAAGCTGATCCTGCGTCCGTTCCGCGTGCAACCCACGGCCGTGGCCCTGCACCCGCAGGAAGCCGACGAGTTCGACGAGGACGAGGAACACGAAGCGCCGCGCCACGGCCTGCTCGACGGCCTGCAGTCACTGGACAAGATGACCGTCAACGACATCCTGGTACCGCGCAACGAAGTGGACGGCATCAGCCTCGACGAGCCGATCGAGCGCATCATCGAGCAACTGATCGTCAGCCGCCACACCCGCCTGCCGGTGTACCACAGCGACATCAACCAGGTTGAAGCGATCCTCAACACCAAGCTGATCAGCCACCTGCTGCCCAAGGCCGAGCTGACCCTGGAGACGCTGCTCGGCGCCTGCTACGAGCCCTATTTCGTGCCGGAGAGCACGCCCCTGCAAATGCAGCTGCTGAACTTCCACAAGCAGCAGCGCCGCCTGGGCGTGGTGGTGGACGAGTACGGCGAAGTGCTGGGCATCGTCACCCTGGAAGACATCCTCGAAGAGATCGTTGGCGAGTTCGAGGATGAACACAGCTTGGTCAACCCCCACGTGCACCCGCAGCCCGATGGCACCTTCGTCATCGACGGCACCGCTTCGCTACGCGAAATCAACCGCAGCCTGGGCTGGCACCTGCCCTGCGACGGCGGGCCGAAAACCCTCAACGGGCTGGTCACCGAGGCGCTGGAGAGCATCCCGGAAAGCGCCGTTTGCCTGAAGATCGGCCGCTATCGCCTGGAAATCCTCGAAACAGAGGACAATTGTGCCAGCAAGGTACTGGTGTGGACCGTGACCCGATAGCTATACTCGGGTCACGCTTACCCAGCCCCGCCGTTCCGCCTGCTACCCGCACCCGGCGCCCCACGGCCAGTCCGCTCCACTGACACGCCCTGCGGTCCTGCTTCAACACCCCGAACAGTGCCCGCCCCCGCCCCTATCCCCCTTGGGCTATCGTCAGTCGGGCGCACACAACAACAAAACGCTCCCGCGTCCACGCAGCGGTGCTTGCCTTTTTGCCTCGCACGCCCATGGAGCTGGACCAGACTGTTAGGGACCTACTTAATGACAATCAGCAGCACCTATGCCGAAGCGCCTGCCGCGCCGGTCAACTCGCCCGCGCGGGTAGCCACCGCCAGCTTCATCGGCACCGCCATCGAGTTCTACGATTTCTACGTCTACGCCACTGCCGCCGCCCTGGTGATCGGCCCGGTGTTCTTCCCGTCCGGGTCGGGCACTGCGCAAATGCTGGCGGCCTTTCTTACCTTTGGTATCGCCTTCCTCGCCCGCCCGCTGGGCTCGGCACTGTTCGGCCACTTTGGCGACCGTATCGGCCGCAAGTCGACCCTGGTCGCCTCGCTGTTACTGATGGGCGTGTCCACTACGGCCATCGGCGTGCTGCCGGGCTATGACAGCATTGGTGTATGGGCGCCGATCATCCTCTGCCTGCTGCGTTTTGGCCAAGGCCTGGGCCTGGGTGGCGAATGGGGTGGTGCGGCCTTGCTGGCCACCGAGAACGCACCGGAAGGCAAGCGAGCCTGGTTCGGCATGTTCCCGCAGTTGGGCCCGTCGATCGGCTTTTTGGCCGCCAACGGCCTGTTCCTGACCCTGGCCCTGGTGCTCAGCGACGAGCAATTCCGCGAGTGGGGCTGGCGCATTCCGTTCCTGCTCAGCGCCGCGCTGGTACTGGTGGGCCTGTATGTGCGCCTGAAGCTTGAGGAAAGCCCGGTGTTCGCCAAGGCCGTCGCCCGCCACGAGCGGGTGAAAATGCCGGTGGTCGACCTGTTTTCCAGATACTGGCTGCCGACCCTGCTGGGCGCAGCGGCGATGGTGGTGTGCTACGCGCTGTTCTACATCTCCACGGTGTTCTCGCTGAGCTATGGCGTGACCACGCTGGGCTACAGCCGCGAGACGTTCCTTGGCCTGCTGTGCTTCGCGGTGGTGTTCATGGCCCTGGCCACACCACTGTCGGCCTGGCTCAGTGACCGCTACGGGCGCAAACCGGTGCTGATCGTCGGCGGCCTGCTGGCGGTAGCCTCAGGCTTTGCCATGGAACCGCTGCTGACTTCGGGGTCGACCGCAGGCGTGGCGCTGTTTCTGGCCATCGAGCTGTTCCTGATGGGCGTGACCTTTGCGCCGATGGGAGCACTGCTGCCTGAGCTGTTCCCGACCCACGTGCGTTATACCGGCGCTTCGGCGGCGTATAACCTGGGCGGCATCGTCGGGGCCTCGGCGGCACCGTTCTTTGCCCAGAAGCTGGTGAGCATGGGTGGGTTGAGCTGGGTGGGGGGATATGTATCGGCGGCGGCGGTGATCAGCTTGATTGCCGTACTGTGCCTGAAAGAGACCCGCAATACGCAGCTGTAAGCAATTGGGGCCGCGTTGCGGCCCTTCGCGGGCACGCCCGCTCCCACAGGGGTAGCGCCGAAACCTGTGGGAGCGGGCGTGCCCGCGAAGGGCTGCAACGCAGCCCCGATCGGATCAGAACTCGACCTTGACCGCCTGCGCAGCACGGGTCGCCTTGGCCCGCGCCAATTCGACCGACTCGTCACGCGCCAGGCACACGCCCATGCGGCGGGTACCGTTGATTTCCGGCTTGCCGAACAGGCGAATGGCGGTATCCGGCTCGCTCAAGGCAGCGCCCAGGTTGGCAAAGCTGGTCTGCTGCGACTGCCCCTCAGGCAAGATCACCGCCGACGCCGACGGGCCGAACTGGCGCACGGCCGGAATCGGCAGGCCAAGAATGGCACGGGCATGCAGGGCAAACTGCGACAGGTCCTGGGAAATCAGGGTCACCAGGCCGGTGTCATGCGGGCGTGGCGAGACTTCGCTGAACCACACCTGATCGCCCTTCACGAACAGTTCCACGCCAAACAGGCCACGACCGCCCAGGGCATCGGTGACCGCCTTGGCCACCCGCTGCGACTCGGCCAGTGCCTTCGGGCTCATGGCCTGCGGCTGCCACGACTCCTGGTAGTCACCCTTCTCCTGGCGGTGGCCGACTGGCTCGAGGAAGGTGGTACCGCCGACGTGGCGCACGGTCAGCAGGGTGATTTCGTATTCGAAGTCGATGAAGCCCTCGACGATGACCCGGCCCTTGCCGGCGCGGCCGCCTTCCTGGGCGTAGTCCCACGACTTCTGCAGGTCGGCATCGCTGCGCAGCAGGCTCTGGCCCTTGCCCGACGAGCTCATCACCGGTTTGACCACGCACGGGTAGCCGACATCGGCCACGGCCTTGGCGTAGTCTTCGTAGGTGTCGGCGAAGTGGTATGGCGAGGTTGGCAGGTCCAGCTCTTCGGCGGCCAGGCGGCGGATGCCTTCGCGGTTCATGGTCAGCTGGGTGGCGCGGGCGGTCGGCACCACGTTGAAACCTTCGTTTTCCAGCTCGACCAGGGTGGCGGTGGCGATGGCTTCGATTTCAGGGACGATGTAGTGCGGTTTTTCGGCCTCGATCACGGCGCGCAGGGCCACGCCATCGAGCATGTTGACCACGTGGCTGCGGTGCGCCACCTGCATTGCCGGGGCATTGGCGTAGCGGTCGACGGCGATCACTTCGACGCCCAGGCGCTGCAGCTCGATCACCACTTCCTTGCCCAGCTCGCCACAGCCGCAGAGCAGTACACGGGTCGCGGTGGGCGACAAGGGGGTTCCGATACGGGTCATTTCAGGTCCTCGAAGGCGTCCGGGGCCGCACCAGGCTTGGCGCCGCCCGCTGAAAAAGGACCGCTATTCTACACCATCAACCCGCCACGGCGGCCCGCCGGGCGCGAAAAGCCATGGCCAGCCACACGGCGGTGACACCGGCGAATTTCGAGGCCATGGCGGTGCCGATCACGGCTGGGGTCAGGGCACCGATCATGCCGAAGAAGATGAAGGTGTCGACCGGGATGCTCAGTGCCGAGCTCAGCCACAGGCGGTCGCGCAGCGGTCGGCGGGTAATGCTGAACACCAACCAGTCGATCAGTTCGGAAATGAAGAACGCGGTGGCACTGGCCAGGGCGATGGCCGGTTCCGAGGTGACATAGGACAGCACCAGCGCCACCAGCATGGCGACCAGAGCGCCATGGCCGAAACGGGTCTGCACCATGTCGCGCAGGATGAACACCAGGCCGCCCCAGGCGGACCAGATGATGTCCAGGTGCGGCGCGCTGGAGAAGGCGTAGTTGATCAGCACTACGCTGCTGATGTAGGCAATCAGATAGAACATGGCGGGTAGTCTGTGGGCAAGCCGCACAGATTACCGCTGGCTTGTTCGTGGGTAAACCCGCGCCATCGGTACAACATCAGCTTCGAAGGCTGCGCAATGCCTGTGGGAGCGGGTTCACCCGCGAAGAATCCAACACGGTGGATGGCACCGGCTGCGCCGGTGTTCGCGGGTGAACCCGCTCCCACAGGGGGGGCGCGTCAGCCTACAGGATGAGGCCGGCCTCCACTGCCCTTTCATGGCAACGCCTGAGCACCGCGCGGCGCTCGTCGTTGTCCATCCGCCCCCAGCGGCTGATTTCCGCCACGCTACGCTGGCAACCGGTGCAGATATCCTGCTCGTCCAGTGCACAGATGCTCACGCACGGCGAGGCCACCGGCCGCTCTACGACATCACTCATCGTCAACCACCAACTCCCGTGCATAACGCTGGGCATTGTGCACGTAATGCGCAGCACTGGCTTCGAGCATGCGCTTTTGCTGTTCGGTCAGCTCACGCACCACCTTGCCCGGCGAGCCCATCACCAGTGAACCGTCGGGAATCTCCTTGCCTTCTGCAATCAACGCATTGGCGCCGATGATGCAGTGCTTGCCGATGCGCGCGCCATTGAGGATCACCGCGTTGATACCGACCAGGCTGTAGTCGCCCACCGTGCAGCCATGCAGCATGGCGTTGTGGCCAACGGTCACGCCCTTGCCCAAGGTCAGCGGCGACCCCATGTCGGTGTGCATCACCGTGCCATCCTGCACGTTGCTGCCCTCGCCAATGTCGATCAACTCGTTGTCCCCGCGCAGCACCGCGCCAAACCACACGCTGGCATTGGCCTGCAGGCGCACCTTGCCGATCAGCGTGGCGTTGGGTGCGGCCCAACTGGTGGGGTGGCTCTCGACCCGCAGGTCGCCCAGGCGGTATTTCATGCTTGCTCCTCAGGCTGCAACGCAGACGACGGGGTTGGCCCCGCTCAGTTTTCGATGTGACGCTCAGGGGGCTGGTGCAGGCTGATGCCGGCATCGAACAGCAGGTTGACCAGTTCGACGATCATGATCGCCGACAACCCCCAGATCTTGTATTCACCATAGCGATAGCTGGGCACATACCAACTGCGCCCCTGGTAATCGATACGGTGGGTATGGTCGCGCGGGTCCTGGCGGAAGAACTCCAGCGGCACGGTGAATACTGCCGCGATCTCGGCATCATTGGCGCGGTATTCGACAAAATCGGGGATAAGCCCGACGAATGGCGTCACTTTCAGGCCATGCAGCGAAATCAGCGGGCTGAGCGGGCCGATCACTTCCACCAGGCCGGGCGGCAGGCCGATTTCTTCTTCGGCTTCACGGAGCGCGGTGAACACCAGGTCGGGGTCTTCCGGGTCGCGGCGGCCGCCGGGAAAGGCCACTTCGCCGCCATGGGTGGACAGGCCTTTGGCGCGCAGGGTCAGGACCAGTTCGGGCGCTTCGCTGCGGGTAATGGGCAAAAGAACCGCCGCTTCGGGGAACCGTCGGTCGGTTTCCAGTGATGCGGGTTGGTGGTTGCTCATTCGGCGAAGTAGCTCGTCCAGCATTGCGCACGCTCGTATCCAAGGCCTGTCTTGCATGATGCACCAAAGGCGCGAAGCACCCAAGCCCTGTGCGCTTGCGGCGGCCCGGCCGGCGCGCCAAGATAGCCCAGAGCAAAAGGAACGACACATGAAATTCTGCAGCGCGTGCGGCCAGCCGGTCACTCAGCGGATCCCCGAGGGCGACAGCCGCCTGCGGTATGTCTGCGAGTCTTGCCAGACCATCCACTACCAGAACCCCAACATCGTCGCCGGCGTGTTGCCGACCTGGCGCAGCCAGGTGCTGCTGTGCCGGCGCGCCATCGAGCCACGCCGCGGCTTCTGGACCCTGCCTGCCGGTTTCATGGAAAACGGCGAAACCCTCGACCAGGCCGCCCGTCGCGAAACCGTCGAGGAAGCCTGCGCCCGGGTCGGCAGCATGAGCCTGTACCAGCTGTTCGACCTGCCACACATCAACCAGGTGCACGTGTTCTTCCGCGCCGAGCTGGCAGACCTTGATTTCGCGGTCGGTGTCGAAAGCCTGGAAGTGCGGCTGTTCGAAGAACATGAGATTCCGTGGGGCGAGCTGGCTTTCCGCACCGTCACTCGCACACTAGAATGCTACTATCGCGACCGCATCGGGCAGCATTACCCCATAGGCCATGAATACCTGCCGCCGATGAACGTCTCGACCACTACCTAGAAGCCTTCAGGGATACCGTTACATGCGCTGGTTGTTTGCCCTTTTCTGCCTTTGCGTTACCTCGGTGTCCCAGGCGGCCTTCACCGAGACCATCCTCCGCAAGCCCCAGCCGGCAGTGCAAACACCCTCGCCTTCGCAGAAGGCCATGCAGCCGCTGATCGACAAGGTGCTGGTGATCAAGTCCGAACGCCGCCTGCAGTTGATCAGCCGTGGCGAGCCGCTGAAAACCTACCGCATCTCCCTGGGCAAGCAGCCCAAGGGCGCCAAGGAACGCGAGGGCGACAAGAAAACCCCCGAGGGCCTGTACTGGCTGGACTGGCGCAAGCAGAGCGACCGCTTCAACCTGGCCATACACATCAATTACCCGAACATCACCGATGCCGCCCGTGCCACCCGTGAAGGGGTGAGTGCCGGCAGCATGATCATGATTCATGGCACACCTATCAACGACGAGTACCCGGAGTGGTACTTCCATACCCTGGACTGGACCGATGGCTGCATTGCCATGCGTAACCGCGACATGCAGGAAGTGTGGGACCTGGTGCGGGATGGGACGTTGATCGAGATTCGGCCTTGAGGTTTGTCGGAGCATTTCCGGCGCCTGCACGATCGAGCGCCGCCCGCGCGGCGCTCGATTTGCGCCCCCACTCAAGACTCAAGCCAATCACCTCCCAGCCTTCATGCAATCTCCACGCATTTCCCCTTACCAGCGCAAGTCTCGCTGCCCTGCCAATGCCTGTGGCCCAATCCACTGCCCCCCACGTAGCAAGGGTGTCAGCGCCGCCTCCGGCTGCAACTCGAACACGACCTGCGCCCGGCGCCCTGGCAGGTCGGCATCCACAGCCAGTTGATGCTGCCCCTGCTGCACCAACTGCCCGCGCAGGCGCCAGCCGCGCTGGCAGTCCATCTCCAGCCAGCCCTGCCCCAGGCCGAGCGACCAGGGCTCGCTCAGGGCAAGGTCGGTTACCGTTATGCGGCCTTCACTGGTAAGGCATTGGCGCCCTGCCCCCTGAATTCGCAATGCCCCCTGCCACTGACCCGCCAGGCGATAATCCGTCGGAACGGTCGCCTGAGCGCCCACCGCAGAGGCGTCGAGCCGCCAGCGCCAAGGCCAGCCCTCGGCACGCAACTGCCAGGCCTGGCCCTGAAAGCCCAACTGCGCATTCGCCTGCAAGCGCCAAGGCTGCACCGTCCAGTGCAAAGGCCCGACCGGGCCCAACTGTCGGGCCTGGCCTTGCCACAGGCTGCCACTGGCGTCACGCATTGGCAGGCCGAACGCACGCACCACCCAATTGGCCGGAAGCTCAACCACTACCGACAGCACGAATACCAGCACAACCCACGCCATGCCCTTGCGGCTCATGGCTGCACCACCAGGTTGAAGCGCAGGCCCTTGGCATCCTGCTCCAGCCCCCATTGCAGTAGCTGGGCACCTTCTGCACGCAGGCTTTGCAACCAGCCTTGCAGCACGCGCTCGTCGGCCACCTGCCCATGCAGTTGCCAGGTTTTGTCGTGCGCATCGACCTCGGCCAGTTCGATCTGCCGCGCCTGAGCCGACTGGCGTAGCCGCTCCAGGTTCAACCCCGGGCCGCGCTGCAGGCTGGCGGCCTGTTCGGCCAGCCCGCGCCACTGGCTGAGCTCGCGCCATTGCGCAAGGCCTGCGCGCAGGGCAAGGAAGGCCAGCAACAAAGCAATCAGTGCCCAGGCGAACTTCAGACGATGACGCTGTAGCCAGTCCCGGTTCATGAGGCCGCTCCCAGGTCGAACACCACTTGGCCATCTTGCACCTGGACGGAGGCCCCGGCAGCTGTAGCCATGTCGCTCCATGGCGGCGCACTGCCCTCGCCCTCCAGCCGCAGGTGCCAGCGCTGGCCATCGAAGCGCACCGCTTGCAGGCGCCAGCCGGGGTGCTCACGCAACCAGGCCTGCAACGTCGCCTGCAGGTCGTCGAGCTGGCGCGTGCGCAGTTGCTGCTGCAGTTCGGTTTCGCGCAGGCGCTTGAGGGCCTGCGCGGCGTGCCGCGGGCTGGCCTGCTCACCGGTCACGGCGATGACCTGGCTGCGCCAGCGTTGCGCCTGGCCCCACTGCGTGCTCAACCACAGCCCGCCCCAGATGGCAGCCAGTACCAGGCAGGCAGCGAGCAGCCGTTGCTGCGGCCTGGAAACCGACGGCAGCGGGCGCACCTTGCGGGTACGCTCGAACAGGCCGGGCAATGTATCGAGCGGTACCAACGTACTTGGCCAGTCGCCGCTCAGCGAGACCTTTTGCAGCGCCGCCCACGGTTGCCGTGGCACCTCGCCCAGTCCCTCCGGCCAGGCCAGCCAGTGCTCCTGCCCGTCTTCGGCCAGCCCTTTGTACAAGGACATGCCGGGTGTGCGCTGCCATTGCCAGGCATAGCCCGCCTCAGGGGGCGGCAGCAGCTGCAGCTCCGCCCAGCAGCGCGCCACCTGCAAGCCCCATTCGGCACACTGCCCGCGCCAGTCGTCCAGTTGCTGACGGGCCACCACCAGTAACCGCAGATGGCCAGGCTCGCGAGCCAGGCAGGCGCATGTCACCTCATCGATGGCCTGCAGCAGGCGGTCTTCGAGCAACAGCGGCCATTCTTCACGTTTGAGGCCGGGCGGTGCCGGCACGCGGAAATGGCTGCAGGCCTGGGCAGGCAGGACCAACGCCACACGGGCCAGCAGGTTCGCCGGGGGCTCGCCCTGGCCTTGGCGTTGCACAAGGTCGCCCTCGACCAGCGCCCAGTGCCAGACAACGCCCGGTCGCAGCAACAGCCATGTCTGGGCCGGGCTGCGTCGCCGCCATTCAAACTTCATGAGCGCCCCCACGGGAGGGCGAAGGTGCAGACATAGGGTGCTCCGTCACGCTGCAGCTCCAGACGCACGCCACGGCCGGGGTGCGCAGGTTGGTCGGAAGGCCAGGCCAGCCAGCGGCCGCCCTGGTAATAAAGAACATTCATGGCACTGACCCGATCGAGCCGTTCGCGCTGGACCCAACCTGGGGCGGCGGCGGCGTAAAGGTCGGCCGAACTTTCCAGCAGCAGGCGCTGCTCGCGTGCCTCGAAGCGCAGGCGCTGGCGTTGCAGGCGCGAGCCGCCTTCGGCTTCCGGCAGGCCGGTGGTGGCGACCCAGAGCAACTGGTTGCTTGCCGGTTGCCAGTCCAGCCAGCGGCTGGCCAGGGGCAGGCGCTGGTCGTAGACACGGCGCATCACCGGGCTGTCGAAGCGACGCTCCAGGGCCAGGCAGAAGTCCAGCACCGAGGTTTCCCGGGTGGTGACCTGCAGGCGTTCGCGGACCTTGAGCCAGCCGTTGACCAGGGCGGCGAGCATGATGCCGAGCACGGCGGTAAGGGCCAGGGCGACCATCAGCTCGATCAGGGTCAGGCCGGCCTGGCGGCGCTTCGTGGGCAGGATACCGGGCTGACGGGTATACGCCGTCCCTGTAGGAGCGGGCTCACCCGCGAACACCGGCGAAGCCGGTGCCACACACCGCGGTGCCTGCTTCGCGGGTAAACCCGCCCCCACAGGGACCGCACAAGCTTCAGGATTTCTGTAACTCATGGCCGCTCCAGGAATACGGTGTACTGGCCCAGCGGCAGGCGCTGGTCGCGGTCGGCGAACAGCAGCAGTTCGCCACGGCGCAGGTCGCGTACGCCGGTGCGGCGCAGTTGCAGTTGCCAGTGGCAGCGCTGGCCACCCTGGCTCAGTTCACCGCCAACCTGGTTTGCAGCTGGCCAGTACTGCTCGACGGCAAAGCGGGTTTGCAGTTCGCGCGCACACAGCAGGCCAAGGCGGTGCTGTTGCAGGTTGTCCTGCACCGCCAGGCGCTGGCGCAGAACCTGGCTGGTGATCACCGCCAGCACTGCGGCGATCGCCAGGGCCACGGTCACTTCCAGCAGGGTGAAGCCACGCTGATGCTGCTTCATGGGGCAACCACCACCTGCAAGCGGCCAGCGCGGCTCCAGGCCCATTGCTGGCTGCCATCGGCCCAGCGCCAGCGCACATTGCCCGGTTGCGCCCAGCCATGCGGGGTGAACAGCAGGCGCGGCTGCGGGCTGGCCGGCCAGTCCGGGTGCAGGCCCTTGGGCCAGTCGCCGAGGGCGACGGCTTCGACCACCCAGCCATTGCCCTCGCGCCGGACGAACTCCGGGCGCTGGCCATTCCAGCGCAGCCCGCGCAGTTGCCCGGCATGCCGAGCCAGCGCGGCCTGTGCCCGGGTCTCGGTCGCCAGCCGTTGCAGGGCCTGATCGACACTGGCCTGGCTGTTGCCGAACCCAGCCACCGCCAGCCCGGTCATCAGCCCGGCGATGGCCAGCACCACCAGCAACTCGATCAGGCTGAAGCCCCGCTGACAACGCACCCGTTACAGCTCCCAGTTACCCAGGTCGGCATCCTGGCCTTCGCCGCCCGGCTGGCCATCGGCGCCCAGCGAGTACACGTCGACCCGGCCATGTTCGCCGGGCATGCGGTACTGGTATGGGGTGCCCCACGGGTCTTCCGGCAGGCGGCGCACGTAGCCGTCACTGCGCCAGGCCCGTGGCAGCGGTTCCTGGGCCGGCTTTTTCACCAGCGCGGCCAGGCCCTGTTCGCTGCTGGGGAAACGCAGGTTGTCCAGGCGATACATGTCCAGCGCCTGCTCCAGGGTGGCCAGGTCGGCCATCACCTTCTGCTTCATGGCCTTGTCCTGGTTGCCCAGCACGCTGGGCGCAACCACGGCGATCAGCAAGCCGATGATGAAGATCACCACCATGATTTCCATGAGGGTGAAACCGCGCTGGCGGTTACGTCGATGCTGCATGGCAGTACTCCTTGTCGTCACAGTTGCAGGCCCTGGTTGAGTTGCATGATCGGCAGCAGCACCGCCAGCACGATGAACAGCACCACGGCGCCCATCACCAGGATCATCAGGGGTTCGAACAGCGCCATGGCGGTATCGACCTGGCGGGCAAAGCCGCGCTCCTGGTCGTCGGCCACGCGCTCGAGCATGTCGGCCAGGGTGCCGCTGGCCTCACCGCTGCCGACCATGTTCACCAGCAGCGGCGGGAATTGCTGGCTGGCATCCAGCGCGCGGTGCAGGCTGGTGCCGCCCTGCACCTGCTGGCGCACCTGCTCCATGGCCAGACGGATACGCCGGTTGCCAACAGTTTCAGTGGCCACTTGCAGGGCTTCGAGCAGGGCCACACCGCTGCCGCTGAGAATCGCCAGGCTGCGTGCCAGGCGCGCGCTTTCCAGCACCTGCAGCAGGCTGCCAATGTGTGGCAGGCGTAGCAGCAACTGGTCGCGGCGCAGGCACCAGTACGGCTTGCGCAACAACCAGCCGCCGAGCACGCCGAGCATCAGGGCCAGCGCCAACAGCCAGGGCCCGGCCTGCACCAGCCCTTGGCTCAGACCGATCAGCAGCGATGTAATGAGCGGCAGGCTCTGCCCGGCGTGGGCGAACTGTTCGGTGAGCTTGGGCACGACGAAGGTCATCAGGCCTACTACCACGGCGAGTGATACCCCCATCAAAACGGTGGGGTAGATCAGCGCGGTACGTGCCTTGTGCTGTTGTCGTTGTACCTGCTCCAGGTGGTCGGCGAGGCGGGTCAGCACCTGGGCCAGGCGCCCGGAGCGCTCGCCGGCCTCGACCAGCGCGCAATACAGGCCGGTGAACGGTGCCCCCTGACGGGCCAGGCTGCGGGCCAGGCCCAGGCCTTCGGCCAACGAGCCGCGCAAGGCCACCAGCACACTGTGCAGGGCGGGCTGGCGCAGTTGCCGTTCCAGGGTAGCCAGGGCGTCGACCAGAGGGATGCCGGCACCGGTCAGGGTGGCCAGCTGACGAGTCAGTTCGCACAGCTGGGCGCGGCTCAGGCGCTGGCGCCGGGGTTGCCGGGTGCCGGCTTCGTGACGCTGCAACCGGCGAGCGAACAGGCCCTGCTCGCGCAACAACTGACGGGCATGACGTTCGCTGTCGGCCTGCAAGCTGGCCTTGTGGGGCTTGCCGGCGAGATCGACGGCCTGGTAGCGATAGGTCGGCATGGCTCAGCCCTGCACCACACGCAGTACTTCGGCCAAACTGGTCTCGCCACGGGCCAGGCAGCCGCTGGCCATCGCCACCAGGCTCTGCCGGCGTTCGGCCAGGTAGTCCTGCATGGCCAGTTCACTGGCGCCGTCGTACAGCAGGCCGATCAGCCCGGCGTCCAGTTCGATGAATTCATACAGGCCCAGGCGCCCGACATAACCGCTGCCCTGGCACTGCTCGCAGCCCACTGCGTGGTAGCTGCTGCCCAGTGCCGCCAGCTCGGGCCACAGGTCACGTTCCGCCGGTTGCAGCGGGTGCGCCACGGCGCAACTGCACAAGCGCCGCACCAGGCGCTGGGCCAGTACGCCGCGCAGGCACGAGGCGATCAGGAACGGCTCGACGCCCATGTCACGCAGGCGGGTCACCGCGCCCACCGCACTGTTGGTGTGCAGTGTGGATAACACCAGGTGGCCGGTGAGGCTGGCCTGCACGGCGATCTGCGCGGTCTCCTGGTCGCGGATTTCGCCGAGCATGATCACGTCCGGGTCCTGGCGCAGGATGGCGCGCAGGCCACTGGCGAAGGTCAGCCCGGCACGCGGGTTGATGGCGGTCTGGCCGATGCCGGCGATGGCGTATTCCACCGGGTCCTCGACGGTGAGGATATTGCGGCTGCCGTCGTTGAGGCTGTTGAGGCTGGCGTACAAGGTAGTGGTCTTGCCCGAACCGGTCGGCCCCGTGGATAGCACGATGCCGTTGGGCCGCGCCAGGCAGCTGCGCAGGCCCTGCAACACCGCTGCCGGCATGCCCAGGTTGCCTAGCGCCAAAAGGCTGGCCTGCTTGTCGAGCACACGCATCACCACCCGCTCGCCATGGATGCCGGGCAGGGTCGAAACGCGCACATCCACTTCACGCCCCGCCGCACGCAGGGTGATACGGCCATCCTGGGGCTGGCGCTTTTCGGCGATGTCCAGGCGCGCCATGACCTTGATCCGCGACACCAGCATGGCCGACAGTGCACGCGGTGGGCGCAACACTTCGCGCAGGTGACCATCGACCCGCAGGCGCACCACCAGGCTCTGCTCGAAGGTTTCTATATGAATGTCCGAGGCGCGCAGGCGCAGGGCCTGGCCGAACAGGCCGTTGATCAGGCGGATTACCGGAGCTTCGTCGTCGCTTTCCAGCAGGTCCTCGATGCGCGGCATTTCGCTCATCAGGCTGTCCAGGTCGACCTGGTCACCGATGCCTTCGATCAGCGCCTCGGTGGCGGCATCACCACCCTGGTACAGCTGGCCAAGGCGTTCGTCGAACAGCGCAGGCTCCAGGTATTCGAGCAGGCTGGGCTGGCCGTGCACGCGCAACAGCTCCTGCAACTGGGCACTGTCGGCGTCGCGCCGCAGCCACAGCTGCCAGCCCTGCTCCGCCGGGGCCATGGCCACCCCGCTCTGCCGTGCCTGGCGATAAGGCAGCATCACCAGGTACCGCCTTCCAGCCGTGCGCGGCTGGAGGGAAACACTTGCAGCAGCGGCGTAGCACCTTGTGCATCAGCCAGGTCAGGCAATTGCAGCGGCGTGGTCTGCTGCAAGGTGCGGTACTTGGCTTCGCTGAGCCCGGCCAGGCTCGGCCCGTCACGCAGGATGCGCGGGCGAATGAACACCATCAGGTTCTGCTTGGTGTTCTTGGTGGCGTCGGAGCGGAACAGCCGGCCCAGGTAAGGGATATCGCCTAGCAGCGGCACGCGCTGGTCGCTGGTGCTCAGTTCGTCGCTGATCAGGCCGCCGAGGATCACCAGGCCGTTGTCCTCGACCATGACCTTGGTCTTGATCTCGCGCTTGTTGGTGATCACGTCGCTGGCAGCGGTTGACTCGGCAATCGATGACACCTCCTGGACAATATCCAGGCGCACGCTGTTGTCGATGTTGATCTGCGGCTTGATGCGCAGCTTCACCCCGACCTCCTTGCGCTCGATGGTCTGGTACGGGTTGGCGTTGCTCTGCGTCACCGAACCGGTGACGAAGGGCACCTCCTGGCCAACCAGGATCGACGCCTCGGCGTTGTCCAGGGTCAGCAGGGTGGGCGTGGACAGCAGGTTGAAGCCGCTCTTGCCCTTCAGCGCATTGACCAGCATGGCGAAGTTGAAACCGCCACCGAAATGGCCGATACCCGCCATGGCGCCGGTGGTGCTGGACAACAGGTCGCTCAGGGCCTCGTTGTCGCCACTGGCGGCGGCCCCGGCGATGTTGGCGATGTTCACCCCGTTGCTGCCGAAATTGACAATGCCGGCACCGAACTTCTCGTCGGCGAACAGCCACTGCACACCCAGTTCCTGGGCGCTGCTGTCGGACACCTCGGCGATGATCGCTTCCACCACGACCTGGGCACGGCGAATGTCCAGCTGCTCGACGATGGCGCGGTAGGCGGCCAGCTCGCTGTCGGGGCCGACCATGACCACGGCGTTGGTGCCTTCTTCGTATTCCAGGCGGATGCCCGAGCCGCCGGCAGCAGCCACCACGAGCCGGTCCTTGCCCTCGCCTTCGCCCGCACCTTCAGCGGGCGCCATGCCTTCCTGGCTGAGCCCGCGCAACACCTTGACCACTTCGCCAGCATTGGCATGCCGCAGGTAGATGACCTGAGTACTGCCGTTGCCGGGTGTCTCCTGGGGGCGGTCGAGCTGGCGCAGCAAGCTGGCGATACGTTCCAGGTTGCTGCGCCAGTCGGTAACGACCAACTGGTGCGCCGCCGGGTAAGGTGTGATCACACCGACCCGAGGGTCGATCAGAGGCTTGAGAATGCCCAGCACCTGCTCGCTGGCGGCGTTGCGCACATTGAATACCCGAGTAGCCACGCTGTCGCTGCCTTCCCCCTGCTGCCCTCCGGCCTCCACCGGCACGGGTTCCAGGCGAGCGGCCTGGTCGGGAACGATCTTCACGCTGCCGTTGGGCAGGTCGACAGTGGCGTAGCCCTGGGCGCGCAACTGGGCCAGGAAGATGTCGTAGATGGCATCGGCGTCGTGCAGGTCGACGGTGCGCACGGTGACCTTGCCCTTGACTCGGGGGTCGACAATGAAGGTGGTCCCGGTGATGCGCGACACGCTATCGATGAACTCGCCCAGTTCGGTGTCGACGAAGTTGACCTCGTACAGGGGCGTGCCGTTGTCATCGAACACCGGCTCTTCGGCACAGGCCATGGACAGGGTCAGGCTCAGCACGGTCGCCACGCAATATCTAACAAGCATCGTTCATCCTTGCCGCTTGAAGCCGGTCACGGCGGGGCGTGGCGGCCAGGGCAGGCGCTCACGCCGCCCCTGGTTGTTGAAAATCAGGCCATCGCTGTCGATGTCCTGCAGCACGATCCCTGGCGCCAGGCGCTGGCCGCGGGCCAAAGTGCGCACCTGCTCGCCATAGCGCAGCACTACCACGCTGGAGGCCAGCGGCTGGGCCTTGAGGCCGCCGAGGTATTGCAGCGGCAAGTGGGTGATGGCGATGGCACCGTCGTCGACGGGTACCTGCCAATGGCCGACCATCAAGCCAGGCAGCGGCTTGTTGGCCGCTGCGGGCGCAGTGGCCGGTTGCGGCTGGCGGCCCAGTTGCAGCACGCACTGGGCGGCCAGCCAGCCGGCCAGGGTCAGGCCGGCGCCAGTCAGCAGGCGCGAGGCGAGCATCACGAGGCCAGCTGCCTTGGGTGCCAGCCCGGGTGCCCCTGTACGTAGCGCACTTCGGGCAGTTGCAGCGGCACCAGTTGCCAGTCGGCCGGCTGCCGGGCGAGCCAGGCTTCGACCCGTTGCCACAGCGGCTCGCCAGCCTGGGTTTCGAATTGCAGGCCAAAGGTGCGGCACAGGCCCTGCACCGGCTCCAGGCCACTGATGCGCTTGCCTTGCGGGCTGTAGCTGACACGCCAGGCCTGGCCCTGCCAGCGCGGCAGGTCCTGGCTGTTGTCCAGCAGCAGCGGGTCGCCGAACAGTTGCTCCGCGGCGTTTTCCAGCACTTGCTCGACCTGCCGGGCCGGCGCTTCGACCACCGGTGCCGGGTAGCCACCGGTGAGACTGATCAGGTGTTCACGGGTGATGGCCGCCCCGGCGGGCAGCGGGTAGTCATAACGCAGGCCCGGCAGCAGCACTGGCATGCTGCTGTCGTCGGCCAGGGCCTGATGCAGCAGGCGGTCCCAACTGCCGCCGCGGGTGTCGCGGCGCCACAGCGCCTGGGGCGCGCGGGCCAGCGGTTGGTCGAGCCAGGCCGCATGGCCGGCGCGCTGCTGGCGCAGTTCTGCCTGCAATGCCCCGACACGCTGCTGTGCGGCGGGTGCCAGCTGTTGTTCAAAGGCCGGGAAGAAACGCCCGTCGAACTGCCACAGCCCGGCCACGCGCTGGCAGCGCAGGCGAAAGGCGCCGCTGCCCCGGCACCCGGCGAACAGCACCGGCACGCGGCGGCCGCTGGCCTGGCTCACCTCGACCGGCGCCGGCCACAGGTCCTGGCCACGAGCGCACAGCAGCACGTCGATCTGCGGCACCCGCTCGGCCAGCCACAGGCCCGGCCCGGTACCGACATCGGCCATGGCCACCACCAGGTCGGCCTCGCGCCGGGCCTGTTCGAACACTGGCTGCAATGACTGGTACCACTGTTTAAGAGAGGCTTTCTGGTCCTGGGCGTAGGGGTCGGTCACGCCGACCACGGCAATACGTGCGCCGCCGCGTTCGAAGATGTGCAAGGCTTCCAGGCCCAACGCCTGACGTTGCGTGTCCGCCAGCCCGGCGCCCAGGGTAACGGCGGTAGCCTGGCGATACAGCGCCGGGCTGCGTTGTGGCCACAGCACGCGCTCGTCGCTGCTGACCCGTGCTTCGATGCCCAGCAGCTGGCTGCCCTGCAGGCCGCTTTCGCCCTGGGTCAGGTAAGCCAGGCCACTGCCATTCCAGCCTTGGCCGTTTTCCAGGGTCAGGCTGTTGCCCGCCCCAGCCTCGCCGCGCAATTGCTCCAGCAACGCCGCCAGCACCGCGTAGCCGCCCAGTTGGGCAGATGCAGCCTGGCTGGCATCGAGCAGTGGCGCCAGTCGCGGGTAGGCGATACTGGCGCTGCTGCCGGTCATCCAGGGGGCGCGGCCCAGGTGGCTGACCGGCCCCAGGCGGGTGGCCGGCACCACGGCCTGGCCAGGCTGGCGGGCATCGAGGGTATCGGCCACGTACAGCAGGTCGAGGCGGGCGTTGCCGCCCTGCTGGCCAGGGAAGGCGGAGCAGGCGCCGAGCAACGGTGCCAAGGCACCGACACCCATCCAGCCAATCACTTCGCGCCTGTGCACACTGCTTGCCATCGAACCTGCCATCCTTATCCATGTTCATTCAGGGACCCGGATGTTGCGGCGTTGGCATTACAGTTTGATGGCAGAAATCCGACAGTCATTCCAAATGGATCTGTAGGCCATGCTTCTAAGAGCGAGTTGTTTTAAAACCCCCTTAACATTTCTGCCAATGAATCATCATATTTGCGCACTAAAGTCGCGGTTTCCTCTAACTCAGCCAACATAAGGACACCCTGATGAGTCGAGATACCGGCGACAACCTGGACCGGAACCAAAGCGGCAACCTGCCGATGGCCAACGTCATGGATGCTTACCTGAGCCGCCGCAGTGTGATGCGCGGCAGCCTGGGCGCCGCCATCGCCATGATTGCCGGTACCGGCCTGACAGGCTGCTTCGACGGTGGTGGCTCCGATCACGATAATCCGGTCACCGAGCCACCCGTGACTGAGCCGGAAGTGCCGAAACTGGCACTGGGCTTCCAGTCCATCCCGGGCTCGCGCACCGACGCCTGCGTGGTTGCCGCCGGCTACAGCGCCTACGTGCTGGCGCCCTGGGGCACGCCGATCAACAGCAACGGCAACCCGTGGAAGCCCGACGGCAGCAACACCTCGACCGACCAGGCCAACGCCATGGGCATGCACCATGACGGCATGCACTTCTTCCCCATCAACGGCAGCTCCGAAGACGGCCTGCTGGCGATCAACTTCGAGTACATCGACACCGCCGCCCTGCACCCGGCCGGCCCGACCACCGATGTCAACGGCAAGCGCCCGGCCGAGGAGGTGCGCAAGGAAATCAACGCCCACGGCGCCGGCGTGGTGCGCCTGCAGAAAATCGGTGGCCGCTGGCAGGTGGTCGACAACGACCCGCTCAACCGCCGCTTCACTACCGCTTCGCGCATGGAAATCACCGGCCCGCTGCGGGGTACCGACCATGTCAAGACCAAGTATTCCACCGCCGGTACCCACTGCCGCGGCACCAACAACAACTGCGGCAACGGCTACACCCCGTGGGGCACCTACCTGACCTGTGAAGAGAACTGGCCAGGCATCTTCGTCAACAAGGGCACCCGCCCCGAAGACCAGCGTCGCATTGGCGTGGGCACTTCCAGCGGCCAGTACAAGTGGGAAACCGCAGCCGGTGACAGCAGCGAAGTGGCCGACGAGTTCGCCCGTTTCGATGTCACCGTCAAAGGCGCCAGCGCCACCGACGACTACCGCAACGAAGCCAGCACCTACGGCTACATCGTTGAAATCGACCCGTACAACAGCAGCACCCTGGCCACCAAGCGCACCGCGCTGGGCCGCTTCCGCCACGAAGGCTGCGCCCCAGGCCTGCCCGTCGCCGGCAAGCCGCTGGTGTGGTACATGGGTGACGACTCGAACAACGAGTACCTGTACAAGTGGGTGTCCACCGCCGTGTGGGACGCCGCCGACGCCAACCCGGCCGACCGCCTGGCCACCGGCGCCAAGTACCTCGACCAGGGCAAGCTGTACGTGGCCCGCTTCAATGCCGACGGCACTGGCGTATGGCTGTTGCTGGACGTGGCCACCGCCACCACTGGCGGTAGCACCCTGGGCGCGCTGTTTGGCGACCTGCCGGGCATCATCCTCAACACCCGTGGTGCCGCCGATGCCGTGGGCGCAACGCCGATGGACCGCCCGGAGTGGACCACGGTCAACCCGCTCAACGGCGACGTGTACCTGACCCTGACCAACAACAGCGCGCGCACGCCAGAAAAGGCCGATGCAGCCAACCCGCGCGGCCCGAACCGTCACGGCCACATCATCCGCTGGCACGACAGCGACGACCACCTGAGCTTCACCTGGGACATCTTCGTGTTCGGCGCCAACGCTGCCGGCACCGCCGACATCAACCGCTCTGGCCTGACCGAACTGAACCAGTTCGCCAGCCCGGACGGCATGAGCTTCGATAGCCGTGGCGTGCTGTGGTTCGAGACCGACAACGGCGAGAGCACCGTGACCGACTACACCAACGACCAATTGCTGGCGGTGATCCCTACCCAACTGGTGGATGCCAGCGGCAAGCAGGTGCCGGTGAACGCGCAGAACCAGGTGGACCTGCGCCGCTTCTTCGTCGGGCCGAACGAGTGCGAAGTGACCGGGATTACCTTTACCCCGGACAACAAGACACTGTTCGTCAACATCCAGCACCCGGGTAACTGGCCGTATACCGACAAGGCCACCGATGCCACCCCGGCAGGCACCACGGTAAGGCCGCGGGCTGCGACGGTGGTGATTCAGCGTATCGATGGTGGGGAAATCGGGACTGTCTGACCGATCTTCCCACAAGAGTCGCTTTGCGGCCCTATCGCGACATAAGGCTGTTCCTATAGAGGTTATGCAATCCTTTGTAGGAACGGCCACCTGATAATTCTGCCAGTAGACAGCCGCCAGTCTGTAGAAAATCATTCCACCACCTACGACTCCGCGGCCCAAGCATATGCAACTAACAACGCTCCAGCCAAAAAGGAAAAACTTTTTCTTTCAAGGTGACCAATTGGTTTGCCAAGCAAGTGACAGCACACGTCACCTGCTCTGGGCCAATGGTATTGCATTAGCAGAACTGGATACAAAAAGAACAACCAGTCAAATCTTGCAGTCTGACAATGCAAACACCGCATTGCGCGGTATTCCTGGCAGCACGCAGCAGAACTATTCACCCTATGGTTTCCTGCACACAGCTCCATCAGCACATCTTGTTGCCTTCAGCGGGCAGCGGCTTGATAGAATGCTGGACTGTTATGCACTCGGCAATGGACACCGATTCTACAGCCCCAGATCAGGGCGATTTCTCCAACCTGATACTCAGTCTCCGTTTCGCAAGGGCGGGCCTAACGGCTACTGCTATTGCCAGAACGATCCCATCAACCGGAATGACCCAAGTGGACAATGGTGGGAATGGCTGAAGCGGGGAGTAAATTGGCTGACCGGTCAGCTTCCAACTCTTTCTGTAGATAGACCACAGCTACGTATCGGAGGAAGCAACTGGCAAAGCTCAAATTTACGAATAAACTTACATAGAACCGGACAAACACCAGCACCGGCCTCACCTCATATTTCTCTACACATTGATGACCTCGAGTTTGCTGCAACGATAGGAAACAATATCATTAATAGCCCCGAAGTGCTGGAGCCCTTATCAACCACAGTGGTTAACCGCGTCGAAAATTTTGCCGCCGGCGTTACAGCTGCTTATGTAACACACCATGCGACAAATAGCATCGGCCTCGCTTTGGCCGCCCAAATCTCAACCCAGCTTTATCTCGAAAGAGGAGCCGTCGAAGCATCTATATCGACCATTCGAGGCAGACCGCCTGAAGATCTCTTTCATATGATTAACCGTAATTAGACTTGTTTTTACAGTTCAGAGGGGCTGTCGCAACCCCTTGGTATACCGGTGGCAAGCAGATGCCGGTAAACGCAAGACCAGATAGCGGGGAGATTAGATCGGCGTACAGGGGCCGCTTTGCGGCCCCGGCTATTTAAAGCTTTACCAGGCCATCGGCTCGCGGCTGCGCACCCGCACCTGCTGCGCCGGCACCCGGGCATGCCATTGCACCACCCCCAGTGCCTCCACCTGGAACTCGCTGCGTATCACCCGCCCTTCCTCCGCGAACGACAGCTGCAACAGGAAATACCCACTGTTCAACAGCAGCCCTTCGCTCAACCGTTCGAAGGTTTCGTCATCCACTGCCCCCAGCGCCTGGCGTAACGCAGCTGCATCCACATACCCCGACGCCGGCCGGCCGCCGATAATGCGGCTGAGCAACGAGCGCGGATAACGCCCTTCATACAGCGCCTCCAGCAACGGCAGATGCTCCAGCCCCAGGGCATTGGCATTCAGCCGCCAACCAGTGGTCTGCGGCAAGGCACACAGCATCGGGTAACGGCTCTGGCGGCTGGCGTCCGGCTCGAGTAGCAGGTTCAGCTCGCTGGTATCGAGCATCGGCTGGTTGGCCGCCAGGCGCGGTGGTTGCTGGCGCAAATACTGGGCGCTTTCGGCGCCCTGCAGGCGGGCATCGCTGTCGGCATCGAGCCAGTCAGCCAAGGCATCGACCAGGCGCTCGGCAGCCATGTCGTCACCCAGCAGATAACGCAACTGGCGCGCGGCACGCTCGCCATCAGCGCCGAGCAGCGCATTGACGTTGAAGCAGGTGTGCTGGTCGCGCACCCGCAACTGCGCCTGGCCAGCGCCAAAATCATAGTTCAGCGGCTGCCCGCGCAAGGCCTGCCAGAACAGCGGGCTAAGCCGCCAGCTGGGGTCACGCAGGGCCTGCTCGGCATAGGCCAGGCCGGCCTGTTCCATCGCCCGCGCTTGCACCCGCTGGTGCAACAGGCGCACGTCTTCGACCTGGCGCCGGCCATCTTCCACCAGCCAGGCCATGCCCGCCGCCAGCATCGCCAGCACCACCATCACCATCAGCAGGGCCACGCCCCGCTGTTGCCTGCCACCCATCCTTGCCTGCCTCTGTCGCCAAATAAAGACGCCAGTCAACACGCCAGGTGTTGCAGGTAGATGGCAGTGACCGTTCGTCATGTGCACGTCATCTACGCGAGGCAGGATTGCCCTTCCTTTTCATGACCTTACAGGAGTGGTCGCAATGGGTGGCATTGGAATCTGGCAACTGGTGATCGTACTGCTGATCGTATTCCTGCTGTTTGGTACCAGGCGCCTCAAGGGCCTGGGTAGCGATGTGGGCGAGGCGATCCAGGGCTTTCGCAAGTCCATGGGCGGCGACAATGACGCCAACGCCCCTGGCCAGGCGCACGTACAGCAGCAGGCCCCGCTGGCTGGCCAGGCCACGCAACAGCCTCAAGCGGATCGTCAGGCCTGATGTTCGAGGTAGGCTTCAGCGAGTTGCTGCTGGTCGGCATCGTCGCGCTACTGGTGCTGGGCCCGGAACGTCTGCCGGTGGCGGCGCGCACGCTTGGCCGTGGCCTGGGCCAGGCGCGCCGGGCCATGCACGCCTTGCGCACGCAGGTGGAGCGGGAGATCGACCTGCGCGCTGTCGAGCTACCCAATCTCGACAGTGCGCCTTTGCAGCGCCTGGAACAGGAGATCCGCCAGGGCATCACCCTGAACGCGGAGCCGGCCAATGATGCGGCTACGGTTACTTCCCCCAAGGAAAACGCTTCATGAGTATTGCCATGGACCCGGCGGCGAGCATGCCGCTGACCGAACACCTGCGCGACCTGCGCAAACGACTGGTGCGTTGCCTGGCACTGGTGGCGCTGGTGTTCGCCGGGCTGTTCCCCTTCGCCCAGACGTTGTACACGCTGATTTCCGAACCGCTGCGGCGCTTCTTGCCGGAAGGCGCGAGCATGATCGCCACCAGCGTCACTTCGCCGTTCCTGACGCCGTTCAAGCTGACCGCGATGTGCGCACTGTTCGTGGCCATGCCGCTGCTGCTGCACCAGGCCTGGGGCTTTCTGGCGCCGGGGCTGTACCGCCGCGAACGGCGCATTGCCCTTCCGCTACTGGTGTCGAGCATCGTGCTGTTCTATGCCGGCATGGCCTTCGCGTTCTTCCTGGTGTTCCCGATGATGTTCGGTTTCTTTGCCAGCGTGACACCGGAAGGCGTGGCGATGATGACCGATATCAGCCAGTACCTGGACTTTATCCTGGCACTGTTCCTGGCGTTCGGGCTGGCGTTCGAGATCCCGGTGGCGACGTTTATCGTGGTCTGGGTGGGGTTGGCCGATGTGGCTATGTTGCGGCGCAGCAGGCCCTACGTGATCGTCGGCTGCTTTGTGGTGGGGATGATCCTGACGCCGCCGGATGTGTTTTCGCAGACGATGCTGGCGGTGCCGATGTGGGTGCTGTTCGAGGTGGGGTTGCTGGCTTGTGGGATGTTGAAGCGGCCAGAGCCTGGCAAGGAGATTGTGGCTGGATTGTAGGGCCCTTTCGCGGGCACGCCCGCTCCCACAGGGATATCACAGGTTCTGAAGATTGTGATATCCCTGTGGGAGCGGGCGTGCCCGCGAATAGCCTTGATGCGGTCTAGAACTCGGCGAGCCGCCAGACTTCGTAGGCTGGCGTCTCGTACGGGTGGCTCTGCTTGAGTGCAGCGACGGCCTGGACAATCAGCTCGTCAGCCACCACCAGCTCCACCTTCCACTCCTCCACCACCTCGACCTGACCGGCCTGCCCGAGGAACGGCTGGCTGCCGTCCAACGGGCGAAACTGGCCCTGGCCCAGGGTTTGCCAGGCGCAGTGGTCATAGTCGCCGATGCGCCCGCCACCAGCGGCGAACACAGCGGCCTTGACCACTTCGACGTGGCTGGCGGGGACGAAGAAGGCGAGCTTGTACACGCCTTAGTTCACCCACACCCGTGCGTTGCGGAACATGCGCATCAGCGCGGCATCTTCCTGCCACTCATCCGGGCGCCAGGAGTTCTGCACGGCACGGAACATACGCTCCGGGTGCGGCATCATGATGGTCACGCGGCCGTCGCGGCTGGTGAGGCCGGTGATACCACGCGGCGAGCCGTTCGGGTTGGCCGGGTAGGCTTCGGTGACCTTGCCGTGGTTGTCGACGTAGCGCAGGGCCACGCAACCGGACAGGTCGGCTGCCAGCAGTGCTTCTTCGCTGGCGAACTCGGCATGGCCTTCACCGTGGGCGATGGCGATCGGCATGCGCGAACCGGCCATGCCCTGCAGGAAGATCGAGTTGGACTTCTGCACTTCGACCATGGCCACACGCGCCTCGAACTGCTCCGAGCGGTTGCGCACGAAGTGCGGCCAGTGCTCGGTGCCCGGGATCAGCTCGTGCAGGTTGGACATCATCTGGCAACCGTTGCACACGCCCAGGGCGAAGCTGTCGGTACGCTCGAAGAAGGCCTGGAAGGCATCACGGGCGCGGCTGTTGAACAGGGCCGACTTGGCCCAGCCTTCACCGGCACCCAGCACGTCACCGTAGGAGAAGCCACCGCAGGCGACCAGGCCCTTGAAGGCTTCGAAGTCGACACGGCCGGCGAGGATATCGCTCATGTGCACGTCAATGGCAGCGAAGCCGGCGCGGTCGAAGGCGGCAGCCATCTCGACCTGGCCGTTGACGCCCTGCTCGCGCAGGATGGCCACTTGCGGGCGCACACCCTTCTTGATGTACGGCGCGGCGATGTCGTCGTTGACGTCGAAGCCCAGCTTGACCGACAGGCCCGGGTTGTCCTCTTCGAGCAGCAGGTCGAATTCCTGGTCGGCGCAGTCGGCGTTGTCACGCAGGCGCTGGATCTGGTAGCTGGTCTCGGCCCACTGGCGCTGCAGCATGCGGCGGTCGTCGTCGAACAGCACTTCGCCGTTCAGGCTGATGGACACTTCACCGTTGTTGATCGGCTTGCCGATCACCGCGACGCACTCACCCAGGCCAGCGGCGCTGAACTGTGCCAGCACGTCCGGAGTGGCATCCTGGCGAACCTGGATGACCGCGCCCAGCTCTTCGTTGAAGAGGATGGCCGGTACGTCGCCACGGCTGTCGGTCAGCGGGTCGAGGTGCAGGTCGAGGCCGCAGTGGCCGGCGAAGGCCATTTCCAGCACGGTGGTAACCAGGCCGCCGTCGGAACGGTCGTGGTAGGCCAGCAGGTGACCGTCGGCGTTCAGGCCCTGGATCACGGCGAAGAAGGCCTTGAGGTCTTCGGCATCGTCGACGTCCGGTGCCTGGGCAGCGATCTTGCCGTAGGTCTGGGCCAGGATCGAGGCGCCCATGCGGTTCTTGCCACGGCCCAGGTCGATCAGGATCAGGTCGGTTTCACCCTTGTCCATGCGCAGTTGCGGGGTCAGGGTCTTGCGGATGTCGGTGACCGGGGCGAAGCCGGTGATGATCAGCGACATTGGCGAGGTGACGCTCTTCTCGACGCCCTCGTCGCTCCACTTGGTCTTCATCGACATCGAGTCTTTGCCGACCGGAATGGTGATGCCCAGCTCCGGGCACAGCTCCATGCCGACAGCCTTGACGGTGTCGTACAGGCGGGCGTCTTCACCCGGGTGGCCGGCGGCGGACATCCAGTTGGCCGACAGTTTGATGTCGGACAGCTTCTCGATGCGTGCAGCGGCCAGGTTGGTCAGTGTCTCGCCAATGGCCATGCGGCCGGACGCCGGGGCATCCAGCAGCGCCAGCGGGGTACGCTCGCCCATGGCCATGGCTTCACCGGTGTAGACGTCGAAGCTGGTGGCGGTGACGGCGCAGTCGGCCACCGGTACCTGCCACGGGCCGACCATCTGGTCACGAGCGACCAGGCCAGTGATGGTGCGGTCGCCGATGGTGATCAGGAAGCTCTTGCTGGCCACGGCCGGGTGGCTGAGGACGCGCTGAACGGCGTTGTCCAGGTCCAGCTTGCTCGGGTCGAAGTCATCGCCCAGCTCGGCTTCGCGGGTAACCGAACGGTGCATGCGTGGTGGCTTGCCCAGCAGCACATCGAGCGGCATGTCTACCGGCGTGTTGCCGAAGTGGCTGTCGCTTACGGTCAGGTGTTGCTCTTCAGTCGCTTCACCCACTACGGCAAACGGGCAACGCTCACGTTCGCAGATGGCCTTGAAGCGCTCGAAGTCGACGGCGCTGACGGCCAGCACGTAACGCTCTTGCGATTCGTTGCTCCAGATTTCGTGCGGGGCCATGCCCGGCTCGTCGTTGGGCACGTTGCGCAGCTCGAAGCGGCCACCACGGCCACCGTCGTTGACCAGCTCAGGGAAGGCGTTGGAGATACCGCCGGCGCCGACGTCGTGGATGAAGGCGATCGGGTTCTTGTCGCCCAGCTGCCAGCAGCGGTCGATGACCTCCTGGCAACGGCGCTCCATTTCCGGGTTTTCGCGCTGTACCGAAGCAAAGTCCAGGTCAGCCGAGCTGGCACCGGTCGCCACCGACGAAGCGGCGCCGCCGCCCAGGCCGATCAGCATGGCCGGGCCACCGAGCACGATCAGCTTGGCGCCGACAGTGATCTCACCCTTCTGCACGTGGTCTTCACGGATGTTGCCCATGCCACCGGCCAGCATGATCGGCTTGTGGTAGCCGCGCACTTCTTCACCGTGCGGGGTGTTGATGGCCTGCTCGAAGGTACGGAAGTAACCGGTCAGGGCCGGGCGACCGAATTCGTTGTTGAACGCAGCGCCACCCAGCGGGCCTTCGATCATGATGTCGAGGGCGTCGACGATGCGCTCAGGCTTGCCGTAGGCCTGCTCCCACGGCTGTTCGAAGCCCGGGATACGCAGGTTGGACACGGTGAAGCCGGTCAGGCCGGCCTTGGGCTTGGCACCACGGCCGGTCGCGCCTTCGTCGCGGATTTCGCCGCCGGAGCCGGTGGAGGCGCCGGAGAACGGGGCAATGGCGGTCGGGTGGTTGTGGGTTTCCACCTTCATCAGGATGTGCACCGGCTCCTGTACCGCACCGTACTGGCGGGTTTCAGGGTTCGGGAAGAAACGGCCGGCAACGTTGCCGACGATCACCGAGGCGTTGTCCTTGTACGCAGACAGCACACCTTCGTTGTGCATCTGGTAGGTGTTCTTGATCATGCCGAACAGGCTCTTTTCCTGAGCCTGGCCGTCGATGTCCCAACTGGCGTTGAAGATCTTGTGGCGGCAGTGCTCGGAGTTGGCCTGGGCGAACATCATCAGTTCGATGTCGTTCGGGTTGCGCTTGAGACCCTGGAAGGCGTTGACCAGGTAGTCGATCTCGTCTTCGGCCAGGGCCAGGCCCAGGTCGATGTTGGCCTTGGCCAGGGCGTCACGGCCACCGGCGAGGATGTCCACCGAGGTCATCGGCTTTGGCTGGGCATGGCTGAACAGGTCAGCGGCCTGCTCCAGCTGGCCGAGCACGCGCTGGGTCATGCGGTCGTGCAGCTCGGCGGCGATCAGTTCGGCGTCGGCTTCGCTCAGGCTGCCGGCAACGTAGTAGGCGATACCGCGCTCCAGGCGCTGGATCGACTGCAGGCCGCAGTTGTGGGCAATGTCGCTGGCCTTGCTGGCCCAGGGCGAAATGGTGCCCAGGCGCGGCACGACCAGGAACAGGCGGCCGCTCGGCTCCTGTACCGGCACGCTCGGGCCGTACTTGAGCAGACGGCCCAGCACCTGCTGCTGGTCGGCGGTCAGCTCGCCGTCGACATCGGCGAAGTGGGCGAATTCGGCATACAAACCAGTAACAGCGGGAACTTTCTGGCTCAGTTGCTCGAGTAATTTACCGTGGCGAAAGGCAGAAAGGGCAGGAGCGCCGCGCAGGATCAACATCGTCGGGACAGCCTCAGGAAGGGGTGTGCTTAGAGGCCGTGCATTCTAGCCTAATTCAAAGGGTTTCGGCACCCGCTCTAAGCCACGGCTGCCGGGCGGCGGAACCGGACTTTCGGGTCAGAAATTCAGGTGTTCGTCGTTGCCGGTCCGGCGCCTGTGAGATCGAGCGCCGCCCGCGCGGCGCATCGCGAGCGAAGCTCGCTCCTACATTTGTTTCGGGCCAATTATTCCTGTGGGATTTGCGCGCGAACGCCTTGGCGCATGGCTCGATATCGCGCCGTACGGACAAGGCGGTCGCGCGCGTTGGCACAGGCGATACTGGCCCGAAACAAATGTAGGAGCGAGCTTCGCTCGCGATGCGCCGCGCGGGCGGCGCTCAATCTCACAGGCGCCAAACCTCCATAGGCAGGCACCCACACCACAGAACCCGCTACCAGACAAGCTAACAGTTGTCGAGATATGGTTGGGCCAGTCCTTTGCGTATACTGCAACCTATGTTCGCCCACACTGCTTTGCGCCAGCGTTGCGCCAGATGGCTTTTCGCAACCGGACTCTTTCTGTTGCTCGGTGCCTGCGTTGAAAAACCCAGCACTCTCGAGCGCGTGAAGGAGGATGGCGTGCTGCGCGTGATCACCCGCAACAGCCCGGCCACCTATTTCCAGGACCGCAACGGCGAAACCGGCTTCGAGTACGAGCTGGTCCAGCATTTCGCCGAGGATCTCGGCGTGAAGCTGCAGATCGAGACCGCCGATAACCTCGACGAGTTGTACGATAGCCTCGGCAAACCCTCCGGCCCGGTGCTGGCGGCGGCCGGCCTGGTCACCAGCGAACGGCGCAAGGCCCAGGTGAAGTACTCCCACCCTTACCTGGAAGTGACCCCACAGGTCATCTACCGCAACGGCCGCACGCGGCCCACCGATGCCAAGGGCCTGGTCGGCAAGAAGATCATGGTGCTCAAGGGCAGCAGCCACGCCGACCAGCTGGCCGAGCTGAAAAAGCAGTACCCGGGCCTGGAATACGAAGAATCCGACGCCGTCGAGGTGGTCGACCTGCTGCGCATGGTCGACGAAGGGCAGATCGACCTGACCCTGGTCGACTCCAACGAGCTGGCGATGAACCAGGTGTACTTCCCCAACGTGCGGGTTGCCTTCGACCTGGGCGACACCCGCGACCAACGCTGGGCGGTGGCGGCCGGTGATGACAACAGCCTGCTCAACGAGGTCAACGAGTTCCTCGACAAGGCGCAGAAGAACGGCACCCTGCAACGCCTGAAGGACCGCTACTACGGCCATGTCGACGTACTGGGATATGTGGGTGCCTATACCTTTGCCCAGCACCTGCAGCAGCGCCTGCCCAAGTACGAGAAGCACTTCAAGAGCTACGCCAAGGTCGAGCAGGTGGACTGGCGCCTGCTGGCCGCCATCGGCTACCAGGAATCGATGTGGCAGCCCGAGGTCACCTCCAAGACCGGTGTGCGCGGCCTGATGATGCTGACCCAGCGCACCGCCCAGGCCATGGGCGTGTCCAACCGCCTGGACCCGAAGCAGAGCATCCAGGGCGGCGCCAAATACTTCATGAAGATCAAGGAAGAGCTCGACGACAGCATCCAGGAACCGGACCGCACCTGGTTCGCCCTGGCCGCCTACAACGTCGGCACCGGCCACCTGGAAGACGCCCGCACCCTGGCCAGGCGCGAGAAGCTCAACCCGAACAAGTGGCTGGACGTGAAGAAGATGCTGCCGCGGCTATCGCAGAAGCAGTGGTATCGGCAGACCAAGTATGGGTATGCCCGGGGCGGCGAACCGGTGCATTTCGTGGCCAACATCCGCCGCTACTACGACATCCTCACCTGGGTGACCCAACCGCAGCTCGAAGGCCAGGTGGCCGAGGGCAGCCTGCATGTGCCCGGGGTGAACAAGGACAAGCCGGCGGAGCAGTCGCCGCCGATGTAGGCCTGTACCGGCCTCTTCGCGGGTAAACCCGCTCCCACAGGTACATCACTGGTTTTGAAGATAGTGGTATTCCTGTAGGAGCGGGTTTACCCGCGAAGGGGCCGGTACAGGTCAAGACTTGGCCCGGCGAGCCTTGAAGAAGTCACTGAGGATCTGCCCGCACTCCTCCGCCAGTACCCCGCCCTCCACCATCACCCGGTGGTTGAGGAAGCCCTGCCCGAAGAACTGCCCCTGACTCTGCACGATCCCCGCCTTGGGCTCCAGCGCGCCGTACACCACCCGCATCACCCGCGAATGCACGATCAACCCCGCACACATGCTGCACGGCTCCAGGGTCACGTACAGGGTGCTGCCGGGCAGCCGGTAGTTACTGGCGGATTTCGCTGCCGCGCGAATGGCCACCATCTCGGCATGCGCACTGGGGTCACTGTCGATGATCGGCCGGTTGAAGCCCTGCCCGATCACCTGCCCATGCTGCACCAGCACCGCGCCCACCGGCACCTCCCCCATTGCCGCGCCTTCGGCGGCCAGGGTCAGGGCCAGGCGCATGAATTCCTGATCACGGCTGCGATCGATGATCTGCGGGCGCATCAGACCACCGCTATCGCGGCCATCAGGCCGGTTTCCATGTGGTCGATGACGTGGCAGTGGAACATCCAGGTGCCCGGGTTATCTGCCACCAGCGCCACCTGGGCGCGCTCGTTCTTGCCCAGCAGGTAGGTGTCGGTGAACCACGGTTCCTTGATGTCATGGCGGTTGGAGCCGATCACCTTGAAGCTCATGCCGTGCAGGTGGATCGGGTGCTGGTACTGGGTCATGTTCTTCAGCTCGAAGATGTAGCTCTTGCCCTGCTTCAGCGTGGCGATCGGCCGCTCGGCGCAGGTCTTGTCGGTGATATCCCAGGCCTGGCCGTTGATCTGCCACATGCTCGACGGCCTGTCCTGGTCCGTAGTGACCGAGACTTTCGCCGCCCACTCGAAATTGAAGTTCAGCTTTTCGGCATTCTCCAGGTCCGGCTCGGCGATCGGGTTGGGCGGCAGCGCCGGTGGCCAGTCGCTCGGCGCGTCGTTGCTGGCCACCGAACGCAAGGTGCCCAGGCGCACGAAGCCGTCGCGCAGGGAGATTTCCTCGCCCGCCTCGGGAATACGGATAGCCAGGCAGATACGCATGCCTGGGCCGAGCCAGTAGTCATCGTCCAATGGGCGCGGGGTTACCGGGTTGCCGTCCAGGGCATAGATTCTTGCCTCGCAGTTGCCCTTGAGGTTGATGCGGTAGGTCCAGGTGTTGTCCAGGTTCAGCAGGCGCACTCGCACCACCTGGCCGGCTGGCAGTTCGGTGACCGAATCGGCCTGGCCATTGATGGTGATCAGGCGCCCGGCGGTGCCGTTGCGCGCGGCCTCACGCGGAATGCTGAAAGGCAACCAGGCGCCCTGCTCGTCCACGTGCCAGTTCTTCAGGCTGAGCGTGCGCTCATGCTGAAAGCCGGTCGGCTCGCGCTCCTCGACGATCAGCGGGCCGACCAGGCCCCGCCCCAGTTCCTCGGAGCTGCTGACGTGCGGGTGGTACCAGTAGCTGCCGGCGTCCGGCACGCGGAACTTGTAGTCGAAGTACTCGCCCGGCTTGACCGGCAGCTGCGACACATAGGGCACGCCGTCCATTTCCAGCGGCAGGCGGATGCCGTGCCAGTGGATGGTGGTTTCGACCGGCAGGTGGTTGATGAAGCGCACCCGCAGCCAGGTGCCCTGGCGCACGCGCAGTTCGGTACCCGGTGCCGACGGGCCGAAGGCCCAGGCCTCGGTCTTGTGCCCAGGCACCAACTCGACGTCCAGAGGGGCGGCGATGAGCTCGTAGTCGTGGCCGGCGTTGTCGTCTTCGACCTTGCCCAGCCAGTAACGCGCTGCGCCACCGGCGCCCAGGCCAACCACAACCAGGCCGGTCAGGCCCTTGAGCATTTGTCGACGGGTGAAGGACATCGGTGCGGGTACCTCGTGTTCTGCGCAATCAAGCTGCCAGCATGGCTGGCGATGAAGGGCGAATACGATACACCTGCAAATGGGAAAGATTAAGTGAAGTCTCGTTTTTGCCTGCGCTGGCCTCTTCGCGGGCAAGCCCGCTCCCACAAGGACACCACAGCATTTGAAAGCTGCGCTTTACCTGTGGAGCGGGCGCGCCCGCGAACAGGCCGATACAGAGGGCAGATACAACAAGGGCGCCTTGCGGCGCCCTTGTGGCTCAACTTATTCCCACTCGATAGTGGCCGGCGGCTTGCTCGACACGTCGTAGGTCACGCGCGAGATACCGTCGATTTCGTTGATGATACGGCCGCTGACGGTTTCCAGCAGCTCGTACGGCAGGTGCGCCCAGCGCGCGGTCATGAAGTCCACGGTCTCGACGGCACGCAGGGCCACGACCCAGGCGTAGCGACGGCCGTCGCCAACGACACCCACCGACTTGACCGGCTGGAACACCACGAATGCCTGGCTGGTCTTGTGGTACCAGTCGGCCTTGCGCAGCTCTTCGATGAAGATGTGGTCGGCGCGACGCAGGATGTCGGCGTATTCCTTCTTCACTTCACCGAGGATGCGCACGCCCAGGCCCGGGCCTGGGAACGGGTGGCGGTAGACCATGTCGTACGGCAGGCCCAGCTCCAGGCCGATCTTGCGCACTTCGTCCTTGAACAGTTCACGCAGCGGCTCGACCAGCTTGAGGTTCATTTCCTCCGGCAGGCCACCAACGTTGTGGTGCGACTTGATCACGTGGGCCTTGCCGCTCTTGGCGCCAGCCGACTCGATCACGTCCGGGTAGATGGTGCCCTGGGCGAGGAACTGGATGTTTTCCAGTTTGCTGGCTTCGGCATCGAACACGTCGATGAAGGTGCGGCCGATGATCTTGCGCTTCTTCTCCGGGTCGGCTTCGCCGGCCAGGTTGTCGAGGAACTGCTTTTCAGCGTCGGCACGGATGACCTTGACGCCCATGTTCTCCTTGAACATGGCCATCACCTGGTCGCCTTCGTGCAGGCGCAGCAGGCCGTTGTCGACGAATACGCAGGTCAGCTGGTCGCCGATGGCGCGGTGCAGCAGCGCAGCAACCACCGAGCTGTCGACGCCGCCGGACAGGCCCAGCAGGACGTTGGCCGAACCGACCTGCTCACGCACCTGGGCAATGGCGTCTTCGACGATGTTGGACGGGGTCCACAGGGCTTCACAGCCGCAGATGTCCTGCACGAAGCGGGACAGGATGCGACCGCCCTGCTTGGTGTGGGTCACTTCCGGGTGGAACTGCACGCCGTAGTAGCCGCGCGCGTCGTCGAACATGCCGGCGATCGGGCAGCTCGGGGTGCTGGCCAGCACGTGGAAGTTGCCCGGCATCTGGGTGACCTTGTCGCCGTGGCTCATCCACACGTCCAGGCCCAGCACGCCGTCGGCGTCGATGTGGTCTTCGATGCCATCGAGCAGGCGGCTCTTGCCGACCACGTCAACGCGGGCATAACCGAACTCACGCAGGTCGGAACCTTCGACCTTGCCGCCCATCTGTTCGGCCATGGTCTGCATGCCGTAGCAGATGCCCAGTACCGGTACGTTCAGGTCGAACACCGCCTGCGGGGCGCGTGGGCTGTTAGCTTCGTGGACCGACTCGGGGCCGCCGGCGAGGATGATGCCACGCGGGTTGAATTCGCGGATCGCTTCATCGTCCATGTCGAACGGATGCAGCTCGCAGTACACGCCGATTTCGCGCACGCGGCGGGCGATCAGCTGAGTGTACTGGGAACCGAAATCGAGGATCAGGATGCGGTGAGCGTGAATGTCGAGGGCCATGACTCAATCTCGTCAGTGGAAATCGGAAACGACGCGGGGCTGTCGTGACAGCCCCGCTTTCTGTTGTAGCTGGAAGCCTCAGCCTACGCGGTAGTTAGGGGCTTCTTTGGTGATCTGCACGTCATGCACGTGGGACTCGGCCATGCCGGCACCGGTGATGCGTACGAACTCCGGCTTGGTGCGCATCTCTTCGATGGTTGCGCTGCCGGTATAGCCCATGGACGAACGCAGGCCGCCCATCAGCTGGTGGATGATCGCGGCCAGGGCGCCCTTGTAGGGAACACGGCCTTCGATGCCTTCCGGTACCAGCTTCTCGGCGCCGGCCGAGGAGTCCTGGAAGTAGCGGTCGGACGAGCCTTGCGCCTGTGCCATGGCACCCAGCGAGCCCATGCCGCGGTAAGCCTTGTAGGAACGGCCCTGGAACAGTTCGACTTCACCCGGAGCCTCTTCGGTACCGGCGAACATCGAACCCATCATCACGCAGGAAGCACCGGCAACGATGGCCTTGGACAGGTCACCCGAGAAGCGGATGCCGCCGTCGGCGATCAGCGGCACGCCAGTGCCTTCCAGTGCAGCGGCAACGTTGGCGATGGCGCTGATTTGCGGCACGCCGACACCGGCAACGATACGGGTGGTGCAGATCGAGCCTGGGCCGATACCGACCTTGACCGCGTCGGCGCCAGCTTCGGCCAGAGCCTTGGCGGCAGCGCCGGTGGCGATGTTGCCGCCGATCACCTGTACTTGCGGGTAGGTTTCCTTGACCCAGCGAACGCGGTCGATCACGCCTTTGGAGTGACCGTGAGCGGTGTCGACCACCACGACGTCAACGCCAGCAGCCACCAGGGCGGCAACGCGCTCGCCGGTGTCCTTGCCGGTGCCGACTGCGGCGCCGACGCGCAGGCGACCCTGGTCGTCCTTGCTGGCCAGCGGGTAGGCCTTGGCCTTTTCGATGTCCTTGACGGTCATCATGCCCTTGAGGTTGAACTTGTCGTCAACGATCAGGACTTTTTCCAGGCGGTGCTTGTGCAGCAGCTCGCGGACTTCGTTCTTGTTGGCGCCTTCGCGGACGGTGACCAGGCGCTCTTTGGGGGTCATCACGTCGCGGACCTTGGCGTCCAGGCGGCTTTCGAAGCGCACGTCACGGGAGGTGACGATGCCGACCAGGTCGCCGTTCGCCAGCACCGGAACGCCGGAGATGTTGTTCAGGCGGGTCAGGTCGAACAGGTCGCGCACGGTGGCGTCGGCGTCGATGGTGATCGGGTCCTTGACCACGCCAGCCTCGAACTTCTTGACCTTGCGGACTTCGCTGGCCTGCTGCTCGATGGTCATGTTCTTGTGGATGATGCCGATGCCGCCTTCCTGGGCCATGGCAATGGCCAGGCGCGCTTCGGTCACGGTATCCATGGCGGCGGAAACCAGCGGAATGTTCAGCTCGATGCCACGGGTCAAACGGGTCTTGAGACTGACTTCATTAGGCAGTACCTCGGAATAGCCAGGTACAAGGAGGATATCGTCGAAGGTCAGGGCTTCTTGGCTGATACGCAGCATCGCGGGGGCTCCCGGGCGGGAAAAATGGAAGCGCGCCATTATACTCATGCACGGCGCGCCGCTCAATGCAAAAAAAGGGCCTTCGGTCAGCCTTGTGGCAGTTTTACCTGTACCACGGCCACCGGCTGGTCGAGCCAGTCGGCGAAGCTGTCGAGAAAGGCCTGGGTGAACCCGGCCTCGCCCCAGTTGTTGAAGATGAACCCCAGGTTGGAAAAGGCACATGGCTGCAGGTAAATGAAGCCATTGATGTCATCTTCGAAGCCGCACAGCGGGCAGGTAAAGTTGTCGCTCACCGCCGGCATCCATTCTTCGAGGCTTTCGAACAGCGGCTCGCCCACCTCACGCCGGCACTCGGGGCAGCCGGCCTCTTCGAGGAAACCTTCGGTAGGGGTATAGATGCAGCGCTTGAGCATCACCTCCAGGCCGTTGACCTGCTCGCCGAAGGGCAGTTTCTCCGGGTGCAGGGCCACTTTGCGGGCACCTTCGGCCAAGGCATGGGCCATGCGGTTGCCGGTGCGGCCACAGGTGGTCAGCTGTTCCTCGACGACTTTCTCGCGCACCAGCCAGCGCAGGATGGCGCGGGCACGGGCTTCATGCACCGGGACGGTAGACAGCTTGGGAACGATGATGCTCTGGGTGTTCATGAACGGGGCAAGCCTGAAAAACTGCGGTAATGACGCAATTCTACCGCCTGCTCAGGCGCTCAGATAGCGACCGATCAGCGCCAGCCCGCTGGCCAGCACCAGCCAGGTGACCAGGCGCACGAACGCTTCGCGGGACAGCCGGTGGGTCAGCCTGCGCCCTGCCCAGAGACCAGCAAGCATGACCGGCAACAGGCAGGCGGCGAGCAGCAGCAGGCTTTGATCGGCATAGACGCCAGCGGTCAGGAACAGCATCAGGCGCACCACTGTACTGCAACTGATCAGTGCGCTCTGGGTAGCGCGCACCTGTTCCTTTACCTCCAGCCGCGCACTCAGGTACAGGGCATATAGAAAGCCACCGCTGCCGAACAAGGCACCGAACAGCCCGCCTGCCGTGCCCATCGGCACCGCCCAGAAACCGGACAGACTGGCCGGCCGCACCTTCACCGCCAGCCCGTACACGGCATATGCCGTGACGAACAAGCCCATCAGCAGCAGCAACAGGTCGGACTTCAGCTGTAGCAGGAATACCACGCCCAGCGTGCAGCCTACGGCCATGAACGGCAACAGCCGCAGCAGCTCGCCCCGCACGACATCGCGGCGCGATGGCAGCAGGTTGCCGAAGGCGGCGACGAAGTCCAGCAGTACCAGCAGCGGTATGATCCGCGACAGCGGCATGAAGTGGATCAGCACTGGGCCGGCCACCAGCGCAGTGCCGAAACCGGCGATACCGAAGACGATGTAGGCAACGCCAACACCCAGCAGGATGGGCAGCCAGTCGAGGCCGGAAAACGACAGTTGAGCGAGCATGGCAGCAGTTCCTGGGAAGACAGGCAAAGGTTAGCCAGCCATGAGCCATGCCGACTAATATGCATTTTTCGCCACAACCATCTCGAAAAGGCATGACATGACGTCGATCCGCCAGTTGCGTTACTTCGTGGAAATCGCCGAATGCGGCAGCTTCAGCGGTGCCGCCGAGCGACTGTACATTGCCCAGTCGGCGCTGAGCCGGCAGATCAAGGAGCTGGAACAGCAACTGGGCACGCCGCTGTTCGAACGCACCGCGCGCCTGCCGCGCCTGACACTGGCTGGCCAGGCCTTTCTGGAGCGGGCGCGGCGCTTGCTGGCCGACCTGGCGCAGGCCGAGCGAGTGACCCGCGACATTGGTGAAGGGCTGCAGGGCAGCCTGCGCCTGAACCACTCCAGTACAGTGCCGCTGACCGGCCCATTGCTGGCCCGCCTGGGCGGTTACTTGCGCGACAACCCGGGGGTTTCGCTGGAAATTGCCCAGCAGTCGTCGGAGGCGCAGCTGGAGGATATTGCTAATGGACGCCTGGATATCGGCCTGCTGCGTTTGCCTGTGTTGCGCCAGCATGAAGGCGTGGTGCTGCATGCGCTGTTCAGTGAGCCATTGCTGCTGGCGGTTGCCGCTGGGCATCCGCTGGCTGACGCACCACAGGTGAAGCTTGAACAGTTGCGCGAGGAGCGCTTCATTTCCATTCCGCATCGGGATCGTGGCGGGCTGAGCTACCTGTCGGCCTCGTTGTGCATGGAGGCAGGCTTTTTTCCGCGCGCGGCGCAGGTGCTGTCGCGCAAGACCACCCAGTTGCAGCTGATTCAGGCGGGGTTTGGGGTGGCGTTGCTGCCGGCGTGCATGCGCGAGATTGCGCCAGCCTCAGTCAGCTTCGTGGCGCTGGAGGGAGGGTGTGAGAGTACTGTGGCGATGGCTTGCAGGCGGGATGCGGGGCAGATGGTCAGGCAATTCGTGGCAGCGATGCAGGGTTGATGGCACCGGCGATGCCGGTGTTCGCGGGTAAACCCGCTCCCACAGGTACAGCGTCAACTCGAAGCCAGCGCTCCCACTGAGATCGCGACAGGGCCGGGACAGACAACCGGGGCCGATGTCCTTTATGATGCCCGCCATGATCAGAGACCCTTTCGAACGACTCGGCCTGGACCGCGAGGTCCTTACCGTCAGCCAACTCAACGGTCGCGCCCGCGTGCTGCTGGAGGACGTGTTCCGCAGCGTGTGGGTGGAAGGCGAGATTTCCAACCTCGCCCGCCCAGCCTCCGGCCACATGTACTTCACCCTCAAGGACAGCGGCGCGCAGGTGCGCTGCGCGCTGTTCCGGCAGAACGCCACGCGGGTGCGCCAGGCCTTGCGCGACGGCCTGGCGGTGCGGGTGCGCGGTAAGGTTTCGCTGTTCGAGGGGCGTGGCGACTACCAGCTGATTATCGACACCGTCGAGCCGGCCGGCGACGGCGCCTTGCGCCTGGCCTTCGAGGCCCTGAAGGAAAAGCTCGGCGCCGAGGGGCTGTTCAGCGCCGAACGCAAGCAGCCGCTGCCGGCCCACCCGCAGCGCATCGGCATCATCACCTCGCCCACCGGCGCGGTGATCCGCGACATCATCAGCGTGTTCGGCCGCCGCGCCCCGCAGGTGGAACTGAACCTCATCCCCACCGCAGTACAGGGCCGCGAAGCCGTTGCACAGATCGTGCGCGCCATCCGCCTGGCCGACAGCCTCGGTTTCGATGCGCTGATCCTGGCCCGGGGCGGCGGCTCGCTGGAGGACCTGTGGTGCTTCAACGAAGAAGCCGTGGCACGGGCCGTGGCCGCCTGTGTAACACCGATTGTCAGCGCCGTGGGCCATGAGACCGATGTCTCGATCAGCGACTTCGTCGCCGACGTGCGCGCACCCACACCGTCTGCCGCCGCCGAGCTGCTGGCACCCGACAACAGCGGCCTGCAGCAACGCCTGGACGGCCTGCAACGGCGCCTGCTGCTGCGCATGCAGAACCGCCTGACCCACGACCGCCTGCGCCTGGAGTCGCTGACCCGGCGCCTGCGCCACCCGGGCGAGCGCTTGCGCCAGCAGGCCCAGCGCCTGGACGACCTGGACATGCGCCTGCGCCGTGCATTCATGCTCAACCTCAACCAGCGCCGCGAACGCCTGGCACGCCTGGATACCCGCCTCGCCGCGCAGCACCCTGGGCGTACCCTGAAACTGCTGGGCCAACGCCTGGACAGCCTCGCCGAACGCCTGCCGCGGGCGATGCGCGAAGTGCTCAAGGACCGCCGCCAGCGCTTCCAGGCCCAGTTGCAGACGCTGCAGGTGGTCAGCCCGCTGGCCACCCTCGCCCGCGGCTACAGCATCCTGCTGGACGAACAGGGCCAGGCCATCCGCAGCGCCGAACAGACCCGCAATGGCCAACGCCTGACCGCCCGCCTGAACGAAGGCGAGCTGTTGGTGCGGGTCGAAGACAACCACCTGACCCCGGTCACCCTCTCACTTCTGGACTGACACATGCCCCGCCTGCTCGCGCCCCTGCTTGCCCTTTCCCTCCTGCTGCTGGCCGGCGGCGCCCAGGCCAGCTACATCACCCGCACGCTGAACAAGCCGGTACCCGGCGGCGTGGCGGTGGTCGACCTCGGCCCCGCCGCCAACGCGCCCAACGCCAGCTTCGACGGCAAACCGGTGCTGGTGGTGAAGGAGCAGGACAACTGGCTGGCCATCGTCGGCATCCCGCTGACCCAGAAGCCCGGCACCGCTGTGCTGAACCAAGGCGGCCGTACCCTGCCCTTCACGGTCGGCAGCAAGAAGTACCCCGAGCAGCGCATCACCCTGAAGAACACCCGTCAGGTCAACCCGAACCCGGCCGACCTCAAGCGCATCGACCGCGAGCTGGCCGAGCAGATCAAGGCTTACCGCAGCTTCAGCCCGACCCTGCCGAGCAACCTGATCCTCGACAAGCCGGTCAGTGGCCCGCTGTCGAGCAAGTTCGGCGTGCGCCGCTTCTTCAATGGTGAAGAACGCAACCCACACGCCGGGCTGGACTTCGCGGTACCGGCCGGCACGCCGATCAAGACCCCGGCCAATGGCAAGGTGATCCTGGTGGGGGATTACTTCTTCAATGGCCGCACGGTGTTCGTCGACCACGGGCAGGGCTTTATCAGCATGTTCTGCCATATGTCGAAGATCGATGTGCAGGTGGGGCAGCAGCTGCGCCGGGGCGAGGTGGTCGGGCGCGTGGGCTCGACCGGGCGGGCTACCGGGCCGCACATGCACTGGAACGTCAGCCTGAATGATGCGCGGGTGGATCCGGCGATTTTCATTGGCGCGTTCCAGCCCTGAGACCGGGGCGCCTGCTTCGCGGGCATGCCCGCTCCCACAGGTATTGCGCCGCGCCTGAAGGCTGTGCTGTACCTGTGGGAGCGGGCGCGCCCGCGAAGAGGCCAGCACATGAGACATCATGTTCAACCGCGTTGCGCCATCGAAAAAGACTGCGCAAAAATCGAGAAGCACTCAGAAAAATATAGCGATAAAATCTCGCCTATCAGCTTTTTTTAAGCATTCCTCTCAATTTTTGCTGAACGCTTGCCATCCCCCACCCCACTGTTTAAGTTTGAAGGCATGAAAACCTTCAGCACCCTCATCCTGCTCCGACAACATCGCAGCCTCTGCCTGGTCAGCGCCCGACTACCAGGCTGAATCGCGTCGCCTCGCCTTTTCATCTCGTTATCGCTCGGCAGGCCCGATTTCGGCCGCACACAAAAGGATTGCTTCCATGACCATGCTCAAAGACCCTTCGAAGAAATACCGCGCTTTCCCGACCATCGACCTGCCTGACCGTACCTGGCCGTCGAAGACCATCACCGCCGCGCCGATCTGGTGCAGCTCCGACCTGCGTGATGGCAACCAGTCGCTGATCGAGCCGATGGATTCGGAGAAGAAGCTGCGCTTCTGGAAGACCTTGGTGCAGGTTGGCGTGAAGGAAATCGAAGCCTCGTTCCCGTCCGCATCGCAGACCGATTTCGACTTCGTGCGCATGCTGATCGAAGAAGGCCACATCCCGGACGACACCACCATCCAGGTGCTCACCCAGGCCCGTGAAGACCTCATCGCCCGCACCTTCGAATCGCTGCGCGGGGCGAAGAAGGCCATCGTCCACCTGTACAACGCCACCAGCCCGTCGTTCCGCCGCATTGTCTTCAACCAGGACAAGCAAGGCGTGAAGGACATCGCGGTGAACGCGGCCAAGCTGTTCGTCAAGTACGCCGCCCAGCAGCCGGAAACCCAGTGGACCTTCCAGTACTCGCCGGAAACCTTCAGCGCCACCGAGATGGAGTTCGCCAAGGAAGTCTGCGACGCGGTGATCGAGGTGTGGAACCCGACCCCCGAGCACAAGATCATCCTCAACCTGCCGGCCACCGTGGAAGTGTCCACGCCGAACATCTACGCCGACCAGATCGAGTGGTTCTGCCGCAACGTCAGCCGTCGCGACAGCGTCATCATCAGCCTGCACTGCCACAACGACCGCGGCACCGGCATCGCCGCCACCGAACTGGGCCTGATGGCCGGTGCCGACCGCGCCGAAGGCTGCCTGTTCGGCAACGGCGAGCGTACCGGTAACGTCGACCTGGTGACCCTGGCGTTGAACCTCTACACCCAGGGCATCGACCCGCTGCTGGACTTCTCCGACATCGACGGCGTGCGCAAGGTGGTCGAAGAGTGCAACCAGCTGCCGGTGCACCCGCGTCACCCGTACGTGGGCGACCTGGTCCACACCGCGTTCTCCGGCTCGCACCAGGACGCCATCCGCAAGGGCTTCGCCAAGCAGCAGGAAGGCGAGCTGTGGGAAGTGCCTTACCTGCCGATCGACCCGGCCGACATCGGCCGCAGCTACGAGGCGGTGATCCGCGTCAACAGCCAGTCGGGCAAAGGCGGCATCACCTACCTGCTCGAGCAGGAATACGGCATCAGCCTGCCGCGCCGCATGCAGATCGAGTTCAGCCAGGTAGTACAGAGTGAAACCGACCGTCTGGGCCTGGAAATGACTGCCCAGCAGATCTACAGCCTGCTGCACAAGGAATACCTCCAGGCCAACACCCCGTACGCGCTGGTCAGTCACCGCCTGCAGGAAGAGAACGGCCACAGCGCCGTGGAAGTGGAAGTCGCCAGTGAAGGCGAAACCACCCTGCACTGGCGCGGCAAGGGCAACGGCGCGCTGGAAGCGCTGGTGGCCGGCCTGCCGATTGCCGTGGAGATCATGGACTACAACGAGCACGCCATTGGCGCCGGTACCAATGCCAAGGCTGCGGCCTATATCGAACTGCGCGTGGCCGGTGGCCGCCCGGTGCATGGTGTGGGTATCGATGAAAACTTCACCACGGCCAGCTTCAAGGCACTGTTCAGCGCGCTGAACCGCTCGCTGAGCCAGCAGGAAGCCAAGGCGGCCTGAACTGTAGCGTGATGAATGCAAAAGCCCGCATCGTTTGATGCGGGCTTTTTTGTCTGCCTGTGCCGGCCTCTTCGCGGGTGAACCCGCTCCCACAGGGATCGCGCTGCACTCAGCAACTGTACAGTACCTGTGGGAGCGGGTTCACCCGCGAAAGGGCCGGTACAGGCACTGCAAGATCTCCAGGCAAAAAAAAGGGGCGCCGACCAAGCGCCCCATAAGCCGTAAAGCACACAACAAATTCAGTTGGCGTCCAGCAGCGCCATTGCCTCCGCACTGCACGCTTCGATCCGCGCCCAGTCGCCGTTCTTGATCCAGCCACTGTCGAGCATCCAGGTGCCACCCACGCACATCACATTGGGCAACGCCATATAGTTGCGCACGTTGGCCGGGTTCACCCCGCCGGTCGGGCAGAAGCGAATATCGCCGAACGGGCCACCAAAGGCCTTGATCGCCGCGACACCGCCGCTGATTTCCGCCGGGAACAGCTTGAAGCGGCGGTAGCCCAGGGCATAGCCCATCATGATTTCGGACGGCGTGCTGATGCCTGGCAGCAGCGGGATCTCACTGTCCACACCGGCTTCGAGAATGTCCTGGGTAATGCCCGGGGTAACGACGAATTGCGCCCCCGCAGCTTCAACGGCCGCGAACATGCCGCGATCGAGCACGGTGCCGGCACCGACACAAAGTTCCGGGCGCTGCTCGCGCAGCACCTGGATGGCCTTCAGGCCATACTGCGAGCGCAAGGTCACTTCCAGGGTACGGATACCGCCGGCCGCCAGGGCATCAGCCAGCGGCAGGATGTCTTCCTCACGGGCGATGGTGATCACCGGCAGGATGCGCGCCTTTTTGCAAATGGCGTCGATCCGTGCGGCTTTGTCGGCCATCGAGAGCTTGGGCTGTGGGCGTTCGAGGGTGGTCATGACTGTGGATCCTTGGCTCATGGGCACCAGTAGATGTCCAGGGGGGCGTGAAGAAAAGCGCGAATCGGCATTTCGGTAAGGTCGTTGCCAGCCAGCGCGGCGCGCAGGGTAGCGAGTTTGCCCTGCCCTTGTACGGACAGCGCGGTAAAGGCGGCACTGGCCAGCAGCGAGCGGGTCATCGACAGGCGCTGGTGCGGCACGCTCGGTGCCAGCAAGGGCAGGCAGCGGCGTGGGTTGGCCAGGTCGAGGCCTGCTTCCAGGTTGGGGCTGGCGGGGAACAGCGAGGCGGTATGGCCATCATCACCCATGCCCAGCACCAGCACGTCGATTGGCGGCAGCTCGGCCAGGGCCTGATCGGCCTTGCCCGCAGCAGCATCGAGGTTATCCGCCTGCTGGTACAGGCCAACGAAGCGGGCCTTGGCCGCCGCGCCCTTGAACAGGTGGCGGGCCAGCAGGCCGGCGTTGCTGTCGGCGTGCTCCACCGGCACCCAGCGCTCATCGGCCAGGCTGACGGTAACCTTGGCCCAGTCGAGGTTTTCGCTGGCCAGCTTTTCGAGGAACGGCACCGGGCTGCGGCCACCGGACAGCACCAGGCAGGCCTGGCCCTTGGCGGCAATGGCCGCGCGCAGGCGCTCGGCCACGTCATGGGCCTGGGTTGCGGCCAGCGCCTTGGCATCCGCCAGCTCATGCACCTTCACAACCGCTGGCAGTTTCAGTTCAGATATCCCCATACCACGCCCTCCCATCGCGCGTGATCAGTGCAATCGAGCTCATCGGCCCCCAGGAGCCTGCCGCGTATGGCTTGGGTGCATCACCCGCGTTACGCCAGCCGGCGATCAGCTGGTCGCACCACTTCCAGGCATATTCGATTTCGTCCTTGCGCACGAACAGGTTCTGGTTGCCGCGCATCACTTCGAGCAACAGCCGCTCGTAGGCATCCGGAATCCTTGCACTGCGCCAGGTGTCGGAGAAATTCAGCTGCAACGGGCCGCTGCGCAGTTGCATGCCTTTGTCCAGGCCCTGCTCCTTGGTCATCACCCGCAAAGAAATGCCTTCGTCCGGTTGCAGGCGGATGATCAGCTTGTTACCGATCTGCAAACGCTGTTCCGGGGCGAAGATGTAGTGCGGCGTTTCCTTGAAGTGGATGACGATCTGCGACAGCTTCTGCGGCATGCGCTTGCCGGTACGCAGGTAGAACGGCACACCCGACCAGCGCCAGTTGCGGATGTCGGCACGCAGGGCGACGAAGGTTTCGGTGTCGCTCTGGGCGTTGGCGTTGTCTTCTTCCAGGTAACCGGGCACCGGCTTGCCTTCGCTGTAGCCGGCGATGTACTGGCCGCGCACCACACGGGTGCTCAGCCCTTCGCCGGTGATCGGTGCCAGGGCCTTGAGTACCTTGACCTTTTCGTCACGGATGGCATCGGCGGACAGTTCGCTGGGCGGGTCCATGGCGATCAGGCACAGCAGCTGCAGCAGGTGGTTCTGGATCATGTCGCGCAGCTGGCCGGCCTTGTCGAAGTAGCCCCAGCGGCCTTCGATACCGACCTTTTCGGCGACGGTGATCTCCACATGGGAGATGGAATTCTGGTTCCACTGGGTTTCGAACAGGCTGTTGGCGAAGCGCAGGGCGATCAGGTTCTGCACCGTTTCCTTGCCCAGGTAGTGGTCGATACGGTAGACCCGGCTCTCGGGGAAGAACCGCGCCACGGCATCGTTGACCCGGCGCGACGACTCCAGGTCGTGGCCAATGGGCTTCTCCAGCACCACCCGGGTGCGCGCGGCCAGCCCGGCCTTGTCGAGGTTTTCGCAGATGGCCCCGTACACCGCCGCTGCGGTGGCGAAGTAGGCGATCAGCGGCAGCTCGCCCGGCAACTGCTCGGCCAGGGCCTGGTAGCCCTCGGGCTGGAGGAAGTCCAGGTGCTGGTAGCTCAGCCGGGCGAGGAAGCGGCCCAGCGCAGCGGGCTCGATATCGGCCTCGGGCACATGCCGGCGCAGGTGCGCTTCGATGCTGTCCAGGTGGTCCTGCGCGCTACCGGCCTCGCGGGCCAGCGCCAGCAGGCGGGTATCCGGGTGCAACAGGTTGGCCCGGTCGAGCTGGTAAAGCGCAGGAAACAGCTTGCGCAATGCCAGGTCGCCGAGGGCGCCAAACAGGGCAAAGGTGCAAGGTTCGACACTGATCGCAGCCATGATGTTGGTTCTTTCCTAAAGTTGGTCTAGGAATACCGCTTTCACATACGGTTTTCAAGGGATAATGTAGTAAAAACCACAACATTACACACAAGTGTTACAGACAAGTGGTACGTCAACCGCGCCGACAGTACGATAGACGACCGTGCAAAAAGCCTGCTGCTCCCACAGCCGGCTGTCTTCCCGACCCAAGGACACACCCATGGACCGCGTGCGAAACCTCCTGGAACAGATCCAGGGCCGCCTCGACGAGCTGAACAAGGCCGAACGCAAAGTCGCCGAAGTCATCCTGCTCAACCCGCAACAAGCCACCCGTTTCAGCATCGCTGCGCTGGCCCAGGCGGCCAAGGTCAGCGAACCGACCGTCAACCGCTTCTGCCGCTCGTTCGGCGTCAGCGGCTACCCCGAGCTCAAGCTGCAGCTGGCGCAGAGCCTGGCCAGCGGCGCCGCCTACGTCAGCCGCGCGGTAGAGGCTGACGATGACCCGGCAGCCTACACCCAGAAGATCTTCGCCAGCGCCATCGCCTCGCTCGACAGCGCCTGCCAGCAGCTCGACCCGCAGCAGGTCAGCCGTGCCGTGGACATGATGATCCAGGCCCGGCAGATCCACTTCTTCGGCCTGGGCGCCTCGGCCCCGGTGGCGCTGGACGCCCAGCACAAGTTCTTCCGCTTCAACCTCGCAGTATCGGCCCACGCCGACGTGCTGATGCAGCGCATGCTGGCCTCGGTGGCGCACACTGGCGACCTGTTCGTGATCATTTCCTACACCGGGCGCACCCGCGAACTGGTCGAAGTGGCCCGCCTGGCCCGCGAGAACGGCGCCTCGGTGCTGGGCCTGACCGCCGCCGGTTCGCCGCTGGCCAATGCCTGCAGCCTGAGCCTGCACATTCCGCTGCCGGAAGACACCGACATCTACATGCCAATGACCTCGCGGATCATCCAGCTGACCGTGCTCGATGTACTGGCCACCGGCATGACCCTGCGCCGTGGCGTGGACTTCCAGCCGCACCTGCGCAAGATCAAGGAAAGCCTCAACGCCAGCCGCTACCCGATCGAGGACGACGAGCTCAACTGAGCCGGTGCGCCTGCAGGCGCAGGTGGGCACGCTGCCCCGGCGCCAGGCTCAGGCCCTCACCACTGCCGCTGGCGGCCTCGACACAGACGAAGTGCTGGCATTCACGCCCGGTCACGCCCATCAGCGGGCGGTTGCCCGGGTGCCAGACCACCGTGTCGTCGCTGTCACCGGTATCGATGCACAGCTCGCGCTGCCAGGCCGGGTCCTGCAGTTGCACCCGCGGCGTGCCGGGGTAGACCTTCTGGCAGCCGCCCTTGAGCTTCAGCGCGCCATCCTCACGGCAGACCTGGCGGTTGAGGCGGTCGTAGCCTTCGATATCCTCGAGCCCGGACAGCGCTATCTCAGCCACGTCACTGATACGCCAGTAGGCCAGCAGGGCATGGCTCAATTGGCAGGGTTCGCTGTCCTGGTGCTCGGTGCCCAGGCTCAGCTCCATGCGGCTGCCCAACCGGGCATGCAGGTCGACCTGCCAGTCGCACAGGTCCAGCCGCCACTTCAGGGTTACGCCCTCCTCGTCCTCGCGGCTGTCCACCAGCTTCCAGTCCAGCAAGCGCGCCCAGCCATGGGCCGGCCACAAGTCCTCGCTGGGGTGGCGGCCATACCACGGCCAGCACACCGGTACGCCACCGCGTATCGCTCCCACCTGCGGCCACTGCTCGGCGCACCACAACCAGGGCCGTTCACCCGCCGGTTGAAAATGCAGCAGTTGCGCACCCTGGCGACTGAACACCGCCTGGCAACGGGGGTGATCGATGATCAGCACATCGCGCTGCTGGTAACGCTCCCACTCGAATGTCGGCCGGGGCCGCTGCGAGGCAAAGAAGCGATGGAGCGGATGTTCGGGCATGGTTCAGAGCTCTTGTTGTTTGAGATAGCGCTGTCTCGGCCTATCCCCGGCACCCACTGCAGGGCAGTGGGTGCCGACTATCGAAATAGTACCGAAAATGGATTGGCGTAAATTTACAACAATCGCCCTCAGAATGACGACTGAATCTTCAACCCTGCGACCAGCGCGTTGTCCACCTCATCCACCCCGCCGGGGCTCTTGATGTACTGCAGGTTGGGCCGCACGGTCAGCCAGTTGGTCACATGGAAGCCGTAGTAGAGCTCGGCGTTGTACTCGGTACGCTGCAGCGGCACGAAGCCTGGGTTGTCGTAACCGTTGATGCCGCTCTGGGCGTTGAGCAGTTCGGCGCGTTTCTTCACGTCGTCATTCACATGAATGCGCGCCACGCCGAAGCCGATGTCATCCTTGGGCCGGGCATCGAAGGCGCCTTTGTAGACCAGTCCTACCTGCTGGTAGTTGTCGACGACGTTGGTGGCCTGGTCGTGCACGGTGAAGTTGGCGAACAGGCTAAGGCCCCGGTTGACGTCGCCGCCATGGGCAGTGACCTGCTGCTGTGCCACTACCCACCAGCCATGCTTGCTGGAGTGCGACTTGAAGGCTTCGCCCGTCAGCGCCTGCGGGTTGCCGTTGACGTCATCGAACACATCATCGGCCTTGGCCGTGCTGTAGTAGTAACCCAGGCGGTACTCGCCCGGCAGGCCGTTGACCTTGGGTGACCACACCGCTTCCACCGGCAGGATCGCGCCCTTGGTGCCGCTGCCACTGAGCTTGAAGCCGTTGCCGGTTTCCAGGTTGGAAGGGTTCTGCTCGAAGGCACCGACCTGGACGAAGAATTCCGGGGTGATGTTGTATTTCACCCGCAGCGCCCACTGGCTGACCGGCCAGTTGTACCAGATGCCGCCAACCCAGTTGCCGACCTGCGAGCCGCAGAAGGCCAGGTTCTGGAAGTCGCAGGGGAAGCTGTTGAAGTCCTCGCCCTCGCCGAAGCGGCCGAATTTCACGTCCAGCGCACCGTCGAAATACTTCTGCTTGACCCACATCTGGGTCAGGCGCCAGGTCTGGCCACGGCCCCACACTTCCTGCACCGAGCTGAACTGCCCGGCGCGCGGATCGCTGATACGGTCGTTGGACAGGTTGCGGCCGCTACGCTCGGTGATCGCCAGCTTGAACTCGGCATCGTGCCAGCCGAAGATTTTCTGCAGGTCCAGATGCGCGCCAAGGGCGAACTGGTCGCTATAGCGCGCGGTCTTGTCGTCGTTGTAGCCGCCGTGCAGGTTGCCAGCGACCTCACCGACATAATCGAGGGTGAAGTCGTAGCCCTTTTCCAATAGTTCGGTACGGGTGCCACCCCAGTCGCCGGTCATCCACTTCGATTCGCTGGAAAAGGCCTCGGCAGCCTGCGCGCCGCTGCTACCGGCCATTGCCAGTGGTGCGAGCAAGGCCAGCGAGCCCAATGTCCTGATGCGTTTGCGCTGTTCCATCCCTTTGCGTCCTCTTTTTCTTATTGATGGTGTAGACGAGTTATCGGCCTTTGAAGTGCGCCACGTTGTCCTTCATGGCTGCGGCAGTGGTGGCCAGGTGCAAACGCTCGCCGCTGGCGGCGTCGAACAGCAGCACCCGGGCCGGGTCGAATTGCAGGTTCAGGCTGTCGCCGACCCGGCACGCCACATCTGGCGCCAGGCGGCAGCAGACCTTGGTCTGGTTGAGGGTGACGAACACCAGCAGGTCTGGCCCGGTGGGCTCGGTCACCTGCACCTCGGCGCGAATGCCCGGCAGGCCATTGCCCTCCGCGGCCCCAAGGGCAATCTGCTCGGGGCGGATGCCAAGGATGATCTCGCGGCCATCCAGTTCGTCAGCGGCCACCCCCAAGGGCAGCTCGCAACGCGCCTGACCGCTGTCGAGCACGGCCAGCAGGCGCCCGTCCTGTTGCGTGAGGCGCACCGGGATGAAGTTCATCGGCGGCGAGCCGATGAAGCTGGCGACGAACTGGTTGGCCGGATCGTTGTAGATCTGCTGCGGGGTGCCGAACTGCTGGATGATGCCGTCCTTCATCACCGCCACCTTGTCGCCCAGGGTCATGGCCTCGATCTGGTCATGGGTGACGTACACGGTGGTGGTCTTCAGGCGCTGGTGCATCAGTTTCATTTCGGTACGCATCTCGACACGCAGCTTGGCATCGAGGTTGGACAGCGGTTCATCGAACAGGTAGATCTTCGGCCGCCGCGCCAGCGCCCGGCCCATGGCCACGCGCTGCTGCTGGCCACCGGACAGCTGCGCCGGCTTGCGCGCCAGCAGGTGCTCGATCTGCAACAGCTTGGCCACCCGCGCCACCTCCTCGTCGATGGCGGCCTGGGGCAGCTTGCGGATCTTCAGGCCGAACTCGATGTTCTCGCGCACGCTCATGGTCGGGTACAGCGCGTAGGACTGGAACACCATGGCGATATCGCGGTCCTTGGGGCTCATGCCGCTGACGTCCTGCTGGTCGATGAGAATCGCGCCGCCGCTGATCTGCTCCAGCCCGGCGATGCAGTTCATCAAGGTCGACTTGCCGCAGCCCGACGGGCCGACCAGGATCAGGAACTCGCCATCCCTGATCGACAACTGGATGTCCTTGAGGGTGTCCGGCAAGCCGCTGCCGTAGGTCTTGTTCACGTTGCGAAGTTCGAGCGTTGCCATGACTTACCCCTTTACCGCGCCAGCAGTCAGCCCGCGGACGAAATATTTGCCTGCCACCACGTAGACCAGCAGGGTTGGCAGGCCAGCGATCATCGCCGCCGCCATGTCGACGTTGTATTCCTTGGCCCCGGTGCTGGTGTTGACCAGGTTGTTCAGGGCCACGGTAATCGGTTGCGAATCGCCGCTGGAGAACACCACGCCGAACAGGAAGTCGTTCCAGATCTGGGTGAACTGCCAGATCAGGCAGACCATGATGATCGGCGTGGACATCGGCAGGATGATGCGGCGGAAGATGGTGAAGAACCCGGCACCGTCCAGGCGCGCAGCCTTGACCAGGGCATCGGGGATGCTCACGTAGAAGTTGCGGAAGAACAGCGTGGTGAAGGCCAGGCCGTAGACCACGTGCACCAGCACCAGGCCGGTCGTGGTGCTGGCCAGGCCGAGCTTGCCGAGGGTGAACGAGGCCGGCAGCAGCACGGTCTGGAACGGCAGGAAGCAGCCGAATAGCAGCAGGCCGAAGAACAGCTGCGAGCCACGGAAGCGCCACATCGACAGCACATAGCCGTTCAGCGCGCCGATGGCGGTGGAGATCAGCACCGCTGGCACGGTGATCATGATCGAGTTCCAGAAGTAACCGCTGACCGTGCCCCAGGCCTTGACCCAGCCGATACCGGTAATTACCACCGGCCAGCTCAGCAGGTTGCCGGTGCTGATGTCGTCCGGGGTCTTGAAGCTGGTCAGCAGCATTACCACCAGCGGCACCAGGTACAGCAGCACTGCCAGCAACAGCACCGCGTGGATGGCGATGCGGCTCGGGCTCAGCGCTGGCTTGTCGAGAGGGCTATGCATGGCGTTTGCTCCGCAGCTCCGAGTACAGGTAAGGCACGAGGATCGCCAGGATCGCCCCGAGCATGAGGATGGCGCTGGCCGAGCCCATGCCCATCTGGCCGCGACTGAAGGTGAACGAATACATGAACATCGCCGGCAGGTCGGACGAGTAGCCCGGGCCGCCGGCCGTCATCGCCGCCACCAGGTCGAAGCTCTTGATGGCAATGTGCGCGAGGATCATCAGCGAGCTGAAGAACACCGGGCGCAGGCTGGGCAGTACCACGCGCCAGTAGATGCGCGGCAGGCTGGCGCCGTCGATCTGCGCGGCGCGGATGATCGACGGGTCGACACCACGCAGGCCGGCGAGGAACATCGCCATGATGAAGCCCGAGGCTTGCCACACGGCGGCAATCACCAGGCAGTACACCACCCGGTCGGGATCGATCAGCCAGTCCAGGCGAAAGCCCTCCCAGCCCCAGTCGCGCAGCAGCTTGTCCAGGCCCATGCCGGGGTTGAGCAGCCACTTCCAGGCGGTGCCGGTGACGATCATCGACAGCGCCATGGGGTACAGGTAGATGGTGCGGATGAAACCTTCGCGCCGGATGCGTTGGTCCAGCAAGACCGCCAGCACTACGCCGATGGCCAGGCTGATGGCGATGAACAGGCCGCCGAACAGCAGCAGGTTCTTGCTTGCCACCCACCAGCGGTCGTTGTCGAACAGCCGGGCGTACTGCGCCAGGCCGGCCCACTTGTAGGTGGGCAGGAAGGTCGAGGTGGTGAAGGACAGGACAAAGGTCCAGAGGATGTAGCCGTAGAAACCCACCAGGACGATGAACATGCTCGGCGCCAGCACCAGCTTGGGCAGCCAGCGCTGTAGCGCGTCCAGGGGTGAGGCCCGCAGTTGGGCGGTTGCTGTGGTCATGGTTCACCTCAAAGGCACAACGGCCCGCTTTTGTGGGAGCGGCCTTGTGTCGCGAAAGGGCTGCGAAGCAGCCCCGGGGGCCTGATGAAGGAAGCTGTTCTGGAAGGACTGCGCTGCCTGGTTCTGGGACCGCTTTGCGGTCCTTTGGCGACGCAAGGCCGCTCCCACAGTCAGGCTGCGTTGGCCTCCGAGCCGCTTATTGGGCAGCCTTGATCGCCGCCGCCAGCTTCTTCGCCGCATCGGCCGGGTCGGCCTTGGGGTCGTTGATGTAGTTGGTCACCACATCGAAGAATGCGCCCTGCACGGCCAGCGTGGTGGCCATGTTGTGCGCCATGCTCGGCTGCAGGCCGCCGGTCTTGGCATCGGCGAGGAAGTCCTTGGCGGAGGTTTGCGCACAGGCATCAAAGCCATGCTTGCCCATGTCGGCGAGCATGTCGTTACGCACCGGGATCGACCCTTTGTTGCTGCTGAAGACCTTCTGGAAGTCCTCGCCCAGCACCTTGCGCGCAATGTCCTGCTGGCCGGCGGACGTGCCAGCGTCGTTCTGCTTGAACACCACCAGCGAGTCGATGTTGTACAGGAACGCCTTGTCGGTGCCGGGGAACGGCACGCACTGGTAATCCTTGCCGGCGGTTTTCTTCGCCAGGGTCCATTCGCTCTTGGCCCAGTCGCCCATGATCTGCATGCCGGCCTTGCCGTTGATCACCTTGGCCGCTTCCAGGTTCCAGTCCTGGCCCTTGCCGTCCGGGTCCATGTAGGTGGCGACCTTTTTCAGCTCGGTCAGCGCCTTGACCATCTGCGGGCCGGTCAAGGCCGTGCTGTCGAGATCGACCAGGGCCTTCTTGTAGCCATCGGCCCCCATCACCGCCAGAACCACGTTTTCGAACACGGTGCTGTCCTGCCACGGTTGGCCACCATGGGCGAGCGGGATGAAGCCGGCGGCCTTGAGCTTGTCGGCGGTGGCGTAGAATTCGTCGAGGGTGGCGGGTGCCTTGTCGATGCCGGCCTTCTTGAAGACGTCGGGGTTGATCCATAGCCAGTTGATGCGGTGGATATTCACCGGCACGGCGACATAGTCACCGTCGTACTTGACGGTATCGGCGACTTTCTTGTCGAGCAGTGAGTCCCACTTTTCTTCCTTGGCCACACCCTTGAGCACATCGGCGTCGAGCAGCCCGGTGGCCGCCCAGTCCTGGATGTCCGGGCCCTTGATCTGCGCGACACCCGGCGGGTTGCCGGCCACGGCGCGGCTCTTGAGCACGGTCATGGCCGTGGCACCACCACCACCGGCGACGGCGCCGTCCTTCCAGGTGAAGCCATCGTTTTCGACCTGGGTCTTGAGTACATCAACCGCCGCTTTTTCACCCCCGGAAGTCCACCAGTGCACCACCTCGACACTGCCTTTGGAGTCGGCAGCCAGAGCACTGAACGGAAGTAAGGAAGCCAGGGAGATGGCGGCAGCGAGACGGAGCGTGGGATTCATTGGGGCACCTTTCTTGTTGTTATGCCGGGCAAGTCTTCGCTTGCATTGCATGAAGTCTAAACAGCGTGTCCGCCTCGCCAGGTAACGAAGCGACGCGCGAATGTCATCGTTTGGTTACATTACCGGCCAGGCCGCTGGCCAGGCTGGGTGCCAGTGGCAAGCCCGGCAGCAGCAGCGCCTGGTAGGCGTGGTAGAGGTCGGGCTTGCCTGGCCAGATGGTCGCGGCCGGGTGGTTGTGCGCATCGAGTTCGTGGTGCCAGCTGCCAGCGCCGTGGTCGATGAAATGGTTGGCGATGAAGTCCCAGCAACGACGGTACCATTGCTCGTAGTGCGCCTCGCCCGTGCGCTGCAACAGGGCTGCTGCGGCGGCGCAGGCTTCGGCATGCACCCAGTGCAGGCGTGCGCGCACCACCGGGCGATCGGCCCAGTCCAGGGTGTAGACGAAACCTGGCGCGCCATCGACGTTCCAGGCCAGCTGGCAGGCAGCGTCGAACAACGCGCGGGCGCTACCTGGCAGCCAGCCGGGTGCGTGCAGCCCGGCCCGTTCCAGGCTGGCCTCCAGGTGCAGCAGCAACCGCGCCCACTCCAGGGCATGCCCGGGCGTGGTGCCATAAGGCCGGAAGTGGTCGGCCGGGTGCGCCTGGTTGTAGTGCGGCAGTGGCTGCCAGAGGGCGTCGAAATGCTCGATGACCCGGTAGCCGTTGGCGGCGGCATGGGTGTGGATGATGCGTTCGGCGATACGCAAGCCGCGTTGCAGCCACAGGCTGTCGCCAGTGACATCCGCCAGGGCCAGGAAAGCCTCGACCGCATGCATGTTGCTGTTGGCGCCACGGTACGGCTCGGGCAACTGCCAGGTGCGGGAGAAGGCTTCCCGCAGGGCACCCTCCTCTTCACTCCAGAAATGCGCTTCAAGTACCTGCACCGCGTCTGCCAGCAGGGCTGTTGCATCCCCAGCACCGGCCATTACCGCCGAACTGGCAGCCAGGGCGACGAAGGCGTGCAGGTAAGCCGCCTTGCCACTGTCGTCATGGCCACCGGGGTGAGCGAACCAGCCGCCGTAGGTGGCATCCTGCAGCGCGCCGCGCAAGGCGACCACACCGTGTTCGGCATAGGCCAGGTAACCGGGCACGCCCTGCAGGTGAGCCAGGGCGAAGCAGTGGGTCATGCGGGCGGTGTTCAGGGTTTCGGCGCGGGCACCAGGGGCAACCTGCCCCTTGGCATCCAGGTTGCCAAAACCGTCGGGCAGTTTCGCGGCCTTGGCGAAGGTCAGCAGGCGCTGCCCTTCGGCCATGCGCCAGGCGGTGTGGGCCGGGGCGTCGAACCAGCGGGTGGAAGGCAGGTTGGAGGTGTTCATGGGCCAGCTTGATCCTTGCCAGTCGTGTGCGAATTCTAGTGAGCGGGCCTGGATGGGAATGTCACCAAGGAAGGTGGATTTGTCACCAGCAAGTGACATTTGCGTTGCCTGTGCCGGCCTCTTCGCGGGTAAACCCGCTCCCACAAGTTTTTGCATTAGCCTCGGAATCTGTATGGACCTGTGAGGCCTCTGTGGGAGCGGGTTTACCCGCGAAGAGGCCGGCACAGGCAACACAACCCTTCAGTCCATGCTCCGCGGCAGATACAAGGTCACCCGCAACCCGCCCTCACGCAGGTTCAGCAAGCTCACCTCTCCCCCATGGCTATGGGCTATGTTGCGCGCGATCCCCAATCCCAGCCCGTACCCCTGCTGCTGCCCGGCCAGACGGAAGTGCGGCTCGAACACCTGCTCCATTTGCTGCTGCGGCACCCCCGGCCCCTGGTCATCCACCTGCAGCACGAACCCCTCGGCAGTGTCGATGATGCGCAGCCGCGCCCGCTCGCCGTACTTGATGGCGTTGTCGATCAGGTTGCCGATGCAGCGCCGCAACGCCAGCGGCTTGCCCGGGTACGGCGCCAGCGCCCGGCCTTCGAGCGTGATGCGGCCATCGCCCAGGTAAGGCTCGGCCAGGATTTCCAGCACCTGGTTGAGGTCGACCGGCTCGATGTTCTCGTGGATGTCGGTGTCCTTCACGCACTGCAACGCACCTTTGACCAGCAGCTCCAGCTCGTCCAGGTCCTGGCTGAACTTGGCCTGCAGGCGCTCGTCCTCCAGCAGCTCGACGCGCAGACGCAAGCGGGTGATCGGTGTGCGCAGGTCGTGGGAGATGGCACTGAACAGCTGGCTGCGCTCGGTCAGGTAGCGGCTGATGCGCTCGCGCATGCTGTTGAACGCGCGCCCCACCTCGACCACTTCACTGCCACCGCCTTCGGCCACTGGCGCCACATCAGCGCCCAGCGACATCTCCCGCGCAGCCCGCGCCAGGCGCTTGAGCGGCCAGCTCTGCCAGTGCACCAGCAAGCCGATGAACAACAGCAGCAACGCCGTGGTCAGCACGATGAAGCCTATCTGCTGGCGCGGCAGGCGCTCGGCTTCCAGGCTGGTGTAGGGCTCGGGCAGCAGCGAGGCGATGTACAGCCACTCGCCCTCGCCCAGGCGGATCTGCGTGACCAGCACCGGCGGGTTGAGCGGCTCCAGGGTCAGCGAGTAATGGGCCCAGGAACGTGGCAGCTCGTCGAGCTTGAGGCCACTGTTGAAGATGCGCAGGTCGTCTGGCGCGACGAACGCCACGGAAATTTCCATCTGCGAACCCAGGCGCTCATGCAGCACTTGCCGGAACACATCGATTACCGCCTGCTTGCGCGGGGTAACGGGCAATACCGGCATGTCCAGCGGCTTGGCATTGAGCGACACGAAGAAGCGCGTGCCGCCCATGCTGCGCAGCTGGTCGAGGACCATCGGCCGGTAGGCCACCGGCAGCGAGCGGAAGTAACTGACGCTGGCGCTCATCGAATGGGCCAGGCTGCTGGCGCTGGCACGCAGGCCCTGCAACTGGCTGGCGCGTAACTGGGCAACCCAGATGATGCTCGACAAACCCTGGGCCAGCAGCACTACCAGCAGGGTCAGCAGCAGCATGCGCCCCAGTAGCGAACGCGGCAGCAGGCGCCAGCGCCGTTCAGGGCGCACTGCAGACATGGGCAGCCAACAGGTAGCCGCTGCCGCGTACGGTGCGGATCAGCCGGGGTGGTTTGTCAGTATCGCGCAGACGCTGGCGCAGGCGGCTGACCGCCATGTCGACGATGCGGTCCAGCGGCATCGGCTCGCGGCCACGGGTGGCGTTGCCGATGGTGTCGCGATCGAGGATCTGCTGTGGGTGGTCGAGGAACAGCTTGAGCAGGGCGAAGTCGGCGCCGGAGAGAATCACCTCCTCACCGTCGCGATGGAACAGGCGGTGGCTGACCGTGTCCAGGCGCCAGTCGTCGAAGGCCAGCACCGCACTGCCCGGCGCCGCCTGGCCGAACTCGGCGCGGCGCAGCAGGGCCTTGATCCGCGCTTGCAGTTCGCGGGGGCTGAACGGCTTGCCCAGGTAGTCGTCGGCGCCCAGTTCCAGGCCAATGACCCGGTCGGTTTCGTCGGAGCTGGCGGTGAGCATGATGATCGGTACCCGTGCCTGGCGCGGGTGCTGGCGTACCCAGCGGCACAGGCTGAAACCGTCTTCGTCGGGCAGCATGACATCGAGGATGACCAGGTCGCAGGGGGTGGTTTCCAGGGCGCGGCGAAAGCCCTTGCCGTCGGCTTCGGCATGTACCTGGAAGCCGGAGCGGCTCAGGTAGGTTTGCAGCAGTTCGCGGATTTCCTGGTCGTCGTCGACCATCAGGATCGATTTTCCGGCAGTGCTCAAGGTGGTCCGTCCTCTTGTTAGTTACAGGTCTTTGTTGCCTGTTTTTTGGGGGCCGCTTTGCGGCCCCAGTCAGTGATCCAGCGCTTGCTGCAAGGCCACCCCGGCCCCCAGCAACCCGGAAAACTCCGCCGTCACCAGCCAAACGGGCACGCCAGCGAAATAGCCGCTCATGCAACCCTTGTCGGAAAAACTGGCGGCAAACCCGCTGCGCACGAACAGTTCGGCAAAGCGCGGGATCACGCCGCCGACAATATAGACCCCACCCCGTGCGCCCAGCGTCAGAACATTGTTACCCGCGACTCGGCCGAGGAACCGGCAGAACTGCTCGATCACCGCCAACGCCCTTGGCTCGCCGCCCAGCGCGGCATCGGTGATCTGCGCCGGGGTCTTGTGTCGGGGTGTGTCGCCGTCCAGCGCACAGATTGCCTGGTACAAACGCAGCAGGCCACCGCCACTGAGCACGGTCTCGGCGCTGACATGGCCGATCTGGTCATGAATCTGTTGGTGGATCGCAGCCTCGCGGGCATTGCCCACCGGCAGGTCGACGTGCCCGCCCTCCCCCGGCAGTGCCTGCCAGTGCTGTTCGCCCAGGCGCAGCAGCGCGCCCACGCCCAGCCCGGTGCCCGGGCCGATGACCAGGGCCGGCCGCGACAGGTCCGCCTGGCCCGGGCACACTTCGCGGAATTCGCCGGGGCGCAAGCGGGTCATGCCCAGCGCCATGGCGGTAAAATCGTTGATCAGCAGCAGCCGCTCGACCTGCAATGTCTGGCAGAAGGCCACGCGGCTCAGGCGCCAGTGGTTGTTGGTGAAGCGGAACTCATCGCCATCGACCGGCCCGGCCACCGCCAGGCACACCGCCGCCAGGCCGCCGCGGGCGATACCCTGGCCTTCCAGGTAGGCCTCGATGGCCTGTTCCGGGCAGGTGTAGTCAGCGGTGGCGAAGACCTTCACTTCATGCAGCTGGTTGTCACGCCACAACGCAAAACGGGCATTGGTGCCGCCGATGTCGCCAACCAGCAGGTCCTTCATTTAAGGTTCTCCAGGGCCGAGGTGAACGCACTGGCGCCCTGCTCTGCCGGGCTGAATGCCATGCGCATGAAGCCGAACAGCTCGCGCCCGCAACCCAGGTCGTTACCCTGGGGCGCTGGCGGCAGGTCGCGGCTGGCCAGTTCTTCGGCCGACACCATCACCCGCAGCGTGCCTTCGACACCATCGACCCGCACCATATCACCGTCACGCACCCGCGCCAGCGGCCCCCCGTCATAAGCCTCGGGGCAAACGTGAATGGCCGCCGGGATCTTGCCCGAAGCACCGGACATGCGCCCGTCGGTGACCAGCGCTACCTTGTAGCCACGATCCTGCAACACGCCGAGGAACGGCGTGAGCTTGTGCAGTTCCGGCATGCCGTTGCAGCGCGGGCCCTGGAAGCGCACCACGGCGACGAAATCACGCTCCAGCTCGCCGGCCTTGAATGCATCGGCCAGCGACTGCTGGTCGTGGAACACCCGCGCCGGGGCCTCGACCACCTGGTGCTCGGGGGCGACAGCGGACACCTTCATCACCCCTCGGCCAAGGTTGCCCTCCATCACCCGCAGGCCGCCTTCGGCCGAGAATGGCCGCGCCACCGGGCGCAGGATGCTTTCGTCCAGGCTGTGCTGCGGCCCTTCGCGCCACACCAGCTTGCCGTTATCGAGGAATGGCTCCTGGGTGTAGCGGCGCAGGCCATGGCCGGCCACGGTGTTGACGTCTTCGTGCAGCAGCCCGGCATCGAGCAGCTCGCGGATCAGGAAGGCCATGCCGCCCGCGGCCTGGAAGTGGTTGATGTCAGCCTTGCCGTTGGGGTAGACGTGGGACAGGGTCGGCACCACCTCGGACAGGTCAGCCATGTCCTGCCAGGTCAACTGGATACCCGCAGCCTGGGCAATCGCCGGGATGTGCAGGGTGTGGTTGGTCGAGCCGCCGGTGGCGTGCAGGGCAACGATGGAGTTGACCAGCGCCTTTTCGTCGACGATTTCACCCAGCGGCATGAAGCTGCCGCTGGCCTTGGTCATGCGCGTGACCTGCTGCGCAGCCTCGGCGGTGAGTGCGTCGCGCAGCGGTGTGTACGGGTTGACGAACGAGGCGCCCGGCAGGTGCAGGCCCATCACTTCCATCACCAGCTGGTTGGTGTTGGCAGTGCCGTAGAAAGTGCAGGTGCCCGGGCTGTGGTAGGACTTCATCTCCGACTCCAGCAGCTCTTCGCGGCTGGCCTTGCCCTCGGCGTAGCGTTGGCGCACATCGGCCTTCTGCTTGTTGGAAATGCCGGAGACCATCGGCCCGCCCGGGACGAAAATGGTCGGCAGGTGACCAAAGCGCAGTGCACCCATCATCAAACCAGGGACGATCTTGTCGCAGATGCCCAGCATCAGCGCGGCGTCGAACATGTTGTGCGACAGGGCCACGGCGGTAGACATGGCGATCACTTCGCGGCTGGCGATGGCCAGCTCCATGCCCGGCTCACCCTGAGTCACGCCGTCGCACATGGCCGGCACGCCACCGGCGAACTGGCCGACCGAGCCGACCTCGCGCAGGGCCTGCTTGATCTGCTCGGGGAAGTGCTGGTACGGCTGGTGCGCCGAAAGCATGTCGTTGTAGGCCGAGACGATGGCCACGTTGGCCGCGTTCATCAGGCGCAGGGTCTGCTTGTCGTCGCTGCCGCAACCGGCCACGCCGTGGGCGAAGTTGGCGCACTGCAGGCTGGCACGCATGGGGCCATCACTGGCCGCGCCGCGAATCAGCTGCAGGTAGCGTTCGCGGGTGGCACGGCTACGTTCGACCAGCCGCTGGGTGACCTCAAGGATGCGCGGATGCATGTACTGGACTCCAGGCTAATTGTAAGGGCGGTTTGCCGGGCATTTCCCCTCCAAACGATTGCGGCCTAGGCTCAAGGTAAAGGAGCCTGCTGCATCACTGGAGGAACGTCGCCCAACCACTCGTTGTATGTTTAAACAAAATACTGCCACTAAAAAGGCTTGTTTTCTATCTTCGAGTGAATAATCTTGTAATTCCAACAACAAAACCGTTTCAGTGAAGCTCCTTTTTGCCACAGGTTTCACTCGGACTGCCAGAGGTACTGCCATGACCCTACGCATCGCCATCAATGGATTCGGCCGCATCGGGCGCAACGTCCTGCGCGCACTGTATACCCAAGGCTACCGCCAGGACCTGCAGGTCGTCGCCATCAACGACCTGGGCGACAGCGCCATGAATGCCCACCTGCTCAAGTACGACAGCGTGCACGGCACCTTCGATGCCAGCGTCGAGGCCGACCACGAGAGCCTGACGGTCAATGGTGACCGTATCGCGGTCAGCGCCATCCGCAACCCGGCCGAACTGCCCTGGAAGGCCGAAGCGATCGACGTGGTGTTCGAATGCACCGGGCTGTTCACCGAGCGCGCCAAGGCCGCCGCACACCTGGCCGCGGGGGCTGGCAAGGTAATTGTCTCGGCACCGGCCAAAGGCGCCGATGCCACCGTGGTGTACGGGGTCAACCACGACATCCTGCGGGCCTCGCACCAGATCATTTCCAACGCCTCCTGCACCACCAACTGCCTGGCGCCGATTGCCCAGGTGCTGCACCGCGAGTTCGGCATCGAGCAAGGCCTGATGACCACCATCCACGCCTACACCAACGACCAGGTGCTGACCGATGTGTACCACAGCGACCCCTACCGTGCGCGCTCCGCGACCCAGTCGATGATCCCGAGCAAGACCGGCGCCGCCGAGGCCGTGGGCCTGGTGCTGCCGGAGCTGGCCGGCAAACTGACCGGCATGGCGGTACGGGTGCCGGTGATCAACGTGTCGTTGGTGGACCTCACCGTCAACCTCAAGCGCGAGGCCACGGCCGAGCAGGTCAACCAGCTGTTCCTCGAGGCCAGCAAGCATTCCAGGGTATTGGGCTACAACGCCTTGCCGCTGGTTTCCTGCGATTTCAACCACAACCCGCTGTCGTCGATCTTCGATGCCAACCATACCCGGGCCAACGGGCGCATGCTCAAGGTGCTGGCCTGGTATGACAACGAGTGGGGGTTCAGCAACCGGATGCTGGATAACTGTTTGGCGTTGTGCCGGGCCCGTTGAGCATGACATGGCATTTTTGCCGCCTGTGAGATCGAGCGCCGCGCGGGCGGCGCTCGATCTCACAGGCACTGATAATGCCGTGGCGAGCGCCTCTGCGCCCAATACTCACAATCTTTACCTTTTCCTAACATTTCCAGGCTTGACCTTCGAGGCAGATGATAAGCATTATCATTAACCTTTCGTCGGCCAGGTCCCCCCGTGAGTCAGTCCCGGTTCAACTCTGTCTTCCTCGTCCAGCGCCTTACCCTGCTGCGCACTTTGCAGCGCATGGTGGGCAACCCCACCACGGCCGAGGACCTGCTGCAGGAAACCTACCTGCGGGTGTCCCGCGCCCTCGGTGAGCGGCCCATCGAACACATCGAACCGTTCGTGTTCCAGACCGCGCGCAACCTGGCCCTCGACCACCTGCGCGCGCGCCGGGTGCAATCGCGCATGCTGGTCGACGACGTGCCCGATGAGGTCCTGCACAGCGTGGCCGCGCCGGCCACCAGCAGCGAGGATGCCGCCCATGCCGAACGGTTGCTCAAGCAACTGAGCGTCAGCCTCAACCAGCTCAGCGAACGCCAGCAGCGCATCTTCATCCTCAGCCGCCTGCATGGCGCCACCTACCTGGAAATCGCCGAACAACTGAATGTTTCGCCCAGCACGGTACAGAAGGAACTGAAACTGATCATGGCGATCTGCATGGGTGTCGCCGACCGCCTCAAGTGAGGCTACGCAAAGCCCTTGCCACACCCCGCCTCAGCCTTGATCATTCGCAAAAAACCATTCAAGGACTCACCGTGACCGACAGCCCTGCCCCTCGCCCGTCACCCGCCGGGCCCAGCGCCCGTGCTCGTGCCATGGACGAGGCGCTGGACTGGCTGGTGCGCCTGCAATGTGCCGACGCCGAGGACACCCAGGCCTTCGAAGCCTGGCTAAGCGCTGCACCGGAAAATGCCGAGGCCTATGTCGAGGCAGAAGCCCTGTGGAACGGTGCGCCGCTGCACCAGGTGGCCGTGCAGATGCACCAGCAACAGCGCCGCTCGTGGCGCGGGCGCCTGCGCAGCCACTGGAAACCCCTGGCCACGGCGGCGCTACTGCTGGTCGGGCTGTTCACCCTCGGCAACCTGCCCATGCGCCTGCAGGCTGACCACCTGACGGTGGTGGGCGAGCGCCAGCGCCTGCAGCTGGAAGACGGGGCGCAAGTGCTGCTCAACACCAATTCGGCGTTTGCCAGCGACCACCGTGACGGTCGCCAGATCGCCCGCCTGCTGCAGGGCGAGGCTTATTTCCAGGTCCCCGAGGGTGCGCTGCTGCCACTGGAAGTGCAGGCCGGGCCGCTGCGCGCGCAGGTGCGCGACACCGATTTTGCCGTGCGCTACCTCGACGGCGAGGCACAGGTGCGGGTACAGCGCGGCGATGTCGACCTGCAGGGCAGCCGCGACCAGCGCATTCGCCTGAGTGCCGGCGACAGCATCAGTGTTGGCCCACAGGGCTTTGGCCAGCGCCAGCGCCCCGACATGCACAAGGACCTGGCCTGGGTAGACGGCCGCCTGGTGTTCGAGAATTGCCCGTTGAGCCAGGTGCTGGCCGAGGTGCAGCGCTACTACCCGGGCTGGATCATCAACCGCAACGCACAGCTGGAAGACGTGGCGGTCACCGGCAACTACCGCCTCGACCAGCCACTGGAAACCCTGCGCGCGCTGGCCCACATCACCTCGGCACGGCTGCACGAGTACCCGGCGCTGGTCATCCTGAACTGATCCGCCAATCGATCTTCAGCAAAATCTGAAACCCGACACGGTCCCTGTGGGAGCGGGCGTGCCCGCTCCCACGGAAATCGCGATACAGATTGCCAGACCGCAATCCAACTTTTTTTACGCAGTCACGCTACCCCGCCCGTCTCGTTATAGCCAATGCAACTGATTCTCGTTTGAAAACGGGGACAGCCATCACCTATAACAGTCCGCGCGTCAGGGAGCGCTTCCGATGTCCACAGGTCCTACCCGCCCCTCCACCCTTCCCAGCCGTAGAGGGCAACCGTCCCTCCTGAGCCTTTCCCTACTGAACCTGGCCCTGCTCGCCAGCGGCGCCTGCAGCCTGCCGGCGCTGGCCGCCGAGCCGGCCCAGGCCAGCAGCCCGCGCATGGGCGACTACCGCTTCAGCATCGGCCAGCAGCCACTGGTTTCGGCCATCAATGCCTTCAGCCAGGTCACTGGCTGGCAAGTCGGTTTCAGCGCCGAGCTGGCCGACGGCGTGGCCTCACCAGGCGTGCAGGGCTCGCTACCGCCGGAAGCCGCGCTCAAGCGCCTGCTGCACGGTACCGGCCTGGGCTTTCGCAAGATCAGCAACGGCAATGTAGTGCTCGAACGCCAGACCAGCGCCAATGTGGTCGCCCTGCAACAGGTCACGGTCAGCGCCACGCGCAGTGCCCAGGACGTCAGCCAGGTGCCGAGCACCGTCAGCGTGCAGACCCGCGAGGAACTGGACCGGCAGAACGTCAACAACATCCAGGACCTGGTGCGCTACGAGCCGGGTGTATCGGTGGCCGGCACCGGCCAGCGCAGCGGCCTGAACGGCTACAACATCCGGGGCATCGACGGCGAACGCATTCTCACCCAGGTCGATGGCGTGTCGATCCCCGACAGCTTCTTCTTCGGCCCCTACGCCCAGACCCAGCGCAACTACGTGGACCCGGAGATCGTCAAGCGGGTGGAAATCCTCCGCGGCCCGGCCTCGGTGCTGTATGGCAGCAACGCCATCGGCGGGGCGGTGAGCTACTTCACCCTCGACCCGGATGACATCATCAAGCCCGGCAAGGATGCAGGTGCCCGCCTGAAGACCGGCTACAGCTCGGCCGACGAAAGCTGGCTGACCTCCGCCACCGTCGCCGGTCGCCAGGGCGACTTCGACGGCCTGTTGCACCTGAGCCAGCGCAACGGCCACGAAACCGAGACCCACGGCGGCCACAGCGGTGACGGGCTGTCCCGTACCGAAGCCAACCCGATGGACGTGCGTACTACAAACGTGCTGGCCAAGCTGGGCTGGAACTACGCCGACGACGCGCGCCTGGGCTTCACCTACGAACGCTACAAGGATGATCGCGACCAGAACATCCTCAGTGCGGTGGGCGGGCCGTTCATTCCCGGCCTTGGTGCCTCGGGTTACTACAAGGCGCGCAATGGCAACGACACCATCACCCGCGAACGCTTTGGCATCAACCATGAGTTCGGCCTGGATTCGCTGGTCGCCGACCATGTGAAGTGGAGCCTGAACTACCAGATCGCCAAGACCGACCAGCACACTGAGGAAGTCTACGCACCGCCCGGCCGTCAGGTGCTGCGTACCCGCGACACCACCTACAAGGACCGCCAGTGGGTATTCGACGCCCAGCTGGACAAGGCCTTCAGCCTCGGCGCCACCGACCACCTGCTGACCTACGGCACCACCTTCAAGCACGAAAAGGTCACCGGTTCGCGCAGCGGCACCGGCACCTGCCTGGCCGTTGGCTCAGGTTGCTCCGCCGCTGGCGCCGAGCGCCCGGCAGATGGCCAGGCCCTGGTCAGCGACTTCCCGGACCCGACCGTGAATACCTACAGCCTGTTCGTGCAGGATGAAATCCGCTGGAACAACTGGACCTTCATGCCTGGCGCTCGTTACGACTACACGCGCATGGAGCCCAGGTTCACCAAGGAATTCCTGCGAGGCCTGGAGTCCTCCGGCACCGCGCCCACCTCCCAGGACGACTCGGACAAGAAGTGGCACCGTATCTCGCCCAAGTTCGGCCTGACCTATGCCTTCAACGACAACTACACCTGGTATGGCCAGTACGCCGAAGGTTTCCGCACCCCGAGCGCCAAAGCCATGTACGGGAAGTTCGAGAACATCGAGCAAGGCTACCGCGTAGAAGGCAACCCGGGCCTCGAGCCCGAAAAGAGCAAAAGCCATGAAACCGGCCTGCGTGGCAACTTCGACGCCGGCAACTTCGACGTGGCGGTGTTCTACAACAAGTACCGCGACTTCATCGACGAGGACGCCGTAAAAAGCGCCAACCTGGAGCAAACCTTCAAGGCCAACAACATCAAGCACGCCACCATCAAGGGTGCCGAGGTCAAGGGCCGCCTGAACCTCGACCACTTTGGTGCGCCGCAGGGCCTGTATACCCAGGGCTCGATCGCCTACACCCATGGCCGCAACGATGACACCGGCGAGCCACTGAACAGCGTCAACCCGTTGAAGGGCGTGTTCGGCCTGGGTTACGAGCAACAGCACTACGGCGGCCTGCTGAGCTGGACACTGGTCAAGCGCAAGACCCGCGTCGACGACAGCACCTTCTACTCGCCCGACGGCTCGAGTTCCAAGTTCCGCACCCCGGGCTACGGGGTGCTGGACCTGACGGGTTACTACAAGGTCACCGACGACGTGACCATCAACGCCGGCCTGTACAACCTCACCGACAAGAAGTACTGGCAGTGGGATTCGGTACGCAGCTACGACGGCCAGGGTGAAGCGGCTGTGACCCAGCCCGCCAACATCGACCGCCTGACCATGCCGGGGCGCAACTTCGGCATCAATGTGGTTTGGGATATCTGACCTGGATTATCGCTGACAGGTTTGTTTCGTCAGTGCCGGCCTCCTCGCGGGTAAACCCGCTCCCACAGGGACATCACAGGCCCGAGGTCTGCGCAATACCTGTGGGAGCGGGTTCACCCGCGAAGAGGCCGTCACTACCAGCACAAATACCGGCTTTTTTTACTGTCCCGCCCCCGCTGTTTCGTCTTGTTTCCAGACGCCCCTTTTTTCAAGGACTGCCCCATGACCGACCGCCCAGCCCTGCGCTCTCAGCGCCTGAACCAGATCACCCACGCCCCGCACGCCGAACTGGATGCCCTGGTCAAATCCCACGCGCCCTTCGACAGCCGTGAAAGCTTCGCCCGCTTCGTGGTTGCCCAGTACCTGTTCCAGGCCGAGTTGCAGGCCCTGTACAACGACCCGCAACTGATCGCCATCGTCCCCGACCTGGCCGAGCGCTGCCGCGCCGAACAGGCACGCCTGGACCTCGCCGACCTCGACACCGAAGTACCGCCAGCCGTGCCGGGTGCCCTGCGCAACCCGAGCCTGGGCGAGGCAATGGGCTGGATCTTCGTCTCCGAAGGCTCCAAACTGGGCGCTGCGTTTCTGATCAAGCGTGCCGTGGCCCTGGAACTGTCCGACAGCTTCGGTGCCCGCCACCTGGGCGAACCGGCCGGTGGCCGTGCCGAAGGCTGGAAGCAGTTCACCCGCATTCTTGATGAGCTGGCGCTGTCGGCCGAAGAGGAAGCCGCTGCCGAACGCGGCGCAGTCGCTGCCTTCGAGCGCTTCACCGAGCTGCTCAAGCACGCCTATGCTGCAGATGCCGCGCTGGTTTGACACACCGTACCCGGCCACCCTACCGGTGGCCGAACCGCTTTATGCAGTGAGACCATGACCCGACCCGCCCGCTCGAAACTCGCCCGCCTGCTGTATGCGATCCTGGCTTACGTGAGCCTGGGCGTGGGCCTGGTCGCGATCGTCATTCCCGGCCTGCCGACCACCGAATTCATCCTGCTGGCCGCCTGGGCGGCCACGCGCAGTTCGCCACGCCTGTCTGCCTGGCTGGAGAACCATCGGCTGTTCGGGCCGATCCTGCACAACTGGCGCAATGGCAAGGTGATCCAGCGCCGGGCCAAGGTCAGCGCAACCTTCAGCATGCTGCTGTGCGCGGGCCTGATGCTGACGTTCCTGGAACACCGCTGGCCGGTGTTCCTGGCCATCGCCGGCATGACCCTGGGCAACCTGTGGATCTGGTCACGCCCGGAGCACGCCGCCTGCCCTGCCCCGTCACAAGCTCAGCAGCCCTGAATACAGGGCATATGCCGCCAGCGCGGCGCCTGCCAGCACGGCGGCGAAAATCAGCTTTTCCCAGGTGGTGAACAAGGTTTTTCCCTGCTCATGCTTGGCCCTGGCGAACAGGATCACGCCCGGCGCGTACAGCAGCGCCGACAGCAGCAGGTACTTGAGCCCGCCGGCGTACAACAGCCACACGGCATACGCCAGGGCAACCAGCGCCACCAGCAGGTCCTTGCGGCGCAGGGCCGGCTGCCCGGTGTAGGTTTCTGCACGTAACGCCAACAGCACGGCATAGGCCGCCGACCACAGGTAGGGCACCAGGATCATCGACGAGGCCAGGTAGATCAGGCTGGTATAGGTACCGGCGGAAAACAGCGTGATCAGCAGAAAACCCTGGATCATGCAGTTGGTCAGCCACAGGGCGTTGGCCGGCACATGGTTGGCGTTTTCCTTGGCCAGGAAGCGCGGCATGGTCTTGTCCCGCGCCGTGGCGAAGAGGATCTCGGCGCACAGCAGCGCCCACGACAGCAGCGCGCCGAGCAGCGAAACCGCCAGGCCGATACTGATCAGCAAGGCACCCCAGGGCCCGACGATATGCTCCAGCACCGAGGCCAGCGACGGGTTCTGCAGCCCGGCCAGCTCCGGCTGGGTCATCACCCCCAGCGACAGCACGTTGACCAGTACCAGCAGCGCCAACACCCCCAGGAAACCGATCACTGTGGCCTTGCCCACATCCGAACGGCGCTGGGCGCGCCCGGAATACACGCTGGCGCCCTCGATGCCGATGAACACGAACACGGTCACCAGCATCATGTTGCGCACCTGCTCCAGCACGCTGCCGAACTGCGGGTTGCTCAGGCCCCAGATGTCACGGGTGAAGATATCGGCGCGGAAGGCGAATGCCGCTATCACCACGAAAATCAGTAACGGCACCACCTTGGCCACGGTGGTCACCTGGTTGATGAATGCCGCTTCCTTGATGCCGCGCAGCACCAGGAAATGCACCGCCCACAACAGCAGCGAGGCGCAGCCGATGGCGATTGGCGTGTTGCCTTCGCCGAACACCGGGAAGTAGAAGCCCAAGGTACTGAACAACAGCACGAAGTAGCCGACGTTGCCCAGCCAGGCACTGATCCAGTAGCCCCAGGCCGAAGAAAACCCCATGTACTCGCCAAAGCCGGCCTTGGCGTAGGCATACACCCCCGAATCCAGCTCCGGCTTGCGGTTGGCCAGGGTCTGGAACACGAAGGCCAGGGCCAGCATGCCGACCGCGGTGATACTCCAGCCGATCAGCACCGCCCCCACATCGGCACGCGCCGCCATGTTCTGCGGCAGCGAGAAGATCCCGCCACCAATCATCGAGCCGACCACCAACGCGATCAGCGCCCCCAGGCGCAGCTTCTGTCCCGGTTCGCTCATGAGCCTTCCTTTTTTTTGCGCGCTGTCATGGGTTTGAAACAGCCATGCGGGCCATATACACGATGTTACTTATAAGGATCCTGATCGATGAAGCTATAGCACTAATAACTGCTTTGTCTATGCCACCCTTTGACAAAAAACTAGCAGCTCCCGAGCAACTAGAAAAGAACCTGATAAAACTCGAAATTCTTGTGAAAAATTTGCGAAAGCGGCAAAAGCGGCTAGCTTCAAGCATCGCAGGCTGAACAGAGCGTTTGCTCTAGAAGGACATGGAGGTGCCAGCGTGCAAGGCCTGCAGCAGAAGTTGTCGGCACTCTCCAGGAGCTTCGTGAAGGAATTTTCCTACTTCACGTCGCCATGAACTGACCCAAGTCAGCGAATGGCCGCGGCGTCGGATTTACTCTGTCGTCAACTTTCTCCTGGCAGGAGTTGTTAAATGTCTGATTCATCCGGAAAACTAAAACTCGGCGCGCTAGTTGCACTTGTCGTCGGCTCGATGATTGGTGGCGGGATCTTCTCGCTGCCGCAAAACATGGCTGCCAGCGCTGGGGTTGGCGCTGTACTGATCGGCTGGGCCATCACCGCGGTCGGCATGCTGACCCTGGCGTTCGTGTTCCAGACCCTGGCCAACCGCAAGCCTGACCTGGATGGCGGGGTGTATGCCTACGCCAAGGCCGGTTTCGGCGACTACATGGGCTTCTCCTCGGCCTGGGGCTACTGGATCAGTGCCTGGCTGGGCAACGTCGGCTACTTCGTGCTGCTCTTCAGCACCCTGGGCTACTTCTTCCCGATCTTCGGCGAAGGCAACACCCCGGCCGCCATCATTGGCGCGTCGGTGCTGCTGTGGGCCGTGCACTTCCTGGTGCTGCGCGGCATCAAGGAAGCGGCATTCATCAACCTGGTCACCACCGTGGCCAAAGTGGTGCCGCTGCTGCTGTTCGCCCTGATCTGCCTGTTCGCCTTCAAGCTCGACATCTTCACCGCCGACATCTGGGGGGTTGGCACGCCAGAGCTTGGCAGCGTGATGAACCAGGTGCGCAACATGATGCTGGTCACCGTGTGGGTGTTCATCGGCATCGAGGGTGCGAGCATCTTCTCGTCGCGGGCGGAAAAACGCTCTGACGTGGGCAAGGCCACGGTCATCGGCTTCGTCACCGTGCTGCTGTTCCTGGTGCTGGTCAACGTGCTGTCGCTGGGGATCATGACCCAACCGGAACTGGCCAAGCTGCAGAACCCGTCGATGGCAGCCGTGCTGGAGCATGTGGTCGGCCACTGGGGCGCGGTGCTGATCAGCGTCGGCCTGATCATCTCGCTGCTCGGGGCACTGCTGTCGTGGGTGCTGCTGTGCGCCGAGATCATGTTCGCCGCCGCCAAGGACCACACCATGCCGGAGTTCCTGCGCCGCGAGAACGCCAACCAGGTACCGGCCAACGCCCTGTGGCTGACCAACGCCATGGTGCAGATCTTCCTGGTGATCACGCTGTTCTCCAACAGCACCTACCTGTCGCTGATCTACCTGGCCACATCGATGATCCTGGTGCCCTACCTGTGGTCGGCAGCCTATGCCGTGCTGCTGGCAGTGCGTAGCGAAACCTACGAACAGGCCCTGGCCGAACGCCAGAAGGACCTGGTGATCGGTGGCATCGCCCTGTTGTACGCCATCTGGCTGCTGTACGCCGGCGGCGTGAAATACCTGCTGCTCTCGGCCCTGCTCTACGCACCTGGCGCGATCCTGTTCGCCAAGGCCAAGCGTGAGGTTGGCCAACCTGTCTTCACCAACGTGGAAAAACTGATCTTCGCAGCCGTGGTCATCGGCGCCCTGGTGGCAGCCTTTGGCCTGTACGACGGCTTCCTGACCCTTTGACCCACGTCTTCGTTCAACTGGAGGAATGAAACCATGTCCGCTGAAAAACAGAAGTACGGTGTCCACTCCGAAGCCGGCAAACTGCGCAAAGTGATGGTTTGCTCGCCGGGCCTGGCGCACAAGCGCCTGACGCCAAGCAACTGTGACGAGCTGCTGTTCGACGATGTGATCTGGGTCGACCAGGCCAAGCGTGACCATTTCGACTTTGTCACCAAGATGCGCGAGCGCGGCGTGGATGTGCTGGAGATGCACAACCTGCTGACCGACATCGTCCAGCAACCCGAGGCACTGAAGTGGATCCTCGATCGCAAGATCACCTCCGACACCGTCGGTGTCGGCCTGACCAACGAAGTACGCAGCTGGCTCGAAGGCCTTGAGCCGCGCCACCTGGCAGAGTTCCTGATCGGCGGCGTCGCCGGGCAGGACCTGCCACAGAGCGAAGGCGCCGAGGTGGTCAAGATGTACAACGACTACCTGGGCCACTCCAGCTTCATCCTGCCACCGCTGCCCAACACCCAGTTCACCCGCGACACCACCTGCTGGATCTACGGCGGCGTCACGCTCAACCCGATGTACTGGCCGGCGCGACGCCAGGAAACCCTGCTGACCACCGCCATCTACAAGTTCCACCCACAGTTCACCAACGCCGACTTCCAGGTGTGGTATGGCGACCCGGACAAGGAACATGGCCAGTCCACCCTCGAGGGCGGCGATGTCATGCCGATCGGCAAGGGCATCGTGCTGATCGGCATGGGCGAACGCACCTCGCGTCAGGCTATCGGCCAACTTGCGCAGAACCTGTTCGCCAAGGGCGCCGTCAAGGAAGTGATCGTCGCCGGCCTGCCGAAATCGCGCGCCGCCATGCATCTGGATACCGTGTTCAGCTTCTGCGACCGCGACCTGGTCACGGTCTTCCCGGAAGTGGTCAAAGAGATCGTGCCGTTCATCATCCGTCCGGACGAAAGCAAGCCTTACGGCATGGACGTGCGCCGCATCAACAAGTCGTTCATCGAAGTGGTAGGCGAGCAACTGGGGGTCAAGCTGCGCGTGGTCGAGACCGGCGGCAACAGCTTCGCCGCCGAGCGCGAACAGTGGGATGACGGCAACAACGTGGTGGCCATCGAGCCGGGCGTGGTCATTGGCTACGACCGCAACACCTACACCAACACCCTGCTGCGCAAGGCCGGTATCGAGGTCATCACCATCAGCGCCGGCGAACTGGGCCGGGGCCGGGGCGGCGGCCACTGCATGACCTGCCCGATCGTGCGCGACCCGATCGACTACTAACGCCCATTACCCCCGGCCGCCCTCACAAAGCGGCGGCCGGTGTGTTCACCAAACTCAAGGAGAAAAGTCATGGCGTTCAATATTCACAACCGCAACCTGCTCAGCCTGGAACACCACAGCACCCGCGAGCTGCGCTACCTGCTGGACCTGTCCCGCGACCTCAAGCGCGCCAAGTACACCGGTACCGAGCAGCAGCACCTGAAGGGCAACAACATCGCGCTGATCTTCGAAAAAACCTCTACCCGTACCCGCTGCGCCTTCGAAGTGGCCGCCTATGACCAGGGCGCCAATGTCACCTACATCGACCCGACCTCCTCGCAGATCGGCCACAAGGAAAGCATGAAGGACACCGCCCGCGTGCTCGGGCGCATGTACGACGCCATCGAGTACCGTGGCTTCAAGCAGGAAATCGTCGAAGAGCTGGCCAAGTTCGCCGGCGTACCGGTGTTCAACGGCCTGACCGACGAATACCACCCCACCCAGATGATCGCCGACGTGCTGACCATGCGTGAACACAGCGACAAGCCGCTGCACGACATCAGCTACGCCTACCTGGGCGACGCCCGCAACAACATGGGCAACTCGCTGCTGCTGATCGGCGCCAAGCTCGGCATGGATGTGCGCATCGCCGCGCCCAAGGCACTGTGGCCGCATGACGACCTGGTCGAACGCTGCAAGAAATACGCGGAAGAAAGCGGCGCGCGCATCACCCTCACCGAAGACCCGCTTGCCGCGGTCAAGGGCGTGGACTTCGTGCACACCGACGTGTGGGTATCGATGGGTGAGCCGATCGAAGCCTGGGGTGAGCGCATCAAGCTGCTCAAGCCGTATCAGGTGAATGCGCAACTGATGAAGTCCACCGGTAACCCACGGACCAAGTTCATGCACTGCCTGCCGGCGTTCCACAACTCCGAAACCAAGGTAGGCAAGCAGATCGCCGAACAGTACCCGGACCTGGCCAACGGTATCGAAGTGACCGACGACGTGTTCGAGTCGCCGGCCTGCATCGCCTTCGAGCAGGCGGAAAACCGCATGCACACGATCAAGGCGATCCTGGTGTCGACCCTGGCTGACCTGTAAAGGCTGACTCGGCAAGCCGGGCAACCCGGATCCCTGTGGGAGCGGGTTTACCCGCGAATGCGTCAGTAGCACCAGCCGCGTTGCATGGGCTGACGCTTTCGCGGGTAAACCCGCTCCCACAAGGGGCGGCGATACCGGTCGAGCGCAGCGCTCCCTTCTTTTCGTTAAAGGACATTCCCCATGCGTATCGTTGTTGCATTGGGCGGCAACGCCCTGCTGCGTCGCGGCGAGCCCATGACCGCTGACAACCAGCGCGCCAATATCCGCACCGCCACCGAACAGATCGCCAAGATCCACCCAGGCAACGAGCTGGTCATCGCCCACGGCAACGGCCCGCAGGTTGGCCTGCTATCGCTGCAGGGCCTGTCCTACAAGCCCGACGAGGCCTACCCGCTGGACGTGCTGGGTGCCGAGACCGAGGGCATGATCGGCTACATGATCGAACAGGAACTGGGCAACCTGCTGGCCTTTGAAGTGCCGTTCGCCACCCTGCTGACCCAGGTCGAAGTGGACGCCAACGACCCTGCCTTCAAGGACCCGACCAAGTTCATCGGCCCGGTCTACGGCAAGGAAGAAGCCGAGCGCCTGGCCAAGGAAAAGGGTTGGGTGGTCAAGCCCGACGGCGACAAGTACCGCCGCGTGGTGGCCAGCCCGAAACCCAAGCGCATCTTCGAGATCCGCCCGATCAAGTGGCTGCTGGAAAAGAGCAGCATCGTGATCTGCGCCGGCGGCGGCGGTATCCCCACCATGTATGATGAGAACCGCAAGCTCAAGGGCATCGAGGCGGTGATCGACAAGGACCTGTGCTCGGCCCTGCTGGCGGAGCAACTGGACGCCGACCTTCTGATAATCGCCACCGACGTCGATGCGGCCTACATTGACTGGGGCAAACCCACGCAGAAAGCCATCGCCCAGGCACACCCCGACGAACTCGAACGCCTCGGCTTCGCCGCCGGCTCCATGGGGCCGAAGGTGCAGGCCGCCTGCGACTTTGCCCGCAATACCGGCAAAGTGGCTGTCATCAGTTCGCTGGAGAACATCGAAGACATCGTCAAAGGCACCGCCGGCACACGCGTTTCCACCGCGAAGCCGGGGATCAGCTACCGTTGAATGCAGTGGGCGGGCGCCAGGCGCCCGCCATTTTCGACCTTCCAAAGGAGCTTGCCATGGCCCAGTACCAGCCCGGTCATGTACACATCGAGCGCACCGCGCTGAACAAGAACGACCACAGCTATGACCTGAACATCGAATACGAAGCCGCGTCGGATCCCAAGGAAGGCAGAGGTATCCAGTTCAAGATGCATGGCAGCATCGAAGGCAAGCCAGTCGAAGAAAAGTTCTTCCTGGCCAAGGATCAGGTGTTGCCCAGCTTCCTCATGCTGCTGACCCGCAAGGCGCAGTCGTACCTGACGCCACCGAAGAAATTCGAGAACCTGAGTTCGCCGCACAAGCTTTATGACCATATGTTCGCGGACATTCGCGAAAAGCTGGATGTGAAGTCGGGCGACCCGATCAAGCCTGAGCATCTGGAGTAATTTCAGGATCCGGGGGCTGCTGCGCAGCCCATCGCGACACAAGGCCGCTCCCACAGGTTGGCCGCTGACCTCAAGGCCTGTGCAATATTGTGGGAGCGGCCTTGCGTCGCGAAAGGGCCGCAAAGCGGCCCCGACAATGTTGAGGCATACTACCGCCTTCCCCGGCAACCACTTCACCCTCCCCATGCGCATCCACGTCAGCTTCATCGACCGCGTCGGCATCACCCAGGAAGTCCTCGCCCTGCTCGGTGCCCGCAACCTCAACCTGGACGCCGTGGAGATGGTCCCGCCGAACGTCTACATCGACGCCCCTACCCTCAGCCCCGCCGTGCTCGAAGAACTGCACGATGCGCTGTTCGAGGTGCATGGCGTGCAATCGGTGGACGTGGTCGACATCCTCCCTGGCCAACGCCGGCACCTGCAGCTCGATGCCCTGCTGGCGGCAATGACCGACCCGGTGCTGGCCGTGGACAGTGCCGGCAAGGTGTTGCTGGCCAACCCCGCGCTGATCGAGTTGTGCGGCCGCGAATCGGCCGGGCGCTCGGTGGGTGAACTGTTCGGCGACCCGGCACTGCTGCAGGCCCTGCTGGACAACAACTTCCACCTGCCCATGCGCGAGATGCAGCTCAACGGCCAGAGCCTGCTGCTGGACGCCATGCCGATCACCAACGCCGGTGGCCTGCTGACGCTGTACCCACCCACGCGCATGGGCGAGCGCCTGTCGGCCATGCACCACGACCATGCCGAAGGCTTGGATGCCTTGCTCGGCGAGTCACCGGCCATCCGCACCCTCAAGGCCCGCGCCTTGCGCGTGGCGGCGCTCGATGCGCCGCTGCTGGTGCATGGCGAAACCGGCACCGGCAAAGAACTGGTAGCCCGCGCCTGCCACGCCATCAGCAGCCGCCACGCGGCGCCATTTCTGGCCCTGAACTGCGCCGCGCTGCCCGAAAGCCTGGCCGAGAGCGAACTGTTCGGCTACGCCCCCGGCGCCTTCACCGGCGCGCAACGGGGCGGCAAACCCGGGCTGATGGAGCTGGCCAACCAGGGCACGGTATTCCTCGATGAAATCGGCGAAATGTCGCCGTACCTGCAGGCCAAGCTGCTGCGCTTTCTCAGCGATGGCAGCTTCCGCCGGGTGGGTGGCGACCGCGAAGTGAAGGTGGATGTACGCATCATCAGCGCCACCCACCGCGACCTGGAGCGCATGGTCGCCGAAGGCAGCTTCCGCGAAGACCTGTTCTACCGCCTGAACGTGCTCAACCTGCAGGTGCCGCCGCTGCGTGACCGTGGCCAGGACATCCTGATGCTGGCGCATTTCTTCATGCAGCAGGCCTGTACGCAGATCCAGCGCCCCGCCTGCCGGCTGACCCCGGCCACCCATTCGGCACTGCTGGCCAACCCTTGGCCGGGCAATGTGCGCCAGCTGCAAAACGTGATATTCCGCGCCGCAGCCATCTGCGAAAGCAACCTGGTGGATATCGGTGACCTGGACATCGCCGGCACCTCGGTGGCCCGTGGCCAGGACGGCGAAGTGGCCAGCCTGGAACAGGCCGTGGGCGATTTCGAGCGCGAGCTGTTACAACGCCTGTATGCCAGTTACCCCTCAACCCGGCAACTGGCCGGGCGCTTGCAGACCTCGCATACCGCCATTGCCCAGCGCCTGCGCAAATATGGAATACCGGGCAAAGCCTAGTGCCTGTCAGATAGCGCTAACGGGGCTGCCGGCGATGGGCGCAAAGCGGCCCCAAATTAAGTAACTGACAGGTCGTAGGTTAAAGCCTGATAGTTTGCTGGAATAATCCAGTTGGTTGTTCAGGCTTTTCCTACGCCGATGAAAGATACTCTCCCACGCATGCCTCGTAGAATGGTGACAGTGTAATCCTACCTGTCACCCCGCTTATCCGCCCCAGAGCGGGAAGTGGTTCGCTACTGGATATAACGAGAGCACCTGATGTTTGAACTCGATTTTTACGGGACGCTTGTAGCCGCCTCTTTAGTACTGTTATTAGGGCGCGGCCTTGTCGCACGCATTGGCTTCTTGCGCACTTACAACATACCGGAACCTGTCGCAGGCGGCCTGTTAGTGGCCTTGGCACTCTTGGCCTTGCGCAGTTTCGATGTCCACGTGCAATTCGATACCTCACTGCAAGCCCCTCTGATGCTGGCATTTTTCGCCACCATTGGTTTGAGTGCAGACTTCGCCAGCCTGAAAAAAGGTGGCCGCGTGGTTACCGTGTTCCTGTTGGTGGTAACCGGCTTGCTGCTGGTTCAGAACGCCATGGGCATCGGCCTGGCAACGGCACTGGGGCTCGACCCGCTGATGGGCCTGCTGGCCGGCTCTATCACCTTGTCGGGTGGCCACGGCACAGGCGCTGCGTGGGGGGCGACTTTCTCCGAGAAGTTTGGCCTGGCCTCGGCCGCCGAACTGGCAATGGCATCCGCTACCTTCGGCCTTGTGCTGGGCGGCCTGATTGGCGGCCCGGTCGCCCGGCTACTGATCAAACGGGTAAGAACACCGGGCATCGAAGAAACTGCACCGCAACTGCCCAAGGGTTTCGAACAACCGGACAGAGAGCGCCTGATTACATCGTTTTCATTTATCGAAACACTGGCGCTGATCGCTGTCAGTTTGCTCGCGGGTTCGTTACTTGACGGTTTGTTGAAAGGCACTGCGTTTGAACTGCCAACATTCGTTTGCGTGTTGTTCGTGGGTGTGGTGTTGCGAAACGGCCTTTCGGCATTCGGCGTTTATCATGTCTTCGAGCGGGAGGTCTCGGTATTGGGCAATGTGAGTTTGTCGTTATTCCTGGCCATTGCCTTGATGTCGCTCAAGTTGTGGGACCTGGCGGCGTTGGCATTACCGTTCTTTGTATTGCTCGCCGCACAGACACTGGTCATGGCACTGTTTGCGATCTTTGTCACGTTCCGGGTCATGGGCCGCAACTATGATGCAGCAGTACTGGCCGCCGGGCACTGTGGTTTCGGCCTGGGCGCAACGCCGACGGCAATTGCCAACATGCAAGCGGTGACCCAGCGCTACGGAGCCTCGCACATCGCCTTCCTGGTGGTGCCGATGGTGGGGGCGTTCTTCATCGACATCATCAATGTCATCGTCATCAAGCTGTATCTGGCCTTGCCGTTCTTTTGAGCCAGACGCTGAACACTCAGCCGGTATGTTGCTCCGCCAGGTGCTGCCCAGGATCCGTAGACAGGGCCTGGTGCAGCATTTTCTCCAGAATCGAGAAAAAGCACTTTATGTGAGGCTGCTTCAACGCCTGTGGCCGGGTCACCATGTAGACGTCCATATCTGGAATGGGAAGGTCGACGAACAACTCGATCAAATCCTTGGCCAGAATCCGGGGAAGTACCGCCACCCCCATGCCTCGTCTCACCGATTCGAACTGTGCGCTGAACGAGTTCACGCGGATAGGCGCACGTTCCAGCCCCCCCGCCTTTGCCGCACGGACTTGCGGCAACACATCCAGCGGCGGAAGCAGGCCGATATTGGCCGCCGTCGCTGGGGTAACCCCCGGAAACCGCTGCAAGTAACCAGCAGCGGCGAACACACCATAGCCAAGCCGGCCTATCGGCCGATAAATCAGTGAGGGTTCCCCCAGGTGGGCCGTGCGCACGGCAATGTCCGCCACCCCCCGGACGATCTTGTGGAAGTCGGCGGTCACGGTCAGCTCCACCGAGCAACCCGGGTGTAGGCCGGTGAAGCGATCGGCTGCCTCCAGTACGCAAGTCGAGAAGCCTTCCCCTGCGCTCACCTGAACAGTGCCCGAGAGCTCGCAAGGCAGCTCGGCTTCGCCTGCACGCGTCTGGCGCCGCAGGCCAGCTTCTGCGGCCAGGGCCACTTCGACCAGCGATTGGCCGCGCGAAGTCAGCCTGCATCCCTCTACGCCTCGCTCGACCAGTGGCTCACCCAACGCGGCCTCAAGCTGGGTCAGGCGACGCGAAACGGTCGAGGGTGCAATACCCAGCAACTCGCCAGCGCGAAGAAAGCTGCCCCGTCGCCATACGGCCAATAGCAGCCGAAGATCATCCCAGTTTTCCTGCAATGCCATATGCGCTGGCCTCTCCCTGGTTTGCAAATACGCAAAGCCATTATGCGGTAGGCGCTGTTTTTCGACAGCAACCGCCGGCGTATACCTTGGGCCCCTCTGAACGAATGGAATGGATTGCATGATGACTAGCCCCAAGGATTATGCCCAGCGAGCCGCCAACGCCTTTAACCAGCGTGATGTGCAAGGGCTGCTGGCATTGGTCGACGAAGACTTCGTGTACCTGGATGGCATGACGACCCAAACCGGGCGCGAAGCCATGCGCGCACGCGAGATGGCGCTGTTCAGCGCATTCCCTGATGCCATGGTGACCATGACCCCATTCATGGTCTCGGACGATCGGCTGGCAATGACCGCCATCCTGACCGGCACCTTCGCTGCCCCGCTGCTGCTGCCAGCAGGCGTGATCGTTCCGGCCCATGGGCGTCGGGTGTGCGTGCACTATGCGGCCCACTTCACCTTCAGGAACGGCCTGGCCATTCGCGAAGCGGTATTTTTCGACAGCGCCATGTTGCGGCCATCTGCCGAACAGCACGAGGGTTGAGCCATGCGCAATGTATTCGTCACCGGAGCAACCGGCTTGCTGGGCAACAACCTGGTTCGCGAACTGGTCGCTCGTGGCTACAAGGTCAAAGGGCTGGTGCGGTCAAGAGCAAAGGGGGAGCAGCAGTTCGGTGATATGCCCGAAGTGGAGCTGGTCGAAGGCGACATGGCCGATGTCGACGCCTTCGCGGCATCGCTGCGCGGCTGCGACACGGTGTTCCATACTGCGGCGTTCTTTCGTGACAACTACAAAGGCGGCAGCCATTGGCAAGCACTCGAGCAGATCAATGTGACCGGTACCCGCCGCCTGTTGGAACAGGCCTACCAGGCCGACATCCGGCGGTTCATCCACACCTCGTCTATTGCAGTGCTCGACGGGGCACCCGGCACGTCCATCGATGAGACATGCCTGCGGGCCGAAGCAGATGCAGATGACTACTACCGCAGCAAGATCCTCGCCGACCGCGTCGTGGCTACGTTTCTCGAAGCCCACTCCGACATGCACGCCTGCATGGTGCTCCCAGGCTGGATGTGGGGCCCTGGCGACATCGGCCCTACGTCGTCCGGGCAACTGGTCAACGATGTCGTGCACGGCAAACTGCCTGGCTTGATCCCGGGCAGTTTCTCGGTGGTCGATGCCCGCGATGTGGCTTTGGCGCACATTGCAGCAGCCACACAAGGACGAAGTGGCGAACGCTACCTGGCCGCCGGGCGGCATATGACCATGGCTGAACTGGTACCAATAGTGGGCCGTCTGGCAGGCGTACGAACGCCAGCACGGCATTTACCGCTGCCGTTGTTGTTCTGCCTGGCCGCAGTGCAGGAAATGTATGCGCGGCTCACCGGCAAGCCCATCCTGCTAAGCCTGGCAACACTGCGCCTGCTGGTACGGGAAAAGGATCGTACGCGTTTCAACCACAGCAAAAGCGAACACGCGCTTGGCCTGAGCTTTCGGGCGCTGGAGCTGACAATCGCCGATACCGTGGCGTGGTATCGTGATCACGGCTGGTTTGAACAACAGGGCGCGCCCACCAGGACAAGGAAGTAGTTACACCATGACCGCGGAAATAATCTTGATGCGCCACGGCCAGCCAGCACTGGTTACAAGCAACAAAGTGTCAGCGCTGGATATGAAGGACTGGATCGAAGGCTACAACCGCGCCGAAATTACCGACCAGCCCGTCCCGGCCGCCAGCCTGCAGCTCGCCACAACGGCGAGGGTGATTGTCTCGAGCACAGCGCCACGTGCATTGAGCTCGCTGCAGGCGCTCGGTCTTGAGCCCAGCCACGTCGATGCGCTTTTTTGTGAAGCGCAGCTGCCGTATGGCCAATGGAAGTTGCCTCGGCTTTCACCGTTTACCTGGGCATTCATCCTTCGCCTCCTGTGGTTGTGTGGTTACTCGCGCAATGTCGAAACAGTCAGCGGTGCCAGGCTTCGCGCCAGCATGGCAGCACAACGGCTGTTATCACTTGCCAGCGAGGGGCCGGTACTGCTGCTGGGTCACGGGTTCATGAACCGGATGATTGCCAAGGAACTGATGGCAAAGGGCTGGACTCGCCAACACCAAAACGGCAGCCGCTATTGGAGCGCGGCTGTTTTTGCGAAGGGTAATGAGGGCCAGGACTAAGCGGCCGTTATAGCTACAAGTTCCAGGTACGATCCATGACCGGCGACTCTAGCATCCTCCCTGGTTGAAGCACTGCGAGCGGCCAGCAAGCTGAACTGCCCGGCCCCGTCTGCGACAAAAGGGCGCTGCCTGGAACTTTTACAGAGCGCCACCGATGCGGCTTAATGCGCAACTTACTCCATGGGGCGGTCCATGCTGCCAGACCTTCGCACTCACCTCTGGCTGCTCGCCTGTTTCGCAGTGGTGTTCAACCTGCTGGCGATGCCGCTCGACCGTTCCTTGCGCGCCCCGGCTGTAGACCAGTCGCTGATTCTCGGCAGCTTCTGCAGCCTGCATGGCACGCAGAACCTGCCAAAATCACTACTGGCTCAACTCAAACTCAATCAGCCCGAACTGGCTGAGCATGCCGATAGCAAGCTGCAAGCCGGTGATTGCTGCTGTGGTCACGCCGGTCAGGCACTGCTAGCCGGTGACTATTTCAAGCATCTGTTCCCGCGTTTCTGGCCCGCTGAGCTGCTGCTCGGCCATGCCCCTACCTTGCGGCTACCTCGTGAGCAGTGGCCCAAACTGAGTCCACGCGCCTCTCCCTTGGCCTGATCTGTCGACTACTCCTCGGTCCCACGCACGATGCGCGTGATGACCGTGCCCGACTTTTTCTTGCCAGGAAGCTCTGTCCATGCCTGCGTTCCGTAGCACCGCACGCACTGTATTACCCGTTTTTGCCATCACCTGCGTTTCCACCCTGAACCCTCTGTCCCAGGCGGTAGCCGAGACGCTGCCTAGCGAAAACTCCACCTTGACCCTCGGCGCCGTCACCGTCAGCGGTACCAGCACCGGTCCACTGACCACCAGTACCGTCCTCAGCTCGGTGGACATTCTCGGTGGCGATATCCTTGAGAAAATGCCAGTCACCTACAGCTGGGAACTGTTCAACCGCGCGCCCGGTGTAATGCTTACAGAGTTCAACCAGGGCACCACCTCTGGCAAGTTGTCGTTCCGCGGCTTCAACGGCGAAGGTGAAGTCAATGCAGTGAAGCTGTTGATCGACGGCATTCCCAGCAACAGCAACGACGGCAACATGCCCTTCATCGACTCGGTGTTCCCGATGGACATCGACAGCATCGAGGTGGCGCGCGGCACCAGCGACCCGCGCTACGGCCTGAACAACATCGCCGGTAACGTCAACATCAATACCCGCACCGGCGGCAACTACAACAAGGCACGCGTGCGTTACGGCAGCTTCAACACCCTTGAGGTGCAACTGGCCAAGGGCATCGAGACCAGCAACTGGACGCAGAACTATTTCTTCGGCCGCCAGCAGCTCGACGGCTATCGCGACCATGCCGATACCGAACGCTACAGCTTCGGCGGCAAGTGGTTCTACACCCCCGACGATGGCAACTACCGCCTCGGCCTGATTGCCCGCCACTATGAGTCCGAAGCCCAGGAAGCCGGCTACCTGACCGAAGACGATGCCCGCCATCACCCACGCATGAGCAACGCCTACAACGCCACGGACAAAGGCACACGGCGAATGAACCAGGTCAGCGTGCACTTCGACACCGAACTGGCCGACACCTTGTCCTGGTCAGCCAAGACCTACGTCAACACCTTCGACGACCTCCGCTGGACCCAGTACTGGCACACCAGCTCACAGCAGGAGCGCGATAGCTACGAGGACCAGTACGGCGCCATCACCTCCCTGACCTGGCGGCCTCAGATCGACTGGCTGCACACTTTCGCCCTGGAAAGCGGCAGCGACGTGCAGAAGCAGCAGAACCGTAGCCAGCGCTACCGCACGGTAGAACGTGTGCGCCAGGTGCAGACTCGCGATCAGGACTTCGACCTCAACACCGTCGGTGCCTATGTCCTGGCTGAAATCGAACCGGTCGAAACGCTGAAGATTGTCCCTGCGTATCGCATCGACAAGATCAGTGGTGATTTCACCAACAAGATGACCGGGCAGGACTACGACATAAACGACTATGGGTTGATCAAGCAGCCCAAACTCAGCATTGTCTACTCACCGTGGCAGTTCGCCAGTATCTATGCGAACTGGGGCCGCACCTTCCAGGTCGGTACCGGCGCTGCAGCCTACAAGGTGCCGCCGCGCAACGAAGACCTCGACCCTTCGATCAACGAAGGCTGGGAAACCGGTGTGAAACTTACCCATGCCAGTTGGATCGATGGCCGCGTGGCCTACTGGCGCCAGGACGCCACCGGCGAGGTCAGCCGTCGCCTGAACGACCCGAGCGGCGAATCCGATAACGTCGGTGAGACACGCCGCTGGGGCTACGACCTGCAGGTCAACCTGCACCCTGACGAACGCACCGAGGTCTGGATGTCCTACTCCTGGCAGTACTCGAAAATTCTTGAACCCAGCAGCGCGCTCCCGGACAGCAAAGGCAAGGAAATCGACCACGTGCCGCACCACCTGTGGAACACCGGTATCAGCTACCAGGCCACCCCGGCACTGCAACTTACAGCCTGGGCTAACGGGCAGACCAACTACTACCTTGAGCGGGAGAACACTCAGGGAACTTATGGCGGCTACGTATTGATGAACCTAGGCGCGACCTACAAGCTCAGCGACTTGATGAGCGTGGACCTGCAACTGAAGAACCTCACCAATCGCTACTATGAGTATGTCTGGTACGACCCGGATGGAGCGGACGCGTCCCTGCATTCGCCTGGTGATGGTCGCGCAATTTATGCCGGTATGACGCTCGATTTTTAAAGGGTGCCTGCTCTCGGGTTTAGCGAAAACACGCTGTGGCTGGATCGGTCGGGGGCACCATTCGAAATGCTTTATCGCTCCCCTGCCGATTTATGCAACGGCGTGAAGTGAGTTGATGAATCCGCATCGCTTACCTCTGTGCCCCCCTGTAACTGGGTCGCCGAGCCTTGTCGCAGCCAGGGGAAATTGGCGAGATTCCGGGTGCACAGCGGAACAAGCTGATTGATTGTGCTGCCGGCAAGATTTTCAGCGCTCGATATGAAGCGCTGGATCAAGCAATCCGACCTTTCCGAAATGAAAAACCTGCCCGCACCGAAGGATAGCGTCGTCAAGCAGCGCGCGCCTCGCACACCGACTTCCATTGAAGCGCTAGGCTTGCCGCCCACTCGAGTGGGAGTGGCGTCACCGCGCGCTTGATGGTAAGGTTCCCTCAGAATACTGTAATTTTGTACAGTGTACATTTATCCAGAGGACGGAATATATGCTTAAAGGTAGTTGCTGCTGTGGAGCGGTAAAGTTCATGGTATCCAGCCCGCCGACAATGATGGGTACATGCCACTGCTCCCGCTGCAGAAAAGCAGGAGCCAGTACATTTGTTTTTGTTCAGCGCTCATCGTTCGAAATGCTGTCCGGCCTGGATTCGATAACTACTTACAAGCCCGAAGCACCTTACAAGTACAACCGATGCTTTTGCTCGATATGCGGAACTGCATTAGGTGAAGTGACAGCAACCGCCGATTCCTTTCCAGTGGCTGCTAACTGTTTTGACGACGCATTGCACCTTTCAAACCTGTTCCACGAATTTGTCAAGGAAAAACCGAATTGGTACGAAATTTGCGATAACGCCAAACAATTCGCTGCACACCCTTACAATTAAATCGACCACGTCGAACTACAACTCTGACAGAGCACAAGACGAAGCTGACCGCGATAGAGAATAGCCACTTCATGATCTGACGCGCAGGCAGACACAACTGCCCAAGTCGGTCCTTGCCCGCCAACCGATGCGCGACAGATTTTATTGCTGCCCCACCTTCACATCAGTCAGGCCTCACCACCTGTACTGATTTCAGTACATCGTATCGAATTCACTACAACCTTGCCTGGATACGGCTCGCCAAGGTTTTGAACCCCAAACCCTTTTCCTCCGTCCACTGTGTGTAGCGTTTTCATTCCAAAGAAAATGAGTAAACGTCATGAGAACTTTGTAAATCATTGATTTAAATGATTTTCTATACATTGGCCGCATTTTTGCTAAGGGAATCCCAACCCCAAGAGCGCGGAGCCACCGCGCCTAACGCCCTGCTTCCCGAGGATTCCCCATGAGCGAGTTGCGTTTCACTGAAGATCACGAATGGCTGCGCGTTGAAGCCGATGGCAGCGTTACCGTGGGCATCACCGCCTACGCCCAGAACGCCCTTGGCGATGTGGTTTTCGTGCAACTGCCAGAGTTGCAGCAGTATGAGAAAGGCAGCGAAGCCTCCACCGTCGAGTCGGTCAAGGCCGCCAGCGGTGTGTACATGCCCCTGACCGGCGAAGTGGTGCAGATCAACGAGCAGCTCGAAGACAGCCCGGAACTGGTCAACGAAGACCCGATGGGCGAAGGCTGGTTCTTCCGCTTCATCCCCGCCGATGCCAGCGCCGTGGCCGCCCTGCTCGACCAGGACGCCTACGACCGCCTGATCAAAGCCAACGACGACGCCTGAGGAACTCCGCCATGACCATCAACCTCGGCACCGCCAACGAATTCATCGCCCGTCACATCGGCCCGCGCGCCGCCGACGAGCAGGCCATGCTGGCCGCCCTCGGCTTCGACTCGCTGGAAGCCATGACCGCCGCGGTCATCCCCGACAGCATCAAGGGCACCAGCGTGCTCGGTTCGCACGACGGCCAGAGCGAAGCCGACGCGCTCGCCGCGCTCAAGGCCATCGCCGGCAAGAACCAGCTGTTCAAGAGCTACATCGGCCAGGGCTACTACAACACCCACACCCCGGCGCCGATCCTGCGCAACCTGCTGGAAAACCCGGCCTGGTACACCGCCTATACCCCGTACCAGCCAGAAATTTCCCAGGGTCGCCTGGAAGCGCTGCTGAACTTCCAGACCCTGATCAGCGACCTGACCGGCCTGCCGATCGCCAACGCCTCGCTGCTCGACGAAGCCACCGCTGCGGCCGAGGCCATGACCTTCTGCAAGCGCCTGTCGAAGAACAAGGCCAGCCACGCGTTCTTCGCCTCCGTGCACTGCCACCCGCAAACCCTCGACGTGCTGCGCACCCGTGCCGAACCGCTGGGCATCGAGATCGTGGTCGGCGACGAGCGCGAACTGGGCGATGTCAGCGCCTTCTTCGGCGCCCTGCTGCAGTACCCGGCCAGCAACGGTGAAGTGTTCGACTACCGCGAAGTAATCGAGCGCTTCCACGCTGCCAACGCCCTGGTCGCCGTTGCCGCCGACCTGCTGGCCCTGACCCTGCTGACCCCGCCGGGCGAGTTCGGCGCCGACGTGGCCATCGGCAGCGCCCAGCGCTTCGGCGTACCACTGGGCTTCGGTGGCCCGCACGCCGCCTACTTCGCCACCCGTGACGCGTTCAAGCGCGACATGCCGGGCCGCCTGGTCGGCGTGTCGATCGACCGCTTCGGCAAGACCGCCCTGCGCCTGGCCATGCAGACCCGCGAGCAGCACATCCGCCGCGAAAAGGCCACCAGCAACATCTGCACCGCCCAGGTGCTGCTGGCCAACATCGCCAGCATGTTCGCCGTGTACCACGGCCCGGCCGGCCTCAAGCGCATCGCCGAACGTACCCATGCCCTGACCTCAATCCTGGCCGCCGGCCTGAAGACACTGGGCGTGCAGGTAGTGGGCGCCAGCGCCTTCGACACCCTGACCCTGGCCACCGGCAGTGCCACTGCCAGCCTGCATGACAAGGCGCGCGCCCAGGGCATCAACCTGCGCCAGATCGATGCCGCCCACGTGGGGCTGTCGCTGGACGAAACCAGTAGCCAGGCCGATGTCGAGGCCCTGTGGCAACTGATCGGTGGCGACCAGGCCCAGCCGGACTTCAACGCCCTGGCCGCCAGCACCGGCTCGCTGCTGCCTGCTGCCCTGCTGCGCCAGTCGGCCATCCTCGCGCACCCGGTGTTCAACCGCTACCACAGCGAAACCGAGCTGATGCGCTACCTGCGCCGCCTGGCCGACAAGGACCTGGCACTGGACCGCAGCATGATCCCGCTGGGCTCGTGCACCATGAAGCTGAACGCCGCCAGTGAAATGATCCCGGTCACCTGGGCCGAGTTCGGCAACCTGCACCCGTTCGCCCCGGCCGAGCAGAGCCAGGGCTACCTGCAGATGACCACCGAACTGGAAGCCATGCTCTGCGCCGCCACCGGCTACGACGCCGTGTCGCTGCAGCCCAACGCCGGTTCCCAGGGCGAGTACGCAGGCCTGCTGGCCATCCGCGCCTACCACCGCAGCCGTGGCGAAGGCCACCGCGACATCTGCCTGATCCCGTCGTCGGCCCACGGTACCAACCCGGCGACCGCGCACATGGCCGGCATGCGCGTGGTGGTCACCGCCTGTGACGCCCGCGGCAACGTCGATGTCGAGGACCTGCGCGCCAAGGCCATCGAGCACCGCGAGCGCCTGGCCGCGATCATGATCACCTACCCGTCGACCCACGGCGTGTTCGAGGAAGCGATCGGCGAAATCTGCGCGATCATCCACGACAACGGTGGCCAGGTGTACATCGACGGCGCCAACATGAACGCCATGGTCGGCCTGTGCGCCCCGGGCAAGTTCGGCGGCGACGTTTCCCACCTGAACCTGCACAAGACCTTCTGCATCCCGCACGGCGGTGGCGGCCCGGGCGTCGGCCCGATCGGCGTCAAGTCGCACCTGGCGCCGTTCCTGCCCGGTCACGCGCAGCTGGAAAACACCGAGGGCGCGGTTTGCGCCGCGCCGTTCGGCAGCGCCAGCATCCTGCCGATCACCTGGATGTACATCCGCATGATGGGCGGTGCCGGCCTCAAGCGTGCCTCGCAGATGGCGATCCTCAACGCCAACTACATCGCCCGTCGCCTGGAAGAGCACTATCCTGTTCTGTATACCGGCGGCAATGGCCTGGTGGCCCACGAGTGCATCCTCGACCTGCGCCCGCTGAAAGACACCAGCGGCATCAGCGTCGACGACGTGGCCAAGCGCCTGATCGACTTCGGCTTCCACGCCCCGACCATGTCCTTCCCGGTGGCAGGCACGCTGATGATCGAACCGACCGAAAGCGAGTCCAAGGAAGAACTGGACCGCTTCTGCGACGCGATGATCCAGATCCGCGAAGAAATTCGCGCGGTCGAAAACGGTAGCCTGGACAAGGACGACAACCCGCTGAAGAACGCCCCGCACACAGCGGCCGAGCTGGTTGGCGAATGGGCCCATGGCTACAGCCGCGAGCAGGCGGTGTACCCGCTGCCAAGCCTGGTGGAAGGCAAGTACTGGCCGCCGGTCGGCCGGGTCGACAACGTGTTCGGCGACCGCAACCTGGTGTGCGCCTGCCCGTCGATCGAGAGCTATCAGGACGCCTGATAGCCCTCAGGCCCGCTCCCACAGGGTTCACCGTCCGCCCAATATTCCTGGCTGGAGGTCACCCATGTCCCTGAGCGTCTTCGACCTGTTCAAGATCGGCATCGGCCCCTCCAGCTCCCACACGGTCGGCCCGATGCGCGCCGCCGCGCGTTTCGCCGAAGGGCTGCGCCGTGATGACCTGCTTACCCGCACCGTCAGCGTCAAGGCCGAGCTGTATGGCTCGCTCGGCGCCACCGGCAAGGGCCACGGCAGCGACAAAGCCGTGCTGCTGGGCCTTGAGGGCGAGCACCCCGATGTCATCGACACCGACACCATCCCTGCCCGCCTGCAGGCCATCCGCGACAGCGGTCGGCTGAACCTGCTCGGCGAGCACAGCATCGCGTTCATCGAAAAGCAGCACCTGGCGATGATCCGCAAGCCGCTGGACTACCACCCCAACGGCATGATCTTCCGCGCCTTCGACGAGGCCGGCCTGCAAATCCGCAGCCGCGAGTACTACTCGGTGGGCGGCGGTTTCGTGGTCGACCAGGACGCCGCCGGCCACGACCGCATCGTCGAAGACAGTACACCACTGACCTACCCGTTCAAGACCGCCAAGGAACTGCTCGGCCATTGCACCGGGCAAAACCTGTCGGTCAGCCAGGTCATGCTGGCCAACGAGGCGGCCTGGCGCCCCGAGGCGGAAACCCGTGCCGGGCTGCTGCGAATCTGGCAGGTGATGCAGGATTGCGTCGAAGCCGGCTGCCAGCATGAAGGCATCCTGCCGGGCGGGCTCAAGGTCAAGCGCCGGGCGCCGGCGTTGTACCGCCAACTGAGCCGCCACCCGGAGGCCAGCCTGCGCGATGCCCTGTCGGTGCTCGACTGGGTCAACCTCTACGCCCTGGCGGTGAATGAGGAAAACGCCAATGGCGGGCGTGTGGTCACTGCGCCGACCAACGGCGCGGCGGGCATCGTCCCGGCAGTGCTGCACTACTACATGCGCTTCGTACCGGGAGCCAGCGAGGAGGGGGTGGTGCGGTTTCTGCTCACCGCCGCGGCCATCGGCATCCTGTACAAGGAAAACGCCTCCATCTCCGGCGCCGAAGTGGGCTGCCAGGGCGAGGTCGGCGTGGCCTGCTCGATGGCCGCCGGGGCGCTGTGCGAAGTGATGGGCGGCAGCGTGCAACAGGTGGAAAACGCTGCCGAAATCGGTATGGAACACAACCTGGGCCTGACCTGCGACCCGATCGGCGGGCTGGTCCAGGTGCCTTGCATCGAGCGCAACGCCATGGGCTCGGTAAAGGCGATCAACGCGGTGCGCATGGCCTTGCGCGGCGACGGGCAGCACTACGTGTCGCTCGACAAGGTCATCCGCACCATGCGCCAGACCGGCGCCGACATGAAAAGCAAATACAAAGAGACCGCCCGTGGCGGCCTGGCCGTCAACATCATCGAATGTTGACCCGACAACAACAGCAAGGAGTCACCGATGTCCGAAACACTGCTCAAGACCCCGCTGCACGCCCTGCACCTGGAACTGGGTGCGCGCATGGTGCCGTTCGCCGGCTATGACATGCCAGTGCAGTACCCGCTGGGCGTGCTCAAGGAACACCTGCACACCCGCGAGCAGGCCGGCCTGTTCGATGTCTCGCACATGGGCCAGATCACCCTGCGCGGCAGCGACGCCGCCAAGGCCCTGGAAAGCCTGGTGCCGGTGGATATCATCGACCTGCCGGTGGGCATGCAGCGCTACGCCATGTTCACCAATGAGCAAGGCGGCATCCTCGACGACCTGATGGTCGCCAACCTGGGCGACGACACCCTGTTCCTGGTGGTCAACGCCGCCTGCAAGGACCAGGACCTGGCCCACCTGCAAGCGCACATCGGCAGCCGTTGCGAGGTGCAGCCGCTGTTCGAGCAACGCGCCCTGCTGGCCCTGCAAGGCCCGGCGGCGGTCAAGGTGCTGGAGCGCCTGGCCCCGGAAGTGGCCGGCATGACCTTCATGCAGTTCCGCCCGGTGAAACTGCTGGGCGAAGACTGCTTCGTCAGCCGTTCGGGCTACACCGGCGAAGACGGCTATGAAATTTCGGTACCGGCACAGGCCGCCGAAGCCCTGGCCCGCCGCCTGCTGGCCGAGCCCGAAGTACAGCCGATCGGCCTGGGTGCGCGTGATTCGCTGCGCCTGGAAGCCGGCCTGTGCCTGTATGGCCACGACATGAACACCGAGACCAGCCCGGTCGAAGCCAGCCTGCTGTGGGCCATTTCCAAGGTTCGCCGTGCCGACGGCGCGCGTGCCGCCGGCTTCCCGGGTGCCGAGGCCATCTTCGCCCACCAGCGCGATGGCGTGGCGCGCAAACGGGTGGGTCTGTTGCCGCAGGAGCGTACGCCAGTACGTGAAGGCGCGGATATTGTCGATGCAAACGATAAACCTGTAGGCAAAGTGTGCAGCGGCGGCTTTGGCCCGACACTCGGTGCACCTGTAGCAATGGGTTATATCGATAGTGAACATGCCGCACTCGACACCCCACTGTTTGCCATGGTGCGTGGCAAGAAGGTTGCCTTGAAAGTCAGCAAAATGCCTTTCGTGGCACAACGTTACTACCGGGGCTGAAGCCGCTTTGTGAAGGTTGCGGGCAGGCTCGAGATATTCGATTTCGAACCTGTCCAATAACTTTTGAACATGGCGCCAGGCCAGGCGCCATGCCGTTTCCGACAAACCGGTCGGTTATCGGCAAACGGCTGATTTTCCATACGACCAAGGGCTTGTTTTTCGCTCGGGAGTTGGCGTAGAGTCACTGCACTGTGTTTGCATGGGTCGCAACAGTTCGTGACCTGGGCCAGTAGCCGCAATCTGCTACAACCCGTTTGACGTCTCTTACTTTCCTGCAACCCAGCCCAGTAATCTTTTGCTTGTTTATTGCAAAAGAAACTGTCATCAAAATTCAAGCTTCATAGGAAATAAGACAATGGCTGAGCGTCAGAACGGTACCGTCAAGTGGTTCAATGACGAAAAAGGTTACGGCTTCATCACCCCAGAAAGCGGTCCGGATCTGTTCGTGCACTTCCGCGCTATCGAAGGTAACGGCTTCAAGAGCCTGAAAGAAGGCCAGAAGGTCACCTTCGAAGCAGTCCAGGGCCAGAAAGGCATGCAGGCTGACAAAGTTCAGGTCGCCGGCTAAGCCGAACCCGACTTCGAGAAAAGCCCCTGCCAAGTGCAGGGGCTTTTTTTTGCCCGTAGAATAGCGGCTTCGTCTTCTGGAGCCGTTTTGCATGTCCAAGCCTCTGCTCACACCCCAGGGTGATTTTCCGCCAGTCGGCCTGGGCCGGCGCCTGGCGGCGATGTTCTATGACTTCCTGCTGTGCACGGCGCTGCTGATCGTGACCGCCGGTGCCTACAAGATGATCCAGATGGCGATCATCGGCGAAGCCCGCATGCGTGAGCTGACCGAGGCTGGCGCACTGGACGGCGACCCGCTGCTGTCGACGGTGCTGCTGTTTGCCTTGTTCGGTTTCTTTGCCAAGTTCTGGACCCATGGCGGGCAGACCCTGGGCATGCAAGTGTGGGGCGTGCGGGTGCAGAACGCCGATGGCACGGCTATCAGCCTGTGGCAGGCGCTGTTGCGCTTTGTGGTGTCGATTGCTTCGTGGCTGTGCCTGGGGCTGGGGTTTTTCTGGGTGTTGATCGACAAGCGCAAGCGGGGCTGGCATGACATCTATTCGGAAAGCCAGCTGGTGCGGGTGCCGAAGCAGAAGAAATGAGCCGGGGATTTGTGTTGCCTGTTCGGGCCTCTTCGCGGGCTCGCCCGCTCCCACAGGAACCTCACAATCCTCAGGGCCTGTGATGAACCTGTGGGAGCAGGCAACACAAATGCCAGCAAAAAGCCGACCCTGAGGTCGGCTTTTTTTGTGCAGCTCAGGCCATCAACCCGCCCGGCGCAACAACCACACACCCGCCAAGGCACAGATGCCTGCCGGGATCACCACTGCCAGCAGCGGCGGGAAGCCGAACACCTGGCTAGAAGGCCCCAGCAGGTCCTGGGCGATGCGGAACACGAAGCCCACCAGCACACCGGTGAACACGCGCTGGCCAAGGGTCACCGAACGCAGCGGGCCGAAGATGAAGGAAATCGCCATCAGCACCAGCGCCGCAGTCACCATCGGCTGCAACACCTTGGTCCAGAACGCCAGCCAGTAACGTGCATTGTTCAGACCCTGGTCGGACAGGTAGTGGATGTAGTCCCACAGCCCGGTGATGGACAGCGACTCCGGCGCCAGGATCACGGTATTGAGCAGTTGCGGCGTGAGCGAAACGTCCCAGCGCTCCTGCGGCGTGTTCACCACTTCGGTGTGGTCGCCACGGAAGTAGGTGGTGCGCACATCGGCGAGCAGCCAGTGGTCATCCTGGTACTGCGCCCGGCGTGCAAAGCTCGAGGTGATGATCTTGCGCTCGTTGTCGAAGCGGTAGCGGGTCACCCCCAGCAGCAGGCCGTTGGGCTGCACGGCGTTGATGTGCACGAACTCCTCGCCCTGGCGGTGCCACATGCCGCGCTTGGAGCTTTGCGCATCGCCACCACCCTGGGCCAGGGAACGGTCGGCCTGGGCCTTGTTCTCGGTCACCGGCGCCACGTACTCGCCGATCAGCAGGCCGACCAGCATCAGCACCAGCATCGGCTTCATCACCGCCCAGACGATACGGCCGATGGAAACCCCGGCAGCGCGCATGATGGTCAGTTCGCTGCTGCTGGCCAGGCTGCCCAGGCCGATCAGGCAGCCGATCAAGGCGGCCATCGGCAGCATTTCGTATAAGCGCCGTGGTGCGGTCAGCAGAACGAAGTTGCCCGCCTCCATCACCGTGTAGGTGTCACTCAGGTCGCTCATCTCGTCGATGAAGGCAAACAGCGAAGCCAGGCCAAGGATGATCCCCAGCACGGCGAGGATGGCCAGCAGCACACTCTGGCCGATGTAGCGGTCGAGCTTACCCATGGGCCACCTCCGCACGACGGGCGGCGCGCTTGAGGCGCAGCGGCTCCCAGTACATCAGGCCCAGGCCGATCAGCAGGAACAGGCCGTGGACCCACCACATGCCCAGGGCGATCGGCAGTTTGCCCTTCTCGAGGGCGCCGCGTACGGAAATCAGCATTGTCAGGTAGGCCATGTACAGAAGAATTGCCGGCAGCAGCTTGAGGAAGCGGCCCTGGCGCGGGTTGACCCGGGACAGCGGCACCGCCAGCAAGGTGACGACGAACACCAGGATCGGCAGCGACAGCCGCCATTGCAGCTCGGCGCGCTCACGCAGGCCCTTCTTGCCGATCAGCTCGGAGGTGGGGACGGCCTCGCGCTCGGTCACTTCCTCGCTGACCTCCGGTTTGGGCAGCAGCACGCCGTAGGTATCGTACTTGATGGCACGGTAGTCGGCCTGGCCCGGGTTGCCGTCATAACGGTAGCCGTTTTCCAGCACCAGGTAGCGGTTGCCGTCGGCCTGTATTTCCTGGTGGCCTTTTTCGGCAACCAGCACCGACGGGGCGCGGTCCTTGGTCTTGTCCTGGTTGAAGCGCTTCTCGGAGATGAACACGCCGGCCAGGTTGATGCGATCGTCCGAAAGCTCTTCGGTGTAAGTCACTCGCGAACCGTCGCGCAGGGTCTGGAAGCGGCCCGGCACCAGGGTGTCGAACTCGGTCAGGGCATCCTGCTGGCTGATGATCTGCTGCACCTGGGCAACGCCCAGCGGCGCCAGGCTCAGGCTCAGCCAGGCCACCAGCAGGGCGACCAGGGCGGCCGGCACCATGGTCAGGCCCAGCAGGCGCTGCTGGCTCATGCCGGTGGCCGACAGCACGGTCATCTCGCTTTCCAGGTACAGGCGCCCGTACGCCAGGAGAATGCCGAGGAACAGCCCCAAAGGCAGGATAAGCTGCAGGAAGCCCGGCAGGCGGAAGCCCATGATCAGGAACAGCACGCTCGGGTCGAGCACGCCCTGGGCAGCCTGGGCCAGGTACTTGATGAAGCGCCCACTCATGATGATCACCAGCAGCACGGCGCTGACGGCGCTCAAGGTCACCAGGACCTCGCGGGACAAATAACGAAAGACGATCAAACCAGACACTCCTGGGTTGTCAGGGCGGACTGCCAATCTATGGCGCCAGACAATGACTTAGTACAGCCAAGACCAATGCCGGTTCGCCAAAGGCGAACCTCCATGTAAAGTGCGCGCATTATCCTGTGATTGACCGCCCCTGTCACTTCGCCGCGCATGAAGGCGCATGACGGGGTTGTCAGCACGCTTGCCGCAGGCTCAAACTGGCAGCTTTTCCGCTGGCGCGCGACGACGCGGCCTGGCCCGTCCAGAGCGCTGGAATACACAGCGCCGACTGTATCGATCATTCGGGGATCCTGACATGGAACTGGTTGTAAAAAGCGTAGCTGCTGCATCCGTAAAAACCGCCACCCTGGTCCTCCCGGTAGGTGAAAACCGCAAGCTCGGCGCCGTGGCCAAGGCCGTGGACCAGGCCAGCGAAGGCGCCATCAGTGCCGTGCTCAAGCGTGGCGACCTGGCCGGCAAGCCGGGCCAGACCCTGCTGCTGCAGAGCCTCCCGGGCCTTAAGGCCGAGCGCGTGCTGCTGGTGGGCAGCGGCAAGGACGAAGCCCTGGGCGACCGCGCCTGGCGCAAACTGGTCGCCAGCGTAGCCGGCGTGCTCAAGGGCCTGAACGGCGCTGATGCCGTGCTGGCCCTGGACGACATCGCGGTCAGCAACCGCGACGCTCACTACGGCAAGTACCGCCTGCTGGCCGAAACCCTGCTCGACGGCGAGTACGTGTTCGACCGTTTCAAGAGCCAGAAGGCCGAGCCACGCACCCTGAAGAAGGTCACCCTGCTGGCCGACAAGGCCGGTCAGGCCGAGGTCGAACGTGCCGTCAAGCACGCCAGCGCCATCGCCACCGGCATGGCCTTCACCCGCGACCTGGGCAACCTGCCGCCCAACCTGTGCCACCCAAGCTTCCTGGCCGAACAGGCCAAGGACCTGGGCAAGGCGCACAAGGCGCTGAAAGTCGAAGTACTGGACGAGAAAAAGATCAAGGACCTGGGCATGGGCGCGTTCTACGCCGTCGGCCAGGGCAGCGACCAGCCGCCACGCCTGATCGTGCTCAACTACCAGGGCGGCAAGAAGGCAGACAAGCCGTTCGTGCTGGTGGGCAAGGGCATTACCTTCGACACCGGCGGCATCAGCCTCAAGCCTGGTGCCGGCATGGACGAGATGAAGTACGACATGTGCGGTGCCGCCAGCGTGCTCGGCACCCTGCGTGCGGTGCTCGAACTGCAGCTGCCGGTCAACCTGGTGTGTCTGCTGGCCTGCGCCGAGAACATGCCAAGCGGCGGCGCCACCCGCCCGGGTGACATCGTCACCACCATGAGCGGACAGACCGTGGAAATCCTCAACACCGACGCCGAAGGCCGCCTGGTGCTGTGCGACACCCTGACCTACGCCGAGCGCTTCAAGCCACAGGCAGTGATCGACATCGCCACCCTGACCGGCGCCTGCATTGTCGCCCTGGGTAGCCACACTACCGGCCTGATGGGCAACAACGACGACCTGGTCGGCCAGTTGCTCGACGCCGGCAAGCGCGCCGACGACCGCGCCTGGCAGCTGCCGCTGTTCGATGAATACCAGGAGCAGCTGGACAGCCCGTTCGCCGACATGGGCAACATTGGCGGGCCGAAGGCCGGCACCATCACCGCCGGCTGCTTCCTGTCGCGCTTTGCCAAGGCCTACGACTGGGCACACATGGACATCGCCGGCACCGCCTGGGTCAGCGGCGGCAAGGACAAGGGCGCCACTGGCCGCCCTGTGCCCCTGCTGACCCAGTACCTGCTGGACCGCGCTGGCGCCTGACGCCGTGCAGCCGGTGGCGCCCCACGCGCCACCGGCCGGCGATACCACCATGAGCAAAGTCGATTTCTACATCCTGCCCACCGACTCGCTGTCGGCACGGCTCGATTTCGCCTGCAAGCTGTGCGAAAAGGCCTGGCGCCTTGGCCACCGGGTCTACCTGCATTGCCAGGACGCCGAGCAGCGCAGCGATCTGGACCAACGCCTGTGGCGCTTCAAGGGCGAGGCCTTCGTGCCCCACGACCTCGCGGAGGTACATGCCGATGCCGGCGTGGCATTGGGCCTGGCCACCGACAGCGCAGGCGATCACCACGACCTGTTGATCAACCTGGGCGCCGGCGTACCGGGCTTTGTCGGCCAGTTCGAACGGGTGGCCGAAATCGTGGTTGAGGAGCTTGGCATCCGCCAATCGGCCCGTGACCGATTCCGTTTCTACCGCGAACAGGGCTATGCTCTGCAAGACCACCGCTTACAGCGACTTTGACGACGATGGACAAGCCCTCCCCCCTGCCCGATTCCGCCCATCTGCTCGATGACCTCGAGTCGATACGCCAGCTACTTGGCGACGCCGACCTGCAACCACCGCTGCTGACCGAGACAGTGGAGCAGATCCCGCTGCTGCTGGAAGAAGCGCCCGGGAACCCCGCGCCTGTGGCCGAACCGGTCGAGCCCGAAGACGACCCGCAGACCCGCCGCCAGGATACCCTGCTGCACCTGGAAAGCGAGCTGCGTGCCGCGGCGCAGATGATCATGCAGGACGTGATCAACGATTTCACCCCGCACATCGAGAACGAGATCAAGCGCCGGCTGGATGCGCGGATCGAGCGGTTGATCAAGCGTTCCGAGTAAAACCGAGATTCGGCGGTACCTTCTTCGCGGGTAAACCCGCTCCCACAGGACCGGCGCAAGCTTTGAGACTTGCGCCGGTCCTGTGGGAGCGGGTTTACCCGCGAATAGGCCATCCCTGCCGTGCCAGATAGCAGCAGCTTGTCGCCTGCGGCCCCCAGCTTGGTTATACTTCCCGGCTTTCCCGAATAAATGCACAGGGTCCCGCCGCGCATGGATAAGACCTACCAGCCGCACGCCATCGAAACTTCCTGGTACAACACCTGGGAGTCCGAGAACTATTTCGCCCCACAAGGTGCAGGCGAGTCCTACACCATCATGATCCCGCCGCCGAACGTGACCGGCAGCCTGCACATGGGCCACGGGTTCAACAACGCGATCATGGACGCCCTGATCCGTTTCCGCCGCATGCAAGGCCGCGACACCCTGTGGCAGCCAGGCACCGACCACGCCGGTATCGCCACCCAGATGCTGGTCGAGCGCCAGCTCGAGGCCAAGGGCCAGAACCGGCATGACCTGGGCCGCGAAAAGTTCCTGGAAAAGGTCTGGGAATGGAAGGACCAGTCCGGCGGCAACATCAGCCGTCAGATCCGCCGCCTGGGCTCGTCGGTCGACTGGAGCCGCGAGCGCTTCACCATGGACGACGGCCTCTCCGAAGCGGTCAAGGAAGCCTTCGTGCGCCTGCACGAAGACGGCCTGATCTACCGCGGCAAGCGCCTGGTCAACTGGGACACCAAGCTGCACACGGCCATCTCCGACCTCGAAGTGGAAAACCACGACGAGAAGGGCCACCTGTGGAACCTGCGCTACCCGCTGGCCGACGGCGCCAGGACTGCCGAAGGCAAGGACTACCTGGTCGTCGCCACCACCCGTCCGGAAACCCTGCTGGGTGACGCCGCCGTGGCGGTCAACCCGAACGACGAGCGCTATCAGGCACTGATCGGCAAATTCGTCGAACTGCCGCTGGTCGGCCGCCGCATCCCGATCATCGCCGACGACTACTGCGACCCCGAGTTCGGTACCGGCTGCGTGAAGATCACCCCGGCCCACGACTTCAACGACTACGAAGTCGGCAAGCGCCACAACCTGCCGCTGCTGAACATCTTCGACAAGAACGCCTTCGTGCTGGCCAGCGCACAGGCCTTCAACCTCGACGGCAGCGTCAACGAGCAGGTCGACACCCGCCTGCCGGCCCAGTACGCCAACCTCGACCGCTTCGTCGCGCGCAAGCAGATCGTCGCCGACCTGGATGCCCAGGGCCTGCTGGTGAGCATCGACGACCACGCCCTGAAAGTGCCGAAAGGCGACCGTTCGGGCACCGTCATCGAGCCGTGGCTGACCGACCAGTGGTACGTTTCCACCAAGCCGCTGGCAGAACCTGCCATCGCCGCCGTGGAAGATGGCCGCATCCAGTTCGTGCCCAAACAGTACGAGAACATGTACTTCTCCTGGATGCGTGACATCCAGGACTGGTGCATCAGCCGCCAGCTGTGGTGGGGCCATCGCATCCCGGCGTGGTACGACGAGGCCGGCCAGGTCTATGTCGGCCGCAACGAGGATGAAGTGCGCGCCAAGCACAACCTGGGCGCCGACGTGGCCCTGCGCCAGGACGATGACGTACTCGATACCTGGTTCAGTTCGGGCCTGTGGACCTTCTCCACCCTGGGCTGGCCGGAGCAGACCGAGTTCCTCAAGAAGTTCCACTCCACCGACGTGCTGGTGACCGGCTTCGACATCATCTTCTTCTGGGTTGCGCGCATGATCATGCTGACCATGCACCTGATCAAGAACGAGGACGGCACCCCGCAGGTACCGTTCAAGACCGTGTACGTGCACGGCCTGGTACGTGACGGCCAGGGCCAGAAGATGTCCAAGTCCAAGGGCAACGTGCTGGACCCGCTGGACATCGTCGACGGCATCACCCTCGACGCCCTGCTGGAAAAACGCACCAGCGGCATGATGCAGCCCAAGCTTGCCGAGAAGATCGCCAAGCAGACCAAGGCCGAGTTCCCCGAAGGCATCGCCAGCTACGGCACCGACGCCCTGCGCTTCACCTTCTGCTCGCTGGCTTCCACCGGCCGCGACATCAAGTTCGACATGGGCCGCGTCGAAGGCTACCGCAACTTCTGCAACAAGATCTGGAACGCCGCCCGCTACGTGCTGGACAAGGGCGAGGACTGCGGCCAGAACGGCGAAGCCGTCGAGCTGTCGCTGGCCGACCGCTGGATCATCTCGCAGCTGCAGCGTACCGAAGCCGAAGTGACCCGCCAGCTGGAACAGTTCCGCTTCGACCTGGCCAGCCAGGCGCTGTACGAGTTCATCTGGAACCAGTACTGCGACTGGTACCTGGAGCTGTCCAAGCCGGTGCTGTGGGACGAGAACGCCCCGGTCGAGCGCGCCCGTGGCACCCGCCGCACCCTGGTGCGCGTGCTGGAAGTGGCCCTGCGCCTGGCGCACCCGTTCATGCCGTTCATCACCGAAGAAATCTGGCAGCGCATCGCGCCGCTGGCCGGCATCCAAGGCAAGACCATCATGCTGCAGCCGTGGCCGGTGGCCAATGAAGCACGCATCGACGCTGCTGCCGAAGGTGACATCGAGTGGCTCAAGGAACTGATGGTCGGCCTGCGCAACATCCGCGCCGAGATGAACATCGGTCCGGGCAAGCCGCTGCCGCTGTTCCTGAAAAACGCCAATGCCGACGACCAGCGTCGCCTGCAGGAAAACGAAGCCCTGCTGAAGAAGCTGGCCAAGGTCGAATCGTTCACCATACTGGGCGATGCCGACGAAGCGCCGCTATCGGCCACTGCCCTGGTCGGCGACCTGCAAGTGCTGGTACCAATGGCCGGCCTGATCGACAAGGATGCCGAGCTGGCGCGCCTGAACAAGGAAATCCAGCGCCTGCAGGGTGAAGTGGCACGCGTGGGTGGCAAGCTGTCCAACGCCGCCTTCGTCGACAAGGCACCGCCTGCGGTGATCGAGAAGGAACGCGCCAAGCTGGCCGAGTCCGAACAGGCCCTGGCCAACTTCACCGAGCAGCATGCGCGGATTGCAGCGCTGTAATCACTAGAGAGACCGTTGGGGCCGCTGTGCGGCCCTTTCGCGACACAAGGCCGCTCCCACAGGACGGCGCCAACCTTCAAGGCGCTACCATCCTGTGGGAGCGGCCTTGTGTCGCGAAAGGGCTGCGCAGCAGCCCCAGGCTCTTCAAGCCACCGCTCGTATAGGGCTGGACACTGCCATGACCCCGAACAAACCCACCCTGCACCCGCGCAACCGCCACCAGGGTCGCTACGACTTCCCCAGCCTGATCAAGGCCCACCCTGACCTGGCGCGCTTCACCATCACCAACCCCCACGGCAAACCCAGCATCGACTTCGCCAACCCCGAGGCCGTGCGGGTGTTCAACCGAGCCTTGCTCAAGGCCCAGTACGGCATCCAGCACTGGGACATCCCCGCCGATTACCTGTGCCCGCCAATTCCCGGCCGCGCCGACTACATCCATGTGGCCGCCGACCTGCTGGCCGACGACAATGCCGGCGAGATCCCCAAGGGCGCCCAGGTGCGCGCACTGGACATCGGCGTTGGCGCCAACTGCATCTATCCGCTGCTGGGCCACAGCGACTACCGCTGGCGCTTCCTGGGTTCGGACATCGACCCCGTGGCCCTGGCTTCGGCCAAAGCCATCGTCCAGGCCAATGGCCTGGGCAAGGCCATCACCCTGCGTCAGCAGGCCAACCGTGCGCACATACTCAGCGGCTTGCTGCAGGAAGACGAACGCTTCGACCTGACCCTGTGCAACCCGCCCTTCCATGCCTCACGTGACGAAGCCACCCGTGGCAGCCAGCGCAAATGGAAGAATCTTGGCAAGCAGGACCCCAAGCGCAAGCTGCCGGTGCTCAACTTCGGCGGCCAGAACAATGAACTATGGTGCGAAGGTGGCGAGATCCGCTTTGTCACCCAACTGGTTGGCGAAAGCGTGCAGTACGCCGAGCGGGTACTGTGGTTCACCAGCCTGGTGTCCAAGGCCAGCAACCTGCCAGGGATCGAGGCCGCGCTCAAGAAAGCGGGCGCCAAGGCCGTGCGCATCAGTGAAATGGGCCAGGGGCAGAAGCAAAGCCGCATGGTCGCCTGGAGCTTCCACGACGACACCGCGCGCCAGGCCTGGCACGCCCGGCGTAAATCCCAGGCATGAAAAAACCGCGCCCGGGCAAGCCGGGCGCGGTTTCGTCAAAGCTTCAACAATTACTTGTTGATGGCGTCGGTCAGCACTTTGGCTGGAACGAACTTGACGACTTTCTTGGCAGCGATTTCGATGGCAGCGCCAGTCGAAGGGTTACGGCCGGTACGGGCAGGACGCTCAGCGACTTTCAGCTTGCCGATGCCTGGCAGAGTGATTTCAGCGCCGTTTTCCAGTTGGTCGGCAACGATCTGGCCCAGTTGCTCCAGAGCGTTCTTGGCGGTGGCTTTTGGCGCGGCGATCGATTCGGCGATGTCGGCAATCAGTTGGTCTTTGGTCAATGCCATGGTGGTGTTCCTTCCCTATCAAATTCGATGGTTATGCAGCGGACTACGACGTTATCGGGCCAGCCCCTGAAAGTGGAGGGCCGCGCCAATCGCGTATGTAGATACGTAAATCGACGTTTGGTTCGACACGACGACAGCACGCTGCCAGCAATGCGCCACACAAGGGGCGCAAGACCGCGCAAAGCTACCACAGGAACGGATAAATATCCGCTGCGCACTTCGATTTAATGCAGGTTTTTCGGGGGTTTTAGCCTAAAACGCACAAATTTGAACAAAAAACGAACAACCGACATTTCTGCCAACATCCGGCCACTGCATCACCTTGTGTCTAAGGTAAACTGGACGACTTTTGCAGCTCGCGAGAATTCCATGCCAATCCGTCATTGCATCGTTCACCTGATCGACAAAAAGCCCGATGGCAGCCCCGCCGTGCTGCATGCCCGCGATTCCGAACTGGCCGCCTCCGACGCCATCGAAAACCTGCTGGCCGACCTCAATGACAGCTACAACGCCAAGCAAGGCAAGGCCTGGGGCTTTTTCCACGGTGAGTCTGGCGCCTACCCGCTGAGTGGCTGGCTGAAACAGTACCTGGACGAAGAAAAGGACTTTACCGCCTTCAGCCGCGTGGCCGTGGAACACCTGCAGAAGCTGATGGAAGAGTCCAACCTGTCCACCGGCGGCCACATCCTGTTTGCCCACTACCAGCAAGGCATGACCGAATACCTGGCGATCGCCCTGCTGCACCACAGCGAAGGCGTGGCGGTGAACGCCGAGCTCGACGTGATGCCTTCGCGCCACCTCGACCTTGGCCAGTTGCACCTGGCAGCGCGCATCAACCTGTCGGAGTGGAAGAACAACCAGAACTCCAGACAGTACATTTCGTTCATCAAGGGCAAGAACGGCAAGAAGGTCTCGGACTACTTCCGCGACTTCATCGGCTGCCAGGAAGGCGTCGACGGCCCGGGTGAAACCCGCACCCTGCTCAAGGCCTTCAGCGACTTCGTCGAGAGCGAAGACCTGCCGGAAGAGTCCGCCCGCGAAAAAACCCAGACCCTGGTCGAGTACGCTACTACCCAGACCAAGCTGGGCGAGCCGGTAACCCTTGAAGAGCTGTCCAGCCTGATCGACGAGGACCGGCCCAAGGCGTTCTACGACCACATCCGCAACAAGGACTACGGCCTGTCGCCGGAAATCCCCGCGGACAAGCGCACTCTCAACCAGTTCCGCCGTTTCACCGGGCGTGCCGAGGGGCTGTCGATCAGCTTCGAAGCGCACCTGCTGGGGGATAAGGTCGAATATGACGAAGCGGCAGGGACCTTGATCATCAAGGGCCTTCCGACCACCTTGGTGGATCAGTTGAAGCGGCGCAAGGACTGAGCGCGAAGCGGCCCTAAATAGCGGAAGACACAGCCTCATAGGAGGCCACCAGCGCCTCCTTCGCCGACTTGCGCAGCCGCTTCACCAGCCGCTCCTGGCGCAATGCTTCGCCCTTGTCCGGCCATTGCTCCACATACACCAGCGCCTGGGCCGGGCTGGTCTTGAAGTAACGCGCGCCCTGCCCTTTCTGGTGCGCCAGAAAACGCCGCTGCGGGTCATCGCTGATACCGCAATACAGCGATCCATTGGCAGCCCTTACCAAGTAGACATACCAGGGTTTTACTGCCTGATCCGGCACTTTTTCACTCACGACGCCTGCTCTTTCCATCATTAATTTGGTGAGCCCACCCCAAAAGGGCTTCATCATGCTCACTTCAGTATCCCGCACCTTGCTTGCCGCTGCCCTCTGGGCCAGCGTATCCACCGCCCAGGCCTCCATCGGCGCCCAGACCGCCAAGCAGTTGCAGAAAAACTACGACTCCACGCCCGCGCAGTGCCAGGGCAACGCGGTACCTGCCCACGCCTGTTCGGGCGTTTTACTAAGGTCAACCAGACCTTCACCGCTTTATCACTCCTGGCATCATAGCCAGAACAGCAAGGACAAAGGCGGCGTATCGTTCTCTTACCTGCGCGCCGACATTCCCACCACGCAGCTGGCTGCCGACGGCCGTAGCGGCTTTACCCTGTACCCGCTGCTGCAACGCCCGAAAGAGAGCTTGCGCTACGAAATGCTATGCGCCTGGCCCACTGACGGTGATACCTGGGAGCGTGACAACCGCGGTTGCGGCGACAATCGGCAGACAGCCGCAACCGAAGCGGCCTGCCATGAACAGGGGGTACTCACTGCCGAGCAGTGGATGGAGCGCTTCCGGCAAAGCGGCGACTACAAGGCCCAGTGTGCATTCGATATCCGCCGGGCGCGGGTTCCTGAGCGGGCTGACGCCTTCTACCAGAGCATACGTGCCAAACAGTTGTTTGCGCCTGAATTACCTTTCCCGTGGAACGAAGTAGTGATCGGTGCGTGGGACGAAGAGCAGTCCAGCAGGCTGCCAATCCAGTCGTTCTTCCATATCGAAGGTGCTTACGGCGCATTGCAACAAGCTCAGGCCGATCAGCAGGATTGGCACAGGACCAACGGCACATTCATACCCGTCATTCGTATTCGCCTACCGAACGGCCTCGATGAACGTGCCGCCTTCAGCTATCACGAGAGTGATCAGGCAGTATGCCTTGAGCATGCTGGTACGCCCGCAGGCCTTTGAATGCCTGCTGGCGTACCTTGTTCTGCACCAGCGGCGACCAGCCCAGCAGCACGCCAGGCACTCCCAGCGCCTGGCGCGTCCAGCGCCACAAGTCGAAGTGGTCATCGTGCTGGCAGATCAGCCCGTCACGGATCACAAAACGCGCCTGGATATCGTTGACCACGGTGCGACCGGTCTGGCTGAACAGGTAGGTGGCCACCCAGTGCGCTCCACCACTGCGCTCGTCAGCGCGGACGTTATCGAAGGTCAGGGTGAAGTCCTTGGCGCGGCTGGTCAGCATCCGCCACATGTCGCCTGCATCCTTGCCACGCAGGGTGCCGAAGACCGGGTCGCTGAAGACGATATCATCACTGTAGCAGGCGACCATGGCCTCGGCGTCCAGGCGCTGGAAGGCCTGGTAGAAACGGGTGATCAGGTCGTGGTTGGCATCGCTCATGAGGGCTGGTCCGTCCTGGGAGTCAAAGCAGCACGATAATCTGCCCCGGTTGCTTATGCCAGTACCGGCCCCTTCGCGGGTGAACCCGCTCCCACAGGGATCGCACACATCTTGAAAATTGTGCAGTAGCTGTGGGAGCGGGTTCACCCGCGAAAGGGCCGGCACTGCCAACATCAACTTCAGACTTTCTCGCTGCTCACCTGCACATGCAAAGCCCGCCCGGCCCCCAGGCCGAACACGAGGGCACCCGCCCCCAGCACGGCGAAAATCCACCCCACTGCCGCCCAGCCCCCGGTCAGGTCATGCACCAGCCCCACCGCGAACGGTCCCATCGACGCCAGCGTGTACCCCACTCCCTGCGCCATGCTCGACAGGTTTGCCGCCACATGGGCATCCTTCGAGCGCAGCACGATCAAGGTCAGCGCCAGGGCAAAGGTACCGCCCTGCCCCAGGCCCAGCACCACCGCCCAGCCCCACAGCCCGGAAAGTGGCGCATACAGGCAACCGAACAGGCCAGCCAGGGTAATCAGCATGACCAGCACGATCGCCAGGCGCTGGTCCTTGCCGCGCGTGGCCAGCCAGGGCGCACTGAGCGAACTGACCAGTTGCACGATCACCGACCCCGACAGCACCAGCCCCGCTTCGGTCGGGCTCAGGCCGCGGCCGATCAGGATCGATGGCAACCAGCCGAAGACGATGTAAGCCAGCGAAGACTGCAGGCCCATGTACAGGGTCACCTGCCAGGCCAGCGGATCACGCCAAAGCCCACGCACGCGATAGGCCACCTTGTGCAGACCATGGCCCTGGCGGGCTTGCGGCAGCCATACCAGCATGGCCAGCACGGCCGGCAGCACCCAGAAACCCAGCCCCAGCGCCCAGCTGTCGTAGAAATGCCGGGCCAGGGGCACCGTGGCACCCGCCGCCATGGCGGCGCCCAGGCACAACGCCATGGTGTACACGCCGGTCAGGGTGCCAGCATGCTGCGGGAAGTCGCGCTTGACTATACCCGGCAACAGCACGCCAATAATGCCAATACTGGCCCCCGCCATCAGGCTGCCAAGGAACACCCCGATAGCGCCAAAGGTGCTGCGCACCAAAATGCCCAGCGCCAGGGTGACGAGGATGCCGAGGATCACCCGCTCGCTGCCAAAGCGCCGCGCCAGCACCGGCGCCAAGGGGGCGAACAGGCCCAGGCACAGCACCGGCAGGGTGGTCAGCAAACCGGCCTGCGAAGCATTCAGCCCCAAACCTTCGGATACCTGGCCCAGCACCGGCGCCATGCTCGACAGCGCCGGACGCAGGTTCAAGGCCACCAGCACCAGGCCCAGCAGCAACAGCCAGGGCCGCCGCACGACCACTGGCTGCTGCTGGACCTGCGCGTCGTCCGCCTCGGCGTCGATCAGCAGCTCATCGAGGTCCCGCTCGTTCGGTAGGGTGTTACGGGTGATGGATTCAGCCATGGCCTTCTCAGAGTCAGGATTCGATAAGGGTACGGCTCAGGCGCTTGGCCTGCTCCGCATCGCGTTGCTCGATGGCGGCGAGGATTTGCCCATGCAGGTCGAACGTGGCCTGGCAGCGCGGCACAGTCGCCATGTTGTGCTGCAGCGCGGCAGCCACCACCCCGGAAAAGTACCGGTACAGTTCACTCAGGGCCGGGTTATGGGCGGCATCGACCAGCCGCTGGTGAAACACCAGGTCGCAGGCCACATAGGCATCGATATCACCGTGAAAATGTCCGGCACTGCTGGCCAGGGCATCACGCAGCGCTTGCAGGTCGGCGTCGGTACGGCGCAGTGCGGCCAGGCCGATGGCCTCGGCTTCGAGGATGTGCCGGGTTTCACGGGCCTGCTCGTGCGTGCAACGGGACATCGCCTGCACCGCCTGCAGCGGATCCTGGGCCGTGCGCAGGTAACTGCCGTCGCCCTGGCGGATCTCCACCAGGCCACTGAACGCCAGCACGCGCATGGCCTCGCGTACGGTGTTGCGGCTGATGCCCAACTGCAGGGCAAGTTCCGGCTCGGTCGGCAAACGCTGGCCAACCTGCCAGTCGCCCAGCTCGATGCGTTCACGCATGCGCTCGACGGCCAGTTCGACCAGGGAGCGCTTGGTCAATTCGGTACTCATGCAACTCAACCAATCATCCGATGAATCTGGTCAGCATAATGTATACCGGCAATACAGCAAACACTGATGGTTTCTGCCGATAGCGGAAATCCCTGTGGGAGTGGGCACGCCCGCTCCCACAAGGGCCGCGTCACGGCAGCTTGCAATACCGTCAGTTCAACGCATCAAGCAGCGCCTGGTTCATCTCTGGCGTACCGATGGTAATGCGCAGGAACTGGGCAATGCGCGGCTGCTTGAAGTGGCGCACGATCACGCCCTGCTCGCGCAGGCGTGCAGCCAGCTCGCCAGCATCCTGCTGCGGATGGCGGGCGAAGATGAAGTTGGCCGCCGAAGGCAGCACTTCAAAGCCCTTGGCCCGCAGCTGCCCGACCAATACCTCGCGGCTGTCGATCACCTTGCGGCAGGTTTGCTCGAAGTATTCGCGGTCCTCGAACGCCACCGCCGCGCCGACGATCGCCGCACGGTCCAACGGGTAGGAGTTGAAGCTGTTCTTGATACGCTCCAGCGCCTCGATCAGGTCCGGGTGCCCCACCGCCAGGCCAACCCGCAACCCGGCCAGCGAACGCGACTTCGACAGGGTCTGGGTGACCAGCAGGTTGTCGTAGCGGTTGACCAGGCTGATGGCCGTTTCGCCACCGAAGTCGATGTAGGCCTCATCGATCACCACCACCGAATCACGATTGGCCTGCAGCAACTGCTCCACCGCCTGCAGCGGCATCAGGCAGCCGGTCGGCGCGTTGGGGTTGGGGAAGATGATGCCGGCGTTGGGCTTGTTGTAGTCCTCGATGCGGATCTGGAACTGCTCGTCCAGCGCCACCTGCTCGAAGGCGATACCGTAGAGGCCGCAGTAGACCGGGTAGAAGCTGTAGCTGATGTCCGGGAACAGCAGCGGTGCGTCGTGCTGGAACAGGCCGTGGAAGATGTGCGCCAGTACCTCGTCCGAGCCGTTGCCGACAAACACTTGTGCCGGAGTCACGCCGTAGTACTCGGCCACCGCCTGCTTAAGCCGGTCACCGTTCGGGTCCGGGTACAGGCGCAGGTTGTCGTTCAGCTCGCCGCGCATGGCCTCCAGCGCCTTGGGTGACGGGCCGTAGGGGTTTTCGTTGGTGTTCAGCTTGACCAGACGGGCCAGCTTGGGCTGCTCGCCCGGCACGTAAGGCACCAGGTCCTTGACGAAGGGGCTCCAGAATCGACTCATGCTCAGTTCCCCTTCTCTTGGGTCAGGATGCGGTATTCAGCGCTGCGGGCGTGGGCGGTCAGCGACTCGCCACGGGCCAGGACCGAGGCGGTATGGCCCAGTTCGGACGCGCCCTGCTCGGAGCAGTAAATGATCGACGAACGCTTCTGGAAGTCATACACCCCCAGCGGCGACGAGAAACGCGCGGTGCCGGAAGTCGGCAGCACGTGGTTGGGGCCGGCGCAGTAGTCGCCCAGCGCTTCGCTGGTGTGGCGGCCCATGAAGATCGCGCCAGCGTGGCGGATGTGTGGCAGCCAGGCCTGCGGGTCGGCCACCGACAGCTCCAGGTGCTCCGGTGCGATGCGGTTGGCCACTTCCATGGCCTGCTGCATGTCGCGCACCTGGATCAGCGCGCCACGGCCATTGATCGACTTCTCGATGATCTCGGCACGCTCCATGGTCGGCAGCAGCTTGTCGATGCTGGCGGCAACGCGGTCGAGGAAGGCGGCATCGGGGCTGACCAGGATGGCCTGGGCATCTTCGTCGTGCTCCGCCTGGGAGAACAGGTCCATGGCGATCCAGTCCGGGTCGGTCTGGCCGTCGCACACCACAAGGATTTCCGACGGGCCGGCGATCATGTCGATACCCACCTGGCCGAACACGTGGCGCTTGGCGGTGGCGACGTAGATGTTGCCCGGGCCGACGATCTTGTCCACCTGCGGCACGCTTTCGGTACCGTAGGCCAGCGCGGCCACAGCCTGGGCGCCACCGACGGTGAACACCCGGTCGACACCGGCGATGCAGGCAGCCGCCAGCACCAGCTCGTTGACCTCGCCACGCGGGGTCGGCACCACCATCACCACCTCGGCCACTCCGGCGACCTTGGCCGGGATGGCGTTCATCAGCACCGACGACGGGTAAGACGCCTTGCCGCCCGGCACATACAGCCCGGCGCGGTCCAGCGGGGTGACCTTCTGGCCGAGCACGGTGCCGTCGGCTTCGGTGTACTGCCAGGAGTCCTGCTTCTGCCGCTCGTGGTACATGCGCACACGGTTGGCGGCCTTTTCCAGGGCTTCACGCTGGGCCGGGGTAATGCGGGTCAGGGCCAGTTCCAGGCGCGCGCGATCGAGGATCAGGTCGTCAATCGACTTGGCATCGACACCATCGAAACGCTGGGTGAACTCCACCAATGCCGCATCGCCACGCTCACGCACGGCCTTGATGATGTCGAGCACGCGCTGGTTGACCGCGTCATCGGACACACTTTCCCAGCTCAGCAGATGATCCAGATGTCGGGCGAAATCCGGATCAGCAGCGTTGAGACGGGCAATTGCAGTGGACACGGTCATGGCGAGGGCCTCGATTATTGGCGAATGCTCAGGCGCCCTAGGCTACCAGTCCATCCGCGCGGGCACCCGAGAAAAATGGCTATGACGCGGATAGACGGGCGCGACAGCAAAGGCCGCGCACAGTCGGTAGAGAGTCAGCCGCGGTGTCGCGATTCGACCGCACCGCGCAGCGTGTCGATCAGGCTCTGGATACGGGCGTGCTGCATTTTCATGGAGGCCTTGTTGACCACCAGGCGCGAGCTGATCGTGGCGATCAGTTCCTGGGGCTCCAGGCCGTTGGCACGCAGGGTATTGCCGGTGTCGACCACGTCGATGATCTTGTCGGCGAGGTTGATCAGCGGTGCCAGTTCCATCGAGCCGTACAGCTTGATGATGTCGACCTGGCGGCCCTGTTCGGCGTAGTAGCGCTTGGCTACGTTGACGAACTTGGTTGCCACGCGCAGACGGCCCTTGGGCTCGGGTGCGCCGACCACGCCAGCGGTCATCAGCTTGCAACGGGCAATCTGCAGGTCCAGGGGCTCGTACAGGCCCTGGCCGCCGTACTCCATCAGCACATCCTTGCCGGCCACACCCAGGTCGGCGGCACCATGCTCGACATAGGTCGGCACGTCGGTAGCACGCACGATCAGCAGGCGCACATCGTCCTGCGTGGTGGGGATGATCAGTTTGCGGCTCTTGTCCGGGTTCTCGGTCGGCACGATACCGGCCTCGGCCAGCAACGGCAGGGTATCGTCGAGAATACGGCCTTTGGAAAGCGCGATGGTCAACATTGGAACGTCGGTCCTTAAGCGGCTACTGCCGGCCGGGCGTCGAGCCCGACCGCATTCAATTCGTTATGCGGGAGCGGGCAAGCCCACTCCCGCAGCAGACGACTAGCCCGGTACGCGACGAATCTTCGCGCCCAGCATCTGCAGTTTTTCCTCGATGCACTCGTAACCACGGTCGATGTGGTAGATGCGATCGATCAGGGTATCGCCTTCGGCTACCAGCGCCGACAGCACCAGGCTGGCGGAAGCACGCAGGTCGGTGGCCATTACCGGGGCCCCCTTCAGCGCCTTGACGCCAGTGACGATGGCAGTGTTGCCTTCGACCTGGATCTGCGCGCCCATGCGGTGCATTTCGTAGACGTGCATGAAGCGGTTTTCGAAGATCGTCTCGATCACCGCGCCAGTACCTTCGGCAATGGCGTTGAGCGAGATGAACTGCGCCTGCATGTCGGTCGGGAACGCCGGGTACGGGGCAGTACGCAGGTTGACGGCTTTCGGCCGCTTGCCGTGCATGTCCAGCTCGATCCAGTCCTCGCCGGTGTTGATGTCGGCGCCGGCTTCCTTGAGTTTTTCCAGTACGGCTTCAAGGATGGTCGGGTCGGTGTCCTTGACCTTGACGCGGCCACCGGTCACGGCAGCGGCAACCAGGTAGGTACCGGTCTCGATACGGTCCGGCATCACGCGGTAGCTGGCCGAGTGCAGGCGCTCGACGCCATCGATGGTGATAGTGTCGGTACCAGCGCCCTGGACCTTGCCGCCCATGGCGTTGATGAAGTTGGCCAGGTCGACCACTTCCGGCTCGCGCGCGGCGTTCTGCAGCACGCTGCGGCCGTTGGCCAGGGCAGCGGCCATCATGATGTTCTCGGTACCGGTCACGCTGACGGTGTCGAAGAAGAAGTGCGCACCGCGCAGGCCACCCTCAGGTGCCTTGGCCTTGATGTAGCCGCCTTCGACTTCGATCTTCGCGCCCATGGCCTCGAGGCCACGGATGTGCAGGTCGACCGGGCGCGAGCCAATGGCGCAACCGCCAGGCAGCGCCACTTCGGCCTCACCGAAACGGGCGACCATCGGCCCCAGCACCAGGATCGAGGCGCGCATGGTCTTGACCAGCTCGTAAGGCGCGACCAGGGTCTTGATGGTGCGTGGGTCGATCTCCACCGCCAGCTTTTCGTCGATCACCGGCTCGATGCCCATGCGGCCGAACAGCTCGATCATGGTGGTGATGTCGTGCAGGTGCGGCAGGTTGCCCACGGTGACCGGGCCGTCAGCCAGCAGGGTCGCCGCCAGAATCGGCAGGGCTGCGTTCTTCGCGCCCGAAATACGGATCTCGCCATCAAGGCAAGCGCCGCCAGTAATAATCAGTTTGTCCATTGGAATCTCGCCGCCACGTTGGCTCAGGTGCGCTCAGCCCAGGCTGCGCTGCTGAAAAATTTCATGGTTACCGCATGGATGCTGCCATTGGCGATCCACGGATTCAGGTGAGCATAGATCGCCTGCTGGCGTTTGACCGGGCTCAGGCCAGCCAACTCGTCGCTGATCACGTTCAACTGGAAGTTGCAGCCTTCGCCTTCAACTTCGACCCGGGAACCCGGCAATTTCTCTTCAAGGAAGCTTTTAACTTCTACGGCCTGCATGCTCAACCTCAATCGGCGCCCGATGCGCACGGGTCGGCCATCATACAAAAAAGCCCCTCGCCTGCGAAGCCCAACGAGGGCTTCGCTGACCGAGGGGCCATCACAGGTGTCGAGCCATCAGGTTGCCAGCACTTCATCGAGGTCATAGACCTCGGCAATTTCCCGCATGTCGTCGGGCATGCTGCGTACCTGGCAGCCCTTGCCGGCGGCCTGGGCATCGCGCATGAAGGCCAGCAGCAACGACAGGCCGACACTGGTGGAGCGCTGCACCGCCGAGCAATCGAGTACCAGCTGCCCCTCGCGGCAGGCCGCGATCAGTGCCTTGCCCTGCTTGCGCAGGGCCGGCCCGCTGCGGTAGTCCAGCACACCGGCCAGGCGCAACACGCCCGGCTCGGCCATGCTTACACCGGCCTCACTCATTTGACGGTCTTCTCTGGCGAGTTGTCGGCGGCCTGCTTGGCCTTGGCCACTTCGCCGGCCCAGCCGTCGATGGTCTTGTCCAGATCGTTGCCATTGCGCTGCATCGCGTCGGCGAACTGGTCGCGGAACAGCTTGCCGATGTTGATGCCGTTGACGATCACGTTACGCACCTTCCACTCGCCGCCGATGTTTTCCATGGTGTACTGCACCGGATACACGGCACCGTTGTTGCCAGTGACCTTCATGCCGACGCTGGCACGCTTGCCGTCATCAGCCTTGGCCGGGTCGACTGCGATGCCCTGGTTGTTGTACTCGAGCAGGGCATTGCCATAGAACTGCATCAGGCTGCGCTTGAAGTTTTCCTGGAAGCGCTGCATCTGCTCAGGGGTGGCCTTGCGCGAGTACTTGACGGTCATGATGCTTTTGGAAATACCGTCGGCATCCACCACGGGGCCGAGGATGCGGTTCAGCGCATCGTAGAAGGCATTGGGGTTGGACTTGTACTGTTCCTTGTTGGCCTTCAGGTCACCCAGCAGCTCAGTGGTTGTGCCCTGGATCACATCGTGTGGGGTCTGCGCAGCCATGGTCAGCAGGGGGAAGGCTGCCAGCAGGACCAGCAGGCCACGTCGCAGGATGGAAATCATGGAAACTCCTTAATTAGCCGGTTGCGCTTCTTTAGGTTCCTTGCCAACGGAGTTGAGCAGGAACTTGCCAATCAGATCTTCCAGCACCAGCGCCGACTGGGTGTCGTGGATGGTCCCGCCATCCTTGAGCACCTGGTCTTCACCGCCCACGCTGATGCCGATGTACTTCTCGCCAAGCAACCCGGCGGTCAGGATCGAGGCAGTGGAGTCGGTCGGCAGGTTGTCCACCGACTTGTCCAGCTGCAGCGTCACCCGACCGGTGTAGGAATCACGGTCCAGATCGATGGCGGTAACCTTGCCGATGGTCACACCGGCCATGGTCACTTTAGCTCTGACCGTCAAACCGGCGATATTGTCGAAGTAGGCATAAACTTTATAGGTATCGCTGCTCGGGCTGGCCGACAGCCCGCTGACACGCAGTGCCAGCAGCAGCAGCGCCAGGATCCCGGCCAGGAGGAACAGGCCGACACCGATTTCCAGGGTGCGGTTTTGCATCAGAAATCTCCAAACATCAAGGCGGTCAGAATAAAGTCCAGACCCAGCACTGCCAACGAGGCATAAACCACGGTCTTGGTGGTGGCACGGCTGATCCCTTCTGAGGTGGGCTCACAGTCGTACCCCTGGAATACGGCGATCCAGGTCGTGACAAAGGCGAATACCAGGCTCTTGATCAGCCCGTTGAGCACGTCGTCGGTAAACGAAACACTGTTCTGCATGTTGGCCCAGAACGAGCCCTCGTAGACGCCCAGCCAGTCCACCGCCACCCACGAGCCACCCCAGATGCCGACCACGCTGAAAATCAGCGCCAGCAACGGCAGCGAGATGAAGCCGGCCCACAGGCGTGGCGCGACGATGTACTTGAGCGGGTCGACGCCGATCATTTCCAGGCTCGACAACTGCTCGGTCGACTTCATGTTGCCGATTTCGGCGGTCAGCGCCGAACCGGCACGGCCGGCAAACAGCAGCGCCGTCACCACCGGGCCGAGCTCTCGCAACAGGGTCAGGGCGACCATCTGCCCCACCGCCTGCTCCGAGCCGTACTTGGTCAGGATGCTGAAGCCCTGCAGCGCCAGCACCATGCCGATGAACACGCCGGACACGACGATGATCGCCAGCGACAGCACGCCCACCGAGTACAGCTGCCTGATCAGCAGCTGGAAGCCGCCGCCGATACCGCCACGGCCAATCAGCGCATGGAACAGGAACAGGCAGGAACGCCCCAGCACCGCCAGCACGTCGATTGCCGAGCGGCCCAGCAGGCGGACACGTTCGAGTAAGGATTTTCTGCGCATCAACGCGCCCCCAGCAAGTCGGCGCGGTAGTCAGGCGCAGGGAAGTGGAAAGGTACCGGGCCGTCCGGGTCGCCCTTCATGAACTGGCGAATGCGCGGGTTGTCCGAGCCCATCAGCTCGTCAGGCGTCCCCTGGCCCAGCACCTGGCCGTCACCTACCACATAGATGTAGTCGGCGATGCTGGCGGTTTCCGCCAGGTCGTGGGAAACGACGATGCTGGTGATACCCAGGGCATCATTGAGCAGGCGGATCAGGCGCACCAATACACCCATGGCGATCGGGTCCTGGCCGACGAACGGTTCGTCGTACATGAGGATCTGCGGGTCCAGGGCAATCGCCCGGGCCAGTGCCACCCGGCGTTTCATGCCACCGGACAGTTCGTCGGGCATCAGGTCGATGGCACCGCGCAGCCCCACGGCCTGCAGTTTCATCAGCACGATATCGCGGATCATTTCGTCCGACAGCTGGGTGTGCACGCGCAGCGGGAACGCAACGTTCTCGAACACATCGAGATCGGTGAACAGCGCGCCGCTCTGGAACAGCACCCCCATTTGCTTGCGGGCGTCGAACAGGTCGCTGCGCGACAACGTCGGCAGGTTCTGCCCGGCAACCCAGACCTCACCGCTGGAAGGGCGCAACTGCGCGCCCATCAGGCGGAGCAACGTGGTCTTGCCGCAACCCGATGGCCCCATGATACCGGTGACCTTGCCGCGCGGGATGCGAATGTCGACGTTGCTGAAAATGCTGCGCGAACCGCGTTTGAAGGTAACCCCCTTCAACTCGACCGCGTAGGCGCTATCCACACTCATCTAGACTCCTTGCTGGTGCAGCCTCGTCCTTATGGACGTCGGCCTCCATCTGGAAGGCACAAGCGCCCCTGGCAGGCCGAATAGCGGCGAACTATAGCACCGCTGGCAGCGCCGCCCCAAGGTCGGCTAACGAGTCGTTCAGCCCTGCGACAGGCTGACGAGACATTCGCCACGGCAATCGAAAGCGTGAGGGTTTCTTTCATTGCAGCTATAATCGCCGCCTTTTCATCAGGCATTGCTTTTTCGACATGAGCCAATCCAGCGAGCTGATCCAATCCGCCCAACGCACCCTGCGCCTGGAACTCGAGGCCGTAGAGGCCCTGCTGGCGCGCATCGACGACAATTTCGTCAAGGCCTGCGAACTGATCCTGGCCAGCAAGGGCCGGGTCGTCGTGGTCGGCATGGGCAAGTCCGGACACATCGGCAACAAGATCGCCGCCACCCTGGCCAGCACCGGCACACCGGCGTTTTTCGTGCACCCGGCCGAAGCCAGCCATGGCGACATGGGCATGATCACCCGCGATGATGTCATCCTTGCCCTGTCGAACTCCGGCAGCACCGCCGAAATCGTCACCCTGCTGCCGCTGATCAAGCGCCTGGGCATCAAGCTGATCAGCCTGACCGGCAACCCGGACTCGCCCCTGGCCCAGGCGGCCGAGGTCAACCTCGACGCCCGCGTCGAGCAGGAGGCCTGCCCGCTGAACCTGGCCCCCACCTCCTCCACCACCGCATCGCTGGTGCTGGGCGACGCGCTCGCCATTGCCCTGCTCGAAGCCCGCGGCTTCACCGCCGAGGACTTTGCCTTCTCGCACCCGGGTGGTGCGCTGGGCCGCCGCCTGCTGCTCAAGGTGGAGAACGTGATGCACGCCGGCGACGAACTGCCCAAGGTGCCCCGTGGCACCCTGCTCAAGGACGCACTCCTTGAAATGTCCCGCAAAGGCCTGGGCATGACCGTGATCGTCGAAGCCGACGGCAAGCTGGCCGGGATCTTCACCGACGGCGACCTGCGCCGCAGCCTGGACCGCAACATCGACGTCCATACCACCCTGATCGACCAGGTCATGACCGTGCACGGCAAGACGGCCCGCGCCGAAATGCTCGCGGCCGAGGCCCTGAAGATCATGGAGGACCACAAGATCGGCGCCCTGGTGGTGGTGGACCGCGAGGACCGCCCGACCGGTGCCCTGAACATGCACGACCTGCTGCGCGCCGGCGTAATGTAAAGGAGCGATGGAATGAACCAGGACCTCATGCAACGCGGCAAGCACGTCAAGCTGGCAGTGTTCGACGTGGACGGCGTGCTCACCGACGGGCGCCTGTACTTCCTCGAGGACGGCAGCGAGTTCAAGACCTTCAACACCCTCGACGGCCAGGGCATCAAGATGCTCATGGCCTCGGGCGTGACCACGGCGATCATCAGCGGGCGCAAGACCCCGGTGGTCGAGCGCCGGGCGAAGAACCTCGGCATCCCGCACCTGTACCAGGGCCGCGAGGACAAACTGGTGGTGCTGGACGGCCTGCTCGCCGAACTGGGCCTGAGCTATGCTGAAGTGGCCTACCTGGGCGACGACCTGCCCGACCTGCCGGTGATTCGCCGGGTCGCCCTGGGCATGGCGGTGGCCAACGCCGCGCCGTTCGTTCGCCAGCACGCCCATGGCGTGACCCAGGCACGTGGCGGCGAAGGCGCGGCCCGTGAATTCTGCGAACTGATCATGCAGGCCCAGGGCACCCTGGACGCTGCCAACGCCAACTACCTGTAAGGCTGCCCATGTTCAGCAAGAAAGCCCGCAACATTGCGCTGCTCGCGGTGATCGCCGCCCTGCTGGTGGCGATCGGCTACTGGAATGTCAGCCCGGAAAGCTTCCTCGACAAACCGGTGGCCCAGGTCGACGCAAGCGCCATCGACTACTACGCGGTCAACGCCCACAGCGTGCAGTTCCTGCCCGACGGCAAGCTGCAGTACGAAATGACCGCCGACAAGGTCGAACACCTCAAGGCCAGCGAAATCACCCTGCTGACCACGCCGGACCTGCACCTGTACCGCGGTACCGAATACCCGTGGCACGTGCAGAGCACCCGCGCCGAGGTCAACCCGGACGGCAGCGAGGTCGAACTGATCGACAAGGTCCGGGTTGCCCGCACCGACGAAAAGCAGCGTGAAACCATCATTACCAGCTCACGCATGACCGTGTTCCCGCAGAAGCAATATGCGCAGACCGAGCAAGCCGTTAGAATCGACGGCGCCGGTGGCACAACTACGGGCAAAGGAATGAAAGCGTATTTGAAAGAAGGCAAGATGGACTTGCTCTCTAACGTAAGAGGACAGTATGAGGCTCGTTAAAACCCTCCCCCTTTTGCTCAGCCTGAGCGCAGCACTGGGAAGCGCGAGCGCCCTCGCCCTGCCGAATGACCGTGACCAGCCTATCCGCATCCAGGCCGACAACGCCCACCTGGACGACAAGCAGGGCGTGGCCACCTACACCGGCGACGTGATCATCACCCAGGGTTCGATGATGATCAAAGGCAACACCGTGACCATCACCCGCTCCGCCTCCGGCGATATCGACGTGGTGACCTCGGTGGGCAACCTGGCCTACTTCGAGCAGCAGCAGAGCGCGGCCAAGCCGGACAAGATGAAAGGCTGGGGCGTGACCATCCAGTACCAGTCGCAGAAGGACCTGGTGATCCTCACCGACCGCGCCAAGGTCGAGAACGAGGGCAACACCACCGAAGGCGAGAAGATCGTCTACAACACCCAGACCCAGGTGGCGACCGCCGGTCGTGGTGGCAACGTGACTTCGCCGCGTCAGCGTATCGACATGGTGATCCAGCCCAAGAAGAAGGCCGAGTAAATGGCAACCCTCAAAGCCCAGCACCTGGCCAAGAGCTACAAGGGGCGGCAAGTCGTACGTGATGTCAGCCTGTCGATCGACAGCGGCCAGATCGTCGGCCTGCTCGGCCCCAACGGCGCCGGCAAGACCACTTGCTTCTACATGATCGTCGGCCTGGTCCAGGCCGAGCAGGGGCGCGTGCTGATCGACAACCTCGATGTCAGCCACCAGCCCATGCACGGGCGCGCCCGCGCCGGCATCGGCTACCTGCCGCAGGAAGCCTCGATCTTCCGCAAGCTGTCGGTGGCCGACAACATCATGGCCATCCTCGAGACCCGCAAGGACCTCGACCGCGACGGCCGGCGCAAAGAGCTGGAAAGCCTGCTGCAGGAGTTCCACATCAGCCACATCCGCGACAACCTCGGCATGAGCCTGTCCGGCGGTGAGCGCCGCCGCGTGGAAATTGCCCGCGCGCTGGCGACCGCGCCCAAGTTCATCCTGCTGGACGAACCCTTCGCCGGTGTCGACCCGATCTCGGTCGGCGACATCAAGCAGATCATCCACCACCTCAAGGCCAAGGGCATCGGTGTACTGATCACCGACCACAACGTGCGTGAGACCCTGGATATCTGCGAAACCGCCTATATCGTCAATGATGGCCGGTTGATCGCCGAAGGCGACGCCGAAACCATCCTGGCCAACGACCTGGTCAAAGAGGTTTACCTGGGCCACGAGTTCCGGCTCTGAGCCCGGCACGCGCCTGGAGTACTGGCAAATCGCCCTGAAACAGCGGGTAAAGTTGTTACAGTGCTCTAGGCAAACGCTACAATTTAAGGCATAAAACTTGCTTGATCTGGCGCCCCGGCGCCCTCGTGTAGTGGATGGCGCATGCGCGCCGGCGAACAAGGTATTAAGCCCCAGCCATGAAACCATCGCTCGTCCTAAAAATGGGCCAGCAACTGACGATGACACCGCAGTTGCAACAGGCCATCCGCCTGCTCCAGCTCTCCACCCTGGACCTCCAACAGGAAATCCAGGAAGCGCTGGAGTCGAACCCGATGCTCGAACGTCAGGAAGACGGCGACGACTTCGACAACAGCGACCCGATGGCGGACAACGCCGAGAACAAGCCGGCCGCCGAAGTCCAGGACAACAGCTTCCAGGAAAGCACCACCAGTGCCGACACCCTGGAAGACGGTGAGTGGAGCGAGCGCATCCCCAACGAACTGCCAGTCGACACGGCCTGGGAAGACATCTACCAGACCAGTGCCAGCAGCCTGCCAAGCAACGATGACGACGAGTGGGACTTCACCACCCGCACATCGGCCGGCGAAAGCCTGCAAAGCCACCTGCTGTGGCAGCTGAACCTGGCACCGATGTCCGACACCGACCGCCTGATCGCCGTCACCCTGATCGACAGCATCAACGGCCAGGGCTACCTGGAAGACACTCTCGAGGAAATCTGCGCCGGTTTCGACCCGGAGCTGGATATCGAGCTGGACGAGGTCGAAGCGGTGCTGCACCGCATCCAGCAGTTCGAGCCCGCCGGCATTGCCGCCCGCAGCCTGGGCGAATGCCTGTTGCTGCAACTGCGCCAGCTGCCCGCCAACACCCCGTGGATGACCGAAGCCAAGCGCCTGGTCACAGATTTCATCGACCTGCTCGGCAGCCGTGACTACAGCCAGCTGATGCGTCGCATGAAAATCAAGGAAGACGAGCTGCGCCAGGTCATCGAGCTGGTACAAAGCCTCAACCCGCGCCCTGGCTCGCAGATCGAGTCCAGCGAGCCTGAGTACGTGGTGCCCGACGTCATCGTGCGCAAGGATAGCGACCGCTGGCTGGTGGAACTGAACCAGGAGGCCATCCCGCGCCTGCGCGTCAACCCGCAGTACGCCGGGTTCGTGCGCCGGGCCGACACCAGCGCCGACAACACCTTCATGCGCAACCAGCTGCAGGAAGCGCGCTGGTTCATCAAGAGCCTGCAAAGCCGCAACGAAACCCTGATGAAAGTGGCCACGCAGATCGTCGAGCACCAGCGCGGCTTCCTTGACCACGGTGACGAAGCGATGAAGCCGTTGGTGCTGCATGACATCGCCGAAGCGGTGGGCATGCACGAGTCGACCATTTCGCGGGTTACCACGCAGAAATACATGCATACACCGCGTGGCATCTACGAACTGAAATACTTTTTCTCCAGCCACGTCAGCACCTCCGAAGGCGGAGAATGCTCGTCCACGGCGATCCGCGCGATCATCAAGAAACTGGTTGCGGCGGAAAATCAGAAAAAGCCATTGAGTGACAGCAAGATCGCTGGTTTACTGGAGGCACAAGGCATCCAGGTAGCCCGTCGCACCGTCGCCAAGTACCGCGAGTCCCTCGGCATCGCACCGTCGAGCGAGCGCAAGCGACTGATGTAGCCCCTGAGATGTACCACAGCGTTTGTGGGGCAGGTGCAAGACCTGCCTCTTTATGCACGGGCAACAAAGGAGAAGCTGTATGCAAGTCAATATCAGTGGACAGCATGTAGAAGTCACCCAGCCACTGCGCGATTATGTGCTTGAAAAGCTCGCTCGCGTGGAAAGTCACTTCGACAAGATCACCAACGTGCAGGTCATCATGAAAGTCGAGAAGCTGCAGCAGAAGGTCGAGGCGACCTTGCAGATTCCCGGCGGCGAAGTGGTTGCCAACGCCGAACACGAAGACATGTATGCAGCGATCGATGCCTTGGCCGACAAGCTCGACCGCCAACTGAAAAAACACAAGGAAAAACAGCAAAGCCTGCTGCAAGGTGCAGCTGCCCGCTGATCCCCCTCATCCATGATCCGACTTGAAACCATCCTGACCCCCGGCCGTTCCCTCGTGAACGTGCCGGGCGGCAGCAAGAAGCGCGCCCTGGAAAAGGTCGCCACCGTCATCGCCGAACAAGTGCCAGAACTGGAGATGCAGGATGTCTTCGAAAAACTGGTCGCCCGGGAAAAACTCGGTTCGACCGGTTTCGGCAATGGCATCGCCATCCCGCACTGCCGGCTGGAAGGATGTTCCGCTCCGGTCAGTGCCCTGCTGCACCTGGAAGCCCCTATCGACTACGACGCCATCGATGGCGCGCCGGTGGACCTGCTGTTCGTCCTGCTGGTGCCGGAAGCCGCCACCGATGCCCATCTGGAACTGCTGCGCCAGATTGCCAGCATGCTCGATCGCAAGGAGGTCCGTGATCGCCTGCGTGCGGCCACCAGCAGCGAGGCCCTGTTCCAGGTTGTCCTGGACGTACAGAACGAGCACTGAACATGCGCCTGATCATCGTCAGCGGCCGGTCCGGCTCCGGCAAGAGCACCGCCCTCGATGTCCTGGAAGACAACGGTTTCTACTGCATTGACAACCTGCCCGCCGGGCTGCTGCCGCAGCTGGCGGAAAATGCGCTGATCAACACCGAATTGCAGCAACCCAAGGTCGCCGTGTCGATCGACGCGCGCAACCTGCCCAGCCACCTGACACGCTTCCCCGAACTGCTCGAAGAAGCCCGCGCCCGGCACATCCAGTGCGACGTGCTGTACCTGGATGCCGACGAAGACATGCTGCTCAAGCGCTTCTCGGAAACCCGCCGACGCCACCCGCTGACAAACGCCAACCGCTCGCTCGCGGAAGCGATTCGTGTGGAAAGCGAATTGCTGGGGCCGATTGCGGACCTGGCCGACCTGAAGATCGATACCACCAACCTGAACCTTTACCAGCTGCGCGATTCGATCAAGCTGCGCCTGCTCAACCAGCCCGAGCCTGGCACCGCGTTCCTGGTCGAGTCGTTCGGTTTCAAGCGCGGAATGCCGGTCGATGCCGACCTGGTGTTCGATGTGCGCTGCCTGCCCAACCCCTACTGGAAGCCCGAGTTGCGTGAGCACTCCGGCCTCGACCAACCGGTGATCGACTACCTGGCCGCACAGCCGGATGTCGAAGAGATGTTCAACGACATTTCCAGCTACCTGCTCAAATGGCTGCCCCGTTTCGCCGCCAGCAACCGTGCCTACGTTACCATTGCCATTGGCTGCACCGGCGGCCACCACCGCTCGGTGTATATCACCGAACGCCTTGGCCAGTTGCTGCAGCAATCCCTGAAAAACGTCCAGGTCCGCCACCGCGACCTCTAGCCCAAGGATCCACCCCACGATGCCCGCCCGTGAAATAACCATCATCAACAAGCTGGGTCTGCATGCCCGGGCGGCAGCCAAGTTCGTCGGCGTTGCCGGCCGCTTCCCCTGCCAGGTCAGGGTTGGCCGTGCGCCGGACAAGCTGGTGGATGGCAAGAGCATCATGGCGGTGATGATGCTGGCGGCCGGCAAAGGCACCCAGGTGCACCTGCATACCGAAGGTGAGCAGGACGACGATGCCATGGCAGCGCTGGTCGAGCTGATCAACAATTATTTCGACGAAGGCGAATGAATTTCGCTGGCCCGCACGGTCCTTGTGGGAACAGCTAGATTGCCCAGTCCTTTGGGCTGCGCAAGCGGTCCGCGTACCCTGTGGGAGCGGCTTTAGCCGCGAAGAATCCAACGCGGTGATGGCACCGGCTGCGCCGGTGTTCGCGGCTGAAGCCGCTCCCAAAGCGAAGCCGGTGCCCCCCATCATCAGGCGCAAGCCAATACACAGCCCCAAGCCGGCCAGACCAAGTCCAACCAGGCGAAACCGCGCGCCAATAGCAGCGCAGTGCCTGCCAGCAACAGCAAAGTCCCAAGCGTCAGGCGAAACAGGCGAAACAAGCGCACACGGCTGACAGCCATCATCCCGGAGCGCATAACGGTGCGACGCACTTCAGGGCTTCGAGGTAGCGGCGCTCCACTTCCGCCCAGGCAATGACGTTGTAGAAGGCACCGATGTATTCCGGACGACGGTTCTGGTACTTCAGGTAGTAGGCATGCTCCCACACGTCCAGGCCGAGGATAGGCGTATTGCCGTGCATCAGCGGGCTGTCCTGGTTGCCGCTGCTTTCCACTGCCAGGGTTTTCTGCGGGGTCACGCTGAGCCAGGCCCAGCCACTGCCGAAGCGGGTCAGCGCAGCCTTGGTGAAGGCCTCCTTGAAGGCGTCGAAACCGCCCAGCTGCGCACTGATGGCTTGCGCCAGCGAGCCCTGCGGCTCACCCCCACCCTGCGGCGACATCACGGTCCAGAACAGGCTGTGGTTGGCGTGCCCGCCGCCATGATTGGTCACCGCACCACGCAGGTTTTCCGGCAGTTGCCTGACCGCACCGACCAGTTTTTCCACCGGCCACTCAGCCCACTCGGTGCCTTCGATGGCGGCGTTGAGGCCATTGACGTAGGTCTGGTGGTGCCTGGTGTGGTGGATTTCCATGGTCTGCGCGTCGATGTGCGGCTCCAGCGCAGCGTAGGCATAAGGCAGTGCAGGCAAGGTATGAGGCATGTCAGCAAATTCCGTAGGCATGGGTTGGGCGATGGCCAGCGCGGCCATCGCAGGCGCTTGGGCCGTGACTCCGGGTCAGATACCACCGGCGGTAAGTTTTTCCGGGTCAAGCAGCGCTTCCAGCTGGTCGCGCGACAGGTCGGTGTGCTCCAGCGCCACATCGATGATCGGTCGGCCCTGCTTGTAGGCGGTCTTGGCGATTTCGGCGGCCTTGAGGTAGCCGATGATCGGGTTCAGCGCGGTGACCAGGATCGGGTTGCGCGCCAGGGCTTCCTTGAGCTTGCTTTCGTTGACCTTGAAGCTGGCGATGGCCTTGTCGGCCAGCAGACGGCTGACGTTGGCCATCAGCTCGATGCTCTCCAGCAGGTTGCGGGCGATCACCGGTAACATCACGTTCAGCTCGAAGTTGCCGGACTGGCCGGCGATGGCAATGGTGGCATCGTTGCCGATCACTTGGGCGGCGACCATGGCGGTGGCCTCCGGAATCACCGGGTTGACCTTGCCTGGCATGATCGAAGAGCCCGGCTGCAGGCCTTGCAACTCGATTTCGCCCAGCCCGGCCAGCGGGCCGGAGTTCATCCAGCGCAAGTCGTTGGCGATCTTCATCAGCGCCACGGCAGTAGTCTTGAGCTGGCCCGACAGCGCCACGGCGGTGTCCTGCGAGCCGATCAGGGCGAACAGGTTCTGCCCGGGGGTGAACTCGACCTGCGTCAGGCCGCTGAGCTGGCGGGCGAAGCCGGCAGCGAACTGTGGGTGGGCGTTGATGCCGGTGCCCACGGCAGTGCCCCCCTGGGCCAGCGCCTGCAGGCTCGGCAGGCTCGCTTCGATGTGTGCCTTGGCGCCTGTGATCTGCGCCGCCCAGCCATCCAGCACCTGGCTCAGGCGCACGGGCATGGCGTCCATCAGGTGGGTGCGGCCGGTCTTCACGTACTGATGCACCTGTGCCGACTTGGCCTCGATCACCTGCACCAGGTGCGCCAAGGCTGGCAGTAATTGCTCGTGCAGGGCCAGGGCGGCGCTGACGTGGATGGTGGTCGGGATGATGTCGTTGCTGCTCTGGCCGCAGTTGACGTGGTCGTTGGCGTTGACGGCGTCACCCAGCACGCGGCTGGCCAGGGTGGCGATCACCTCGTTGGCGTTCATGTTCGAGCTGGTGCCAGAACCGGTCTGGAACACATCCACCGGGAAGTGCTGGATGAAATCTTCAGCCAGCAGCTGCTCGACTGCCTTGACGATGGCCTGTCCCTGCGCAGCCGACAGCTGTTCCAGTTCGACGTTGGCCTTGGCCGCGGCAGCCTTGGCCAGCAGCAACGCACGAATGAACTGGGCCGGCATGCGCTGGCCGCTGATCGGGAAGTTGTCGACCGCGCGCTGGGTCTGGGCACCGTACAGGGCCTGGGCCGGCACCTGCAGTTCGCCCATGCTGTCACGCTCGATACGGGTATCACTCATCATCAAATCCTTGCATCAGTTCATCGGGAGAAATCGACGGCAGCAGGCGGCAGTTGGCCAACTGCAGGGCGTAGGGCTGCCAACGCGGGTTCTGTGCCTCGCGGTCGAGGTTGCGCAGGTCCAGCAGCGGGCGCCAGGCCTGGTCCAGGCACAGGCAGCGCCAATGCCAGGGCAGCATGCGGTCGCAGGCGGTATCCAGCAGCAGGCGAAAGGAAGTCAGCGCCACCGTCCATGGCGAGGTCTCGGTGCAGCACACCAGGTAGCGCCCTTCGGCCAGGTAATGCTCGATCAGGCGCGGCTCGTCGGGTTCGAGCGCGCAGCGTATGCGTCGGCTGAGCCAACGCCAGTTTTCCAGGTAGGGCAGTTCGCGGAGGACGGGTTTCATGAACATCATCGCCGAGTTACTGGATAATGATATTCATTATTAAGTGATAACTAGAATCACTTCAAGAGAAAGGTGATGAAACAAAAACCCGGCGCGGGGCCGGGTCTTCGGTTTCATTGAAAATTCTGTAGTGCCTGCGCCGGCCTCTTCGCGGGTAAACCCGCTCCCACAAGGACCACGCCACGGTACCTGTGGGAGCGGGCAAGCCCGCGAAGAGGCCGGTGCAGGTTATGGATCAACTGCCTGCTACAGTCATCCGCTCGATCAGCACCGAGCCGGTGTGAATGTTGCTGCGGGTCTCAAGATCGCTGCCAATCGCGACAATCTGCTGGAACATGTCTTTCATGTTCCCGGCAATGGTCACTTCCTGCACCGCGTGCTGAATCTCGCCATTCTCGACCCAGAACCCTGCCGCGCCACGGGAATAATCCCCCGTCACCATGTTCAGGCCATGCCCCATCAGCTCGGTCACCAACAGCCCGCGACCCATGCGGCGGATCAGCGCCGCCTGGTCTTCGACACCGTGGCTGACGAACAGGTTGTGCACGCCACCGGCGTTGGCCGTGCTTGGCAACCCCAGCTTGCGCCCGGAATAGGTACCCAACAGGTACGACACCAGTTCGCCCTTGTCGACAAACGGCTTGGCATAGGTAGCCAGGCCATCGCCATCGAATGCGGCACTGCCCAGTGCCCGCGGAATGTGCGGACGCTCGTCGAGGGTCAGCCAGGTGGGGAACAGGCGCTGGCCAATGGTCCCCTCCAGGAACGAGGATTTGCGGTACAGGTTGCCGCCGGAGATGGCCGACAGGAAGCTGCCGAACAGGCCACCGGCCAGCTCGGCCGAGAACAGCACCGGCACCTCGCAGGTGGGCACCGGCCGCGCACCCAGGCGGCTGGCTGCACGCTGGGCGGCGCGCACGCCGATGCTACGCGGGTCGGCCAGCAGGTTGCCCTGGCGGTTCACGTCGTACCAGTAGTCACGCTGCATTTGCCCGTCGCCTTCGGCGATCATCACACAGCTCAGGCTGTGCCGGGTCGAGGCGTAGCCACCGATGAAGCCATGGCTGTTGCCATACACGCGGCAGCCCTGATGGGTATTGAGGGTGGTACCGTCGGCATTGAGGATACGTGGGTCGGCGTCGAACGCCGCCGCCTCGCAGGCCAGGGCCATCTCGATGGCCTTCTCCGGCTCCAGGTTCCAGTCGTGGTACAGGTCCAGATCCGGAATCTCGCGGGCCATCAGCGCTGCGTCGGCCAAGCCGGAACACTCGTCCTCGGAGGTATGCCTGGCAATTGCCAAGGCGGCGGCGACGGTTTCGCGGATCGCTTCCGGGCCACTGGCCGAGGTGCTGGCCGAGCCTTTGCGCTGGCCCACATAGAGGGTGATGCCAAAGCCCTGGTCGCGGTTGAACTCGACCGTTTCGACCTCACGCTGGCGTACCGTGGTGGACAGGCCCTGCTCCAGCGACACCGCCACTTCGCAGGCACTGGCCCCCTGGCGGCGCGCTTCGGCGATGATCGCCTCGACCTGCTCCTGCAATGCTGGCAGGTCCTTGGGACCTACGCTCTGGACTGCACTCATGGTTCTCTCCACTCAAATTCTGCGTTCGGCAAGGGTCATTCTACGACCGGGCCGGACAAGCGGCCCCCGACTGGTTATCATGGCGGCGATTTCTAGCGGACTGCCACCATGGTTGATTCAAACGACGACGCCTTCGACGGCGAAAAAAGCAAAACCCAGATCAAGCGCGAGCTGCATGCGCTGGTCGAACTCGGCGAGCGCCTTACCACGCTCAAGGCCGATACCCTGGCCCGCCTGCCGTTGACCGACGAGCTGCGCAAGGCCCTGGCCGAAGCCAGCAAGCACACCGCACACGGTGCCCGCAAACGCCACATGTCGTTCGTCGGCAAGCTGATGCGCGTGCAAGACCTGGATGCCATCCACGCCTTGCTCGAACAGATGGACAGCTCGACCCGCCAGTACAACGAACGCTTCCACAACCTGGAGCGCTGGCGCGACCGGCTGATCGACGGCAATGACGAAGACCTCGAGCGCTTCGTCAGCGAGTACCCCGACACCGACCGCCAGCAGCTGCGCTCGCTGGTACGCCATGCCCAGCACGAGAAGGCGCGGAACAAACCGCCTGCCGCCGCGCGCAAGGTGTTCAAGTACATCCGCGACCTGGACGAGCTGCAACGCGGCTTGCGCTGAATCGCCGGGGCCGCTTGGCGGCCCAATCGCGACACAAGGCCGCTCCCACAGTAAGTGCGCTGCCATTTCTGCACGGCGCGGTCCCTGTGGGAGCGGCCTTGCGTCGCGAAAGGACCGCAAAGCGGTCCCAGATGGCCATCACGCCCCTGTACCGCCCACGGTAATCGCATCCAGCTTCAGGGTCGGCTGCCCGACCCCGACCGGCACCGACTGCCCGTCCTTGCCGCAAGTCCCTACCCCGCTGTCCAGCGCCAGGTCGTTACCGACCATCGACACCCGGCTCATCGCCTCCGGGCCATTGCCGATCAGGGTCGCCCCCTTCACCGGCGCGGTAATCTTGCCGTCTTCGATCAGGTAGGCCTCACTGGTCGAGAACACGAACTTGCCGCTGGTGATGTCCACCTGGCCACCGCCGAGGTTGGCGCAGTAGATACCCCTCTTCACCGAAGCGATGATTTCCTGCGGGTCGCTTTCGCCCGCACGCATATAGGTGTTGGTCATGCGCGGCATCGGCAGGTGCGCGTAGGATTCGCGGCGGCCGTTGCCGGTCACCGCCATGCCCATCAGGCGCGCGTTCAGCTTGTCCTGCATGTAGCCCTTGAGCACACCGTTCTCGATCAGCGTGGTGCACTCGGTCGGGGTGCCTTCATCGTCCACGCTCAGCGAACCACGGCGGCCTTCGAGGGTGCCGTCGTCGACGATGGTGCACAGGCTCGACGCCACCTTCTCGCCAATGCGGCCGCTGAACGCCGAGCTGCCCTTGCGGTTGAAGTCACCTTCCAGGCCATGGCCGACAGCCTCGTGCAGCAGCACCCCTGACCAGCCCGAACCCAGCACCACCGGCAGGGTACCGGCCGGCGCCGGGATCGCTTCCAGGTTCACCAGGGCCTGGCGCAGCGCTTCGCGGGCATAGCCCATGACCCGTTCTTCGGTGAAGAAGCGGTAGTCGGTACGCCCGCCACCGCCCTGCCCGCCACGCTCGCGGCGGCCGTTCTGCTCGACGATGACGCTGACGTTGAAGCGCACCAGCGGGCGCACGTCGGCGGCCAGGCTGCCATCGGCCGCAGCGATCAGGATGCGCTCCCAGACCCCGGCCATGCTCACACTGACCTGCTGGATACGCGGGTCCAGGGCACGAGTAGCGGCGTCGACACGCTTGAGCAGCTCGACCTTTTCGGCACGGCTGAGCACATCCAGCGGGTTGTCCGCCGAATAAAGGGCGGTCACGTCCTGGCTGCGGAAGGCCTGTACCTTGCCGTTCTGCCCGGCACGCGAGATCGAACGGGCGGCCCGGGCGGCCGAGGTCAGCGCCTCGAGGTTGATCGCGTTGCTGTAGGCGAAGCCAGTCTTTTCACCGGACTGGGCACGCACGCCCACGCCCTGGTCGAGGTTGAAACTGCCCTCTTTGACGATGCCGTCTTCCAGCGCCCAGGTTTCCGAGATCTGGCCCTGGAAATACAGGTCGGCGGCATCGATGCCGGGGCCAGCCAACTCACCCAGCACGCTCTGCAGGCTGTCCAGGGTCAAGCCGCCTGGGGCCAGGAGCTGCTCACTGACGGTGGATAACATCTGGCTCATAGTCACTCCGAGGTGTGCGCAGGCCGCAACGCGCCCTGCGAGAAAAAGCGCCGGTGCGATACCACCGGCATGCGCGCCCGGATGGACGCTTGTTCGTCAATGTCGCGCTCGGCGAGCAGTACCGCTTCACCTTGCGCCTGTTCCGCGACGATGCGCCCCCAGGGGTCGACGATCGCCGCATGGCCATGGGTTTCCCGTGGCCCCGGGTGGGTACCACCCTGGGCCGCAGCCAGCAGGTAGCACTGGGTCTCGATGGCACGGGCGCGCACCAGCACTTCCCAGTGCGCCGCGCCCGTTACCGCAGTAAACGCGGCCGGCGCAGTGATCAGCTCCGCGCCGGCGGCGCGCAGCGCGCTGTACAGTTCGGGGAAGCGCAGGTCGTAGCACACGCTCAGCCCCAGCCGCCCCACCGGCGTATCAGCCACCACCACCTGGGCGCCGTGTGCGTAGTCGTCGGACTCGCGATAGCGGCCACGGTTGTCGGCAACGTCGACGTCGAACAGGTGCAGCTTGTCATAGCGTGCCGCTACCTCGCCGTGTTCGTCGATCAGCAGCGAGCAGGCATGAGCCTTGGCCTCGGGCTGGCCGACCGGTGGCAATGGCAAGGTACCGGCGACAATCCATAACTTGAGGTCGCGGGCGGTGCGTTTCAACCATGGCAGAATCGGCCCTTCGCCCAACGCTTCGGCGCGCCCGATGGCAGCGGCGTCCTTGCGGCCCATGGCGGCGAAGTTTTCCGGCAGCACGGCCAGCCGTGCACCGCCAGACGCGGCCTGCTCCAGCAGGGCACCGGCGCGCTGCAGGTTGGCCAGCACATCGTCCTGGCTGACCATCTGGATTACCGCTGCCTTCATGGGCACTCCTAGCGGGATTTCTCGAAAGGTTTCACAAATGTGATTCTAGGCTCTTTCACCGGCCCTTCGACACGGTAGTGCACGCTGGCGAAGCGCGACACGCGATCACCGATCAGCCGGTCGACCAGGAACAGCGCCCCGCCAACGGCCGGCGCGCCGACAATCAGAGCCGCCAGCGGCAGGTTGTTGGTCACCGGCAGGCTCACCTGCAGGTTGGCATCGACCCGGTCGCGTACAAGGTCCAGGGTACCGTCCAGCTCGAAGTTGCTCGACGGGCCGGTCACGGCGATTGGCTCGCGGGTCACGTAGACACCATCACTGGCCACCAGCAAGCCCTTGACCCGGTCGTAGGCCAGGCCCTTGTCGAACAGGTCGGAGAAGTCCAGGCGCAAGCGCCGGCCGATGGAGTTGAAGTTGAGCAGGCCGAACACCCGCAGCGCCTGGGCACTGCCTTCGACCTCGACGAACTGGCCGGTGCGCAGCGCTGCGTCCATGCTGCCGGAGAAGCGCTTGAGGCTCACCGAGGCCGGCGAACCCGGCCAGCGGCCATCCACATCCAGGCGGAAGTCGCGGCTGGTCACGGTCGGGGCAAAGCCCCAGGCCTTGAGCACATCCGCCAGGTTCTTGCCGTCCAGGCGCCCTTTGTACCAGCTGCTGGTGCTACCCGGTTCGCCTTCCCAGCCGCCGCCACCATCGATACGCAGGCCCTTGAAGTCGAGGTCGATATCGCTGGCGGTCACGCCGCGCGCGGTCGGCCGCAGCTTGAGTGACGCGCTGCCGAACAGGTCGTCACCGCGGTAGAGCTTGTCGATGCTCAGGTCCAGCGCCGGCACCTTGCGCGGGTCGAACGAGGCCAGCGGGTCCGGGCCCTCCTCGGCCTGTGCCTCGGCCTGCTTTTCAGCAGCGCTGGCGGCGGGCAGGCGCAAGGTCTGCATGCGCACGACCATGGGCGCGCCCTTGGCGTCCGGCACCCGGGCGTTGCCGATGACCTCCTTGCTGTCGAGGCGCAGATCCCAGGCCGGGCCACCACGGGCCAGACGCACCACGGCCTGGTTCAGGTCCAGGCCAAAGGCTTTCAACTGGCCGATGCTCAGGTCGACGCCCTGCAGGTTCTGCCGCGCGCTACCGCCCGGATCGTCACCGGCCAGCCGCGCCGCCTGCTCTTGCCAGGGCGCCAGGTCCAGTGCCTCCAGGCGCCCGCGTACCCGCAGGCCCTGGCCGGCAGGTAGCTGGGCGTCACCTGCGCCCAGCAACAATTCGCCACGGCCCTGGGCCAGTTTGTCAGCCGGCGCAGCATAGGCGAAGCGGGCAAGGTCGGTGTAAGCAGCATCGAAGCGCCGTTCCGGGCCTTGCAGACTCATGCTGAACCGGCTGTCACGGGTATCCGCGGCCGCCTTGCCGAACGGTGCCGGCAGGTCGATGGCCAGGCCCTTGAGGCTGGAGGTGACACTCAGGCGGTTGTCCCGGCTACCCAAGCTGACCTGCAACTGGTACGGCAGGTCGCCGGACGCAGGCAAGGCCTGGTTGAACTGCAGCCAGTCGGTCAGCGCCTTGAGCGCGACCCGACCATTGGCGTTGATGCGGGTCTGCATCTGCCCTGGCTGGCCTTCGGCGGTGATTTGCGCCGTTACCGGCTTGCCGAAGGCCTGCAGGCTGATGCCCTTGCCGCTCAGGCCCTTGTCGAAATCGAAACTGAAGTCACCCTTCAGGCGGCTCAACTCCAGGCTCGGCGGCGCGACTTTCAGCCGCGCATCGCTGGTGGCAAAGTCCACCTGCACTTTCGGCCGCTCCCCGCGGACCAGCGGAATGTCGAGCTTGACCTTGCCCTTGAGCGGCCCCTCGCCCTCCCAGCCTGCGAAGATCTCGCCAGTGCCGATTGGCGCTTCCTTGAGGATCTTCAGGCCATCGCCCAGGCTGCCGTCGAAGTCGCCATCGAGGTACAGGTGGCTTTGCTGGCCCTCGTCGACATGCGGGATATCGACGCTCACATCACTGACCTTGGTGTCGAGCAGCACGCCGCGCTGGGCCTTGATGCGCACACCGCTGTCCTCGATGAACACATCACCATCCACGTGCTGCACCTGTGGCCAGCCCGGCTGGAAGTCCAGGGCTGCATCACGCACCTTGAAGAACAGGCTGATGCTGCGGGCTTCCGGTGCGGCGCCATGGTTCAACGAGCCCTGGTACTGGAAGTAGCCTTCGTCCACCGTGCCCTTGACGATCGCGCTGCGCAGCCATTCGTCGAGGGCCGGGCTGAGCACCTCGGGCAGGTACTTGGCGGTGTAGCGACCATCGCCTTCGGTCAGGCCGACGCGCAGGTCCATGTAGTCCTCGCGGCCCTCTTCGAACAACAGGCGAATGAGGAAGTCACCGGCGATCTTGCCCTCTTCGCCCAGTACCTTGAGGTAAGGCGCGACCAGGGTGAAACCTTCCTTGTCCAAGGCCCAGGTCAGGCGCGCATTGGCCTTCTGGTAGTGCCAGGGTTTGGCGAAGATCGGGTACAGGTGCAGCATGAATGCCTCGGTATCCAGGCGCAGTTCACCATGGCCAAGGTCACCGCTGATGCTGCCGCTGACATTACCGGCCGCCGGGGCATTGTGATAGGCATCGAAACCGACCTTCTCCAGGTTGGCCTCGAACTGCAGGCGCTGGTCACCCTCGGCCTTGGGCCGTGCTTGCAGGCGCACATTGCGCAGTGCGCCGGTCACCTTCAGGCCATCGACCACGGCCATGACCTTGTCCGGCAACGGCGCCAGGGCATCGATCAGCGGGGTCAACGGCGTGAGGTCGAGGCGGTCGGCCTGCACTTGCCAGCTTTCCGCGGCTGCATCCTCGCCAGGACGCTGCTGCAATTGCAGGTGCGATTCCCAACGGGTCTTGCCGATATCCATGGCCAGGGAATCGACCACTACATCGAAGCCTTGCTCCCGGCGCTGGAACCAGGCACCCAGGGCCAGGTTGTTCAGTGTGGCCGCCTTGCGCCCGGCATAGGCGCCCTGCAGCTCGGGTGCATTGAGGCGCACCACGCCCTGCTGCAACTGCCCGTTGCGCCAGTCGACCCAGAACTCGCCGCCCGCCCGCAAGGCGTCGGCATGCCACTGGCCCAGCAGGCGAGGCGGCAGCCAGCGCGCCCAGTCACTCTGCGGCAGGCTCAGGTAGGCTTCGACCTGGCCGTCGCGCCAGGCGTTGGCCGACGCACGGCTGCGCAGGTTCAGCGCCAGGGGCTGGCCATCGGGCAGGGTCGCGCGCAGGTCCAGGGCCTGGCGCGAAGCCCCGGCCTGCAGGCCGGCGCTCACGTAAGTCAGGGTCAGCGGGTCGCGCTGCCAGGGGTGCAGGGTGACCTGGCTGTCGAACACATCGATGCGGCCCAGCTGGCGCAGGCGCTGCAGCAACTCGGCCGGGTCGAGCGGCGCATCGTTCTGCTTTGGCAAGCCTTCGAGGCTCCAGGCCCCCTGCTCGTTCTCGCGCAGGATCAGTTGCAGACCGCCCAGCTGAATGCGTGCCAGGCGTACTTCGCGGGCGGTGAGGCTGGCCCAGACATCGGGTACTACCTTGACGTCGTCCAGGCGCAGGGCCGTGGCCCCATCGCCCAGTTGCAGGTCGCGCACCCGCAGCACCGGCGCCAGGCCGCTCCAGCGGCCTTCCAGGGCACCGACGTGCACGGGCAACCCCAAGGCTTGCTCGGCCTTGGCCTCCACATCGGCGCGGTACTCGGCCACCAACGGCACCAGTTCGCGACCGAGGCTGACATACAGCGCCACCAGTACCGCCAGCAGGGCGCAAACGCCCAGGCCCCAGCGGGTCAAGGCGACAAGAACGCGGGTCAGACGTCCCATGGCCATGGCCCTCCAGGTCGTTTATCCATGATGGCCCGTCGTACCGGTTTTGCCAGCCCGGGCCACCCGTGGCGCGTTTCAGAAGGCCTCAGAGCAGCACCACATCGTATTGTTCCTGCGAATACATCGACTCCACCTGGAAACGAATGGTTCGGCCGATGAAGGCCTCCAGCTCCGCGACGTTACCGGACTCTTCATCCAGCAACCGGTCGACTACCTTCTGGTTGGCCAGCACGCGGTAGCCTTCGGCCTGGTAGGCACGGGCCTCGCGCAGGATCTCGCGGAAGATTTCGTAACAGATGGTCTCGGGGGTTTTCAGCTTGCCGCGGCCCTGGCAGGCCAGGCAGGGCTCGCACAGCACTTGTTCCAGGCTTTCCCGCGTGCGCTTGCGGGTCATCTGTACCAGGCCCAGTTCGGTGATGCCGATGATGTTGGTCTTGGCGTGATCGCGCTCCAGCTGCTTTTCCAGGGTGCGCAGCACCTGGCGCTGGTGCTCTTCGTCTTCCATGTCGATGAAGTCGATGATGATGATGCCGCCAATGTTGCGCAGGCGCAGTTGCCGGGCGATGGCGGTGGCGGCCTCGAGGTTGGTCTTGAAGATGGTCTCTTCAAGGTTGCGATGGCCGACGAAGGCGCCGGTGTTCACATCGATGGTGGTCATCGCTTCAGCCGGATCGACCACCAGGTAGCCACCGGACTTGAGCGGTACCTTGCGCTCCAGCGCGCGCTGGATCTCGTCCTCGACACCGTACAGGTCGAAGATCGGCCGTTCGCCCGGATAGTGTTCGAGGCGGTCGGCGATTTCCGGCATCAGCTCGCCAACGAACTGCGTGGTCTTCTGGAAGGTTTCCCGCGAGTCGATGCGGATCTTCTCGATCTTCGGGTTGACCAGGTCGCGCAGGGTACGCAGGGCAAGGCCCAGGTCCTCGTAGATGACCGTGGGCGCGCCGCAGGTCTTGATCTGGGTGCCGATCTGCTCCCACAAGCGGCGCAGGTAGCGAATGTCCTGCAGGATCTCTTCGGCGCGCGCGCCTTCGGCCGCAGTGCGCAGGATGAAGCCGCCAGCGTCCTTGATGTTCTCGCTTACCATGCAGTCGCTGACCACCTGCTTGAGGCGCTCGCGCTCGGCTTCGTCTTCGATCTTCAGGGAAATGCCGACATGGCTGCTGCGCGGCATGTACACCAGGTAGCGCGACGGGATCGACAGCTGGGTGGTCAGGCGCGCGCCCTTGGTGCCGATCGGGTCCTTGGTCACCTGTACCACCAGGGCCTGGCCTTCATGCACCAGGGCGGTGATGTTCTCTACCGCCGAGCCTTCACGCTGGGATATTTCCGAGGCATGGATGAACGCCGCACGCTCCAGGCCGATGTCGACGAAGGCCGCCTGCATGCCCGGCAGCACGCGCACCACCTTGCCCTTGTAGATGTTGCCGACGATGCCCCGGCGCTGGGTGCGCTCGACGTGCACTTCCTGCAGCACCCCGTTTTCCACCACCGCCACGCGTGACTCCATCGGGGTGATGTTGATCAGGATCTCTTCACTCATGGCAGGCTCTCGTCAAAGGTCTTGGGTAATGATGGATGGCGTATGCAGTGCTGGCTACCGCTGGTTTGTTACCTCTGGCGTATGCGCGGGCGATTGCCAGCAGGCGATGCCGAACTGGCCAAGCAGCTCGGCCGTTTCACTGAGGGGCAGGCCGACCACCGCCGAGTAGCTGCCGGAAAGGCCGGTGACGAACACCGCGCCCAAGCCCTGGATGGCATAGCCGCCGGCCTTGTCCGTGGGCTCGCCGCTGGCCCAGTAGCGTTGCGCTTCATCGGCGCTGATCACACGGAAGCGCACCTTGCTGGTGACGCACAGGCTGTGCACGCGCTGGCCATCGCTGACGGCGACCGCGGTCAGCACCTGGTGCTCGCGGCCCGACAGGTCGGCCAGCATGGCCAGGGCATCTTCGCGGTTTTCCGGTTTGCCGAGAATACGACCATCGAGCACCACGGCGGTGTCTGCGCCCAGCACTACAGCGGGCCCCTTTGGGGCCTTCGCGGGCACGCCCGCTCCCACAGGATCGGCGCTGTACCTGTGGGAGCGGGCATGCCCGCGAACGGCCTGCACTGGAGGTTCCAGGCTAGCCAGGCCGGCGGCAGCCTTGGCCCGGGCCAGGCGCTCGACGTAGGCCGGGGCGCTTTCATTGGGCAGCGGGGTTTCATCGATGGGGGCACTGACGACGCTGAACGGCACACCGATCTGGGTCAGTAGTTCACGACGACGGGGCGAGCCGGAGGCCAGGTATAGTGGGTTCATGCAGACATCTCCCTGTCAGTCGCGGCGGCGCCGTCAATTGATATGCAAGCGTCGGCGCAGGTCGCGCAGGGCGAAGCTGATCCACGGCCAGAGCAAGGCACTGATCACCGCCGACCAGACCAGCGCCAGGGTGGGCAGGCGATTGCCGGTCAGCGCGCTGAGCCACAGCTGGATCAGCTGGGCGATGCCGAAGATCACCAGGATCACCAGGCTCTGCTGCCACATGGGGAACATGCGCAGGCGCTGCTGCAAGGACAGCACCAGGAAGGTGATGAGGGTGAGGATCAGCGCGTTCTGCCCCAGCAGGGTGCCGTACAGCACATCCTCGGCCAGGCCCAGCACGAACGCGGTGGTCATGCCGACCTTGTTCGGCACGGCGAGGGTCCAGAACGACACCAGCAAGGCCAGCCACATGGGCCGGAACACGTCCATGAACTGCGGCATGGGCGAGACGCTGAGCAGCAGGCCGATGGCGAAAGTCAGCCAGATGACCCAGCCGTTGTTGCGGCGTGATGCAGCCATCATTGCCTCCGGGTGTGAGCGGGTGCGGCAGCCGGCGTAGCAGGTGCGGCCGCCGGGGCTGCAGGCTGCGCAGCCGGGGCTACCGGGGCCGCAGGTGTGGCCGGCGCGGCAGGCGCCGGTGCAACGTGCTCGCCCGTCGTGGCCGGCTGGCCTGGGGCCGAGGCGCCCTTGCGGTCAGCCTCTTCCTGGGCGATGCCAGCATCGGTGGCGCGCTGCTCCGGGGTACGTCGGTCACTGAACACCAGCAGCATGTAGCGGCTGCGGTTGAGCGCGGCGGTGGGGATGGCGCGAACGATGGCGAACGGCTGGCCGGAATCGTGAATCACTTCGTTGACCGTGGCCACCGGGTAGCCGGCCGGGAAACGTTGCCCCATGCCGGAACTGACCAGCAGGTCGCCTTCCTTGATGTCGGCGGTATCGGCCACATGGCGCAGCTCCAGGCGCTCCGGGTTGCCGGTGCCGCTGGCGATGGCGCGCAGGCCATTGCGGTTGACCTGCACCGGGATGCTATGGGTGGTATCGGTCAGCAACAGTACCCGCGAGGTGTAGGGCATCAGCTCGACCACCTGGCCCATCAGGCCACGGGCATCGAGCACCGGTTGGCCCAGGAACACGCCATCACGCTCGCCCTTGTTGATCAGGATGCGGTGGGTGAACGGGTTGGGGTCGACACCAATCAGCTCGGCCACTTCGACCTTTTCATTGACCAGCGCCGAGGAGTTGAGCAACTCGCGCAGGCGCACGTTCTGCTCGGTCAGGGCTGCCAGCTTCTGCAGGCGCCCCTGCAACAGCAGGGCTTCGGTCTTGAGCTTTTCGTTTTCGGCGATCAGTTCGGTGCGGCTGCCGAACTGGCCGGCCACACCTTGCCACGCACGCTGCGGCAGGTCGGTGATCCAGTACGACTCCATGAGTACCAGGCCCATCTGGCTGCGCACCGGCTTGAGCACGTCGAAACGCGCGTCGACAACCATCAACGCGACCGACATCACCACCAGGACGAGCAGGCGAACGCCCAGCGAAGGGCCCTTGGAGAAAAGCGGTTTAATGGGCCGTTCCTCGTGGACGACTCAGGAGGTCATTGGACATGGGACAACGCACCAGCCTGGTTGCGGGTTGACGGATACGGCGCCCCGAACGGGCGCCAGCCCAGCACATACAGGTAGCACTGTGCGTACTACCTGTAAACCGGGCGCTCGTGAACAGCGAGCGGGATCACTCGCTGGAGAGCAGGTCCATCGCGTGCTTGTCCATCATCTCCAGGGCGCGACCGCCGCCACGGGCGACACAGGTCAGCGGGTCTTCGGCGACGATCACCGGCAGGCCGGTTTCCTGGGCCAGCAGCTTGTCCAGGTCACGCAGCAGCGCGCCACCACCGGTCAGCACCAGGCCACGCTCGGCGATGTCCGAGGCCAGCTCGGGCGGCGATTGCTCCAGGGCGCTCTTGACCGCCTGGACGATGGTCGCCAGGGATTCCTGCAGCGCTTCGAGCACTTCGTTGGAGTTCAGGGTGAAGGCACGTGGTACGCCCTCGGCCAGGTTGCGGCCGCGCACGTCGACTTCGCGTACTTCGCCGCCCGGGTAGGCAGTACCGATTTCCTGCTTGATGCGCTCGGCGGTGGACTCGCCGATCAGGCTGCCGTAGTTGCGGCGCACGTAGGTGACGATGGCTTCGTCGAAGCGGTCGCCGCCAACGCGGACAGATTCGGCATAGACCACGCCGTTCAGGGAGATCAGCGCGATTTCAGTGGTACCACCACCGATATCGACGACCATCGAACCGCGGGCCTCTTCGACCGGCAGGCCGGCACCAATGGCGGCGGCCATCGGTTCTTCGATCAGGAACACTTCACGGGCACCGGCGCCCAGGGCCGACTCGCGAATGGCGCGGCGCTCTACCTGAGTCGACTTGCATGGCACGCAGATCAGCACGCGCGGGCTCGGCTGCAGGAAGCTGTTCTCGTGCACCTTGTTGATAAAATATTGCAACATTTTTTCGCAGACGCTGAAGTCGGCGATGACGCCGTCCTTCATCGGACGAATGGCAGCAATGTTGCCAGGCGTACGGCCCAGCATGCGCTTGGCTTCGGTACCGACGGCGACGACGCTTTTCTGGTTGCCATGGGTACGGATGGCAACAACCGAGGGCTCATTCAGGACGATACCGCGCTCACGCACGTAAATAAGGGTGTTGGCAGTACCCAGGTCGATGGACAGATCGCTGGAAAACATGCCACGCAGTTTCTTGAACATGGGAAAGTGACCCTGGGGAAAGCGTGGGTAAAAAAGTGCGGCAAACTCTAACAATGGCAGGGATTTTGGGCAAGGAGCCAATATGTTAAATTGGCTGTTTTTCCGAGCACGCCAGCAGAATTTCGCGGCCGTTAGACCGCCAGAAAGCTGACATGTTCCTCACTCCGGAGCCAAATTCCGGTCTTTGTTTCCCCTGGAGATCCCCATGGCGCTTGAACGCTGCGACGTGGAAAAGATCGCCCATCTGGCCCGTCTGGGCCTGAATGATGGCGAACTGCCACGCATTACCGACGCACTGAACAGCATTCTCGGGCTGGTCGACCAGATGCAAGCGGTCGACACTACTGGCATCGAGCCACTGGCCCACCCCCTGGAGGCCAGCCAGCGTCTGCGTCCCGACCAGGTCACCGAGAGCAACCAGCGCGACGCCTACCAGGCCATCGCGCCATCGACCGAAAGCGGTCTGTACCTGGTTCCCAAAGTCATCGAGTAAGGGATAGAGCCTGCCATGCATCAATTGACCCTGGCCGAGATCGCCCGCGGACTCGCCGACAAGTCGTTTTCCTCCGAAGAGCTGACCGGCGCCCTGCTGGCGCGCATCAAGCAGCTCGACCCGCAAATCAACAGCTTCATCAGCGTCACCGAAGACCTGGCCCTGGGCCAGGCGCGTGCCGCCGACGCCCGTCGCGCCGCTGGCGAAACCGGCGCGCTGCTGGGTGCCCCGATCGCCCACAAGGACCTGTTCTGCACCAACGGCGTACGCACCAGCTGCGGCTCGAAGATGCTCGACAACTTCAAGGCGCCGTATGACGCCACCGTGGTTGCCAAGCTGGCCGATGCCGGCATGGTCACCCTGGGCAAGACCAACATGGACGAATTCGCCATGGGTTCGGCCAACGAATCCAGCTACTACGGCGCGGTGAAGAACCCCTGGAACCTCGAGCACGTCCCGGGCGGCTCGTCGGGCGGTTCGGCCGCGGCGGTGGCTGCGCGCCTGCTGCCGGCCACCACCGGCACCGACACCGGCGGCTCGATCCGCCAACCGGCGGCACTGACCAACCTCACCGGCCTCAAGCCGACCTACGGTCGCGTGTCGCGCTGGGGCATGATCGCCTACGCCTCCAGCCTCGACCAGGGTGGCCCGCTGGCCCGCACCGCCGAAGACTGCGCCCTGCTGCTGCAAGGCATGGCCGGCTTCGACGCCAAGGACTCCACCAGCATCGAAGAGCCGGTGCCGGACTACAGCGCCAACCTGAATGCTTCGCTGCAGGGCCTGCGCATCGGCCTGCCGAAGGAATACTTCGGGGCCGGCCTGGACCCACGCATTGCCGACCTGGTCCAGGCCAGCGTCAAGGAACTGGAAAAGCTCGGCGCGGTGGTCAAGGAAATCAGCCTGCCGAACATGCAGCACGCCATCCCGGCCTACTACGTGATCGCCCCCGCTGAAGCCTCGTCCAACCTGTCGCGTTTCGACGGCGTGCGCTTCGGCTACCGCTGCGAAAACCCGAAAGACCTCACCGACCTGTACAAGCGTTCCCGTGGCGAAGGCTTCGGCGTCGAAGTGCAGCGCCGCATCATGGTCGGCACCTACGCCCTGTCGGCTGGCTACTACGACGCCTACTACGTGAAGGCGCAACAGATCCGCCGCCTGATCAAGAACGACTTCATGGCAGCCTTCAACGACGTCGACCTGATCCTCGGCCCGACCACGCCAAACCCGGCCTGGAAGCTCGGCGCCAAGAGCAGCGACCCGGTCGCCGCCTACCTGGAAGACGTCTACACCATCACCGCCAACCTGGCGGGCCTGCCGGGCCTGTCGATGCCAGCCGGCTTCGTCGACGGCCTGCCGGTCGGCGTGCAACTGCTGGCGCCATACTTCCAGGAAGGCCGCCTGCTCAACGTCGCGCACCGCTACCAGCAAGTGACCGACTGGCACACCCGCGCCCCCAACGGCTTCTGAGGAATTCACACATGCAATGGGAAGTTGTGATCGGGCTGGAAATCCACACTCAGCTCGCCACCCAGTCGAAGATCTTCTCCGGCAGCGCCACCACCTTCGGTTCCGAGCCGAACACCCAGGCCAGCCTGGTTGACCTGGGCATGCCAGGCGTACTGCCGGTACTGAACCAGGAAGCCGTGCGCATGGCGTGCATGTTCGGCCTGGCCATCGATGCCGAGATCGGCAAGCGCAACGTGTTCGCACGCAAGAACTACTTCTACCCCGACCTGCCCAAGGGCTACCAGATCAGCCAGATGGACCTGCCGATCGTCGGCAAGGGCCACCTGGACATCGCCCTGGAAGACGGCACCATCAAGCGCATCGGGGTAACCCGCGCGCACCTGGAAGAAGACGCCGGCAAGAGCCTGCACGAAGACTTCAGCGGCTCCACCGGCATCGACCTGAACCGTGCCGGCACCCCGCTGCTGGAAATCGTTTCCGAGCCGGACATGCGCAGCGCCAAGGAAGCGGTGGCCTACGTCAAGGCGATCCACGCGCTGGTACGTTACCTGGGCATCTGCGACGGCAACATGGCCGAAGGCTCGCTGCGCTGCGACTGCAACGTGTCGATCCGCCCGAAAGGCCAGACCGAGTTCGGTACCCGCTGCGAGATCAAGAACGTCAACTCGTTCCGCTTCATCGAGCGCGCGATCAACAGCGAGATCCAGCGCCAGATCGACCTGATCGAGGACGGCGGCAAAGTGGTGCAGGAAACCCGCCTGTACGACCCGAACAAAGACGAGACCCGCTCCATGCGCAGCAAGGAGGAAGCCAACGACTACCGTTACTTCCCCGACCCGGACCTGCTGCCGGTGGTCATCGAGGACAGCTTCCTCGAAACCGTCCGTGCCGGCTTGCCGGAGCTGCCAACGCAGAAGGTCGAGCGCTTCCAGAGCCAGTACGGCCTGTCGGCCTACGACGCCAACGTGCTGGCATCCAGCCGCGAACAGGCGGACTACTTCGAGGAAGTGGTGAGGATCGGTGGCGACGCCAAGCTGGCTGCCAACTGGGTCATGGTCGAACTGGGCAGCCTGCTGAACAAGCTGGGCATCGAGATCGACCAGGCGCCGGTCAGCGCCGCGCAGCTGGGCGGCATGCTGTTGCGTATTCGCGACAACACCATCAGCGGCAAGATCGCCAAGACTGTGTTCGAGGCCATGGCTGCCGGTGAAGGCGATGCCGACAGCATCATCGAAAGCAAAGGCCTGAAGCAGGTCACCGATACCGGTGCGATCGACAAGATGCTCGACGAAATGCTGGCGGCCAACGCCGAGCAGGTCGAACAGTACCGCGCAGCCGACGAGGCCAAGCGTGGCAAGATGTTCGGCTTCTTCGTCGGCCAGGCGATGAAAGCCTCCAAAGGCAAGGCCAACCCGGGGCAAGTGAACCAATTGCTCAAGGCCAAGCTCGAAGGGTGATTGTTTTATCCCTGTAGTCCTGCGAGGGCTTCGCCCTCGTTCGCGGCTGAAGCCGCTCCCACAGGTACAGCGCTGCTCTCGACAGCGGTGATATACCTGTGGGAGCGGCTTTAGCCGCGAATGGGCCATATCGGAGCATCTGAATTGCTAAAACGATCCCTGAGCACCCTCGCCCTCCTCTCCCTGCTGGCCGGCTGCGCCAGCCAGGACGTCGACGTCGACCCCGACGGCTACGACAAGACCGGCACCGCCTCCTATTACGGCGCGCGCCATCATGGCAAACGCACCGCCAGCGGCGAACCGTTCAACCAGCACGGCCTCACCGCCGCCCACCGTAGCCTGCCCTTCGGCACCCGGGTACGGGTGACCAACCTGGCCAATCAGCGCAGCGTCGTGGTACGCATCAACGACCGCGGCCCACATACCCGCGGCCGCCTGATCGATCTATCACGTGCCGCCGCAGAAAAAATCGGCATGATCCGTAGCGGAACCGCACGCGTGCGAGTACAAGGGCTTAGCAACTGACGCGACAGGAGTCCGACCATTTTCGACCTCGCCACCCTTCCCACCTTCAGCCTCCTGCAACTGGGTATCGCCCTGCTGTTGCTGGTCGGCGGTGCCGAACTGCTGGTGCGCGCAGCCCTGCGCCTGGCCCAGCGCCTGCACGTACGCCCGCTGATCATCGGCCTGAGCCTGGTGGCCTTCGGCAGCACCGCTCCACAAATGACCGTGAGCCTGCAGGCTGCCTACCAGGGCGTGCCGGATGTGGCGGTGGGCAGCGTAATCGGCAGCAATATCTTCAACGTACTGGTCATTCTCGGCCTGGCCGCCCTGATCATCCCGCTGCGCGTGTCGCGGCAACTGGTACGCCTGGACATTCCACTGATGATCGTCGCCAGCGCCCTGGTCTACGCGTTATCCGCCAACGGCCACCTGGGCCGGGTCGAAGGCGTGTTGCTGCTGATCGGCCTGGCCGGCTACCTGGCGATACTCTGGCACCAGTCGCGCCACTACGCACGCACCTACCCCGCTCCGGCCGCCGTCACAAACGGCGCCGGGCGCTTCTGGTCGGGCACGCTGCTGCAGGTGCTGGCCGGCCTGGGCCTGTTGAGCCTGGCGGGCCATTTGTTGCTAGAGGCCGCCGTAGAAGTGGCCACCGACCTGGGCCTGTCCGAGCGCATCATCGGCCTGACCGTCGTTGCCATCTGCACCTCCCTGCCGGAACTGGCCGCCGCGCTGATCGCCGCCCTGCGCGGCGAACGGGAAATCGCCGTAGGCACAGTGATCGGCAGCAACCTGTTCAACCTGCTGGCCGTGCTGGGCCTGACCGCAGTGGTCACCCCCGAGCCACTGTCGATCTCGCCCAACGCCCTGGCCTTCGACCTGCCGGTGATGCTCGGTGTTGCCGCGCTGAGCCTGCCGGTGTTCTATTCCGGCTACCGCATCACCCGCGCCGAAGGCCTGGTGTTCCTCTGCCTGTACCTGGCCTATGGGCTACACGTCGCGGCGTTTACCATGGGCATGCCACTGGCCGGCCGCCTGGAGCGGTTGATGCTGTTCTACGTACTGCCGGTGCTCGCCATGGTGTTGCTGTACACCACCATACGAGCCTGGCGCCGCCAACACTAAGGAAAACAACATGGCTGATAGCAAGAAAACCGGCGAACAGATTCGGCGCCAGGTGATGGGCGATGTGTTCGTCGACCGCGCCTTGGGCAATGCCACCGACTTTACCCAGCCACTGCAGGACTTCGTCAACGAACATGCCTGGGGCAGCGTGTGGGCTCGCGACGGGCTGCCGTTGAAAACCCGCAGCCTGATTACCCTGGCCACGCTGACGGCACTCAAGTGCCCGCAGGAACTCAAGGGGCATGTGCGTGGAGCGTTGAACAATGGCTGTACGGTGGAGGAAATTCGCGAAGCGCTGCTGCATTGCGCGGTGTATGCGGGGGTGCCGGCGGCAATCGATGCTTTCCGTGCAGCGCAGGAAGTGATCGACAGTTATCAATAGGTAGCCTGTACCGGCCTCTTCGCGGGTAAACCCGCTCCCACAGGTACCGCACAACTTTCGGCGCCTGTGGGGTCCGTGTGGGAGCGGGTTTACCCGCGAAGAGGTCGGTACTGGTACTTACCTGGCCTGGCGAGCCTTCTTCATCTTGAAGGCCACCCACAGCACCAGGATCCACCCCGGGATCAGCATCACGGAAATGCGAATCGGCGGGGTCAGGTACATCACCACCAGGATCAGCACGATGAATGCCAGGCACAGGTAGTTGGTAACCGGGTGCCCCCAGCTCTTGTAGAACGGGTTAATCCCGGCCGCCAGCTTGGCCTTGCGGAACTTCAGGTGGGTAATGCTGATGCTCGCCCAGTTGATCACCAGCGCCGACACCGCCAGGGCCATCAGCAAACCAAAGGCTTCACCCGGCATCAGGTAGTTGATCAGCACGCACAGCCCGGTGGCGAAAGCCGACACGCCCAGCGCGGTCAGCGGCACACCGCTACGGCTTACCTTCAGCAACTGACGCGGTGCATCGCCCTGGCTGGCCAGGCCGAACAGCATGCGGCTGTTGGCGTACACGCAGCTGTTGTACACCGACAGCGCGGCCGTCAGCACCACGATATTGAGGATGGTTGCCACCAGGTCACTGTCCAGCTCGTGGAAGATCATCACGAACGGGCTGCCACCCTGCACCACCTTCTGCCACGGGTACAGCGACAGCAGCACTGCCAGGGCACCGATATAGAAGATGAGGATGCGGTACACCACCTGGTTGGTGGCCTTGGGGATGCTCTGGCGCGGGTTGTCGGCCTCGGCAGCGGTGATACCCACCAGCTCCAGGCCACCGAACGAGAACATGATCACCGCCAGCGCCATCACCAGGCCGGTGACACCGTTGGGGAAGAAGCCGCCGTATTGCCAGAGGTTAGCCACGCTGGCGTCCGGGCCGCCATGGCCGCTGGTCAGCAACCAGGCGCCGAAGCCGATCATGCTGACGATGGCCACCACCTTGACCAGGGCGAACCAGAACTCCATCTCGCCGTAGACCTTCACCTGGGTCAGGTTGATCAGGTTGATCACCACGAAGAAGATCGCCGCCGTGGCCCAGGTGGGGAAGCCGGGCCACCAGTACTGCACGTAGATGCCCACCGCCGTCAGCTCGGCCATGCCGACCAGCACGTACACCACCCAGTAGTTCCAGCCCGAGACGAAGCCGGCGAACTCGCTCCAGTACTGGTGGGCGAAGTGGCTGAAGCTGCCAGCCACCGGCTCTTCCACCACCATTTCGCCGAGCTGGCGCATGATCAGGAAAGCCATCAGGCCGGCAATGGCATAGCCCAGCAGCACGGAGGGGCCGGCCAGCTGGATGGTCTGGGCGATACCCAGGAACAACCCGGTACCGATGGCCCCGCCCAGCGCGATCAGCTGGATATGGCGATTCTTCAGCCCGCGCTGTAACCGCTCGGGCGTGCTCTGGTCTTGCATGAAGTGTCCTTTAGCTCAGTGAGGCTGTGTTTTTTGTGTTGTTTGCAGTCAAGGATCTAGATCCATCCGCCCCACTGCAAGATGAAAATACCAATGTTGGTGGTGATCGCCGCCATTAGCGTGGTAATCACGATGATCGACGCCGCCAGCTCATGGTTGCCCTTGGCCGCCCGCGCCATGACGTAGCTGGCCGCTGCGGTCGGGCTGCCGATATACAGGAACAGGATGCCCAGCTCGGCCCCACGGAAGCCGCATAGCCAGGCGCCGAGGGTGCCTAACAGCGGGAGCCAGACCACCTTCACCAGGCTGGCGTCGATGGCCAGCCTGCCGCTGGCGCGCAGTGCCGCCAGCGACAGCGTGCCGCCGATGCAGATCAGCGCCAGCGGCAGGGTCATCTGCGCCAGGTAGTCGCCCGAGGTCAGCAGCCAGTTGGGCAGCGGCACCTGGCCGTAGGCCATGGGCGTGGCCACCAGCACACTGATGATCAGCGGGTTGCTGAAAATGCTCTTGCAGATGCTCCACGGGTCGGACTTAAGGTCCGGGCTGTACACCGCCAGCACCACTGCCGACAGCGAGTTGTACAGAAGGATGACCAGGCCGGCGAGCACCGCCCCCAGGGAGATGCCGTAGTCGCCGTACAGGCTGGCGGCCAGCGCCAGGCCGATCACACCGTTGTTGCCGCGAAATGCGCCCTGGGTATAGATGCCCCGGTCTGCCCGCGGGCTGCGCCAGATGGCCAGGCCCCAGGCAATGGCGAAACCGACCAGAGTGGCGACGATGAAATAGAGGAGGACGCCGGGTTTGACCGCCGTGGCCAGGTCGGCGTGGTAGATGCCGAGGAACAGCAGCGCCGGCATGCACACGTTGAACACCAGCTGCGAGGCGACGCGGTTGAAATTGTCGTCGATCAGGCGGATACGTTTGAGCAGCATGCCCATGAACAGCATGGCGAAGACCGGGGCCGTGATGTTCAGTGTCTGGATAAGAAGGGCGAGCATGCGCAAGCGATCCTGGAGGGGGTTGCCGTTAGGGGGCTAATGATACGCCAACGGCCGGGACTTGCGGGGATCGCGGGGTGATAAAGAGAAGTTTCTGTCAGTTACGGCCCTTTCGCGGGTAAACCCGCTCCCACAGGTACTGCACAGGTCTTGAGGCTTGTGAAATACCTGTGGGAGCACAGGTACTGCACAAGTCTTGAGGCTTGTGAAATACCTGTGGGAGCGGGTTTACCCGCGAAGAGGCCAGTACAGTCAGTACTGAATCAGCGCCGGACCGGGCGCTTCTGCAGTTTGCGCTGCAAGGTCCGTCGGTGCATGCCCAGCGCCCGCGCGGTGGCCGAGATATTGCCCTCGTGCTCGTTCAGCACGCGCTGGATGTGCTCCCACTGCAGGCGGTCGACCGACATCGGGTTTTCCGGCACCAGGGTGTCCAGGTCGGTGTGCTCCGACAGCAGCGCCGCCAGCACGTCATCGGCATCGGCCGGCTTGCACAGGTAGTTGCAGGCCCCGCGCTTGACCGCCTCCACCGCAGTGGCAATGCTCGAGTAACCGGTCAGGATCACCACGCGCATTTCCGGGTCCAGCTCCAGCAGCTTGGGCAGTAGCACCAGCCCGGAGTCGCCGTCCATCTTCAGGTCCAGTGTGGCGTAGTCCGGCAGGTCCTGCTGGGCCAGGATCAACCCTTCCTCGGCAGAGCTGGCAGTGCTCACGCGGAAACCGCGGCGGCTCATGGCACGAGCCATGACCCGGGTGAAGGTGGCATCGTCATCCACCAGCAACAGGTGCGGCAGCTCTTCGCCTTCGACCTGGTTTTCTTCGCTCATCATTCATCTCCTCGCTTGCCATAGGGCAGGCGCAGTTCGGTCAGGGTGCCACCCTGTTCATGACTATAGAGTTTCACCGAACCGCCCGCACGGGTCACGCTGGCCTTGCTCAAGAACAGGCCCAGGCCGAAGCCTTTGCCTTTGGTGGTAATGAAGGGTTTGCCGATGGCTTCGGCGATGGCCGGCGGCACGCCGGGGCCATGGTCGCGGATGCTGATGACGATGTCATGGGTGTCCCAGTCCAGGCGCACTTCAAGGTCATCGGGGCAGGCATCGGCGGCATTGTTCAACAGGTTCAGCAGCGCCTGGGTCAGGTCCGGCGGCGGCGTCAGGCGCGGCACCTGGCCATCGCGCAGGCGCTGGAAGCGGTAGCTGGCTTCCGGGCGCATCAGGTGCCAGCGGTTGAGCGCTTCGTCCAGCCAGGCCGTCACGTCCTGCTCCACAACGGCCAGGCGGCGGTTGGCTTCGGCGGCGCGTACCAGCTGCTGCAGGGTTTCCTTGCACAGCTTCACCTGGTCCTGAAGGATCTGCAGGTCTTCCTGCAGCAGCGGGTCGGCGTGGTCCTGGCGCATTTCGTTCAGCAGCACGCTCATGGTCGCCAACGGTGTACCCAGCTCATGGGCGGCACCGGCGGCCTGGGTGGCCACGGCCAGCAGCTGCTCGTCGCGCAGGCTCTCTTCACGCCGCTCGGAACGCAGCTGCTCCTGGCGGCGCAGCTCCTCGGCCATGCGTGCGGCAAAGAAGGTAATCACTGCAGCGGCCAAGGCAATACTCAGCCACATGCCGTACACCTGCATCTTGTCCCGCGCCATCGGCAGGCCTTCGAGGGGGTAGAACTGCACCAGCAGCAGGCTGTAGGCGGTCAGGGCAATGCCGGAAAGGATCAGCGAATACAGCCACGGCAAGGTAACTGCGGCAATCGCCAGCGGCACCAGGTAATACGACACGAACGGGTTGGTCGAGCCGCCGGAGTAATACAGCAAGGCACTGTGGATCAGCAGGTCGCAGGCCAGTTGCAGGGCATACTCCAGTTCGGTGACCGGCAACGACAGGCGCAGGCGCAGGGCCGTGAAGGCACACAGCAGCGAAGACAAGGCCAGGGTGCCGGCCAGTGACAGCCAGGGCAAGGGCAGCAGTTCGGTCCAGTAGGCGACGCCCACGGAGCCGGCCTGGGCAGCCAGGACCAGGACCCGAATGATGGTCAGGCGCCAGAGATTCTGACGGGTAGCGGACAGCGGTTGTACGGCGGCGAGCATGAGCTCTCCTGATGAGTGCTCCAGAAAATCGGCTGGAGTATACCGAAGCCGGGCGCCTCGCTGCAGCGATGCGGCAAAGCGCCACACTTTGTCACAGGTTGATGATGGCACTTTTGAACCCACTACACTGTTGCCGGTCTGATGGGCCATGCGTGGAATGGATGACCAGAACCCACGCCTTATATTGCCAAGGAGTATCACATGCAAATCCCACGTCGCGGCACCGCCCTGATCCTGTCCTGCGGCCTGCTCGCCAGCCTGCCGGCGCTGGCTGCCGATGAGCCGCGTTACAACCAGGTCTCGCTGCGCGCCGAAGTCAGCAAGGAAGTGGCACGCGACCTGATGGTCGTGACCCTGTACAGCGAAGCGCAGAACACCGACCCGGGCAAGCTCGCCAAGCAGATCACCGAAACCATGAACAAGGCCGTACAGCAGTCGCGCCAGGTCAAGGACGTGAAGATCAGCCAGGGCAGCCGCAACAGCTACCCGGTGTATGACAGCAAGGGCCAGAAGATTACCGGCTGGCGCGAACGTGCCGAGCTGCGCCTGGAAAGCGCCAACTTCCCGGCCCTGTCGCAGCTGACCGCCGACCTGCTGCAAGAGCTGAAAATGGGTGGCATGGACTTCTCCATCGCCCCGGCCACGCGCAAGGCCAGCGAGGATGCACTGCTCAAGGATGCGGTGGATGCCTTCAAGGCGCGCGCGCAGTTGGCTACCGAGGCGCTGGGTGGCAAGGGTTACAAAGTGGTCAGCCTGAACCTCAACAGCAGCGGTTACCCACGCCCGTACCTGCGCAGTGCGCCGATGGCGATGAAGGCCATGGGGGCTGATGAGTCGGCACCGGCGCCGGATATCGAGGCCGGGACCAGTGAAGTGAGCATGAATGCCGATGGCCTGATTGAAGTGCAGATGCCTTAACAGATCCACGAAATACCTGTGGGAGCGGGCGAGCCCGCGAAAAAGACACCGCGGTGGATGGCACGGGCTTCGCCCGTGTTCGCCGGCAAGCCCGCTCCCACAGGGATCGCGTCAAATTCAGGGTTTCAGACCTTTCCTACGCACTAAAAAGGTGCTTCCTACAACTTCCCTCGCCCAGAAACATCCCGCAAAAAGCCATCATTTTGCCCGCGCAAACGTTTAACTTCGCTGAAAGTTATACCAATGCGACATCCATGTACGCCCGTACCACTTTTCTGACGCCAATCATCCGTCCCCATATTGCATTGGGAACGCCCCCTGCATAAGTATCCGCAGGTCGGCTCACGAGGCCACCTCAATCGAAAAATGACAAAAATGAGGCCACCATGCTCAAACACGCAGTCCTTCCGTTCCTGCTAGGTGCAGGCTTGCTCTCTGGCGCACCATCGGCCCTCGCCGCATCGAACCTGGTGTTCTGCTCCGAAGGCAGCCCGGCCGGCTTCGACCCGGGGCAATACACCACAGGGACTGACTTTGACGCCTCGGCCGAGACCGTGTTCAACCGCCTGACCCAGTTCGAACGTGGCGGCACTGCCGTCATCCCGGGGCTGGCGACCAAATGGGAAGTGTCGGATGACGGCAAGACCTACACCTTCCACCTGCGCGAAGGGGTCAAGTTCCACACCACCGACTACTTCAAGCCCACCCGCACCTTCAACGCCGACGATGTGCTGTTCACTTTCAACCGCATGCTCGACAAGGACCACCCGTTCCGCAAGGCCTACCCCACCGAGTTCCCGTACTTCACCGACATGGGCATGGACAAGAACATCGCCAGGCTGGAGAAGCTCGACGAGCACACGGTGAGGTTCACCCTCAACGAAGTCGACGCCGCATTCATCCAGAACCTGGCCATGAGCTTCGCCTCGATCCAGTCCGCCGAATACGCCGACCAGTTGCTCAAGGACGGCAAGGCCGCCGACATCAACCAGAAGCCGATCGGCACCGGCCCGTTCGTGTTCAGCAAGTACCAGAAGGACGCGCAGATCCGCTTCAAGGGCAACAAGGACTACTGGCAACCCGACGAAGTGAAGATCGACAACCTGATCTTCGCCATCACCACCGACGCCTCGGTGCGCATGCAGAAGCTGAAGAAGAACGAGTGCCAGGTCACCCTGTTCCCGCGTCCGGCCGACATCCAGCCGCTAAAGCAGGACCCCAAGCTGCAGATGCCTGACCAGGCCGGCTTCAACCTCGGCTACATCGCCTACAACGTGATGGACAAGATCAAGGGCAGCAACGAGGCCAACCCGCTGGCCCAGCTGAAAGTCCGCCAGGCGCTGGACATGGCCGTGGACAAGAAAAAGATCATCGAGTCGGTCTACCAGGGCGCCGGCCAGCTGGCGGTCAACGCCATGCCGCCGACCCAGTGGTCCTACGACGACAGTATCAAGGACGCGCCATTCGACCCCGAAAAGGCCAAACAGCTGCTCAAGGAAGCCGGCATCAAGGAAGGCACCGAAATCACCCTGTGGGCCATGCCGGTGCAACGCCCGTACAACCCCAATGCCAAGCTGATGGCCGAGATGCTGCAATCCGACTGGGCCAAGGTCGGCATCAAGGCAAAGATCGTCAGCTATGAATGGGGCGAGTACATCAAGCGCTCCAAGGGCGGCGAACAGGGCGCCATGCTGATCGGCTGGAGCGGTGACAACGGTGACCCGGACAACTGGCTGGGCACCCTGTACGGCTGCGATGCCATGAGCGGCAACAACTTCTCCAAGTGGTGCTACAAGCCCTACGACGACCTGATCAAGCAGGCCAAGGCCACCTCCGACCAGGCCAAGCGCACCGAGCTGTATCAAAAGGCGCAGCACATCCTCAAGGAGCAGGTGCCGATCACCCCGATCGCCCACTCCACCGTGTACCAGCCCATGAGCGTCAAGGTGAAGGACTACAAGATCAGCCCGTTCGGCCTGAACTCCTTCTACGGCGTCAGCGTGGACAAATAGCCTAGCTACGGCACCCGCTAAACGGCGGGTGCCCGCCAACCTCGCCACCTATTCATGTCGTCCCGCCGCTACCCGCAGCGGGGTCGGCGAACTGTTGCCGCCATTCGTACCCCGAGGCGGCGCAAACAGCCGTAACAGGACTTGCCATGCGCCATACTACCCGCCTTTCCGCCCTGCTGGCCCTGGGCCTGATCAGCCAATCGCCGGCCCTGCTGGCCAACAATCTGGTGTTCTGCTCCGAAGGCAGCCCCGCCGGCTTCGACACCGCGCAGTACACCAGCGCCACCGACAACGACGCCGCCGAACCGATCTACAACCGCCTGGTCGAGTTCGAGCGCGGCGGCACCGCCGTGCACCCTGCCCTGGCGACCCGCTGGGAGGTGTCCGACGATGGCCTGCGCTACACCTTCCACCTGCGCGAAGGGGTGAAGTTCCACAGCAACAAGGCCTTTACGCCGAGCCGCGACTTCAACGCCGACGATGTACTGTTCACCTTCAACCGCATGCTCGACAAGAACCATCCGTTCCGCCAGGCCTACCCGACCGAGTTCCCCTATTTCATCAGCATGGGCCTGGACAAGAACATCGCCCGTGTCGAGAAAGCCGATCCACTGACCGTGATCTTTACCCTGAACAAGGTCGATGCCGCGTTCATCCAGAACCTGGCCATGAGCTTCGCTTCCATCCTCTCTGCCGAATACGCCGAACAGCTGATGGCCAGCGGGCGCCCCAGCGACATCAACCAGCAACCGATCGGCACCGGGCCGTTCGTGTTCCAGCGTTATCAAAAGGATTCGCAGATCCGCTACAAGGGCAACAAGGCCTATTGGGCACCCCAGGAGGTGAAGATCGACAACCTGGTGTTCTCGATCAACATCGACCCTTCGGTGCGCATCCAGAAGCTGCGCCGCAACGAGTGCCAGGTCACCCTGCACCCGCGTCCCGCCGACCTGCCGGCGCTCAAGGCCGACAGCAAGCTGCAGGTGCAGCAGCAGCCGGGCTTCAACCTCGGCTACATCGCCTACAACACCCAACACCCACCGTTCGACCGCCTGGAAGTGCGCCAGGCGATGGACATGGCGGTGAACAAGCAGGCGATCATCCAGGCCGTGTACCAGGACTCCGGCCAGTTGGCAGTCAACGCCATGCCGCCGACCCAGTGGTCCTATGACGACAGCCTCAAGGACGCGCCCTTCGACCCGGAAAAGGCCAAGCAGCTACTGCAGCAGGCCGGGGTCAAGCCGGGTACCGAGATCACCCTGTGGGCCATGCCGGTGCAGCGCCCGTACAACCCCAACGCCAAGCTGATGGCGGAAATGCTCCAGGCCGACTGGAGCAAGCTCGGCTTCAAGGTGCGCATTGTCAGCTACGAATGGGGCGAGTACCTCAAGCGCATGAAAAGCGGCGAGCACGATATCGCCCTGATCGGCTGGACCGGGGACAACGGCGACCCGGACAACTGGCTGGGCACCCTCTACAACTGCGATGCCATCGGCAGCAACAACTACTCGCTATGGTGCGACCCGCAGTACGACAGCCTGGTCAAGCAGGCCAAGCAGGTCACCGACCGCGCGCAGCGCACCGCCCTGTACCAGCAGGCCCAGCAGCGGCTCAAGCAACAGGTGCCGATTACCCCGGTGGCGCACTCCACGGTCAACCAACCGCTCAGCGTCAAGGTTTCCGGGTTCAAGGTCAGCCCGTTCGGGCGCAATGATTTTTCCGGTGTGAGTGTCGACTGATCTTTAACCCTCAAAGGCCTCTTCGCGGGTAAACCCGCTCCCACAGGTACGGCGCACATGCCGAAACCTGTGGTGCCCCTGTGGGAGCAGGTTTACCCGCGAAAGGGCCAACACAACACCCCGATTCAGCCCGGAGACCCCGGGCAACCCTGGCAACACCGCAGCAATCACCCGGCCCACAAGGCCGGCAATAACTAGAAAAGAAAGGGAGCTTTAACCTTGAGAGTATTCACCTTGACCGCACTGGCATTATCCATCAGTGCCTTATCCACCGTGGCCCAGGCCGACCCGCAAAGCCAGGACTACATCCCCATTACCCTCAAAGGCAGCAGCGAGCAGGAGCAGGCCAGTGGCTTCATCGACGGCCAGAGCCTGTCCGGCAGCACCCGTAACTGGTACGCCCGCGAACGCGCCGCACGCGCCCCGCTGTGGAAGTACTACAAGAGCGACGGCACCCGCCACGACACCCACAGCCGCGAGAACTGGGTGCAGGGCACCATCCTCAACTACAGTTCTGGCTTCACCCAGGGCACCGTCGGTTTCGCCGTCGAAGCCGCCGGCTACAACGCCATCGCCCTGCAGCAGAGCCGCGAAGCCGTCGCCGGCCCCAACAACCGCACCCTGACCCACAGCGACGGCGACCCGATCGGCCAGTGGAGCAAGATGGGCCTGGCCAACGTCAAGGCGCGGGTGTCCAACACCACCCTCACCGTCGGCCGCCAGTCGGTGGACACACCGATGATCGCCTACATTGGTAACCGCGCCCTGCCGTCGAGCTTCCAGGGCGCGTTCCTGCACAGTGCCGAATTCGACAACCTGAGCTTCGACCTGGGCACCTTCGACCGCGTCTCGCCGCGTACCGAACAGAGCCTCAGCAAGTTCCGCAGCGAGTACAGTGCCACCGGCGTGGAAACCGACCGCGCCAGCACCGCCGGTATCAACTACCAGCCGTTCAAGAGCCTGAGCACCAGCCTGTACGCCACCAAGGTCGACGACTTCTGGAACCAGTACTACTTCGGCGCCAACCACGTGCTCGGCGATAGCGCTGTACTCAGCCTGAGCACTGGCCTGAACTACTACAAGACCGTCGACGCCGGCAGCAAGAAGATGGGCGAGATCGACAACGACACCTACAGCCTGTCGCTCGGTCTGACCCACCAGGCCCATACCCTCAGCGCCTCCTGGCAGCAGGTGAACGGCAACGAGTACTTCGACTACCTGCACGAAACCAACGGCATCTACCTGGCCAACTCACTGCTGTCGGACTTCAACGGCCCCAACGAGAAGTCGCTGCAGATCTCCTACGTGCTGAACATGGCGCCGTACGGCGTGCCGGGCCTGAAGTTCAACCTGTACAACGCCCGCGGCTGGGGCATCGACGGTACCCATTACCGCGGCACCGCCTACGACGTGAACGGCCTGGATGGCGAAACCCACTACGAGTGGGGCATCGGCACCAGCTACGCGGTGCAGAGCGGGCCACTGAAAGACACCAGCATCCGCGCCACCTACACCGCGCACCGCGCCAGCAAGGCCCAGGGCGATGGCAGCCTGGATGAGTTCCGGGTGGTGACCACCATTCCATTCAACATTCTCTGACGGCCGGCGCCACGGCCCGCTTCGTTGCGGGCCGTGGCGGCTACGCTGGAATCAATGCAAGCAGGGAGTTTCAACCCATGCAGAAAGCTTTCATGAAATCGCTGCCGCTGCGCCTAGCCCTGGCAGCGCTGGTCCTGGGCAGCGCCACGCAACTGGCGGCCAAACCGCTGGTGGTGTGCACCGAAGCCAGCCCGGAAGGGTTCGATGTTGTCCAGTACACCACGGCAGTCACCTTCGATGCCGCCTCCGAAACGCTGTTCAACCGCCTGGTCGACTTCAAGCCTGGCACTACCGACGTGCAGCCGGCGCTGGCCGAGCGCTGGGATATCTCGCCAGACGGCCTGACCTACACCTTCCACCTGCGCCAGGGCGTGAAGTTCCACAGCACCGACTACTTCAAGCCCACCCGCGAATTCAACGCCGATGACGTGCTGTGGAGCCTGCGCCGCCAGCTCGACCCGGCGCACCCGTGGCACGACAAGACCAGCGTCGGCTACCCGTATTTCGAAAGCATGGCCTTCAAGAACCTGCTCAAGTCGGTAGACAAGACCGATGACCACACTGTAGTGATCACCCTCACCCGCCCGGAAGCGCCGTTCCTGCGTGACATGGCGATGGGCTTCACCTCGATCTACTCCGCCGAATACGGCGACCAGTTGCTCAAGGCCGGCAAGACCGCCGAGCTGAACAGCAAACCGATAGGTACCGGCCCGTTCATCTTCCAGCGTTATAACAAAGACGCCCAGGTCCGCTTCAAGCCCAACCCGGACTACTTCCGCGGTAAGCCACCGGCCGATGCCCTGATATTCGCCATCGCCACCGACAGCAACGTACGCCTTCAGAAGCTGCGCGCCAACGAATGCCAGGTCGCTTTGTACCCCAAGCCGGAGGATGTGCCGTCGATCAAGGCAGACCCCACGCTAAAGGTGGCTGAAACCGAAGCGCTGGTTACCGGCTACATCTCGATGAATACCCAACAAAAGTACCTGAGCGATGTGCGTGTGCGCAAAGCCATCAACATGGCCTTCGACCGCCAGACCCATGTCGACCAACTGTTCGGCAAAGGTAACGCCCAGGTGGGGGTGAACCCCTACCCGCCGAGCATGATCGGCTACAACCGTGAGAACAGGAACCCGCCCCGCGACCTGGCCAAGGCCCGTGAACTGCTCAAGGAAGCCGGAGTGCCGGAAGGCACGGTGATCACCCTGTTCACCCGCAACGGAGGCGGCCCGACCAACCCCAACCCGCGCCTGTCCGCAGAGATGCTGCAGGCCGACCTCAAGCAGATAGGCCTGAAGCTGGATATCCGCGTGATGGAGTGGGCCGAGATGCTGCGCCGGGCCAAGAAGGGTGAAGCCGACCTGGTGTCCACTGGCTGGGCGGGCGACAACGGCGACCCGGACAACTTCCTCAGTCCCCTGCTCAGTTGCGATGCAGCCAAGAGCGGCGAGAACTACGCCCGCTGGTGCAACCCGCAATTCCAGGAGCTGATCAGCCGGGCCCGCGAAGTGATCGACAACGACGAGCGCGCAAGGCTCTATAGCGAGGCATTGAAGGTGTACGATGAGGACCAACCCTGGATCAGCATGGCCCACCCCAAGGTGTTCACCGCCATGCGTGACAACGTGGAGGGCTACGTAGTCAGCCCTCTGACCAACAACAACTTCGCCACCACCAAGGTGAAGTAGAACAACAACGACCGCCGGCAACCCACACGGGAACCGGCGGCACCACCGTAGCGGGCTGATCGCCCCACGGCCTGATGAGGTAACCCCGACAATGTTGAGCTTTATTGCCCGGCGCCTTGGCCTGCTGATACCGACCTTTTTCGGTATCACCTTGCTGACCTTCGCGCTCATACGCCTGATCCCCGGTGACCCGGTGGAAGTGATGATGGGCGAGCGCAGGGTCGACCCCGAAATGCATGCCCAGGCCATGGAGCGCCTGGGCCTGAACAAGCCGCTGCCGGTCCAGTACCTGGACTATGTCGGCAAGCTGGCCCAGGGTGACCTCGGTGAATCGCTGCGCACCCGCGAGAGCGTGTGGAGCGAGTTCCTCACCCTGTTCCCGGCCACCCTCGAACTGGCCTTCGCCGCCCTGCTGTTCGCCGGCATCGTCGGCCTGCTGGCCGGGGTGATCGCCGCGCTCAAGCGCGGTTCGCTGTTCGACCACGGGGTGATGGGCATTTCCCTGGCGGGTTACTCGATGCCGATCTTCTGGTGGGGCCTGATCCTGATCATGTTCTTCTCGGTGAGCCTGGGCTGGACCCCGGTGTCCGGGCGCATCGACCTGCTCTATGACATCGAGCCGAAGACCGGCTTCATGCTCATCGACACCCTGCTCAGCGACGAGGAAGGCGCGTTCAAGGACGCGGTGATGCACCTGATCCTGCCGGCCATCGTGCTCGGCACCATCCCGCTGGCGGTGATTGCCCGCATGACCCGCTCGTCGATGCTCGAAGTGTTGCGCGAGGACTACATCCGCACCGCCCGCGCCAAAGGCCTGTCACCGGCCCGCGTGGTGTTCGTGCACGGCCTGCGCAACGCGCTGATCCCGGTACTGACCGTGTTCGGCCTGCAGGTCGGCACGTTGCTGGCCGGTGCAGTGCTGACCGAAACCATCTTTTCCTGGCCGGGCATCGGCAAGTGGCTGATCGAAGCCATCGGTGCCCGTGACTACCCCGTGGTCCAGAACGGCATCCTGTTGATCGCCTGCCTGGTGATCCTGGTCAACTTCGTGGTGGATATCCTCTACGGCCTGGCCAACCCACGCATCCGTCATCAGCGCTGAGGCCCTCGCCATGACTAGCCCGATTCCGAAATCCGTCACGCCGGCCAGCCCGGTGGACCAGAGCCTGCTCTACCCCTCGCCGTACAAAGAATTCTGGCAAGCCTTCGCGCGCAACAAAGGCGCGGTGATGGGCCTGGCCTTCATGTGCCTGGTGGTGTTCTGCGCGCTGTTCGCGCCGTGGGTCGCCCCGCACGACCCGAGCGAGCAGTACCGCGACTTCCTGCTGACCCCGCCGGTGTGGCTCGAAGGCGGCAGCTGGCAGTTCATCCTCGGCACCGACGAGCTGGGCCGCGACCTGCTTTCGCGGCTGATCCAGGGCGCGCGGCTGTCGCTGCTGATCGGCCTGTCGTCGGTAGTGATGTCGTTGATCCCGGGCATCCTGCTCGGCCTGCTGGCCGGTTTCTTCCCGCAACTGCTCGGCCCGTCGATCATGCGCCTGATGGACGTGATGCTGGCGCTGCCCTCGCTGCTGCTGGCGGTGGCCATCGTCGCCATCCTCGGCCCAGGCCTGATCAACACCGTGATCGCCATCGCCATCGTATCGTTGCCATCCTATGTGCGCCTGACCCGCGCCGCCGTGATGGGCGAGCTGAACCGCGATTACGTCACCGCCGCACGCCTGGCCGGTGCCGGGCTGCCACGGCTGATGTTCGTCACCGTGCTGCCCAACTGCATGGCACCGCTGATCGTGCAGGCCACCCTCAGCTTCTCCTCGGCCATCCTCGACGCTGCCGCCCTGGGCTTCCTCGGCCTTGGCGTGCAGCCGCCGACCCCGGAGTGGGGCACCATGCTGGCTTCGGCCCGTGACTACATCGAGCGCGCCTGGTGGGTGGTGAGCCTGCCCGGCCTGACCATTCTGCTCAGTGTGCTGGCAATCAACCTGATGGGCGACGGCCTGCGCGATGCGCTGGACCCGAAACTCAAGAACGCCGCCTGAGGAGAACGCCATGTCACTGTTGCAGATCAACAACCTGAACGTGCGCTTCGGCGACGCCACTGCGGTACCGGTGGTCGATGGCCTGGACCTGACGGTGGAGGCCGGCGAGATCCTGGCCATCGTCGGCGAATCCGGCTCCGGCAAGTCCGTGACCATGATGGCCCTGATGGGCCTGATCGATGCCCCGGGGCGCATCACTGCCGACGCGCTCACCTTCGACGGCACCGACATGCTCAAGCTCAGCGGCCGCCAGCGGCGCAAGGTGGTGGGCAAGGACATCGCCATGGTCTTCCAGGACCCGATGACCGCGCTCAACCCCAGCTACACCGTGGGTTACCAGATCGAGGAAGTGCTGCGCCAGCACCTGGGCCTGAAGGGCAAGGCCGCGCGCCAGCGTGCCCTGGAGCTGCTGAAAAAGGTCGAGATCCCGGCGGCCGAAAGCCGCCTGGACGCCTACCCGCACCAACTGTCCGGCGGCATGAGCCAGCGCGTGGCGATTGCCATGGCGATTGCCGGCGAACCCAAGCTGCTGATCGCCGACGAACCCACCACTGCACTGGACGTGACCATCCAGGCGCAGATCATGGAGCTGCTGGTCAACCTGCAGAAAGAGCGCAACATGGCGCTCATCCTGATCACCCACGACCTCGCCGTGGTCGCCGAAACGGCCAGGCGCGTATGCGTGATGTACGCCGGCCAGGCCGTGGAAGTGGGCCAGGTGCCGGAGCTGTTCGACGTGCCTGCCCACCCCTACAGCGAAGCACTGCTGGCGGCGATTCCCGAGCACAGCATCGGCGCCGAGCGCCTGGCCACCCTGCCCGGTATCGTCCCCGGCCGCTACGACCGCCCCGAGGGCTGCCTGCTGTCACCGCGCTGTCCGTACGTGCAGGACAACTGCCGGCGCCAGCGCCCGCCCCTCGATCCCCAGGCCCATGGCCTGGTGCGTTGCTTCTACCCGCTGAACCAGGAGGTGGCGTGATGGCCGTCGTTCTATCCGCCCGGGAGCTGACCCGGCATTACGAAGTCTCTCGCGGGCTGTTCAAGGGCCACGCCCTGGTCCGCGCGCTGAATGGCGTGTCGTTCGAACTGGAGGCCGGCAAGACCCTGGCCGTGGTCGGCGAGTCCGGCTGCGGCAAGTCGACCCTGGCCCGCGCCCTGACTCTGATCGAAGAGCCGTCGTCCGGCTCGCTGCAAATTGCCGGCACCGAAGTGAAAGGCGCCAGCAAGAGCGAACGCAAACAACTGCGCCGCGACGTGCAGATGGTGTTCCAGAGCCCCTACGCCTCGCTCAACCCTCGGCAGAAGATTGGTGACCAGCTGGCCGAGCCGCTGCTGATCAACACCTCACTGAGCAAGGCCGAGCGGCGAGAAAAGGTGCAGAAGATGATGGAACAGGTCGGCCTGCGCCCCGAGCATTACCAGCGCTACCCGCACATGTTCTCCGGCGGCCAGCGCCAGCGTATCGCCCTGGCGCGGGCGATGATGCTACAGCCCAAGGTGCTGGTAGCGGACGAGCCGACCTCGGCGCTGGATGTGTCGATCCAGGCCCAGGTGCTGAACCTGTTCATGGATTTGCAGAAGGAGTTCAACACCGCCTATGTGTTCATCTCGCACAACCTGGCGGTGGTACGGCATGTGGCCGATCAGGTGCTGGTGATGTACCTGGGGCGGCCGGCGGAGATGGGGCCGAAAGAGGATATCTACGAAAGGCCGTTGCACCCGTATACCCAGGCGTTGCTGTCGGCGACGCCGGCGATTCACCCGGACCCGTTGAAGCCGAAGATTCGTATTGCCGGGGAGTTGCCCAACCCGCTGAACCCGCCGGATGGCTGTGCGTTTCACAAGCGCTGCCCGTATGCGACCGAGCGGTGTGCCAAGGAGGTGCCGGCGTTGCGGCAGGTGAGTACGCGGCAGGTGGCCTGCCACTATGCGGAGCAGTTCCTCTAGATCGGTATGACCTTCTTCGCGGGTAAACCCGCTACCACAGGTGTTTCACAGCATTCGAAATCTGTGCGCTCCCTGTGGGAGCGGGTTTACCCGCGAAGGGCCGCAAAGCGGCCCCGGGGATCTCAATGCATGAAGAACCAGATCAGGATAATCACCGGAATCGGCACCCCAATCATCCAGAGCAGTATCGAGCGCATGGTCTTTCTCCTTGTTCGATGTTGAACAGACCGGTGCACTCGCCATGCCATCCCTGTCAAAAAATCACACTCAACCGAATCAACGGCTTACTCCCCAAGCCGCTTGGCGAAACCGTGCAATATGCCGGATCCGCACCCTTGCAGCTGGGTGTTCTGCAATGCACTATCAGGCTCATGACCGCCACTACCCTCCCCGACGGCCCCGAGCAGACCCCGCTCACCGCCGACACCGTGCTGCGCTACCACCTGTGCTGGAAGCACCGCGACCTCGACGGCGTCATTGCGCTCTACCACCCCGACATCCAGTACCACGACTTCTTCCAGAACCGCGTGCTCGGCTACCAGGAACTGCGTGACTACGTGCGCGCCTGCCTGCCCCATGAAGCCGGCGAAGACATCGTGCACAGCGACCGTATCCGCGTCGACGGCTGCACCGCGTTCATCCAGTACCAGGTCACGGTCCAGGGCGGCGATGGCCTGGTAGCGTTCCAGTCCAGCGAGGCGATCACCGTCAAGGACGGCCTGATCTGGCAAGTCAACGAGTACGCCACGCTGGTCCGCCAGAACGGCAGCGGCCACACCAGCAGCGGCCCGCGCCCAGCCACCAGCCGCCTTGGCCTGTCCCCCCGACAACTGTCGACCATGGCTCAGGACCTGGAACACTACTTCCAGCGTCAGCGCCCCTACCTGGACCCGGAGCTGGACCTGCAACAGGTGGCCGACGCCAGCGGTTACAGCCGCAACCAGATCTCCTACCTGCTCAACCAGGTGCTCGGGCAAAGCTTCTACCGCTACGTCAACCAGGCCCGCCTGCAGCACCTGATGGCCAGCCTCGATGACGACAGCGTCGAGGCGACGATCGACGAGCTGGCGTTCAATGCCGGTTTCAACTCGCTGTCGGCGTTCTACAAGTGTTTCCGCGAACACACCGGGCTTACGCCCAAGGCCTACCTGAAGCAAATTTCCCTGCGTGCACGCACGTAGGACAGCCGCCCGCCGACACCACTAGGATCGCCACAGACCTTGACGGATGTGGAGCCGAACCCGATGCAACCCCTGCGCACGCTCAGCCTGTGGATGGACCAGCTTGACGAGCCGCTGTGCGCCCGCCCGGCCCTGCGCGACGACCTGGAAGCGGATGTGTGCATCATCGGCGCTGGCTACACCGGCCTGTGGACCGCCTACTACCTCAAGCGTCAGGCGCCACAGCTGAACATCGCCGTGATCGATGCCAACATCGCCGGCTTTGGCGCCTCGGGGCGCAACGGCGGCTGGCTGATGGGCAACCTGCTCGGCGAAAGCCGCCTGCTCGCGACCCTTTCGCCGCAACAGCGGCGCACCAGCATCGACCTGCTGCATGGCATTCCTGATGAAGTACACCGCGTGCTGCAACGCGAGGGCATTGACTGCGATTACCGCAAAGGCGGCGTGCTGTACTGCGCCGCACGCTACCCGGAACAGGAGCGTAGCCTGCGCGCCTACCTCGACGACCTTTATCGTCAGGGCATGACCGAGGACGACTACCGCTGGCTGCGCCCCGAACAGCTGGACGCCCAGTTGCGGGTCAGCAATGCCTATGGGGCCATCTACAGCCCGCACACCGCAACTATCCAACCCGCCAAGCTGGCGCGTGGCCTGGCCCGAGCGGTAGAAGCGCTGGGCGTACCCATCTACGAAAACACCCCGGCCATCGACTGGCAGACCGGTGAGGTGCGTACCCCGTTGGCGCGCATTCGCTGCCAATGGATGGTACCCGCCGTGGAGGGCTACGCCGCCAGCCTGCCGCCACTGGGCAAACATCAGCTGCCGGTACAGAGCCTGTTGGTGGCCACCGAGCCATTGCCGGAGGCCACCTGGGAACAGATCGGCCTGAACCAGGGCCAGGCGTTCAGCGAAAGCAGCCGCCAGGTCACCTATGGCCAGCGTACCGCCGACAACCGCCTGGTATTCGGCGCCCGTGGCGGCTACCGCTTCGGTGGCCGCCTGCGCGAAAACTTCAACCTCACTGAACAGGAAATCGAGCTGCGCCGCTATCTGTTCAGCGAACTGTTCCCGCAGCTGAAGCACGTGCGCATCACCCATTCGTGGGGCGGCAACCTGGGCATGGCACGGCGCTTCCACCCGCACATGCTCTGCGACCGCCAGCGCGGCATCGCCCTGGCCGGCGGCTACGGCGGCGAGGGTGTCGGCGCCACCAACCTGGGCGGGCGCACCCTGGCGGCGCTGATCCTCAACCAGCACAACGAACTGACTGCGCAACCCTGGGTGCTCGACAACCGCCCGCTTTCAAGCCTGGCCAGCTGGCCACCCGAGCCCTGCCGCTGGCTGGGCTACAACGCAATCATCCAGAGTTTCGTCCACGAGGACCGGACCCTCGCCAATCCCGCCTGCGCGTCGTGGAGGCGGCGCCTGGCCAGCAGTCTTGCGGACTTCATGGAAGGTTTCATGCACTGACTTCCCTTTCCCTGACACAGGATTCACCGGTCATGAACATCACCCAGTTCAAGAACAGCGACAGCGCCGTGCTGGATAGCTCCAACCCCGTTGCGGTACCACTCGGCGAGCCCGTGGCGGTGACCTCGGTCACCTGCGTGGAACGCAGCGACGGCGTCGAAACCGGCATCTGGGAGTGCACCCCCGGGCGCTGGCGGCGGCAGATCGTGCAGCAGGAGTTCTGCCATTTCATCAAGGGCCGCTGCACCTTCACCCCCGACGGTGGCAAGCCGCTGCTCATAGAAGCCGGAGACGCACTGATGCTACCGGCCAACAGCACCGGCACCTGGGACATCCAGGAGACCGTGCGCAAGACCTACGTCCTTATTTTCTGATCCGCTGATCGCCTGCCTTCGACAACAACAGACAAAGCAAGGTAACCCCGACATGCGCACGCTCCTTCTCGCCCCCCTGATGCTGGCCGCCAGCGTGGCCGGCGCCGCCGAAACGGTGAAGATCTACAACTGGTCCAGCTACGTCGCCCCCGACACACTGAAGAACTTCCAGCAAGCCAGCGGTATCGTGCCCACCTACGATGTTTACGACAGCAACGAAACCCTCGACGGCAAGCTGATGACCGGCAACTCCGGCTACGACGTGGTGTTTCCGTCCAACCATTTCATGGCCCGGCAGATCCAGGGCAAGGCCCTCAAGCGCCTGGACAAGTCGCAACTGCCCAACTGGCACAACCTCAACCCGGTGCTGCTCAAGGCGCTGGAGGTGAACGACCCGGGCAACCAGTACGGCTTCCCCTACCTGTGGGGCAGCACCGGTATCGGCTACAACATCGACAAGGTCAAGGCGGTGCTCGGGGACAACGCGCCACTGGACTCATGGGACCTGATCTTCAAGCCCGAATACATGAGCAAGCTGAAAACCTGCGGCGTCGCCGTGCTGGACAACGGCCCCGAACTGTTGCCGATCGCCCTGCACTACCTGGGCCTGCCGCACCACAGCCAGAACCCGGCGGACTACGACAAGGCCAAGGCGCTGTTGATGCAGGTGCGGCCGTACATCAGCTACTTCCACTCATCGAAGTACACCGGCGACCTGGCCAATGGCGATATCTGCGTGGTGGTGGGTTTCTCGGGGGATGTGCTGCAGGCGAAGAATCGCGCCGAAGAAGCGAAGAACGGAGTGAACGTGGGGTACTCGATCCCGAAGGAAGGCGCGCCGATGTGGTTCGACATGGTCGCCATGCCGGCCGATGCGCCGGATGAAAAGGCCGGGTATGCCTACATGAACTACCTGCTGCAGCCGCAGGTGATGGCCAACATCAGCAACCATGTGCAGTACGCCAACGGCAACCTCGAAGCGGACGGGCTCGTGGAACCGGCGATGAAGGGCAACACGATGGTTTACCCGAGCGAGGAAGTGATGGGCAAGCTGTATGCGCTGGAGGCAATGCCGGCGAAGATCGACCGTATCAGAACCCGGATCTGGACCAGTATCAAGGCCGGGAATTAATTTCGGTCTTAGCACGGTCCCTGTGGGAGCGGGTTCATCGGAGCGCCGAACCGCCGCGAATGCGATATTGAATTCACCGACGCATTCGCGGGTGAACCCGCTCCCACAGGGTCAGTTGGCAGGCTCTCGAAAATCAGTGGTGCTCGCGGGTAGCGCGGAACTTGATGTCCGGCCAGCGCTCTTCCATCAGCGACAGGTTGACCCGGGTCGGCGCCAGGTAGGTCAGGTGCCCGCCACCGTCGATGGCCAGGTTTTCCATGGCCTTGTTCTGGAATTCCTCGAGCTTCTTCTTGTCGTCGCAGCCGATCCAGCGCGCCGACCAGACGGTGATCGGCTCGTAGGCGCACTCGACCTTGTACTCTTCCTTCAGGCGGCTGGCGACCACGTCGAACTGCAGCACACCGACCGCACCGAGGATGATGTCGTTGCTGCGCTCCGGGAAGAACACCTGGGTCGCGCCCTCTTCGGCCAGCTGCTGCAGGCCCTGACGCAGCTGCTTGGATTTCAGCGGGTCCTTCAGGCGTACGCGGCGGAACAGTTCCGGGGCGAAGTGCGGGATACCGGTGAAGCCCAGCGCCTCGCCTTCGGTGAAGGTGTCGCCGATCTGGATGGTGCCGTGGTTGTGCAGGCCAATGATGTCGCCGGCATAGGCCTCTTCCAGTTGCTCACGCTCGGAGGAGAAGAAGGTCAGCGCATCGCCGATACGCAGGTCCTTGTTGATCCGCACGTGGCGCATCTTCATGCCCTTCTCGTACTTGCCCGAGCAAATGCGCATGAAGGCGATGCGGTCGCGGTGTTTCGGGTCCATGTTCGCCTGGATCTTGAACACGAAGCCGGTGAACTTCTCTTCCACAGGCTCGACGGTACGCTCGTGGGCAACACGGCCCAGCGGGCGCGGCGCCCAGTCGACGACTGCGTCGAGCACGTGGTCGACACCGAAGTTGCCCAATGCAGTACCGAAGAACACCGGAGTCAGCTGGCCGTTGATGAACTCTTCCTGGTTGAACTCGTGGCAGGCCCCCTGCACCAGCTCCAGCTGCTCGACGAACGAGTCGTACTGGTCGCCCAGATGAGCGCGGGCCTCGTCCGAGTCCAGCTTCTGAATGATCTTGGCTTCGGTGCGCTCGTGGCCGTGGCCCGGGGTGTACACCACGATGTAGTCACCGGTCAGGTGGTACACGCCCTTGAAGTCGCGGTAGCAACCGATCGGCCAGGTGATCGGTGCCGCCTTGATCTTCAGTACCGCTTCGATCTCGTCGAGCAGTTCGATCGGGTCGCGGATGTCACGGTCGAGTTTGTTGATGAAGCTGACGATCGGCGTGTCGCGCAGGCGGCACACGTCCATCAGGGCGATGGTGCGTGGCTCTACACCTTTACCGCCATCGAGCACCATCAGCGCCGAGTCCACCGCGGTCAGGGTGCGGTAGGTGTCTTCCGAGAAGTCTTCGTGACCGGGGGTGTCGAGCAGGTTGATCATGTGCTCGCGGTACGGGAACTGCATCACCGAGGTGGTGATGGAGATGCCGCGCTGCTTCTCCATTTCCATCCAGTCGGAGGTGGCGTGGCGGTCGGACTTGCGCGACTTCACGGTACCGGCGACGGCAATGGCCTTGCCCATCAGCAGCAGCTTCTCGGTGATGGTGGTCTTACCGGCGTCGGGGTGGGAAATGATTGCGAAAGTGCGGCGCTTCGCGACTTCGGCGGCCTGGTTGGTCATGGGAAATCGCCTGACTGGGGGATTTAAAAGGGGCGATATCATACCTGAAGTTGGGCCGGGACCAAAACCTGAGGAATGAGTGGTGCTGTGCCGGCCTCTTCGCGGGTAAACCCGCTCCCACAGGGACTGCACAGCGTCCAGGTGCGGTGCAGTCCCTGTGGGAGCGGGTTTACCCGCGAAAGGGCCGGCTCAGGCAAAGCCGATTCCACAGGCAATCGCTTTATCACGATAAATGGCCACAGGTCAGTTATTTCAACGCTTGTAGCGAATTAATACGCTGTTTTTTCTCGCCATATTTCGATACACCCAGTGATTAGCACTGGCCAAATGCCGCCCCAGATGGGAACCTTTACGCCCACGGAGACGTCCACTCCCCTGCAACCCGCTTCGGTTGGGGAGCTGTTTTCATCAGCATTTTCGGGCCCGACGGGGTTCGGCTCATGGCCTGATCGCAGCCTTCGGCGTGCGTCATGCTGCTACTCGCGAACACACCACCCGCCGCCAGGACTGGCCGGCAACCAAGAAGTGTGCTCGCCGACTACACAAGGAGTCCGCCTGTGGCAAAACGCTACGGAAAAGGGCTGTTGGGATGGGCCGCCGTGCTCGTCATCCTGGCCCTGCTGGTCCACTGGATCGGCATCGACACGATCACGCGTTATCGCGACGATCTTGGGTTCTACCTGCAAGCGCACCTGGTCCTGGTGCTGGCTTCGATGGCGGCGGCGCTGGCCGTGGGCATCCCCGCCGGCATTGCGTTAAGTCGACCGCAGCGGGTCGACAAAGCCGAGCGCTTCATGCAGTTGTTCAACGTTGGCAACACCATCCCTCCCCTGGCCGTTCTGGCCATCGCCCTGAGTATCCTGGGCATCGGCGCCGGGCCTGCAATCTTCGCCCTGTTCCTCGCCTCCCTCCTGCCCATCGTGCGCAACACCTACGAGGGCCTGAAAAACGTCCCCGCCTCGCTCAAGGAAGCCGCCACCGGCATCGGCATGACCCCGCGCCAGCAACTCTGGCAGGTTGAGTTGCCCAACGCCGTGCCGATCATCGTCGGCGGCGTGCGCGTGGCCCTGGCGCTGAACGTGGGCACCGCACCGCTGGCCTTCCTGATCGGCGCCAACAGCCTGGGCAGCCTGATCTTCCCCGGCATCGCCCTGAACAACCAGCCACAGCTGCTGCTGGGTGCCGCCTGCACCGCGCTGCTGGCGCTGGTGCTGGACGCGGCGGTGAGTTTCTCCAGCAAGCGCTGGCTGGAACGTGGCCTGGCTGGATAACAAGAGGGAACGTATGAACAAGAAAATCGCCTTGCTGCTGGGCGCGGCCCTGCTGTTCGCAGGATTTGCCCAGGCAGCGGAAAAACCGCTGATCCGCATCGGCGCGCGGGTGTTCACCGAACAGACCGTGCTCGCCGAAATCACCGCGCAATACCTGCGCGCCAACGGTTTTGACGTGCGCGTCACCAGCGGCCTTGGCAGCAGCATCGCGCGCCAGGCCCAGGAAACCGGCCAGCTCGACCTGATGTGGGAATACACCGGCGTGTCACTGGTGTCGTACAACCATATCGATGAGCGCATGCCCAGTGCCGAGGCCACCTACGCCAAGGTCAAGGCACTGGACGCGAAGAAAGGCTTGATCTGGCTGACCCCGTCGAAGTTCAGCAACACCTACGCGCTGGGCCTGCCCAAGCAGGTCGCCGAGGCTTATCCACAGATCAACTCGATCAGCGACCTCAACCAGGTGCTGCGTGACGAAAGCCGACGCAACCACCTGGTGGCGCTGGACACCGAGTTCGCCAACCGCCCGGACGGCCTGGTCGGCCTGAAGGCGATGTACGACTTGCAAGTGGGCCGCGCCAACATCCGCCAGATGGATGCCGGCCTGGTCTACACCGCCATGCACAACAACCAGGTGTTCGCCGGCCTGGTGTACACCACCGATGGCCGCCTGAACGCGTTCAACCTCAAGCTGCTGGAAGACGACAAGCACTACTTCCCCGACTACACCGCCGCGCCGGTGGTGCGCAAAGCCGTGCTCGACGCCAACCCGCAGCTGGCCGGCCTGCTCAAGCCACTGGCCGAGCAACTGGATGACGCAACCATGCGCCAGCTCAACGCCAAGGTCGATGTCGAGCACCAGAACCCGACCGCCGTGGCTGCCGCTTTCCTGCGTGAGCATCCACTGAACAGCGAGGGCCAGCCATGAACCTGATCGATACCTTCAACCATCTGGACTGGGCCCAGGTGCTGCATCTGACCTGGCAACACATCATGCTGGTCGGCGTCGCCGTGGGCCTGGCGATCATCGTCGGCGTACCGCTGGGCATCCTGATGACCCGCTTCCCGGCCGTCGCCGGCCCATTGCAGGCCAGTGCCACGGTGCTGCTGACCATCCCGTCCATCGCCCTGTTCGGCCTGCTGCTGCCGTTCTACTCCAGGTTCGGCCAGGGCCTCGGGCCGCTGCCGGCGATCACTGCGGTGTTCCTCTATTCACTGCTGCCGATCCTGCGCAACACCTACCTGGCCCTGACCAACGTCGAGCCCGGCATCCGTGAAGCCGCGCGCGGCATCGGCATGACCTTCGGCCAGCGCCTGCGCATGGTCGAACTGCCCATCGCCGTGCCGGTGATTCTCGCCGGCGTGCGCACCGCCGTGGTGATGAACATCGGCGTCATGACCATCGCCGCCACCATCGGCGCCGGCGGCCTCGGCGTACTCATCCTTACCTCCATCAGCCGCAGCGACATGTCGATGCTGCTGGTCGGCGCCGTGCTGGTCAGCCTGCTGGCGATCATCGCCGACCTGCTGCTGCAAACCCTGCAACGTGCCCTGACTCCAGAAGGACTGCGCTCATGATCGAACTGAAGAACCTCAGCAAAACCTTCAACGTCAACGGCAAGGACGTCAAAGCCGTCGACGCGGTAAGCCTCACCGTCAACGAAGGGGAAATCTGCGTGTTCCTCGGCCCCTCGGGCTGCGGCAAGAGCACTACCCTGAAAATGATCAACCGCCTGATCACCCCCACTTCCGGCCAGGTGTTCATCAATGGCGAAGACACCACCGGGCTGGACGAAGTCACCCTGCGCCGGCACATCGGCTACGTGATCCAGCAGATCGGCCTGTTCCCCAACATGACCATCGAGGAGAACATCACCGTGGTGCCGCGCCTGCTCGGCTGGGACAAACAGAAGTGCCATGAACGCGCCCGCGAGCTGATGCACATGATCAAGCTGGAGCCCAAGCAGTACCTGCAACGCTACCCGCGCGAGCTGTCCGGTGGTCAGCAGCAGCGTATCGGCGTGATCCGCGCCTTGGCGGCGGAAGCGCCGGTGCTGCTGATGGACGAGCCGTTCGGCGCGGTCGACCCGATCAACCGCGAGATGATCCAGAACGAGTTCTTCGAGATGCAGCGGGCGCTGAACAAGACGGTGATCATGGTCAGCCACGACATCGACGAAGCGATCAAGCTGGGCGACAAGATCGCCATTTTCCGTGCCGGCAAGCTGTTGCAGCTGGACCACCCGGACACCCTGCTGGCGCATCCGGCGGATGAGTTCGTCAGCAACTTCGTCGGCCAGGACAGCACCCTCAAGCGCCTGCTGCTGGTGCGTGCCGAGGATGCGGCAGACAACGCGCCATCGGTGAGCCCGCAGACGCCGGTGAGCGATGCGCTGGAGCTGCTGGACGAGCACGACCGCCGTTACGTGGTGGTGACCGATGCGCAGAACAAGGCACTGGGCTACGTGCGCCGGCGTGATATGCATCGCCAGCAAGGGACCTGTGGCGACTTCCTGCGGCCGTTCAATGCAACCGCGGCGCATGATGAGCATTTGCGCATCCTGTTGTCGCGGATGTACGAATTCAACCGGGCGTGGCTGCCGGTGCTGGATGCCGAGCAGGTGTTCCTGGGTGAAGTGACCCAGGAGTCGATTGCGGCTTACCTGAGTTCGGGGCGTTCGCGGGGGGCCAAGACCAGCATCGTTTCGCCGGCCGAGGCGGTGATTTCCTGAATCGGCCTCTTCGCGGGTAAACCCGCTCCCACAGGGTCGGCGCAAGGCCAAAGACCTGCGCGATACCTGTGGGAGCGGGTTCACCCGCGAAGCTGGCGACGCGGTGTCAGAACCCTACACTGGCCTGCACATAGAAGGTCCGTGGCTCACCCACATAGATGCCGGCATTGTTGTCGCTGGAGCGGGTGAAGTACTGCTTGTCGAACAGGTTCTTCACCCCCGCCGCCAACTTCAGGTTGGACATTTCCGGTCCGAACTCATAGCCGCCACGCGCATGCCAGGTCACGTAACCCGGAATGTCGCCGAACTGCCCGTCCGCACTCGGCTCGGTGATGTAGTCGCCGTTGAAGCTGCCATCGGCATTGATCCCCGTACCCGGTGCACGCTGTTTGGATTGGGCGTAGGCATCCAGGTTCCAGGTCCAGTGGTTGACCGCGTAGCGCACCCCGGCAGTGGCCACCTGGCGTGAATAGAACGGCAGGTCACGGCCCTTGAAGCCAGGAATGTCCCCTTCATAAGTAGCGCGGGTATAGGTGTAGCCACCGCTCACCGACAGCCCTTCCAGGCGCGGGTCAAGCCCCGCCAGGTCATAGCGCACCGAAGCCTCGATACCCTGGTGCTTGGTCGCGCCGAGGTTGGTCCAACCCACGTCGTTGCTGATGTACTGCAGTTCGTCGTCGAAGTCGATGTAGAACGCCGTCAGCTCACCGGCAAAGGCGCCATTGTCATAGCGGGTACCGATTTCGTAGGTCTTGGCCTTTTCCGGTTCCAGGCCATTGGCCGTGCTGTTGCCAGTACCGCCCTGGCCCAGCTGGAAGTACTGCAGGCTGCCAAACGAGGTCTCGTAGTTGGCGAACAACTTCCACGCATCGGAGAGGTGGTACATCACGCTCAGCGCCGGCAGCGGCTCGTTGCTGGTGATGCTGCGTTTCTTCTCTGGCACCGGCTGGCCGTTGGCACCGAGCACCGGGCGGTCGCGCCAGTCGGTGTTGATGTGCTCGAAGCGGATGCCCGGGGTGATGGTCCAGTTACCCACGTCGATCTTGTCGTCGATGTAGTAGGCGCTGGCCTCGGTACCGCCACTGCGGTCCTGGAACACATGGCCGTCGGAGGTCGGGGTTGGCGTCGGCACATTGTCGATCAGCGCCAGGCGGGTCGACTGCTCACGCATCGCTTCCTTCAGGTAGCGGTAACCCACGCTGACTTCCTGGGTGGTCGGGCCGGCGAAGAAGATCCGCGACAGCCGTGGTTCGATGGCGAAGGTGTGGTAGTTGCGCGGGTACGACGACAGGGTCTTCATGTCGCGCGAGGCAATGGCGCTGCCGCGGAAGCTGTCGGTGTAGTAGGTCAGCACTTCGAACTGGGTGGCGTCGTCGAGCTGCCGCTGCCACTTGAACGACACATCCTTGCGCCGGCCGGCGAAGTAGTCGTAGTCGCGCAGCGACTGGTACGGGTTGCTGTCGTACTGGGCCTGGGTCAGGCCGCCGGGCATGTCGGCACGGCCATCGTAATAGTGGAAGTTGAGCCAGAACTCGTCGACGTCAGTCGGCGCCCAGTGGGTCTTGAGGATGACGTCATCGATATCGTTGCCGTTGTTGCTTTCACGGTAGCCGTTGCCATTCACCCCGGTGTACAGCAGCGCCACACCCATGCCGTTGTCCGCCGTGCCGCCGACGAAGGCCGATTCGGTATGCTTCCAGCCACCATGCCGGGAGGTTTCCAGGGTGGTGGACAGCTCCGCCGATGCCTTCTCCGGGATCGCCCGGGTAACGAAGTTGATCACCCCGCCGACGTTCTGCGGGCCATAACGCACGGAACCGGCGCCACGTACCACGTCGATGCTGTCGAGGTTGCCCGAGGAAATCGGCGCCATCGACAACTGCGGCTGCCCATAGGGCGCGAAAGCGGCCGGGATACCGTCGATCAGCACCGTGGAGCGTGGCGACAGGCGTGAAGTCAGGCCGCGAACGCCCACGTTCAGCGACAGGTCGCTGCCGCCGGTGCCGTTGGAGTCCTGCACCTGCACGCCCGGGATGCCGCGCAGCACATCGCGCACGTTCATTGCGCCCTTCTCCACCATCGCCTCGCGGCGCACCACCGTGCGCGCGCCGGGGTGGTTCTGCACCATGCTCTGCTGGGCATCGCCCAGCCAGTCACCCACCACCTTGATGTCGGTGGGCGCCAGTTCCAGGCTGCCAGTGGTGAAGGTGCCATCAGCCTGCGCCGGCTTGACCACCACGGTGCCCTGGGACATCTCGTAGGTCAGGCCGCTGCCTTGCAGCAGCTGCTGCAGCGCCTGCTCGGGCGCCAGCTGGCCGGACACCGCCGGGGCTTGCTTGCCGGCCACCAGTTCGGGGCTGAAGAACAGCTGCAGGTTGGTCTGCTGGCCCAGCTGGTTCAGCGCCGAAGCCAGGGGTTGGGCCTGGATCTGGATGGTGCTACCGGCCTCTGCGGCCTGGCCGTTGACGGCCACGGCACTGACCGCCAGGGCCAGCGCCAGAGCGCGGAAGCGTGGAAAGGGCTTGTTGTTGTTCACGTCGTCGAAACTTCCTGGAATACGGAATAAACGCCAACCGCATGCAAATGGAAATGCTTGGCAGTTGCAGCTGGCGGGGAAGACGAACGAGCGAAAAAAAACCTGAATCTATTTCGCGATTATTTCGCGCGAGCCATCTTCATGGGCCTTGATGGCCACCGGCAGGATGCTCGGCAAGGCGCGCAGCAGCGCGTCGGTGTCGTCGGTGCTGAAGGTGCTGGACAGCCGCAGTTGGGCGACTTTGCCGGGGGCGACCCGCAGCGGCTGGCTGCGGTAACGCGAAGCTTCTGCCACCACCTCGGCCAGGGTGGCGTTGTCGAACACCAGCCGGCCTTGGCGCCAGGCCGTCAGGGCATCGGTATTCACCGCATAGGGTGCGGCCACCTGGCCTTGTGCATCGATATGCGAGCCCTGGCCAGCCGTGAGCTGCGCCAGCGAGGCGCCCTTGCCCTGCACACGCACCGAGCCCTGCTCCACCGCCACGCGCGTGCTGGCCGGGTCCAGCCGGACATCGAAACGGGTACCGGTGACAGTCACGCTCCCCTGGGCGGTGTCGACCACGAACGGCCTGCCACTGTCATGGGCGACGGTGAACATCACTTCACCCGCCATCAGCCGGACATGCCGCTGGCCGGCGCTGAAGGCGACCTGCACTTGCGTACTGCCGTTGAGTTCAAGGTGCGAACCATCCGGCAGGTCAACCTGGCGGCGTTCGTTGAAGGCTGTCTGCAAACTGCCCTGGTGATTCAGTTGCTGGTAGTGCCAGCCACCCCAGCCCAGCCCCAACGCCAGTGCGGCCACACTGGCGGCCAAGGCCTGGCGCACAAAGCGTCGACGTGGCAACTGACGTACCGGGGCTGGCTGGCACAGCGCTTCCAGGCGCTGGCGGGGGATGAAGTCGGCGGCCTGCCACAGGCGGGCGAGCTGCTGGTACTCTTCACGGTGCCGTGCATCGCCTTCCAGCCAGGCGTGCAGTTGCGCCTGCAGCACGGCATCGCGAGGCGCATCCTGCACGCGGGCAAACCATGCGGCCGCCTGCTCGCGGACGGTACCGGTACCGTGCTGTTTCATCGAAAAGGTCTCCTGACTCATCATGCCGACACATCCAGGTGCTCACGCAGATGCCGGAGCGTGCGGATCATATACTTTTCGACCATGTTCTTGCTCAACCCCATGCGCTCGGCGATCTCGGCCTGGGTCAGGCCTTCGAGCTTCTGCCAGATGAACACCTGCCGGCAATTGAGCGGCAGTTCGGCCAGCGCCCGCTCGACCCTGTCGGCCAGCTCCAGCGCATGCACGTAGGCCTCGGGGTCGCCATTACCGGCCACGCCTTCATCGAAGGCTTCCAGCTCCAGGGCCTGGCGGCGGTCCTCGCGACGGAAACCGTCCACGGCAATGTTGCGCGCGGTCTGGTGCAGGTAGGCGCGGGGCTGCTCAACCTGCTCGCGCGGGTTTTCCAGTACCCGGACAAAGGCATCGTGGGTGAGGTCCTCGGCCTGCGGTCGACTGCGCAACTTGCGCGTCCAGGTGCCGATCAGCTCGTGGTAGTGGTCGAGGAAGCCTTTGGGTCCGGACACGGTCGGGGTCATCAGGGAGGCGGACAAGGGTGCGAATAGTAATGTTTCTCATCAAAACCGGCAATTCCGCCAGTCGGTAACAAAAAATTTATTGTCTTTTTCATGGACGGCAGTGCGAAGCATTGTGGCCATAAATATGAACACCACAGGACTCTTCGCGGGTAAACCCGCTCCCACAGGAAGCGTGGAAACCCTGTGGGAACGGGTTTACCCGCGAAGGGGCCAATTTGGTCCATTCCACAATTTTTTACGCTTGAAACACTGCGGGGAACATCAGCTGGTCACACGAGTCGGTTATTCAAATGGCTGGTCGTCGATCCACGTCGATCACGCCCGGATTGCCTGTTGATTCTGCATTCTTCACGCCCTAAAGTGCGCGCCGAACGTCCATGCTGGAAACGATCCATCCGGCTCAAGTACTGAGTAGGCGAACCAAAGTGGGGATACGGAGGACGTTCAGTTTGCAGCCACTTAATCTTTCAGTTTGCCCATGGAGTCCCTGAGCATGTCGATCCAGGTCGAAGACTATTTCGCGCGTGACACCTTCCAGAAAATGAAGGCGTTCGCCGACAAGCAGGAAACCCCGTTCGTACTCATCGATACCCAGATGATCAGCCAGGCCTATGACGACCTGCGTGCTGGTTTCGAATTCGCCAAGGTGTACTACGCGGTCAAGGCCAACCCGGCCGTCGAGATCATCGACCTGCTCAAGGAAAAAGGTTCGAGCTTCGACATCGCCTCGATCTACGAGCTGGACAAGGTGCTGGGCCGCGGTGTAACCGCCGACCGCATCAGCTACGGCAACACCATCAAGAAGTCCAAGGACATCCGCTACTTCTACGAGAAGGGCGTGCGCCTGTATGCCACCGACTCGGAAGCCGACCTGCGCAACATCGCCAAGGCCGCGCCGGGCTCGAAAGTGTACGTGCGTATCCTCACCGAAGGCTCGACCACTGCCGACTGGCCGCTGTCGCGCAAATTCGGCTGCCAGACCGACATGGCCATGGACCTGCTGATCCTCGCCCGCGACCTGGGCCTGGTGCCTTACGGCATTTCCTTCCATGTTGGCTCGCAGCAGCGCGACATCAGCGTATGGGACGCCGCCATCGCCAAGGTCAAGGTGATCTTCGAGCGCCTGAAGGAAGAAGACGGCATCGAGCTGAAGCTGATCAACATGGGTGGCGGCTTCCCGGCCAACTACATCACCCGGACCAACAGCCTGGAAACCTACGCCGAAGAGATCATCCGCTTCCTGAAGGAAGACTTCGGTGACGACCTGCCGGAAATCATCCTCGAGCCGGGCCGTTCGCTGATTGCCAACGCCGGTATCCTGGTCAGCGAAGTGGTACTGGTTGCACGCAAGTCGCGCACCGCTGTCGAGCGCTGGATCTACACCGACGTGGGCAAGTTCTCCGGCCTGATCGAAACCATGGACGAAGCCATCAAGTTCCCGATCTGGACCGAGAAGAAAGGCGAGGCCGAAGAAGTGGTCATCGCCGGCCCGACCTGCGACAGCGCCGACATCATGTACGAAAACTACAAGTACGGCCTGCCGCTGAACCTGGCCATCGGCGACCGCCTGTACTGGCTGTCGACCGGTGCCTACACCACCAGCTACAGCGCAGTGGAATTCAACGGCTTCCCGCCGCTGAAGGCTTACTACCTGTAATGCACAACGGGGCCGCAAGGCCCCGTTTTCATTTGTGCTTTGCTGTACCGGCCTCTTCGCGGGCACGCCCGCTCCCACAGGTACAGCGCAGCCTCAAGCCTTGTCCAGACCCTGTGGGAGCTGGCCTGCCGGCGATAGGGCCAGCACAGGCGACATCAGGCTTCGCGCCGCTCGATCTCCTCGGCATACCGCGCCGCAAAGGCCATCAATACCGGCCCCGCCCCCTGCAAGCTCACCAGCGCACTGCGCAGGAAATTCATGTTCCCCTCGACCCGCGCCCGCTCCAGCCAAGGCCCGGCTTCCGCCACCTGCCCACGCTCGACCAGCACCAGCCCCAGGCTGAACATGCCGCGAAAGTCCCCCGCCTCGGCCGAACGCCGATACCAGCGCACCGCCCGTGTCGGGTTGGGCGCCGTGGCGATGCCTTGCTCCAGGTAACGCCCGTACAGGTTCATCGACTTGGCATGCCCCATGTGCGCCGCTTTCTCGTAGCACATCAGCGCCTGCGCCTGGTTGGCCGGTACGCCGCGCCCGGTGGCCAGCAGGTTGCCCAGGTTGTACAGCCCCCAGTCCAGCCCGGCATCGGCCGCACGCGCATAGTGAACGGCCGCCTGCGCCGGGCTTGGCTCACCGCCCCAGCCATGCTCCAGGCAACGCCCCAGCATGTTGTGCGCCATGGCACTGCCGCCCTGTGCGGCAATGCCGAACCAGCGCCTGGCCACGGCGGCATCCGCCTGAATGCCGCGCCCGTCGAGCAGGATCTGCCCCAGCAGCAACTGTGCCTCGACCGCACCCTGCCCGGCCGCCGCCAGAATCGCCTGGGCAGCCTTGCCGGGGCTTTCTTCCAGCATGGCCTGCAAACGGGCCACATCCATCACTTCCTCACGCCGCAACTGATAGGACACGGTTCAGACCTCGGCCCAGCGGCGCAGCAGGTTGTGGTAGGTGCCGGTCAGTTGCAGCAGTGATGGATGGTCCGGCACATCGGCAGTCAGTTGCTGGATGGCATTGTCCATCTCGAACAGCAACGCCCGCTGGCTGTCCTCGCGCACCAGGCTCTGGGTCCAGAAGAACGCGGCGTAACGCTGGCCACGGGTCACCGGGTTGACCTTGTGCAGGCTGGTGCCGGGGTACAGCACCAGGTCACCGGCGGCCAGTTTGACCTGCTGCACGCCATAGGTGTCCTGGATCACCAGCTCGCCGCCGTCGTAGCTGTCCGGATCGCTGAGGAACAGCGTGGAGGACAGGTCGGTACGCACCCGCTCCGGGCTGCCCTTGGGCTGGCGCAGGGCGTTGTCGATGTGGAAGCCGAAATTGCCACCTTCGCGGTAGCAGTTGATCAACGGCGGGAACACCTTGTGCGGCAAGGCTGCGGACATGAAGCGCGGGTTCTGCCACAAGCGGTCGATCAGCGCACTGCCGATCTCCTTGGCCAGCGGGTGTCCTTCCGGCAGCTGCAGGTTGTGCTTGGCCTTGGCCGACTGGTAGCCGGCCGTGATCTTGCCGTCGGCCCAGTCGGCCTGCTCCAGCGCCTCGCGGATACGGGCCAGCTCATCGGTATCGAACAGGCCGGGGATGTGAAGCAGCATGGCGGCAGCACCGTTGGAAAATGTAAAGGCGCCAATGATATTGATTCCCTTTTGCGCTTCACAACCCCCATTCGCCGCTTAAGACGTTTCAGCTTGATGAAACCGTAAAGGGAAACTGTAAAGATTGTAAATTCTTCACGAATGGTAACGACTCTCAATTGTGAGTCACAATCGCTTACATTAAGATCCGCGGCCTTAACACCTTGGGGAAGGTCCTAAGCAATGCGCCAGTACGTACCATCTGCAGTGAGTTCACCACGCCTGATCGTGTCTGCCATCGGCGTCGCCCTCAGCGCCTCGTCGGCCTACGCCGCCGACCCGGCCGCCAGCAGCGCGATCACCCTCGACGCCACCAGCGTCAACGGCAAGGCTGAACAAGCCAGCACCGATTACAAGGTCGACAAGGCCTCCTCGCAGAAGTACACCGCGCCGCTGGTAGACACCCCACGCTCGATCACCGTGATCCCGCAGCAAGTGATCAAGGACACCAGCGCCCTGACCCTGCAGGACGCCCTGCGCACCGTGCCAGGGATCACCTTTGGTGCCGGCGAAGGCGGCAACCCGCAAGGCGACCGCCCGTTCATCCGCGGCTTCGACGCCCAGGGCGACACCTACCTGGACGGCGTGCGCGACACTGGTGCACAAACCCGCGAAATCTTCGCCATCGAATCGGTAGAAGTAGCCAAGGGCCCGAACTCGGCCATCGGTGGCCGTGGTGCCGCCGGCGGCACCATCAACCTGGTGAGCAAACGTGCACACCTGGGCAACTCGCTCGATGGCGCCTGGACTTGGGGCAGCGACCAGACCCAGCGCTACACCTTCGATGGTAACTACCAGTTCAGCGATACCGTTGCCGGCCGCCTGAACCTGATGACCCACGAAAGCAACGTCGCCGGCCGCGACAAGGTCAACTACGACCGTTGGGGTATCGCCCCATCGCTGGCCTTCGGCCTGGGTACCCCGACCCGCGTGAACCTCGACTACTACCATCTGGAAAGCGACGACCTTCCGGATTCGGGCATCCCGTACACCATCCCGACCGGTGGCAACACTGCACGCACTTCGGCGCACCCGAGCAAGCCGACTGACGGCGGCGACAGCGACAACTTCTATGGCCTGACCGGTCGCGATTTCCGCAAGACCCGCGTTGACATCGCAACCATTGGCATCGAGCACGACCTGACGGACTCGCTGACCATCAAAAACACCCTGCGTCACGGCAACAGCATGCAGGACTACATCCTGACCCAGCCTGACGACAGTGTTGGCAACGTCAACAACAATGGGGTCTGGCGTCGCGCCAACTCCCGTGTTGGCAACACCGCCACCACAACCAACCAGACCGACCTGTTCGGTGAGTTCTTCGTCGGCGGCTTCAAGAACAATTTCTCCACCGGTATCGAGTTCACCAAGGAAGAGTCCGACCGCCAGAGTTACACCGTCACGCCAAACAGCAAACTCAGCTGCACTGGGCCTGGCAACGGCGGTAGCTGCACCTCGCTGAGCGACCCGAACCCGGATGACGCTTGGGACGGCACGGTCTCGCGCAACTACGCCGGTACCAAAACCAGCGGCAAGACACGTGCGATCTATGCTTTCGATACACTGGAGCTCACGCCCCAGTGGCTGCTGAACATGGGCCTGCGTTACGACCATTTCGATACCAAGTTCCGTACCTACGACGCCAGCGGCGCAACCGTCGTGAACAAGAACGGCGTACCTACCAAAGGTCGCGACAAGAGTGAATTCTTCACAGGCCAGCTGGGTCTGGTCTGGAAGCCTGCCGAAAACGGCAGCATCTATGTTTCCTACGCCACGTCCGCGACCCCGCCAGGCGCCATGCTCGGTGAGGGTACCGAAACCAACACTCTGCCAGGCACCACTGACCGCAGCGGCAATATCTTGGGCAGCGACCTGGAGCCGGAAGAGACCACCAACTACGAAGTAGGTACCAAGTGGGACTTGCTGGACGAACGCCTGTCACTGGCAGCAGCGATCTTCCGCACAGAGAAGGAAAATGCCCGCGTTCAGGTGGACACCACCACCTACGAGAACGTCGGCGAAACTCGTGTACAGGGCATCGAGCTGTCGGCCAGCGGCAAGCTCACCGACAAGTGGCAGGTATTCGCCGGCTATACCTACCTTCAGGCACGTCAGATCGACGGCGGCCCGCTGAACAAGGCTAACGACGGCAATCAGCTGCCAAACACGCCGAACAACAGCGCCAGCCTGTGGACCACGTACTCCGTTACGCCGAAGCTGACCATCGGTGGCGGTGCGTTCTACGTCGATGACGTGTATGGCAACGTAGCCAATACCACAATGGTCGACAGCTACGTGCGCTATGACGCCATGGCTGCCTACAAGCTGACCAAGAACATCGACCTGCAGCTGAACGTGCAGAACCTGACCAACGAGGTGTACTACGACAAGGCCTTCTCCACCCACTTCGCCAACCAGGCAGCCGGGCGGACGGCTCTGTTGACCACCAGCGTCCACTTCTGATGCCAGGATGGGGTTGATCTGTTGAATGGGCTGCGCCTGTGCCGGCCCTTTCGCGGGTGAACCCGCTCCCACAGGTACTCCACTGGCCTCAGATCCAGTGATATCTCTGTGGGAGCGGGTTCACCCGCGAAGAGGCCGGCACAGGTAACAAACAACCCGCTCCCCCCGCCCCGTTCATTCCCGTGAGCGGGGCTTTTGCGTATCAAGGCATAATGCACGCCGCGCAGTGTGCGGCAGAAACACAAGGTGATCATGTGGTGAAGAAGACGCTGTTCCAATTGCACTGGTTCTTTGGCATCACCGCTGGCCTGGTGCTGGCCTTGATGGGTATCACCGGGGCCTTGTACTCGTTTCAGGAAGAACTGCTGCGCGCGCTGAATGCCGATGTCCTGAAGGTCCAGGTGCGCCCGGAGGGCGTGCTGCCCCCGGCCGAACTGGTCCAGCGAGTCGAGGCCCAGCAGCACGACAAGGTGGCGATGCTGTGGGTCGATGTACGCGAAGGCAACGCCGCACGCGTCTCCTTCACCCCGCCACCAGGCGAGCGCCGTGGCCCGCTGCGCTACGCCGACCCGTACACTGGCGAACTCAAGGGAGAAGTGGCCGGGCAAGGCTTCTTCAACCTCATGCTCAACCTGCACCGCTTCCTGGCCATGGGCGACAGCGGCCGGCAGATCACCGGTGCCTGCACCTTGATGCTGGTGTTCTTCTGCCTCTCCGGCCTGTACCTGCGCTGGCCGCGCAAGGCGCTGGACTGGCGCACCTGGCTGACCTTTGACTGGGCCAGGAAAGGCCGCGCCTTCAACTGGAACCTGCACGCGGTGGCCGGCACCTGGTGCCTGCTGTTCTACCTGTTGTTCGCCCTGACCGGGCTGTTCTGGTCCTACGAGTGGTACCGCGAAGGCCTGAACAAGCTGCTGGCCGACGCACCGGCCGCCGGCCAGCAACAAAAGCGCGGCGAAGGCCGTGGCCGCCACGGGCCGCAGAAAATCGACAAGAACGCCCCGCCGCTGGTGGTCGACTACGACGCGATCTGGGCCAACCTCAAGGACGCCGCCGGCCCGGGCCTGGCCATGTACAACCTGCGCCTGCCACCGGTAGGTGGCCAACCGGCCAACCTGTTCTACCTGCTGGACGACGCCGACCACCCGCGTGCCTTCAACACCCTGGTGCTGGACCCGGCCAGCGGTCAGGTGAAAAAACATGACCGCTACACCGACAAATCCTTCAAGGCCCAGCTGCTGCAGAGCGTCTACGCCCTGCACGTGGGCGAATACTTCGGCCTGCCGGGGCGCATCATCGTCACCATCGCCAGCCTGACCATGCCGCTGTTCTTCGTCACCGGCTGGCTGCTGTACCTCGACCGCCGCCGCAAGAAGCGTCAGGTACGCGCCGCCCGTGGCAACGTCACCAGCAACACGGCCAGTGGCGACAGCTGGCTGATCGGCTTTGCCAGCCAGAGTGGCCTTGCCGAACAACTGGCCTGGCAGAGCGCCGGCCAGCTGCAGGCGGCCGGCCTGCCGGTGCAGGTGCGCGCCCTTGCCGAACTGGGTGAAGACGACCTGCGCCAGGCCCGCCGTGCGCTGTTCGTGGTCAGCACCTTCGGCGACGGCGAAGCCCCCGACAGCGCCCGCGCCTTCGAGCGCAAGGTGCTCGGCCAGCCCTGGGCGCTGAACAACCTCAACTATGCCCTGCTCGCCCTCGGTGACCGCCAGTACCCGCACTTCTGCGGCTTCGCCCGCCGCTTGCAGGCATGGCTGGGTGAGCGCGGTGCCAGCAGCGCGTTCAGCCCGGTGGAAGTGGACAACGCCGACCAGGCAGCGCTGCAGCAGTGGCAGCAGGAACTGGCGCAACTGACCGGCGCCCAGCCGGTGGCCGCCTGGCAGCCGCCGAGTTTCGGCAACTGGTCACTGGTGCGCCGTGAACTGCTCAACCCGGGCAGCCAGGGCCAGCCGGTGTACCTGCTCGGCCTGCGACCGCAAGCGCCCGCCAGCTGGGAAGCCGGTGACCTGGTGGAGATCCTGCCGCTCAACGGCCAGCCAAGGATCGAGGCCTTCCTCGATGGCATGGCGCTGGACGCCGGGGCCAAGGTGCAGGTGAATGGCCTGGGCGAAACCCTCGCCCAAGCCCTGGCTGGCCGCCAGTTGCCGACCCGTCGCGATCACCTGATCGGCTTGCAGCCGCAAGCGCTGGTCGATGCATTGGTGCCGATCGGCAGCCGCGAGTACTCGATCGCCTCGATCGCCAGCGATGGCGTACTGGAGCTGATCGTGCGCCAGGAACGCCACGCCGATGGCAACCTGGGCCTGGGTTCCGGCTGGCTGACCGAATACCTGCCGCTGAACGGTACGCTGAGCCTGCGCTTGCGGCGCAACAGCAGCTTCCACCTGCCGGAAACGGCTGCACCACTGGTGTTGATCGGCAACGGCACCGGCCTGGCCGGCCTGCGCAGCCTCCTCCGTGCGCGGGTGAATGCGGGCGAGCAGCGCAACTGGCTGCTGTTCGGCGAGCGTAACCGCGCCCATGACCTGCTGTGTGGCAGCGAGCTGCAAGGCTGGCTGGACAGCGGCGACCTGGCACGTCTGGACCTGGCATTTTCGCGGGACCAGGCGGAGAAGGTGTATGTGCAGGATGTGTTGCTGCAGCAGGCTGAAGAGTTCAAGCGCTGGGTCGCGGATGGCGCCTGTGTGTATGTCTGTGGCAGCCTGCAAGGGATGGCGGCGGGAGTGGATGCGGCGCTCAACGGTATCCTCGGGGAGGCCACTGTGCAGCAGCTTATCGAGGATGGGCGGTATCGGCGGGATGTGTACTGATCGGAGACTGATGTAACCAGCACCGGCCTCTTCGCGGGTAAACCCGCTCCCACAGGGTCCTAACAGATTTTGAATACTGTGCGGTACCTGTGGGAGCGGGTTTACCCGCGAAGTGGCCGGTACAGGCTGTCAGTGCAGCTCGAAGGTATCGGCATCCAGGTTGGCCGGGAACTTGGCCCGGTAGGCCGCCAGCTCCGCCGCGCTCAACACCGCGGTAAACACCCCGTCGGCCTCCCCGGCGCTGAGCAGGCTCTCGCCCTGGAAGTCCAGCACCTGGCTGTCGCCGGAATAGGCAAAGCCCTTGCCATCGGTGCCCACCCGGTTCACCGCCGCCACATAGCACAGGTTCTCGATACCCCGCGCCGGCAACAGCCGGTTCCAGTGCTGGCGGCGCGCAGCCGGCCAGTTGGCGGTGTACAGCAACAGGTCGGTGTCCTGGGCATCGCGGCTCCACACCGGGAAGCGCAGGTCGTAGCAGATCAACGGACGAATCCGCCAGCCCTTGAGCTCGAACTGCACCTGGCGCTCGCCCGGTGTGTAATGCTTGTGCTCGCCGGCCATGCGGAACAGGTGGCGCTTGTCGTAGTGCAGGACTTCGCCATCCGGCCGCGCCCACAGCAGGCGGTTGCGGTGGCTGCCATCGGCGGCCTGGATGATCACGCTGCCGGTAATTACCGTGTCGTACTTCTTCGCCTGGGCCTTCAGCCATTTGTAGGTCGGGCCATTCTCCGGCTCGGCCAGGCTCTCGGACTGCATCGAGAAGCCGGTGGTGAACATTTCCGGCAAAATCACCAGGTCCACTTCGCCCACCTGCTCCAGCAGCACTTCGAAGTGCGCATGGTTGGCCTCGCGGTCGTGCCAGGCCAGGGTGGTCTGCACCAGGGCGACTTTCAGGTTCGGCAGTGTGCTCAGATCGCGCATAGTCTTTCCGCTGCCTGACGCAGCGTCTCCTCTCGTTTGGCAAAGCACAGGCGGACCAGGCGTTGCTCGGGGATGGGTTGCTGGTAGAACACCGACACCGGGATGGTCGCCACGCCGTGCTCACGGGTCAGCCACAGCGACATGTCGACATCGTTCAGGTCCGGGCGGATCTGCGAATAGTCCACCAGCTGGAAATAGGTACCCGCCGTGCGGGTGAAACGGAACCGCGAGCTCTCCAGCAAGCCGCAGAACAGGTCACGCTTGGCCTGGTAGAAGGCCGGCAGTTCATCGATATGCTCGGGGTGCTCGGCCATGAAATCGGCCAAGGCGCACTGCAGCGGGGTCACGCCGCAGAAGTTCACGTACTGGTGCACCTTGCGCAGCTCGGCGCTCAGCGCCGGCGGGGCAATCACGTAGCCGGTCTTCCAGCCGGTAACGTGGTAAGTCTTGCCGAACGAGCTGATCACGAAGGCACGCGGGTACAGCTGCTCGTGGGCCAGCACGCTGGCATGGCGCACACCGTCGTACACCAGGTGCTCGTAGACCTCGTCGCTGACCAGGTAGATATCGCGATCAGCGATAAGCCGGGCCAACTGGTCGAGGTCTTCTCGGGTAATCAGCGCGCCGCTGGGGTTGTGTGGCGAATTGAGGATGACCATGCGCGTTCGCGGGCTGAGGGCATCGCTGAACTTCTGCCAGTCGATGCGGAAATCGCCGTCGCTCAGCTGTACATGCACGCAGCGGCCACCGGCCAGTTCCACGGACGGCTCGTAGCTGTCGTAGCAAGGGTCGAAGACAATCACTTCATCGCCAGCCTGTACCACTGCCTGAATGGCACAGAAGATCGCCTCGGTGGCGCCTGGTGTAATGGTCACTTCCTGATCGGCATCCACCTGTGCGCCATACAGCCGCGCGACCTTGGCCGCCACCTGCTGGCGCAGGGCCGGCAGGCCGGTCATCGGCGAATACTGGTTATGCCCGGCGGCCACATGCCGGCCGACTGCATCGAGCAGCGCCTGCGGGCCGTTGAAGTCGGGGAAACCTTGCGACAGGTTGAGCGCGCCCGTCTGCACGGCGAGCTGGGACATGGTGGTAAAGATGGTCGTGCCGACATTCGGCAGTTTGCTGCGAATCATGGAGCCCTCTTTCCTGGGGTGTATCCGGCACGGGGTGGAGTCCGAGCATAGCGGATCGAGCGGTCAGGAAAAAGGTTGAAACAATAGGGGGATTTGCGCTGGATCAAAGGGCCTGTTCGCGGGTAAACCCGCTCCCACAGGTACTGCACAGCATTCGAAAACTGTGTGGGACCTGTGGGAGCGGGTTTACCCGCGAAGAAGCTGACGCGGAATCAGCGCTTGTCGCGGCGCTTCTTCTCGGCCTTCTTGTGGTGCGACATCAGGCGGCGCTTCTTGTTGACCTGGCGGTCGGTGAGGGTGTTCTTCTTGCCCTCGTACGGGTTCTCACCGCCCTTGTACTCGATGCGGATCGGCGTACCGACCAGCTTGAGGACGCGGCGGTAGGTGTTCTCCAGGTAACGCGAGTACGACTTCGGAATCTTGTCGGTCTGGTTGCCGTGGATCACGATCAGCGGCGGGTTGGCACCGCCGAGGTGGGCATAGCGCAGCTTGATGCGGCGGCCGTTGACCAGCGGTGGCTGGTGCTCGCTCACGGCATCTTCGAGGATCTGCGTCAGGCGGCTGGTCGGCCAGCGGGTGACCGCCGACTTGAACGCGGCCTGTACCGACTTGTACAGGTGGCCCACGCCGGTGCCGTGCAGGGCGGAGATGAAGTGGATGTCGGCAAAATCGACGAAGAACAACCGGCGCTCCAGCTCGGTCTTCACGTAATCGCGCTCGCCCGGCTCCATGCCGTCCCACTTGTTCAGGGCGATGACGATGGCGCGGCCGGCTTCCAGGGCGAAGCCCAGCAGGTTCAGGTCGTGGTCCACCACACCTTCGCGGGCGTCCATGACGAAGATCACCACGTTGGCGTCCTTGATCGCCTGCAGCGTCTTCACCACCGAGAACTTCTCGACTTCCTCGTGGATCTTGCCGCGCTTGCGCACGCCAGCGGTGTCGATGAAGGTGTACTTCTCGTCATCGCGCTCGAACGGGATGTAGATACTGTCGCGGGTGGTGCCCGGCTGGTCGTACACCACCACACGCTCTTCGCCGAGCATGCGGTTGACCAGGGTCGACTTGCCGACGTTGGGGCGACCGATGATGGCGATCTTGATGCCATCCTTTTCGCTCGGGCCCGGGATGCGCACCGCTTCTTCGCCTTCGGCGACTTCGGCGTCCAGCGCTTCCTCGACCTGGTCACGCGGCAGGTGGCCGAGCACGGCCTCCATCAGCGCGTTGATGCCACGGCCCTGGGAGCCGGCCACCGGGATGGCGTTGCCCATGCCCAGCGGCGAGAACTCGGCGCGGGCGACGTCGGCGTCGATGTTGTCGATCTTGTTGGCAACCAGGATCGCTTCCTTGTTCCGCTTGCGCAGGTGCTCGGCGATCATCTGGTCGGCGGCGGTCATGCCGGCGCGGGCATCGACCAGGAACAGTACATAGTCGGCTTCTTCGATGGCCATGAGCGACTGCTCGGCCATTTTCTCGTCCATGCCCACTTCGTCACCGGTGATACCGCCGGTGTCGATCAGGATGAAGGAACGACCCTGCCAGGTGGCATCACCATACTGGCGGTCACGGGTCAGGCCCGACAGGTCACCGACGATGGCATCGCGGGTCTTGGTCAGGCGGTTGAACATGGTGGATTTGCCGACGTTCGGGCGGCCCACCAGGGCGATTACGGGAACCATTCGGCTCTCCACTCTTGAATTCTTGAAAATGCAAAGGCCGCTGCAAGGCAGCGGCCGGAGTTCGGGCGGCGTGTCCTACGCCGCGGCTTGAAGCCCGCCAAGGCTTCAAGCATAGCTTCAGCGGATGGTCAGTGCCTCGAGCTTGCCGCTGTTGCCGAAGACGTAGATGGTGTCGCCGACCACAAGTGGGCGGGCACGCAGGCCATCGCTGTCGATACGTTCACGGCCAACGAAACGGCCATCGACCTGGCTCAGCAGGTGCAGGTAACCCTCGAAGTCACCCACAGCCACGTAGCTGGAGAACACCTCAGGCGCCGTCAGCTGGCGGCGAGCCATGGTGTCGTTGGTCCACAGGGCGCTGGACGAGCGCTCGTCGACGCTTTCGACAGTACCCGAAGCTTCGCTGACGTAGACGTTGCCGAAGCCCTGGGCGACACCCACATAGCTGGAGGCATCGCGCTGCCACAGCACGCGGCCGCTTTCCAGGTCCAGGCCCGCGACGCGGCCCTGGTAGGTGCTGACGTACAGGGTACCACCAGACAGCAGCAGGCCGCCGTCGATATCGACCACACGATCCAGCTCGGAACGGCCCTGCGGAATCGCCACACGGCTTTCCCACACAGGAACACCGTTGTTGATATCCACCGCCACCACCTTGCCGGTGGACAGGCCGGCGACGGCCAGGCGGTTGGTGGCGATCGGTGCGCCGGTACCACGCAGGGTCAGCACGGCCGGGGTGTTTTCATAGATCCAGCGGCGGTCGCCAGTCGTGGCATCCAGGCCGATCAGGCGGTCGTCCTGGGTCTGCACCACCACCACGTCACCGTTGTTGGCAGGCGGGGCCAGCACTTCGCTGGTCACGCGGGAGCGCCAGCGCTCCTCGCCGGTGCTGGAATCCAGGGCGATGACTTCACCCTTGAGGGTGCCGATCATGACCAGGCCGTAGCCTACGCCGACAGCGCCGGATACCGGCAGTTCGAGGTCCTTCTTCCACACCACGTCGCCGGTGATGCGGTCGAGGGCGAAGACTTCGCCGTTGACGTCGGAAGCGTAGATACGGTCGTTCTCGATGGCGGGTACCAGGGTGTTGTAGGTCTCGCCCTGGCCGTCACCGATCGAACGGCTCCACTGCTTCTTCAGCACCACTTCCTCGGTGAACTTGGTCAGCTCGGCCGGGGGCAGTTCCTTCTTGCTGTTGCTGCTGCAACCTGCGGCCAGTACGGCCAGGGTCAGCACTGCTGCATGTTTCCAACCGATCACTTACGCGTCCCCTTTGGCCAAGTCATCCAGCTTCAATTGCAGGCCACCGACCGCCGCCTCATCGGACAGCGCAGCCTTGGCTTTCTCGTAAGCGCTGTGCGCGTCGTCGGCGCGCCCCAGTTGCACCAGCAGGTCACCTTTCAACTCTTCACGGCTGGCCAGGAAGGCTTTGTCAGCGTCGCCGTCGAGCAGCTTGAGGGCTTCCTCGGCCTTGTTCTGGGCGGCCAGAACACGTGCCAGGCGCTGACGCGAAATTTCGCCCAGGGTGGCATCGGCCGGTTTGTCCAGCACGCCCTTCAGCTCGGCAGCAGCGTCGTCGAGCTTGCCGCTCTCGACCGCAACCTTGGCCACGAACAGGCTGCCGTACTGGGCGTAGGCGGTACCGCCGAACTCGCTCTTGAGCTTGCCGGCCAGTTCCGCGACCTTGGTCGCGTCAGGCTGGCCAGTCGGCGTCAGGCTGGTCTCCAGCAAGGCCTGGTACAGCTGCGAGGCACCTTGCGACTGATTGTTCTGGTACTTGTGCCAGGTATTCCAGCCCAACACCACCACGCCAGCCAGCAGGGCACCGGTCAGCAGCGGCTTGCCGTTGCGGTTCCACCAGTCCTTGACCCCTGCCAGTTCATCATCGGTACTCGACACCCCAATACTCCTTTTCGCCTATTCGCTTGTTGAACCGCGTTACGCCTGCGCGATCGCGGTTTCCAGGTGCTCAGCCAGAGCATCCCAGGCAATGTTCTGTTGTTCGCCCTGACCACGCAGGGGCTTGAAGCCGATCTCTTGCTTGGCCAGCTCGTCGTCGCCGAGGATCAGGGCGAACAGCGCGCCGCTCTTGTCGGCTTTCTTGAACTGGCTCTTGAAGCTGCCACCGCCGGCGTTGACCGCCAGGCGCAGGCCCGGCAGGCGGTCGCGCAGGCCTTCGGAAAGGCGCAGGCCGGCCAGCTCCGCCTGTTCGCCAAAGGCGCACAGGTAAACGTCGATCTGGCGGCTGATGGACTCGGGCACCTTGCCCAGGGTTTCCAGCAGCAGGATCAGGCGCTCGATGCCCATGGCGAAACCGACGCCCGGGGTCGGCTTGCCGCCCATCTGCTCGACCAGGCCGTCGTAGCGGCCACCGGCGCAGACAGTGCCCTGGGCGCCGAGCTTGTCGGTAACCCACTCGAACACGGTCTTGCTGTAGTAGTCCAGGCCACGCACCAGCTTGGTGTTGATCACGAACGGGATGCCGGCAGCGTCCAGGCGGGCCTTGAGGCCCTCGAAGTGCACGCGCGACTCTTCGTCCAGGTAGTCTTCCAGCTTCGGCGCGCCGACCAGCACCGCCTGGGTGTTCTGGTCCTTGCTGTCGAGGATGCGCAGCGGGTTGCTCTTCAGGCGGCGCTGGCTGTCTTCGTCCAGTTGCTCCAGGCGCGCCGAGAGGAACTCGACCAGCGCGTCACGGTAGCGTGCACGGGCTTCGCTGGTGCCCAGGCTGTTGAGTTCCAGCTTGACTGCGTCCCGGATGCCCAGCTGGCCCCACAGGCGCCAGGTCAGCATGATCAGCTCGGCGTCGATGTCCGGACCGTCCAGGTTGAATACTTCCACGCCAATCTGGTGGAACTGGCGGTAGCGACCCTTTTGCGGGCGCTCGTGGCGGAACATCTGGCCGATGTACCACAGTTTCTGCACCTGGCCGTTGCCGGTGATGCCATGCTCGAGCACGGCACGCACGCACGCAGCGGTGCCTTCGGGGCGCAGGGTCAGCGAATCGCCGTTGCGGTCCTCGAAGGTGTACATCTCTTTTTCGACGATGTCGGTCACTTCACCGATGGAGCGCTTGAACAGCTCGGTGAACTCGACGATCGGCGTGCGGATCTGGCTGTACCCGTAGGTGTCCAGCAGGCCGGCCACGGTGCCTTCGAAGTAGCGCCACAGCGGCGACTGTTCTGGCAGGATGTCGTTCATGCCACGGATGGCTTGCAGCGATTTGCTCACGAAAAGTCCTTACGAATTCTGTGTGTCAGCCACGGACGATCAGCGCCGCGTCGGCCTCGGCCTTTTCGGCCGCTTTCTGGCGGATGAGTTTTTCCAGCTCATCGACCAGGTTGTCGTTGGTCAGTTTCTGCGCCGGCTTGCCGTCGATGTAGATCAGGTTCGGCGTGCCGCCGGTCAGCCCCACATGGGCCTCCTTGGCTTCACCCGGGCCGTTGACCACGCAACCGATCACCGCCACGTCCAGCGGCACCAGCAGGTCTTCCAGGCGCCCTTCCAGCTCGTTCATGGTCTTGACCACATCGAAGTTCTGCCGCGAGCAGCTCGGGCAGGCGATGAAGTTGATGCCGCGCGAGCGCAGGTGCAGCGACTTGAGGATGTCGTAGCCGACTTTCACTTCTTCGACCGGGTCGGCCGCCAGCGAGATACGGATGGTATCGCCAATGCCTTCGGCCAGCAGCATACCGAGGCCGACAGCGGATTTCACCGTCCCCGAACGCAGGCCACCGGCTTCGGTGATGCCCAGGTGCAGCGGCTGTACGATCTGCTTGGCCAGCAGGCGGTAGGCTTCGACGGCCATGAACACATCGGAGGCCTTGACGCTGACCTTGAAGTCCTGGAAGTCCAGGCGGTCGAGGTGCTCGACGTGGCGCAGGGCCGACTCGACCAGCGCCGCCGGGGTCGGCTCGCCGTACTTCTTCTGCAGGTCCTTTTCCAGGGAACCGGCGTTGACGCCGATACGGATCGGGATACCCCGGTCGCGGGCGGCATCTACAACCGCGCGCACACGGTCTTCACGGCCGATGTTGCCCGGGTTGATACGCAGGCAGTCGACGCCCAGTTCGGCCACGCGCAAGGCGATCTTGTAGTCGAAGTGGATGTCGGCCACCAGCGGCACGCTGACCTGCTGCTTGATGCGGCCGAACGCCTCGGCGGCGTCCATGTCCGGCACCGAGACACGCACGATGTCCACGCCGGCATCGACCAGGCGCTGGATTTGCGCCACGGTGGCGGCCACATCGTTGGTGTCGGTGTTGGTCATGCTCTGCACCGCGATGGGGGCATCACCACCCACCGGCACATTGCCGACCCAGATTTTGCGGGATTCGCGACGTTTGATCGGAGATTCGCCGTGCATGACTTACTGTCCCAACTTCAGGCGAGCGGTCTCGCCACTGGTGAACGGGGCAACATCGACGGCCTGGCCGTTGTAGCTGACCTGGGCGCCACGGGCAAAGCCCAGGCGTACCGAGAACGGCGGCTTGCCGGTCAGCTCGAGGTTGTCCCCCTTGCGCTTGATGGCGCTGAACAGCACCTTGCCGTTGCCGTCGGTGACCTGGGTCCAGCAATCGGCGACGAACTGGATGGCGACCTTGGCGCTGCCAGCCGGCACTGCGGCTGGCACGACAGGCTCGGCGGCGGCCACTGCCGCTACAGGCGTGGCAGGTACAACGGCCGCCGGGGCCGGGGCAACCGGTGCTACCGGCGCTGGCGCGACAGCAGGGGCGCTGGCAGCGGGTGCCACAGGCGCCTGCTGGGCCGGTGCTGGCACTGCGTTAGTGGTAGCGGCAGGTGCCGGGCTTGCCGGTGCCTGTTCGGCGGCGGCAGGCTGCTCGGCAGCGCCCTGCTCCAGCGGCAGCGGCGCGCTCTCGGGCTGCTGGCCAGCGGAAACGGCCTGGTCTTCAGGCTCATCGAGCGGGTGAATCTGGGTGGTACCGTCGGCGCTTTCGACTTCGACGTGCTCCAGGGCAATCTTGGCCAGGTCCTTGCCACGCAGGCTGCCCTGGTCCTGCCACCAGACAAAGCCGCCGCCGATCACCGCCACCAGCAGCAGCAGGCTGACGCCGCGCAGGATATTGTGCGACAGGCGCACCGGCTCTTCGATACGGCCCAGCGAGTGCACGTCGCTGCCTTTGGCGTGGGTGCCGGTGTAACGGTCGAAGGCGTCCACCAGGGCAGCCTGGTCCAGGTCCATCAGCTTGGCATAGGCGCGGATATAACCACGGGCGAAGGTATGCCCCGGCAGCTTGTCGAAGGCGCCGGTTTCCACGTGGTTCAACGAACTGACAGTGAGGTTGAGCTTGCGGGCCACCTCGGCTTGTGACCAGTCCCGGTTCTCACGGGCCTGACGCAAAAGCTCACCGGGGTTCTGGCCAGGCGCTACTGCTACTTCGGGATGCGCGGCTTTCATCGTTGCTCCGACAGGTATTGCTGATATTCCGGCGTACCGGGATAAAGTCGTTGTAATTGCTGGCCCAGCTCGGCCAGGGTGCCCTGCTCGTCGAATACCCGGGCAAGGCGGCTGCCCAGCAGCAGGCTACGGGCATCATGGTCGCTCAACTGGCTGAAACGATCGTAGTAGTCCCGGGCCGGCACATAATGCCTGTTTTCGTAGGACAACTCAGCCATTTCCAGCAACGCTTTCGGTTGCCGCTGGTTGAGTTGCAAAGCTTTCAGCAGATACGCCTGCGCCTGGTCGCGGCGCTCGAGCTTCAGGGCGGTCAGGCCCAGGTTCTCGTACACGCGTGAGCGTTCAGGATACAGGGTATCGGCGCTGGCCAGGCGAAACATCTGCTCGGCCTCGGCAAATCGCCCCTGAGCATAAAGGAAACTGCCGTAATTGTTGCGAATTCGCGTGTCGCCCGGGCGTGCCTGCAGTGCCTTGCGAAAGTGCGCTTCGGCCAGCGCCGGCTCGCCTTCGGCCTGGAACACCAGCGCCAGGGCGGCGTGCGCGTCGGCATCACCGCCATTCAGGGCCAGGGCTTTGCCCAGCGGCGCCTTGGCCTGCTCGGTCAAACCCTGTTGCAAATAACCCAGCCCAAGCTGCACATAGGCCCGCCCCGCCTCTGCCCTGCCCTGGCGGCTGGCCAGGGGGTCGCCCGCGCCGCCCGACACGCAGCCGGCCAGCAGCAAAAGCGCAAGGATCGACAGCGCGGCGCGCAGGCTCATGGGCAAGGTCCCGGTCAGTGGCTGGCGGGGCTGTCTTGCAGCTCGGCGTCCGCCGACAGCTGGCGCACGGCGATGTAGCGCTCGCTGCGGCGGGTTCGGTCGTTGACCTGGCCAACCAGCTGGCCACAGGCGGCGTCGATGTCATCACCACGGGTGGTGCGGGTGGTGACGTTGAAGCCACCGTGGTGCAACAGGTCCTGGAAGCGGCGAATGGCGTTGTTGCTCGGCCGCTCGTAGCCCGAGTGCGGGAACGGGTTGAACGGGATCAGGTTGATCTTGCACGGCACGTCGCGCAGCAGCTCGATCATTTGCGCAGCATGCTCAGGCTGGTCGTTGACGTCCTTGAGCAGGGTGTACTCGATGGTCAGCACGCGCTTGCCACCCAGGGTGGACATGTAGCCCATGCACGATTCCAGCAGCATCTTCAGCGGGTACTTCTTGTTGATCGGTACAAGCTTGTTGCGCAGTTCGTCGTTCGGTGCGTGCAGCGACAGGGCCAGCGACACGTCGATGTGCTTGGCCAGCTCGTCGATCATCGGCACCACGCCCGAGGTGGACAGGGTGACGCGACGCTTGGAAATGCCATAGCCCAGATCTTCCATCATGATCTTCATGGCGGCGATGACATTGTCGAAATTCAGCAGGGGTTCGCCCATGCCCATCATGACCACGTTGGTAATGGCGCGGTCGATCTTGGCCGGAACGGTCCCGAAGGATTTGTTGGCAAGCCACACCTGGCCGATCACTTCGGCGGCGGTGAGGTTGCTGTTGAAGCCTTGCTTGCCGGTGGAGCAGAAGCTGCAGTCCAGGGCACAGCCGGCTTGCGACGACACGCACAGGGTGCCGCGATCGTCGGTGGGGATGTAGACGGTTTCGACGCAGCTGCCGGAGGCAACGCGGACCACCCACTTGCGGGTACCGTCGGCGGAAATGTCTTCACTGACCACTTCCGGGCCCCGAATCTCGGCAACGGCCTCGAGCTTTTCGCGCAAGGCCTTGCCGACATTGGTCATGGCGGCGAAATCGTCGACGCCAAAGTGGTGAATCCATTTCATGACCTGACCGGCACGAAAACGCTTCTCTCCGATCGACTCGAAGAATTTTTCCATTTCCTGCAGGGTCAGGCCCAACAGGTTGATCTTGCCAGTCATGTCACTCATGGAATCACCCAAGACCTGCTTCGCTTAGCGAATGCGGTCGCACAGCTCGGTAGCGGAGAAGAAGTAAGCGATTTCGCGGGCAGCCGAAGCTTCCGAGTCGGAACCGTGAACAGCGTTTTCGTCGATGGAAACAGCGAAGTCAGCACGGATGGTGCCGGCAGCAGCTTCTTTCGGGTTGGTGGCGCCCATCAGCTCGCGGTTGGCCAGAACGGCGTTTTCGCCTTCCAGAACCTGAACGATGACCGGACCGGAAGTCATGAAGGCAACCAGGTCAGCGAAGAAGCCGCGCTCTTTGTGCTCGGCGTAGAAGCCTTCGGCTTCGGCTTTGGACAGTTGCTTCATTTTCGAAGCGACGACGCGCAGGCCGGCTTTCTCGAAACGAGTGGTGATCTCGCCGATGACGTTCTTGGCAACGGCGTCAGGCTTGATGATGGAGAAAGTACGTTGAACAGCCATGGAAAACTCCAGAAAAATGAGTGTTGCGAAAAATTAAACCCGCGAATTATACGCGGGTTCCAGGGGATTGCCTAACCTGCAGGATGCGTTCAGTCGGCTTCTTCGATCCAGGCCGCCTGGATGGCCTCGAGCACTTTCTCACCGCCGCGTGACGGATCGTCGCTGAATTCTGGCAAGGCCAGCACCCAGCGGTGCAGATCGACGAAATTCACATAACGAGGATCGACGTCCGGCTTGCTTTCTGCAAGCTGGATGGCGATCTCAAGTACATCAATCCATTTCAGGCTCATGGGGCAAACCTCAGTGCGGCGCTTCGGCGGCGTGGTTGAGCGAATACTTGGGGATCTCGATGACCAGGTCCTGGTCAGCGACAACCACCTGGCAGCCGAGGCGCGACTGAGCCTCCAGGCCCCAGGCCTTGTCCAGCATGTCTTCTTCCAGCTCGTCGGCTTCTTCCAGCGAGTCGAAACCCTTGCGGATGATGCAGTGGCAGGTGGTGCAGGCCTTGACGCCGCCGCAGGCGCTTTCCATCTCGATGTGATGGTCGTGGGCCAGCTCCAGGATGTTGGTCCCGGGCTCGACTTCCACGGTCAGCCCTTCGGGGCAGAACTTCTCGTGCGGCAGGAATGTCACCAGCGGCATCGGTTACTCCTCGATCTCATTCAGGTTGCGCCCGGCCAGTGCGGCTTTGACCGTCGAATCAAGGCGACGGGCGGCAAATGCGTCGGTCACCTGCGACAGACGCTTGGTCTGTTGCTCGATGGCAGCGCCATCGGTGCCGGCCAGCAAATCACGTAGTTCTTGCATCTGGAATTCGATGGCGTCGCGCTCGTCACTGCTGAGCAGGCGCTCACCGTCGGCGTCCAGGGCGCCCTGTACCGCTTCGAGCAGGCGCTCGCCGTCCACCTGGTGCTCGCGCAGCTGGCGGGCCTGCTTGTCGGAACCTGCGTGTTCGAAGGAGTCCTTGAGCATGCGGGCGATTTCGCCGTCGGTCAGGCCGTAGGACGGCTTGACCTGGATGCTGGCTTCCACGCCCGAGCCCAGCTCGCGGGCGGCGACGCTGAGCAGGCCGTCGGCGTCTACCTGGAAGGTGACGCGGATTTTCGCCGCACCGGCGACCATGGCCGGGATGCCACGCAGCTCGAAGCGCGCCAGCGAGCGGCAGTCGCTGATCAGCTCGCGCTCGCCCTGCAGCACGTGGATCATCATGGCCGTCTGACCATCTTTATAAGTGGTGAACTCCTGGGCACGCGCTACCGGGATAGTGGTGTTGCGCGGGATTACCTTCTCCATCAGCCCGCCCATGGTCTCAAGACCGAGCGACAGCGGGATGACATCCAGCAGCAGCAGTTCGCCACCTTCGCGGCGGTTGCCGGCCAAGGTATCGGCCTGGATGGCAGCACCGATGGCCACCACCTGGTCGGGGTCGATCGAGGTCAGCGGGGTGCGCCCGAACAGTGCACCGACGGCTTCACGCACACGCGGGACGCGGGTCGAACCGCCGACCATGACCACGGCGCTGACTTCTTCAAGCTCGATACCGCTGTCGCGCACGGCGCGGCGGCAGGCCTTGAGGCTGCGGGCGACCATGGGCTCGATCATGGCTTCGAAGCCGGCGCGGCTCAGTTGGCCCTGCCAGGCGCCATGGCTGACGCTGACCACGTCGGTGTCGGTCAGGGCTTCCTTGGCAGCGCAGGCGGTTTGCAGCAGCGCGCGCTGGGTGGCCGGGTCCAGGTCGGACGACAGCCCGGCCTGTTCGATGATCCAGCCGGCAATGGCGTGGTCGAAGTCGTCACCGCCCAGGGCAGTATCGCCACCGGTGGCCAGCACTTCGAACACGCCGGCAGTCAGGCGCAGGATGGAAATGTCGAAGGTACCGCCGCCCAGGTCATAGATGGCCACCACGCCTTCGGCGTTCTGGTCCAGGCCGTAAGCCACGGCAGCGGCAGTCGGCTCGTTGAGCAGGCGCAGCACGTTCAGGCCGGCCAGGCGCGCAGCGTCCTTGGTGGCCTGGCGCTGGGCATCGTCGAAATAGGCCGGCACGGTGATCACCGCCCCCACCAGCTCACCGCCGAGGGTGGCTTCGGCACGCTCGCGCAGAACCTTGAGGATATCGGCGGACACTTCCACCGGGCTTTTCGGCCCCTGCACGGTGTCGATGAACGGCATGTGCGACTCACCGCCAACGAAGCGGTAAGGCAGCTGCTCGCCCAGTTGCTTGACGTCGGCCAGGCCGCGCCCCATCAGGCGCTTGACCGACAGCACGGTGTTAAGCGGGTCGCTGGAAGCGGCATCGCGTGCAGCCTGCCCCACTTCGTTGCGCCCTTCGAGGTAGCGCACCGCGGACGGCAGAATGACGTTGCCCTGCGCGTCGGGCAGGGGCTCGCTACGGCCGCTGCGCAGTGCGGCGACCAGAGAGTTGGTGGTACCCAGGTCGATCCCCACCGCCAGGCGGCGCTGGTGCGGCTGAGGGCTTTGACCGGGTTCGGCAATCTGCAGTAGGGCCATGCTTATCTGAATACCTTAGGTGCCATCACGGGCAGCACCGGGTTAATCGTCGAGGCGCTCTTCCAGTTGGCGCACTTCTTGGGCGAGCTTGTCGAGGAACTGCATGCGGCGCATCAGGCGTTCGGCCTTGTCGCGCTCGCCTGGGGCGTCCCAGCAGGCGGCAAAGTCCTCGTTCAGCGTGTCCTGGGCGACCTTCAGGCGCTTCTTGAACACGGCCACGCCATCGAGGTCGGCCTCGTCCTGCAGCTCTTCGAGCTCTTCACGCCACTGCATCTGCTGCAACAGGAAGTCCGGGTCGTGGACCGTGACCTCCTGGGGCACTTCGTGGCCGCCGATGGCCAGCAGGTAGCGGGCACGACGCGGCGCACTGCGCAGGGTCTGGTAGGCGTCGTTGAGGGCCGCGGACTTTTCCAGCGCCACGCGCTGCTCGCGCTCGGAGGCGTCGGCAAAGCGGTCGGGATGGACTTCGCGGGCCAGCTCGCGATAGCGAGTGGCCAGCTTGTCGAGATCCAGGCGGAAGCTTGGCTGGAGGTCAAACAATGCGAAATGACAAGGAGTACCCACAGCCAGCCTCAAACGTTGAAGCTTTCGCCGCAGCCACACTCACCGCGCACGTTAGGGTTGTTGAACTTGAAGCCTTCGTTCAACCCTTCCTTGACGAAGTCCAGTTCGGTGCCGTCGAGGTACACCAGGCTCTTGGGATCGATGATCACCTTGACGCCATGGTTCTCGAACACCTGGTCTTCGTCCGCCAGCTCGTCGACGAACTCCAGCACGTAGGCCAGGCCCGAGCAACCGGTGGTGCGCACGCCCAGGCGAATGCCTTCGCCCTTGCCGCGCCCTTCCAGGGAACGCCGCACATGGTTGGCGGCGGCTTCTGTCATGCTGATAGCCATCTGGACTCCTTACCTCGCAACAGGCGACTTAGATCAAGCCTTTCTTCTGCTTGTAATCGCGTACAGCTGCCTTGATGGCATCTTCGGCGAGTACCGAGCAGTGGATCTTGACCGGCGGCAACGCCAGTTCTTCGGCCAGCTGGGTGTTCTTGATGGTTTCGGCTTCGTCCAGGGTCTTGCCCTTCATCCACTCGGTGGCGAGGGAGCTGGAAGCGATGGCCGAACCGCAGCCGTAGGTCTTGAACTTGGCGTCTTCGATCACGCCCTGCTCGTTGACCTTGATCTGCAGGCGCATGACGTCACCACAGGCCGGGGCGCCGACCATGCCGGTACCGACGTCCGGGTCTTCGGCATTCATCTTGCCGACGTTGCGCGGGTTTTCGTAGTGGTCGATGACCTTTTCACTGTATGCCATGGTGCAATTCCTTCCTCATCAGGGAGCCGCTCTTGCCGGCGACTGCTTAGTGGGCGGCCCACTCGATCTTGGAGATGTCAACGCCGTCTTTGTACATGTCCCACAGCGGCGACAGCTCACGCAGTTTGTTCACGGCCTCGCAGACTTTCTGCGCGGCGTAATCGACTTCTTCTTCGGTGGTGAAGCGGCCGAAGGAGAAGCGGATCGAGCTGTGCGCCAGCTCGTCGTTGCGGCCCAGGGCGCGCAGTACGTAGGACGGCTCGAGCGACGCGGAGGTGCAGGCCGAACCGGACGATACGGCGATGTCCTTCAGCGACATCAGCAGCGATTCGCCTTCGACGTAGTTGAAGCTCAGGTTCAGGTTGTGTGGTACGCGGGCAGTCTTGCTGCCGTTGACGTACAGCTCTTCGAGGTCCGAGACCTGCTTGAAGAAGCGGTCGCTCAGGGCCTTGATGCGCACGTTTTCCGCGGCCATTTCCTGCTTGGCGATGGCGAAGGCTTCGCCCATGCCGACGATCTGGTGGGTCGGCAGGGTGCCCGAACGCATGCCACGCTCATGGCCACCGCCGTGAATGATGGCTTCCAGGCGTACACGCGGCTTGCGGCTGACGTACAGCGCGCCGATGCCTTTCGGGCCGTAGACCTTGTGCGCCGAGAACGACATCAGGTCGACCTTCAGCTTCTGCAGGTCGATTTCGACCTTGCCGGCCGACTGCGCGGCGTCAACGTGGAACAGCACACCGCGCGAGCGGGTCAGTTCACCGATGGCGGCGATATCGTTGATCGAGCCGACTTCGTTGTTCACGTGCATCAGCGAAACCAGGATGGTGTCGTCGCGCAGCGCCGCCTCGACCATGGCCGGGGTGACGATGCCGTCTTCGCCTGGCTCGAGGTAGGTGACTTCGAAACCTTCACGCTCCAGCTGGCGAGCGGTATCCAGGACCGCCTTGTGCTCGATCTTGGAGGTGATGATGTGCTTGCCCTTGGTCTGATAGAAGTGCGCGACGCCCTTGAGTGCGAGGTTGTCGGACTCGGTGGCACCGCTGGTCCAGACGATTTCGCGCGGATCGGCGTTGATCAGCTCGGCAACCTGGCGACGACCGTTCTCGACCGCTTCCTCGGCTTTCCAGCCAAAGACGTGGGAGCGCGAAGCCGGGTTACCGAAGTTCCCGTCGACCAGCAGGCAATCGGCCATCTTCTGGGCCACGCGTGGGTCGACCGGGGTGGTCGCGGAGTAATCGAGGTAGATCGGCAACTTCATTTGTCTCTCCTATCAGGCGGTGGCGTCGCTCGTCGTCCCGGTGGGATCAATCGACGGCGGACGTCTCAATCTTGTCCAGCTGGGCGGTTCGGCCTGCGACACGACGCAGGTCCTGGCGCTGGGCGACTTCCTGCACTTCACGGCGCATGACGAGGTCGGCCAGGCTGATGCCGCTGAGGAATTCATGGATTTGCTGGCTGAGGTCGCACCACAGGTGGTGGGTCAGGCAGGTGTCACCGGCATGGCAATCCCCGAGGCCCTGGCAGCGGGTGGCATCGACCGATTCGTTGACCGCATCGATGACCTGGGCCACCTGGATGGTTTCCATGCCCCGCGACAGCTGGTAGCCACCGCCTGGACCACGCACGCTGGAGACCAGGCTGCTGCGGCGCAGCTTGGCGAACAGCTGTTCCAGATAAGAGAGGGAAATGCCCTGGCGCTCGGAAATGTCGGCCAAAGACACCGGCCCATGCTGCGCGTGCAACGCCAGGTCGAGCATGGCGGTCACGGCGTATCGGCCTTTGGTAGTCAGTCGCATGGCTATTGGGTACCACGGGAGTTACAGGATGTGAGCGAGTATGCGATTCCCGAGCATTTAAGTCAACTATTAGACCTAGTGCTTTAGTCGGGTTTGCATCGGGGAGGCGGGCGCGATTGTAGCAGACAGGGGGCGTGAGCACACGCCCCGTATGTCACCATGATTTCACCACGACGCAATCAATGCGACTGAGTGTCGCGCCGGGCCACCTGGGCAACTTCCTTGAAGTCATCTTCCGGCAGGGCTGGCAGCTCCTTGGCGCAGTAGTCGCTACCCATCCTGGTCAGGGCACCACACATACCCTCCAGCCGCTCGTCGACTGCCTGCAGGTGGTCGAGCATCTGGCCGATGGCACGGGCCACCGGGTCCGGCATGTCGCCACTGACACCATAGGCATCGAAGCCGATCTTCTCGGCCATGGCCTTGCGCTTGGCCTCGACCTCATCGTCTTCGTTCTTGACGATGATTCGCCCGGGGATACCGACCGCCGTGGCGCCGGCCGGCACTGCCTTGGTCACCACCGCATTGGAACCGATCTTGGCTCCGGCACCGACGGTGAACGGGCCCAGCACCTTTGCCCCGGCCCCTACCACCACGCCGTTTTCCAGGGTGGGATGGCGCTTGCCTTTGTTCCAGCTGGTGCCGCCCAGGGTCACGCCCTGGTAAAGGGTGACATCGTCGCCGATCTCGGCGGTTTCGCCGATGACGATACCCATGCCATGGTCGATGAAGAAGCGTCGGCCGATGGTGGCGCCGGGGTGGATCTCGATCCCGGTCAGCCAGCGGCCGAAGTTGGACACCAGGCGAGCCAGCCACTTGAAATCACGCTTCCACAGGGCATTGCCCAGGCGGTGCAGCCAGATGGCATGCATGCCCGGGTAGCAGGTCAGCACCTCGAAGGCGTTGCGCGCAGCCGGGTCACGATGGAATACGCTTTGAATATCTTCACGCAGGCGTTCGAACATCTGTCAGTCCTTCCGTTTATGCGGCTCGCCCCGGACCACTTTCTGGGTCTCGGTGAGGATGCCGCGCAAAATGCTCATTTCCGAACGTTCGACCGCAACCCGCCCATACAGCCGGCGCAGGCGCGGCATCAGGTGCTTGGGCTTGTCGGGGTCAAGGAAGCCGATGCCGACCAGGGTCTTCTCCAGGTGGTCGTAGAACAGCTCCATTTCGTCCATGGTCGCCAGCTCGCTGGCGTCAACCTTCTCGACCTTGCCCGGCGCTGCACCGGCAGCCAGCCAGGCCATGCGCACCTCGTACGAGAGCACCTGGACAGCGGCAGCCAGGTTCAGCGAGCTGAAGTCGGGGTTGGAGGGAATGTGCACGTGGAAGTGACATCGCTGCAGTTCTTCGTTGGTCAGGCCGGCGTGCTCACGCCCGAACACCAGGGCGATTTCCTCGCCACCGTTGGCATGCTCCACCGCCTTGGCCCCGCACTCGCGCGGGCCAATCAGCGGCCAGGGGATGCTCCGCTCGCGGGCGCTGGTGCCCATCACCAGGTTGCAGCCGACCAGCGCCTGCTCGAGGCTGTCGACCACCTGGGCATTGGCCAGCACATCGTCGGCACCCGAGGCTCGGGCACTGGCATCCTCGGCGGGGAACGCTTTCGGCTGCACCAGCACCAGACGCGACAAGCCCATGTTTTTCATGGCTCGCGCAGCGCCGCCGATGTTGCCGGGGTGGCTGGTATTGACCAGAACAACACGAATATTTTGCAGCAAGGTGTTGTGCTCACAGATGCAGGAATCAGGGCCTTCGATCTTACAGAACCGACAGACGTAACGCCACGAAAGCAAATGTGACACTTCTGCCGCCAAAGTTTTCTGCTAGAATGATCGGCTTTCTTCTTTAACATCTCCAGGTGACCCGCCCATGCAGCCTATGCTGAATATCGCCCTGCGCGCCGCTCGCAGCGCCAGTGAACTGATTTTCCGCTCCATCGAACGCCTGGATAGCATCAAGGTCGATGAGAAAGAGGCCAAGGACTACGTTTCCGAAGTCGATCGCGCCGCCGAGCAGAGCATCGTCAACGCCCTGCGCAAGGCCTACCCGAACCACTCCATCCAGGGCGAGGAAACCGGCCTGCACGCGGGTAGCGGCGAAGAAGGCAAGGATTACCTGTGGATCATCGACCCGCTGGACGGCACCACCAACTTCCTGCGTGGCATCCCGCACTTCGCGGTCAGCATCGCCTGCAAATACCGTGGCCGCCTTGAGCACGCCGTGATCGTCGACCCGGTGCGCCAGGAAGAATTCACCGCCAGCCGTGGCCGTGGCGCCCAGCTCAACGGTCGCCGCCTGCGTGTCAGCTCGCGCACCAGCCTTGAAGGCGCCCTGCTGGGCACCGGCTTCCCGTTCCGCGACAGCCAGATGGCCGACCTGGACAACTACCTGGGCATGTTCCGTGCCCTGACTGGCCAGACCGCCGGCATCCGCCGCGCCGGCTCCGCCAGCCTGGACCTGGCCTACGTGGCTGCTGGCCGTTTCGACGCCTTCTGGGAGTCGGGCCTGTCCGAATGGGACATGGCCGCCGGCGTGCTGCTGATCCAGGAAGCGGGCGGCCTGGTAAGCGACTTCAACGGTGGCCATGACTTCCTCGAGAAGGGCCATATCGTTGCGGGCAACATCAAGTGCTTCAAGGCCGTGCTGACTGCTATCCAGCCGCACCTGCCAGAGAACATGAAGCGCTAAGCGCGGATTGCCGGCACAAAAAAAGCACCCCTCGGGGTGCTTTTTGTTTGCCTGCCAGTTTTGTACTGCCTGTGCTGGCCTCTTCGCGGGTAAACCCGCTCCCACAGTGATAGCGACAACCTCAAGGACATTGCCGTACCTGTGGGAGCGGGTTTACCCGCGAAGAGGCCGGTTCAGGCAACATCAATCACTGGCCGGCTTCGCTGAGGATCAGCTTGCCATTCTTGTCCAGTGGAATGGTCGACCCGGGCTCGTGGTCCATCTTCACCTGCCCTACCTTGTCGCCAATGGTGTACTTCACGTTGTAGCCCACCACTTTCTCACTGATGTCGTTGACCGTGTTGCAGCGGGTTTGCGTGGTGGTGTAGGTGTCACGCTCCTGCATGCCTTCCTGCACCTTGTTACCGGCATAACCACCACCGACCGCACCAGCCACCGTGGCGATCTTCTTGCCGCTACCACCACCGATCTGGTTACCCAGCAGGCCACCGGCAATGGCGCCCACCACGGTACCGGCGATCTGGTGCTGGTCCTTGACCGGTGCCTGACGCGTCACGGCGACGTCCTTGCAGACCTCACGGGGGGTTTTCACCTGTTGTTTGATCGGTTGCACGTCGGTGACCTGCGCATACTCAGGCCCCTTGTTGACCAAGCTGTAGGTCGCGACAGCACCTCCGGCAGTCACACCGACAGCACCCAGTACCGCACCCACAAGCATTGATTTGTTCACATGAACCTCCTGATCATAACCCGCGGATCCAACCCGCCTTCTCCCAGCCTTGGAGTAAAAAAAAAGGCGCGAGTTCAACACTCGCGCCTTTCTGGCCGCCAAACGGCGTGGAACACGCCTTACGGGCGGTCGTCCACACCGTCGGTCTTGGCCGGCGGGATCAGGTCTTCACTGCTCAGGTTCAGCCAGATCAGTACCACGTTGGCGATATAGATCGACGAATAGGTACCGGCCATGACGCCGATGAACAGAGCCAGCGAGAAGCCGAACAGGTTGTCGCCACCGAAGAACAGCAGCGCGGCAATGGCCAGCAGGGTCGAAACCGAGGTGGCGATGGTCCGCAGCAGGGTCTGGGTGGTGGAAACGTTGATGTTCTCGATCAGCGAGGCCTTGCGCATGACGCGGAAGTTCTCGCGCACCCGGTCGAACACGACGATGGTGTCGTTCAGCGAGTAGCCGATGATCGCCAGCACCGCCGCCAGCACCGTCAGGTCGAAGGTGATCTGGAAGAACGACAGGATACCCAGGGTCACCACCACGTCGTGGATCAGCGAGACGATCGCGCCCACCGCGAACTTCCACTGGAAGCGGAAGGCCAGGTAGATGAGGATGCCGCCCAGGGCCAGGAGCATGCCCATGCCACCCTGGTCGCGCAGCTCTTCACCCACCTGCGGGCCCACGAACTCGACACGCTTGACCTTGGCCGGGTTGTCGCCGCCGGCCTTCTGCAGGGCTTCAGCCACCTTGTTGCCCAGCTGCGGGTCATCGCCCGGCATGCGCACCAACAGGTCGGTGGTGGCGCCGAAGCTCTGCACCACGGCCTCGTGGAAGCCGGAGTTGACCAGCTCGGCACGCACCGCCTTGAGGTCGGCCGGGCGCTCGTAGGTCAGCTCGATCAGCGTACCGCCGGTGAAGTCCAGGCCGAAGTTCAGGCCCTTCTGCCACCAGCTGAACAGCGCCAGCACGGTGAGGAGCACGGTAACGGCGAACGCGACATTGCGCACGCCCATGAAGTTGATGGTTTTCATCGCAGCTCCCTCAAACCCACAGCTTCTTGATGTCACGCCCGCCGCAGGTCAGGTTGACCATGGCGCGGGTCACCATGACGGCGGTGAACATCGAGGTGAAAATCCCGAGGGACATGGTGACCGCAAAGCCCTTGACCGGGCCGGTACCCATGGCGAACAGGATGCCGCCGACCAGCAGGCTGGTCAGGTTGGCGTCGATGATCGCGGTGTAGGCGCGGTTGAAGCCTTCGTGAATGGCGCGTTGCACCGACATGCCGGCGTTCAGCTCTTCGCGTATACGCGAGAAGATCAGCACGTTGGCGTCCACCGCCATACCCATAGTCAACACGATACCGGCAATACCCGGCAGGGTCAGGGTGGCGCCCAGCAGCGACATCAGCGCCAGCAGCAGGACCATGTTGCCCGCCAGGGCGATGGTGGCGATCACACCGAAGGCACGGTAGATGGCGATGATGAACAGCGAGACGAACAGCATGCCCCACAGCGACGCATCGATACCCTTGGTGATGTTGTCGGCACCCAGGCTTGGGCCGATGGTGCGTTCTTCAGCGAAGTACATCGGCGCGGCCAGGCCACCGGCACGCAGCAGCAGGGCCAGTTCGGACGATTCGCCCTGGCCGTTCAGGCCGGTGATGCGGAACTGGCTGCCCAGCGGCGACTGGATGGTCGCCAGGCTGATGATCTTCTTCTCTTCCTGGAAGCTCTGTACGGCAACGTCCTTCTCGACGCCGTCGACGGTCTGCTTGACGTAGCGGGTGACCGGCTTCTGCTCGATGAAGATCACCGCCATGCTGCGGCCGACGTTGCTGCGGGTAGCACGGGTCATCAGCTCGCCACCGTGGCCATCCAGGCGGATGTTCACCTGCGGGCGACCTTGCTCGTCGAAGCTGGCCTGGGCGTCGGTCACCTGGTCACCGGTGATGATCAGGCCGCGCTCGACCGCGGCGGAACGGCCACCTTCACGGAACTCGAACACTTCGGTAGTGGCCTTGGACGCGCCCGGTTCGGCACCGAAGCGGAACTCCAGGTTGGCGGTTTTACCCAGGATACGCTTGGCTTCGGCAGTGTCCTGCACGCCTGGCAGCTCGACCACGATGCGGTTGGCGCCCTGGCGCTGGACCAGCGGCTCGGCCACGCCCAGCTCGTTGACCCGGTTGCGGACGGTGGTGAGGTTCTGCTTGATCGAGTATTCGCGGATCTCGGCGACTTTCGCCTGGGTCAGCGCCAGACGCAGCACGGCGAGCTCGTTACGCTCGGTGGTGGTCAGGTCGAAGTCATTGAAATTCTTGCGGATCAGGGCACGTGCCTGTTCGCGGGTAGCATCGTCAGCGAAGCCCAGCATGATGCCGCCATCCTGCTGAGGCAGGCTGCGGTAGCGGATGCGCTCTTTGCGCAGCAAGGTCTTGACCTCGCCTTCGTAGACTTTCATGCGGGCGCTCATGGCCTTGTCCATGTCCACTTCCAGCAGGAAGTGCACACCACCGGACAGGTCCAGGCCCAGCTTCATCGGGCTTGCGCCCAGGTTGCGCAGCCATTGCGGGGTAGTCTGGGCCAGGTTCAGGGCCACGACGTAATCATCGCCCAGTGCCTTGCGCACGACATCCTTGGCTGGCAGCTGGTCTTCCTGATTGGTCAGGCGGATCAGCCCGCTGCCCTTCTCACCCAGGCTCGCGCCCTTGACGGCGATCTTGGCATCGACCAGCGCCTTGCTGACGCGGTCGAGGTCGGCCTGGCTCACCTGCAGCGCCGAGCTGGCACCACTGATCTGTACCGCCGGATCATCCGGGTAGAGGTTGGGAGCGGAATAAATGAAACCGACCACCAGTACCAGCACGATCAGTGCATATTTCCACAGAGGGTATTTGTTCAGCATCACGCCGCCCGTTCAAGACGCGGGGCGCGTTGCGCGCCCCGACTGGAAAGAAAAACCGGTAACTCAGATAGCCTTGAGCGTACCTTTTGGCAGGGTGGCCGCGATGGCACCCTTCTGGAACTTCAGCTCGACGTTGTCGGAAACTTCCAGGACCACGAAATCATCGGAAACCTTGACGATCTTGCCGGCGATGCCGCCGTTGGTGACAACTTCGTCACCCTTCTGCAAGTTGCTCAGCAGGTTCTTCTGCTCTTTTGCACGCTTGGCCTGCGGGCGCCAGATCATCAGGTAGAAGATGACCAGGAAACCGACCAGGAAAATCCACTCGAAGCCGGTACCGGCTGGGCCGGCGGCAGGTGCTGCAGCGTCCGCGTATGCGGCGGGGATCAAGAAGCTCATTGGGCACTCCTAATGTAATTTTCTAATAATGGATGCAGACAGTCAGTCCAAAGGCGGTACGGGAAGCCCGCGCTTGGCGTAGAAGGCGTCGACAAAGGCGGCCAATTTACCTTGTTGAATAGCCTCGCGTAAACCGGCCATCAAGCGCTGGTAATGGCGCAAGTTGTGGATGGTATTCAGCATGCTGCTCAGCATTTCGCCGCACTTGTCCAGGTGATGCAGATAGGCGCGCGAGAAGTTGGTGCAGGTGTAGCAGTCACAGGTCGGATCCAGCGGCGATTCATCGTGGCGATGGAACGCGTTGCGGATCTTGATCACCCCTGTATCGACGAACAGATGACCGTTGCGCGCGTTACGCGTCGGCATCACGCAGTCGAACATGTCGACGCCGCGGCGCACACCCTCAACGAGATCTTCCGGTTTGCCTACCCCCATAAGGTAACGAGGTTTGTCAGCAGGCATCTGGCCCGGCAGGTAATCCAGCACCTTGATCATTTCGTGCTTGGGCTCGCCCACCGACAGGCCACCGATGGCCAGGCCGTCGAAGCCGATGTTTTCCAGGCCTTCCAGCGAGCGCATGCGCAAGTCCTGGTACATGCCACCCTGGACGATACCGAACAGCGCCGCTGTATTGTCGGCGTGGGCGTTCTTCGAGCGCTGGGCCCAACGCAGCGACAGCTCCATGGAGGCGCGCGCCACATCGTGCTCGGCCGGGTACGGGGTGCACTCGTCGAAGATCATCACCACGTCCGAGCCCAGGTCACGCTGCACCTGCATCGACTCTTCCGGGCCCATGAACACCTTGGCGCCATCAACCGGCGAGGCGAAGGTCACGCCCTCCTCCTTGATCTTGCGCATGGCGCCCAGGCTGAACACCTGGAAGCCACCGGAGTCGGTGAGGATCGGGCCTTTCCACTGCATGAAGTCGTGCAGGCCGTTGTGCTTCTTGATCACCTCGGTACCCGGGCGCAGCCACAGGTGGAAGGTGTTGCCGAGGATCATCTCGGCACCGATGGCCTCGATGTCGCGTGGCAGCATGCCCTTGACCGTGCCATAGGTGCCCACCGGCATGAACGCCGGGGTTTCCACGGTGCCCCGTGGGAAGGTGATGCGGCCACGACGGGCCTTGCCGTCGGTGGCCAGCAGTTCGAAGGACATTCGACAGGTGCGACTCATGCTTGATCCTCGGGCCCGCGTGGCGCCGGATTGCGGGTGATGAACATGGCATCACCGTAACTGAAGAAGCGGTACCCCTGCTCGACCGCCGCCGCGTAGGCGGCCATGGTCTCGGGGTAGCCGGCGAAGGCCGAGACCAGCATCAGCAGCGTGGACTCCGGCAGGTGGAAATTGGTGACCAGCGCGTCGACCACATGGAACGGCCGGCCCGGGTAGATGAAGATGTCGGTGTCGCCGCTGAAGGCCTTGAGCACGCCATCGCGCGCCGCGCTCTCCAGCGAACGCACGCTGGTGGTGCCGACCGCGATCACCCGGCCGCCACGGGCACGGCAGGCCTCGATGGCATCGACCACATCCTGGCCCACTTCGAGCCACTCTTTATGCATGTGGTGGTCTTCGATCCTGTCGACCCGCACCGGCTGGAAGGTGCCCGCGCCCACGTGCAAGGTGACGAACGCCCGCTCGACGCCCTTGGCGGCGATCTTTTCCAGCAGCGCCTCGTCGAAGTGCAGACCTGCAGTGGGCGCGGCGACCGCACCGGCACGTTCGGCGTACACGGTCTGGTAGCGCTCACGGTCGGCGCCTTCGTCCGGGCGGTCGATGTAGGGCGGCAGCGGCATATGGCCGACGCGGTCGAGCAATGGCAGCACCTCTTCGGTGAAGCGCAGTTCGAACAGCGTGTCATGGCGCGCGACCATTTCGGCCTCGCCGCCGCCATCGATGAGGATCACCGCGCCTTCCTTCGGCGCCTTGCTGGCACGGACATGCGCCAGCACCCGGTGGCTGTCGAGCACGCGCTCGACCAGCACTTCCAGCTTGCCGCCGGAAGCTTTCTGGCCGAACAGGCGCGCCGGGATCACCCGGGTGTTGTTGAACACCATCAGGTCGCCCGGGCGCAGGTACTCGAGCAGGTCGGGGAATTGCCGGTGCGCCAGCGCGCCGGTTGGCCCATCGAGCACCAGCAGACGGCTGCCATGGCGCTCGGCCAACGGGTGGCGGGCGATCAGGGAATCAGGGAGTTCGAAGGAAAAATCGGCGACGCGCATGATAATGTTCGGTTCGGCAGGGCCGGGAAGTTTAGCCCAATGTGTGAAAATTGACCATGAAAGCCGATTGACCGACCAGCGGCGGCTCTCTATACTGCGCGCCACATGCCCTGATGGCGGAATTGGTAGACGCGGCGGATTCAAAATCCGTTTTCGAAAGGAGTGGGAGTTCGAGTCTCCCTCGGGGCACCAAGATCCGGAAAAACCGACCTTATGGTCGGTTTTTTTTGCCTGCGATTTAGGCGCGCCGACGCGATCTCTGTGGGAAATCGCCCAGCCCTTTGAGCTGCGCTGTCGTACAGGGAACAATGTTCGAGAGCGTGTCACCTTCCCTTGTGGGAGCGGGCGTGTCGAGGCGCCGCGCTGCAGCTCAGCGCTCAGGCGTTCTTCATGCCGAGATCTTCAGCAAACCGAAGCAGGTACCCGTCCGGGTCCTGCACCAGGAAATTGCGCTGCCCCACCAGCATGCCCCCTTTGCGGTACCAGCGCTCTTCAATCGGGTTTCTGAGGGCATGGCCCGCATCCTCCAGCGCCGCCACCATTGCGCTTGCATCAGCGCATTCGATCGACAGGTTGATCCCCCGACCATAGGGCGCCTCCAACGGGCCAACCCGCCAGGGTGACTCACTCTGCCAGTCCTGCTCCAGCATCAGCTGGCTGCCACCGAAGGACAGAAAGGCGAAATGCTCTTCTGGCCGCTCGTACTCAATCCTGAAGCCAAGTACGCCGCAGTAAAATGCCAGGCTGCGAGACAGATCGGAAACGATCAGCTCGGGCACCAATGGGTTCAGCTTCAACAAGGCTCTGATTCCTTTCAACTCGAACACTGATGGGCTTTCTGGATACAGCTGATCGTGCCCATCCGCTACCTGGCAAGGACTCGAACACATCATCTGGTCGGCTACTTTTCAGGTTGATGCGGTCACCCATGTTCCGCTGCCAACATTGACCTGAACTGAGAAACGATCTCTGCAGGTAACCCGGCACCTTCGAACACTGCACAAGTGAAGCTAACGGGCGCAGGGCCTGGAGCAGTAATGATACGGTCGGCAACCACAGCTACCGGACTGCTTCGATAAAGCGAGCTCCCTGCATAACCTGCGGCATTCCGTTGCAGGAAATCCGCGCTATTCGAAGTATGAGGAACCGTGTCGAGGAGCCCGGCCCTGGCAAGTGCCAGCGTTCCCCCACAGATACCGGCAATTGTCGCCCCACGTGAACGACTGGCATGAAGAAAGTCCCGGATGTCCGGGGCCTCTGCACGCTCCCAGACCATCCCTCCAATGATGACGACAACGTCCGGTTGCCAGTCCAGACATTGCTGCAAATCGCTATCGACAGTTACAGCCAATCCGCCCTGCGAGCAGAACTGCCCCGTAGCAGAAGCGAAAAACCTGACATCGATCCCGTAAAACGGGGATGCAGTTCCAGCAATGAAAGCATATTCCCAGTCCGCAAAACCTGGGGTCAGTATCAAACCCACACGTGCCATCAAAATCCTCCATGAATGCCAATAACGTTTCCGGGCCTGGTTGCAATCAGCGCCAACGATCCAGTTGCCCCTGCGCACGGCTGCTGAAAATCGTCAGCAGCTCGCTCAGTGTATGCGCTGACGGTTCGGCCGTGCGGGTCACCGCATACAAGGTGATCGGCAATGCCGGGGCCAGCGGACGAACCGCGGTCGCCCCAGGCGCCGCGCCAAGGGCGGTGAAGGGGTCGATGACCGCCAGCCCAGCACCGGATTCGACCATCGCCCTGGCCAGTGAATAGGTCTGCACCGCAATGCTCACCCGAGGCGGCGGCTCCACCGCCTTGAGGTAGCTGTCGAGGCGCACCGACAGCGGGTCGGCGCTGGACAGCCCGATCAAGGGCGCGCCGGCCAGTGCCGTCAACGGCAGCGGCTTGCCTTCATCCTCCAGCGGCCAATAACCGGCCGGTGCCAATGCCACCAGAACCCCGCTGGCCAGCGCCTGAGCCTTGAGCGCAGGGTGATCTGGCTGCTGCAGGGTCAGGGCGACATCGATCTCCCGCATCAACAGGTTCTGCACCAGTTCGCGACTGTGGGCGCTGGACAGCTCGCAAGCGATGTCCGGATAACGCTGGGTCCACTCATGAATGGCCGGCGGCAGCAGCGACAGGGCCAGTGCCGGGGTCGCACCGATCCGCAGGCTGTGGCCCGGCGCGCGACGCAGGCTTTGCGCCAGGCGTCGCACCCCTTGCAGGCTCTCCGTGACTTTGTCGACCTCACGCTCCAGCTCCAGCGCTTCGGGCGTGGGCTGCAGTTTGCCACGCACCCGCAGGAACAACGGAAAGCCCAGTTGCTGTTCGGCGTGCTGCAGAACCTTGGTCACGGCAGGTTGGGAAACGTGCAGCAACTGTGCGGCACCACTGACCGAACCGGTCTGGCGGATAGCCTGGAAAATCTCGATATGGCGAAGGCGCATGGCAAGTCCATAACCTTTGTTTATGGCTCAGCGATCTTTATTCATTTTTCGCCAGCTGTCACCTGGCCCTAACCTCAAGCTCGTTTTCAACAACGACCAAGGACTGACATGGCTCAGCATGTATGCATCATCGGCGGTGGCGTCATTGGCCTGTCAACCGCTTACGCACTGGTACGCGACGGCCTTGACGTGACGCTGATCGAGGCGCGCGATTCGCTGGGCAGTGAAACCAGCTTCGCCAACGGCGGCCAGCTGTCCTATCGCTACGTGGCGCCGCTGGCCGACGCCGGGGTGCCCTTGCAGGCCATTGGCTGGATGCTGCGTGGCGACTCGCCGCTCAGATTGCGCCTGCGCTTCGATCCTGCACAGTGGCGTTGGATGGCCTCATTCCTCGGGGCTTGCCGCTCCTCGGTCAACCGAGCCAACGCAGGCCACCTGTTGCGCCTCGCGCTGTTGAGCCAGTCGACCTTGCAAGCCTGGCGTGAAGAAGATGGCCTGAGCGGTTTCCATTGGCGGCGCAACGGCAAGCTGGTCACCTTTCGCCAGGCCGGCAGCTTCGAACATGCGCGCAAGAACCTTGCCGCGCCCCAGCAACAACAGGTGCTGTCGCACGCCGACTGCACCCGCCTGGACCCGGCACTGGCGGATGCGCCCTTTGTCGGCGCCATCTATACCCCGGATGAAGAAGTCGGCGATTGCCACGGCTTTTGCCAGCAACTGGCGGCGCGCTTGAAGGCGTCGGGACGCTGCAAATTCCGCCTGGGCCAGGCGGTGTCCGGAATTCGCCATGCACATGGCGTGGTGAGTGCGATCGAACTGGGCGACGAGGTGCTGCCAGTGGAGCATCTGGTCGTCGCGGCCGGCCATCGCAGTGCCTTGCTGGCACTGCCGGGTGTCGACCTGCCGCTGTACCCGCTCAAGGGTTATAGCCTGACAGTTCCGATCGGTGCCCAGCACCGGGCGCCGGACCTGAGCATCACCGACTACGACCGCAAGATCGTCTACGCCCGGATCGGCGAACAGTTGCGGGTGGCGGCGATGGTCGACATTGTCGGTTTCGACCCGTCGCTGGACCCCAAGCGCCTGGCCTTGCTCAAGCGCCAGGCCCGCGAGACCTTCGCCAATGCCGGTAATTATGACTACGCCATCGAATGGGCCGGCATGCGTCCGGCCACCCCTAGCGGCGTGCCGCTGCTGGGCGCAACGGCGTATCGCAACCTGTGGCTGAACCTTGGCCATGGTGCGCTGGGCTTTACCCTGGCCTGCGCCAGTGCACGATTACTCAGTGAACTGATCGGCCAGCGCCGCCCCTCCATCGACCTGCACGGTTTTACGCCCCGTGCGGCCTGAACGCTCACTCCTTGAAAGGACCACCCGATGACCATCCACCGTATCCAGCCCAATCCACGCTTGTCCGGCGCCGTGACCTTTGGCGACCTGGTGTTTCTCTCCGGCCAGGTGCCGAACGACGCCACCGAAGTCGGCGGCCAGACTCGCCAAGTACTGGAAAAGATCGACGCATTGTTGGCCGAGGCGGGCAGCGACAAGGATCATCTGCTCAACGCGACCATTTACCTGAAGGACATCGGCAAAGATTTCGCGGCGATGAATGACGTCTGGTCTGCCTGGCTGTCGCCCGGCCAGGCACCCAGTCGCACCACCTTGCAGGCCGAACTCGCGCGCCCGCAAGTGCTGGTGGAAATAACCGTCATCGCGGCACGTCGCTAACCCCCTCACCTGCAACGGAGAACAACAATGCAAAAAATCACGTTGATCGGCTGCACCCTCGCCCTGTTGCTGGGCACTCAGGCCCATGCTGACGAAGCAGCGCTGGGGCCTACCTTGAGCAAGATTGCCAAGGCCAACAGCATCACCCTGGGCTATCGCGATGCTTCAGTGCCGTTCTCCTACGTGGGCGATCACTCGGGCCAACCCATGGGCTACTCGGTAGACCTGGCGAACAAGATCGTCGAGCGGGTGCAGCAGAAGCTGGCCTTGCCCCAGCTCAAGGTGAAGTACAACCTGGTGACATCGCAAACCCGCATTCCGCTGGTACAGAACGGTACCGTCGACCTGGAGTGCGGCTCGACCGGCGTCACCGCAGAGCGACAGAAGCAGGTGGCGTTTTCCTATGGGTTCATCTATGTCAAAGGCCAGTTGCTGACGGCCAAGGACAGCGGGATCAAGCACTTCGCCGACCTGCGCGGCAAGAATGTGGTGACCACCGCCGGCACCACCAACGAACGCTTCCTGAAGAGCTACAACGTCGATAACAAGATGGACATGTCCGTGATCAGCGCCAAGGACCATGGCGAAGCTTTCCAGATGTTGCAGTCCGGCCGGGCGGCGGCGTTCTACATGGATGATGCACTGCTCTACGGCGAACGCGCCAAGGCCCGCGACCCGCACAACTGGGTGGTGGTCGGGGAAGAGCAGTCGCGGGAAATCTACAGCTGCATGGTGCGCAAGGATGACCCGCAGTTCCTCGCGCTGGTGAACGCGTCGCTGGGCGAACTTTACAGTTCAGGGGAAATCAACGGGATCTACCAACGCTGGTTCCAACAGCCGATTCCGCCTAAAGGCTTGAACCTGGAGTTCCCGATGACCAGCGAACTCAAGGCCATCTTTGCCAAGCCGGTGAGTGATCCGGTGCAGTAGCTTGGGCCCGGTGTCCATCCCCGCAGGGATCAAGGAGCGGCAGTGACCCGCAAGCATCACTGCCAAACGTCGCTACTGTGGAGCGTTATTACCGCAGTAGCGACTCGCCCTCTTACGGGTTAATCAGAGGTTTTATCCGTCACCAGGGTTTGAGGATTGCTCCTCCCCCAAACAGTAGCAAGGTCAACCAGCAAGGTTCCGCTGAGCGCTTCAATTTCACCCTGGGTGATCTTGCTCTCCCCTTGTTTACCCAAGAGCACAACCTGATCGCCAGCCCGCACAGCCGGGATATCTGTCACGTCCACCATGACGGTATTCATGGCAACTTTCCCTACCACTGGCGCACGCTGCCCATTAACCAGGACAACGCCCTTATTGGTAAACGCGCGACGGTAGCCAACCGAGAACCTCACTGGAATATTCGCAAGTTCTGAATCACGACTCAGTGTCACTGTCCGGTCATACCCCACGGTATTGCCTTCAGGGTATTGGTTAACAGACGCCAGGTATGACTTGGCCTGCATGACAGGTTTGTTCATGCAACCGCTTTGTCTGCCAGTTCCCAGCCCTCAGGCCGTAGCGTGTGCCAGTCGCTGACCTGTTGATAGGCATGGCCGATGCGCAGGATCAGTGGCTCGGCGAAGGCTCGCCCGACAACCTGCATCGAGACAGGCATACCCTTTTCATCGAACCCGATGGGCAGCGCCACCGAACACAGGTTCATCAAGTTGGCGAACCGCCCCAGCAAGGCCAGTGGCGTGCCATATTCGTCGACCTCCTCCAACGGCACACTGCCAATAGCGTTGGTCGGGAAAACACAGGCGTCTATGTTGGTCATGGCCTCGTGCATGGCTTGCCGAGCGGCACGGCGCTGATTGTGCAACTGGATATACGACGCCGCGTCGATGGCGCGACCACCAAGTATGCGCCGTTGGACATGGGGGTCGAAACGCAGGTCGTCACGCTCGAACAAGCGACCCAGGCTGGCATAACCCTCAGCGCTCATCAGGCCACCAGCGATGCGCATGCACTGCTCCAACGACGTGGGTAGCGGTTGTTCGATCAATTGCATACCCAACGCGGCCAACTGCTTGAGCCCCAGGTCGTAAGCCTTCAGTACTCCGGGCGCGACATGCGCTCGCTCGGCCTCCGGCAACACCCAGATGCGCAAACCGGCTACTGGCCGATCGAGACCGGCAGCGGCGCTGAATACCGGTGCCTGGGCCGAAACCGGATCCAGCGGGTCTGGGCCCAGCAGGGCATCCAGCATCCACGCTGCATCTTCAACCGTGTGCGTGATAGGCCCTACCGAATCCAGCGAAGGGCACAGCTCGATCAAGCCATGGCGGCTGACGAGCCCACGCGTGGTTTTCAACCCGACCAAGCCGCACATACCCGCCGGAATCCGCACCGAACCGCCGGTATCGGTCCCCAACGCAGCGCTCGCCAACCCGCTGGCCACGGCCACTGCCGAACCGCTGCTTGAACCACCTGGAGCGCGATGGACATCACGGTCCCACGGGTTCCACGGCGTGCCCATCACCGCGTTGGTGCCCCAGCCACCAAAAGCGAATTCGACCGTTTGGGCCTTGCCAAGAATGATCGCGCCGGCACGCTCCAGGCGTTGCACTGCAGTGGCGGTCAGCCTCGAAACACGCGGTTCCTGCGCCAACGAACCACCCGTGATGGCCTGCCCTTCGATCTCGAACAAGTCCTTGATCGCCAGAGGAATGCCATGCAGCGGCCCCAGGTGTATGCCGGCCGCACGTTGGCGATCCGCAGCAATGGCTGCACTCAAGGCTCGCGAGGGATAGGCCTCGACATAAGCATTCAGCTGCTCGTCAAAACGCTCGATGCGCGCCAGTTGCGCACGTACCAGCGCTTCGCTGGTCAGCGAGCCGGCCTGCAGCGCCTGTTGCAACTGGGCAATGCTGTAGGAAGCTACCTGATCCATGGTGTTCATATGTTCAACCTCGCACGGTTTTGCGTCCGCGTGAAACATGCTTTTCCAGCACACGCGACAGCATTGAAAGAGGGAAGGCGATAACGAAATAGAACAGCCCTACCAGCAGGAAGACATGCATTGGCAGGAAGGTTTCCGAAGCGATGGCCCGCGCTGCCAGCATCAACTCGTCGGTGGCGATCAGGGCACACAACGAGCTGTCCTTGAGGATCGACACGTAGGCGTTGAGCAGTGGCGGCAAAATGACGCGAAACACTTGCGGCAGGATGACGGTGGTAAACGCTTTGAACGGCGTCAATCCGATCGCGATTGCCGCTTCGCGCTGGCCGCGATGCAACGAATCCAGGCCGCCACGCAGAATTTCCGCAACGTACGCGGCCCCCTGCAAACCCAGGCCGATGGCCCCGGCCCAATAGCCGGACAAGGTCAACCCCAGGCTGGGCAGCGCGAAATACAGGGCCAGCAGCAACGCCAGAAGCGGTACTGCACGCATGCTCTGGATAAAGAACGCTGCCAACCGCCTCAGAATCGCGCTCGGGCTTCGCATCGCCCAGACCAGCAACGCGCCCAGCACGACCGCCAGGGCGAACCCTAGCAGGGACAATTCGGCGGTGACCCGGGCACCAAGCATCAGGCGGACGCTCCAGTCGCTCCAGTACTCCGGGTATTGCTGAAAGAAACTGATCATCGCGCACTCCCCAGATGACGTTCGAGCCTGATGAATCCCACACCGATCGGCAGAATCATCACGGCGTAGATGCACATCACTGCCAGGTAGATCAGCGACGTCTGGAAGGTGGACGTCACCAGATTGCGCGCCAGGAACATGATCTCCGGCACGGCAATGGCTGAGGCGATGGAGGTGTCCTTGATCAGTTGCGTGACGTAGTTGGCGAACGCTGGCAACGTCAGGCGCAGGGCCTGGGGCAAGAGAATGCAGCGCAGAATCTGCATCCGGCTCAGGCCGACAGCCAACCCGGCTTCATGCTGACCGACATGCAGCGACTGCAAGCCACTGCGGAAAATGTCGGCCAACACCGCACTGCCTACCAGACTCAAGCCAACGATGGCGGCCAGCCACGCGGGCAAGTTGATACCAAGGTAGGAGAGACCAAAATAGATCAGGAACAGATGCGCCAGCGCGGGAACATTGCGCATCCACTCAATGAAACAGCCGACCACGCCATGCAGCAGCCGTGAGCGGCTGAACGTCAGCAACACGGCCAGTACCACGCCACCGGCACTCGCCAGCAGCAAGGTACACAGCGCGATTTCCAGGGCGGTGAGCGCGCCTTTCAACAACAGGGGCAATAGCCCGAGAAAGACCTCGAAGTTCGCCATCAAGCGCCCTCCATGGCCATGCGCCCGAGAAAACTGCGGGTACGCTCATGACGTGGGCTGTCGATTACCTGCGCCGAAGGCCCTTGCTCGACAATGTGTCCGCCGTCCATGAAGATCACCCGATCCGCCACATCCCGAGCGAAGCGCACTTCATGGGTGACCATGATCATGGTGCGGCCCTCTTGCGCCAGCTCACGAATCACGGCCAGTACTTCCCCCACCAGTTCGGGGTCCAGTGCCGAGGTTGGCTCGTCGAACAGGATGACTTTTGGTTGCTGGGCCAACGCGCGGGCGATAGCCACCCGCTGTTGTTGTCCGCCGGACAACTGCTCGGGATAGACCTCGGCCTTGTGTCGCAGGTGGACCTTTTCCAGCATGGCATCAGCCAGCTCGTAGGCCTGCTTGCGCGGCATGCCTTGTGCCTTTATCGGCCCCAGCGCGACGTTGTCGCGCACATTCAGATGTGGCCAGAGGTAGAAAAGCTGGAACACCATGGCGATCTCGCGTCGCTGTGGGGCCATTTCCCGATCACTCATCAGGCGTATGCGTTTGCCATCCTTGACCTGCCCGATCAACTCGTCACCCAGCCAGATATCGCCTCGGGTGGGTTTTTCCAGGTAATTGATGCAACGCAGGCAAGTCGACTTTCCCGACCCGCTGGGGCCGATCAACGACAGGGTTTCGCCGGCTTTCAACTCCAGGTTGATGCCCTTGAGCACCTCCAGCTCACCATAGCTTTTATGCAGGTCATGCACGCGCAGCAGCGCAGGTTCGGACGGGGTCGACATCTTGGTTAACCTCTTTATTGTTATAGGTACGGCGATGGAACCGGCAAAGGCCGATTCATCCGCTCAAGCGCTTACTTGCAACCAGGCAGTTGCCAGTCCGCCGGGCGGTCGACACTCAGCCTCAGGTTCTTGCCTTCCGGCACATACCAGACATCCTGGGACAAGCCGTAGCGGGCACCGATCTTGCGCATTTCGCAGCTTTTCCAGAGGGTCTGGATCTGCTCGTTCACGGCAGCCACAAGCTGCGGGCTTGCCTCTTTATTGAAGCCGTACACCACCTGCCCCAGGCCCGTCAGCAGCGGAAAATCAGGGTCGTTGTCGGTGAAGGCGTTGAAGCGCAGGTGCCATTGCTGATTGCGGAAAATGGCGTATTGCATGACCGGCGGATCGCCAATCACTGCATCGATACGCCCGGCGAGCAGATCGCGCACTGCGGCATCGGAGGTGTCGTACAGCGCGACTTGCAAGCCTTCGATCTTGCGCATCTCGGGAATGAACGAGAAACCCGTGATAGTGCCGACCTTCTTGCCCTGCAAATCCTTGAGGCTGCTCCAGTTGGTCTTGTCGGTCTGGGTGATGCCGTTCTTGAAATAGTGAATCGGGTCGCTCACGGTCATGATCTTCGCGCGCTGCTCGGTCCAGCCCATGGTGCCGGCCATGACATCCACGCGATTGGCTTGTACCGAGGCAATGGTGCTGGCCCAGTCCATCAAGGCCGGCTTGACCTTCAAACCCAGCTTCTCAGCGATTTGTTGAAGGATTTCACCATCGTAGCCGACCATCCGGCTGTCCTGATAACCGGTCCCCGGCATGTCCCCGGTGAACGCGACGGTCAGGCTTCCCGGCTCTACCGTTTCCAGTGCGAATGCCGGTAGCGAAGCCAGCATGGATACCAGCAAACCCGCATAGATACCGGCAAACCGTTGAACGTTGGGCTTCTTCATCACGTGCTCCCTGATTGTTTTTCTATGAACAGCATGGTGTTGGGCAGGCGCTCATCGTATGGTGATCAGCGGCATAACTTGTTGGATGGTTTGCAGGAATGATTGAATATTTGCGACATTTCGGAGATGCACTGCCCAACGCCTCCAGCGCAAGCCTCGTGGAAGCGCTTGACCAGGGTCAGGCACGACATCCGCCAAGCCGACGCGGCGCCACCGAGTTGTCCATAGGTATCGTGCTATGGCCGCGCTTCCCCTTGCTGTCACTCTCGGGGCTGACCGATGCGTTGCGACATGCTGCCGATACGGGCGATCAGAGCCGCCCGATACGATGCCAATGGAAAGTCCTCGGTACCCCCGGGCAAAGAGTCATTTCCAGTTGCGGGCTTGATGTACCCATCGACAGTGAACTCACCGACCCTCATCAATTTGATTACATCGTGGTGATTGGTGGGCTACTGGATTACCTGGAGGCAGCGCCGAAGACTTATCCGGCATTCCTGCATCAGGCAGCCGCCGCTGACGTTCCATTGATCGGCCTATGCACAGGCAGCTTCGTGCTCGCGCGACATGGCCTGATGGAGGGGCGTACTGCCTGCGTGCATGCCTACCATTGCGATGACTGGAAACGCCTGTTCCCGCGATTGCGCTTTGTCAGCAACAGTGACTTCCTGATCGACAAGGATCGGATCACCTGCGCAGGTGGCATCTCGGTGATTGAGTTGGCCATCCATCTTATCGGGATGCATTGCGGCCCGGATCGCGCCGGCAAGGTCGTGCACCAGATGACCGTCGCGAAAAGCAGCTCTGGCAGTTTCGTCGATCGGCGCAAGGCACTTGGCTACGCCAGCTCTTCGAACAGGCGCCTGCATGAAGCCGTGATGCTGATGGAAAAGCACATGACCGAGCCTTTGGATATCGATGCGATCGCGAACCTTGTCGGTACCAGTAAACGGCAACTGGAGCGGCTGTTTGTCGCCGAAACCAGTAGCACCCCGGCCCAGTTCTATCGCCAGGTTCGACTCAGGTTTGGCCGCTGGCTGCTCATCAGCTCGGATCGACATATCGGAGAAATCGCTTTCGAATGCGGTTTTGCCGATGCTCCCCATTTCATTCGGCATTTCCAGAACCTGTTCGGCATGTCCCCCGGTAAATTGCGCAAAGAGCTGATGCGAAACGCGACCCCGACCAAGGGGGAAGTGGTTTCATAAATAGTGAGCATTGACCCGTGGCGGGGCAGAATATGACTTCGCGGGCACGCCCGCCCACACCGATACTGCCCCGCCCCTTGTGGGGAGCGGGCTTGCCCGCGAAGTGGCCCGACCAGCAGCACACAAGGACTTGCCATGCACCTGACCCACCGCCCCGTACGGCCCGACGATATCCCTGGAATCTGCAGCTTCCCGCAAAGCCCGGCCGAACTGTTCTACATGTTCCCCAAAGCCAGCTACCCGCTCTCCCCCGCCCAGCTGAACGATGCCATCGCCCAGCGCAGCGGCTCCACGGTGGTGGAAGGCAACGGCACGGTGCTGGCATTCGCCAACTTCTACAAGGCCGAACACGGCGGCGTGTGCGCCCTGGGCAACGTGGTCGTGGCCCAGGCCGCACGCGGCCAGGGCGTAGCGCGCTACCTGGTCACTGCCATGATCGAACTGGCCCGCCAACAGTTCGCAGCGCGGGAGGTATGGGTGTCGTGCTTCAACCACAACACAGCGGGCCTGCTGCTTTATCCACAGCTGGGCTTCGTGCCGTTCGGCATCGAGGAACGGCAAGCGTGGGATGGCTCGCGGGTGGCATTGGTGCAGATGAAACAGGTGTTGATCCAACCCGGCTGAGTCAGCGAGGCACTGCATGGGGCTGGGCGAGAAGATCCAAAATCCCTTGCAACAATCACACACCGAACCTTCGCCCTGCCTCGACGTCGGATCCTGCATCTGCCAATTTTCGAGGTAGCCCGCGTGAAAGGCATCATTGTCCGCAAGTACCGCCTGGCCGTGAAAACCATCGGCTACATCGGCTGGTCGCTGTTCTGGCTGCTGATCTGGGATGTGCTGGTCACCATCGATTTCATGCTGTTCTTCAACAGCAAGTTCACCCTGCCGCTGATCCCGTTGACCTTGCTGGGCTCGGCGCTGGTGGTGCTGGTGAGCTTTCGCAACAGCAGCGCCTACAACCGCTGGTGGGAGGCGCGCACCTTGTGGGGGGCGCTGGTCAACAGTTCGCGCAGCTTCGCGCGGCAGGCACTGACCCTGATCGATGACCCGGATGATAGCCTCAACCCGGTCAAGGCTACCCTGTTGCGCCGGCATATCGCCTATGTGAACTGCCTGGCGGCGCACTTGAAGGGTGAGCGCTGCCCGGATGAACTGATGGCGTTCATTCCGCCGGCGGAATTCGAGCGGCGCAACCGCTCGAACAACTTCGCCAACGACATTCTGAGTGGTTCGGCGGCGTTGCTGGCGCGGGAGTACCAGGCCGGGCGGCTGGACAGCATTCGCCTGGCAAGGCTGGAATCGACGCTGGTAGACCTGTCCAATGCCCAGGGTGGCATGGAGCGGATCGCCAATACGCCGCTGCCCTACCCTTATGTGTACTTTCCGCGGCTGTTCATCACCCTGTTCTGCCTGATCGTGCCGGTGGGGCTGGTGGAGTCGCTGGGCTGGTTCACACCGCTGGCTTCGACAGTGGTGGGCTTCATGCTGCTGGCCATCGAGCGGATCGGGACGGATTTGCAGAGCCCGTTCAGGTTCAGTGAGCACCAGATCCAGATGGACAGCATTTGCGAGACGATCGAGCGGAACCTGGAGTCGATGCAGCGGGAGGCGCAGTGTGCCGAAGTTGGTGGTGCCTGATCGATTTTGGGGCCGCGTTGCGGCCCCGGCTATCGATCAGGCCCGCACATAGCGCTGGCGCAACACATCACTCAATGCATCCACCAACAACACCAGCACCAGCATCCCCATGATCACCGTGCTGGCCTGGGCCTCCTGGAACAGGCTCAAGGTGGTGTACAGCATCTGCCCCAACCCGCCAGCCCCGACAAACCCCAGCACGCTGGCCATGCGGATGTTGTTCTCCCAGCGATACAGGCTGTAAGCCAACAGCTGCGGCCACAGATTGGGCAAGGTGCCAAAGCAGAATGCCGCTACCTGGCTGCCGCCCTGCAAGCGGATGGCCGCCGCCGGCTCCGGCGGTGCGTTCTCCAGCGCTTCGGCAAACAACCGCCCCAGCACGCCAGCGGTATGCAGCGCCAAGGCCAGGGTACCGGCATTCGGCCCAAGCCCGGCTGCCAGCACCGTCAGCGCGGCCCACACCAGTTCCGGGATGGCCCGCAGGGCATTCAGCAGCAGCCGTGCGCAGGCCTGCAACGGCCAACCGAACCGGCCAGCAGCCGGCAGCGCCAACAGCATGCCCAGCACCATGGCCAACAGGGTGCCCAGGCCTGACATGGCCAGGGTTTCCAGCGCCCCGTGCGCAACCGCGCGCAGGTGCCCGGCAGACAGGTCCGGGTGCAGGAAGCGCCCGGCATATTCCCCCATCTGCCCCGGCCCGCCGTTGCCGACCAGCGCCTGCAAGTCCAGCTCCAGGTAGGCGAACGAGGCCATCACAGCAGCAACGATGGCGCCTAGCACCAGCAAGTTGATCACCCGGTTCATGCCAGCCTCCAGCGCAGGAAGCGACTGAGCAGGTCGGCCAGCATCACCAGGACCAGGAACGTCAGCAGCATGCTCGCCACTTCCGCACCCGCGAACATGCGCATCGACAGGTCGATCTGCTGCCCCAGCCCGCCAGCACCGACAAAGCCCATCACCACCGAGGCGCGTACTGCGCACTCCCAGCGGTACACGGTGTAGGACACCACCTCGGACACTGCACTGGGCAGGATGCCGTAGAGAAACGCAGCCAGGCGGCCACTACCCGCCTGCAGCAAGGCATGGGCCGGGCGCTGGTCGACCGACTCGAAGATCTCGGCATAGACCTTGCCGAGCATGCCGCTGTAGGTGATGGCGATGGCCAGCACGCCCGCCGTCGGCCCCAGCCCCACGGCCCGCACGAACAGCAACGCCCAGACGATTTCCGGCACACTGCGCAGGAAAATCAGCAACCAGCGCACCGGCAGGCGCAGCAGGCGCGACCACACCCCTGCGCGACCACCATGGGAGGCGGCGCGCAACGACAGGGCACGGCTGGCCAGCAGGCCGGCAGGAACCGCCAGCAGCAACGCCAACGCCATGCCGGCCGTGGCCACGGCCAGGGTCTGCAAGGTGGCGTCATACAGCAGCGAAAGGAAGTCGGCATCGTGTGCTGGCGGCCAGAAGGCACTGGTGAAACTGGCGATCTGCTGGCGGTTCTGCGCCTGCAGCAGTACCCCGGGGTTCAGTTCGCTCAACCGGACGCCAGGCCACAGCACTGCCACCGCCAGCAGGGTCAGCAGCAACCGCGGCAGCAGCGCCGGGTCGCGGGCATCAAGCTTCAGCATCGCGGAATCTGCACGGTCAGGGTCGGCCCCTGGCTTGGCGGTGAAGCCAGTTGTTCGTTGGCGTACAGCGCATCCAGCAACTGTTCGGTCACCGCTTGCGCCGGGCAGTCGAACACCACTTGCCCTTCGCGGATACCAATTACCCGCGGGAAGTGCGCCAGCGCCAGGTCCACGGCATGCAGGCTCGCCACCAGGGTCACGCCATTGGCCTGGGCGTGGCGGTTGAGCAAGGCCAGGCTATGGTCGGCCAGCACCGGGTCCATGGCCGACACCGGCTCGTCGGTCAACAGCACCTGCGGCCGCTGGTAAAGCGCCCGGGCAATACCCACCCGCTGCAACTGGCCACCGGACAATTGCCCGCACTGCACGAACAGTTTGTCGGCCAGGCCCAGCTCGGCCAGTACCTGGCGCGCCCCCGGCACATCGCTGGGGTACAGCAGGTTGAGCAAGCCTCGCAGCATGCCCCACTGCCCCAGGCGGCCGGCCAGCACCGCCGTCACCACCCGCTGGCGCGGCGGCAAAGGCGGCGCCTGGTGCACCAGGCCGACCCGCGCACGCAGGCGCTGGCGGGCCCTGGCAGACAATGCCCAAGGCTGCTCGCCGAGCAGCTCCAGGCGCCCGCTGCTGGGCTGGATGGCGGTCGCCATCAGGTGCAGCAAGCTGGACTTGCCCGCCCCCGAAGGCCCGATGATGGCGACGCGCTCGCCTTCACCGATGCGCAGGCTCACTGCGTCAAGCGCACGCACCTGGCCATGGCGCAGCCCGGCCCCGTGCAGATGAATAGCCACGTTGGAAGCCACTGGAGATGTCACTTGAGCAGGCCGGCCTCGCGTGCAGCCTGCTCGGTGCCCACGTAGTTCTCAGGCTTGGTCTCGATGAAGCGGCTGGCGGCCTGCAGGTCGAGGATCGCCTTGTGCTCCGGGTTGGCCGGGTCGAGGTCGAGGAAGGCTTTCTTGATCTTCGCTTTCAGCGCCGGGTCCATGTTGCCGCGCACGGTCCAGTTGTAGTCGAAGTAGGTCGGGGTGGTAGCGAACACCTTCACCTTGGTGGTATCGACCTTGCCGGCATCCACCAGCTTCTGCCAGACGCTGGCGTTGAGCACGCCGCCATCGACCTTGCCGGCCTGCACCCAGGCCACGGTGGCGTCGTGGGCGCCGGAGTAGGCAACACGGCCGAAGTAGTCTTCAGGCTTGATGTTGTCCTGCTTGAGCATGAAGTAACGCGGCATCAGGCTGCCCGAGGTGGACGAGATGGAACCGAAGGCGAACGACTTGCCCTTGAGGTCGGCCAGGCTCTTCACATCGGGGTTGGCGGTGATGAACTTGGAGGTGAACTGCGCATCCTGCTCACGCTGCACCAGCGGCGTTGCGGTCGGGTCCTTCAGGTGCACCTGGACGAAGGTGAAGCCGCCCAGCCAGGCCAGGTCGAGGCGATCGGAGGCCAGCGACTCGACCACTGCCGGGTAGTCGGCAACCGGTACGAACTTCACCTCCATGCCCAACTGCTTGGCCAGGTACTCGCCCAGCGGCTTGAACTTGCGCTGCAATTCGGTCGGTGCTTCGTCAGGGATGGCGCTGACCCGCAGGGTGTCAGCAGCCTGGGCGACAACGGCACAGCAGGACAGCACGAGGCCGGCGGCGAGCGCCAGAGGGCGTTTGAGCATGGGAGTTCTCCGGTTCAATAGCGGGGAAGGGCCGGCCTATGCGCCGACAACGGGAATTCAGGAATTATAAGAGGCGCTGGCTCAAAGGCCAGCTTTGCTACAATCGCGCAATAAATTGACCTGCCGAGGTACGCATGAGCGAGCCGATTCGCCTGACCCAGTACAGCCATGGTGCCGGCTGTGGCTGCAAGATCTCCCCCAAGGTGCTGGATGTGATCCTCGCCGAAAGTGGCGCCCAGGCCCTGGACCCGAAACTGTGGGTGGGCAATGCCTCGCGCGACGACGCTGCCGTGTACGCGCTGGACGACGAGCGCGGCGTGGTCTCGACCACCGACTTCTTCATGCCGATCGTCGATGACCCGTACGACTTCGGCCGCATCGCCGCCACCAACGCCATCAGCGACATCTACGCCATGGGCGGCGACCCGCTGATGGCTATTGCCATCCTCGGCTGGCCGGTCAACGTGCTGCCGCCGGAAGTGGCCCGCGAAGTGATCCGCGGTGGCCGTGCGGTGTGCGCCGAAGCCGGCATCCCGCTGGCCGGCGGCCACTCCATCGACGCCCCCGAGCCGATCTTCGGCCTGGCCGTCACCGGCGTGGTCAGCAAACGCCACCTCAAACGCAACGACACCGCCAGCGCAGGCTGCCGCCTGTACCTGACCAAGCCGCTGGGCATCGGCATCCTGACCACCGCCGAAAAAAAGGCCAAGCTGCGCGCGCAGGACCAGGGCCTGGCCCGCGACTGGATGTGCACCCTCAACACCCCCGGCAGCCGCTTCGGCAAGCTGGACGGGGTCAAGGCCATGACCGACGTCACCGGTTTCGGCCTGCTCGGCCACCTGGTGGAACTGGCCGAAGGCAGCGGCCTTACCGCGCACCTGGACTACGCCGCCGTACCGCGCCTGCCCAGCGTCGACCACTATCTGGCCGAGGGCTGCATCCCCGGCGGCACCCTGCGCAACTTCGACAGCTACGGGCACAAGATCGGTGCCCTGAGCGACGACCAGAAGCACCTGCTGTGCGACCCGCAGACCAGCGGCGGCCTGCTGGTGGCCGTTACCCCGGAAGGTGAAGCCGAGTTCCTGGCGGTGGCCGCCGAACTGGGCCTGCAACTGGCGCCGATAGGCAAGCTGGTCGAGCGACAGAGCCACGCGGTCGAGGTGATCTGATGCGCCCCGACTGCACCGATTTCCGCCAGCTGTTCCTCGACGACGTGCCGATGATGGACATGCGCGCGCCTGTCGAATTTGCCAAGGGCGCCTTTCCCGGTGCCGTCAACCTGCCGCTGATGAACGACCAGGAGCGGCAAAAGGTCGGCACCTGCTATAAGCAGAAAGGCCAGGCTGCAGCCATCACTTTGGGCCATCAGTTGGTCAGCGGTGCGACCAAGCAGGCTCGGCTGGAGGCTTGGGTCGCGTTCGCCAAGGCGCATCCTGAAGGCTACCTGTACTGCTTCCGTGGCGGTCTGCGCTCGCATCTTGTGCAGGCATTGCTGCGCGATGAGGCGGGCATTGACTACCCGCTCGTCGAAGGCGGCTACAAGGCCATGCGCCATTTTCTGCTGGAGACGACCCAACAGGCGGTCTCGCAATGTGATTTCGTGCTGGTGGGCGGCCTGACCGGCACCGGCAAGACCGATGTGCTGCACCAGCTGGACAATGAGCTGGACCTGGAGGGCTACGCCAACCATCGGGGTTCCAGCTTTGGCAAGCGCGCCACAGCGCAGCCGGCGCAGATCGACTTCGAGAACCGGCTGGCCATAGACATATTGAAGAAACGCGCCCGGGGTATCGAGCGGTTCGTACTGGAAGACGAAGGCCGTATCGTGGGCAGCTGCACCGTACCGCTGGAGCTGTACCAAGGCATGCAGCAATACCCGCTGGTGTGGCTGGAAGACAGTTTGGCCAACCGCGTGGAGCGTATCCTGCGCGATTACGTGATCAACCTGAGCGCCGAGTTCGTCAGCCTGCATGGTGAAGAAGAGGGCCGCCGACTGTTTGCCGAGGGGCTGCTGCAGAGCATGGGCAGGATCCACAAGCGCCTCGGCGGCGAGCGCTATCAGCGGCTATCGGAAATCTTGCGCCAGGCGCTGGAAGAACAGCAGCGCAGCGGTTCGGTGGAGTTGCACCGGGTCTTCATCGAAGGCTTGCTGAGCGAGTATTACGACCCGATGTATGCCTACCAGCGCGCGGCCAAGGCTGAACGTATCGAGTTTGCCGGGGATGCCGTGGAAGTGCGCGAGTACCTCAAGGCCCGGGCGCTACGCGAGCCGCGCAAGTAGAAACGTGCGGTGGATGGCACCGGCGTTGCCGGTGTTCGCGGGTAAACCCGCTCCCACAGGTACAGCGTGATCTCAAAGCTTGCGAAATACCTGTGGGAGCGGGTTTACCCGCGAAGAGGCCCGTATAGACAGCCCTACTGCCCCGGACTAAGCACCCGCTCCAGCTCCGCCGCCCGGTCGCGGGTCATGTCCATCACACAGGCCCCACCTTCCAGCTGCGCCATGGTCCCGCCACTGGCTTGTACATGGAACTGACAATTGCCATCGCGATAGGCAAGCCACTTGCGCTGCACATCCCGCAGGCTCTTCTGCTGCCCGGCATCCAGCTTGCCCATCAATTGCTTGTACACCCGGTTCAGGCGCTGGTCCTGCAACTGCGTCTCGGCCTGAATGCATTCGCTCATGGCCACGGTAGTGGATGCCTTGTCCATGCACTGCCCGTATCCCGGCGTGTAGTCCTCCGCCATGGCCAACGGCAGCACACAGGCCAATGCCAGGCCCGTCAGGTAATGCTTGCTCATGCAACCCCTCCTTGTGGATTTCAAAGCGTCTGCGGCTGTTCCGGCGGCATCAGCACCTTGCCCGGCTCGAAGCGCAGCGACGGCATCTGCGTCGCCGCATACAGCGCCATGCCAAGCGCCGCGATCAACAGCACATCCAGCCAGCTCCAGCCCGGCATGTCGTCGGCACTGCGTGCCCTCCAGCAATGCCAGGCCTGCCCCACGCAAAACACCACCATCGCCGCCAGCCACAGGTAGAAACCGACACCAAAACCGGTCAGGTCATGAAACTCATAGCTCTGGTTGTCCGGCAAGCGGTCAATGCCGAAACTGCTGGCCGCCAGGTACGCAGCCACCAGCCCGAGCAGCAATGCCAGCCGGCGAAAGCGTCGATGGGCAAGGATCGCCAAGGCCAGTAGCGGGTTGGCAAACCATTGGTACAAGCCGAAGGGCACGCCCCAGGGACCGTACAACAGCATTTGCAGGGCCGGCATGTGGCGGTCGCCGCTCATCAGCGCGCCATCGAAGAACAATGCGAGCAGGTAAAGCAGCAGGCTGACGCTCAGGTAGAAAACTGGCAAAAGATTTATTTCCTAGGCAACCGGGGGCTCAAGCAGAAGGCCATAAATACCCGAATCGGACAACTCGCCGGCAACGCACCAACGCGCACGCAAGGTACCTTCCAGCACAAAACCCTGGCGCTCCAGGGTACGCGCCGACCCTTGGTTACGCGGGTCGATCTCGCCTTCCAGACGGCGCATGTGCAAGGTGTGGGCGAGGTAGTCGATGAAGCAGGTCAGTGCTTCGTCCATGTAGCCCCTGCCCTGCACCGCGCTGGCCAGGCAGTAGCCGATTTCACCACGGCGGGATACATCGTCGATGTTGAACAACTGGACCATGCCGATCAGTTCGCCGTTGTCACGGCGATACATGCCAAGCTTGAGCTGGTCGCCATTGGCATAGGCTTCGCGGTCGGCGGCCAGGGCGCTTTCGGCTTCGGCCAGGTCTTGCCAGGGGGCATGATGCCAATAGCGCATGACCTCGGGGTCGGCCATGATCGCCAGCCATTGCGCGGCATCGGCATGGCGCATGGGGCGCAATTGCAGACGCGGGCTGTCGAGGCAGAGGTCACTGGGGAAACTGCGGGGTGGGGTCACGCCGGATCTCCTGTCCATTGCTGGGGAGATGACAGTTTAACTTCATGTGGGGTGGGGTGGGGCAGGTCTTGGGGTCGGTGTGTGTTTGAGGGGTGTTTGTCTTGAGTTTTGTGGTGATGCGAAGATCGAGCGCCGCCCGCGCGGCGCATCGCGAGCGAAGCTCGCTCCTACATCTGTTTCGGGCCAATTATTCCTGGTAAGGCGCGCGCGCCCCTTGGCGCAAGGCGCGAAATCGTGTCGTATAAACAGGGCGGTCGCGCACGCTGGCACTGGCTGCACTGGCCCGAAACAAATGTAGGAGCGAGCTTCGCTCGCGATGCGCCGCGCGGGCGGCGCTCGATTTCAAAACCACCGCAAAACTGTCGGCATGCGCCCGCACGGTCATTCACTCACAACCAGACCGCATCCCAATGCGGATAATCGCCTACCCTGGTGACCAAGCCAGCCCTTAACGGATTGGCAATAATATATCTGGCAACCTTGACCACATCGTCATCATGACGCAAAGCCCGGTCGTGATAACCCGCCTGCCAGATCGGTACCACCCTTGCTCCAGCTTTGCGCAAAGCATGACCGGATCGGGATTTGAAACGTTGCATCAACGTCCCCAGCGTTACGTCTTTCAACTCAACCAGCCAATGCACATGGTCAGGCATCACGACCCAGGCCAACGACCGGCAATGATGCTCCTGATCTGCTCTGCGAAGGTTTTGAATCACCAACCGTGCAAATTTCAGGTTAAGGAACAATGGGCGACGGCGGTAGGTGACTGAGGTCAGCATGTAGAGCCGGCCAGGCTCTGAACACCTTCCGCGGCGGAGTAAACAGCCATGAGGGTTAGGCATGTGGTCATCCTTGAGCAGACATGTTCCGGGCAGGATAGCGATGGGCTGGAGAGCGTGAAGAGGTTTAGGGTTACAGGGTGTAAGTTGGCCACCCAAGGGCTTGGCTTGAGTTCTGCGACGGTGCGCAAATCGAGCGCCGCCCGCGCGGCGCATCGCGAGCGAAGCTCGCTCCTACATTTGTTTCGGGCCAATACAACCTGTGCCAATGCGCGCGACCGCCTTGTTTTTCCAAGGCAATATTGCGTCATGCGCCAAGGGCCCGCGCGCGCCCTTCACAGGCATAACTGGCCCGAAACAGATGTAGGAGCGAGCTTCGCTCGCGATGCGCCGCGCGGGCGGCGCTCGATTTCAAAACCACCGCAATCCTTCCGGCATGCACCTGTCAGCCGCTACTGGCCCGCCCGACATGCACACCAGGCCATTGCTCAATCTCCACGACTCAACCCCACTTCCATATCATTGATCAGCGCCTTGGCCATGGCACTGAGAATCCGCGCAGCGCTGCCGGCGATCTTGTCGCCCTCCATCTCGGCCTCTTCGTTCAGATGCTTGATGCAGCCGATCAGGACCGACAATTCATCGAATGCCAGGTCAAGCGGTACGCCCGGTTCTACCCGGTACAGCTCGAGAAATTTCTCCACGCCGGCGGTGGTGTGGGATTTGAGGTGATTGATCATGATGAACTCCAAATGTGTGCTGGAGGCAACCACCTCGATCCTTCTCACAGATTTGGGCGGCAGCCGTACGCGAGGTGAGAAGCCCGTGTTGGAGTCACCACGGTCAGGCCGAAGCCTGCACGCGCACAGCTGCCATAAGCTGACAAGGGACTACCAACGACGAGTTCTCACACTCGCTCGCCTTCTGGGCGAACGGCGAAGTTAACGCTGTGGTATTTCCCTGCCTATCAGACGGCATCCGACTGAGCTCGTAGGATAATTCCCAATGCCCGGCCACCTGAAGCATTTGGTTTCAGGTTCAGATTCTTCTTACAGCTGATGGCCTCTTCGCGGGCACGCCCGCTCCCACAGGGACCGCACAGTATCTGAATCCTGTGCAGTCCTGTGGGAGCGGGCGTGCCCGCGAAGAGGCCGGCACAGGCAACCTTGGAAGAATCAGGCCACCTCAGCCCCATCATCCGGCCAATGCGGCTCATTGGCCCCCGGCGGGGTCAGCGGTGGCAGGCCATACGCCGCCCGCGCATCGTCGCAGCTGGGGTTATGCACCCCACCCACCCACGACGCCTCGAACTCGCGGCAGGGGCTGGAACGGTTGGCGTAGATGGTGCAAGCCACCTCCTGGCCGATCTCGCCCTGCAGGCTGACGCAACGGCAGGGTTTGGCATCGGTGCCGATCATGGCAACACGGGTGGGGTTGATCTGTACCACCAGGTCGTCCGGCACAAGGCCCCCGGCAGACTGGCATTCGCCCCAGAAAAAGGACACACGGAAGTACCCGCAGCAGGCGCCGCAGTCAAGGCAAGGGTTGTATTCGGACATGATGGCACGGAGGGAAGGTTGTTGTTATCGGGGCTGGCCCGCAGCGCCATTTTCAATCCAAGCCGGGGCGCCTGGATAGAGGGGGAATGCAAAAATATTTGCCGCTGATCCGGCAATTGAGCATGGACGACCAGCGCCTTCGCCGGCCGCCCGTTCAAGTTAGCGTAATGCCTTGTAGGAAGTGACATCCCAGCGCTGCAAGCCAAGGCCTTCGGTCGGGTCATAGCCATCACCACACACCTTGCTGAAGTGTGTGCGAGCCTCGCCGCAATGCACCAGCCGGTCGTCCTTTTCGCCCTCGGTCAGTACGGTATACGACTCGCTGCGCATGGCCTTGTACTGCTCTTCGGCAGCAGCCATGACCCTGTGGTATTGCATCAACTGGTTGTCGCTCAGGCACAGGCGCTTGTCCAGCCCCACACCCCAGCGGGTCAGGCAGACCTCGGCAAAATGGCGAACGATCAACCCTGGCTCCACCAGTACCTCACCGCCACCCGCACCGTCGACCGAGGCATTGCCCACCAGGGTGGCATGGCGGCCTGGCATGGGGTAGATGCAGATCCGCGTATCCGGTTCGACCGAGGGGATCACACAGGCAAAGCCTTTCGATCGCTCGTCCCGCGAATAGAAACCCACGTACTCGCGAACATTGCCCGCCAGGGTTACCCGCCGGCTTTGCAGGTTGCCGATGCCCGGCACCGGGTCGATGGCGAAGATATTGACGGGTATGTCCCGCAATACAGGGTCCTGCGCCATGGCGTTAGCCAGCATGTGGCAGCTGATCCCGCCCCTGCTCCAGCCCACCAGGTTCACCTGGGTCGGCAAGCGCGGCGTGCGGAACATGCTGATGATGCGCTCCTGCAACTCCTGCGGTGTTGGATGGCGCTCACCATAGTCGTAGGTCCGCCAGAACCAGGAGGCAGTGGAAGACACATCCGGAATGGGTACGCCGGCGTCCTTCAGGCGCTGGTACTCCTCTTCGCTCAGCTTGGTGCGCTGCCAGCTGCTTTCACCCTTGATCACCTGCAGCACATGGTTGACGTTCTCTTCCCAGCCGCGGCCGAACAACTGGCCAGTCCAGTTGAAGTAGCCGCCGGGCTCGACGAACAGGTTGTCGTCCTGGAGGTTGCCGCTGCCGGGGCCGTCAACGGCGATCCAGTGGGCGAATTCGCGGCCCTGGTCATTGCTGGCCAGGGTCGAGACCAGCTCGCCATTCCAGAAGTTGGGGTTGGCGTCGTCGAAGCGGTGGGAACCGGTGCCGCAGAAATAGGCAGTGAAGACACTCATTTGTGGGTCTCTGTGGTGAGAAATGAGTGCTGAAGGTAGGTAGATAAATCAGTGGGATGCAGGTGGAAAACTCGCCTTAGTATCAGTCGGGGCTGCTTTGCAGCCCTTTCGCGACACAAGGCCGCTCCCACAGCTACGCCGCAATTTTCAAATGCTGCGCTGTACCTGTGGGAGCGGCCTTGTGTCGCGATGGGCCGCAAAGCGGCCCCAATAACTTACTTGCGGGTCAAACCATCAGCCCGGAACATCTGCCGGATCCCGCGAATCGCCTGGCGAATACGGTCCTGGTTCTCGATCAGGGCAAAGCGAACATGGTCATCACCATAATCACCAAAGCCGATCCCCGGCGACACGCATACCTTGGCCTCGGCCAGCAGCTTCTTGGAAAACTCCAGCGAGCCCAGGTGCGCATACTCCGGCGGGATCTTCGCCCATACGTACATCGAGGCCTTGGGGTTCTCGACCATCCAGCCCAGCTCGTGCAGCCCTTTCACCAGCAGGTTGCGGCGCTGGCGGTATTGCTCGGCAATGTCGCGCACGCACTGCTGATCGCCTTCCAGTGCGGCAATGGCAGCCACCTGCAGCGGGGTGAAGGTGCCGTAGTCGTGGTAGCTCTTGATCCGCGCCAGGGCGCTGACCAGCTCGGGGTTGCCGACCATGAAGCCGATCCGCCAGCCGGCCATGTTGTAGCTCTTGGACAGGGTGAAGAACTCCACCGCGATGTCCTTGGCCCCCGGCACCTGCATGATCGACGGGGCTTTCCAGCCGTCGTAGACGATGTCGGCATAGGCCAGGTCATGTACCACCAGCACGTTGTACTGCTTGGCCAAAGCCACCACGCGCTCGAAGAAGTCCAGCTCCACGCACTGGGCGGTGGGGTTGGACGGGAAGCCGAGGATCATCATCTTCGGCTTGGGAATCGACTCGCGGATGGCCCGCTCGAGTTCGTTGAAGAAGTCCACACCCGGCACCAGCGGCACCGATCGCACCTGGGCACCGGCGATCACTGCCCCGTAGATATGGATCGGGTAGCTGGGGTTGGGCACCAGCACCGTGTCGCCCTGGTCAAGGGTGGCCAGCATCAGGTGCGCCAGGCCTTCCTTCGAGCCGATGGTGACGATGGCTTCGCTTTCCGGGTCGATGTCGACCTCGTAGCGTTCCTTGTACCAGTTGGATATGGCCCGACGCAGGCGTGGGATACCGCGAGAGGTGGAATAGCCGTGGGTGTCTTCACGCTGGGCGACCTGCACCAGTTTCTCGACGATGTGCGGCGGGGTGGCGCCATCGGGGTTGCCCATGCTCAGGTCGATGATGTCCTCGCCACGGCGGCGGGCAGCCATCTTGAGCTCGGCAGTGATGTTGAAGACGTAAGGGGGGAGACGATCGATGCGCGCAAAGCGGCGCGGCGAACCTGGGTTGGCCATGGCTTCCTCTGAGTACGTAAGCGCCCGGAACCGTCCGAGCGACGTTGGCCGATGTGGCGGCCTGGATCAGAAGATAGTGCCGAAACAGTATGACTGTAAAGGACAATTTCCTGTTTTGTTAGAATTTTTCAGATGTATTTTTTGAAAATTTCAAATTTATATTTCAGGTCCGACCTCTTCGCGGGTAAACCCGCTCCCACAGGGGACGCACCAAGCTCAAATCCTGTGCACGAACCTGTGGGAGCGGGTTCATCCGCGAAAGGGCCAGCACAGGAAAAAACCCATAAAAAAACCCCGGCACAATGGCCGGGGCTTTCGTGTAACAGGCAGCAGTATCAGCGTGCATAAGTCATCAGCACGTCCGCAGCGGTCTGGCTGTCCACACCCATCATCACGCTCAGGGCAGTGACGGTGAGGATGGAGAAGCCGAACACCTTGCGGGCCCACTTGCTGTCGTCCTCGGCCTTGTAGCCACCCCAGGCCATGTACAGCCAGTACAGGCCCATGGCTGCTGCCACGGCCAGGTAGCCGAGGCCGGCGTAACCGCCGAGGGTAAGCATCAGGGTTGCGAGCACGAAGGCCAGCACGTACAGCACGATCTGCTTCTTCGCCGCGAGGATGCCGCGAGCCACCGGCAGGACCGGAATGTTGGCAGCGCTGTAATCCTTGAAGCGGAAGATCGCGATGGCGAAGCTGTGCGGCATCTGCCACAGGCTGAACATCACCAGCAAGGTGACCGCAGCCAGGTCGAAGCTGTTGCTCACGGCGCAATAGCCGATCACCGGAGGCATGGCACCAGACAGGCTGCCGACCAAGGTGCCGTGCACCGATTTACGCTTCAGCCACAGGCTGTAGAAACCGACGTAGACGATGAAGCCTACAGCTGCGCAGAACGCCGACAGCGGGTTGGCCTGGACATACAGCAGGCTGAAACCCGCCACCCCGAGCAGGGTGGCGTAGATCAGCGCGAGGGGCAGCGACATGCCGCCCTGGACCATGACGCGGTTCTTGGTGCGCTCCATCTTGTGGTCGATGTCACGGTCGATGCAGTTGTTGAACACGCATCCGGACGCAACCACCAGCGAAGTACCGATCACCACCGCCAGGAACAGGGCGAAATCCACATGGCCCTTCGAGGCAAGGAAGAAACCGCCTGCCACGGAAAGCACGTTACCGAAAATGATCCCCGGTTTGGTGATTTGGATAAAGTGCTTAACGGACATGCAGTCTTACCTCACTTGGCCAACATTTCGAAGTGGATGCTGAACATGATCCACAGCGACAGGCCGACAAGCAGAGCGATCACCAGAGCGGTGAACAGGAACGTCGACACGTTGCTACGTTGCTCTTTCGAGCGGTCCATGTGCAGGAAGTACACGAGGTGTACGACTACCTGGATCACGGCCATGGCAACAATGATCAGAACGGTCAGGTTCTTCGGCAGGCTTGGCGACATGGCCAGGCCGAACGGGATCGCAGTCAGGATGATCGACAGGATGAAGCCGATCATGTACGACTTGACGCTGCCGTGGTTACCTTCGTGATGAGTGTCGTGTGCGTTAGCCATTACAGAACTCCCAGCAGGTAGACGACGGTGAATACGCAGATCCAGACCACGTCCAGGAAGTGCCAGAACAGGCTCAGGCAGCTCATGCGGGTCTTGGCGGTCGGCGTGATGCCGTGCTTGTTGATCTGGTACATCATGACTGCCATCCAGATCAGGCCGGCGGTCACGTGCAGGCCGTGGGTACCTACCAGGGCGAAGAAGCCCGACAGGAAGCCACTGCGGTTCGGGCCGAAGCCTTCGCCGATCAGGTGATGGAACTCATAGATTTCCATCGCGATGAAGCCTGCACCGAACAGGAAGGTCACAGCCAACCAGCCCAGTACGCCAGCTTTCTTGCCATCGAACATCTTCAGCATGGCGAAGCCGAAGGTGATCGAGGACAGCAGCAGGAACAGCGTTTCAACAGCTACGAAATCGAGCTGGAAGATGTCATGACCCGACGGGCCGCCGGCAAAACTGCCGGACAGCACCGCGTAGGTGGCGAAGAGCGACGCAAACAGGATGCAGTCGGTCATCAGGTACAGCCAGAAACCGAGTACGGTCATCTGGCCCGAGTCGTGGTGGTGGTCGTCATGCCCATGGTCGTGACCATGAGCAGCACCGTGCATTACTTGACTGGACATTGATTACACCCGCTCAAACGATTCGACACGTGCGCCGGCAGGCAGAGCACCTGCTTTGGCCAGCGCTTTCATGCGCTCGCCTTCGATGCGCGCCACTTCTTCGGCCGGAACCATGTAGCCCTGGTCGTCACGCGCAGCGTGGCGAACGAAGACAGCGATGGTTGCAACCAGGCTCGCGCCAACCAGCCACCAGATGTGCCAGATGAAGGCGAAGCCGAAGACGGTCAGGAACAGGCCCATGAACAAACCGGTGGAGGTGTTGCTCGGCATGTGGATCGCTTCGTACTTGGCCGCAGGCTTGTAGGCAACACCGGCTTCCTTGGCTTCGTGCCAGGCATCCAGGCCAACCTTCTCAGGCATGTGGGCGAAGTTGTAGAACGGAGGTGGCGACGAAGTCGACCATTCCAGGGTACGGCCGCCCCATGGGTCGCCGGTCACGTCCAGGTTCTGGTTGCGATCGCGAACCGATACGTACAGCTGGATCAGCTGGCAGGCGATACCGAACAGGATCAGCACGGCGCCGACAACGGCTACGTACAGGTAGGGTTCCCACAGTGGGTTGTCGGAGTGGTTCAGACGACGGGTCATGCCCATGAAGCCCAGGGCGTACAGCGGCATGAATGCTACGTAGAAGCCCGAGATCCAGAACCAGAAGGCAGCTTTGCCCCACTTCTCGTTCAGGGTGAAACCGAAGGCTTTCGGGAACCAGTAGGCGAAGCCGGCGATGTAGCCGAATACCGCACCACCGATGATCACGTTGTGGAAGTGAGCAATTACGAACAGGCTGTTGTGCAGCACGAAGTCAGCACCTGGAACAGCCAGCAGAACACCAGTCATGCCACCGATGGAGAAGGTGATCATGAAGCCCAGGGTCCACATGATCGGCGCGGTGAAGCGCAGACGGCCCTGGTAGATGGTGAACAGCCAGTTGAACAGCTTCACACCGGTCGGAATGGAGATCAGCATCGTCGCCAGGCCGAAGAAGGTGTTGACGCTGGCGCCGGCACCCATGGTGAAGAAGTGGTGCAGCCATACAGCGAAGCCCAGCACGGCGATGGCGCCCGATGCGTAGATCATCGAGTGGTGGCCGAACAGACGCTTGCCTGCGAAGGTGGAGGTAACTTCCGAGAACACGCCGAAGGCCGGCAGGATCAGGATGTAGACCTCAGGGTGACCCCACGCCCAGAACAGGTTGACGTACATCATCGGGTTCCCACCAAGCTCGTTGGTGAAGATGTGGAAGTCCAGATAACGGTCAACAGTCAGCAGAGCGAGTGCAGCGGTCAGGATCGGGAAGGAAGCCACGATCAGCACGTTGGCCCAGGTGCAGGTCCAGGTGAAGATCGGCATGTCCATCAGCTTCATGCCAGGGGCGCGCATCTTCATCACGGTGACGAGGAAGTTCACGCCGGTAAGCGTCGTACCCAGGCCTGAGAGCTGTAGCGCCCAGATGTAGTAGTCGACACCCACCCCAGGGCTGTACTGAATGCCCGCGAGCGGCGGATAGGCAACCCAGCCGGTCTTGGCGAATTCACCAACGCCCAGCGAGATGTTGACCAGCAGCACGCCTGCCAGCAGCAGGTAGAAGCTCAGGGAGTTCAGGAACGGGAAGGCAACGTCACGTGCACCGATCTGCAGAGGAACCGCCAGGTTCATCAGGCCGGTGAAGAACGGCATCGCCATGAAGATGATCATGATCACACCGTGAGCGGTGAAGATCTGGTCATAGTGTTCAGGCGGCAGGTAGCCTTCGGAGCCACCGGTAGCGGCAGCCAGCTGGGTACGCATCATGATGGCGTCGGCAAAGCCGCGCAGCAGCATGACCATCGCGACGATGATGTACATCACCCCGATCTTCTTGTGGTCGACAGTCGTCAACCACTCGGTCCACAAGTAGGTCCACTTGCGGAAGTAGGTGATAGCACCGACGACAGCGATACCACCGAGCGCGATCATGGCAAGCGTCACCATGACTATCGGCTCGTGATAGGGTATCGCCTCCAGGCTTAGTTTACCGAACATCTCTTACTCCTCTGCACCGGCAGCTGGTTGCATACTCGATTCCACACCCTTGGTAGTGGCCAGATCTTTGCTGCCTGCTTCTTCGTGGCTCGGACGACCGCGGTTCATGCCTTCGTACTTGTCGACGATCAGCTGGAACTGGTCAGGCGAAGCCTCGCTATACAGCGCGACTGGGTTGTTTTCGCTTGGTTTGGCCAAGGCGTCGTATTCGGCCTTGTCCAGCTTCTTCGGCGACTGCTTGACCTCGGCGACCCACTTGTCGAAGTCTTCCTGGGAGGTGGCAGTAGCCTTGAATTTCATGCCGGTGAAGCCAGCACCGCTGTAGTTGGCGCTGATACCGTCGAACTCGCCGTTTTCGTTGGCGATCAGGTGCAGCTTGGTGGTCATGCCGGCCATGGCGTAGATCTGGCCGCCCAGGCCCGGGATGAAGAACGAGTTCATCACGGCATCGGAAGTGACGCGGAAGTTGACCGGGGTGTTAGCCGGGAAGACGATCTTGTTGACCGTGGCAATGCCCTGCTCCGGGTAGATGAACAGCCACTTCCAGTCCAGCGCGACCACGTCGATCTGCACTGGCTTCACATCGGAATCCAGCGGACGGTACGGGTCCAGCTTGTGGGTGGAGTGGTAGGTGAAGTAGCCCAGGGCGATGATGATCAGGATCGGGATGATCCACACCGCGGCTTCGATCTTGGTCGAGTGCGACCAGTCGGGGGTGTAGGTGGCAGCCTTGTTGGAAGCACGGTACTTCCAGGCGAAAACCACGGTCATGATAATGACCGGAATCACCACCAGCAGCATCAGGCCGGTAGCGATCAGGATCAGGTTCTTTTGCTCAATGCCGACCTGGCCCTTCGGGTCGAGCAGGGTCCAGTTGCACCCACTGAGTAAAAGCATGCCTAAAAAGGGCAATATGCCAAACAGTCTGGGGTAACGCTTTTTACTCATCTCACGACCTCTAGATCAGCTTGCTTCAATGCAATTTGTGTTTTGGTAGCCAACACTTCGTCCTGCCAAGTGAGGCATTTCACGCCCGTACTCGCTCCTGCCCGGGGTCTGACTGCAGGACCTAGGCGTGAAGCGAGTTAGCGGTGCTTATGGTTTCGTAGGCAACAGGCCTGTACTTCAGACCAAGTCCATTTGGTGCGGGAAAACGCGGAGGGGGGTCCGCCCGGTATCGCCGTTGGGCGAAACTTGACGAAGTCAGCAAAAAGGAGCGCTGGGGCTTCCTTCAATCCTGCGACTTGCAAGCAGTGCCGAACGGAAATTGGGGGCGATTGTAGATAGGTCGCCAACCCTTGACTATGACTTATTGAGCAACAGTCTTTTACAGAATCTGCAACAATACTGCTCAAAAACTCAACTTCGCGACAGTTTGTCGCACCCCGCTTGCTAGGCCCCAAAGCCGCATTCTGCAAGGCCTCCGGGTTGATCTGGATCAAGCGGGGAGCAAATTTCCCCTCTTCTCATGCGGCGCAAAAGACCCCATGCAATTCGGGACTTTTGTCTAAGCCCGGCGTCGGTTGCGATAGATCCCGAGCGGAACCAGGACGGCCGTCAGGACGAACGCAACCAGCGCCCATTGCGCCAGAGACAAACCGAGGATCGGCGGGTACGGCGTGCTGCAGAAGCCGTCGACCTGGAACACCAGCGGCCAGAGCTTGGCCAGCGGCAGGTCGTCCACGATCGGTTGCAGGGTGTCGATGCCGCAACTGACCATGGGGTTGGCGAGTATATACACATGGTTGCCGGCCGCAACGATTCCGCCAATGGCGCTGAGCACCACCAGTGCCTCGAAGAAGGTCAGGCTGCGGCGCCCGGGCATCGCCGCGGCGAGGAAGGCGAACACGGCAATGAACAGCAGCGCATAACGCTGCAGGATGCACAATGGGCAGGGTGCCTCGCCCAGGACTATCTGCATGTAGAGGGCGCCACCGATCAGCGAAATGCAGATCAGGCCCAACAGCACCAGAAAGCGCCGTTCCCGATTCAGGCGCGATGTTTGTTCGTTCATTGCCGGTTCCTTCGATGGATAGTGGCAGCGTGGTCCGCCTGCCTGGGCGCAAGTCTACACGCTGGGCAGGGCCTTTGAGCGTGCCGAGGAAGCGGCGTGATGGCGCTGCTGGGCTATCCGGTGTGGCTGAGACCGGCCGCAACGACGTCGGTTCAACGTCGGGCGGCAAAAAAACGGCTGCCGGGTGCCGCGCAGGAGCAAGCCCCTCGACACCCGGGAGTGAAGGATACCGTGATTAAAGGACGATTAACGATGAAAGCTGCACTGGCGCTTTCATCTCTCCTTTATATAGGCAGGAAGGTGAGGTGCGGCCCAGCGGCCGGGATAAATATTCTGTAAGCCTGTACCGGCCTCTTCGCGGGTAAACCCGCTCCCACAGGGCCCCCACAAGGTTCAAAACCTGTGCGATCACTGTGGGAGCGGGTTCACCCGCGAAAGGGCCAGTGCAGGCGCTACATCACTCCAGCGCAGCCGCCGGCCCGAAGAACTCGTAGCGGCTCTGTTGCTCTGGCACACCCAGGCCCTTCAGCTGGCGCTTGACCGCCGCCATGAAACCCTTGGGCCCGAGGAAGTAGGCATCCACGTCACGCTCCTGCGGCAGCCACTCGGCCAGCAGGTCCTCGCTCAGCAGGCCTAAGGCATCAGCTGCGGCGCCACCCTGCGGTTCGGCATAGCAGTAGAAGCGCTTGAGCTGCGGGTGACGCGCGGCCAGCTCGTCGATCCAGTCGCGGAAGGCATGCACGGCACCGTTGCGCGCGCAGTGAATGAAATGCACCTCACGCTGGGTTTGCAGTGCCGCCTGCAGCATTGGCAGGGTCGGGGTAATCCCCACGCCACCGCTGATCAGCACCAGCGGCTTGTCGCTGGCAACCAGGGTGAAATCGCCAGCCGGCGGGAACAGCTGCAGGGTATCGCCCACCGCCAGTACGTCGTGCAGGTAGTTGGAGACCTTGCCGCCCGCCTCGCGCTTGACGCTGATGCGGTATTCCTTGCCGTCGCACAATGCCGACAGGGAATAGTTACGGCGCTGCTCGGCACCGTCGATGTCCAGCTTCAGGCCGATGTACTGGCCAGGCTCGGCCTTGAGCACCGGCTTGCCATCCACCGGGGCAAAGTAGAACGATACGATTTCGCTGCTTTCCTGCTCACGGCGTACCAGGCGGAATTCGCGGGTACCGCGCCAGCCACCTTCGGCCTCTTCCTTCTGTTTATAGAGATTCTCTTCGGCACCGATCAGGATGTCGGCCAGCTGGCCATAGGCCGCGCCCCAGGCATCTATCACGGCGGGGGTGGCGATTTCCTTGCCCAGCACTTCTTCGATGGCGCGCAGCAGGCAGCTGCCGACGATCGGGTAGTGCTCGGGCAGAATCTGCAAGGCAACGTGCTTGTTGATGATCTGGCCGACCAGGCCGCCAAGCTGCTCCAGCTGGTCGATGTGGCGGGCATACATCAGCACGCCGTTGGCCAGGGCGCGCGGCTGGTCACCACTGGCCTGGTGGGCCTGGTTGAACAGCGGACGCACTTGCGGGTACTCGCTGAGCATCATCTTGTAGAAGTGGGTGGTCAGCGCTTCGCCGCCGCTTTCCAGCAGGGGGACAGTGGCCTTGATGATTGCACGTTGTTCGGCATTGAGCATTGCAACAACTCCTGAGCCTGTGGCTTCGAATGACTGCCTCGGTCATTACATCAACCGTGCCAACTTTTATCTCCAGCAAAATCAGGCAGTTGACGCCGATCATGTCAAAACGACCCACCCCGGCGTATAGTCATATCGACTTACAGGAGTCAATATGACCACAAAGCCGCTGCTCACCACCCTGCTGCCCCTGGTCAGCGACCTGTCCCGCGACCTGCCCGACCAGGAACGCTATCGCCGCCTGCTGCAGGCCATGCGTGGGTTGCTGCCCTGCGATGCCGCCGCGCTGCTGCGCCTGGACGGCGAGTGGCTGGTGCCGCTGGCAGTGGACGGCCTGAGCCCCGATACACTGGGCCGGCGCTTCCGGGTCAGCGAGCACCCACGCTTCCAGGTTCTGCTCAGCAGCCCGGAACCCACTCGCTTTGCCAGTGACTCAGAGCTGCCCGACCCTTACGACGGCCTGGTCAACACCCCCGATGCCAACCTGGAAGTACATGACTGCATGGGCTGCCCGTTGATGGTTGACGAACGCCCTTGGGGCCTGGTTACCCTCGACGCCCTCACCCCGGGGCAGTTCCAGAGCCTGGAGCTGGGCGCCCTGCAGGCCTTCGCCAGCCTGGCCGCCGCCACGGTCACCGTGGCCGAGCGCATCGAGCACCTGGCCCTGCGCGCGGAAGACGAGCACCACCGCGCCGAGATCTACCGCCAGGCCAGCGGCCAGGATAAAGAGCTGATTGGCCAGAGCCCTGCGCACAAGCGCCTGGTGGAGGAAATCCGCCTGGTCGGTGGCAGCGACCTGACCGTGCTGATCACCGGTGAGACCGGCGTTGGCAAGGAATTGGTGGCCCAGGCCCTGCACCAGGCCAGCAACCGCGCCGACAAACCGCTGGTCAGCCTGAACTGTGCTGCCCTGCCCGACACCCTGGTGGAAAGCGAACTGTTCGGCCATGTGCGCGGTGCCTTCACCGGTGCCCATGGCGAGCGCCGTGGCAAGTTCGAACTGGCCAATGGCGGCACACTGTTCCTCGACGAAGTCGGTGAACTGCCGCTGACGGTGCAAGCCAAGCTGCTGCGTGTGCTGCAGAGCGGCCAGTTGCAGCGCCTGGGCTCGGACCGCGAGCACCGGGTGGATGTGCGCCTGATCGCAGCCACCAACCGCGACCTGGCAGCAGAAGTACGCACTGGCAACTTCCGCGCCGACTTCTATCATCGCCTTAGCGTGTACCCGCTGCACGTGCCACCGTTGCGCGAACGTGGGCGAGATGTGCTGCTGTTGGCCGGCTACTTCCTCGAACAGAACCGTTCGCGCCTGGGCCTGAACAGCCTGCGCCTGAGCAGCGAAGCCCAGGCCGCGCTGCTGGCCTACGACTGGCCAGGCAACGTGCGTGAACTGGAACACCTGATCGGTCGCTCGGCGCTCAAGGCGCTGGGCCAACACCCTGACAGGCCACGCATCCTTACCCTGGAAGCCATCGACCTGGACCTGCGCGCAACGGCAACGCCCGGCATCCCGCCCTCCCCTGCCGCGTCCTTGCAGGCAGCACCGCTACCCGAGGGGGGGCTGCGCGAAGCCGTCGACGCCTACCAGCGCCAGGTGATCGAAGCCTGTCTGCAGCGGCACGAAGGAAACTGGGCAGCGGCTGCCCGGGAACTCGGCCTGGACCGGGCCAACCTTAGCCGCCTGGCCCGTCGGCTGGGGCTGCGCTGATTGAAACCAGCGCGGTACCTGTGGGAGGTGGCCCGGCCCTTTGGCCTGCGCTGTCGCATGAATAGCTGAAATTGCAAGCAATCCGCGTACCCTGTGGGAGCGGCTTTAGCCGCGAAGAATCCAACGCGGTGCATGGCACCGGCTGCGCCGGTGTTCGCGGCTAAAGCCGCTCCCACAGGGGCCCGAGCATTCCTTGGCTCGGTGCAAAATGACTAAAGCCAAGCCCGAACAGGCCGATAACCGGTTACTCCCTGTTCCCCATGAAGGTCACCATGGCCACGCAAAATGCCCGCGCGGACTCGCTGTCCCTGCTGCTGTTCACCCTGCGCAGCGGCAAGTTGATGGCAATCAACCTGCTCAAGGTCAGCGAGATCATCCCCTGCCCGCCGCTGACCAAGCTGCCCGAATCGCACCCCCACGTGAAAGGCGTGGCGACCCTGCGCGGCAACCCGCTGTCGGTCATCGACCTGTCCCGCGCCATTGGCGAACGGCCGCTGGCCGACCCGGACGGTGGCTGTCTGATCGTTACCGAGATCAGCCGCTCGCGTCAGGGCCTGCATGTGCAGGCGGTCAGCCGCATCGTGCATTGCCTGAGCACCGACATCAAACCACCACCCTATGGCTCAGGCAGCCGATCGTTCATCACCGGCGTGACCCGGGTCGACAACACCCTGGTGCAGGTGCTGGACATCGAAAAAGTCATCCATGCCATCGCCCCGCCGACGCCTGAGCCGCCTCAGCGCACCTTGAGTGAGGAAGACGCCAGCCTGCTGGCCGCCGCCAACATCCTGGTGGTGGATGACAGCCAGGTGGCCCTGCAGCAGTCGGTGCACACCCTGCGCAACCTCGGCGTCGAATGCCACACCGCGCGCAGCGCCAAGGACGCCATCAACGTGTTGCTGGACCTGCAAGGCACCGCGCAGGAAATCAACGTGATCGTCTCCGACATCGAAATGAGCGAAATGGACGGCTACGCCTTCACCCGCACCCTGCGCGAAACCCCCGACTTCCAGCACCTGTACATATTGCTGCATACCTCGCTGGACAGCGCCATGAGCAGCGAAAAGGCGACCCAGGCCGGGGCCAATGCCATCCTCACCAAGTTCTCCTCGCCGGAGCTGACCGATTGTCTGGTGGTGGCGGCGCGCGCCGTGGTGTTCGCCGAGCGTTGATATATTCGGAGACAAACTCCCCGGCTTGCCGCCGGGGTCGAGTCGGGCATAATTCGCGCCCCTCGCAGGTAACTTGCCGGAATCGTGTATGAAGTTTCTCAGCTCTATCCTGATCAGTTGCGCCCTCTTCAGCGGTATTGCCCAGGCTTCCAGCAGCCAGGCCTGGAACGAGCAGCGCCAGCAGATGCTCAAGGCCTGCCTGGCCGCCAGCCAGTTCAAGGACGCACACGCCCGCAGCAAGCCTGCCGAGTTCGATGACCAGGTGGGCATGAGTGCCCTGCTGATCGAAGGCGTCTACCCCCAGAAGCACATGCAGCAGCGCACCGGCACCGAGTTGTGCCTGTACGACCGCCAGCACCAGCGCGCCTTTGTCAGCGAATGGAGCCCGGAAGCCAAGTGACCGACAACCTGCGTTTCGCCTGTACCGGCTGCGGCAAGTGCTGCACCGGCCACCACGTGCCCTTGACCCTGGCCGAAGCACGCCGCTGGGCGGACAACGCCGGCCAGGTGGTGGTGCTGATCGAAGCCTTCGTGGCGGACGGCCCTGGCATGCCGGTAGAACAACGTGATCATGTGCTGCGTCGTTCCCATCCCGTGCCCTGCGGCGACAGCGAGGCACGCGTATCGGTGACCTTTGCCGCGTTCAATCCCGGCCGCTGCCGCAACCTTGACGACAACGACATGTGCACCATCTATGACCAGCGCCCGCTGGTCTGTCGCATCTACCCGGTGGAAATCAACCCGCATATCCCGCTGCGGCCGGACAGCAAGGACTGCCCGCCGGAAGCCTGGCAGCAGGGGCCGGATCTGATTCACGGCACGCAACTGGTCGATGCCGAACTGGAGGCGCTGGTGCAGGCCTCGCGCCAGGCCGACCGCGATGACATCGCCGCGAAGGTGGCGGTGTGCCAGGCGCTGGGGATGACCACCAGTGCACTCAAGGGCAACGGATTTACTGCCTACCTGCCTGACATGGGGGCCTTCCGCGCGGGTCTGGAGCAGGTACCGGAGGCTGGCCTGGCACAGTGGACCCTGCACGTGGAGGACGCGGCGCTGGTGGCGAGCTTGCAGGAACATGGTTTGCGCACCACCAGCGAGCCCCCGGTGTATTACGCCTTCATCAGCTTCTAGCTATGCCTTGGCGGGGCAACCGCCTTGCACAGGAACCAAAGCCGGCCGCGGTCCCTGTGGGAGCGGGCGTGCCCGCGAACACCGGCGCAGCCGGTGCCATGCACCGCGTTGTATTCTTCGCGGGCATGCCCGCTCCCACAGGGGGCGCAGTTCGCATGCTAGGTGCGTAGTGGCGCGGCAAGCGAAACTGACAGCGCTGTCAGCCAGCGGTCACGCTGCCGACCCGGTTCGGGGGCTATAAGATTGAATACAGCTCCCTTCCCTCCCCTCCGGCCAAGGTGCCCGCACCGATGCGACGTCCGTCCCGCCCTGTCCTCCTCGCCACCCTGGCGCTCCTCGTCCTGGCGGTAGCGGGTCTCTGGTTCGGCCAGCGCCAGCCCGCACCTGCCGCCCGCGCGCAAACCGCCGTGCCGGTGCGCGTGGTCAGTGTCGTCCAGCAGAACGTGCCGCGCTATACCAGCGCCATCGGTTCGGTGCTGTCGCTGCACAGCGTCGAAGTGCGCCCGCAAGTGGAGGGGGTACTGACCCAGGTGCTGGTCAAGGAAGGCCAGTGGGTGAAGGAAGGCGACCTGCTGGCCACCCTCGACGACCGTGCCATCCGCGCCAGCCTCGACCAGGCCCGTGCCGAACTGGGCCAGAGCCAGGCGCAGATCCAGGTCGCCAATGTCGACCTGCAGCGCTACCGCCTGCTGAGTACCGACAACGGCGTATCGAAGCAGACCCTCGACCAGCAGCAGGCCCTGGTCAACCGCCTGCAGGCCACGGTCAAGGGCAACCAGGCAGCCATCGCCAATGCCGAGGTGCAGCTGTCGTACACACAGGTCCGCTCGCCGGTGACCGGCCGGGTGGGTATTCGTAACGTCGACCCCGGCAACCTGGTGCGCACCAGCGATACCCGCAGCCTGTTCAGCGTCACCCAGATCGACCCGATCGCCGTCGAGTTCGCCCTGCCACAGCAAATGCTGCCGACCCTGCAGAGCCTGCTGAAGGCGCCCACCCCGGCGCTGGTGCAGGCCTATATGGACGCCGACGGCGAACGCAGCCTGCTCGGTGAAGGCCACCTGGCGCTGATCGACAACCAGATTTCCACCACCACCGGCACCGTGCGGGTAAAAGCCGAGTTCGACAACAAGGACGGCCGCCTGTGGCCGGGCCAGCTGGTCACCATTCGCCTGCGCACCGCAGTGGAGGAAAACGCCCTGGTAGTGCCGCCGCCGGTGGTGCAACGCGGCGTCGACGGGCACTTCGTCTACCGCCTGGACGGTGACAGGGTCACCAGTGTGCCGGTCAAGGTGCTGTACCAGGACAGCGGGCTGAACATCATTGCCGGGGTCAAGCCGGGCGAGCGTCTGGTGCTCGACGGCCAGTCACGGCTCAAGCCCGGTTCGCGGGTCGAAGTGGCCCCCGACGCCCCCGCCCCCTCGGAAATGGCTGACCGCCGGAGCCAGCCATGAACACGCGCAACGGTGTTTCGGCCTGGTGCATCGACCACCCCATCGCCACCTTGCTGCTGACCTTCGCCCTGGTGCTGCTGGGGGCCATCGCTTTTCCGCGCCTGCCGGTAGCGCCGCTACCTGAGGCAGACTTCCCGACCATTCAGGTGACCGCCCAGCTGCCCGGCGCCAGCCCGGAAACCATGGCCTCGTCGGTGGCCACGCCGCTGGAAGTGCAGTTCAGCGCCATCCCTGGCATGACCCAGATGACCAGCAGCAGCGCGCTGGGCTCGACCACCCTGATCCTGCAGTTCACGCTCGACAAGAACATCGACACTGCCGCCCAGGAAGTGCAGGCGGCGATCAACACCGCCACTGCGCGCCTGCCACAAGACCTGCCCAACCCGCCGACCTGGCGCAAGGTCAACCCCGCCGACAGCCCGGTGCTGGTGATGACCGTCAGCTCCAGCCAGATGCCCGGCAACGAACTCAGCGACTACGCCGAAACCCTGCTGGCGCGCCAGCTGAGCCAGATCGAAGGGGTGGGCCTGATCAACATCACCGGGCAACTGCGCCCGGCGATCCGCGTGCAGGCGCAACCCGAGAAGCTGGCGGCCATCGGCCTGACCCTGGCCGACCTGCGCCAGGCCATCCAGCAGACCAGCCTGAACCTGGCCAAGGGCGCGCTGTACGGCGAGCACAGCGTGTCGACCATCGCCGCCAACGACCAGTTGTTCCACCCCGACGACTACGCCCAGCTGATCGTCTCGTACCGTGACGGTGCACCGGTGCACCTGAAGGACGTGGCCAAGGTGATCAACGGCGCCGAGAACGCCTACGTCAAAGCCTGGTCCGGCGACCAGCCGGGGCTGAACCTGGTGATCTTCCGCCAGCCCGGCGCCAACATTGTCGATACCGTGGACCGGGTAATGGCCGCGCTGCCCAAGCTGCAGGAGATGCTGCCGGCCTCGGTCGAGGTGTCGGTGCTGCAGGACCGCACCCAGACCATCCGCGCCTCGCTGCACGAAGTGGAGCTGACCCTGATGATCGCCGTGGCCCTGGTGATCGGGGTGATGGCGCTGTTCCTGCGCCAGTGGTCAGCGACCCTGGTGGTGTCCAGCGTGCTCGGCGTATCGCTGATTGCCAGTTGTGCGCTGATGTACATCTTCGGCTTCAGCCTGAACAACCTGACCCTGGTGGCCATCGTCATCTCGGTGGGCTTCGTGGTCGACGATGCCATCGTCGTGGTGGAGAACATCCACCGCCACCTGGAGGCCGGCGACGACAGCCGCACGGCGGCGCTCAAGGGCGCGGGGGAAATCGGCTTTACCGTGGTGTCGATCAGTTTCTCGCTGATTGCCGCGTTCATCCCGCTGCTGTTCATGGGCGGTGTGGTCGGCAGGCTGTTCAAGGAGTTCGCCCTTACCGCCACCGCCACCATCCTGATTTCGGTGGTGGTTTCGCTGACCCTGGCGCCAACCCTGTGTGCGCTGTTCATGCGCCGCCCGCCCGGCGAGCACAAGGGCGGCTTCGGCGAGCGCCTGGTCAGGTGGTACGAAAAGGGCCTGGACCACGCCCTCGCCCACCAGCGCCTGACCCTCGGCGTGTTCGGCCTGACCCTGGCCCTGGCGGTGGCAGGTTACGTAGGTATCCCCAAGGGCTTTTTCCCGCTGCAGGACACCGGCTTCATCCTCGGCACCAGCGAGGCGGCGGCGGATGTGTCGTACCCATCGATGATCGAGAAGCACCAGGCGCTGGCCAAGATCATCGAGGCCGACCCGGCGGTGCGCGCGTTCTCCCACTCGGTGGGCGTTACCGGCAGCAACCAGACCATCGCCAACGGCCGCTTCTGGATCGCCCTCAAGCCGCGTGGCGAGCGCGATGTGTCGGCCAGCGCACTGATCGACCGGCTGCGGCCCAAGCTGGCCCAGGTGCCGGGCATCGTCCTGTACATGCGCGCCGGCCAGGACATCAACCTCAGCTCCGGCCCGTCGCGCACCCAGTACCAGTACGTGCTCAAGAGCAACGACGGCATGGCGCTGAACCTGTGGACCCAGCGCCTGACCGAGCGCCTGCGGGAAAACCCGGCGTTGCGCGACCTGTCCAACGACCTGCAACTGGGCGCCAGCGTCACCCGCATCGATATCGACCGCCAGGCCGCGGCACGTTTCGGCCTGACCACCACCGATGTCGACCAGGCGTTGTACGACGCCTTCGGCCAGCGGCAGATCAGTGAGTTCCAGACCGAGACCAACCAGTACAAGGTGATCCTCGAACTGGATGCCCGCCAGCGTGGCAAGGCCGAAAGCCTCAACTACTTCTACCTGCGCTCGCCGCTGACCAACGAGATGGTGCCGCTGTCGGCAGTGGCCCATGTGGCGCCGCCCGGTACCGGGCCGCTGTCGATCAGCCACGACGGCCTGTTCCCGGCGGCCAACCTGTCGTTCAACCTGGCCCCTGGCGTGGCCCTGGGCGATGCGGTGGCCATCCTTGAACGCACCCAGCGCGAGCTGGGCATGCCCGATTCCATCAGCGGCAACTTCCAGGGCGCGGCCCAGGCCTTCCAGAGTTCGCTGTCCAGCCAGCCATGGCTGATCCTGGCAGCACTGGTGGCGGTGTACATCATCCTCGGTGTGCTTTACGAAAGCTTCGTCCACCCATTGACGATCATCTCCACCCTGCCCTCGGCCGGCCTCGGCGCGCTGATACTGCTGTGGGCCATGGGCCAGGACTTCAGCATCATGGGGCTGATCGGCGTGGTGCTGCTGATCGGCATCGTCAAGAAAAACGGCATCCTGCTGATCGACTTCGCCCTCGAAGCCCAACGCCGCCATGGCCTGACGCCGGAGCAGGCGATCCACCAGGCCTGCCTGACGCGCTTCCGGCCGATCATCATGACCACCCTTGCCGCCCTGCTCGGTGCGGTGCCGCTGATGTTCGGCTTCGGCACCGGCGCCGAACTGCGCCAGCCACTGGGCATCGCCGTGGTTGGCGGCCTGCTGGTGAGCCAGGCGCTGACGCTGTTCACCACCCCGGTCATATACTTGGCCCTGGAGCGCCTGTTCCACCGCCGCCGGGCCGCCCGTGCGGCGGCGCCCAGTGCCAGTTAGGACAAGCTCATGCGTGTACTGATCATCGAAGACGAAGAAAAAACCGCCGACTACCTGCATCGCGGCCTCAGCGAGCAGGGGTTTACCGTCGACCTGGCGCGGGACGGCATCGACGGCCTGCACCTGGCCCTGGAAGGTGACTATGCAGTGATCGTGCTGGATGTGATGCTGCCGGGCCTGGACGGTTATGGCGTGCTGCGCGCCCTGCGCGCGCGCAAGCAGACGCCGGTGATCATGCTGACCGCCCGCGAACGGGTCGAAGACCGTATCCATGGCCTGCGCGAGGGTGCCGACGACTACCTGGGCAAGCCGTTCTCCTTCCTCGAACTGGTCGCCCGCCTGCAAGCCCTGACCCGCCGTAGCAGCAACCATGAACCCCTGCAGGTGCAGGTGGGTGACCTGTGGATCGACCTGATGGCGCGCAAGGTCACGCGCGCCGGCCAGCGCCTGGAGCTGACGGCCAAGGAGTTCTCGCTGCTCAGCGTGCTGGCCCGCCGGCAAGGCGAAATCCTGTCGAAGACGGCGATTGCCGAGCTGGTCTGGGACATCAATTTCGACAGCGATGCCAACGTCGTCGAAGTGGCGATCAAGCGCCTGCGCGCCAAGCTCGACGGGCCTTTTGACAACAAGTTGCTGCACACCATCCGAGGCATGGGCTATGTCCTGGAAAACCGTGCCGGGTAATTCCATCGCGCTGCGCCTGTCGGCACTGTTCATCCTGGTGGCGCTGGGCGTGTTCCTGCTGATCGGCTCGGCGCTGTACCGCCAGGTCGACCGCAGCCTCGACCTGCTGCCGCAGGCAGAGCTGGATGCACGTTTCAGCGTGCTCGAATCCACCCTCAACCGCTTCGGCAGCCCGGAACACTGGGTCAAGATCAACAACAAGCTCAACCTGCTCAGTGAAGAGGACAAACGCATTCGCTTCTGGGTAGTCAGCAGCAACCCGGCCTACGAATACGGCCACCCCAGCGAGCTGGTCCGCGCCTTCGCCGAAGGGGCACAGGGCATGCGCGACCTGCGCCTGCCCGACCGGCCCTACCCTTACAAGGTGCTGGTCAGCGAGCTGCCGGCCCTGGGTGAGCGACCGCCGCTGCGCTTTCTGATCGGCATCGACACCGAAACCTTCTGGCAGGCCCAGCACAGCCTGCTGGTGGCGATTGTCGGGCTGGCGGTGCTTGGCGTGCTGCTGGCCTCGCTGCTGGGCTACTGGGTGGCGCGCATCGGCCTGCGCCCGCTGCTGGCATTGTCCGTTGAGGCCCAGGCGCTGGCCCCTCCGCGCCTGGACGGGCGTCTGCAGACCCACGCCCTGGCCCCGGAGCTGGCGCAATTCGCTGGCGCCTTCAACGCTGCGCTTGACCGGGTAAGCCAGGCCTATTCGCGGCTGGAGGCGTTCAATGCCGACGTCGCCCACGAATTGCGCTCGCCGCTGACCAACCTGATCGGCCAGACCCAGGTGGCACTGACCCGCGGGCGCAGCGCCGAGCACTACTTCGAAGTGCTGCAATCGAACCTAGAGGAGCTGGAGCGCCTGCGCAGCATCATCAACGACATGCTGTTCCTGGCCAGCGCCGACCAGGGCAGCAAGGCCACCGCCCTGACCCAGGCCTCGCTGGCCGAAGAAGTGGCGACCACCCTCGACTACCTGGACTACATCCTTGAAGACGCGCAGGTCAGCGTGAGCGTGAGCGGCGATGCCCAGGTGCCCATCGAAAAGGCGCAGCTGCGCCGGGCACTGATCAACCTGCTGAACAACGCCGTGCAGCACACTGCACCGCACCAGGTGATCGAGGTGCAGATCGCTGCCGGGCCGGAGCAGGTCAGCATCGCCGTGAGCAACCCGGGGCCGGCGATCGACGATGAGCACCTGCCGTTGCTGTTCGAACGCTTCTACCGGGTGGATGCAGCACGCAGCAACAGCGGCGGGGGAAACCACGGGTTGGGCCTGGCGATCGTCAAGGCGATTGCGCTGATGCATGGTGGGGAGGTGTTTGTGCGTAGTGCGGCTGGGGCCAATACCTTTGGTATCAGGCTGCCCACCCATGCCTGACAGGAGGCCGCTCCCACAAAAGTAAAGACCGCGCAGGCTCTCTAGCATGCGGCTTTGCGGCGAAAGTCCTATTGCTTTTTCCTGCGATAATTACCTTTTGCGCAACAGTGCTTATCGCACTTCGCTCTGTTTCAAGTGTATTGAAAGGACTAACTTTACCCCCGTCCTCATTAGCACTTGCACCGCAAGAAGGTAGTTTCAAATGTCCAACAGTATGGGTATTGCCAGCGTCTTCGTCCTGTCTTCCCTGTTGTTGTCGCCCCTGGCCATGGCCGAAGAATCCCAGGCGTTCGTCACCCGTAACGCTGAGTTTGCCGCAGTCCACCAAGAGTTCCGCGAAGCCGTAGCCGCACAGCAGGCCGATTCAGCCAAAGACGCAAAACAGACAGCTTCCAAGGTTTCTATCGATGCCAATGCCGACAGCTGATCAAGCGCTGTCGCTGCTCCCGTTTTCCCTTGGCTACGCCATGGGCACCACCGGTGCCGATATGTTAGCCTTTTAAAGCCGCTGCCGATCAGCGGCTTTTTTTATGTGCTTTAACTATCAGCCCAGCTGTAACGTTCACCTATAAAAAAGACGCACATTCGAAAATAAAAACTGCCCCACCGTCAGACCAAAGGAGCTAGTACCGGTGCCTTCCGCGTTTCGTTTTACCCCGCTGTTCATTGCGTTGACTGCAACGATCCCTTTCGCCGCCCAGGCAGATGAAGACAAGGCTGATGGCTTCATCGAAGGCTCGTCCTTCAACCTGCATTTCCGTAATGCCTACTTCAACCGCGACAACCGCAACGCCGGCGTGCGCGACACCCGCGAGTGGGGCCAGGGCGCGGTTGCACGCTTCGAGTCGGGCTACACCCCGGGCGTGATCGGCTTTGGTCTGGATGCCCATGCCATGCTGGGCCTGAAACTGGACGGCGGTGGCGGCCATGCTGGCACCAGCATCCTGCCAACCCACCAGAAGAACGAAGACGAACTGGGTGCTGCCCCGCACTCGTTCTCCACTGCCGGTGCCGCAGTCAAGCTCAAGGCCTTCGGCACCGAGCTGAAAGCCGGTGACCTGTTCCTGACCAACCCGGTGATCGCCGGCGGCGAATCCCGCATGCTGCCGCAGACCTTCCGTGGGGTTAGCCTGACCAACACCAGCATCGACGGCCTGCTGCTCGAAGGCGGCCAGGTCAGCTTCACCAAGCCGTACAACCAGAGCGGCCACCGCCGCATCGACACCTACTACGGCTCGCTGGACGAGCATGACAAGAGCAAGCACCTGAACTGGGCCGGCGCGTCGTGGAGCGGTACCCCGAACGTTACCGCCAACCTGTATGCAGCCGAGCTGAAGGACATCTGGAACCAGTACTACGCCGACTTCGACTACACCTACGTGGTCAACGACCTGGTCAGCCTGAATCCGGGCGTGCACTTCTATCACACCCAGGACACCGGCCAGGCCTTGCTGGGCAAGATCGACAACAACACCTACAGCGTGCACTTCACCGTCAACGCCGGGTTCCACAGCGTCACTGCCGCCTACCAGCGGGTCAATGGCAACACGCCGTTCGACTACATCAACCTGGGCGACAGCATCTACCTGGACAACTCGCGCATGTACTCGGATTTCAACGCGCCAAACGAGCGTTCGTGGAAGCTGCAGTACAACTATGACTTCGCCGGTGTGGGCATCCCTGGTCTGACCACGGTGCTGTCGTACTCGCGCGGTGAAGCGGACCTGACCAAGGCTACCCAGGACACCACCCACTACGACTACTACCGTGCCGATGGCAAGAACGCCATGCACTGGGAGCGCGACCTGGACGTGAAGTATGTGTTCCAGGAGGGTGATCTGAAGGACCTGTCGGTGCTGGTGCGCTATGCCACCCACCGTGGCAGCCAGGGCTATGCATCGATCGACAGCAACAGCGACAACGATGAACTGCGCGTGATCGTGGATTACCCGTTGAACGTGTTCTGATCCTGGTTTACGGGACGCACACATACCCCCTGTGGGAGCGGGTTCACCCGCGAACACCGGCGAAGCCGGTGCCAGACACCGCGTTGGTTTCTTCGCGGGTGAACCCGCTCCCACAGGGGCTTGTGGACAGTCCAAAACAAGGTATACCGTGATTCCGTCGGACAAATGTTGTTCGACAATCCCCGCTTCCCTAGAATGTCGCCGCCGCGAATGGCCCTGCCCACGCAGTAGCGAGCATGACCCCCCGACCACCGCGTTTCGCACTCTACAGATCGCACCCCGAGCTGATCCTCAACCTGGGCAGTTGCCTTGCCGTGCTCGCCATTGTGGCCATCGTCAGCTACCTGCTGGCGCGTGAGCGCGACAATGTCGAGCTGTCGGCGATCCGCTCGTCCAACAATATCGTCCAGCTGATCGAAAGCGACATCCTGCGCAACGTCGAACTCTACGACCAGTCACTGCAGGGCCTGATCTGGGCGGTCGGGCGCAAGGAGCTGCCGGAAATTCCCGCCCCGGTGCGCCAACGCCTGCTCTTCAATGAAGCCTTCGTCGACCGCAAGCGCGGTGACGTGCTGTGGCTGGACAAGCAAGGCAACGTGGTAGGCGATTCCACCAGCAGCGTGCCACGCCGGGCCAACTTCGGCGACACCGGGGTGTTCCAGGCACACCTGCACAACCCCAACCTCGGCCTGCTGGTGGGCCCACCGTTCAAGGCCACGCTGGGTGACCAGGACTGGTGCATCAGTTTCAGCAGGCGCATCCCCGGCCCCAATGGCGAGTTCGCTGGTCTGGCAGCGGGTGCGCTGCGCCTGTCTTACTTCAGCGACCTGTTCCGGCGCCTGGATATCGGTGATGACAGCAACATCAGCCTGTTCAACGCCGACGGACAGCTGCTCGCCCGCCAGCCATCACGGCCACAAGATCCGCTTATAGGCACCAACTACGCCAATCGCGCCAATTTCAAGCGCATACTCAACGAACAGAGCGGTAGTTTCACCGCCCGCTCCGGCAGTAGTGCCACGCTGCGCATGTACACCTTTGCCCGAGTCCCGCAGCTGCCGCTGATCGTGCTGGTGGCTCACTCCGCCGAGGAGGTGTTCCAGTCCTGGCGCCGCACGGCGATCGTCGTCAGCGTCGCCACCGGCGTACTGTGCGTAGGAATTCTCTGGCTGACACTGTTGCTGGGGCGCGAATTGCGCCGCCGCCAGGAGGCCGAACAGTGCCTGGCGACCCTTGCCGCTACCGACAGCCTGACCGGCCTGGCCAACCGCCGCCACCTGGATCAGGTACTGCGCCAGGAATGGGCCCGCGCCCAGCGCAACCGCACGCCGTTGGCGGTGCTGATGGTGGATGTTGACCACTTCAAGGCCTTCAACCAGCGCCATGGCCACGCCGGTGGCGACCATGCCTTGCGCGAAGTGGCCAAGGCCATCGAGGCGTGCATCCGTCGCCCGGCCGATCTGGCGGCGCGCTATGGCGGTGAGGAGTTCCAGGTAGTGCTGCCGGAAACCGACCTGGCCGGTGCGAGACTGCTGGCCGAGCGCATCCGCGCCCGCGTCGAGGCGCTGGCGCCGTTTGCCGACGATGCCCACTCGGTCACCGTGAGCATCGGTATCGGCCTGTCGGGCACCCAGCACGACCTGGCGAGGGTGCTGGGTGCTGCGGACGAAGCGCTCTACCGGGCCAAGGCCAAAGGCCGCAACCGGGTAGAGGGGCCTGCCGACTAGGCGCGGGCGCGAGCGGCGTTGCGCAGGGCCCTGACCTGGTCATGGTTGCGCTGCACGCCTTGCAGCTGTTTTTCCACCAGGGTGTAGGTCTGGTCGCTGGCGCCGCGGCCCAGCTTCACCAGTTTCTCACGGGCTTCCTTGTAGGCCTTGAGGGCATGGTCCTCGCCCCGCTCCACCTCGTTCAGCACCGCTTCCTCATCCTTGCCGGTCACCATCGCCTTGAGGTTGACCCAACCCCGATGCAGGTCACCGCTGATGCTGGTGGAGGTTTCCGGGTCGCCCCCCAGGCGGCGCACCTCGCTCTGCAGTTCACCGGCAGCATTGGCACACTCACCGGCACGTTGAACGAAGAACGCTTTCAGTTCGGGGTTCTTCACATCATCGGCCGAGGCTTTGAAGCCTTTCTCGCCATCCTTGCTGTACTCGATCAGGTCGTTGAGCACATCGATCACGTCTTTGTTGGGATTGCTCATGGTACGAACTCCTTGGCAGGTGATAGTCATCTGTAAGGGAGCAGCGTTCGTGCCAACCTTGTGCTCTCAATAAAATACTTTTAAATCAAATAGATATGATGACAAGAGTAAATGCTGAAACCGGCGTTCTGCATGATTGCCGCTTGGGCCTTCGTGCAGATTGCAGTATGGTCGGCGCTTTTCAACAGCCAGGTGCGCCGATGATGAAGCCGGAAACCCTCGAACTGCTGGTGACCCGCACCATGCCGTTTGGCAAGTACCAGGGACGAATCATTGCCGACCTGCCAGGTGATTACCTGGCCTGGTTTGCACGCAAGGGTTTCCCGGCGGGGGAACTGGGTGGGCTATTGGCGTTGATGCATGAGATCGACCACAACGGGCTGGGCGATCTGCTTGTGCCGTTGCGGCAGAAGCACGGGCGTTGACCTGCTCCGGCCTCTTCGCGGGCACGCCCGCTCCCACAGGCTCACTGCAAGCTTCAAGATCATGCAGTACCTGTGGGAGCGGGCGTGCCCGCGAAGAGGCCACTAATGCCTACAGAAGTCTCTAGCCCTTCACCGGCACCACCGCCAACTCCACCCGCTCGCTTTTCTTGATCACCGCATACACCACCGCCGTCAGCAGGCTACCCGCCACGATCGCCAACAAGTACAACAGCGCATGGTTGATCGCATTGGGGATCAGCAGCACGAACAGGCCGCCATGCGGCGCCATCAGCTTGCAGCCGAAGTACATCGACAATGCCCCGGTCAACGCCCCGCCGGCCACGCTGGCCGGAATTACCCGCAGCGGGTCCTTGGCGGCAAACGGGATCGCCCCTTCAGAGATGAAGCACAGCCCCAGCGCCAGGGCCGCCTTGCCCGCCTCGCGCTCGCTCTGGGCGAACTTGCGTCGGGCCAGGAAGCTGGCGATACCCAGGCCAATGGGTGGCACCATGCCGGCGGCCATGGTCGCCGCCATCGGCGCATAGCTCGACGAGGCCAACAGCCCCACCGAAAAGGCATAGGCGGCCTTGTTGATCGGCCCGCCCAGGTCGACGCACATCATGCCGCCCAGCAACAGGCCCAGCAGGATGGCATTGGTGGTGCCCATGCTGTCGAGAAAGTGGGTGAGACCTTCCAGCATCGCCGCCACCGGCTGGCCGACCACGTAGATCATCACCAGGCCGGTGAACAGGCTGGCCAGCAGCGGAATGATCAGGATCGGCTTGAGTGCCTCCAGACTGCTGGGCAGGCGCGCCCAGCGGGCAATGGCCTTGGCGCTGTAACCGGCGAGGAAGCCGGCGACGATACCACCGATGAAACCGGCGCCAAGGGTACTGGCCAACAGGCCGCCGATCATGCCGGGTGCCAGCCCCGGGCGGTCGGCGATGGACCAGGCGATATATCCCGCCAGCAGCGGTACCATCAACTTGAACGCAGCCTCGCCGCCGATCTGCATCAACGCGGCCGGCAAGGTGCCCGCTTCTTTATAAGCCTCGATACCGAACACGAACGACAGGGCAATCAACAAGCCGCCAGCCACCACCATCGGCAGCATGAACGACACGCCGGTGAGCAGATGCTTGTATACCCCGGTCTTCTCGCCCCTCACTGGCGTGCTCACTGCTGCGGCATCGCTGCTGTTTTCCACCTTGGCTTCGGCCAGGGCCTTGTCCAAGGTGGCACGGGCCTGTTTGAGGGCGATACCGGTGCCGCAACGGTAGATGCGCTTGCCGGCGAAACGTGCGGTGGGCACTTCGATGTCGGCGGCCAGCAGCACTACATCAGCTGCAGCGATGGCTTCGGCAGACAAAGGGTTGCGCGCACCGACCGAGCCCTGGGTCTCGACGGTGAACTGGTAGCCCAGTTGCTGCGCAGCCTGTTGCAAGGCTTCCGCAGCCATGAATGTATGCGCGACGCCAGTCGGGCAAGCCGTGACGGCGACGATGCGTGCGCCAGCGCTGCCTGCTTCGGCCGGGCTGCCTGGCACTGTGGCCAGCAGCTGGGCGTTGGCCGCCGCTTCATCGAGGAAGCCTTCACGGTCGGCCAAAGCCTGGGACGGCGTGCTCTGGTACACGCGCTTGCCGACGAAACGGGCCAGGTCCACCGGGCCGGTGCTGACCACCAGCACCCAGTCGGCCTCGGCAATCTGCGTGGTGCTCAGTCGCCGCTCGGGGTGGCCGGCATCCTGTACTTCGACGCTGGTACTCCAGCCGCGCCGCTGGGCTGCGGCGGACAGCAAGCGCGCGCTCAGCACGCTCGACACCTGGCCATTGGGGCAGGCAGTGACAATGGCAATGTTCATCGGCAACCCTCTTGTTGTTCTGTCAGTTGCACACCGGCTTCCAGGCGCGCCAGTTGCTCGCGGTCACGGATGCCGAAACCAACCTGGGTAACAGCCTGGGCGGCGATCGCGGTGGCACGGGTCAAGGTTTGCGCTGGGGCTTCGCCCAGCAGCAGACCGTGGACCATGCCGGCCACCAGCGAATCACCTGCGCCCACCGTGCTGGCGACCTGCACCTTGGGCGGGCAAGCATGCACGGCCAGGTCGCGGGCGAACCAGCTGACGCCCTGCTCGCCCGCCGACACCACCACGTGTTCGACGCCACTGGCCAGCAGGTGCTCGGCAGCGGCGCGCTGCTGCGCCGGGTTATCCACAGCCAGGCCGAGTACCTCGCCCAGCTCATCGGTATTGGGCTTGACCAGCCAGGGCGAGCTCTGCAGGCCGGCACGCAGGGCTTCGCCGCTGCTGTCCAGGGCTACCTTGAGGCCTTGCGCCTTGAGCTGTTCGAGCAACTGGCGGAACCACTCGGGGCTGATCCCGCGCGGCAGGCTGCCAGCCACCACCACCGCATCGTGGCCCGGGGCGATCTGCGCCAGGCGGCGCAGCAATGCACTTCGTGCCGCTTCGTCAACTTCCGGACCTTGGCCATTGATGTCGGTGACACGGCCATCGGCCTCGACCAGCTTGATGTTGCTGCGGGTTTCGCCCGGCACGCGGACAAAGCAGTCGGCGAAGCCGCGCCAGTCGATCAGCGCCTCGAACGGCTGCAGGTTATCGCGCCCGAGGAAGCCGCCAACCGTGACGCTGTGCCCCAGGTCGGCCAGAACCTGGCCAACGTTCAGCCCTTTGCCCGCGGCGTGGCTGTGCTGTACCTGGCTGCGGTTGACCTGCCCCGGGCGCAAGGTATCCAGGCCGATGGTGATATCCAGCGCCGGGTTCAGGGTGAGGGTGAGGATCTTGGCCATTCAGTAACGCTCCACCAGCGCGCGAACCGCTGCGGCGCTGTCCTGTTGCAGGGCCTCGCGCGCCAGGGCGCGGGCCGTCTGGTGATCGGCCTGGCGGACCAGGGCCTTGACTTCGGCAATGCTGCGCGCGGCGACGCTGAGTTCGTCCACATCCAGGCCCAGCAGCACGGCTACCGCCTGCGGGTCGGCCGCCAGCTCGCCGCACACGCCCACCCACTTGCCATGGTTATGGGCGGCGCGCACGGTCATGTCGATCAGGTTGAGCACCGCCGGGTGCAGGCCGTCGGCCTGGGCCGAGAGGCTGGGGTGGCCACGGTCGATGGCCAGGGTGTACTGGGTCAGGTCGTTGGTACCGATGCTGAAGAAGTCCACTTCGCGCGCCAGTTGTGGTGCCAGCAGCGCTGCCGAGGGCACTTCGACCATGATGCCCAGTTGCAGGTCGGCTACCGGGATCTCGGCACGCAGGCGCTCGACCATGGCCCGCGCCTCACGCCATTCGTGCACCTGGCCGACCATCGGGAACATGATGCGCAGCGGGCGCTGGTCGGCCGCCCGCAGCAAGGCGCGCAACTGGTCTTCCATCACCTGCGGGCGCTGCAGGGTCAGGCGTACGCCGCGCACGCCGAGGAACGGGTTTTCCTCGGCAGCGATCGGCCAGTACGGCAGCGGTTTGTCGCCGCCGACATCGAGGGTACGCACTACCAGCGGGCGCCCGTCGAGGCCATCGAGCACGCGGCGGTACTCGGCTTCCTGGGTGGCCACGTCCGGGGCCTGGGGGTGGGCCATGAAAATCAGCTCGGTGCGCAGCAGGCCCACGCCTTCGGCCCCCTGCTCCACCACCTTGGCGATGCCGTTGCTCTCGCCGATGTTGGCGAACACCTCGACGGCGTGGCCATCGCGGGTGACCGCCGGCTCGAAGCGGTTGGCCCAGGCGGCCTGCAAGCGTTGCTCGCGCAGGTCACGCTCGGCCAGGGCCCGTTGCAGTTCATCCGCCGGCGGCGCCACACTGACCACGCCACGCTGGCCATCGAGCAGCAGCGGCGTGCCATTGTCCAGCAGCAGTATCGACGCCCCCGCGCCCACTACCGCCGGGATGCCCAGGGCACGGGCGACAATGGCGCTGTGGGCGGTGGCGCCGCCCTGGGCGGTGACAATACCGGCGACGCGGCTCGGGTCCAGCCGGGCGACATCGGACGGGCCGACTTCGGTCATCACCAGCACGTAGGGTTGCTCGGGTTCAGCCTGGGCCTGCACGCCACACAACTGCGCCAGCACGCGGCGGCCGATGTCACGCAGGTCGGCAGCACGTTCGGCGAGCAAGGCATCGTGCAGCGACTCCTGCTGGCGCGCCGCCGCCTCGATCACCGCCATCCAGGCGGCTGCGGCGCTTTCGCCCTGGCCCAGGCGCTGCTCGACATCGTCGGTCAGGGCCGGGTCGGCGAGCATTTCCTGATGGGTGACGAAGATTTCACCAATGGCCTTGTCGCTGCGCTGGACCAAGGCCTGCAGCTCGCCATTCACGGTCGCCACGGCCTCACGCAGCTTCTGCCGCTCCTGGGCGCACGACTCGCCGCGCAGGGGGTAGTCGAATTCACGCTCGACACACACATGCGCCGGGCCACTGGCAATACCGGGCGCAGCACCCACGCCGTGGATGCGGCTACCGGCTTCGGGCGCTTGCAGCACTTCGGCCGCTGCGCTGGCGACGGGCGCCGCGCTCTGCGGCAACGGCTCCACCTCCTCGCCCAGGCCTTGTTCGATGGCGGCCAGTAGCACCGGCAAGGCATCGGCGGCGATGCCTGGCTCAGCCACCAGCTCCAGCACCTGGCCACGTCGGGCGCCGAGGCTGAGCAGCTTGCTCAGGCTCTTTACCGACACCGCCGGCTGCGCGCTGTCGAGCAGGCGTACACGAATTTCCCCCTCGAAACCTTTGGCCAGTTGCGCCAATACCTTTGCCGGGCGGGCATGCAAACCGTGCGGGTTGGCCAGCACGACACGCGCGCTGGGCCAGTCTGCCGGCGCCTCACCGCCCAGCACTTCCAGTACCGCGCGGCTGCTGGTGGCCTGGTAGAGCATTTGCCCGCGGCCTTCGATCAACACTTCGCACAGGCGCTCGAGCAAGGCCTGGTGAGCAGCACCAAGGCTGGCGAGGCAGAACAGGCCGTTGAGCGGCTGGTCGCGGTAACGCAACGGCTGCTGCGGGGTAATGAAGGCCAGGCCCGGTTGGCGCACCTGGCGCTCGCTGTGCAGCCACCACAGGCCCTCGCCCAGCGGCAGCGGCTCGGCCTGCTGCAGCACGGCGGCAAAACCGCTGTCGACGCAGTCGGCGCGCTGCAACAGGCGGGCGCCGCGCCAGGCCAGTTCATCGAAGTCTTCGGCCGGCAGGTTCAGGCCGACCAGTTGTGCATCCAGCGCCAGTTCCTGTGGCGCGCCCTGCAACAGTTTCAGCAACGCCTCGGCGGAGCCGGCGCGGCGCAATGCTTCGGCCAGGTCGGTCTCGCCCAGCGCGCGGGTCAGCAGTTGCAGCAGGCGCAGGTGCTCGTCGGAACGGGCGGCGATGCCAATGGCAAGGTAGACCATCTGGCCATCGCCCCAGTCCACACCCTCGGGGAACTGCAACAGGCGCACGCCGGTGGCGTACACCAGGTCTCGGGTCTGCGGCGTGCCATGGGGGATGGCAATGCCCTGCCCAAGGAAGGTGGAGCCTTGTGTCTCTCGGGCCTGCAGCCCTTGCAGGTAACCCTCGGCGACCAGGCCGTCAGTGACCAGCCGGTCGGCCAGCAGGCGCAATGCCTCGGCCTTGTCGGCGGCCTTCTGGCCCATGGCTATCTGCTCCTTGGCGAGCTCGAGCATGACCTTCTCCTTTTGCAGTTCCCGGTCGGGTACTGGAGTATTGTTGTGAAATTCACATGAACGGCCAGTTCAACAGCCTTGCACGGATGGCAGCCGAGGCAGAAAATTCGGCAGCTGAAACGATTAATCTGACCAGGCGGCCACGTTACTCGATAATCTGCCGAGGAAAAAGCCCCATCCTGTCGGACAATTGCGACAATGGTCGTCTGCGCGTGGCGCCCCCGCCGGGTCAAACTTCCCGGTCAGGCCTCACAGCCAGCCCCGGTAATAACAAGGAAAATTCGGTGAAACTCAGCGATATCGCCCGTCTGGCCGGTGTGTCCGTGACCACCGCCAGCTACGTCATCAATGGCAAGGCCGAACAGCAGCGCATCAGCAACAGCACTGTCGAGCGGGTACGCGCGGTGGTCGAGGCCCACGGCTTCACCCCCAACCCGCAGGCCGCTGGCCTGCGCAGCCGGCATACCCGCACCCTGGGCTTCATTCTCCCGGATCTGGAGAACCCCAGCTACGCCCGCATCGCCAAGCAACTCGAACAAGGTGCCCGCGCCCGTGGCTACCAGTTGCTGATCGCCAGCAGCGACGACCAGCCCGACAGCGAGCGCCAGTTGCAGCAGCTGTTCCGCGCCCGCCGGTGCGACGCGCTGTTCGTCGCCAGCTGCCTGCCACCGGAAGATGACAGCTACCGCGAACTGCAGGACAAAGGCCTGCCGGTGATTGCCATCGACCGCCGCCTGGACCCTGCGCACTTCTGCTCGGTGATCAGCGACGACCGCGACGCCAGCCGCCAACTGGCCGCCAGCTTGCTGAGCGCCGCCCCGCGCAGCATCGCGCTGATCGGCGCACGCCCCGAGCTGTCGGTCAGCCAGGCACGTGCCGGCGGCTTCGACGAAGCCCTGCAAGGCTATGCCGGCGAAGTTCGCCGCTATCAGGGCGAAGCGTTCAGCCGTGAGTGCGGCCAGCGCTTGATGCAGCAGCTGATCGAAGACTTCGGCGGCCTGCCGGATGCCCTGGTTACCACCTCCTATGTGCTGCTGCAAGGAGTGTTCGACACACTGCAGGCCCGCCCTGCCGACTCGCGCCAGCTGCAGCTGGGTACCTTTGGCGACAACCAGTTGCTCGACTTCCTGCCGCTGCCGGTGAATGCCATGGCCCAGCAGCATGGCCTGATTGCCGCCACCGCGCTGGAACTGGCACTGGCCGCGATCGAGGACAAACGCTACGAACCTGGTGTACATGCCGTCGGTCGAACGTTCAAGCAACGCATTACAGTGGCCTGAACATGCGCCTGATCGACACCCACACTCACCTGGACTTCCCCGACTTCGACGCCGACCGCCCGCGCCTGCTGGCCAACGCGGCGGAGCGCGGGGTGGAGCGGATGGTGGTGCTGGGGGTGTACCAGGCGAATTTCCAGCGGGTGTGGGACCTGGCCTGCGCCGACCAGCGCCTGTTCGCCGCACTCGGCCTGCACCCGATCTACCTTGACCAGCATCGCCCGGAGCACCTGGTGCAGTTGCGCGAATGGCTGGAGCGCCTGCATGGCAACCCACGGCTATGTGCCGTGGGCGAGTTTGGCCTGGACTACTACCTCGAAGACCTGGACAAGGCCCGCCAGCAGGACCTGTTCGAAGCGCAACTGCAGATGGCCTGCGACTTCGAACTGCCCGCCCTGCTGCACGTGCGCCGCAGCCATGCCCAGGTGATCGCCACGCTCAAGCGCTACAAGCCGGCGCGGGCGGGGGTGATACATGCGTTTGCCGGCAGTTATGAAGAGGCCCGCGAGTACATCAAGCTGGGCTTCCGGCTTGGACTTGGCGGTGCGGCTACCTGGCCACAGGCGCTGCGGCTGCGCAAGACCCTGGCGCGGTTGCCGCTGGACAGCGTGGTGCTGGAGACCGATGCGCCGGACATGGCGCCGGTCATGTACCCAGGGATGAGGAACAGCCCGGAGCACCTGCCGGAGATTGCCGGGGCGCTGGCGCAGGTGATGGGGGTAGACGTCTCGGAGCTGGCTGAAGCCAGCAGCCGCAATGCTTGCGCGTTGTTTGGCTGGTAGCTGAGAGGGTTATTGCCTGCGCGGGCCTCTTCGCGGGCTTGCCCGCTCCCACAGGGTCCGCGCAAATTGAGACCGGCGCAGTACCTGTGGGAACGGGCGTGTCCGCGAAGAGGCCGGCCCAGCCAATACAAGACTCAGCGCATCATCCCCAACCCGGCATCATCCATCAGCGCCTTGGCCAAAGCACTCAGATAATGTGAAGCCCAAAGCAGTTGCGGCTTGTTGTCCATCAGGCCGTCAATGTTCAGGTCCCGCCCCGACCCGCACAATATGTGGAGCGTGGCGTAAGGCGCGGCGCGAAGAGTGCCAACACCCAAGAGCCCTGACTCAGGGCTCCGTGCTTGCGCATTTGCGCCTAACATCAAGGCCCATGTCGGGCTTGCCTTATGGCATTCATGATTGCCAGGTTTCTATGGTGTTCGACCACCTCCGGATTCGGATTCCACTCATCCCATGAGTCTACAGATGAGGTTGAGCTGACTTGCCTGGAAAGACTGCCGCGCTCATTTGTGCGGGAATTTAAAGGGGGGGTGTAGGGCAACTCCGTTAATGCGTTCTGGGCAGCGAAATTTCCATGTGACGAACTGGTGGCCGCAATTGCAGCTTGTCTTTCCGGATTTGGATTGGCCATCGATGGATGCGACGGCATGTGAAGATTACCTCGCCCCGGCATATGGTCTCGCTGGTGTTGCCTGAACTCATCCCGGAGAATGCTATTTATCAAGTTTTCCGTCGCACGTACCCGTTGACGATGTCTTGCAGCCTCAGCGGCCCCTTCCAGGGGCCCTGCGAGCTCTCGTTGCCGTATCGGTCTCCATTGTTGCGTTGTAGGAGCGCGCCAACGTCTGAAAGTTAAATGGCCGCTGGGGTCGGTATTGTTTATCGGGTCACAGTCGCAGTAGCTGTATGGATTAATCCCACCTTTCCCAAATGGACTCAAGCTGTCAGGCGACTCAAAGCGCATCAGGACCGTGCTGAAGGATCGATAGCCATTGCCAAGGGCATAGCTGTCGCGTACAGAAATGGTGGCTTCGCCGTTGTAGCCCAGCAGCGTTCGCAATGATGGCGATCCTGGGGCATGACCATAAGCTGAATACGTGTGAGGCTCTTTCTCATCGGTTTCCTGCACCGACAGCACCGAACCCTTGTCATCGGTTGTCAGTAAGCCAGTCGCAGCGCTTCCCGCTATTTGTCGCTCGGCTAATGCCAGGTCATGCGTGCGGAAGATGGTGCGAATCACGTCGCCTTGTTTCAAGAAAATAAAATGGTCACCCTGATAGAAGAAGAGCGAATTGCTTAATGCTTTTCTCATCATGCAAGTCCCTGCGGTGCTGGATGAATGGAGGCTGCTTTTAACTCATTCTGATTAGCTGCAGGGTTTTTTGATACTGGCAGAAATAGTAGTTTTATTGCCTGACACAGAGCCTGTGGGAGCGGGCAAGCCCGCGAAGAAGCCAGCGAGCCAGTTCAGACAAGCACCGTCCACAGCGCAAAACCGGCATACCACAGCACCGCACAGCGCAGCAGCAGCTCCCACAGGCTGTCCAGCCGCCCCAGCCCGCGCTGGCTGTCTTCTTCCTCGGGAATGTCATCGGCAATGCGCCCGACCCGCGCCACCAGGTGGGCGGCGCTGATGTGCCAGTTGAGCACCTCGTGCAGCATCACCCGCGTGACCGCGAGGAAGTTGCCAACCAGGGCAAAACTCAAGGCCAGCACCCGCACCGGGAGCCAGTCCATGATATGCCTCAGCTGCTCGGCACGAGCCTTCAACGTCGGTTGCTTGCTGTGTTCGCCACACAGCGCCAGCAGTCGATAGGCCAGGGCTGCGCCCGGGCCGAGCACGAAGTACCAGAAGATCACCGCGAAAAAGCCCTGGTACACCTGCCACAGCAGGTTGCCCTGCACCTGAACCAACAGGCTGTGCGGTTCATCGGCCGCCAGCCCCAGGTCGCGTTCGGCCACGTGCAGCGCAGCCTGGTCATCACCGCGCCGCCAGGCATCGCGGAACGGCCCCAGCGATGCCTTGGCATCGCCGCGGCCCAGGCTGTAGATCAGCACCAGCAGGTGCACCGGCAACGCCAGCAAGCCGTACGCCACCGGGTCCAGCACATGCAGCAGCAATACCAGCAGCACTACCGGCGCCAACACCAGGATGGCCAGCGTCCACCAGGGGTGCACCTTGCCGCTGCGCTCCAGGCGTACCAGTTCGCCCAGGAAGAACCCATCACGTTGCACCTGATGGCGCAGGGCCGAGAACTTCTCGACCCACAGCGCCAGCAACAACACCAGAAAACTCATGCCTTGTCCTCGTTTTGCTGCAGCGCTTGGCGATAGCGCGACCAGTCGAAGGCCGGGCCTGGGTCGGTCTTGCGCTGCGGGGCAATGTCGCTATGGCCCTGGATGCGGTCTAGGCCGATGGCCGGCCAGGCACCGCGAATATGCCGGGTAAGCTGCTCCAGCACCGCGTACTGGGCATCGGTATAGGGCAGGTCGTCGGTCCCTTCGAGTTCGATGCCGATGGAGAAATCGTTACAGCCTTCACGCCCGTCGAAGCACGACACACCGGCGTGCCAGGCGCGGTCGAGCAACGACACGAACTGGGTCACCGCACCGTCACGCTCGACGAACAGGTGCGCCGACACGGTCAGGTGGTTGATGCTGGCGAAGTACGGGTGTTCGTCAGGGTCCAGGCGGTTCTGGAAGAACTGCTGGACCTTGCCGGTGCCGAAACAGGCCGGCGGCAGGCTGATGTTGTGGATCACCAGCAGTGAAATCGATTCGCCTTCGGGGCGGGCATTGAAGTTCGGCGAGGGGCAGTGGGTGATTCCGATTCCGTGGAACCAGCCAGTGGCACGGTCCAATTGCATGGGGCAGATCCTGAAAGCGCCGTGAACAGGCTGACAGTATGCCCTGCGGCCAACGGCGTTTGCATGTGAATCATTGTAATGCTGTAGGAGCGGGCGTGCCCGCGAACACCGGCGCAGCCGGTGCCATCCACCGCGGCGCTTGTTTCGCGGGCACGCCCGCTCCCACCAGGATCGCGTCTGCTTGCAGATATTGCGCAAGACAGTTGCGCCTACCGCCGCAGCCCGTCGAGCACCGCCTCCAGCGCCCGCTCGAACAACAGCCCGTCATCCAGCACCCGCACGTCGCCCCGGTGCAGTGCCTGGGCCAGGCTGGCACCGTTCCATTCGCGCACTTTCATGCCGGTGCGGTTGGCGAACACCAACCGGTCGCTGCTGTCGATGCGCGCCACCAGTTTGCAGCGCAGCGGTTCGTCCTCGTCCAGCACCTCGACCCAGGTACCGATACGCAAGCGCTGCACCTGGCGCAGCGCCACAGCCTGCCCGTCGGCAACCTGCAACGGTGCGCAAGCGGGCTCTTCGGCAATCGCCAGCACGATGTCCTCGGCCACCAGTACGTCGCCCTGGGGCTGGCCCGCGCCACCTGCACAGGCACGCAGGTGCAACTGCTCCAGCTGCAGGAAGAATTCGCGGGTCGCGGCCGAGTCCAGGGCCACGCCGGCCAGGCCATCGCGCAGTGCCTTGAGCAGGCCCGGCACCTGCTGCAGCAAGGCTTGCGGCTCATGTGGCGGGGTGATGCTGGCCAGCAACATGTCCATCGTCTGCAATGCATCCCGCCAGGCCTGGGATGCCTCGCCCTGCTTGAGCCAGGCCAGCAGCAGCACCTGGCTCCAGGCCTGCACCAGCATCTGTACCACCACCTGCGGCAATACCCGGCCACGCAGACGCTGGTTAAGTGCGTGCTGCACCTGCTGCCTGGCCTGCTGGGCCCGGGCACGCCCTTCTTCGGCGTCGCGGGTGCGTTGTTCAAGCAGCTCGTTGCGCCGCCGTTCGTCCTGGTTGAAAACGAGGAAGTCTTCGAGCAGTTCGGCGAACAGGCTGATATCTTCGGCAAAATCATTGAGCAGGCGCTGGACGATACGCTCCACCCGCAGGTGCAGGCTGTCACGCAGGCCATCGCCGCCGCATTCCCAGCCGATGGCCGCGCCGGCGATCTCGTTGAGCAGCCGGCGGGCCGGGTGGCTGGCCCGACTGAACAGCCCCTTGTCCAGCAGGGCCACTTTCAGCAGCGGAATATGCAGACGTGCGATCAGCGCGCGCAGGCTGGCCGGCAAGTTGTCGTCGTTCTGGATGAAGGCGAACAGCAGGCCGATCAGGTTGATCATGTCCTCGTCGGCCACATCGATGCGCCGGCGTGTGCCGCTGCGCACGCTGACCCGCAGCAGCAATTGTTCAAGCTGTTGGCCAAGCTCGAAATCGTCAGCCTCGTGGGTGGCAGGCACGTAGTGCTGCAAATGCGAAAGCAGGCGCAGCAGGTCGGCGGTACTGATTGGCTGGGCGGCGGCCATCGCCTGCAAACGAGGCGCGAACTGCCCACGCGCCGGGGCCAGCAGTGTTTGCAACGAGGCAAAGAAAACCTGCCCTGCTGCGTCCGCGCCTACCTCATGTCCCAGGTTCGCCGGCCCACGTCGTGCGCTCATGCGCCGATCTTCGGCGCGCCGGCGCGGTGCCGGCGGCAACTCGGGCAGCACACCGGCGGCAGCCAGCAACTGGTTGGCTTCACCATAGATCACTTCGGCATCACGCAGCACATAGCGCTCGAACAGTTTGAGCAGGACCAGTTTGACCCGCAGGCCAACCCCCAGGTTGCGGCCAGCGTCGAGGAAGTAACCGCACAGCGCAGCGGGCCCCAGCGGGTTGTGCTGCTCGTGCAGGGGGCGGTCGAGCAGTGCTTGCAAGCGCAGGCCCAGTTGCTGCAGGGCAACGCCGTCGCGTGACAGCACCTGCGCGACCATGCCTTCGATCGCGGCGGCCCGCTCCACCTGGGCTTTGCTGCGCAGGTTGCCCGGCTCGAGGAGGTGCGCCAGCAAGTCAATCTGGCCGATACGGGCAAAGGCATCATGGAACGTGTCGAGAAAACCGCGCTCGATGCTCTTGCGCTTCAGGCGCAGGTCGCGCATGGCCTCGAAGTACAGGTTCTGGTCACTGCGATCGAACGCCTTGTCGGCCATCTCGAAGAGGGTGTCGTCGGCGTTGTCGAACAAGTCCTGCAAACCCTGACGCAACTGCAAGGCGGCCTTGTCGCGTACCTGCAGGAGCAATACCGGAAGGCAAGGCAGAGGCGTACGCCCGCCTCGGTCGATGGCTGCCGCCAAGGGCACCACCTTGCCTTCTTTTTGCATCCTGGACTCCTTGCAGGGTGTCTCGCCCGAAGGGGCTGAAGATCGTCAAACTCATGACGCCAAATACTGGTCACATTATCGGTAAAAATCCGCATCGCTGCCAGCGTCGTTTCACAGGCTGGCTAGTGACCCGGGTTTACCCCGGTTGCTCACACCGGCCGACCAAAGGTCATCGCCAAGGCGGCTGTACACGCTGGCCCCCTGCCCTATAATCGCGGGCATCTAGCTTGTGGAGCCGACCATGCCGAACCTACGCCTTGCCGACCTGACCGCTGAAATCGAAGCCAACGTGCGCCGCGCGCTGTTGGAGGACATCGGCAGTGGCGATATCACTGCGCAGCTGATCCCGGCCGAGCGCCTGGCCAAGGCGACCATCATCACCCGCGAAGACTGCGTGATCGCCGGCACCGCCTGGGTCGATGCCGTGTTCCGCCAACTCGACCCGCGCGTGGCCGTGCACTGGCAGGTGGCCGATGGCGAGCGCGCCACGGCCAACCAGCCGCTGTTTCATCTGGAGGGCCCCGCGCGTTCGCTGCTCAGTGGTGAGCGCAGTGCGCTGAACTTCCTGCAGATGCTGTCAGGTGTGGCCACCCGTGCGCGCTTCCTGGCCGACCTGGTGGAAGGCACCCAGGTGCGCCTGCTGGACACCCGCAAGACCCTGCCGGGCCTGCGCCTGGCGCAGAAGTATGCTGTGACTTGCGGCGGTTGCGACAACCACCGCATCGGCCTGTACGACGCCTTCCTGATCAAGGAAAACCACATCGCCGCAAGCGGCGGCGTGGCCGAGGCCGTGGCGGCGGCGCACCGCATTGCGCCGGGCAAGCCGGTGGAAATCGAAGTGGAAAGCCTGGATGAGCTGCGCCAGGCACTGGCTGCTGGTGCCGACATCATCATGCTCGACGAACTGAACCTGGAAGAGATGCGCGAAGCAGTGCGCATTACCGCGGGCAAGGCCAAGCTGGAAGCCAGTGGCGGGGTCAACGAGACAACCTTGCGAGTGATTGCCGAGACTGGGGTGGACTACATCTCGATTGGTGCGATGACCAAGGATGTGAAGGCGGTGGACCTGTCGATGCGCTTGAGCCTGTGAGCTGATTGCGGACACAAAAAAACCGGCCATCGAGCCGGTTTTTTTGTGGGGTGGCTTATGGCCCTATCGCCGGCAAGCCAGTTCCCACAATTACTGCACATGACTTGAAGTCGATGCGGTCGAGGTGGGAGCCGGCTTGCCGGCGAAAGGGCCCCGAAGCAGCCCCCGGCTGGCAATCAGAACGAGGCGTTGGCCAGCCCGTCCAGGTAACGCTCCACATCCAATGCCGCCATGCAGCCGGCACCGGCCGAGGTAATGGCCTGGCGGTAAACGTGGTCAGCCACGTCACCGGCGGCGAACACGCCCTCGACGTTGGTGGCGGTGGCATTGCCCTCACGGCCGCCGTTGACCACCAGGTAGCCGTCCTTGAGGGTCAGCTGGCCTTCGAACAGCGAGGTGTTAGGGGTGTGGCCAATGGCGATGAACACGCCGTCAACCTTGATTTCGTCGCTGCTGCCGTCGTTGTTCTTCAGGCGCGCACCGGTCACACCCATGTTGTCACCCAGCACTTCGTCCAGGGTGGCGTTGAGCTTGAGCTCGATCTTGCCTTCGGCCACACGGGCTTGCAGCTTGTCGACCAGGATCTTCTCGGCGCGGAAGGTATCGCGACGGTGCACCAGGGTCACCTTGCTGGCGATGTTGGCCAGGTACAGCGCCTCTTCCACGGCAGTGTTGCCGCCGCCAACCACGGCAACCGGCTTGTTGCGGTAGAAGAAACCGTCGCAGGTAGCGCAGGCCGAAACGCCCTTGCCCATGAAGGTTTCTTCCGACGGCAGGCCCAGGTAGCGGGCGCTGGCGCCAGTGGCGATGATCAGCGCGTCGCAGGTGTACTTGCCGCTGTCACCCTGCAGGGTGAACGGCTTGTTGGCCAGGTCGACGGCGTTGATGTGGTCGAAGACGATTTCGGTTTCGAAACGCTCGGCGTGCTCCTGCATGCGCTGCATCAGGGCCGGGCCGGTCAGGCCGTGGGGGTCGCCCGGCCAGTTGTCGACTTCGGTGGTGGTGGTCAGCTGGCCGCCGGCCTGCATGCCGGTGATCAGCAGCGGCTTGAGGTTGGCACGGGCGGCATACACCGCGGCGCTGTAACCGGCAGGGCCGGAACCGAGAATGATGACGCGCGAATGACGTACTTCAGACATGTCGAACTCCTGTCGAGCGGGCCGCAGGGGCCGGCTTCGGTATACCGGCTGCGCCAGCTGGAAAATTAAAAAGGACCCACGCAGCACTTGGGGAAGGCTACAACGCGCAGGCCCATAAAGCGGAAAGTTGAGCGCACTGTAGCGAGGTCGCAAAGATTAAGGAAATATCCTTCGACAATCCACCTCATAGCCATCGTCTATTCAGCGAATTCATCGATAGCCAAGCCCTGCTGCTTTTGTTACAGCCCGTTTCCCGCCCGCTGCCCGCCTTTCGTCGGCGCAGCAAACTCGGTAAGGTCAGCGCGTTTTCCTTCTCTGCGGAGTCTCTCGATGCAAGCCCCTGTACTCTCTGGCCCCCAATACCTGCGCGAAGGCCTGAAACTGGTGCTGAGCCCCAATCTGCGGTTGTTCGTGCTGCTGCCGCTGGCGGTCAACCTGCTGCTGTTTGGCGGCCTGATCTACTTCGCCGGCCACCAGTTCAGCCTGTGGGTGGACGCCCTGATGCCAACCTTGCCGAGCTGGCTGAGCTTTCTCACCTACATCCTCTGGCCGCTGTTCGTTGCCCTGGTGGTGCTGATGGTGTTCTTCACCTTCACCCTGGTGGCCAACATCATTGCCGCGCCGTTCAATGGCTTTCTGGCGGAAAAGGTCGAGGTGGTGGTGCGTGGCCAGGACAACTTCCCGGCGTTCAGCTGGGGCGAACTGGTGGCCATGGTGCCACGTACATTCGGCCGTGAAATGCGCAAGCTGGGCTACTTCCTGCCGCGGGCCATCGGCCTGTTCATCCTGTCGCTGATCCCGGTGGTCAACGTGGTGGCGGCGCCGCTATGGCTGATCTTCGGGGTGTGGATGATGGCTATCCAGTACATCGACTACCCGGCGGACAACAACAAGATGAGCTGGCAGGACATGCTGGCCTGGCTGCGGCAGAAGCGCTGGCAGTCGTTGGGGTTTGGTGGCATCACCTACCTGGCTCTGATGATTCCGCTGGTGAACGTGCTGATGATGCCGGCGGCGGTGGCCGGGGCTACGTTGTTCTGGGTGCGGGAGCGGAACTGATCCCTGTGGGAGATTGCCCAGCTCTTTGGGCTGCGCTGTCGCACAGGGAACAATGTTCGAGAGCGTGTCACCTCCCCTTGTGGGAGCGGGCGTGCCCGCGAACACGGGCGTAGCCCGTGCCATCCAGCGCGGCGCCTGTTTCGCGGGCTTGCCCGCTCCCACAGGAAACGCGCAGGCATTGAAAAACTGGGCATGGTGGTGACGCCCTTACTGCCCCAACCGGCTGGAAAACTGCCCCACCACATCCACCACCCGTTTCGCCCCGTCCTGGATCTCGACAATCACGCTCCCTGTCTCGTCCGCCAGTGCCAGCCCCTGCTCGGCCTGGCGCTTGCTGGTGTCGATGATCGCCACTGCCGCCTGGGCCAGTTGCTCGTTCTGCTGCACCACCCGGGCGATTTCCTCGGTGGCGGTGCTGGTGCGCGAGGCCAGCTGGCGCACTTCATCGGCAACCACGGCAAACCCCCGCCCCTGCTCGCCGGCGCGGGCCGCTTCGATGGCCGCGTTCAGCGCCAGCAAGTTGGTCTGCCCGGCAATGTCGCTGATGGTCTTGATGATCGAGCCGATCACCCGCGACTGGGTATCCAGCGCCTGGATGCCCTCTGCCGCCTCTTGCATCGAAGCTTCCAGCCCGCGCATCACGCTGACGCTCTGGGTGACCACATCGGTGGCCTTGCGGGCGCTGGCATCGGTACCCAGCGAGGTGTTGTAGGCGACATCCGCCGCCTCGGCCACCGCCTGCTCCTGGTTGACCTGCTCGGTGATGACAGTGGCGAACTTGACCACCTTGTACAGCACGTCATGGGCATCGAAGATGGGGTTGTACGAAGCTTCCAGCCAGACCACCCGGCCATGGGCATCGATACGCTTGAAGCGCTCGGCAACGTACTCGCCACGGCGCAGCTTGTCCCAGAACGCCTGATAGCCGGCCGAATTTGCCTCCTCCGGCTCGCAGAAAATGCGGTGATGCTTGCCACGGATCTGTTCCAGGCGGTAACCGACGGTGGTCAGGAATCGATCGTTGGCGGTTAGGATGTTGCCGTCGAGGTCGAATTCGATCACGGCGGTGGAGCGCATCAGGGCCTTGATCAGGCTTTCGTGCTCGCGGGATGTCTCGATGGTGCGGGTAAGATCGCTGGAGTGCAGCGTGAAATACTTGATGCGCCCCTCGCTGTTCTTGACCGGCTGCAGGATCGACCGTAACCAGGCTTCCTGGCCATTGCCGCGCAGCAGGCGGAATGCACCGTTCAGGTGTTCACCGCGGCTGATGGCGCCCTTCATGCGCTGGTAGAAATCCAGCGTCTTCACATGGGCAGGGACGATGTCCTCGATGTTGCGTCCAAGCAATTGATCGGCACGGTAGAGCATCTCGCTCTCGAAGTTGCCGTTGACCATCTCGATCCGTCCCTGAGGGTCGAGTTGCAGTACCAGCATCTCGCTGTCGAGGCTACTCTTGACCTGTTCGATGGACATCAGGTCTTCGCGTAGCTGCCGGATTTCTTGCTTGAGCTTGTTGTTGAACATCACCGCTCTCCTGGAGCGCATCAGGTAGTCGAATGCATCTGCATCGGCTGTCGGTGCCCCCTCTTGAGCGGCCTGCAAGGAAAAATTCACAAAGCGAAAAGCGTCGGCAATCAGGCGTCATCAGTACGTCACATGGCAGTCACATTGGCGCAACCCAGCAGGCGGAAACTTTTTTTCATGAACACACCCGCCCTACGCATTACCTTGGTCAGCGAAACCTTCCCACCCGAGATCAACGGCGTGGCCAATACCCTTGGCCGCCTCAGCGAAGGGTTGCGCCAACGCGGCCACGAGATCGAAGTGGTGCGCCCGCGCCAGGCCGGTGAAGCCCCGCTGCACAACGACCCGAACCTGATGCTGTGCCGTGGCTGGCCCCTGCCTGGTTACCCGGGGTTGCAGTGGGGCGAGGTGTCGATGCACAAGCTGTTGCGCCGCTGGCGCCGGCAGCGCCCGGATGTGCTGTACATCGCCACCGAGGGGCCGCTGGGGCTCAGCGCACTGCGCGCGGCCCGGCGCCTGGGGGTGGCTGTGGTCAGTGGTTTCCATACCAACTTCCCGCAGTACTCCGGCCAATACGGGCTGGGCCTGCTGACGCGCCTGCTCACCCACTACCTGCGCTGGTTCCATCGGCGCACGGCGATCACCCTGGTGCCCAGCCTCAGCCAGCGCCAGGAGCTTGAGCGCCGCGGCTTCGAACGCCTGGAACTGCTGGCCCGGGGGGTCGATGCCTGCCTGTTCAACCCGGCCCGGCGCAGCCCCGCATTACGGGAAAGCTGGGGGCTTGGCCCGGATGACATCGCCGTCCTGCATGTGGGGCGGCTGGCGGCAGAGAAGAACCTGGGCTTGCTGCGCCCAAGCCTGGAGGCCCTGCAGAAAACTTATCCACACAAACGCCTGCGCCTGATCATGGTAGGTGACGGCCCGCAGCGTGCCGCCCTGGAACAGCAGGTACCGGATGCCGTGTTCTGCGGTGCCCAGCGTGGCGAGGTGCTGGCCGAACACTATGCCAGCGGTGACCTGTTCCTGTTTCCGAGCCTGACCGAAACCTTTGGCAATGTGGTGCTCGAAGCCATGGCCTCGGGCCTGGCGGTGGTCGCGTATGACGAGGCGGCCGCTGCGCAGCATATTCGCCATGGCCATAGCGGTGCACTGGCCATGCCGGGGGATCAGGCAGCGTTCATCGACTCTGCCTGCTGGCTGCTGGAAGAAGAAGAGACGTTACGCCGGGTGCGCCTGAATGCGCGGCGGCATGCCAGCCGCCAGGGCTGGCCGGCGATTGTCGAGCAGTTTGAGGGGTATCTGTATAGCGCTTGTCGACATCCCGGGGGGGCGGCTGAGCGTTCGACGCAATATGTGCAGCGCCTGTAAGACCGAGCGCCGCCCGCGCGGCGCTTCGCGGGACAAGCCCGCTCCCACATTTGTTGCAACGTGGCCATGTCTGTTAGGCCATGGTTGTCAGCCTTAGTTGGCCTGACTCAATTTCTCGGCTGGCGCTACCGCCACCTCACCAGTCTCAAGACATGCACCAAGACAGGCAACCATGGTTTGACAGGTTCGGCACGTTGCAACAAATGTGGGAGCGGGCTTGTCCCGCGAAGCGCCGCGCGGGCGGCGCTCGATTTCACAGGCGCTGCACATATTGCGACAATCACCTGGCAGCCTTGATACGTCCCCAGCTACTCAGCCCAACGCCTTCTCGATAGCCTGCACCACAGCCGGATCATCCGGCGCCGTGCGCGGCGAGAAACGCGCCAGCACCCGCCCGTCCTTGCCGACCAGAAACTTCTCGAAATTCCAGGTAATGTCACCCGGAAACTCTGCCCCCTCGCCCGCCAGCAGGCGGTACAGCGAGTGACGCCCCGGCCCGTTGACCTCCAGCTTGGCACCCAGCGGGAAGCTCACCCCGTAGTTGAGGCTGCAGAACTCCCGGATTTCCTTTTCGCTGCCCGGCTCCTGGCCGGCAAACTGGTTGCACGGCAGGCCAAGCACGTTGAAGCCCTTGTCCTTGTAAACCTGGTAGAGGTTTTCCAGGGCCTTGTATTGCGGCGTGAGCCCACACTTGGAGGCAACGTTGACCACCAGCACCACTTGGCCCTTGAACGGTGCGAGGGGCAGCTCCCCGCCGTTCAACGCGTCCAGTTTCAGGTCGTGAAATGCACTCATGATGAATCCCCTCTCAGGTTCCCGGTTGCCGCGCAGGCGAAATCCGCCCACTAAAAAGGCGCTCGTCCAAACCGTCCACCTCCCATAGGAAGGCAAATCGGCTTGCCCGAGCGCCTGGCGACTTTCTGAGCTTAGCGCAGAAAATCAGTGGTGATGGCCACCTTCACCGTGGATGTGGCGGTGAGCGATTTCTTCGTCGCTGGCGTCACGCACGTTGACTACCTTGACCTGGAAGGTCAGGCGCTGACCGGCCAGCGGGTGGTTGCCGTCAACAGTCACGTCGTCGCCGTCGATGTCGCGGATGGTGACGATCTGCATCTGGCCATCCGGTGCCGAAGCGTGGAACTGCATGCCCACTTCCAGCTCGTCGACGCCTTCGAACAGGCTGCGGTTCAGGGTGCTGACCAGCTCGGCCAGGTATTCGCCGTAGGCATCTTCCGGCTCGATGGAAACGTTCAGCTCGTCACCGGCCTGCTTGCCTTCCAGGGCTTTTTCCAGGCCCGGGATGATGTTGCCGGCACCGTGCAGGTAAACCAGCGGTGCACCGCCAGCGGAGCTGTCGATGGTCTCCCCGGCGTCGTTGGTCAGGGTATAGTCGATGGAGACAGCCTTGTTGGCGGCGATCAGCATGGGGCAAGACCTTTTGCAAAAGTATGTAGAGCGGACAAGTGTAACCAAGCCATCGCCCGAATGCGAACGCACCGCGGACGAGCAACGGCCCATCAGTCGGATCACCGGCTTCCACCAGGACGAAGAGGGCCACTGGGTGGCCGAACTGTCCTGCGGCCACACCCAGCACCTGCGCCACCAGCCGCCGTGGCAGGCACGCCCCTGGGTGCTCGACCCGGCCCGGCGCGCGCAGCGCATCGGCCAGCCTTTCGCTTGCGGCTGGTGCGCACAGGGGGCCGATAGCGCTACCCTTGGCCGTTAATTTCTTGCACCGCTTATTTCGAGAAGCACGCATGCAGACATTTTTCATTGCGCCGACCGACTTCGGTGTCGGCCTGACCTCCATCAGCCTGGGCCTGGTGCGCACCCTGGAGCGCGCCGGCCTGAAGGTCGGTTTCTTCAAGCCGATCGCCCAGCCCCACCCGGGTGACACCGGCCCCGAGCGCTCCACCGAGCTGGTCGCCCGCACCCACGGCATCAAGCCCCCCGTGCCGCTGAGCCTGGCCCACGTCGAGCGCATGCTTGGCGATGGCCAGCTGGACGAGTTGCTCGAAGAAATCATCCGTCTTTACCAGCAAGCCTGCATCGGTAACGACGTGGTGGTGGTCGAGGGCATGGTGCCCACGCGCCATGCCAGCTACGCCGCGCGGGTCAACCTGCACCTGGCCAAGAGCCTGGATGCCGAGGTGATCCTGGTGTCGGCACCGGAAAACGAAGTGCTCAGTGAACTGTCCGGGCGGGTCGAACTGCAGGCCCAGCTGTTCGGCGGCCCACGCGACCCGAAGGTGCTCGGGGTCATCCTCAACAAAGTGCGCACCGACGAAAGCATGGCGGACTTTTCCACCCGCCTGCGCGAGCACTCGCCACTGCTGCGCGGCAACGACTTCCGCCTGCTCGGCTGCATCCCCTACCAGCCCGAACTGAACGCCCCGCGCACCCGCGACGTGGCCGACCTGCTCGGTGCCCAGGTGCTCAATGCCGGTGACTACGAGCAGCGGCGCATGAGCAAGATCATCATCTGCGCGCGCACCGTGGCCAACACGGTGCCACTGCTCACCTCGGGCACGCTGGTGGTGACCCCGGGCGACCGCGACGACATCATCCTCGCCGTCAGCCTCGCAGCGATCAACGGCGTCCCACTGGCCGGCCTGCTGCTGACCAGCGACAGCAAACCTGACGCACGCATCCTTGGTCTGTGCCGTGGTGCCCTGCAGGCCGGCCTGCCGATCCTGTCGGTCAGTACCGGCTCGTACGACACCGCCAACCAGCTCAATTCGCTGAACCGCGAAATCCCGGTGGACGACCGCGAGCGCGCCGAATTCATCACCGACTTCGTCGCCAGCCACCTCGACGCCGCCTGGCTGCACCAGCGTTGCGGCACCCCACGCGAACTGCGCCTGTCGCCGGCAGTGTTCCGCTACCAGCTGATCCAGCGGGCACAGCAGGCGAACAAGCGCATCGTCCTGCCGGAAGGTGCCGAGCCACTGCTGGTGCAGGCTGCGGCCATCTGCCAGGCCCGCGGCATTGCCCGCTGCGTGCTACTGGCCAAGCCCGAGGATGTCGACGCCGTGGCCCGCGCCCAAGGCATCACCTTGCCGCCGGGCCTGGAGATTCTCGACCCCGAGCTGATTCGCGGGCGCTATGTGGAGCCGATGGTCGAGCTGCGCAAGAGCAAGAACCTCAATGCGCCAATGGCCGAGCAGCAACTGGAAGACCCGGTGGTGATCGGCACCATGATGCTGGCCCTGGACGAAGTGGACGGCCTGGTCTCGGGCCTGGTGCACTCCACTGCCAACACCATCCGCCCGGCCCTGCAGCTGATCAAGACCGCACCGGGCTCAAGCCTGGTGTCGTCGGTATTCTTCATGCTGTTCCCCGAGCAGGTGCTGGTGTACGGCGACTGCGTGATGAACCCGCACCCGAGCGCTGCCGAACTGGCCGAGATCGCCCGGCAGAGTGCCGAATCTGCGCAGGCCTTCGGCATCGCGCCGCGGGTGGCGATGATCAGTTACTCAAGCGATTCGGCCAGCGATGAAGAGGTCGGGAAAGTGCGTGAAGCAACCCGCCTGGCACAGGGTGCGGCGCAGGAGCTGCTGATCGACGGGCCATTGCAGTATGACGCGGCGGCCAACCCGGCGATTGCACGAGAACTGGCGCCGAACAGCCCGGTGGCCGGGCGTGCAACGGTGTTCGTGTTCCCGGACCTGAATACCGGCAACACGACCCACAAGGCGGTGCAGCGCAGCACCGACGGGGTCAGCATGGGGCCGATGCTGCAAGGGTTGCGCAAGCCGGTGAACGACTTGCCGCGCGGGGCGCAGGTTGACGATATCGTGCATACCATTGCCCTGACGGCGATTCAGGCGAGCGTGGCGGGCTAAAAACAGGGGCTGCCTTGCAGCCCCAGTGGGAGCACTGATCGATCAGGGATACTGCTGAACCTGACCTTGCTGGTCATACTGCTGCCCCGGGATCGGCTTCAGGTTCACTTCCACACGACGGTTCTGCGCGCGGCCATTGGCGTCAGCGTTGCTGGCGATCGGCTGATCCGGGCCCATGCCACGTACCGAGATACGCGAGGCATCCACACCCTGCGAGGTCAGGTAGGTGCTGACCGCCTGCGCACGGCGCTGGGACAGGTCCATGTTGTGCTGGCGGCTGCCAGTGCTGTCGGTGAAGCCAACCACTTCGATGGTGTTCTGGTTGAACTGCTTGAACGAGCCGGCCAGGTTGTTCAGCGGCGAGTAGAAGCTTGGCGCGATGTTGGCCGAATCGGTGGCGAAGGTGATGTTGCCCGGCATGATCAGCTTGATCTGGTCACCCTGGCGCTGCACTTCCACACCGGTGTTGGCCATCTGTGCGCGCAGCTCGGCTTCCTGCTTGTCGGCGTAGTAGCCATAACCGGCTGCAGCGGCACCTACGGCGGCGGCACCGATCAGTGCACCCTTGCCACGGTTGTTGTGGTCAATGGCGGCACCGGCGATAGCACCGGCCAGCGCGCCCAGGCCGCCGTACTTGGCGGTCTTGCTCATCCCCGTGGAGCCCTGCGCCTGGCCCTGGCTGTCATAAGGGTTCTGGCCGGCACAGCCGGTCATCAGGGCAGCGGCGGTTGCGACGATAATCAGACGACGCATGGTGAACATGGACAAGCTCCTACTGAATTCATGAATGCGGCAGATCATAACGGGATCTATGCCAGCCTTGGATTGCATCGGCAACGAAAAATTCCATGAAAGTGCCTTCATGTGCCATCAGGCACGCACGAAGGGGTTTTCGCGCATTTCGTCGCCCAGGCGGGTATCGGGCCCGTGGCCGGTCACCACGATGGCCTCCTCGTCCAGCCGGTACAGCCGCTCCTTGATGGAACGTACGATAGCCCGCTGGTCGCCGCCCCACAGATCGGTACGGCCAATGCCACGGCGGAACAGGGTATCGCCGGCGATCAGCAGCTTCGCATCGGCAAACCAGAAGCTCATCGAGCCCGGCGTATGGCCTGGCGTATGCAGGGCCACGCCACAACCGCAGGCCAGCTCCTCGTCATCCCCCAGCCAACGGTCTGGCGCAGGTACCGGGGTGTACGGCACGCCGAACATCTGGCATTGCATTTCCAGGTTGTCCCATAGCGCCTGGTCATCCTTGTGCAAGTGCAGCGTAGCGCCGGTCAGTTCCTTGAGCTTGCCCGAGGCGAGGAAGTGATCGAAATGCGCGTGGGTGTGGATGATGCTCACCAGCGTCAGGCCGTGGGCCTGCAGGCGTGCAAGGATCTTGTCCGGGTCACCCCCCGGGTCGACGACGATGGCCTTCCTGGTCAGCGGGTCGCCGATCAGGGTGCAGTTGCATTGCAGGGGGCCTACGGGGAAGGTTTCGCGGATGAGCGCAGGCGGGGCTTGGGTCATGGTGTTCTCGATGGCAAAGCTGGAGTTCTGCTGAGAGCCTGACAGGAAATTGGGGTGGGTGCACGAGGTTCATGTCTTGAGATGTGTGGCGGGGGGGGGGGGGGGGGGGGCCCCCCCCCGGCGCCCGCCCCCCGGGGGGCCCCCCCCCCACCCCCCCAACCACCAACCCCACCACACCCCCCACCCCCCCCCCCGCCG
>NZ_JBIWEM010000001.1:26226-201196 GCF_044762545.1 Pseudomonas sp. NPDC096925 | reverse complement strand
GTGCGGCTGCCCCCCTCAGCGCACGGGGGGGGGGCGCCAGGTTTTTCTGTTTTGTCGTGGGGGGGCCCCGGCGCCCGCGGCCCCCCCCCCCCCCCCCCCCCACCCCCCGCCCGCCACACATCCTAAGGCAAGAACAACCTGAACAACCCTCCCCCAAGCGCCCCGCCATTGGAGATCTCGATCCGCCCGCGTACCCCGCCGCTTTCATGCAGTGCCGCGATCCGCGCCGCAAAATACAGGCCCAGGCCAGTACTGCCGCTGGTCGAGTCGATACCCTGGATGAATTCCTCCTGGCGTTCGAGCATGCGCTGTGGATAACCCGGGCCGTCATCGTTGACGCAGATGGCCAGCTGGTTGTCTGCCTCTTCGATGGTGATCAGCAAGGCATGCGCGGCAAAGCGGGTGGCGTTGGTGATCACGTTGGCGATTACCGAGGCCACCAGCTCGCGGTCGAAGAAGCCCAGTGGGTTGTCGGTATCGATGCGCCAGGTAGCAAGGATATCCTTGTGCTTGAGCACTTCCTCGTGCGCGGCCAGCTGGGCTTCGATGAAGTCGTCCAGTTCGTGGTAGTCCGGGCACACCGGCAGCTGGTTCACGCCCAGTTTGTACAACCCCAGCAACTGCACCAGCATGCCGTTGAGGTGGCGAAACTCATGCTCCATCACCCCCTGCTCGGCACCACCGCGCAGCTCCTCGGGCAAGCGCTGCACCCACTGGTTGTGGGACTGGATCAGCGCCGACAGGGAATTCTTCAGGTCGTGCACGGTGGAGGCGATCACCGTGGAAAAATCCAGCCCCTGATTGTCTTGATTCATGCGCCGAACACTCGGATGTGCAGTTTGCGGTAGCGGTCGTAGCGGTTGTCGCTGGCGGGGATGCCGGCCACGCTGCTCAGGGCGTCGCGACACTCCTGCATGATCGCCGGCTGAGGGCTGTCACCGCCGATGCGCAGCAGCGCCTGGGCAGTATTGAGGGCGATGCTGATGTTCTTCGGTTGCAAACCCAGCGCCTTGCGGAACAGTTGCAACGCCTCGCCGAGCTGCCCGCCCTGGTAACTGCGCACCCCCTGGCGATTGAGCGTGACCGCTTCGGTGATGGCGTTGAGCACGCTGGGGTCGTCCGTCAGCTTGCCGACCCTCTCCATGACCTTGGGGTCATCGCCATAACTTTCCACACAGCTCTTCAGCACGCCGATGGCGGCGGCTTCCTGCCCCATGGCCTGCAGCTGCGCGGCAACGGTCAGGGCCGAATCGACCGAGAAGAACTGGTTCATCTTGTCCAGGCGCTGGATCGCCTGTTCGGTCAGCTTGGCAGCCGTTTCAGGGTCGCCGGCCTGCTGCAGGCTGGCGGCCTTCATCATGCGGGCACGCACCTGCAGACCCTGGTCCTCGGGGTTGTCCTTGGCCACTTCGCTGAGCGTACTGTTGATCTCGACCCGGGTGCGCGCATCCAGGCCAAAGCCGGCATTCTTGCTCATCAGCGCCTGCACCAGGCCCAGGTTGTTCTCGGGGTCCTTGTAGCGTGAGCTCTGGCCCTGGTTTACCGCATGGCGGAACGCCTTCGAGGCACTCTCGAAGTCTTCGTTTTCCAACGCCAGCTTGCCCAACGTTGACTGCCGACGCACCGACAATGGCGACAGGCGCACGGCTTCCTCAAGCATGTTCTGCGCACGCCGGGTTTCGCCTTGGGCCACCAGCACCTCGGCCATGCCATCGTACAGGCCTGGCATGATCGGGAAGGCCTTCAGCGCCTGCTCGTACACACCCTGAGCCTGGGCATTCTGGCCACGCTTGTGCATCAGGCTGCCCAACGCCGAATACACCCACGGCTGCGGGCGGCTGGCCAGGATGGCCTTGAGGAACTTCTCCAGCTCCTCGAAACGGTTGAGGTTGCGCAAGGCATCGGCCCGATAGCGCAGGCACAGCGGGGCCAGGCGCGGGTCACGCTTGCACAGCTCGGCGCAGGCCGCCAGCACTTCGGCCGGGCGATTGCGGTCCAGGGCCTGCAGGATCGGCTTGAGCAGGGTCTTGCGCTGGTACAGCTTCTCGACGCGCTGGGCCAGGCCAACCCGGTTGAACGGTTTGGTCAGGTAGGCATCAGGCTCATGCTCGATGGCGCTCAGGACAATGGCCTGGCTGCTCTCGGCCGTGACCATGATGAATATGCACTCATGGCTGATGTGCTTGTCGAGAATCAGGTCTTCGAGCACCTGCTGGCCGTTCTTCTTGCCGTCGCCCAGGTGGAAGTCCTGCAGGATGACGTCATAGCGCTTTTGCGCGCACATGCGCAGCGCCTGCTCGCCGCTGTCGGCGGTGTCCACGTCACGCACGCCCAGCTCGCGCAGCATGGAACGGGTCGACGTGCGAAAGTCGGTAAAGTCGTCGACGATCAGAAAGCTCTTTTGCCCGTACTGCAGCATCAACACGACCTGCCTTGGAATAATTGAAAAATCGCGCGAGGCGATGCCACCGATCGCTGTATCGGCAGCTGGTCGGGAAAGATGAGGGTAGAGCATTGGCGGCCACGAACCATGGCCTCGGGCCATTACTTTAGCGGGCAATGCCCTGCAGGGCCAGAATCATGCCAGCAACCCCAGGGATTTGGCCTTGGCCACCGCCTGGGTACGCCGCTCCACACCCAGCTTGCTGTTGATATGGCTGGCGTGGGTTTTCACCGTGTGCAGGGAAATGAACAACCGCTCGCTGATCTGCTGGTTGGAACAACCCTGGGCAATCAACTCGAGCACGGCCAGCTCGCGGCCACTCAGGGCCTCGCCGGTGCTGGCGCTTGGTATTTGCGGCAAGCGCTTGAGCAGTTCGGCCTGTACCGGGCAAGCGGCAACTGCCTGCAACTGTTCAAGAAGCCACTGCGGGTGTTGCTCCAGCAAAGGCTGAAAGGGTTGCAGCACGCCGCCATGGGCTGCTTCCAGCAACCTTGGCAACAACTGGGCGGCCTGCCCTTCCCGGCCTTCGCCCAGCAACAAGCCAAGCCACTGGCACAGGGCACTGACGCAGAGCATCATGCCGCCACTGGCCTGGCCGCGCTCGACCAGGCCGGCCAGGCGTTGCGCCGCGTCGTCGCTGCGCGACTGGATACGCTCGAGCAATACCTGCTGCAAGGCGATGTGCAACGGCAGCAACGGGTGGAACTCCGGGGCCGCCGCGGGTTGCTCGCCACCATAGGTCTGGCCCAGGCGCAGCAGCCAGGACTCGGCCAGGTCAATGCGCCCCTGGGCCAGCCACAACTCGCATTTGACCAGGGTGATCATGGCCAGGTAGTAGACCGGCGGCACATCCCAGATGTGCATCAACCGCTCGGCCTCGGCCAGTTCGGCAAAGGCTTCGGCAAAGTGCCCTTCCCGGCCATCGAGCGTAGCGATCACGCAGTGGCCGATGAGCACGCTGATGTCGCGGCAGGCCCGCGCCTCGCCCAGCCCCGCACGCAAACGGGCACGGCCCTGGGCCGGCTGCAGGCGCGAGACCAGCAGGTAGCCTTCGTAAAGCGTCAGACGGGCGCGCACGGCATACAGGCGCTGTGCCGACAGCCCTTGCAGTCGCTGCAGCCCCTGGCGCACTTCGTCCAGCGCGCGCAACACCTCGCCACGGGCATGCAGCACCCGCGCCCGGTCGTAATGGGCCAGGGCCTCGAACAATGGGTTGCCGACACGCTGGGCCAGTTCCAGGGCCTCGCGGTTCCAGCCACGGGCCCGCCAGAAATCGCCATCGGCAATCGCCAGGTTGGACAGCGTCGACAGGCATACCAGGCGTTGGCCATAACGCTTGCTCGGCAGGCTCTGCAGCGCTTCGCTGCAATAGGCCAGGGTACGCTCGCGGTCGCCACGGCCACGGGCGATCACACCACTCAGCGCCAGCCACTGGGCCAGCATGGACTTTTGCGCGGTTGCCGAAGGTGCGGGCAGGAAGCGGCTGAGGTAACCCGCCAGCTCCTCGGCCGCATCCAGCTGGCACGCCAGGCCCAATGCCCAGCTGTACAGCACGATCAGCCGTGGCGTGCTGATGAGCAGGCTGTCGGGCAGGTCCATCTTCCAGCGCAGCAACATGCCGACGTTCTGTTCAGCCAGCAGTTGTTCCTCGGACAGGCTCTGCACCAGGCCGGCGGCGACATCCAGATGCCCGGCACGCAGCGCCTGCTCCACCGCTTCGTCCAGCAAGCCTTGGCTTTCGAACCAGCGGCAGGCGCGCAACTGCAGGCCGGCCAGCGGCTCGCTGGCCTGGCGGCTGCGCAGCAGGTCGGAGAACAGGTGGTGATAGCGGAACCAGTGGCCATGCTCGTCCAGCGGCACCAGGAACACCTGGTGCGCCTGCAGGAAACGCAGGATCGCGGCACTGTCATGGCGGCCGCGTATGGCATCGCACAACGGGGCACAGAACCGTTCCTGGCAGGCCGTGTCGTACAGGAAGGCCTGCACGTCGGCGGGCAGCATGTCGATGACTTCTTCCAGCAGATAATCGCGGATCAGGCCCTCACCGCCATGCAAGGCCTGGGGCAAGGCATGCTCGTCAGCGGACTCGCTGGCCGCCAGTTGCCAGAAACGCAACCCGGCCACCCAACCGTCACTGCGCTGGATCAGATTGTCCAGGGCCTGGCCACGCAGGCCGGTGGGCTGGCGACCGATCACCGCCAGCGACTCCTCGGCGGTCAGGCGCAAGTCCTGCTCGTTGAGTTCGACCAGTTGCCGCGACAGGCGCAGGCGCGCCAGGTGCCAGTCCGGGCGCTGGCGGCTGGTGACCAGCAGCACCAGCCCGGGGGGCAGGTGATTGAGGAAGAACTGCAGGCAACGGTCGAGCACTGGCCCCTGGGCCAGGTGATAGTCGTCCAGCACCAGCAACAAGGGCGTATCGGCTTGCAGGTACAGCGCCAGCTCGTCGAGCAGGCCGTCGAGCCATTCCTCGAAGGCGAACGGCTGGTGGCGCTGGCGCATTTTCAGCAGGCCCATGGCCTGGCCGCCCAACGCCGGGCAGTACTGCTGCAGGCCTTCGAGCAGGCGTTCGAGGAAGCGGCCCGGGTCGGCATCCCGTTGGCTCAGGCCCAGCCACAGGCTACGCCAGTGCTCGGGCAGCGCTTCACAAAATTCGATGGCCAGGGAGCTTTTGCCGAAACCCGCCGGGGCATTGACCAGCAACAGCCGCCCGCCGAGGCCGGCCTGCAGCCGCTGGCACAGGCGCAGGCGCGGCACATGGCCGTCCGGCAAGGGCGGCCGGAAGAAACGCCCGTCCAGCAGGCCCAGGGCCTGGCTGGTGAATCCATGCGTACGGGACAGATCTGTCATGGCCGGCTCGTTCTGGTTGGAAGACTACGGCGGTATGGATGCTTGCGAGACTAGCGGGTAACGCTGCGCATTTGAAGATGATGGGCGCAATTGGCCTGGAAAAGACTGCGACAAAAAGCAACATGGCCGATGGACAGCGGCTGGGACGGGGGTTTGCTGAGGTATTCACCAGCTTTATTGCTGTACCGGCCTCTTCGCGGGTGAACCCGCTCCCACAGTTACTGCACTGGACTTGAAACCTGTGCGATCCCTGTGGGAGCGGGTTCACCCGCGAAGAGGCCGGTACAGGAAAATGAAACGCCCCGGACAAGCCGGGGCGCTCGGGGGTTGCGCGATATCTAGCGAATACCCGACTGGCGCAGTGCCGCTGGCTGGAAGTCAGCCTTGCTGGCGCTGAAGCCGAAGTCGTAGGCGCGCTTCTCTTCGTTCTTCATGCCCAGGGCCAGGTAACGGCCCGACTGCAGGTCGTAGATGGCCTCCAGGGTGTACCACGGCACCTCCACGTTGTAGTACGGCTGGGCATGCGCCTCGGACACGCGCCACAGCTGGCCACGGCCGTCGTACTGGTCGATCACCGCGGCCTGCCAGGTGTCTTCGTCGATGTAGAAGTCACGCTTGGCATAGATGTGTCGCTGGCCCGGCTTGAGGGTAGCGACCACGTGCCACACGCGACGCAACTCGTAACGGGTCAGGTCCTGATTGATATGGCCGGCCTTGATGATATCGGCATACTTGAGCTTGGGGTCGTCGAGCTTGAAGGCGTTGGAGGCGATGTACAGCTCCTTCTTGCCTTCCAGCTTCCAGTCATAGCGGTCTGGCGCACCGTTGAACATGTCCAGGTTGTCCGAGGTGCGCAAACCGTCGGCGGCGGTACCCGGGCCGTCGTACGACACTTGCGGTGCCTGGCGCACGCGGCGCTGGCCGGCGTTGTAGATCCACGCCTTGCGCGGTTCCTTCACCTGGTCGAGGGTTTCGTGCACCAGCAGCACGGTCCCGGCCAGGCGTGCAGGCGCGGTCACTTCCTGCTTGAAGTAGAACAGGATATTGCCTGGGTTGTTCGGGTCGTAGTCCTTCATGCGCTCGCGGAAGACGAACTGGTCGGAGAAGTACACTGGGTTGAAGGAGCCGTTCTGCTGTGGCGTGGCCTGGGTCACCAGGCGGCTGACACTGCCACCGCGGTAGCGGGTGATATGGTTCCAGATCACTTCCAGGCCGCTTTTCGGGATGGGGAACGGCACGGCTGTGCGGAAGTTGTTCAAGCCGTTGCCGCCTTCCACCAGGGTGGTCTTGGTGGCGTTTTCCTTGATGGCGGCGAATACATCAGCCGGTACCGTGGCACCGCGATGGGTCTTGAACACCGGGATCTTGAAGGTTTCCGGATAGCGCTTGAGCATGGCCAGCTGGCCCGGCGAAAGCTTGTCCTTGTACTGGTCGGCGTTCTGCGCGGTGATGGTGAACAGCGGCTTTTCACTGCCATACGGGTCGGACAGGAAGCCCTTGGCGTCGGCACTGCCAGCACTCTTCGACAGCGGCTCCCACGGGCCGATCGAGCCATCGGCGTTACCGGCCTTTTCGGCGCCCATCGGGGTCAGGGTACTGCCCAGCTTGGCCGCCTCGTCGGCGGATACTGCAGCCATGACGCTGGTCGCCAGCAGGGACAGGCCCAGCACACCGGCTTGCAGCAGACTTCTGGTCTTGTTCATGTCGTGTCGTCCTGGATCTGAATGCTTAGAAGTTCACGCCGAAGCTGAGCGCGACGAAGTCGCGGTCATCCACGGTGGTGTACTTGCCATCGAAGAAGTTGGTGTACGACAGGCTTGCCGTGTAGGTGTTCTGGTACTCGGCGTCGAGGCCCAGGCTGACGGCCTTGCGGCCTTCCTCGAAGTTGGCGCCAGGGCCCGGCGAATAGCCGGAGACGTCATGCGACCAGGCCACGCTGGGTTTCAGGTTGACCCCGGCAAAGACATCGTTGTAGTCCCAGATGACTCGGGCGCGGTAACCCCAGGAAGTGCTGGTGGTAAAGCCATCGTTCTCGCAGTTGCGGCTCAGGTTGGCGGTGGAGGCACCGGCACCAGCGCCTGCGATGGTGCTGGCATTCAGGGCCTGACAGGTGTTTGCCCCACCGGTGGATGGCAGCGGGCCTGGACCAAACACCGGATCGCGACCGTAGCGGGTATCGTGGGCACTCTCCAGGCCGCCCACATGGGTGACACCCAGCTCGCCCACCACGGTCATGCGGCTGGCGCCCATTACCTGGTCGAAGAAATGCGTGAGGGTGGTCTGGAACTGAGTGATCTCCTTGCGGCGATACCCGTGCAAGTCCTGCCCCGGCGTACCGGTCAGCAGCGAAGCGTTGCTCAAGGCACCGCCAATGGGGCGGACCCCGGCGAACAGGATATCCGTGGTATTCAGTTGCACCGGTGCGTTGGGGCGGTAGCTGAGTTCGCCGCTCCAGGCGGTCCCGGTGGGCAACGTGGTAGAGAAGCTCAAGCCATAAAGGCGGATGTCCTCGGGGTATTCGACGAAGTACTCGGAGTTACCTGCCACGATCAGCGGTGCCAATGCACGCAGCTGTGCAGGCAATGCGCTCAGGCCGGCGAACACTGAAGGCGCGGCCCCGGTAGCACTGAAGATTGGCGCACGGCTGTGGTAGTTCATGAAGTAGGCGCCAAACTCGGTGTCCAGCGGCTCGAACATGTAGCGCATTGCCACGCCAAACTGGCCGCTGTCACGCGCATCGCGGTCGGCGCCGCGGCGCACCATCACCCCTTCCTCATTGATGTCCACGCCACGGGTGGCAAGGAATTGCTGCGCCGCCCCCGGCACTGTGCGACTGCTGTTGAGCACGCGCAGGTTATCGGTACAGCCGTCGGCAATAATGTCCGGCTGGGAGAAGAAGGTGCCGCAGTTGTCGACGACCGTCTGGTCCCATTCAATCTGGTAGAAGGCCTCGGCCGACAGGTTGTCGGTCAGGCTCTGCGAAACGTAGAACATGTTGACCGGAATCAGGCCTTCCTTGATCTCGGCCCCCGGGCGGCGGAACGCCGACACGTCGATCGGGTTGATCGAGTTGATGCCGCCACCGATGAAGGTACTTTCACCCCAGCTCACCACCTGCTTGCCCAGGCGCACCGAGCCAGGCTGATCGCCGATGGCGTAATTGTGGTAGACGAAGGCGTCGAGCAGCTCGGCACCGGACGATTTGGCGCCTTCCTTGCGGTTGGAGTCGCTGATGTCCTTGAACTCGCGGCCTTCGTCCTTCAGTTCGAAGTCGTACCAGTACTTGCCACGAACGAACACGCCGGTGTCGCCGTACTTGAGCTCCAGGTCATGAATGCCCTTGAAGATCTTGGAGAAGGTTTCGCCCTTCTTGAAGTTCAGGTGGCCGTCGTCGGATGTCTGCGACAGGCCCTTGCCGCCGTTGTTCACCCCGATCAGGTTCTTGTTGGGGTTGGCCGTCGACCAGCTGGCGCCGATGGAGAGCGACGAGTCGAACTGGCCTTCGATTTCACCAATGTTGAAACTGACAGCGAAAGCAGGACTTGCGAGCGTGGAAGCAAGGCTGACGGCCAGGGGCAACTTGGCCCGGCGCCAGAACAGGTTTGCAGATTTCATCGACGCTACTCCATGTACTTTTTTTGTTATGGCAGTGAGTCCTTTCAAGAACGGCCCGAGCGACCGGTTTGCGGGCTTGCGCCCGCGGCGACACGGCTTGCGCATGTCGCCTTCCCCCATTCCTGAAAATCCCCTGGCCCCGACTATAGCCAGCAAGGCACAGGCGCTTGATCCCTCTAAAGTGTGATTTGCGCTCCGTGCTGCCAACTCGCTGTAATGTTGTCCCGGTTGCGCGCTGGCAGTGCTAAAGGATGGCGTATTTCTGCCGTTTGGCAAGGCTCACCCGCTCTAGCATGCGGATCGCGTACTGCGGTAAGCGACCCGCATGGCGGTTACAGCGTGGAAAGGAACGCGCTGTTGCTGGCCTGCCACTGGACGATGTCCTGGCGGATGCGTTTCTTGTCGAGCTTGCCGACACTGGTCTTGGGAATTTCAGTAACAACGGCGATCTGGCTTGGAATGGCCCACTTGTTGATGTGCCCTTGCTCGACGAACGGCTTGAGGTGTTCCTTCAGCGCCTTGGCGTCGATGACCTGGCCTTCGCGCACCACCAGCAGGGCAAACGGGCGCTCGCCCCACTGCGGGTCGGCCACCCCCACTACCGCCACTTCGCGCACGGCCGGATGGCGGCTGATCAGGTCTTCGAGGTCGAGCGAGGAAATCCACTCGCCACCGGTCTTGATCACATCCTTGATGCGGTCACGGATGTCGATGTAGCCCATACCGTCCAGCGTGGCGACATCACCGGTGTGCAGCCAGCCACCCTGCCACAGCTCCTCGCTCTTTTCCGGCTCCTTGAAGTAGCCCAAGGTCAGCCACGGCGCACGCAGCACCAGCTCGCCCTGGGTTTCACCGTCGGCGGGCAGGAAGTTGCCGTCGCCGTCGACGATGGCCGCCTCGACCAGCGGTACCGGCACGCCGGCCTTGATGCGGTAGGTGATGCGCTCATCCTCGCTGCCGGCCTGCAGCTCGTCGTTCAGGTGGGCGGCGGAAATCAGCGGGCAGGTCTCGGACATGCCATACGCGGCGGTCAACTGGATGCCGCGCGCCAGGGCGGCCTGGTACAGCGAGCGGTTGAGCGCGCTGCCGCCGATGATGATCTTCCAGCCGCCGAAGTCCTGCCCTTGAGCGTTCGGGCAGTTGAGCAGCATCTGCAGGATGGTTGGCACGCAATGGGAGAAGGTGACCTTCTCTTCGCGCCACAGCTTGACCAGCATGTCCGGCTCGTAGCGCCCCGGGTACACCTGCTTCATGCCGAGCATGGTGGCGGCGTAGGGAATGCCCCAGGCATGCACGTGGAACATCGGGGTAATGGGCATGTACACATCGTTGCTGCCCAGCAGGCGCACGCTGTCGATGCTGCCGGTCACCGAGGCTTCGGCCAGGGTATGCAGCACCAGTTGCCGGTGGGTGAAGTACACCCCCTTGGGGTTGCCGGTGGTACCGGTGGTGTAGAAGGTGGTGGCCACCGAGTTCTCGTCGAAGTCCGGGAAGTCGTAGCGCGGGCTGGCGGCGGCCAGCAGTTGCTCGTACTCGCCGACCAGGTTGGGCAGCTCGGCAGTCTTGTCCGGGCCGTCGGTCAGCAACAGGGTCTTGTCGACGGTGGTCAGTTGCCCGGCGATGGCCTGGTACAGGCCGACGAAGTCGCTGTTGACCAGCACCACACGGTCTTCGGCGTGGTTCATGGTGTAGAGAATCTGCTCGGGCGACAGGCGCACGTTGATGGTGTGCACCACCGCGCCGATCATCGGGATGGCGAACATGCATTCCAGGTAGCGGTGGCTGTCCCAGTCCATCACCGCCACGGTGTCACCGGCCTTTACCCCGGCTTCGGTCAGCACGTTGGCCAGGCGCGCGATGCGCTCGTTGAGCTGGGGGTAGGTCAGCCGCAACTGGTCGCGGTAGACGATTTCGCGGGTCTTTTCATAGCGGCTGCCGGACATCAGCAGGCGCTTGATCAGCAGCGGGTAGGCGTAGGCGCCCTCGGCGGGCTTGATGATGCGGGTCTGCAACATGGGTATCCCTTTTCTGAAAAGCGGGCCGGACAAGTCTGGGAACTACTGTAGTTCGCCAATGTGACGGCTAAATCAGCCGAAGGAATGATTTGCGTGGCAAAGGTATGAGTGGCGGGCGTTGACGGGCGGCAAGGTTGAGCTAGACACTGCGGCGGCAGCTTCAGGTCATGTGGTGAAGCTGAGGGCCTGTTCGCGGGTAAACCCGCTCCCACAGGTACTGCACCAGCCTCTGCAATTGTGCAATATCTGTGGGAGCGGGTTTACCCGCGAATGGCCGTGACACCGAAATCCCGCCCAGCCTCGGAGAACTTCATGCCCAGCCCGCGTCGCGCCGTGTTTCTCGATCACCAGTCCCTGGACCTGGGCGATCTCGACCTCTCGCCCCTGAAGCAGCAGTTCGACGAGTTCGAGCTGTTCGCCGCCACCCGCCCGGAGCAAGTCGCCGAACGCCTGCAGGGCGCGTTGGCGGTGGTCAGCAACAAGGTCATGCTCGACGCCGCGACCCTGGCCGCCAACCCGCAACTGAAGCTGATCCTGGTGGCCGCCACCGGCACCAACAATGTCGACCTGGCGGCAGCGCGCGCCCAGGGCATCACCGTGTGCAACTGCCAGGGCTACGGCACACCGTCCGTCGCCCAGCACACCCTCGCCCTGCTGCTGGCCCTGGCCACCCGCCTGTGCGACTACAACCAGGCGGTAGCCGACGGCCAGTGGGCCAAGGCCAGCCAGTTCTGCCTGCTGGACTTCCCCATCGTCGAACTGGAAGGCAAGACCCTTGGCTTGCTCGGCCATGGTGAACTGGGCGGCGCCGTGGCGCGGCTGGCCGAAGCCTTCGGCATGCGCGTGCTCAGCGGGCAGATCCCCGGCCGCCCGGATCGCGCCGACCGGCTGCCACTGGACGAGCTGCTGCCGCAAGTCGACGCCCTGACCCTGCACTGCCCGCTGAACGAGCACACCCGGCACATGCTCGGCGCCCGCGAGCTGGCCCTGCTCAAGCCCAACGCGCTGGTAGTCAACACCGCCCGTGGCGGCCTGATCGATGAGCAAGCGCTGGCCGACGCCCTGCGCAGTGGCCACCTGGGCGGCGCCGCTACCGATGTGCTGAGCGTGGAGCCGCCGGTCAACGGCAACCCGCTGCTGGAGCCCGGCATCCCGCGCCTGATCATCACCCCGCACAGCGCCTGGGGTGCGGTGGAGTCGCGCCAGCGCATCGTCGGCCAGCTCAGCGAGAATGCCCAGGCCTTCTTCGCCGGGCAGCCACGCCGCGTGGTCAGCTGAGCCCGGCGCCTAGCTCTGCTACACTGCGCCACTTTTTTCCAGGAGGCGTCGTCCATGGACCCGCGCAGTGAAGTGTTGCTCCGCCAGGCAGAGCTGTTCCAGGGGCCGCTGCTGCTTGCCGGCGCCCCCGCCGACAGCCTGCTCGCTCAGTTGCCCCAGGCCCAGGCCTGGACCTGGCATGCGGGCGATCAGGCCATGCTCGAAAGCCGCTTCGCCGGCCGCAGCCACTATGCAGTCGAGCCCCCTGAAGTGGCGTTCGACAGCGCCGTGCTGTTCCTGCCCAAGTCCCGCGAACTGGCCGCCTACCTGCTCAACGCCCTGGCCTCGCGCCTGGCCGGCCGCGAGCTGTACCTGGTCGGCGAAAAACGCGGTGGCATCGAAGGCGCGGCCAAGCAGCTGCAGGCCTTTGGCAAGCCGCGCAAGCTCGACAGTGCCCGCCATTGCCAGCTGTGGCAGGTGACCATCGAACACGCGCCAGAAGCCAAACCCCTGGAAAGCCTGGCCGAACGCTTCGAGCTCAGCCTGGAAGATGGCCCGTTGCAGGTGGTCAGCCTGCCCGGTGTGTTCAGCCATGGTCGCCTCGATCGCGGCACCGCCCTGCTGCTCAAGCACCTCGATGGCCTGCCGAGCGGCCATGTACTGGACTTCGGCTGCGGCGCCGGGGTGCTGGGCGCCACGGTCAAGCGCCGTTATCCGCAAAGCCAGGTGACCCTGCTGGACGTTGATGCCTTCGCCGTGGCCGCCAGCCGCCTGACCTTGGCCGCCAATGGTCTGGAAGGCGAAGTGATCAGCGGCGATGGCATCGACGCGGCGCCGACCGGGCTGAGCCTGATACTGAGCAACCCGCCGTTCCACACCGGGGTGCACACCAACTACCAGGCATCGGAAAACTTGCTGAAAAAATCGGCCGTTCATCTGCGAAAAGGTGGCGAAATGCGCCTGGTTGCCAACAGCTTCCTGCGCTACCAGCCGCTGATCGAAGGGGCGCTGGGCAACTGCCAGATACGCGACGAGGCGGACGGTTTCCGCATCTACCAGGCAACACACGGATAAAAACAGCGCTTGCCGAAAGCGTTCTGCCTAGGCAGAATCCGCACCGTCCTAGGGGAGTAGTCTCCCGCGAGCACCCAGCTCGCCCGGTACGCGTCAACATACTTGGTCCACAGACCATGGCGCGTGCGACCCACCATGCCAGCCTGCATGGCGAGATCCGCATAGACGGATCCAGGGTTTGACAAGACCTATGACACGCACACCTTACCCGGGGCGGGAAGGCTGTACGTGTCATAGCCGTGTCGACCCGCCCCCGTAGGAATCCTGATGCTGGAATCTCTGTTGGTCCCCACCGCCATCGTTGCCCTCGCCGAAATCGGCGACAAGACGCAATTGCTCGCGCTCATTCTCGCTGCCCGCTTCCGCAAGCCCTGGCCGATCATCGCCGGTATCATCGCCGCCACCCTGGCCAACCATGCCGCGGCCGGTGCGGTGGGTGCGTGGGTCGGTAGTTTCTTCAGTGACTCGGCCCTGCACTGGGTTCTGGCTGCGAGCTTCACCGCCACTGCACTGTGGACCCTGGTACCGGACAAGATGGATGACGACGAGAACCCGGCACGCCGCTTCGGGCCGTTCCTGACCACGCTGATCGCGTTCTTCCTGGCTGAAATCGGTGACAAGACCCAGGTCGCCACGGTGATGCTGGCTGCACAGTATCCGTACCTGATCATGGTCATTATCGGCACCACCCTGGGCATGCTGATTGCCAACGTGCCGGTGGTACTGGCGGGTAACTTCGCGGCGGACAAACTGCCGCTGACGCTGATCCGTCGCCTGGCGGCCACGGCGTTCTTCGTGCTGGCGATCGTGGCCGTGTACTCGGCGATGAAAGCCAGTGGCTGGGTGGGTTGACTGCTGACGGGGGCCGCTCTGCGGCCCCTTACGGTCTTACTTCCTGGCCGCCTGATACAGTGGCATCACCTTCGGAATCGCCGCCTGCAGCGAAGCAATGCGGCTCTGGGACGCCGGGTGAGTGCTCATGAACTCAGGCGGTGCGCCTTCGGAAGCCTGGCTCATCTTGTTCCACAAGGTGATCGCGGCATTCGGGTCGTAACCGGCACGCGCCGAGAGCTCCAGGCCGATCAGGTCGGCTTCGTTCTCGTTGGCCCGGCTGTTGGGCAGGGTCATGGCGTAGTTCACCACGGTGTCGGCCAAGGCCATGCTGCTCTGGCCCAGGCCAAAGAGGGCGCCGGCCCCCTGGCGGGCCATTTCCACACCGTACGCCTTGGACATCGCCTCGCGGCTGTGCTCACGCAAGGCATGGGCGATCTCGTGGCCCACCACCGCCGCAATTTCCGCATCGGTGAGCTTGAGCTGGTCGATCAGCCCGGTGTAGACGATGATCTTGCCACCCGGGCCGCAGTTGGCGTTGAGCTCGTCGCTCTTGATCACGTTGACTTCCCAGTTCCATTGCGCGGCATCCGGGCGGAACTTGGGCGCCTGGGCGATCAGGCGGTTGGCAATTACCTGGACACGCTTGGCATCAGCGCTGGACTTGTCGAGCACGCCTTTGTTCGATGCCTCGCCCAGGGTCTGCTGGTACGACTGGGCGTACATCTGGTTGACCTCATCGGTCGAGAGCATGCTGAACATGTACTGCTGGCGCTCGACGCCGACAGCACCGCCGCTGGTGGTGTTCACCGCCTGGCAGCCGGCTAGCAGAATGCCGGCACTCAACAGACTGACGACAAAAGACTTACGCATGAAAACACTCCCTTTTTACATGCGCCGTATCGTAGGCCGAGTCGCTTGGGGCCGCCATAGCCGCAGGGAAGATTTTCGTCGCCTGTGCCGGCCCCTTCGCGGGTGAACCCGCTCCTACAGGGATAATGCGATCGTTGCAGGAGCGGCTTCAGCCGCGAAGAGGCCGGTACAGGCAACCCATCAAGCCGGGGTCAGGCACTCCGGTGCATCCAGCTTCGGGTCATTGACGAAATGCGCCAGGGCCCGCTCGCGCAACGTCGCCGGCGGGCTGGCCAGCAATTCATGCAGGCGGGTCAGCGGCGTGTCCGGGTCAAGCCAGGCCGCCTGCCCTGCCTCGTCCAGTATCAGCGGCCGACGCTGGTTCATCGCCGCCTGGGTCACCACTGCGCAACTGAGCCACACCTGATCCTGCACCGGGTAGGCCTCCCACACGGCAGCGAAGTACAGCGACGCGCCCTCCCCCGGGGTCAGCCAGTACGGGCGCTTGCGCACGCTGCCACGCCATTCGTAAAAGCCGTTGGCCGGCATCAGGCAGCGGCGCTGGCGAAACGCGTCACGAAACATCGGCTGCTCGGCCAGGGTCTCGGCGCGGGCATGGGCGGGGGTACGCGAAAGGTCGGTGAGCCAGGCCGGGGTCAGCCCCCAGCGCGCCTTGGCCAGTTGCAGCTGGCCGTCGAGCTGGCGCTGGATCAGCACCGTGCCCCCTGGCGAGATGTTCCATTGAGGTGGCTGGCCGGCGGGAAAGCCAGGCAGACTGGCAAGGGCCTGGGGCCAGCGAAACAGGGCGTAACGTCCACACATGGGCGATTTCAGAACCTAGCAGATCAAGGTACCGGGGAAACTCTCCGGTTCGTCGCCAACCAGTGGCTGGGCGTCATTGTACGCATCGATCAGTTGCCGTGCGTATTCGGCCTGCTCATCAGCCACGGCAAGCCCCAGCAGGCCCTGCAGCGGCAGCTCGCCGGCAGCACCGACCAGGTCACGGCCGACCAGGTGCGCCTCGACCCCCTCGCTGGCGAGCATGCCCGCCAGCATTTCCGCCTCAAGCAGGCTTTCCGGTTCGTAGATGCGTTGCATCAGGTATCGTCCTCGCGGCGGACTTCGAGCATCCATTCGTCACCATGCACCTGCAGAATGAACACCACAGGCTGGCAGCACACCTGGCAGTCCTCGGTGTAGACCTGGTCACCACCTGACAGGTCAACAGTGGTTTCCACACGTTCGCCACAATAAGGGCAATCATAGAAGTCGGTTTCCAGCATCGAGGTCTCCGCAGTGACTTATGCGTATAATTGCCGGTCTATTTACAGGGCCTGTGTGTGTCCGAGCCGTTTTTCGGAACCCGTCCCTACCTTATTACCCTAGCCGTTTCCAACAAGAGAGCATGATGGGCGAATTCGATGCCATCCGACCGTACGACGACGCTGAGGTCCCTGCCGTTCTGGCACGCCTGCTCAGCGACCCGGCATTCCTCGATATCCTCACCCACTTCCGCTTCCCGCGTGCGGCCGGTGCTCTCGGCTGGTTGCTCAAACCGCTGATCGCTCGCCGCCTGCGCAAGGAGTTCGCCGGCGTCACCTGTGTCTCGACCTTGCAGGACAAAGTCGAGTACTACGTCGACCAGACCATCGACCGCGCCACCGACGGCGTCACCTATTCGGGCGTGGAGCAGCTCAAGGCCGGTACCGCCTACCTGTTCCTGGCCAACCACCGTGACATCGTCATGGACCCGGCCTTCGTCAACTATGCGGTGTACCACGCCGGCCTGCCCACGCCGCGCATCGCCATTGGCGACAACCTGCTGCAAAAGCCGTTTGTCAGCGACATGATGCGCCTGAACAAGAGCTTCATCGTGCACCGCTCGATCAGTGGGCGCCGCGAGAAGCTGGCGGCCTACCAGCTGCTCTCGGCCTACATCAACCACTCGATCCGCAACGACGCCACGTCGATCTGGATCGCCCAGGCCGAAGGCCGGGCCAAGGACGGTGACGACCGCACCGATTCGGCAATCCTCAAGATGTTCCACATGAGCCGCAAGGACGAGCCGTTCGGCGCGGTGATCCAGAGCCTGAACCTGACGCCGGTGTCGATCAGCTACGAATACGACCCGTGCGACCAGGCCAAGGCCCGCGAGCTGTACATCCGCGCCACCACCGGCACCTACAAGAAGGCGCCGGGCGAGGACGACAACAGCATCGCCAAGGGCATTACCGGCTACAAGGGCCGGGTGCACATCAACTTCGCCCCGCCGGTGACCGAGTACCACGAGGACACCAAGCAGCTGGCAGCGGAAATCGACCGGCAGATCCTCGGTGGCTACCGGCTGTTCCCGGTGCACTACCTGGCCTATGCGATGTGGGATGGCAAGGATGAGGCGCTGCAGGTGCCCAGCGCCGAGAAGGTGTTCCCGGCTGATGAGCTGGCCCGGGCCAAGGAGGAATGGCAACGCCGCCTGGATGCCTGCCCTGAGGAGCAGCGGCCGTACCTGGTGCTGCAGTATGCGACGCCGGTGCGTAACCAGTACCAGGTCAGGCAGCAGGCGCCGGTTGCCTGAACGAATGCCGGGGCTGCTTTGCAGCCCCAGGCTTTCAGACCCAGGTACTGAACCAGGACAACAGCAACGCCATCGCCAGGCACGAAAAACCGAGAATGTAGAAATAGCGCGGCACCCGAAGGTCGAATGCGTCCACTACCCCCTCGCACATTGTCATGTATTCGCGGGTTTCGGCCTCGCGCCGCCGTGCACTGTGCAGCAACCACCCGCCCGGGCAGGTCAGCAGCAGCGCCAGCAGATTGATCAGCTTGATCGGGTGGGCGGCCAGGAACCCCCAGAGTACTTGCAAGGACATCACGCAACCTCGGTATGAGCGACGGCAAAGGCCTGCATTTTACCCAAGTCGCTACCTGACGCCCGGCCCAGGCGACAAAGTGTCATCAAGTTTCATCTGGCATGGCATGAGGATTTGCCGGCCTCTTCGCGGGCACGCCCGCTCCCACAGGAACATCACTATGTTCAGGTCCAGTGATATCCCTGTAGGAGCGGGCGTGCCCGCGAAAGGGCCGGCACAGACAACAAAAAACCCGCTGCCCGGATCACAGGCAGCGGGTTTAGTTTTACCTGATGAAGGCTTACTGCCCCAGCACCTGCCCGATGGTCGGGTCCTTGAACATGCGGGTCAGGGCATCGCTCAGCACATCGCCCACCAGCTGGGTGTTGGTTTCCTGGTTCGGCGCCATGCCGAAACGCTGGTCCAGCGAAGCGCCATAACGACCACTGTAGCGGCGGCCGCCATTGGACACGTCGGCACGGAAGGTGGCGCCGATGGTAGCCTCGGTCACGTACAGGTTGTCTTTCGGCGACTGGTACTTCAGCTCGGCCAGGGTCACGGTCAGCTGCGGTGCGTTGTAGGCGTTCGGCGTCGGGGTGAAGCCGAGCAGGCGCACGGCGGCTTCGGCCTGGGCCTGCAGCTTGGGCACGATGTCGTTACCGCTGACGCTGATGGTGCTGGTCTCGGGATACATGCCACCGCGAGTGCCCAGGGACTGCGAAGCCCGCCCGTCAACCACCCGGACCACGACCGGCTGGCCATGGCCGACCGGGGCGAGCTGGGCCTTGAGCGTGGGTTGCGGGTTGAGTTGTTGCGGGCTGTGGGCACAACCGACCAGGCTGAGGCTGGCCACGGCGATCAAACCGAACAACAGACGTTGCAACATGCGCGTTACTCCAGAAAAAGCGGCGAAGGCCCACAGTATACCTAGCCACGCATCGACCAGTCATCGGTCCGACCCGCTTGTCACAATCGTTTCATCGCCACGCCCTTATCCTTGCGCCAAGCCCTAACGCAAAGGACTCGTCGCCATGGCCTCGCTCTGGACCCTGCTCTTCCAACGCCCGCGCCACAACGCCTATGCCCGCCTCGACGCCGACGGCAAATGCCTGGCCTTCAAGCAATGCAGCCAGGCGCCCAGCGGCAGCGGCTGGGTCCAGGTCGGCGAAATCCAGCTTGCCTGGCTGGGCCGCGAACTGCCCGCCAGCGCCCGGGTTTGCGCCCGCGCAAGCCGCCGCTGGCACCAGCGCATCCTCGCGGCCTGACAAACGCTGCAATAAAAACCACGAATGGCGACATTTCTGCCCGCGACATCGCTATAATCTCCCCCCGATTATAAGGACGTCTCCTGATCGGGCCCCGCACTCGCCGATTGACCCCGGCAACTTCAACGCTTCGCCCACAGAGAGCCTTCCACTCAGGTCTTGCATCGGCTGTCGTGCCTGCTTTTCCGGCCCTTCACACTGCATGAACCTGCGGGTTGCCATCGCGCAGTCCCCTTTTGAGGTTCACGTCTCCAAAAGAGCGTGAAAAAACGGTTTTCACAACTTCACAAGAGTGTGGCGAGCAAATGAACAGTCTGGCATGTGCAAAAGCGGCAGATGTGTCCCGAACAGCCCTGAACAGGCGGCAAATGCGCTCATCCCGTATGAGTGTCTGAGCCGTTCCATAACGCACGCACGACACCTTGACCATAAGTCGAATTGCCGCACCCGTGGCAAGCCGCGTTCAATACCTGAACCCGAAGACTGATTGGCGGTGTCCGCGGAAGTTGCAAGAACTGCGAAAAGTCGGACATGGCGAACCTGGCAAACCCAGGTCCTATGCTGTCAATTAGGTAGCTGTAGATTGTGGAGACGCGTTAAATGGCGCAGAACGAATCGGTTGATGTGGTACTGGTAGGCGCGGGCATCATGAGTGCCACCCTGGCCGTACTGCTCAAGGAGCTCGACCCGACCCTGAAGCTTGAGGTCGTGGAGGCGATGGACTCCGGAGCCGCGGAAAGCTCCAACCCCTGGAACAACGCAGGCACCGGCCACGCCGGCCTGTGCGAGCTTAACTACACGCCCCAGGCCGCCGATGGCAGCATCGACATCAAGAAGGCCGTGCACATCAACACCCAGTTCGAGGTTTCGCGCCAGTTCTGGGCCTACCTGAGCAAGAAGGGCAACTTCGGCTCGGCGCGTGCCTTCATCAACCCTGTCCCGCACCTGAGCTACGTCGAGGGTGACAAGGGTGTTTCCTTCCTCAAGAAGCGCTATGAGCTGCTCAAGCAGCACCATGCCTTCGCCGATATGGAATACACCGAAGACAAGGCCGTGATGAACGACTGGATGCCGCTGATGATGCCAGGCCGCCCGGCCGACCAGCACATCGCCGCCACCCGCGTGCTCAAGGGCACCGACGTCAACTTCGGCGCCCTGACCAACAAGCTGCTGAAGCTGCTGGGCGACTCGCAGGACGCCCAGGTGAAGTACAGCAAGAAGGTCGTCGGCCTGCGCCGTAACGGCAAGGGCTGGACCGTGAGCATCAAGGACGTCAACAGCGGCGGCAGCCGTGAAGTGGACGCCCGCTTCGTCTTCCTCGGCGCCGGTGGCGCGGCCCTGCCGCTGCTGCAGCTGTCGGGCATCCCGGAAAGCAAAGGCTTCGGCGGCTTCCCGGTCAGCGGCCAGTGGCTGCGTTGCGACAACCCGGAAATCGTCAAGCAGCACCAGGCCAAGGTCTACAGCCAGGCCGCAGTAGGCGCCCCGCCGATGTCGGTACCGCACCTGGATACCCGCGTGGTCGATGGCAAGAAATCGCTGCTGTTCGGCCCCTATGCCGGCTTCACCACCAAGTTCCTCAAGCACGGCTCGCTGATGGACCTGCCGCTGTCGGTGCGCATGGGCAACATCGGCCCGATGCTGGCCGTGGCCCGTGACAACATGGACCTGACCAAGTACCTGGTCAGCGAAGTGATGCAGTCGATGGAGCAGCGCCTGGAAGCCCTGCGTCGCTTCTACCCACAGGCCAAGGCCGAAGACTGGCGCCTGGAAGTGGCTGGTCAGCGTGTGCAGATCATCAAGAAAGACCCGAAGAAAGGCGGCGTGCTGCAGTTCGGTACCGAGCTGGTTTCGGCCCAGGACGGCAGCCTGGCTGCACTGCTCGGCGCATCGCCGGGTGCTTCGGTCACCGTGTCGATCATGCTGGAACTGATCGAACGCTGCTTCCCCGAGCAGGCCAAAGGTGCCTGGGCTGCCAAGCTCAAGGAAATCTTCCCGGCTCGCGAGAAGACCTTGGCGACCGATGCCGCCCTGTACCACAAGATCAGTGCCGACAACGACGTGGCACTGGAACTGGTGGAAAGCAGCCCGGCAGCCAAGCACTACGCCTGATTCGCCCGGTAACGAAAAAACGCCCCTCGGGGCGTTTTTTTGTGCCTGGATGTCAGCCTGTTCCTGCCCTTTCGCGGGTAAACCCGCTCCCACAAGGACAGCACCACAGCTTAGGGCTGCGCTGTACCTGTGGGAGCGGGTTTACCCGCGAAGAGGCCGGAGCAGGTTTACAAATCAACCACGGGCCTTGGCGATGATCTCGATGTAATCCGCCGCATTGCGCTGGTCGGCAATCTGTTCGACAAAGGTCTTGCCGTGCTCGTCCTTGCCATCCAGGTCCAGCCCGGCCTCGACGAAGAAGCCGACAAAACGCTCGAAATCGTCGATGCGCAGGCCACGGTAGGCCTTGACCAGCTTGTGCAGCGACGGCGAGGTCACGCCATCGGCAGGCTCGAACTGAAGGAACGTCTTGATGTAGTCGTCGCTGATCTCGTCACCGATTACCTGTTTCTTGTCTTTACGCATTGCCGACTCCAACTGGACCATCACGAAATTTCGAAGGCCGGCAGTGTACCCCCCGCAGGCCGGGCGCCTCAACGCGTACGTACGGTACCGGTGTGCAGGTCGGCCCAGACATGGCCGTTGCCGTACGTGAGAAACTGCACATACAGCGTCTCGTTGCGCAGCAGGTCCATGATCACCCGGTAGTCGCTGAGCGGGTAATTCAGGCTCAGGGTGCGGGTTTTCTCGTCGTACACAGGCTTCTTCAAGCTCTTGGCAGCCTCACCGTCGAAGGTCAGCAGCACCTGGGCGATGGTCGCACCCTTGCTTAGCGGCTTGCCTTTGAGGCGCACCTGCAACGACGAGGTGATCGGGATCGGCTGCTGGTCGGACTGGCGCTGGGTGCCCACGACCACCGAGTAGTCGGTCACTTGCAGCAATTGCTGGCCGGTCGGCGCTTCCTGGCGCAGGGACTGGTCGTCAGGTGGCAGGAACTGGCTGTGCAGCGGTGCGGCGGCGAGTGGCAGGCTGACCGCCAGCAGGAGGGGAAGAAACGCACGCATGTGAGGCTCCTTGAATGAAGGAGCACTCTAGCATGCTGTGTCTGGGCTTGCCGGCGATGAGGCCGATGCAGGCAACATCAATCGAACTGCGCGAGCATCCAGGCCTGGTACTCGGCCACGCCCTCTTCTCCTTCGCGCGGTGCCCAGTGCGCATGCTCACCCTCGCCCACCGGCCGGTATGGCCCAGCCTTGCACTCGAACAGGATGCTGTCCGGCTCCAGCACCACCAGCCCATGGTAAATGCCGGGGGCCAGGTCCACCCCCAGGCAATTGCCGCCTGCCTGCAGCACCCGCTTGTCGGTCACCGCCCCCTGCTCATCGAAAAGCAACAGACCGAAGCGCCCCTTGAGTGCAATCAGCGTTTCGGCCTTGTCGGCGCTCAGGTGGCGGTGCGGCGGGATGTAGGTGCCCGGCTGCAGGCCGACCACCATGCGGTGGCAGGGTTCTTCCATCTCATGGAAGGTGTGATGCTGCCGCCCGCGCGGGTTGGCGGCGGCCTGTGCGGCCAGCCCGGCGAACAGCGATTGGTCGATGAACGCAGGCTGGCGCATGATCACAACCCCTTGACGGCGAAGATGCCGTTGGCGTTGCGCCAGTAGCCTTTGTAGTCCATGCCGTAACCGAAGATGTAGCGGTCGACGCAGGGCAGGCCCACGTAGTTGGCCTTGAGCTCCGGGCTGGCCTTGCGGTCATGGTCCTTGTCGATCAGTACCGCCGTGTGCACCGAGCGCGCGCCGGCATGCTTGCAGAACTCGATGATGGCGCTGAGGGTGTGGCCTTCGTCGAGGATGTCGTCGACGATCAGCACGTCACGGTCGATGAACGACACTTCCGGCTTGGCCTTCCAGAACAGCTCGCCGCCACTGGTCTGGTTGCGGTAGCGGGTGGCGTGCAGGTAGCTGGCTTCCAACGGGAACTGCAGGTGGGTCAGCAGTTTGCCGGAGAAGATCAGGCCGCCGTTCATCACGCAGAACACCACCGGGTTCTTGTCGTGCAGGTCTTTGCAGATCTGCTCGCCGACTTTGGCGATGGCCGCTTCGACTTCGGCTTCGGTGTACAGGCAGTCAGCTTCACGCATGACTTGACGGATATGCTCGAGATCGGCGGACATGGCGCTCTCCGGGGGGCATTTTGGAAAAGCGGGCAAAGGTACGCATCCGCTCGTCACAGATCAAGCATTTATGGACTAACGTCCAGAATGACCAGACGACAGCACAGGCTGAATAGATTAATCTAGCGCGGTTTTTTTGCCCGCCTTTCGGAGCCCCCCTATGCCCACTCGTGAGATCCGCCATCCGCTGATCCGCCACAAGCTCGGCCTGATGCGCCGTGCCGATATCAGCACCAAGAATTTTCGCGAACTTGCCCAGGAAGTCGGCGCGCTCCTGACCTACGAAGCCACCCAGGACCTGCCGCTCGAAACCTACGAGATCGACGGCTGGTGCGGCAAGGTGCAGGTTGAAAAAATCGCCGGCAAGAAGATTACCGTGGTGCCGATCCTGCGCGCCGGTATCGGCATGCTCGATGGCGTGCTCAGCCTGATCCCGGGAGCCAAGGTCAGCGCCGTCGGCGTTGCCCGCAACGAGGAAACCCTCGAAGCCCACACCTACCTGGAAAAGCTCGCGCCGGACATCAACCAGCGCCTGGCCCTGATCATCGACCCGATGCTGGCCACCGGCGGTTCGATGGTCGCCACCATCGACCTGCTGAAGAAGGCCGGCTGCAAGGAGATCCGCGCCATGGTCCTGGTCGCCGCGCCTGAAGGCATCGAAGCGGTGGAAAAAGCCCACCCGGACGTGCAGATCTACACCGCTTCGATCGACCAGCGCCTGAACGAACACGGCTACATCGTGCCGGGCCTGGGCGACGCCGGTGACAAGATCTTCGGCACCAAGCAAAAGGACGCCTGACCATGCAGGACGGCTTCAACGACCCGCTCTGGCGCCAGGTCGTTTCGGGCGCGCAGATGCTCTTCGTGGCATTCGGCGCGCTGGTGCTGATGCCACTGATCACCGGCCTCGACCCGAACGTCGCGCTGTTCACCGCCGGCATCGGCACCCTGCTGTTCCAGCTGGTCACCGGCCGCCAGGTACCGGTGTTCCTGGCCTCGAGCTTTGCCTTCATCACCCCGATCATCCTCGCCAAGGGCCAGTTCGGCCTGGCCGAGACCATGGGCGGCGTGATGGCCGCAGGCTTCGTGTACACCTTCATGGGCCTGATGGTGAAAATCAAAGGCACCGGTTTCATCGACCGCATGCTGCCACCGGTGGTGATCGGCCCGGTGATCATCTCCATCGGCCTGGCCATGGCGCCGATCGCCGCCAACATGGCGATGGGCAAGGCCGGTGACGGCAGCGTGCTGCTGCCGTACAAGACCGCCATGATGATCTCGATGCCGGCCCTGCTGACCACGCTGATCGTCGCCGTGTTCGGCAAGGGCATCTTCCGCCTGGTGCCGATCATTGCCGGCGTGCTGGTAGGCTTTGCCCTGTCCTTCGCCTTTGGCGTGGTCGACACTGCCAGGATCGCCGCCGCACCGTGGCTGGAGCTGCCCAACTTCACCGCGCCAGCGTTCAACTGGCAGGCCATCCTGTTCATCGTCCCGGTTGCCCTGGCACCGGCGATCGAACACATCGGCGGGGTGATCGCGGTCGGCAGCGTGACCGGCCGTGACTACCTGAAGAAGCCTGGCCTGCACCGCACCCTGCTGGGTGACGGCCTGGCCACCACCGCAGCCGGCCTGTTCGGCGGCCCGCCCAACACCACCTATGCCGAAGTGACCGGCGCGGTGATGCTGACCAAGAACTACAACCCGAAGATCATGACCTGGGCGGCGGTCTTCGCCATCACCCTGGCCTTCATCGGCAAGTTCGGCGCGCTGCTGCAGAGCATCCCGGTACCGGTGATGGGCGGCATCCTGTGCCTGCTGTTCGGCTCGATCGCGGCGGTGGGCATGAACACCATGATCCGCCACAAGATCGACCTGGCCGAAGCGCGCAACCTGGTGATCGTGTCGGTAACCCTGGTGTTCGGTATCGGCGGCGTGCTGATCGGCAGCGGTGACGGCCCGGATGACTGGGGCCTGAAGGGCATCGCCCTGTGCGCCATCGTGGCTATTGCCCTGAACCTGATCTTGCCGGGCAATGATGGCTGGAAGCACAAGAAACTGGATGATCAGTTGCCTTGATTCGGCTTTAGCCTGACCCGGCCACTTCGCGGGTAAACCCGCTCCCACAGGTACCCCGCTGCCCTCAGGCCTTGTGCAAAACCTGTGGGAGCGGGTTTACCCGCGAAGAGGCCAGAACAGGCAACCTTGGACTCAGGCTTTTTCGCACATTCCCGCCAGCACCTTCACCCACTCCGGGTGATCATTCAGGCAAGGCACCAGCACCAGCTCCTGCCCGCCCGCCTCGACAAACTGCTCGCTGCCGCGCATGCCGATCTCCTCCAGCGTCTCGATGCAATCGGCCACGAACGCCGGGCACATCACCAGCAGCTTCTTCACCCCGGCCTTGGCCAGTTCGTCCAGCCGCGCCTCGGTATAGGGTTCGATCCACTTGGCCCGCCCCAGCCGCGACTGGAAAGACACCGACCATTTGCCATCGGGTATGCCCATTTTCTGCGCAAAGGCCCTGGCCGTGGCCAGGCACTGCCCGCGGTAACACACCGCACGCATATCGGCACTGGCATCCTTGCAGCAATCGGCCGCCTGGAAGTCATGTTTGCCAGTCGGGTCCAGCTTTTTCAGATGCCGTTCCGGCAAGCCGTGGAAGCTCAGCAACAGGTGATCGTAATCCTGCTCCAGGTAAGGCCTGGCGCTGGCGCCCAGTGCCTCGATGTAGTCCGGGTGCTCGTAGAACGGCTGCAGCACGCGCATCTGCAACGGCAACTGGCGTTCACTGACCGTCTGCCTGGCCAGCTCTACTACAGTGGTTACCGTGCTATCGGCGAACTGTGGGTACAGCGGCGCCAGGGTCACCTTGCGCACACCCTGGGCCACCAGGCGCTCAAGAACCTCGGGCAAGGCTGGCTGGCCATAGCGCATGGCAATCTCCACCGGGCCATGGGGCCAGTGCTCGACCATCGCCGCCTGCAGGCGACGGGTCAGCACCACCAGTGGCGAGCCCTCGTCCCACCAGATCGAGCCATAGGCGTGTGCCGACTGCTCCGGGCGCTTGACCAGGATCAGCGACACCAGCAGGCGCCGTACCGGCCAAGGCAGGTCGATCACGTAAGGGTCCATGAGGAACTGGTTGAGGTAGCGGCGCACATCGGCCACCGAGGTGGAGGCCGGGGAACCCAGGTTGACCAGCAGCAGAGCGTGATCGGTCATGCAGCGTCCTATGTCAGAGGCGGCTGGACAGGTTGTCCAGGGCCGATTGCAAATCGTTGAAGCGGAAGGTGAAGCCTGCCGCCAGCAAACGTACCGGGCGCGCGCGCTGGCCGCCGAGCAGCAGCGTCGACAGCTCACCCAGGCCGGCCTTGAGCAGCAGTGCCGGCACCGGCAGCAACGCCGGCCGGTGCAGGGTGCGCCCCAGGCGCCTGGCAAACTCGCGGTTGCGCACCGGCTCCGGGGCGCAGGCATTATAAGGACCGCTGGCATCCTTGTGCTGCAAGAGAAAATCAATCAGGGCGACCTGGTCGTCTATATGGATCCAGGGCATCCACTGCCGCCCGTCGCCCAAAGGCCCGCCCAGCCCCAGTTTGAAGGGCACGCGCAGGCGCGACAAAAAGCCGCCATCACTGGCCAGCACCAACCCGGTACGCACCAGCACCACGCGAATACCCTGGGCCTGGGAACGCAGGGCCGTCTCTTCCCAGGCAATGCACAGCTGGCTGGCGAAATCTTCGCGCACCGGCGGTGAAGCCTCGGTCAGCTCGCGTTCGCCACCGTCTCCGTACCAGCCCACCGCAGAGCCGGAGATCAGCACTTGCGGGCGCTGTTCACGGGTGCCCAGCCAGGCCAGCAACTGCTCGGTGAGGGTGACGCGGCTGGCCCACAGCAGGTTGCGCCGGGCGGCTGTCCAGGGCCGGTCGGCAATCGGCGCGCCGGCCAGGTTGATCACCGCGTCCAACTGATCATCCGCCTCCAGTTGCTCCAGGCGGGCGATGCCACGCACGCCGGTGCCACAAATTTTCGGCACCTGCTCAGGTCGCCGGCTCCACACCGTCAGGCGATGACCCTGGCCGAGCCAGTACTGGCACAGGTGCTTGCCAATCAACCCGGTGCCACCTGTCAGCAATATATGCATGGCTGTGTCCTCGCAGAATGCGGCGGTGGTCTATTTTTAACATCAAGGCACTTTTTTGACCCGACGCTCTCGGATAAACATAGGTCAACCTGTCTGCCAACGCGGAATAACCTTATACAAATTTTGTGCATTGTACAGGTTTACCTGACAGCGTAGTCTGCTTACAGCAAGGTTTGAAGAGGCCATCATGACAGTACCTATCGCCATCATCGGGGCCGGTATAGCCGGCTTGTCAGCCGCCCAGGCCTTGCAAAAGGCCGGGCAATCCGTGCATTTGTTCGACAAGGGCCACGGCAGTGGCGGGCGCATGGCCAGCAAGCGCAGCGAAGTCGGCGCGCTGGACCTGGGTGCCCAGTACTTCACCGCCCGTGACCGGCGCTTCGTCGAGCAGGTGCAGCAGTGGGTCGCCGCCGGTTGGGCCGAACAATGGAAACCGCAGCTGTACAACTACCGCGATGGTGAGCTCACCCCCTCCCCCGACGAGCAGACGCGCTGGGTGGGTGTGCCGCGCATGAGTGCAATCACCCGCGGCCTGCTCAAGGACGTGACGGTCAACTTCGGCTGCCGCATCGCCGAGGTGTTCCGCGGCAAGCAATACTGGCACCTGCAGGACACCGAAGGCTGCAGCCACGGCCCCTACAGCCGCGTGGTGATCGCCGTGCCGGCACCGCAGGCCACCCCGCTGCTGGCCTCCACCCCCAAGCTCGCCGCCGTGGCCGCCGGCGTGCAGATGGAGCCCACCTGGGCCGTCGCCCTGGCCTTCCAGACCCCGCTGGACACGCCGATGCAAGGCTGCTTCGTGCAGGACAACCCGCTCGAGTGGCTGGCGCGCAACCGTAGCAAACCCGGGCGTGACGAGAAGTTCGACACCTGGGTACTGCACGCTACCTCGAACTGGAGCCGGCAACACATCGACCTGCCCAAGGAAGAGGTGATCGAACAGCTGAGGGGCGAGTTCGCCGAACTGGTCGGCTGCGTGGTGCCGCCACCTACTTTTGCCTTGGCCCACCGCTGGCTGTATGCCCGCCCGAGCAGCAACCATGAATGGGGCGCGCTGGCCGATGCAGACCAAGGCTTGTATGCCTGCGGCGACTGGTGCCTGTCCGGGCGGGTCGAGGGCGCCTGGCTCAGCGGCCAGGAAGCTGCGCGCCGGCTGCTCGAACACCTCGAGTGATGTAGAGCTATACAAAAAAACTGGTTTGCATAACTTCAGGGCTGTGCTGGAATAAACCTGTACAAATTTTTGGTTTCGTACAGGTTATCTGGAGACAGCCCATGCACGACTCATCCGCCCACAGCAAGCCGCGTATCGCCATCAGCGCCTGTCTGACCGGGCACAGCGTGCGCTATAACGGCGGCCACAAGGCCTCCGACCTGTGCCGCACGCAGCTCGAGGAACACTTCGACTGGTTGCCGGTGTGCCCGGAGGTGGCCATCGGCCTGGGCGTACCGCGCGACCCGATCCGCCTGGTCGGCGACCCCGAGCAACCGGAAGTGGTCGGAACCCGCAACCCCGGGATGGACCTGACCGGCCCGCTGCGCAGCTACGGCGAGCAAATGGCCGCCGAACTCGACGATATCTGCGGCTACATTTTCATGCAGAAATCGCCCTCCTGTGGCCTGGAGCGGGTCAAGGTGTACCAGGACAATGGCCATCCGGCCTTCAACAGCGGGCGGGGCGTGTATGCCCAGGCGTTCTGCGCAAGGCGCCCAGACCTGCCGGTGGAAGAAGAAGGCCGCCTGCACGACCCGGTGCTGCGCGAGAATTTCATCAGCCGCGTGTACGCCTACGCCGACTGGCAGCGCCTGCTGGCCGAAGGCCTGAGCCGGGGCGCCCTGGTGCGCTTCCACTCACGCTACAAGTACCTGCTGATGGCCAACAACCCCCAAGCCTACCGCAGCCTGGGGCGCCTGCTCGGCAGCATGAGCAAGGAAGACGACCCGCAAAGCATCGGCCCGCGCTACTTCAGCCAGCTGATGCAGGCCCTGCGCCGCTGCGCCAGCCGTGGCACCCATGGCAACGTGCTGCAGCATCTGAGCGGCTACTTCAAGGACGCGCTCACTCAGCAGGACAAAGCCGAGCTGCAGACCGTCATCGGCCAATACCAGCAAGGCGTTGTGCCGCTGGTGGTGCCGCTGACCCTGCTCAAGCACCACTTGCGCAAGCACCCCGACCCGTATCTGCAGCAACAGGCCTACCTGCAGCCGCACCCAGAGCGCCTGGGCCTGCGCAATGCCGTCTGAAATCCTGTTGCCCATCGGCGAACTGGCTCGCCGCACGGGCGTCAACCCCGTCACCCTGCGCGCCTGGGAGCGCCGCTACGGCCTGCTCAAGCCCCAACGCACTGCCAAGGGCCATCGCCTGTATCCGCTGGAGCAGGTCGCACGCGTCGAGGCGATCCTCGCCTGGCTGCAGCGCGGTGCCTCCGTCAGCCAGGTACGTGAGCTGCTCGACAAACCGGCCAGCACGGCGCCGAAAGGCGACTGGCAAGCCCGGCAGTTCCAGCTGATCGAGGCCATTGCCACGCTGTCGCAGCGCGCCCTCGACCAGCAGCTCAACCAGGCGATGGCCTTGTACCCGGCCGTCACCCTGTGCGAGCAGTTGCTGTTGCCGCTGCTCGACCTCCTGGAGCTGCGCTGGCGCAACTACTTCAATGCACGGCTGGAGCAGGTGTTTTTCCACAGCTGGCTGCGCAGCAAGCTGGGCGCCCGGGTCTACCACGACAACCAGTTGCTGCAAGGCCCTGCCATCTTGCTGGCTGAAGACAGCGAACGCACCTTCAACCCCGATTTGTGGTTGTGCGCCTGGCTGTTCACCAGCAACGGCCTGCCAGTCGAAGTGCTGGAGCACGCCATTGCCGGCGCGCACCTGCAATGCGCCGTCACCATGCTCAAACCGCGCGCCGTGCTTCTGCACCTGGGGCCACGCATCGATGAAAAGGCGCTGCAACGCACCCTGCCCAACCTGCCCGTACCGACCTTGCTCGGTGGGCCAACGCTGGCGCTGCACGAAGCCCGGCTGCGAGCCCTCCGGCTGCCCAACCTCGCCCTGTTCGATACCCCACAGGCGGCATTGCGTTTGCTGCAAGCCCATGACCGCCAGCCCGTAGAGATGACCGCACCATGCACCTGACCTGGCTGCGCAGTGACCTGCGCATCGATGACAACACCGCGCTCAGCGCCGCCAGCGAGCGCGGCCCGACCGTCGCCCTGTGGCTGGTCAGCCCCGGGCAATGGCAGGCCCACGACGACGCTACCTGCAAAGTCGACTTCTGGCTGCGCAACCTGCGCGACCTGCGCCAGTCGCTGGGACGCCTGAACATTCCCCTGCTGATCCGCAAGATCGACACCTGGGACCAGGCGCCACAGGCGGTGCTCGATGTCTGCCGCCAACACCAGGTGCAAAGCGTGCACTGGAACGAGGAGTACGGCATCAACGAACAACGTCGCGACACCGCCACCCGGGCGCTGCTGGAAAAGTCGGCCATCCAGGCCCACAGCCACCTCGACCAGCTGTTGTTCCGCCCGGGCACCATCCTTACCCGCAGCGGCGACTACTTCCAGGTGTTCAGCCAGTTCAAGAAGAGCTGCCTGGAGCACTTGCACCGCGGCCTCCCCGCCCTGGCCCACCGAGTCAAACGCCAGGCACCGCTGCAGATCAGCAGCGACCCGATCCCCCAGCACGTGGACGGCTTCGAAAAACCCGCTCAGGCCCTGCGCGACCACTGGCCGGCCGGTGAAGCCGAGGCACAAGCGCGGCTGACCCGCTTTCTCGACGAGACCATCGACGACTACCAACAACTGCGCGACTTGCCTGCCAGGCCCGGCACCAGCCAGCTCTCCGCCTACCTGGCCGCTGGCGTGATCTCGCCGCGCCAGTGCCTGCACGGCGCCCTGGCCAGCAACCGCGGCGAGTTCGACAGCGGTAGCAGCGGCGTGCAAACCTGGATCAACGAGCTGCTCTGGCGCGAATTCTACAAACACATCCTGACCGGTTATCCACAGGTCTCGCGTCACCGCGCCTTCCGCGCCCAGACCGAAGCCCTGCCCTGGCGCGACGCACCGGCCGACCTTGAAGCCTGGGAACAGGGGCGTACCGGCTTCCCGATCATCGACGCCGCCATGCGCCAACTGCTGCACACTGGGTGGATGCACAACCGCCTGCGCATGATCGTGGCCATGTTCCTCAGCAAGAACCTGCTGATCGACTGGCGCAAGGGCGAGCGGCATTTCATGCGCCACCTGATAGACGGCGACCTGGCCGCCAACAACGGCGGCTGGCAGTGGAGCGCGTCCACCGGCACCGACGCAGTGCCCTATTTCCGCATCTTCAACCCGGTTTCACAGTCGCAGCGTTTCGACCCGCAGGGGCGTTTCATTCGGCACTGGCTGCCGGAATTGCAGGGGCTGGATGAAAAAACCATTCATCTTCCCGTAAGATCAGCCGATCTTTTTGCCAGACAATCCTACTACAGTCCAATCGTCGATCTTGACAGCAGTCGCCAGCGCGCGCTGGAGGCGTTCAAGGGCCTCCCGCGCCGGCAGGATCAGAGGGCGCTATCTTGAACAATGCACGCAGTATCTGGGTAACGGGCGCCGGCAATGGACTAGGCCTGGCGCTGGTGGAAGAGTTGCTCGCTGAAGGACACCGGGTAGCCGCCAGCGGCAAGGACAGCGAGGCACTGGATGCCTTGGCGGCGCGTTATGGCAGCCAATTGTTGCGCTTGCCCTGGCAGTTGCATGAAGAACAGCAGGCGGCCCAGGCCAGCCAACAGATCTGCCATGCCTGGTGCTCGCTGGATGGCTTGATCATCAACGCCGGTACCAGCGATTACCTGGTGGACGATGTGGCGGACAGCGAGTTGTTCGAGGCGCTCGTCACTGGCAACCAGTTGGCCAGCGAGCATTGCCTGGCCAATGCGCTGCCCTTGCTGGCGAAGGGTGACTCGCCGCAGGTGATGGCGGTGTTCAACCGGTATTCGGCCTTGCAGCTATATGCGCCGACGCAGGTGACTGCGGGCTGGAACAACTTGCCGCAGTGGGTGCGCGAGCAGCGTCAGGCGTTGAAGGCTCTGGGGGTTGAGCTAACAGTGGTTGGGCCGCAGTCGTTGAAGACACCTGTAACCCCGGCGCAGGCAATACCAGAGGTGTGGACGCCGCAGAATGCGGCAGAAGAACTGCTGCGGCGCTGGCCACAGAGGGAACCTGAGCTTGTGCTGGAGGCTTTGGACCTCAATGGCCTGTGGCCGTTGACGCGGTAGAGTCTGGCATCGGCACTGCCTTCTTCGCGGGTAAACCCGCTCCCACAGGTACACCACTGCACTCAAGATACAGTCCACCCTGTGGGAGCGGGTTTACCCGCGAAGAGGCCGGCACAGGAGCGCTCAGAGCGCCATGCGGTAATGCAGGCTGTAGCTCTCCACGCCATCGTTGGGCTGTTTGATGCCCGCGTTGGAATAGTGAATCGCCCGCACGCCAATCTCATGCCCACCGGCAAAGCGCAAACCAAAGCCGATGCGGTCCTCGAACTGGAACGCCGAGCCCAGTTCGTTGTCTTCCAGTTCGGTGCTGGAGAATGCCGCCACACCGATCCCCGCCTCGATGTAAGGCTTCACCGACTCCCCGGCAAACTCATAAACGAACACCGGCGCGAACGACAGGCTGTGGTTGCTCGCGGTCTTGTCGCCATCCCAATAGGTGTAGGCCCCATCCCAGTACCCCGTAAGGCGCCCCACGCTGGTCTGCCACCAGCTCGCCTCCCAATTCGATTGCAGCCCCAACCGGTAGACCATGGTCGAGTCACCGGTCTGCCCCACCGAAAACGAAACATCGGCAGCCTGCGCCGACAATGAATGCCCCAGGGTGAAGACGGCAGCCGCCGCCAAGCCGAGCAGCTTCTTCATGAGCAACATCCTTCTTTGCTGTTATTAGTGTCCGCCTCATATCAGGCAAGGCGGTAGAAAACGGCAGCGGTACGGTAGTTCAGTTGCTTTTCAGGTTTTCTTTACAATGAAAAGCTTTGCACACTGCCAGACTTATGCCACAGCAAAGGTAGGATTTTCCTGAGAGATTGCGGATCAGCACTGGTCCAGAAACGGGTATCCCGAGCCGGTCCTTCAGCCAACAGGTCATCCGCGCCCAGCAGCCTCTGCAGTTGGCGCGCCACCGCGGCGCCAGTGTCGATGATGGCCACGTCGGCTGGCACCATGCCGGCCAGCAACGGGCGCAAGAAGGGGTAATGGGTGCAGCCGAGGATCAGCGTGTCGCAGCCAGCGGCCAGCAACGGCTGAACATAACCTTGCAGCAACTGGCGCAGCGCCGGGCTGGCCAGGTCGCCGGCCTCGATCAACTCGACCAGCCCCGGGCAAGGTTGGGTGATGACCTGTACGTCATTGGCAAAACGGTCGAGCAAGGCGGCGAACTTGGCGCTCTGCAGGGTACCGGTGGTGGCCAGCACACCGACCACGCCAGAGCGCGTGGCGGCGGCAGCGGGCTTCACCGCCGGCTCCATGCCCACCAGCGGCCAGTTCGGGTACAACTCGCGCAGGTCGGCCACCGCCGCCACCGTGGCGGTATTGCAGGCCAGTACCATGGCCTTGGCGCCCTGTTCATGGAAGAACGCAGCAATGCGCCGGAGACGCTCACGGATATAGTCCGGCGACTTCTCGCCGTAGGGTATGTGGCCGCAATCACCCACGTACAGCAGCGTCTCGTTGGGCAGCAGGCGCTGGATCTCGGCGAGTACCGACAAGCCGCCAACCCCGGAGTCCATCACGCCGACCGGCGCCGAACGCTCAGCCATCGCGCTTGCCGCAGACCGCACAAGCCGGGTCGCGCTTGACCCGCAATTCGCGGATACGAGTGCCGAGCGCATCGATCAACAGCAGGCGGCCGACCAGCGGCTCGCCGAACCCGGCCAGCAGCTTCATCGCCTCCAGCGCCTGCAGGCTGCCTACCAGGCCCACCAGTGGGCCGATCACGCCGGCTTCGCTGCAGGTCAGTTCGGCTTCGCTGCCATGGCCGTACAGGCAGTGGTAGCAAGGGCTGTAGTCACGCCGTGGGTCGAACACCGACAACTGCCCTTCCAGGCGGATCGCCGCACCGCTGACCAGCGGCTTGCCAGCCGCGACACAGGCGGCGTTGACCGCCTCACGGGTACCGAAGTTGTCGGAGCAGTCCAGCACCAGGTCGACCGCCGCCACGGCGGCCGCCAGCGAATCCTCGTCCAGCGCCTGGCGATGGGCGACCAGGCTGATTTCCGGGTTGATCGCCTGCAAGCGCTGCAAGGCCGAATCGACCTTGCTCATGCCGACGCTGGCACTGTCGTGGATGACCTGGCGTTGCAGGTTGGTCAGGTCGACGGTGTCGAAGTCGGCCAGGTGCAGCTCCCCCACCCCGGCGGCGGCCAGGTACAGGGCAACTGGCGAGCCAAGGCCACCGAGCCCGACGATCAGCGCCTTGCTCTGCTTGAGCCGCAACTGGCCGTCAATATCGATCTGGGCCAGCAATACCTGCCGGCTGTAACGCAGCAGTTCCTGATCACTCAACATGGCAGGCGCCCCAGGGTAATGCGTTCATGACCGCCCAGATCCATGCGGCTGGCGACCTCGATGAAACCTTGTTCAGCCAGCAGGGCGCGCACCGCCGCTGCCTGATCGTAGCCGTGTTCCAGCAACAACCAGCCACCCGGCAACAGGTGCGCGGGGGCCTGGGCGGCGATTACGCGCAGGTCGTCCAGGCCATCGGCACCGGCCACCAGCGCGCTGCTGGGCTCGAAGCGCACATCACCGGCAACCAGGTGCGGGTCTGCGGCGGCGATGTAGGGCGGGTTGCTGACAATCAGGTCGAAACGCTCGCCGGCCAGGCTGTCGAACCAGTGGCTGAGCCGTACCTGGACGTTTTCCAGGCCCAGGCGCTGGCGGTTGCGCTCGGCCAGGGCGACGGCCTCCTCCACTCGGTCCACTGCGGTTACCTGCCAGGCCGGGCGATCACTGGCCAGGGCCAGGGCAATCGCGCCGGTGCCGGTGCCCAGGTCAAGGACCTTGGCCGGCGTGGCAGGTTGCAGCTCAAGGGCGGCTTCGACCAGCAGCTCGGTATCCGGCCGCGGGATCAGGGTATGCGGCGCCACTTCCAGGTCGATCTTCCAGAAGCCCTGCAGCCCGAGAATGTAGGCGACCGGCTCGCCGCCACGGCGGCGCTGCAGGTAACCGGCATAGGTCTCGGCGTCTTCGCTGCTGACGATTCGCTCGGGCCAGGTATGCAGGTAGCTGCGCGACTTGCCGATGGCCGCAGCCAACAGCAGCTCGGCATCCAGCCGCTCGGTGGGCGATTCTGGCAACTGCGCGTTGCGCAGCAGGCTGGCGATGATGGTCATCAGTCCCCCAGGGCGGCCAGTTGATCGGCCTGGTACTCGGCCAGCAGCGGTTCGATCACCGCCTCCACGCCGCCGGCGAGGATGTCGTCCAGCGAGTACAGGGTCAGGTTGATACGGTGGTCGGTCACCCGGCCCTGCGGATAATTGTACGTGCGGATGCGCTCGGAACGGTCGCCAGAGCCGACCAGCAGCTTGCGCTCGGTGGCGATGGCGTTCTGCGCCGCGCTGGTCTGCATGTCGTTGAGCTTGGCCGACAGCCAGGACATGGCGCGGGCACGGTTCTTGTGCTGCGAACGCTCTTCCTGGCACTCGACCACGATACCGGTTGGCAAGTGGGTGATACGGATCGCCGAATCGGTCTTGTTGACGTGCTGGCCACCGGCACCGGATGCGCGGTAGGTGTCCACGCGCAGGTCGGCCGGGTTGATCTCGATGGCCGCCTGTTCGTCCGGCTCGGGCAGTACCGCCACGGTGCACGCGGAGGTGTGGATACGGCCCTGGGATTCGGTCTCGGGCACGCGCTGTACGCGGTGCGCGCCGGACTCGAACTTGAGCTTGCCGTACACGCTCTCCCCCTCGACGCGAGCGATGATTTCCTTGTAGCCGCCGTGTTCGCCTTCGTTCTCGGAGAGGATTTCCAGGCGCCAGCCACGCTTTTCGGCGTAGCGCGAATACATGCGGAACAGGTCGCCGGAGAAGATCGCTGCCTCGTCGCCACCGGTGCCGGCACGGATTTCGAGGAACACGTTGCGGCCGTCGTTGGGGTCCTTGGGCAACAGCATGCGTTGCAGCTGCGACTCCAGCGTCAGCAGTTGTTCCTTGGCTTCACGCACTTCTTCCACGGCCATTTCGCGCAGGTCCGGGTCACTGTCCTTGAGCAGCGCCTGGGCACCTTCGAGGTCGTCCTGGACTTTGCGCCACTCTTTATAAGCAGCGTAGACCGGCTCGACTTCGGCGTACTCACGGGAATAGGCGCGAAAGCGCGTCTGGTCGGAAATGACCTCGGCATCACCGAGCAGTGCGGTGAGTTCTTCGAAGCGGTCCTGGAGGATTTCCAGTTTGTTCAGCAGCGACGCTTTCATTGCGGGGATTTGTCCGTCGAGCCCTCGTTGAGGGCAAAGAGTTCCTGGGCCATGGCCAGCGCATCGAGGCGGCCCTCGGCCGAGAGCCTTTTCAGTTGCACGCTTGGCGCATGCAGGAGTTTGTTGGTCAGCCCCCGGGCCAGTTGGGCCAATACGTCTTCGGGGTTGCCGCCGTTGGCCAGCAGGCGCTGGGCCTTTTGCAGTTCTTCGTCGCGCAGGCGCTCGCTTTGCTGGCGATAGGCCTTGAGCACGTCCACCGCGGCCAGCTCGCGCAGGCGCAGCATGAAATCTTCGGCCCCCACCGACACCAGTTCCTCGGCGGCCTGGGCCGCGCCCTGGCGGCTCTTGAGGTTTTCCGCCACCACGTCGTGCAGGTCATCGACAGTGTACAGGTAGACGTCGTCCAGTTCGCCGACTTCGGTTTCGATATCGCGCGGTACGGCGATGTCGACCATGAAGATCGGCTTGTGCCGGCGCTGCTTCAGCGCGCTCTCGACCGCGCCCTTGCCGAGGATTGGCAGCTGGCTGGCGGTGGAGCTGATGACGATGTCGCTGTTGGCCAGTTCCTGGGGGATGTCGGCCAGCAGTACCGCGTGCGCACCGAACTGCTCGGCCAGGATGCTGGCCCGCTCCAGGGTACGGTTGGCCACGACGATGCGGCGCACGCCCTGCTCATGCAGATGGCGGGCGACCAGGGTGATGGTTTCGCCGGCGCCGATCAGCAGGGCCTGGCTACGGCCCAGGTCGCTGAAGATCTGCTTGGCCAGGCTGACTGCGGCAAACGCCACCGACACCGGGTTTTCGCCGATGGCGGTGTCGGTGCGCACCTGCTTGGCGGCGCTGAAGGTGGCCTGGAACAGGCGCCCGAGCAGCGGGCCGACGGTGCCGGCCTCACGCGCCACGGCGTAGGCGGACTTCATCTGGCCGAGGATCTGCGGCTCGCCGAGCACCAGCGAGTCCAGGCCGGAGGCCACCCGCATCATGTGCTTCACCGCCTCGTGCTCTTCGTGCACGTAGGCGCTGGCGCGCAGCTCGTCCAGGCTGAGGCGGTGATAGTCGGCCAGCCATTGCAGCACGGCATCGGCGGACAGGTGGTCCTGCTCTATATAGAGCTCGCTACGGTTGCAGGTCGACAGGATCGCCGCTTCGCGGCTGGATGTCAGTCGGCAGAGCTGCTGCAGGGCGTCTACCAGCTGCTCTGGGGTAAACGCCACGCGCTCGCGTACGTCTACCGAGGCAGTCTTATGGTTGATACCAAGTGCAAGAAAGGCCATGCAAGGTCGCTGGTTGTGACGAGAAGCCGATAATTGTCCTCTTTCGCAGGTTTCAGGACAACCACCGTTGGTGTTCGCCTTGACACTTTCTGCGCCTGTAAAATCGAGCGCCGCCCGCGCGGCGCTTCGCGGGACAAGCCCGCTCCCACATTTGTTGCAACGTGCCGAACCTGTCAGGCCATGGTTGCACGCCTTGTTGGCTCGACTCTATTTCGAGGTGGACACATCCGCAGCCCCACTTGTCTGAAGACATGCACCAAGGCTGGCAACGCCTCTCCAACAGACATGGCCACGTTGCAACAAATGTGGGAGCGGGCTTGTCCCGCGAAGCGCCGCGCGGGCGGCGCTCGATCTCCGCACCACCACACCAATCAAGCCATACACCCGGCACAACCAACCTGTCCGGAACCCTTCCCCCCCCTCAAAGGTCGCAGTTAACCAGCCACAGCACAGGTGGGTTTGCCCCCGCGCTTGTGTCATCATGCTCCGACCGCCGGTGAGTCCTCCAATAAGCCTTCTATGAACAAACCATACGCATTGCTGCTTGCCTTCGCCCTGCTCCAGGGCTGCCAGAGCCTGGCCCCGCAAAAGGCCGAGCCTCCCGTCGCCGAGGCCGGCAAACCCGAGGCGGAAAAGCCCGTGGTGTATGGCTCGTTCAAGCAGGACACGCTCTATAGCCTGCTGGTGGCGGAGCTGGCCGGCCAACGCAACCGCTTCGACATCGCCCTGGCCAACTACACCGACCAGGCCGCGAAAACCCAGGACCCGGGGGTTTCCGAGCGCGCCTACCGCATTGCCGAATACCTCGGCGCCGACGAACCGGCGCTGGACAACGCCCTGGTCTGGGCCCGCAACGACCCGCAGAACCTCGACGCCCAGCGCGCCGCCGCCATCCAGCTGGCCCGCGCCGGCCGCTATGACGACTCCATGGCGTACATGGAAAAGGTGCTGCAGGGCCAAGGCGACACCCATTTCGACTTCCTCGCCCTGTCCGCCGCCGAAACCGACCAGGGCACCCGCGACGGCCTGCTGCAAAGCTTCGAGCGCCTGCTGGTGAAGTACCCGGACAACAGCCAGCTGGTGTTCGGCAAGGCCCTGCTGCTGAACCAGGACGGCAAGGCCGAAGAAGCTCTGGAGCTGCTCGAGTCGCACCCGCCGCAAAACGACGAAGTCGCCCCGATCCTGCTGCGCGCGCGCCTGCTGCAAGCCCTGAACCGCGGCCCGGAGGCCCTGCCACTGCTGCGCGGCGCGATTCGCGACAACCCGGACGACAAGCGCCTGCGCCTGACCTATGCCCGCACCCTGGTCGAACAGGACCGCATCGCAGATGCCAAGGGCGAGTTCCTCAGCCTGGTCCAGCAATACCCCGACGACGACGAACTGCGCTATTCGCTGGCCCTGGTGTGCCTGGAAAACAAGGACTGGGATGAAGCCGAGGGCTACCTGCAGGAGCTGATCGAGCGCGACAGCAACGTCGACGCCGCGCACCTGAACCTGGGCCGCATCCGCGAGGAGCGCCACGACCCCGCTGGCGCCCTGCGTGAATACGCCCTGGTCGGCCCGGGCCCCGACTACCTGCCGGCGCAATTGCGCCAGGCCGACATCCTGATCGCCAACGGCCGTGGTACCGAGGCCTCCCGCCTGCTCGCCGACGCCCGCGAAGCCCAGCCGGATTACGCCATCCAGCTGTTCCTGATCGAATCGGAAAGCTACAGCAACAACAACAAGGACGCCCAGGCCAGCCAGGTGCTGCAGCAAGCCATCCAGCGCTACCCGGACGACCTCAACCTGCTGTACACCCGCGCCATGCTGGCCGAGAAGCGTGACGACCTGCCGCAGATGGAAAAAGACCTGCGCGCCATCATCGCCCGCGAGCCGGAAAATGCCATGGCCCTGAACGCCCTCGGCTACACCCTGGCCGACCGCACCACCCGCTACAGCGAAGCCAAGGCGCTGATCGACAAGGCCCATCAGCTGACCCCGGACGACCCGGCGGTGCTCGACAGCCTGGGCTGGGTCAACTACCGCCTGGGCAACCTCGACGAGGCTGAAACCTACTTGCGCAAGGCCTTTGCCAGCTTCCCCGACCACGAAGTGGCCGCCCACCTGGGCGAAGTGCTATGGGCCAACGGCAAGCGCCGCGAAGCCCGCCAGGTCTGGGCCAAGGGCTTCGAAGCCCAGGCCGACAGCCCCATCCTGCGCAAGACCCTCCTGCGCCTGACCGGATCCGAGACTCTCTAACGCCATGTTCCTGCGCCATTGCATTACCTTCACCCTGATCGCCCTGCTGGCCGGCTGTGCCGGCTTCGGTAGCCGCGAGGCCCTGCAGGGCCACGGCAACCCGCAGCAGTGGCGCGCCCATAAAGAGCAGCTGAGCAGCCTCGATGGCTGGCAGATCAACGGCAAGGTCGGCATCCGTGCCCCACGCGACTCCGGTAGCGGCACGCTGTTCTGGCTGCAACGCCAGGACTACTACGACATTCGCCTGGCCGGCCCGCTGGGCCGTGGCGCCGCACGTCTGACCGGGCGCCCCGGCGGCGTGGTGCTGGAAGTGGCCAACCAGGGCCGCTACGAGGCCCCCAGCCCCGAAGCCCTGCTGGAAGAACAGCTGGGCTGGCAGCTGCCGGTCTCGCACCTGGTCTGGTGGGTACGCGGCCTGCCCGCCCCCGACAGCAAGAGCAAGCTGACCCTGGACAGCGACAGCCGCCTGGCCAGCCTCGACCAGGATGGCTGGCAGGTGCAGTACCTGAGCTACACCGAACAGAACGGCTACTGGCTGCCCGAGCGCCTCAAGCTGCACGGCAAGGACATCGACGTGACCCTGGTGGTCAAGGACTGGCAGCCGCGCCAGCTGGGACACTGATACATGCAAACCCTTACCCTGCCCGCCCCGGCCAAGCTCAACCTGTGGCTGCACATCATCGGCCGCCGCGCCGACGGCTATCACGAGCTGGAAACCGTGTTCCAGTTTCTCGATCACGGCGACGAACTGCACTTTGCCTTGCGTGACGACGGCGTGATCCGCCTGCATACCGAGATCGAGGCGGTACCGCACGACAGCAACCTGATCGTGCGTGCCGCGCGCAAGCTGCAGGAGCAATCCGGCACGACGTTGGGCGCCGACATCTGGCTGAGCAAGGTGCTGCCCATGGGCGGTGGCATCGGCGGCGGCAGCTCGGATGCCGCCACTACCCTGTTGGCCCTCACCCACCTGTGGCAACTGGACTGGGACGAAGACCGCCTGGCCGCACTGGGCCTGAGCCTGGGCGCCGACGTACCGGTATTCGTGCGCGGCCACGCGGCATTCGCCCAGGGCGTGGGTGAACAACTGACCCCGGTCGACCCGGAGGAGCCGTGGTATGTCGTGCTGGTGCCGCAAGTGTCTGTCAGCACAGTAGAAATTTTTTCACATCCACAGTTGACACGTGATTCGCTCCCCCTTAAGATGCGCCCCGTTCCCGAGGGAAACAGTCGAAATGACTGCCAACCGGTGGTAGAGCAGAGTTACCCGGAAGTTCGCAATGCGTTGAATTCACTGGGCAAATTCACTGAGGCTCGATTAACCGGTACTGGAAGTTGTGTGTTTGGGGCCTTCCCAAGCAAAGCCGAAGCTGATAAAGTTCTGGCCCTTCTTTCAGCGACCCAAACAGGGTTTGTGGCGAAAGGAAGCAACGTTTCGATGTTGCATCGCAAGCTGCAAAGTCTGGTCAAGAAGTCGAGCGCATAAGCGTTCGCAGCAACAGATACAGGGGCGTCGCCAAGCGGTAAGGCAGCAGGTTTTGATCCTGCCATGCGTTGGTTCGAATCCAGCCGCCCCTGCCATTTTCCTTATACTCATCCAGGTTACCCTCAGCCTTCAGGTACTGCGCGTGTCCAAGATGATGGTCTTTACGGGGAATGCCAACCCCGATCTGGCTCGGCGTGTAGTACGTCAGCTGCATATCCCTCTCGGTGATGTCTCTGTCGGTAAGTTCTCCGACGGCGAGATCAGTGCCGAGATCAATGAAAACGTTCGTGGTAAAGACGTCTTCATTATTCAGCCGACCTGTGCCCCGACCAACGATAACCTGATGGAACTGGTAGTGATGGCCGACGCCTTCCGCCGCTCCTCAGCATCCCGAATCACCGCCGTGATTCCTTACTTCGGATACGCCCGCCAGGACCGCCGTCCGCGTTCGGCACGTGTAGCCATCAGCGCCAAAGTCGTCGCTGACATGCTCACTGTCGTCGGTATCGACCGTGTACTCACCGTCGACCTGCACGCTGACCAGATCCAGGGTTTCTTCGATATCCCGGTCGACAACATCTACGGCTCGCCCGTACTGGTCGACGATATCGAAGACCAGCGTTTCGAGAACCTGATGATCGTCTCCCCGGACATCGGTGGTGTCGTGCGCGCACGTGCCGTCGCCAAGTCCCTGGGCGTCGACCTGGGTATCATCGACAAGCGCCGCGAGAAGGCTAACCACTCCGAGGTCATGCACATCATCGGCGACGTCGAAGGGCGCACCTGCATCCTGGTAGACGACATGGTCGACACCGCCGGCACCCTGTGCCACGCGGCCAAAGCCCTGAAAGAACACGGCGCTGCCAAGGTTTACGCCTACTGCACGCACCCTGTCCTGTCGGGCCGCGCGATCGAGAACATCGAGAAGTCGGTACTGGACGAGCTGGTGGTGACCAACACCGTTCCGCTGTCCGCCGCTGCTCAAGCCTGTGACCGTATCCGCCAGCTGGATATCGCACCGGTTGTCGCTGAAGCGGTCCGCCGCATCAGCAACGAAGAATCGATCAGCGCGATGTTCCGCTAAGCGGAACACACGCTGACGAAAAGCGCCCCGCCCCAACACTGGTTGTTGGGGCGGGGCTTTTTTGCCATCCCCGTTGGCGCTGGTCGCAAACGCCCTCGGGGGGCTATTTTGGAGAAACAAAATGACCGAATTCACTCTGAACGCCCAAGCGCGTACTGACCTGGGGAAAGGTGCGAGCCGCCGCCTGCGTCACTCCGCCAACATCCCAGCCGTTGTCTACGGTGGTAACCAGGACGCCCAGTCCCTGACCATCCTGGCCAAGGAAATCACCAAGCTGTTCGAAAACGAGGCTGCCTTCAGCCACGTTCTGGAACTGAACGTCGACGGCGCCAAGCAAAACGTCGTGGTCAAGGCCCTGCAGCGTCACCCGGCCAAAGGCTTCATCATGCACGCCGACTTCGTTCGCGTCGTTGCTGGCCAGAAACTGACCGCCAAGGTACCGGTTCACTTCGTCAACGAAGAAGCCCCGGTCAAGAAAGGCGGCGAGATCTCCCACGTAGAAGCCGAGATCGAAGTTTCCTGCGAAGCCAAAGACCTGCCTGAGTTCATCGAAGTTGACCTGGCCAACGCTGAAATCGGCACCATCATCCACCTGTCGGACCTGAAAGCTCCGAAAGGCGTAGAGTTCGTAGCTCTGGCCCACGGTGATGACAAAGCTGTTGCCAACGTTCACGCTCCACGCGTTGCTCCAGAAGCAGAAGGCGCTGCCGAGTAATCCACTCGCGCGCCGGCGTTGATCGGGTTACAGTGCCGCGCGCCCTGTAACCCACCAACTCCAAGGAAGAGCCCCTGACGTGACCGCCATCCAGTTGATCGTCGGCCTGGGTAACCCCGGCCCCGAATACGAACAGACCCGGCATAACGCAGGGGCTCTTTTCGTTGAACGCATTGCCAGCGCCCAGCGCGTCTCGTTGACCGCTGACCGCAAATATTTCGGCCTGACGGCTAAATTCAGCCATCAGGGCAACGACGTTCGTCTGCTCATCCCCACCACCTACATGAACCGTAGCGGCCAGTCCGTGGCGGCCTTGGCCAATTTCTTCCGCATCAAGCCGGAAGCGATCCTGGTGGCGCATGACGAACTCGACCTGCCCCCGGGCGTCGCCAAGCTCAAGCGCGGCGGTGGCCATGGTGGGCACAACGGCCTGCGCGACATCATCGCGCAGCTCGGCAACCAGAACGACTTCCACCGCCTGCGGCTTGGCATCGGCCACCCGGGCGACGCCAAACTGGTCTCCAACTTCGTCCTGGGCCGCGCGCCGCGCGCCGAGCAGGAGAAGCTCGACGCCAGCATCGATTTTGCCCTCGGCGTGCTGCCGGACGTGCTTGCCGGCGACTTCGCCAAAGCGATGCGCGAGCTGCACAGCCAGAAGGCCTGATTTCCTTAGAGAGGGGAATACCCATGGGTTTCAATTGCGGCATCGTCGGCCTGCCCAACGTCGGCAAGTCCACCCTGTTCAACGCCCTGACCAAGTCTGGCATCGCGGCGGAGAACTTCCCTTTCTGCACCATCGAGCCAAACAGCGGCATCGTGCCAATGCCCGATGCGCGCCTGAATGCGCTGGCTGAAATCGTCAAGCCAAACCGCATCCTGCCGACCACCATGGAATTCGTCGACATCGCCGGCCTGGTGGCTGGTGCTTCGAAAGGCGAAGGCCTGGGCAACAAGTTCCTCGCCAACATCCGCGAGACCGACGCCATTGCCCACGTGGTGCGCTGCTTCGAAGACGAGAACGTGATCCACGTTTCCAACAGCGTCGACCCCAAGCGTGACATCGAGATCATCGACCTCGAACTGATCTTCGCCGACCTCGACAGCTGCGAGAAGCAGTTGCAGAAGGTTGCCCGCAACGCCAAGGGCGGCGACAAGGACGCCCTGGCGCAGAAGGCCATCCTCGAGCAGCTGATCCCGCACTTCACCGAAGGCAAGCCTGCACGCAGCCTGATGAAGAACATGAGCGCCGAAGACAAGGCGGTCATCCGCGGCTTCCACCTGCTGACCAGCAAGCCGGTGATGTATATCGCCAACGTGGCCGAAGACGGCTTCGACAACAACCCGCACCTGGACGTGGTCAAGGCCATTGCCGAGGAAGAAGGCGCGGTGGTGGTGCCGGTGTGCAACAAGATCGAAGCGGAAATCGCCGAGCTGGAAGACGGTGAAGAGAAGGACATGTTCCTTGAGGCCCTGGGCCTGGAAGAGCCTGGCCTGAACCGCGTGATCCGCGCCGGTTACGAACTGCTGAACCTGCAAACCTACTTCACTGCCGGCGTGCAGGAAGTACGTGCCTGGACCGTACGCGTCGGTGCCACCGCACCACAAGCCGCTGGCGTGATCCACACCGACTTCGAAAAAGGCTTCATCCGCGCTGAAGTGGTGGCCTATGACGACTTCATCCAGTTCAAGGGTGAGAGCGGTGCCAAGGAAGCCGGTAAATGGCGCTTGGAAGGCAAGGATTACATCGTCAAGGACGGCGATGTGATGCACTTCCGCTTCAACGTATAGTGAGTGCTCATTGGCAGCCAACCATCATGTGCCAACCTATGGACACGATGGTTGGCTGTCAATCTGTAAAGTGCTAGCTCGAGCTCATCTCGGGCAGCTCTTTAGAGGAGGCTCATATGGCTTGTCTGGAATACGTTCACCTTTCTCCTGTCTCCTCCACCACCTCCTGTGGTCCCTCCTCCTTTACCCCCCCATCTACGCCTACCTGACATCAAACACCTTCCGCAAATTTTCTGGGATACGGGTGCGAGCTGGTCAGAGGTGAATCTGTGGACGTTAGACAAAATCCAGACTCAGCATCGAGATGTTAAAACGGTAAACGCTCTCCTTAAACACCTTCACGCCTATGCCTCTCACCTGGAAAGTTCAGGCTTAGACTGGCGCCATTTTCCAGTTCGAATCTCAAACAGATCGGTCTATAAGTATCGAGGCGAGCTTGTTGCGTGCATGAAAGGCCTTGCAGACATTGGCGGAAAATGCCGTCGGTAACCAGCCCAATGTGGTAATCCAAGTGGTAATGCCTGGCAAATCGGAAACTCGAACACTCCGCCTCGCTCAGGACCAACCCTGACAGAGTGCGGATGTAATGAATTTCGGATGTTTGCATCGAGTCGGGACCACGGGTGGAGGTGGGCTGAGTCAGCGTGCCAGATTCACCCGTCCGTTCATTAGAAGCATTAAAAGGCACTATCCGGATGGATAGTGTCTGCGTAAGCGAGCAGCTTAATTGTCCCCAAAATAGGAACAATCATTCCCGTTTAAGCCTAATTGTCTTGAAATAGACCCTTCGTCAGAATGGCATCCATACCGCAGACAACGCCACCGGCACAGCGCGGTGACCCATTTAAAACCCATGGCTTTCAACCATTCTGAAGAGATCACGACCATGTCCAAACGCGAACTGCTGAACCCAACCAACTCCGCTCTGATCCTGATCGACCACCAGCCGCAGATGGCTTTCGGTGTCCAGTCGATCGACCGTCAGACCCTGAAGAACAACACCGTTGGCCTGGCCAAGGCCGCCAGGATCTTCAACGTGCCGACCATCTACACCTCGGTCGAAACCGAAAGCTTCAGCGGTTACATCTGGCCCGAACTGCTGGCAGTGAACCCGGGCGCCAAGCCGATCGAGCGCACCTCGATGAACAGCTGGGAAGACGCCAAGCTGGTTGAAGCCGTGAAGGCCACCGGCCGCAAGAAGCTGGTCATGGCCGCGCTGTGGACCGAGGTCTGCCTGACCTTCCCGGCTCTGGAAGCCATGGAAGCCGGCTACGAGGTGTACATCGTCACCGACGCCTCGGGTGGCACCACTCAGGAAGCACACGACATGTCGGTGCAGCGCATGATTCAGGCCGGTGCGATTCCGGTGACCTGGCAGCAGGTTCTGCTGGAATACCAGCGTGACTGGGCACACAAGGACACCTACCAGGCGGTCATGGACCTGGTCGTGGAACACAGCGGTGCCTACGGCATGGGCGTTGATTACGCCTACACCATGGTGCACAAAGCCCCCCAACGTAAGGTGTCCTGACCGTTAGCCGTGAAACCAGCCGCTTGAGGCTATATCTCAAGCGGCTGGTTTCGCGCTGACTCGTCGCACCCTGCGTTCAGCGATCCGACGGTAGTCGAGCCCAGAAGAGGTGCCGCCATGAGTCCAATTGAGAGCTTCGCAGTCAATCACCCATTGTCGCTGCTCGCATTGAATGTGTTTGGCGACCAGATTGGATTACCAATCCCGTCCTACCCTTCACTCGTGCTTGCAGGCGCGTTCGCTAGCGAGCACGGCGCGCCCGATCCTGCCTTGGTCATCGCCATGGCTGTGGTTGTGTGCTTGGTGGCGGACAGTATCTGGTACTGGATGGGCAGCCGTTTCGGCGAAGTCCTCACCAGACGAATCTGTCGGGGTTCTCCCAAGATGGGGGCGGCCTTCGCTCAAGGCAGGAAGGCTTACCTGAGGTATGGACCGGTAGTCTTAGTCTTCGCCAAATTCGTACCTGGCGCAGGCGCCGTCTCAACGTTGTTGGCCGGCCAAATGGCTATGCCCAAATCGCACTTCGTCGCCTACAGCATTCTCGGCTCGCTCCTTTGGTGCAGTAGCGCTCTGGCCCTCGGCGCAGGCTTTGGTCGGCCAATCTTGTATGCCTTTGACAGCTTAAAAGACTACCTGCTGCTGGGTCTGGCCGCAGTGGGAATTGGTGGGCTCACCCTCATGGTCTTCAGAGCAGCACTTTCTGCTTTGAAACATGCGATGCGAAGCCCGGTTACGAAATAGCTCGCGGCAATCGCACCATTTTTAACGGTGATCCAAGGCGTCATCGTCACGATAGGAGGTTTATTCTCAATGTCTAAGTCTGAATTCCCGCAGAAAGAGAGCCCCCTCGCAGGTATCTCGGTGCCACTGGGACTACTTTTTTTTCGCGTCTCTGCCGCGCTTTTGCTTCTGCAGATCCACGGGTTGCCCAAGCTGCTGAACTGGAGCACAGAGCTACAGCGTATCGAGGATCCGTTTGGCCTAGGTCCGACGTTGACGTTGGCCATGGCAGTCTTCGCTGAAGTTCTCTGCCCCATCTTGCTCATACTCGGCATATTTGCACGCCTTGCTTGCCTCCCGGTCTTGGCCGTCCTCGGTGTTGCCCTATTAGTAGTGCATCCGGAATGGACGTTGGAGGAAGCACAATTCGCCTGGTTGTTCGCTGTATTGTTTGCCGGTTTGGCTATCACCGGGCCAGGCGCCTGGGTTTTCAAGGCACCGGCCTTTACTCCGAAACCCAAGGTTGTGTGACCCTCAGGTGCAACCCTCTTTGCGTCACAAGAATCATACCTAAGATACCGCTGCAGTCTCCGGAATCCGGAGCTCAGCGGCGAGAAAGTCCAGGAAGGCCCGTGTCTTGAGCGGGACCCTTCGAGCTGTGGGATAAACCGCATGAATTGAAATGGGCGGGGCCTCCCAATCTTTCAGCACCTGAACCAACCTCCCCTCGGCCAACGCCTTGTCCACGATAAACAATGGCAACAAGGCAATACCCATGTCCGCCTCTGCACCCTGCGCAAGCAAATCGCCATTGTTGGCGTGCAGCGGTCCGGTCACGTGAACACGCTGGATTTCTTTTCCGTTGCTCAGTTGCAAGCTAGCGCCGCTCTGCAGATACCCATAATTGAGGCATTTGTGACAGGCCAGGTCCTTAGGCGTTTCAGGAAAGCCGTGCTGAGCCAAATAACCTGGAGAAGCAACCAGGACCCTCGGTGCGGGAGAGAGATGCTTGGCTACTAGCGAGGAGTCAGCAAGACTCGCGATGCGGATCGTGACGTCGAAGCCGCCCTTGATAGGATCGACCTGCTGATCACTCAGAACAAGCTGCAGTTCTACTTTCGGATACAGCGCATGAAATTGAGGGAGCAGCGGACCCAGACGGCATAGACCGAAGGACATCGGAGCGTTTACTCGTAATACGCCTTGGACTTGCGCCAATCCACTCCGTGCTCGTTGCTCCGCCTCATCCAACGAAGCCACCACTTCTCGACACGCTTCGTAGTATTCGCAGCCTGCTTCTGTCAGGTGCAGGCTGCGGGTCGTGCGATGCAGCAGCTGTACTCCAAGCGCTTCTTCCAGCGCCTGGATTTGTTTACTCACCTTAGAGCGCGGTACATGCAGAATCCTCGCCGCCGCCGTGAATCCGCTGGCGTCAACGGTGGCTATGAAGGTCCGCATGCATTCAAATCGGTCCACTTGATTGTCCCTTTTTTTAAACCAAAAGTTCTTGCTTTTGCCTGATTGCCCCTATCCGATATGCACTTCAGAATGGCATCCATACCGCAGACAACGCCACCGGCACAGCACGGTGATCCGTTTAAAACCCATAGCTTTCAACCATCCTGTCCTGATTCATCCGACAATATCCCCATCCGAGCCCGTGCAGTGATGCACGGGCTTTTCGCGCGTGGAGACATGCGGCGACACAAAACTGCCCGACTCACTTGCGAGATGTGCCCTGGCCGACAGGCATCAGCCGATCTGGACTACTTGAGCAGCGGGACTTCAGCGGCACGTTGATAAGGTCCAAACAAAGCAGGTACCCAACGATATGCTTGGCCATTCATAGTCAAATGGCCGATGCCTGGAAACGGCAGATGCGCTGCTGCAAGCCATTCGCCCCGCTTGGCCAGATCGTTGAATTCCTCTTTGCGGGAAGCAATCGCTTGTTCAGGTTTTGTGTCGAAGTGAATAGAAACTTCGGGATGATCGAACTGCACCGCAGCACTGTGGATCAGGTCACCAATGAAAACGATGGCTTTGCCACCCGATTCGAACCGGTAAGTCACGCTGCCGGGTGTATGGCCAGCTCTGGCTATGACTTCCACCTCACGAATAGGCGGCTGAGGCGGGGTGAATGTCTTGAAGCGGCCAGCGTCACGGTATGGCTTGAGCGAATTGACTGCGATGTCAAAGTACTCTTTGCCACCTGCCGGCGCTTTGGCTTTCTCTTGCGGGCTCAACCAATAATCCGCCTCAGCTTTGGTGGCGTAGACCTGGGCATTCGGGAACAGGGCTTTACCCGATTCGGTCACCAAACCGCAGACGTGATCCAAATGCATGTGGGTGAGGAGGACGGTATCGATTTGCTCTGGCTTGTAACCAGAGGTGCGAAGGTTCGACTCCAGCGATCCGGCCGTCTGAGGTAGGCAATGCCCAGCACCGCTATCTACCAGCACAAGGTGCTTACCGGTATTCACGACAAAGGCGTTGAACGAGGTCTGCATACGCTCGGGGTCAACGGCATTCTCTACCAGTTGCTGACGGATTTTTTCAGGGGCAAGTCCTTCCAACAGGCTCGGCCCCAGATCGTTGTATCCGTCGAAGAGTGCGGTGACCTCGTAATCACCCACTGCCAGGCGGAAGTAACCTGGCACTTGGGTATGAATGGGCGCAGGCGGCTGTGCCCACGAGACATTCGCGCTCAATAGCGCAGCAGAAACGAGAAGGATTCGGAGGCTAGACATTTCAGGCTCTCAGAGAAAGGGTGAGCCTAGAGAGTATTTAGCCAGCTGCCAGAACTCTTGAAAAACTGTGCTCCGAAGCCGCGCTCAAAGGAGTTTGGTACTCACTGATCAGAACCTTGAGTCGCCTCGTCGACCGCTTCGAGCAAGGCTTCTTCCGTGAACGGTTTTGAAAGGCATGCAATCGCACCATGGTACATCGCCCCTGATAGAGCACTATCGTCCCAATGAGCTGACATGCAGATAACCGGCAAGCGGCTTTGCAGCCGGCACAGCTCTTTCTGCACATCCGCACCCGACAGGCCTTTCATTTTGAGGTCGAGCAAGGCACAACCGGCCTTCAAAGCAGGTGGCGAGGCAAGGAAGTCCTCCCCTGACGCGAATGCCAGGGTATCAAATCCTGCTGAGCGCAATAGGTTCGAGAGGCTCTTTCGCACAGATGAATCGTCATCGACAATGCATATGACGACTGCATCCGACGGATCAGGACTGAGTGCTTTGCACTCAGGATATCTATTCATGCAGTTCCTGATCCTAAGGTCGAAGCAGAGCAGATCTTTGTGATGGATCGCAATCTTGTGACCAGCAGCGGTATCACCGCTGAAATCGACATGGCGCTAGCGATCGTTGCAGAGGATCACGGCAAAGAATTAGCCCTGGAAGTGGCGAAGGTGCTGCTGGTCGTTGGCCACTCAAAACCATCGCCTCGCGATGCGGTTTTTGCAGTGCTCGCTACATGCGCAAGGTGTTCTGCGAGCGTATCGGAGTGACCCCAAGCCAGTATCGACAGCAGTTTGGATCACAATGAAAAGAACCCGCAGTGTGCGGGTTCCTTTCATTAAAGGGCTCAGCCCAGGGTTCGCTGTGGCGCCTTGTGCACCATGGTGTAGGCGTAATCAACGCCCATGCCGTAGGCACCGCTGTGTTCCACGACCAGGTCCATGACCGCCTGGTAGGTGTCCTTGTGTGCCCAGTCACGCTGGTACTCCAGCAGAACCTGCTGCCAGGTCACCGGAATCGCACCGGCCTGAATCATGCGCTGCACCGACATGTCGTGTGCTTCCTGAGTGGTGCCACCCGAGGCGTCGGTGACGATGTACACCTCGTAGCCGGCTTCCATGGCTTCCAGAGCCGGGAACGTCAGGCAGACCTCGGTCCACAGCGCGGCCATGACCAGCTTCTTGCGGCCGGTGGCCTTCACGGCTTCAACCAGCTTGGCGTCTTCCCAACTGTTCATCGAGGTGCGCTCGATCGGCTTGGCGTCCGGGTTCACTGCCAGCAGTTCGGGCCAGATGTAGCCGCTGAAGCTTTCGGTTTCGACCGAGGTGTAGATGGTCGGCACGTTGAAGATCCTGGCAGCCTTGGCCAGGCCAACGGTGTTGTTCTTCAGGGTCTGACGGTCGATCGACTGGACACCGAAAGCCATCTGCGGCTGGTGGTCGATCAGGATCAGAGCGGAGTTGATTGGGTTCAGCAGTTCGCGTTTGGACATGGTCGTGATCTCTTCAGAATGGTTGAAAGCCATGGGTTTTAAATGGGTCACCGCGCTATGCCGGTGGCGTTGTCTGCGGTATGGGTGCCATTCTGTTTCGACCTAACCAAGTGCACAATTACAGCAATTTCGATTTCTCTGTTTCCAAAATGGAACCAGTGATTCGCTAGGCAAACATAGGTGCCAGAACACCTGGAGTCTGCGCGCCGAAGACAACAGTGCCGTTAATGCGAAAGGAAGGAATCACACGCCCGGCCCAACCTGCGACTGAGGTTTCGGTTTCCTGAAGCTCTCTACTAAACAAGTCACTAAGCAGGAAGGACTTAATGTCGCTAAAAGCCACTGCCTCCTGGCTCAGTAGCTTTTCCAGAACGGCATCATCACCGATGTTCTCACCGTAGCAATACAGAGCCTCGTACACTCGTTGCACGAATGCCTCGGCAGATCTCTCATTTCGCTGCAGCCACAGCACAGCAGCAAGGGCGGGACGGGTATCAGGAACGCTGCGGATTTGGCTAAAAGCAGGCTCCATGCCCAGCTTTTGCATCTCGGTCGTCACGAGAGACTGATGAATCAGAGCTTGTGTGCCGAAGCGGCGCTCCAAGAATTCAGCGTATGACATCCCTGCTGCTATCCGGCTCAGCGAAGACCGACACGGTTGGAAAGTAACGTCGAAAGCCTTTCCGGCCTGATTCATCGCCATTGCAAGCCGACGCACCCCAATCCAACCCCAGGGATCGAGAAAGTCAAACGCTAATATTGGTGAAGTATTCATGCTCGATACCCTGAAGGATTTATTCACCTTAAGGGTAAGGAGTTACTCAAGACAGCAGAAGTCCCGCGTCACGCAATAGAGCATTGCGTAAGCTGCTATGCAATATTCAGTAACTCTTTCATGAATTGCGCGAAGACCCGAATGCGGGTGGACTCGCGATTTATAGGCAGGTAAATAATATTGATAGAGGAATTCACGGACGTTGGATTCACCTCATACTCAGGCATCAAGCGGGTGAGCCGTCCATGCTGCACATCCTCTGCAACCAACCAATCAGCTAACAGCGCCACGCCCTGCCCAGCGACTGCCGCATGCCTGAGGATGTCGGCATTATTGCTTTGCATTCGGCCTTGTACCGCCACGGATACCGTCTCGTCTTCGACTTCAAAATGCCAGTCCCTCATGGGGCCTCCGTAATCGAAGCGCATGCACGAGTGATCCAATAAATCACCAGGTTGCGTTGGGGCGCCATGCTGTTCCAAGTAGGCAGGGCTAGCCACTAACCAACGCTGAAAATGACCAACCGTAGTGCAGATCACCTCTTCGCTGGAAACGGTTGAGCCGAGTCGGACCGTTAAATCTATCCGATCCTTGTACAGATCGACCATTTCATCGCTAAGGTTCAGGCTCACTTCCAGTTCAGGATGGGCAGCAAGAAACCGCCCAAGGTGCGGCGAAATCAGGCGCCGACCAAATTCCACTGGAACGCTAATCCGCAGCTTGCCTTTCGCTTCACTTCCCCTGTCGGTAACCATGCTATCTGCTGCAGCGAGAGCGTCGAGGATGGTGATGGCGTGATCGAAATAGGCCTGGCCGAGATCGGTCGGGCTGTTCTGGCGTGTGCTACGTGTAATGAGTGTAGTGCCAAGATCCGCCTCCAGAGCAGCGACCTGCCGTGCTACAGACGATGTTGCCACGCCTAGCTTTCGCGCTGCTGCAGAGTATCCTCCACAACGCACGGTCTCTACGAACATGCTCAACGCGAGAAACTTATCCATGTATTCGACTCAGCTGATGATCCATGAGGGGAAGCCATTGTCGCCACCGGTCAACGGGGCAGGCAATCTGGATCATAGCCACTTGCCTGGCTTCGAGATATGACAGGCGTGCTGTCGCAGGAGCACCTAAATTCAAGAATCGTGTTGCAGATGCCATTAGCATTGTTGAGGCAACTTAAGGCTTTTTGTTGCACTTGGAGGACAGAGGTGTGATCTCTCTTCGCTATGCTTTGTCGACCCTCCCACGGTTTCGAATCGATAGTGATGAATCCTGGGCTCCAAGCCTGACTGGGCAGATTCTTCCCCAATTTAAGGTCCGCCTGGTCAATCCGATACGTCCTCCCTTTGGGCCGCGACACCTAGTGCATTGATGCTTCAGGTGATCGCGGTTTTTTTTGCAGCTATGTGTTCAGATCAACGCTTACCGACGTGCTTCGCGAAGAAAATCACCAGTGCCAAGGTGGGGATCGCTGCGGCAGCGTAAGCGGTAATCGCCCAGCCAAAGCTCTCGTAGAGTGGGCTCGCGACCATCGAACCCAACGCACCACCGACAAAGATGCTGGTCATGAACACTGCGTTCAGCCGTGCACGGCTGTTGGGGTCCAGGGCATAGACTTCACGCTGGCCAAGGACCATGTTCATTTGCACGGCGAAATCCAGAGCGATCGCCGCAGCGACCAAGCCTAGGTAACCCAGCCCTGGGATCCCGGCGATGAGCAACGCAGCCGGTGCCATAACCAAGGCTACCAGTGTACTCGCGTGACCATGACCTGCATCAGCCAGACGGCCTGCGATCGGGGCTGCAATGGCGCCCACGGCCCCCACAAGAGCGAAGAGCGCTACACCGTTCTGGGTAAAGCCGTAGTGACGGATCAACTCGATCGGTACGACAGTCCAGAAGAAGCTGAAGCTTGCAAACAGTAACCCCTGATACAGAGAACGCTCACGAAGCACAGCATATTGCTTAGCCAGGCCGAAGACGGAACCAATCAAGCGGGCGTAGGTAGTGTGATGATTCGGAACGCGCTTAGGCAGTAGTGCCGCTACCAGGGCCGCGATAACGACCATCAGCACGGCGGCACTGAAGAACACGCCCCTCCAGCCCACATACTCCGACACCAGGCTTGAAACAGGGCGAGCCAGCAGGATTCCGAGCAACAGACCACTCATGATGTTGCCCACCACGCGGCCTCGACTGCTCTCAGGCGCCATGTGGGCGGCCAGCGGCACCAGGATCTGCACAGCGACAGAAGTAAGCCCGATCATCAGAGAGGCAATCAGGAACAGCGACGGCGAATCAGCGAAACCTGCTGCTGCGAGGAATGCGCCTACCACCAGGGTGAAGCCGATCACCAGACGCTTGTTTTCCATCAGGTCGGCCAGTGGAACCAAGAACAGCAGTCCAGCGGCATAGCCGAACTGGGTCAGCGAAACGATCAGGCTGGCATGTTCAGGCGAAAGGCCAATGCTTGGGGCAATAAGCTCAACGATGGGCTGTGCGTAGTAGAGGTTGGCGACTACGGCGCCACAGCAAAACGCGAGAAAGATGACCAACGCTTTAGATAGTGTCGGGACTGTATCGGCATGCACCGACGGTGAAGCAATTACATCAGGGCTGCTCGCTGACATGGCGACATCTCCGAATGGGTTGAGAAAGTTCAGGAGCAAGCCTATGCGTGAGGGACAGTCATGAGAATACGAACTTCCAGCAACGAAGTTATGCAAGTTGCGCAAAACTGGCAGCGTTGCGTGATGAGCAAAGCTTCGTTGCGTGAGGTACCTATACCCCTGTAAGTCGTGCTCCTTTAGGCTCACGCCTTCAACTAATCGGCACCCAATAAGCCGAGGTTGAAGATGAGGAGATCTTCGATGAGTTCGGCTCGATTGGCGTCCGCCATCTCAAGCCCCTGTAGCTTAGGGCGTCAGTCGGCGCTCTTAGCCAAGAGCGAGGTGGGTATTAATGTCACGTAAAAAGCTTTGGGTATCTGCAGCTGTTGCGCTCGGCGCAGGAGGACTTGCTGTAGCGTTCGGGCTGATGTGGCGACCTGCGATCGACCCGATCGATAAGCCTGTGGAATTCGATACGGCCCAAATCGCTCGAGGCGCCGACGTGGTGACAGCCGGCGATTGTGCTGTGTGTCATACGCGCCCGGGTGGCAAGTACCTCGCAGGTGGCCTGCCACTGGTGACGCCGTTCGGCACGCTCTACAGCACCAACATCACCCCGGACGCCACGACCGGCATTGGCCAGTGGCCGTTCGAAGCATTTGTACGTGCCATGCGCGAGGGCATCTCCAGAGACGGTCATTTTCTCTACCCGGCCTTCCCGTACAAGCACTACCGCCTGCTCAGCGACGACGACCTGGCCGATGCCTATGCGTATCTGATGAGTGGCCCGCCTGCATACGAGCCGGCGACACCCAATCGCATGAAGTTCCCCATGAACATTCGCCCGCTGGTCTCGGGCTGGAACTTGATGTTCCTGCACACGGCGCCGTTCGAGCCGGCAGCGCAGCAATCGCAACAGTGGAACCGTGGACGGTACCTGGTCGAAGGCGCAGGCCACTGCGGGGGTTGCCATACACCCCTGAACTTCCTCGGCGCTGAAAAAGACACCAAAGCACTTTCCGGTGGCGTGGTCGATGGGTGGGAAGCACCCTCCTTGCTGGGTCTGGCAAGTCGCGAGAAGCCTTGGTCGCAAACACAACTGGTGGAGTACCTGCAGGCCAAGGTTGTAGACAACCATGGCACGCCGGCCGGTCCAATGCGCCCGGTCAGTCAGGAGCTCGCCCGCCTGCCACAGACCGATGTCGATGCCATCGCGGAATACTTGCTGAGCCTGCCCGCGAGCGATGCCAAGCCGAGCCCTATCGGCGCCAGCACCGCGCTAACCGCTGAGTCGGCCCGTCTGGGCCATGATCTGTTCCAGGGCGCCTGTGCCGGTTGCCACGGCGGCGCGGCGCCCATGCGCGCCATCGACGGCAGACCGGCACTGACCACCACGTCAGCAGTCCAGGCCGATAAACCACGCAACTTCATCAAGACAGTGCTGGAAGGTATCGCGCCCACGCCCGGCGAACCGGGCCCAGCCATGCCGCCGTTCGCCGCGAGCCTGAACGACCAGCAGCTCACCGCCCTGGCCGAGTTCATCCGCCATCAGGCGAGCCCGGACAAACCGTGGCCTGATGTTGATGCAACCATTCAGGCACTGCGCCAGGAGACCCCATGAGCAAGGTGAATCTCAACGTAAACGGCCAGGTACACAGCCTGGATATCGACCCGGACATGCCGTTGCTCTATGCCCTGCGGAACCAGCTGGAGCTCAACGGCGCCAAGTACGGTTGCGGACTGGGCCAGTGCGGCGCCTGCACCGTCATCGTCGACGACAAGCCGGTGTTTTCCTGCGTGACCCCGTGCGCGGGGCTGGAAGGTCGCAAGGTGCGCACGGTCGAGAGCTTGGGCACGGCCGAGCACCCCGGCCCCTTGCAGCAGGCGTTCATTGATACCCAGGCTGCCCAGTGCGGTTACTGCATCGCCGGGATGATCATGCGCGCCCAGGCCTTGCTGGAGAAAAACCCTCGGCCCGACCAGGCTACGCTTCGCACCCACATGGCGACGAATCTGTGCCGCTGCGGTACCCACCTGCGGATTATCGAAGCCATTACACGCGTCATTGAAAACGGTGGTCTCCATGGCTAACAGCGAATTCAGTCGTCGCGCCTTCCTTCAAGGCAGCAGCCTGCTGATGGCCTTCACACTGATGCCGGTAGCCCGCAAGGCGCTGGCCGATACCGAGGTGGACACGCTCGGTACCGTCGTGCTCGCCCCCGACCTGCCGGGCAGCCTGCGCACCAACCCCTATCTCGACGCATGGATCAAGGTAGGGGCTGAAGGCATCACGGTGTACACCGGCAAGGTGGAGCTGGGTACCGGGGTGAAGACTGCGCTGCTGCAGATCGCAGCGGAGCGGCTGGACGTTGCGCCGGCTGCGGTCAACTTCCTCACGGCGGATACCGCCCTGACCCCTAACGAAGGCTACACGGCTGGCAGCCATACGATTTTCGACAGCGGCACGGCGCTATTCAACGCGGCTGCGCAGGTTCGCCAAATGCTCATGGAGTCTGCCGCTCGACACTGGGGCTTGGACGTCGCCTCGCTGAAAACTGGTGATGCGATGATTACCGCACCGTCCGGGGCGCGCATGAGATATGCCGACGCCGTGGCTGGGGTGGACCTCCATCAGTACGCCCAGGCCAAGTCACCAGACATTTCACCTGAACAGTTCAAGCTTATCGGCCATGCGGTGCAGCGGCTCGACATCCCTGCAAAGGTCACTGGCGCCGCAGCGTTCGTACAGGACATGCGCTTGCCGGGCATGCTCCATGCCCGCGTGATCAGACCGCCGCGCCCGGGCAGCCAGCTCACCGGCTTTGATATGCCCGCCATCGAACGCCTGCCGGGTGTGGTCAAGGTGATCCGGGACGGTAATTACCTCGCAGTGGTAGCCAAAGATGAGTGGCAAGCGGTCAAAGCCATGCGCGCCGGCTACGAGGCCGCGACGTGGGCCGGTGGCGACGTGATCCCGGACCAAGCCGTGATTCACCAGTTGCTGCCCAAGTTGCAGTCCAAGCGCTATCCCATCAAGCATGAGGGAACCCCAGCGCCTTCGAGCGGCAAGACGTACCGGGCGCGGGTCACCAAGCAGTACCTGATGCACGGTTCCATCGGCCCATCCTGTTCGATAGCTTGGTTCAAAGACGGCATGCTGACGGTCTGGACCCACACCCAGGGAGTGTTCCCGCTGCGTGCCGGCATCGCCGAAATGGTCGGCCTGCCGCCAGCCGCCGTACGCTGCATCCACGCCGAAGGCTCGGGATGCTACGGACACAATGGCGCCGATGACGCCGCGGCCGATGCTGCCCTGATCGCCGTGCGCCTGCCAGGTGTACCCGTGCGAGTTCAATGGATGCGCGAACAGGAAAACCTCTGGGAACCCTACAGCTCGGCCATGCTTACCGAGCTGCAAGCCAGCCTGGGCAGTGACGGGCGGATCAACGACTGGAAGTACGAGCTGTGGACCACCCCGCACAACGAGCGCATCACCAACGCCGGACGCCTGGTGCCGGCGCGGATGATCGCCCGCCCGTTCACCTCGATGCCCTCCGTTCCGATTGCCCAGCCCGAGGGGGATGGCGACCGCAACGCGATCCCGCTGTACGAAACCGGTGCGGCTAGCATCGACATGAACTTCATCACCCAGATGCCGTTCCGGACCTCGGCGATGCGCTCGCTGGGCGCGCACATAAATGTCTTCGCCATCGAGGCCTGCCTGGACGAGTTGGCGGATCAGGCGGGTGTGGATGCCGTCGAATTCCGTCTTGAGCACCTCACCGACCCAAGGGCCCGAGCAGTCATTGAGCGGGCCCGGGACGAGTTCGGTTGGCCACGCCGCTCACCGGCTCCGGGAAGCGGCATCGGCCTGGGCTTCGCCCGTTACAAGAACATCATGGGTTACTGTGCGGTGGCCGTGGAAATCCAGGTGCATCCGCAAACTGGCGACATCGAGATCCAGCGGGTGGTCACCGCAGTGGACGTGGGTCAGATCGTCAACCCCGATGGCCTTCGCAATCAGGTCGAAGGCGGTATCGTCCAGTCGAGCAGTTGGACGCTTTACGAGGCGGTCAGTCATGACGCCGGCGGGGTGCGCAGCTACGACTGGAGCGGCTACCCGATCCTGCGTTTCCCGCAGCTTCCCAAGCACGTGGAAGTACACATGATCGATCAGCCTGGCCAGCCGTTCCTTGGCGCTGCCGAAATCGTCCAAGGCCCGATGGCGGCGGCGCTGGGTAACGCCGTGGCCGATGCCACCGGCCACCGCCGGCTTGCGTTACCACTTACCCGCAAGGCCTGAGCAATGAGCAGGTCGCCGACGTTCGGTCAAGTGCTTGGAAAGGTAACGGCAGATGCAGCATCTTGATGTGAAGGTACTCGAGCAAGCACTGGCCTGGGCCGACGAAGGGCAAAGCATGTGGTTGTGCACCGTGCTCTCCACCTTCGGTTCGGCGCCGAGATCGCCTGGTGCAATGCTGGTGGCCACGCAGTCCGGCGCGCACTGCGGCTCGTTGTCGGGTGGCTGCGTCGAAGAAGAATTCCTCCAAGCGCTGGGCCGTGGCGAGCACGCGGCCCCCGCCCAGGTTGTCAGTTACGGACGTACCGCTGAAGAGCGAAGCCGCCTGCAACTTCCCTGTGGCGGCAGCCTGGATGTGTTGGTCGAGCATCGAGAACCAACCGTGGAATGGAAGGCTCACCTGAGCCAGTTGCTCGACGCAATGCGTGGCCAGCAACGGCTGACGCGGATAATCGAACTTGAAAGCGACCTGTTCAGCTCCCGGCGTTACGCAGACGGAGCCGACACCGTGACTCGCCGTGGTAGCCGTCTGGAAATTAACCTAGGTCCTGCACTTCGCCTGCTACTTGCCGGCATGTCACCCGTCGCCCAGGCCTGTGGTCAGTTCGCCAAAGCCCTCGGGTTCGAAGTGATTGCCTGCGATCCGCGGGAAGAAGCGGCCGAAATGCCAATCGAAGGGGTGCCTCTGATTCCGCTGTTGCCCTCGCTGTACATCGCCAATGGAGGTTGCCACGAAGCGACAGCCGTCGTTGCGCTCACCCATGACCCGAAAATCGATGACCTCGCCTTGATGGAAGCTGTGCACACCCCTGCCTTCTATATCGGTGCAATGGGCTCCAAGCGCACTTCGGAAAAGCGAGCAGAGAGGTTGCGGCGAATCGGCGGCCTGTCGTCTACCGACGTAGACCGCTTGCACATGCCCATAGGCCTGGATATCGGTTCCAGGACCCCGGCCGAGATCGCCTTGTCGGTCATGGCTGACGTGCTGCGGGTTTACAGAGGTAAAGCTCGTACTGCGCTTTAGGGCAGAGATCCCAGGTTTTGCGAGTTGCGCAATGCACTTGCTCCGGTTTTGCGGATTATCAATTTTCGGTCTGGGTATTAACCTAACTTCATCAAACAGAAGCGACGATGTTTCATCTCTTGAATTTATTGAATTTACTTCAAAAGGAACTGAGTAATGACCAGCCATCTGTTCAATCCCATTCGTGTGGGCGCCTTAGAACTTCCTCATCGCATTGCGATGGCTCCATTGACCCGGTCTCGCGCTGGTCAACCTGGGGATGTCCCGACATCAATGGCTGCGGAGTATTATGGCCAGCGGGCAAGCGCGGCTCTAATCATTACCGAGGCCACGCAAATCTCTCAACAGGGGCAAGGTTACGCATGGACTCCAGGTATCTATACCCCTGAACAGATTCAGGCCTGGAAACGTGTAAGCGATGAGGTGCACGAACTCGATGGACGCATCTTCATGCAACTTTGGCACGTTGGCCGCGTTTCGCATCCCAGCTTCCAGCCGGATAACGCTCTGCCTGTGGCACCGAGTGCCATCGCAGCGCCTGGCAAGACCTTCATTGTCGACGAAGATGGTAACGGGGTGTGGGGGGATGTGCCGGTACCGCGCGCGCTAGAAACCGAAGAAATCGCCGCAATCATTGATGACTACCGCATCGCCGCGCTTAACGCCATCGAGGCCGGTATGGACGGCGTGGAAATCCATGCGGGCAACGGCTATCTGCTCGACCAATTCATCAACAGCAACAGCAACAAGCGCAATGACCCATACGGTGGTACTTATCAGAATCGGGCGCGCCTGCTCCTGGCGATCGTTCAGGCAGTTGCGCAAGAGATCGGTGCAGACCGCGTCGGTGTGCGTCTTACCCCGATGGGACGTTTCATGGGCATGGGAGACGACACCCCCATCGAGACCTTCACCTACATCGTGGAGTCGTTGAACCGCTATGGGCTGGCGTATCTCCACCTCGTAGAGCCTGCCGTTGTCGGTACGGTGAAGGACGAAAACTTCGACCCGCGCTGGGACGAGATCATCTTGAAGCTGCGTGACGCTTGGAACGGTGTGTTGATCATCGCAGGCGGTTATGACGCGGCCTCTGCGGAGAAAGCGATTCGGGAAGGACGCGCGGACGTTGTGGCTTTCGGTCGGCCGTTCCTGGCCAACCCGGATCTACCACGCCGGATTCGAGATGGGTTGGAGCTCAATACACCTGATCCGACCACCTTCTTCGGTGGCAACGAACGCGGCTACATCGACTACCCCGTACACCCGTAACTTGATCGACAGACTGGCTGGATGCCCCAGCCAGTTCTGTACGGTGCCAATTGTCCCTGATTTTGAAACAGTCAAATCGAAAGTGTTCATATTGTTGCCAAGTTGGCCTGAATTTATGATTTCTCCATCGAAAGCCACTTCGGCAAACTTTAAAATCAGGAGCAATCAAATGAACTCACTAAAAAATACCACTGCAGTAACCGGCCGCGTATTGTTGGCTGTTCTTTTCTTGCTTAGCGGCTTCAGCAAGCTGGCCTCACCAGAGGGAACCATTGCTTATATCGAGTCAAGTGGTTTGCCGTTCCCATTGCTGAGCTACTTGGCCGCACTTGGTGTGGAACTTGGTCTCGCCACACTGTTGATCATTGGTTTTCAAACGCGCATTGTCGCTGTGGTCATGGCTCTATTCACGGTAATGGCAGCGTTTGCTTTCCATAACAATCTGGCTGATCAAGGTCAGTTCATTAACTTCTTCAAGAACATTTCCATTGCCGGCGGTTTGTTGCAGATCGCAGCCTTTGGCGGCGGTGCGCTGAGCCTCGATGCGCTGGTGGCCAACATCAAAGCTCGGACTGCGAAAGCCCAACTCAATCCCGTCTAACCTTTCACGCCGCGAACGGCGCAGGGGGAAGTCATGACTACATCCACACAACGTGCCCCCTGGCTACCGATTTGGGCTGGTCTCTGTGCCAGCCTCGTCGGCATCGGATTGGCACGATTCGCTTATACACCACTCATCCCGGCACTTATTGAAGCCCATTGGTTTGCCAGCTCTGCAGTCGTTTTCCTTGGCGCGGCAAACCTGGCCGGCTACCTGATTGGAGCTTTGATTGGCCGGCCAATGGCCGTCAGATGGTCAAGCGCAACCGTGCTGCGTGTCATGATGGTCATGGTCAGCTTGGCATTCCTTGGCTGCGCCTGGCCGCTGTCGGTGAGCTGGTTCTTCTTCTGGCGTCTGCTTTCAGGCATCGCCGGTGGCGTGATCATGGTGCTGGCAGCAACTGCTATCCTGCCACATGTATCTGCCAACCGAAGGGGCCTCGCAAGTGGCGCGATTTTCCTTGGTATCGGATTGGGAATCGCAGGAGCTGCAAGCCTGGTTCCCTGGCTGTTGGCCAAAGGGCTTCAGCAAACCTGGCTTGGTTTAGCGGCACTCTCATTCGCGCTCACTGTCAGCAGCTGGGCGGGGTGGCCGGCCGATCATCCTCACCATCAAGCGACACCGACTACACCTGAAGCTGCAACCTCATCCGCCGTAATGGTTTTGTTCGGCCAGTACGCTTTGATGGCGACTGCGCTGGTTGCACCCATGATGTTCCTGGTGGACTACGTTAGCCGCGGCCTTGGTGCAGGAACCCATGCAGGAGCGTTGATGTGGGGCCTGTACGGTATCGGTGCCATTGCAGGTCCGGTGCTTTACGGGCTGTTGGCGGATCATCTGGGCGCTCGGACAGGCATTCGGATTGTCCTGATTGCCCAACTTATCGCAGTAGGTGTACTGATTGAGACCCATGATCTGCGCCTGCTTGGAGCAGCGGCATTGCTCATAGGCTCATTCCCGCCAGGTATCGTTCCTTTGGTCCTTGCTCGGGTGCACAATCTGGTAGAGGGGCACACGCAGCAGAACGCGACTTGGAGCCGCGCTACAGTCGCTTTCGCAAGCTTCCAAGCCATTGCGGGATATGGATACTCAGCGCTGTTCGCAAGCAGCAACGGTCATCATGGCGTGCTGTTCAGCGTCGCTGCAGGTGCCTTGATTCTGGCTCTGCTGCTCGACCTGATCCTCAAACGCGAGGCCCGAACAGCATCGATTCAGACCGTTTGAAAACCGAAACCCCAGCATCACGCTGGGGCTTCATCTGAGGGGGGAGTACGATTTTTCGGGGCATTGAAATCAGAATGGGTCCCGGCAGGAGGTTATGAGACCGAAGCGCAGGCACGAATAGATATCCAGGCTTGCCTGATGCGCTACAACCTCAAGCGCCTCCACAGCTACAACGGCCATGAAACACCGGTAGCCATGGAGGAAAAGCTCAAAGCAGCGGCATGAACCTTAACCGGTGTCCAAAATTACTTGACCAGATCACCTTGTGTCGCGATAGGGCCGCAGAGCGGCGCCGAAATTCAGCATCTAAGCTGTGATTCAGCACCCTCCCCTGGACGCACGCCCCATGCCCGAAAAACCCCGCCTCGACTGGCAACGCTGGCTCCCCGGCCTGGTCACCCTGCTCCACTACCAACCCGCCTGGCTGCCCAGGGACATCGCCGCCGGCCTGGTGCTCACCACCATGCTGGTGCCGGTGGGCATCGCCTATGCCGAGGCATCTGGCGTACCCGGCATCTACGGCCTGTACGCCACCATCATCCCGCTGCTGGCCTATGCCCTGTTCGGCCCCAGCCGCATCCTGGTGCTGGGCCCGGACTCGGCGCTGGCCGCACCGATCCTGGCGGTAGTGGTGCAGTACGCCGCCAGCGACCCGCAGCGGGCTATCGCCATCGCCAGCCTGATGGCCCTGGTTGCCGGGGCGTTCTGCGTGATCGCCGGGCTGCTGCGCCTGGGCTTCATCACCGAGTTGCTGTCCAAGCCGATCCGCTATGGCTACATGAACGGCATCGCCCTCACGGTGCTGATCAGCCAGTTGCCCAAGCTATTCGGTATCAAAGTCGATAGCCAAGGCCCCTTGCGCGACCTTTGGCAATTGGCCGAAGCACTGCTTGCCGGCCAAGGGCACTGGCCAAGCTTCGTGGTCGGCGGCGGCAGCCTGGCGCTGATCCTGCTGCTCAAGCCGTTCAAGCGCTTGCCGGGCATTCTCATTGCAGTGGTACTGGCCACGCTGGCGGTGAGCCTGCTAGGGCTCGACCAGCAAGGTGTGAAAGTGCTCGGCCAGTTGCCCCAAGGCCTGCCAAGCTTCGTGTTTCCCTGGGTCACCGACATCGACCTGGTCGAGGTGGTACTGGGCGGGATTGCCGTGGCGCTGGTGTCATTCGCCGATACCAGTGTGCTGTCGCGCTCCTATGCCGCGCGCATGAAGATGCCGGTCAACCCGAACCAGGAAATGTTCGGCCTGGGTGTGGCCAACCTGGCCTCCGGGCTGTTCCAGGGCATCCCCATCAGCAGCAGCTCGTCACGTACCCCCGTGGCCGAAGCGGCCGGCTCGCAGACCCAGCTCACCGGCATCATCGGTGCGCTGGCGGTAACCTTGTTGCTGCTGGTGGCGCCCAACCTGATGCAACACCTGCCCAACAGCGCCCTGGCGGCGGTGGTGATTGCCGCAGCGTTGGGCCTGTTCGAGTTTGCCGACCTCAAGCGCATCTTCCGTATGCAGCAATGGGAGTTCTGGCTGTCATTCACCTGCTTCGTCGGCGTGGCGGTATTCGGGGCCATTCCCGGTATCGGCATTGCCGTGGCGGTGTCGGTGATCGAATTCCTGTGGGACGGCTGGCGGCCGCATCATGCGGTGCTGGGCCGGGTGGATGGCACCCGTGGCTACCATGACGTGCTGCGTTATCCACAGGCCCGACGCATTCCGGGGCTGGTGCTGCTGCGTTGGGATGCGCCGCTGTTCTTTGCCAATGCCGAGCAGTTCCAGAACACGGTGATGGCTGCGGTGGATGCGTCGCCTACCCCGGTCCAACGGCTGGTGATTGCGGCGGAGCCGGTGACCAGCATCGATATCACCTCGGCGGACATGCTGGCCGAGCTGGACCGGGCGCTGGAGGCGCAGGGGGTGGAATTGCAGTTTGCCGAGATGAAGGACCCGGTAAAGGACAAGATGCGGCAGTTCGAGTTGTTCGAGCATATGGGGGAGTCGGCATTCCATCCCACTGTAGGTGCAGCGGTGGATGCCTATCTGGAAGAGAGTGGGGTTGACTGGAGGCCCTAGGGTTTCCTGTGCTGGCCTCTTCGCGGGTAAACCCGCTCCCACAGGTACAACGACAACCTTGAAGTTTGTGCGATCCCTGTGGGAGCGGGCGTGCCCGCGAAGAGGCCAGTACAGAAGAGCTAAACAGTCCGAACGCGACGCCGATCAATCCATATGAGCATGGCGCTAGCGTACACCGACACCACCAGAAACAGCGCCATGCGCACGGCAAAGGCGCGGTACACATCCTGCCCGCCCGCGCTGTCCTGCACCGACTGCCCCAGCAAAATCAGCATGGTCGTCAGGCAACTCACCCAGTACGCCGGGCTTTGCCTGGTATCCACCGCACGGTAGAGCCTGCGCCCCTGCCAAAGGACGAACAGCAGCACCCACAGGAAAAACATCCACAGGTGCACGAACAGGCTCAACGCGCCCCACATCAGTATCGCCAGCAACCCGGCAAGCAAGGTCGAGCCGATCAGCTCGCGGCTGGCATGTCGCGCACGGGTCTCACCGGCCTGCTGCCCCAGGCTCACTGCCTTCATGATCAGAGGCATGTACTGGTCCGGGGCAATCAGCGCCAGCAAAAAGGCCGGCATCACGATCAGCGTGGCACGCAAAGCGACCCAGCTCACCTGGTCACTGTCGAGCAACGGTGGTGCCGGTGGCGCCGGCGCATTGGCCGGCTCGGGAAACAGCACATGCGCCGCCGCCGTGCCCAGCACCGCCAGCAGCATGCCTTTGGCCAGCGCTTCGACCACCGATAGCGCCAAGGTGAAGTCGCTGGTGCCAGCAGCAGCGATCATGGTCAGGCCGATGACCAGCAAATTGGCTAGCAGGCCGTTGCCGCCTTTCAGCGCATAACGCAAAGTCAGGAAAACCCCCACCCCCACCAGCAAAACCCCACTCACCGGGGCATGGCGCAGCAGCGGAATCAGCAGCAGCCCGCTGCCGCAACTGAGCAGCACCAGCACCGCCAGGGCCGGTGCCGCACGCAGGGGCAAGGGCTGGCTGCGCATGGCCAGCAACAGCACCGCGAACACCGGCGCCAGGATCGGCACCGGCAGGCCGATGCCAAAACTCACCGCCAGGCACAGCGCCACGCCCCAGGCCAGGCGCAGGGCGCGCAGGCGGCGCAGCTCAATAGGCATAAGACAGCCAGCTCATCAGCCACATGAACAACCGGCCCAGCAGGTTCAATGGGTTGCCCTCGCTGGGCAGCGCCATGACTTCGGCCTGGCCGCCGACCCGCAAACCGGTCTTGTCCTGCAACTGGTCACGCTCCAGTTCAACGATCACCGGGAAGCGCTGGGCCGAGCGCAGCCACTCGCGGCTGTTCTGCACGGTCGGCAACGTACCCGGCGGGGTACTCTGGCCCACGCTCACGCCGTAGCCAATGCTGCGAATACGCCCCTTCAACACCGTGCCGGGCAGCGCATCGAGCACTACCAGCACCGGGGTTTCAGGGCGCAGCCGACCGAGGTTGTTCTCGGTCATGTCGGCACTTATCCACACGTCATGGATGGCGATCAGAGTCATCATCGGGCTGCCAGCGCCGACATAGTGGCCAACGTCGGTACGCAGGTCGGTGATCAGCCCGTTTGCGTCGGCGCGTACCACGGTGCGCGCCAGGTCCAGGCGGGCTTTTTCCACATTGGCCGCCGCGCTGCGCAGCTGGGCGTTGTCGTCCTGCGCCCCGCCCTGCTGCTCACGGGCCCGCTCCACTTCGGCACGGGCTGCCGCCACCTGGCTGATGGCCTGGTCACGGGTGGCCTGGGCGCCTTCCAGGCGGCGTACCGACACCGTGCCGGGGTCTTCATCGATCAGGCGCTTGAGCCGCTCGGCGTCCTGCCGCGCCTTGCGCTCGTTGGCCTGGGCCGCCACCAGTGCCGCCTGGGCCGAGTCGATGCCGGCGGTGTGGGCGCCGATCTGCCGGCGTACCGTGTCCAGGTCGGCTTCGGCGCGGGCCAGGGCGATGCGGTACTGCTCCTGGTCCAGCTCGAACAGCACATCGCCCTTGCGCACTTCCTGGTTGTTGCCCACCGTCACACGCTTCACCTGCCCGGCCACCTCGGCACTCACCGGCACCACGTAGGCCTGCAGGCGGGCCTGCTGGGTGTAGGGCGTGAAACGGTCGGCCAGCAGGTACCACAGCAGGCTCACGGCAATCAGCAGCAGCACCCAGCGCATGCCGCGATCGGGGGCTGGCGGGGTTGGCGTTGGCGTGGCGTCGCTCATTTCGGTTCACCTTGTGCATGTGCGCTGGGGGCTGGCTCGTCGAGCAGCTCGCCCCAGTCGGTGCGTTGCTGCATCTGTTGGCGCGTGGCCGGGTCGATCGGTGCGCGGCTGGCGTCCCAACCGCCGCCCAGGGCCTTGTACAGCGTCACCAGGCTGCTGACGGCATTGCCGCGGCTGACCAGGTAACCGTCCTGTTGCTGCAGCAGCAGTTGCTGGGCGTCGAGCACGCGCTGGAAGTCGGCAAAGCCTTCGCGGTACTGCGAGCTGGCCAGGTTCAGCGAGCGCTGCGCGGCCTGCGAGGCCTGCTCGCGGATACTTGCACTCTGCAGCGAGCGCAACAGTCCGCTGGCGGCATCGTCGGCCTCGCGCGCGGCTTCGCGCACGCCCTGGTGATACAGCTCGATCAGTTGCTGCAAGCGGGCATCTTCCACGCGCACGGCGTTCTTGCGCCGGCCATAGTCGAACGGGTTCCAGATCAGGCTGGGCCCGGCGGCGATGTCGAAGGTATCGGGCAGGTGATTGGCCGAGACGAAGCTCCAGCCAATGCTGCCCAGCAGGCTCAGCTGTGGATAAAGATCGGCCTCGGCCACCCCGACCAGCGCCGACTGTGCCGCCACCGCCTGTTCGGCGGCGCGGATGTCCGGGCGGCGCTGCAGCAGGCTGGCAGGCACGTCCTGCAGCACGGCACGGTCCGGCAACGGCAGCTGGCCGTGGCCTGCATCGAGCTGCGGCAGCGGCCCGGGCGGCCTGCCGAGCAGCGAGCACAGCACGTTGCGCAGGGCATTGAGCTGGTTCTGGAACTCGGGGATGGTGGCCTGGGTAGCCAGGTACTGGGTGCGCGCCTGTTGCCAGTCGAGTTCGTCGTTTTCGCCATGCCGGAACAGCCGCTCGGTTATCTCCAGGCTGCGCGCCTGACGGCGGGCGTTTTCCTCGGCGATATCCAGCCGCGCTTCGGCGGTGCGCAGGGCAAAGTAGGTGTCGGCCACCTGCGCACGCAACAGCAGCATGACATCGGCGTAGTTGGCCTGGGAGGCAAAGTAGACGGCGTCGGCGCTTTCGATGGCGCGGCTGAAGCGCCCCCAGAAGTCGATTTCCCAGCCGATGTCGAAGCCCGCACTGGATTGCCAGAACACCGAGTCGCGAGCGGTGGCGGTGCCGGACTGGTCCTGTTTCAGGTACAGGCTCTGGGCGCGCAGTTGCTGCAGCTGTGGATAACGCCCGGTCTGCACGATGGCCAGCTGGGCACGGGCTTCGGCAATACGCAAGCCAGCCACGCGCAGGTTGCTGTTGTTGGCATCGGCCTCGGCGATCAAGGCATCCAGGGCCGGGTCGGCGAACACGGCCCACCACTGGCGCAGGTCGGGCGCTGCGGCCTGCCGCCCTGCCTGTTCCAGCAGCGGGGTGTTCCAGGTGCCCAGCCACGGGTCCTGCGGCGGCCGGAAATCCGGGCCGACCTGGGTACAGCCCACCAACATGGCAGCCAGGCTCAGTGCACAACCATGGAAGCGTCCGGGCATGGCGGGCCTTGGCTTACGCCGATGGCTCGACGGGGTTTTCCGGCACCTGCAGCGCCACCCACTGCCAGAACAGCACGTAGGTGACGCCAAGGATCACCGGGCCGATGAACAGGCCGATGATGCCTTTGACCACCATGCCGCCCAGCGCCCCGATCAACACCACCGGCATCGGCACGTCCACCCCGCGCCCCAGCAGCAGCGGCTTGAGCACGTTGTCGGCAAGCCCGGCGACAAAGCTGTAGATGGCGAAGATGATGGTCGCCACGGTAAAGCCTTCGACGTTGAATACGTAGATGATCACCGGCACCGTGATCAACGTGGCCGGCGCCTGGGCAATCCCCAGCATGAGGATGACGATGGCCAGCATCCCCGCCCCCGGTACCCCTTTGATGACGAAGCCGACACCGATCAGCAGCATCTGGATGAAGGCAATGCCGATCACGCCCTGGGCCACCGCGCGAATGGTGGCGGTGCACAGCTTGGCCAGTGGCTTGCCACGCTCCTCGCCCGACACCCGCATGGCAATGCGCTGCGCCGCGATTTCACCGCGGTCACCAAACGCCATGATGATGCCCGAGACGATGATCGCCGCGATGAACAACAGGAACGCCCCCCCTGCGCTGGCTGCTGCACCCAGCACCGTGCGCCCGGCGCCCTTGAGCTGGGGCATCCACTGGTTCAGCACACCGGCCATGTTTTCCGAAGCGGCCAGCCACAGGGCATGCACCTTCGGCCCGATCAATGGCCAGGCCGCCACCGAATCAGGCGGTGCCGGCACGCTCCAGGCACCGCTCTTGAGCAGCGTCACCAGGCTGTCCACCGATTCGCCGATGGACATCACCACCAGGTAGATCGGCACCAGCAGCACGACCAGTACCAGTAGCACCACCAGCGTCGCTGAAAGCCCGTCCTTGAGCCCTGTGCGGCGCTGGATGCGGCAATACAGCGGATACAAGGTCACCGCCAGGATCACCGACCACAGCATCAGCTCCAGGAACGGCTGGAACGTCTGGAAGGCGAACATCACCAGCGCCGCCACCAGGCCGGCCTTGATGAGCACATCGAGCAAGCCCCGCGACAGGCGGCTGTCCAGCTTGAGACCCGGTTGCATGCTTCACCTCCGAACTCAGGTGCGCCATGTGGCGCGATTCAGTGGCCCGTTTCAGGGCTTGCCTGGGCTGGGCTGTCGTCACGCAACTGTCGCGCCAGGGCCATCATTACCAAGGGCACCACCGCCATCGACAAGGTGATGGCCAGCACCAGCAGGTCATGCACCTGCTGCGCCAGCACCTGATGGTCGAGTGCCAGCTTGAACACCACGAAGGCAAACTCGCCGCCAGACGCCAGCACCACGCCCAGGCACAGCGCCTGGGGCTGGTTGAGCCCACCGGCCATGCGCCCCAGGCCATACAGCAGCGGCAGCTTGATGACCACCAGCAGCAGGGTCAGCGCCAGTACCAGCAATGGCATGCCGAACAGCAGGCGCAGGTCGGCACTCATCCCCACGCCAACGAAGAACAGCCCCAGCAGCAGCCCCTTGATGGGTTCGATCTGGGTTTCCAGTTCATGGCGGAAAGGCGACTCAGCCATCAAGACGCCCGCCAGGAATGCCCCCAGCGCCATGGACACGCCCACGTGCTCCATCACCCAGGCAGTGCCCAGCACCACCAGCAAGGCGGTAGCGGTCGACAGCTCGGGCAGGCCCGAACCGACTGTCCATTTGAAGACAGGGGTCAGCAGGTAGCGGCCAAAGATAATCACCACACCTATACCAGCCACCACCGCCAGCACCGGCCAGGCGCCTTCGTCGGCGGTACTGACGTCACCTCCGAGCAACGGCACCACGGCAATCAGCGGGATCGCGGCAATGTCCTGGAACAACAGGATCGCCACGGCCAGGCGACCATGCGGCTTGCCCAGGTCCTTGCGCTCGGCCAGCACTTGCAGGCCAAACGCGGTGGACGACAGCGCCAGCCCCAAGCCCAGCACGATGGCTGCCTGCTTCGACTGGTCGAACAGCCAGTACGCCAGCAGGCCAAGCACTATGGCGCTCAGGCCCACTTGTAGCGAGCCGATGCCGAACAGCGCCCGGCGCATGGTCCACAAACGCCTCGGCGAAAGCTCCAGGCCGATGACGAACAGCAGCATCACCACACCCATCTCCGACAGGCGCGCCACGTTATCCGGGTTGTTCAGCAGGCCAAACACCGACGGCCCTATCAGGATGCCCGCCAGCAGATAGCCGGGCACTGCCCCCATTTTCAAACGCTGCGCCAGCGGCACCAGAAGCACCACGGCCAGCAGGAACACCACCGTCGCCTGCAACAGGCTGCCGTCATGTGGCATAGGCTCGCTCTCTCCGCTGCTCCCCGCAGGGAAGGATCAGAAACGCTCTTCGACGACTTTGAACGGATAGTTCACGGCCTTGTATTTGCCGATCTTGCCGCGCCTGGGCAACTTCACTACCTCGTCGCGGGTAATGTCCTTGTAGGGAATGCGCGTCAGCAGATGGCTGATGATGTTCAGCCGGGCACGGCGCTTGTCGTTGGAATGGGCCATGAACCAAGGTGCCCAGGACGAATCGGAGGCGGCGAACATGTCGTCGCGGGCCCGGGTGTACTCATCCCAGCGGGTGTACGACTTGAGGTCCATCGGCGACAGCTTCCACAGCTTGCGGCCATCGTTGATGCGGTCTTGCAGGCGGCGGGTCTGCTCTTCGGCACTGACTTCCAGCCAGTACTTGATGAGGATGATCCCCGACTCGACCATCATCTTTTCGAACAGCGGCACCACGGTGAGAAACTTGCTGCTCTGCTCTTCGCTGCAGAAGCCCATCACCCGCTCGACACCGGCGCGGTTGTACCAGCTGCGGTCGAAGATCACTACCTCGCCTGCAGCGGGCAAGTGCCCCAGGTAGCGTTGTACGTACATCTGGGTCTTTTCCCGCTCGGTCGGTGCCGGCAGCGCCACCACGCGGAATACTCGCGGGCTGACACGCTCGGTAATGGCCTTGATGGTGCCGCCCTTGCCAGCACCGTCGCGGCCCTCGAAGACAATGCACACCTTCAGGCCCTTGGCGACCACCCACTCCTGCAGTTTCACCAGTTCCACATGCAGCTGCTTGAGTTCCTTCTCATAGGCCTTGCCGCCCAGTTTTTTCGGCTGGTTCCTGGGATCTTTCTTCCTGGACGACTTCGACATGGCACTCTCCTGAGGGCGGATGAAGAGTCAGTATGGTCGATCCATGGCGCTTTGCCGCTTCGCTTGCAGATTTCGCAGGCCTGGTTCTATCTCATTGATTCTGCGGGTGCTGGTGGGTGTTCCGGGGAGGGTGTGGGAGCGGGTTCACCCGCGAATGCGTCATTGAAACTATCGACGTCTTCGCGGGTAAACCCGCTCCCACAGGGTATGCGGTGCCTTCAAGGCCGGATTACCTGGCCAGCTTGTTGTAGCTGGTCATCAGGTTGCGGTAGTCCGGAATATGGTTGGAGAACAGGGTCCCCAGCCCTTCGATGTCATTGCGCCAGTCCCGGTGCAGCTCGCAGGCCACGCCGAACCAGGTCATCAACTGCGCCCCGGCCGCCTCCATGCGCCGCCAGGCCGAGTCCCGAGTCAGTTCGTTGAAGGTGCCGGAGGCGTCGGTGACGACAAATACCTCAAAGCCCTCCTCCAGCGCCGACAGTGCCGGGAAGGCCACGCACACTTCAGTCACCACCCCGGCGATCAGCAGTTGCTTCTTGCCGGTGGCTTTGACGGCCTTGACGAAGTCCTCGTTGTCCCAGGCGTTGATGTTGCCAGGGCGTGCGATGTACGGGGCGTCGGGGAACTGCTCTTTCAGTTCGGGCACCAGCGGGCCGTTGGGGCCGGTCTCGAAACTGGTGGTGAGGATGGTCGGCAGCTTGAAGTACTTGGCCAGGTCCGACAGGGCCAGGACGTTGTTCTTGAAGCGGTCTGGGTCTATGTCCCTTACCAGCGAGAGCAGACCAGTCTGGTGGTCAACCAGCAGCACAGCAGCGTTGTTCTTGTCCAGACGCTTGTATTGGAAGGCCATGACAGTTCTCCTTGCTTCAGCGGGTTGGGTGTATCAGCGTAGGCAAGGATGAGAGCTGGGGGGGACCGTCAGTCGGTTAGCTCATTGTTGGCTGTAGCGGTCCGCTCCCACAGTAAGGAAAGCACAGCCGTCACTTCACAAATTCCTGAACTGATTATTTGCCCGCAGCGATTTTTCCCCTCGCCGACCGCCACCAGAATCGCTTCACCACAATCACAAGAACCGTGAGGCCACTCCCGTGGACCAGACACTCCAGGTACGGCAAGCCGCCGCCGACCTCGTTGCCGCGTTCGCCAGCAACGACACCGCCCGCTATTTCGCCTGCTTCAGCGAAGACGCCAGCTTCCTTTTCCACACCCTGCCGCAACCGCTGCTGTCGCGCCGAGCCTACGAGCAACTCTGGGCCCAGTGGCAGGCCGACGGTTTCGCCGTGCTCGCCTGCGAATCAGGCAATGCCCAGGTGAGCCTGCAAGGTGACGTGGCGATCTTCATGCACGATGTGGCCACGCACATCCGCATCGCCGGCGAAGAACACCAGTTGAGCGAGCGCGAGACCATCGTCTTCCGCCGCCACGGCGAACAGTGGCTGGCCTGCCACGAGCACCTGTCGGTCGTATCGCCGGCCTGATCTGCTTTTTTACGCGGCCCTGCCGCCCTGCCATCGCACCCACAAGAAGGCCCGCGCACTGCGCCGACCCACAACAACCGCGCTGGAGCATCACCATGAGCCACTCGACCGGTATCGAGACCAACGGCGTCGAACAGATCCCCGACGATCAACGCGACGCCTCCCCGCTGGACCTGTTCCGCCTGATCTTCGGCGGCGCCAATACCTTCGCCACCGCCGTGCTGGGCAGTTTCCCGGTGCTGTTCGGGCTGTCGTTCCAGGCCGGCGTGTGGGCGATCCTGCTCGGCGTCGCCGTGGGCGCGCTGATCCTCGCGCCCATGGGCCTGTTCGGTGCGCTCAACGGCACCAACAACGCGGTGTCGTCGGGCGCGCACTTTGGCGTGCACGGGCGCATCGTCGGCTCGTTCCTGTCGCTGCTCACCGCGGTGGCGTTCTTTTCGCTGTCGGTGTGGAGCTCGGGCGACGCCCTGGTCGGTGGCGCCAAGCGCCTGGCTGGCCTGCCGGAAACCGACCTGACCCTGGGCCTGGCCTACGGCCTGTTCGCGGTGCTGGTGCTGGTGGTGTGCATCTTCGGCTTCCGCTTCATGCTGTGGGTCAACAAAGTTGCCGTGTGGGCCTCGAGCCTGCTGTTCCTGCTGGGCATCGTTGCCTTTGCCGGGCCGTTCGATGCCGGCTACGCGGGCAGCGTCAACCTCGGCCAGGCGGGCTTCTGGGCGGCCTTTGTCGGCGCGGCGATCCTGGCCATGAGCAACCCGGTGTCGTTCGGTGCGTTCCTCGGCGACTGGTCACGCTACATCCCGCGTGAAACGCCCAAGGCGCGCATCATGCTGGCGGTGATCGCGGCCCAGGGCGCGACCCTGATCCCGTTCCTGTTCGGCCTGTGCACCGCCACCCTGGTGGCCACCCAGGCACCGGACTACATCGCCGCCAACAACTACGTCGGTGGCCTGCTGGCGGTGGCGCCAAGCTGGTTCTTCCTGCCGGTGTGCCTGATTGCGGTAATCGGTGGCATGTCCACCGGCACCACGGCGCTGTACGGCACTGGCCTGGACATGTCCAGCGTGTTCCCACGCCTGCTCAGCCGTGCCGGCGCCACACTGCTGATCGGTGTGCTGGCGATCGGCTTCATCTTCATCGGCCGCTTCACCTTCAACCTGGTACAGAGCGTGTCGACCTTCGCCGTGCTGATCATCACCTGCACCAGCCCGTGGATGGTGATCATGATCCTCGGCCTGATCACTCGCCGCGGCTTCTACCATGCCGACGACCTGCAGGTGTTCACCCGCGGCCAGCGTGGCGGCCACTACTGGTTCCTGCATGGCTGGAACTGGCGCGGCATGGGGGCGTGGATCCCCAGCGCGGCGGTCGGCCTGTGCTTCGTCAACCTGCCAGGGCAGTTCGTCGGCCCGCTGGGCGACCTGGCCGGCGGCATCGACCTGAGCCTGCCGGTCACCCTGGGGCTGGCCGGCGTGCTGTACCTGCTGCTGCTCAACCTGTTCCCCGAACCTGCTGGCGTGTATGGCCCCCTGGGCCCGCGTTGGGTGCGTTGCAAAAGCACCGCGCACACGCCGGTAACCACTGCCGAAATGGCCTGACTGGAAACCGACCATGACCACTTCCCACTACATCGCCGGCCGCTGGGTCGAAGGCCAGGGCAGCGACTGCATCAGCGTCAATGACCCTGCGCTGGGGCAACCGTTCGCCGAACTGATGGCCGCCAGCGTCGCCCAGGTAGACCAGGCCGTGACCGCTGCCCGTGGCGCCCTGCCCGCCTGGAAAAACACCAGCGCCAGCGAACGCGCCGCCTACCTGCGCGGTTTTGCCGAGCAACTCGGCCAACGCCGCGAAGCGCTGATCAGCTTGCAGATGCGCAACAACGGCAAGCCACGTCACGAAGCGGAAATCGACCTGGACGACGCCATCGCCACCTTCAGCTACTACGCCGAACTGGCCGAGCAACTGCCATCGAAGAACCGTGACGTACCCTTGGCTGCACCGGGTTTCACTGCGCGCACTCGCCTGGAGCCGGTGGGCGTGGTCGGCCTGATCGTGCCGTGGAACTTCCCGCTGGTGACCAGCGCCTGGAAGCTCGCCCCGGCCCTGGCTGCCGGTTGCACCGTGGTGCTCAAGCCCTCGGAAGTCACCCCGCTGATCGAACAGGCCTACGGCCAGATCGCCGATGCCCTGGGGCTGCCGGCCGGGGTGTTGAACATCGTCAACGGCAAGGCCGAGACTGGCGCCGCACTGAGCAACCACAACGGCCTGGACAAACTGTCGTTCACCGGCAGCAACAGCGTCGGCAGCCAGGTGATGCGCAGCGCGTCGGCGCAGTGCCGGCCGGTGACGCTGGAACTGGGTGGCAAGTCGGCGATCGTGGTGTTCGATGATTGCGATGTCGACCAGGCTGTGGAATGGATCGTCGCCGGCATCACCTGGAATGCCGGGCAAATGTGCTCGGCCACTTCGCGGCTGCTGGTGCAGGACGGCATTGCCGATGCGCTGCTAACGCGCTTGCAGGCTGCACTGGAAAACCTGCGGGTCGGTAATCCGTTGACCGAAGAGGTCGATATGGGGCCACTGACCAGCCAGGCCCAGTGGTTGAAGGTGGCCAGCTACTTTGCCACGGCGCGGGAAGAAGGCCTGCAGTGCCTGGCCGGTGGCAAGGCGCTGGACCGGGATGGCTGGTTCGTCAGCCCGACGCTGTATGCCGATGTGCCGAAAGACAGCCGCCTGTGGACCGAGGAAATCTTTGGCCCGGTGCTGTGCGCACGGCGCTTTGCTACCGAGGAACAGGCGATTGCCGAGGCCAACGACAGCCGTTTCGGGCTGGTGGCGACGGTGTGCTCCGCCGACCTGGAGCGCGCCGAGCGAGTGGCCGATGCGCTGGAGGTTGGCCATGTGTGGATCAACTCGGTACAGGCGGTGTTCGTCGAGACCTCATGGGGTGGTACCAAGGGCAGCGGGATCGGGCGTGAGCTGGGGCCGTGGGGGTTGTCGGCCTACCAGTCGGTCAAGCATGTGACGCGGTGTCTGGGCTGAGATTTCTGCGGCCGCTCCCACAGGGATAGCGCAGGCCTGAAGGGCAGCGCCGTACCTGTGGGAGGGGGTTTACTCGCGAAGAGGCCGGTGCAGGCAACACATGCCATGCGGCCCATTCGCCGGCAAGCCCCTACCCCAGGCGGTGATACACAACCGCTTCATGGCCCGGCTTGTTGTCGAGCAACTCGAACCCTAGCCCGACGACCTTGAACCCCACCCGGCTCAACACCTTGGCGGACGCAATGTTCCGCTTCAGGCAACTGGCCGCCAGGGTATGGATCCCCAGCTCATCAATGGCATACCGGCAAACCCGGCTGGCAGCCTGGGTGGCATGGCCATTGCCCCAGAACGCCTTGCCCAGCCAATACCCCAGCACCGGTGCTGCACCGCCCAGCTCCCGCAACGAAATCACCCCCATCAGCGTTCCCTCATCACGGCAGCAGATCCCCCACACCACCCCTTCCCTGGCCGCCCAGAGCCGTGGGTGCCGGCCAATCCAGGCACTCGCCAGGCCTGGCGGGTAAGGAAAGGGAATGAGCGAGGTCATCTGGGCGATTTCCCGGTCCTGCAGCAAGCCCTCGATGGCAGACGCATCGCGCTGGGCGAGGGGGCGAAGCTGCAAACGTGGCGTATACAGTGTGGGTTGCATTCGGTTCTCCCTGCTCGTCGAATAGCTACTGTATGCGCAATCTCGCGGTAGCTGCCGGCTGCGCTGCGACAATATGTGTCACTGGAAATGTGTCACCAACAGGTAACTTTCACGGCCCCCGGCAAAGTCCCACTCTCTGGTCCCCCCAAAATCACAACACCAGGCCGGACCACCCATGCACCCTCAACGCACCGCCTTGCACAATGAACTGCACGCCCGCCCGTCGCTGTATTTCGACGGCCCGGCGCATGTCTTCCACCTGGCCTTGCTCGGCGGCGACGCTGCTGCCCGGATGCCCTGGACACCGCAACCGCCCAGGGCATCACCCGCCTGGATGGGCATCCGTTCAAGTGGGAGCGGCACACCGAGTTCTTCACCCTGCCCCTGGTGGTGCCCTGCACTGCAGCCGGTGCTGGCCGAGGCTATCGCCCCGCAACCCACAGGTACTGCGTATGGCTTGAAGGCGACGCGGCCCTTGTGAGAGCCGGCTTGCCGGCGATTGGCTTCACACCGACTCGTCAGCCGAGCGATTGCCCTCTTGCACCAACACCATGCTCTGCGGCGACGACAAGGAAATGCCTTCATCACGCAGGCGCCCAAGAATGGTGAACAGCAGGTCGCTACGGGTACCAGACACCTGCCGCGGCCCCGCCACGTAACCACTCACGCCAATCACCATCCCGCTGCTGGTCAGGTCCTTGAACGACACCGAGGTGGCCGGCGCATCCAGAATCGCCTCGTGCTCCTGGTAAGCCGCCAGCAGCAATTCACGCACGCGGTTGGCATCGGTCTCCAGCGGCAGCGTCAGCGTAATGCCGACCACGCCCAAGGCATTGCCCATGGTCACGTTGCGCACGTTCTGGGAAATGAACTGCGAGTTGGGCACGATTACCGTCGAACGGTCGGACATCTGGATCTCGGTGGCACGCACGTTGATACGGCGAATGTCGCCCTCGACGCCCGCCAGGCTGACCCAGTCGCCCACCTTCACCGGGCGCTCGGTCAGCAGGATCAGGCCAGAGATGAAGTTCTGCACGATCTGCTGCAAGCCGAAACCGATACCCACCGACAGGGCACTGACCACCCAGGTCAGGCTGGTGAGGTTGATGCGCAGGGTCGACATCACCAGCATGGCCAGGAAGATGAAGCCCAGGTAACCCACCAGGGTCACCAGCGAGGCACGCATGCCGGCGTCCATGTCGGTTTCCGGCAGCAGGCGATCGCTCAGCCAGCGCTTGACCACGCGGATGGCGAACAGACCGCCGAGGAACATCACCACCGCCAACAGGATGTCCTGGGGGACAATGTTCATGTTGCCGAGCAGCTTGCCGCCGGTTTCGTCCCAGTCGCCCAGGCTCAGCAGCAGCTCGCTGGGGCTGGTGCCCGACGGCATCAGTGCCAGCAGCAGTGCCAGGAACAGCACCACGGTGCGGCCGATGCCGGCCAGGATGGTGCTGGCCTGGGCCTGGTGACGCGGCGCCAGGCCCAGGGTCGAGGCCAGCGCCAGGCCGCCTGGTTGGCGGGGCGACAGCAGGGTTTCGCACAGGTCGCCAAAGAAGGTGGTCAGCAGATAGGCACAGGTGACCACCAGGCTGACCCACAGCAGCTTGGCAGTGAGGAAGTAGGCGAGTGTCAGGTAACCGGTGAGCAGGGCCATCAGGATCAGCGTCAGCCAGATCACCATCACGAACGGGATCAACCCGGCCAGGCCCGTGGGCTGTTCCAGGTCATGCTTGCGCAGGGTACGGCGGTATCGCAGCAGTGCACAGGCGAAGGTGACCGCCACCACCAGCGCGGTCAGGCCGTTGACCGCCACGGTCAGCGCCAGGCTGGCACCGATCACGCTGTTGATGCGCTCCATGGTCATCATGACCATCAGTGCCAACGCCAGCACCTTGGGGAACCAGCCCAGCGCGCTGGCCACTTCGTCGTGGATCGGCGGCAAGCGCCAGGACGGGCGTTGCAGCATCAGCATGGCGCGGCCCAGACCAGTGATGAAGGCGCTGAACACCACCAGGGCGAGCACATGGTTGGCCAGGCTGGCGATATCGGAGCCCAGCTCGGCGCTGCTCTCCAGCCCCCAACGCAGCAGCGAGACCGAGCCGGCGATGGTACCCAGGGTTGCCAGGCTCACACCCAGCGCCAACGCACTGCGGCGCAGGCGGCCTTCGGGTAGCCAGCTGACCATGGCGTTGGCCAGCAAACGCTCGAGCACGCGGCGCACCAAAGTCCAGACCAGGATTGCCGCCACCAGGCTGGTAATGAACAGCCAGCGGTGTTCGGCGCTGAAGGCACTGCCGATGGCATCGGCCGTCTCGCCACGCAGGTCACGCAGGCGCCCCACATCGTCCTGGGTGGGACGAATGATGCTCTGCCAGAATGCCGGGCTCAGCGGTGAGGCCGCGCGGCTGGTGATCTGCGAGTTGAACTGGCTGCGCCGCAGGTTGACGATTTGCGTGGACAGGTCGCGGGCCGATTGGGTCAGCTTGGCAGCCTGGTCCTGCTGGGCTACCAAGGCCTTCTTCTCGGCTTCCAACGCTTTACGCTGCTGGGTCAGGGTGGCGGCCTCGTCCGGCTGGACCGGGCCGATAACCTTGAGCTGGTCGTCGACTTTTTCCACATCCGTGGTGCGCAGGGCAGTCAACGCATCGGCCTGGCGCTGAACCTGCATGGCGCCCAGGCGCAGTTGCGACAGCAGATCGTCGTTGGCCTCGTTGGTGACCCCCTGACGGATCTGGTCCAGCCGCTCGCTCAGTTGCTCGAAGCTGGCGTTCTCATCCAGCACGGGCGCTTCGGCAACCGCCAGGTTGGACAAGGGTGTGGCCGGGGCCGACCAGGCCGGGCTGGCGAGCGCCAGCATCAGGGCCATCAGGACCATAAGGCCTGGACAATAACGGGCAAGGCTGACACGCCTCATCGAATATTCCTCTTTACAATTCGATTTGGCGGCGGATTCTACTCGGCTTCACGCGATCAGGAGAGTGCCGTTTCTCGCTTGAGCAGTTGCTGTTTGCGCTCGACGCCCCAGCGGTAGCCGCTGATGTCGCCGTCCCGACGCACTACCCGATGACAGGGGATGGCCACGGCGATGTGGTTGGCCGCGCAGGCCATGGCCACCGCGCGCACCGCCTTGGGTGCACCGATGCGCTCGGCGATGTCGGTGTAGCTGACCCGGCTGCCGGCCGGCACCTCGCGCAGGGCCTGCCACACCCGTTCCTGGAAGGCCGTGCCTTGCACATCCAGTGGCAGGGCCAGGCCCAGTGCCGGCGCTTCGACGAAGCCCACCACTTCGGCAACCAGCCGTTCGTAGGCGCTGTCGCCGCCGATCAGCCGGGCCTTGGGGAACTGGTCCTGCAGGTCGTGCAGCAGGGCCTCGGGGTCGTCGCCCAGCAGAATCGCGCAAATGCCCTTCTCGCTCTGGGCGACCAGGATCGCACCCAGAGAGCACTGGCCGAGAGCGAAGTGGATGGTTGCCCCGGCGCCGCCGGCGCGGTATTGCCGCGGACGCATGCCCAGGCGCTGGTCGGCGCTTTCGTAGAAGCGGCTGTTGGAGTTGTAGCCGGCATCGTAGATGGCATCGGTGACCGAGCGCTGGCCATCTTCCAGGTGCGCGCGCAGGCGCCGGGCGCGGAAGGCGGTGGCGTAGGCCTTGGGGGTAAGCCCGGTTTCGGCCTTGAACAGGCGGTGCAGGTGGAAAGGGCTGACAGCCAGTTGGGCGCTGAGTTGGTCGAGGCCGGGGGCGGGGTCGCTGGCTTCGATCAGGCGGCAGGCGCGGGTGATTAACTGGCTGTGGCGGGTGGCGCTGGGGTTGCTGGTGGCGGTGCAACGTTTGCAGGCGCGGTAGCCGGCGGCTTCGGCGGCGGCTGGGGTGTCGTAGAACTCGACGTTGGTTCGCTTGGCAAGGCGTGATTTGCAGCCGGGCTGGCAGTAGATCCCGGTGGTGCGCACGGCGTAGACGAAGTGGCCGGTGGCGGCGGTTTCGCGGGATTCTACGGCTTGCCAGCGTTGGTCGGGGGTGGTGTAGGGGTTCATTGGTCAGCTTCCAGATAAGTTGTCGCCTGTGCCGGCCTCTTCGCGGGCATGCCCGCTCCCACAGGGATCGCATCTGCCTTGAAAATTGCGCTGTACCTGTGGGAGCGGGCAAGCCCGCGAAAGGGCCGGTGCAGACCATGCAAAAACCTCAGGCCCGCCACAGGTACCAGGCCGCCACGGTGCGGTACGGCCGCCAACCGCCGCCCAGCGAACGCATCTGCGCCGGCGTCGGCGCCGTGTCCAGCCCCTTCATCCGCCGATACCCCTCGCGCACGCCAAAATCGTCCACCGGCAGCACGTCCGAACGCGCCAGGCTATAGATCAGCAACATCTCCACCGTCCACCGCCCTACCCCGCGCAATGTCACCAGCCGTTCGATCAACGCCTCGTCAGACATGGCCAGTGCCTCTTCCCGGGTCGGCACCACACCCTCCAGACGGCCCTGGGCAATGCCCTGGATCGTCGCCAGCTTGCTCGCGGAAAAACCACAGGCGCGCATGGTTTCCGGTGTAACCGCCAACAATTGCTCGGGCCCTGGGAACGCAGCCTCCGGGAACAGCGCCAGCAAGCGCCCAAGAATTGCCTCGGCAGCACGGGCATGCAGTTGCTGGTAGGCGATCGCCCGCACCAACACCTCATAAGGCTCCCGCCCCGGCGTGGCCTGGTGCAGGCAAGGCCCGGTCGCTGCGATATGCCGTGCCCAGTCCGGGTCCAGCGCCGCCAGGTATTCGGTGGCCTCGCGGTAGGCGTCAGGCGAAAGGTCGGCCAGGATCATGGAACCTCCATCAAGTCGATTGCAGGTCCAGCTTAGCGCAGCCGCTCATCGGGCAAACGCCGGTTCTTGCGCAACCAATTCCTGACCGTCAGTCGGCAATCATCCGCAACCGCCCCGCGCGCCGGTAGGACTGCCGGGCAAAGCACACGAACAACCCGGCCATCAGCGCCAGTGCGATGGGCAGACCATGCGGCGCCACATCCATCGCCGCACCGCTCACCAGCGGCCCGACCAGGCTACCCACGCCCCACAGCAGCCCCACGCTGGCATTGGCGGTGACCAGGTCCTGGCCCTTGAAGCGCTGCCCGATCAGCACCAGCGCCAGGGTGTAGATACCCCCTGCCACTGCGCCCAGCAGCACCAGCAGCGGCCACAGCAGCCAGGTCATGTTCAGCAGCCAGGGCAGGCCGATACCGATCGCCATCGCCAGCAGCCCGCATACCAGGTGCAACCCGGTGCGCTCCACCCGGTCGGCCAACCAGCCGAGCGGCAACTGGAACACCATGTCGCCGGCAAACACCACGGTCACCATCAGCGCCGCCACACCCACGGCAAAGCCATGGCTGGTGGCATACACCGGCAGCAGCGACAGCACCACGGCATCGAAGAACGAGAAGAACAGCACCGCCACGCACAACGCCGGCGCCACGCGGAAGAAACCGGCCAGGCCGAAGCTCTTTTCACCCTCTTCATGTTCCACATGGTCGTTGGGCACGGTCAGCACGATGCACAGCAGCGCCAGGCCATAGCAGGCGGTGACCACAGCGGTGATCCATGGGCTGTCGGCGCCCAGCACCGCCAGCATGGCCGGGCCGAGCACCTGGAAACCGGTAAAGCTGGTGGCGTACAGGGCCATGATCTTGCCGCGGTTGTGCTCCGGGCACAGCTCGTTGACCCACGACTCGCCGAGGATGATGGCGATCCCCATGCCCAGCCCCAGGCCCAGGCGCAACAGCGCCAGCAGCCACAGCGAGCCGAACGACGACTCGAGCAAGGCAATGCTGAGCGTGCACAGGCTGAAGCACAGCAGGTAGATGGTGCGCCGGGTGAGGTGGCGACAGCAGGCGTCGACCAGGAACGCCGAGAGCATCATGCCCGCGGCGGGTATGGCCGAGATGATGCCGATTTCCAGGGTACTTGCACCGGCCTCATGCAGGCGCAACGACACCAGCGGCAGGCTGGCCCCCAAACTGAAACCCACGACCGAAACGGCGAACAACAAGCCCGCCAGCAAACGCATGTTCATGTACCACTCCTTGCAGACCGAAAAGACGTGCAGACACAGGCGCGCACGCCAGGGCGGCGAGCGACGCGTAAGCGCAGATCAGTTCAGGCGAGGTGTGGCGAGAAGGTGAAGGCAAACAGCACGCTGCGGCGACGCTTGAGCACCGTGTCGCTCGGCCACGCACGACGCAGGGCCTGGAGGGCCGGCTGGCGGGTGTTTGGCAGGGACTGGGTACGGCACATTGCTTTGGCTACTACGCAGGTGGTCTGGAAAGAGGCGGCACTCTAGGCCAAGGGTGTCAGGCCGTCAATCGTCGGGGGCCGCTGCGCCCCGTCGCCGGCAAGCCAGACTCCTACAGGGACTGCGCATGGCTTGAGGCCGATGTGGTCGAGGTGGGGAGCTGGCTTGCCGGCGATGGGCTGCAAAGCAGCCCCGGCAATATCAGCGCTTACCGGTACTCGGCAAGAACACCGCCAACACGCCGAACAACGGCAGGAACGAGCACAGCCCATACACATATTCGATACCGCGCAGGTCTGCCACATACCCCAGCAGCGCCGCGCCAATACCGCCAAAACCGAACATCAGCCCGAAGAAGATCCCGGCAATCATGCCCACGCTGCCCGGCACCAGCTCCTGCGCATACACCACGATCGCGGAAAACGCCGAGGCCAGGATAAAGCCGATCACCACGCTCAACACCGTGGTCCAGAACAGGTCGGCATACGGCAGCACCAGGGTGAACGGCGCCACGCCAAGGATCGAGAACCAGATCACCGCCTTGCGCCCGATCCGGTCACCGATCGGTCCGCCGAAGAAGGTTCCTGCCGCCACCGCACCGAGGAACAGGAACAGGTGCAGCTGCGAACTGGCCACCGACACATCGAACTTCTCGATCAGGTAGAAAGTGAAGTAGCTGGTGAAGCTGGCCATGTAGAAGTACTTGGAGAACACCAGCAGGCCCAGCACGATCAGCGCCACGATCACCCGCCCGCGGGAAATGCCGTGGATCGCCTGCACTGCCTTGCGCGCCTTGGCCTGGTTGAGGTGCTCCTTGTACCAGCCACGCAGCATCAGGGTGACGCCGAGGAAGAACAGCGCAGCCAGGCCGAACCAGGCCACGTGGCTCTGGCCGAACGGAATGACAATGGCCGCCGCCAGCAACGGGCCCAGGGCCGAGCCGGTGTTGCCGCCGACCTGGAAGGTCGACTGGGCCAGGCCGAAGCGCCCACCCGAGGCCAGGCGCGCGATACGCGAGGTCTCCGGGTGGAAGGTCGACGAGCCGATACCCACCAGCGCCGAGGCCAGCAGAATCATCGGGAAGCTGCCGACGAAGGCCAGCATCACGATACCCACCAGGGTGCACAGGGTACCCAGCGGCAACAGGTTCGGTGCCGGGCGGCGATCAGTGAAGAAGCCGACCCAAGGCTGCAGCAGCGAAGCGGTGATCTGGAACGTCAGGGTGATCATGCCGATCTGGGCGAAACTCAGGTCGTAGTTGGCCTTGAGCATCGGGTAGATCGCCGGCAGCACCGACTGGATCAGGTCATTGATCAGGTGCGCCAGGGCGCAGAAACCGATGATGCGCATCACCAGCGGCGTGGCTTGGCTCGACGCCGCACTGGTGGGCGCCGTGGAGGCGCTACTGATAGCCATGTGCCGACTCTCCATCCGTAGTTTGGGATCCGATTATCGGGAAACGAATAGATACTTAGCTACCTTTTTTATTCATCTGTCGCAGCGCACTTGTAAATGCTTCTCAATATAATTAGCATCATCGGCCCATTCCCCTGTCATCGTTGGGCGAAACGGCCCCTATCGCGAGCAGACCGAATTCATGAGCCCGATGCCCGCCAGGCAATTGCAGCCGCCGACCACTCGCCCCCGCCCGCGCCAGATCAATGCGCGCCGCAGCCACTTGGGCAAATGGCTGGCGCTGCTGTTCCTGCTGGGGCTGGGCGCTGCCGCATACCTGTACTGGCCGCTGATGCAGCGCCTGGGCAGCCAATTGCATACCGATGCAGGTGAACTTCGCAGCCTGCGCCTGGCCGATGGCACCACTCTGCACCTGGATAGCGCCAGCGCGATGAACGCCGACCTGCGCGGCAGTACACGCGAACTACAACTGGTGCAGGGCCAGGTGTACCTGGAAGTGATGCTCGACGGCCGGGCCATGGAGGTGACAGTGGGCGATGCGCGCATTCAGGTGTTCGGTACCCGCCTGCAGGTCGCCCGCCATGCAGGCCATGACGAACTGGTGGTGCTCAGTGGCCAGGCAATGGTTATCCAGGGCGGCGAACAGCGCTTGGTGTCGGCGGGCGAGCGGGTAACCTTCGATGGCTCGCGTATCGGCCCGGTGCGCAAAGCCGACCTCAAGGCCGTCGGCAGCTGGCGCAACGGGCACCTGAAAGCCAGCGACATGCCGTTGGGCCACGCAGAAAGCGGGCCTGGCCGCTAAGTTTTTGAAAGCGTGCAAATTTTTTTTGAAATGAGTGTTGACAGGGGGGCCGTTCAAGAGAATAATGCGCGCCATCGGCTACATAGCTCAGTTGGTTAGAGCATAGCATTCATAATGCTGGGGTCCGGGGTTCAAGTCCCTGTGTAGCCACCAAACAAGACAAAGGGCTTACCGCAAGGTAGGCCCTTTTTCTTTGCCTGCGAAAAATACCACAGGCCTGCCCTCTTTCTCCCGCCTCAACGCATGCCGGTAACAGCCACGGCCAGGCCAAGCCCTATCAGCGCCACACCGATCACCCGGTCCACCAGCATCTGCCGCTCGATCATCGCCTTGCGCAATGCCGTGCTGGAGAAGAACACCGCCACCAGGCTGAACCACAGCCAGTGAGCAACGGACATGAAAGCGCCGTAGGCAAAATCCAGCACCAGCGGGCTACCGGGCTTCACCACCTGGGTGAAGGCGCTGATGACGAACAGCATGGTCTTGGGGTTGAAGGCGTTGGTCAGAAAGCCCGTGCGCAGGGCCTGCGTCACGCTGGCGGCGGATGCAGCGCCCCCGTCGAGGCTGATGCGCCGGGTGTTGGTGAGCGACTGGTAGCCCAGATAAACCAGGTAACCCGCGCCTAGCACTTTCATGCCCAGGAACAAGGCCGGGCTCTGGCTGATGATCACCGCGATGCCCAGCACCGTGTACAGGACATGCACCTGCACCCCCAATGCAATGCCCACGGCGGCAGCCAGCCCGGCCTTGCGGCCTTGTGCATAACTACTGCGGGTGACCATGGCGAAGTCGGCACCAGGGCTGATGACGGCGAGCAGGGTGAACAGGGCGACGGCGATGAGTTCGGTCATGCTGGTGGCTCTCGATAGGCGATGGAAATGCACAGACCGCGCAATTATCGAGAGCTTATAGCCCGGGAAAAATCGATTTATAGTGAAGCAAATCTGATAGCTTTCCTCACAGTTATATAGAACCTGTGCCGGCCTCTTCGCGGGTAAACCCGCTCCCACAGGTGATGCGCCGCCCTCAGGTTCGGAGAAGTTCCTGTGGGAGCGGGTTTACCCGCGAAGAGGCCGGTACAGGCAACCAGGGATGCCATGAAACTGCCCCCACTCAACGCCTTCCGCTACTTCGACATCGCCGCCAAAACCGAGAGTTTCGTGCGCGCCGCCGAGCACCTGCACGTCACCCACGGCGCGGTCAGCCGCCAGGTGCGCCTGCTTGAAGAAAGCCTTGGCGTGGAGCTGTTCGAGCGCCGCAACCGGGCCATTTTCCTCACCCCTGCCGGTCGCGCCTTGCAGGGCACCACCCAGGCGATCTTCGAGCAGCTCGAAGGCGCCGTGCAGCGTTTGCAGCAACAGGCCCGCGACAACGTGCTGGTGCTGTCGTGCGAACCGACCATTGCCATGCGCTGGCTGATCCCCCGCCTGCCCCGCTTCCATGCCGCCCACCCCGACCTGCAGTTGCACCTGGTGGCCGCAGGCGGGCCCCTGGACTTCGCCCGCAGCGGTGTCGACCTGGCAATTCGCCGCGACGACTTCCACTGGGACAAGCAGCTGTACAACCAGAAAATCTGCGACGAATGGATCGGCCCGGTGTGTCACCCCACCTCCCCCATCCAGCTTGAAGGCCAACGCCTGCTGCACAGCGCCACCCGCCCCGGGGCCTGGCCCACCTGGCTGCGCCTGAGCGGCCAGCAGGCTCGGCACACCGAGCGCAGCGACTTCGAGCATTTCTACCTGTCGATTCAGGCTGCCAGCGCCGGCCTGGGCCTGGCCATGGCCTCAGCCCTGATGGTGCGTGACGAACTCGACAGCGGGCAGTTGCAAGCGCCATTCGGCTTTGTACGCGACGGCTCGGCCTACCACCTGCTCAGCCCGCAGCCCTTGGAAGACGGCGGCAGGCGCCAGCGCTTCGCCGCATGGGTGATGGGCGAATGCCGGGGCTGCCTGGCTCAGCTGGGCTTGATACAGAACGACGAACCCGAACGGCCATCACCACCCCAGGTGCGGTAACCCGCGGTATCTACATGAATACGCCCGGACGGATAGCGCCCCAGGCCCATGTTCCAGGCCTGGCCATACTGCTGCCAGAAACGGCACAGCGGGTTGGGGTCCGCCCAGGCGGGTAGCAGGATATCGACGGCGAAGGCACGGGTGTGGGCGCTGTTGGCTGCCCCGCCGGCGCAGACGTTCAGGCGTGGGTCGCGGTAGGCCGAAACCACCTCGAACTGGCGCAGGATGCCCTGGTCGTCGAGCGTCTTGATCAGCGAGAGCGTCGAGCGCACTGCAGGCCAGTTGCTGGCAGGTGGCACGGCGAAGGGTGACGCGTGGCACAGCTTCCAGTCCGAGGCCGAACGCAGCAACTGATGGATCGGTACCACGCCATACAGGCGCGCATCCACCAGCATCTCGCGAAACGGCCGGGTCTGATGGTCCCCGGCCCATTGCGCGAACAACCACAGATCACGCTCATCGGCCTGCGCTGCAGCACACAGCATGCCCAGTGCCAGCGCCAGCCATCCAGCCCTTTTCATCCCTGCTCTCCCTGCCACAGTATGTGCAACACTGCCGAACACGGCAGCGCCCAACAAGGAGTTAAGCATGCACAAGATTGCCTTACCGAGCCTCGCCGCCCTGGCCTTCAGCGGCCTTGCCGCCGCCGACGCGCGCATCGACCTGGGCGACGCCCAGCGCGTTACCCGCCTCTTCGCCTTCCCCAACAACTGCCACGTGATCTGTTATCGCGACTGGACCCTGGAGCAAACCGTCGAACACTACCTGACCCAGAGCGTACGCCGCGACGGCCATGCCGCCGCCCAGGTGCATGTAAGCCGCGACAATGACCGCCTGCACGCAACCATCAGTGGTGTACCCGCCAGCTATGCCAAGCCGCTGCGCAAGCTGCTCGACAGCGGTGAACTGGCCTATCAGGGGGCCACCCGGCTGAACAAGGACGGCAAATGGTCCTACGACTGGTACCTGTTCCTGCCACTGGGCATGGCCCTGCAGAACCGCCGCAGTATCGAACTGCTGCACTTCCCGCCGGACTACTCACTGACCCAGGCCCAGGACTACCTGCGCTCCAACACCACCGACCGCTGGGCCGAGCTGCTGACATTCAACGGCGTCGACGCCAGCCAGACCCCGGCCTACCAGACCATCATCGATATCGCCCCCATCGCCGCACCGGCCAGCGCGGGCGAAGCGCTGAAGGACACCTACAGCTACTTCAAGGACTACCAGCTGCGCATGGTCAGCGAGATGACCCTGCAGAACCCCGCCAGGCCCCTGCCGATGGTGGCCTTCGGCGCGCCGGTACGCAGCTGGATCCAGCAACAGTACGGGCCGCAGGTGGATGTGCTGGGCCTGGTCAGCATCAGCCCGCAGCCAGGGGCCAAGGTGCCGGTGCTGGGCGCCAACCACCCCAGCGCCATCTGGTACGCGGCGAACAAGGACAGCCACGGTGGCAACGAGGATGCAGCCAATGCCGCCGGCTTGAAAATGATGGGGCAGGACCTGACCGCGGCATGCTGGCAGGCGGGGATGGGGCGCAATCAACGGGCCGATGCCAAGCTGACGCTGGACGCCTGCTCGACCAAGTGGCAGGTGACGCAGAAGAAACAGACCTGCGAGCTGTTCTTCCGCACCGTGCGCAAGTACACGCCAGAACAGGCGGCAGCCAAATGCAATACCGGCAGCGTGACCCGAAGCCTGCGCGACCTGGCCAAGCCGATAGAGGCTCAGCCGCAGGACCTGTGACCGGCATACCGTCTCTTCGCGGGTACGCCCGCGAAGGGGCCCGTGCAGGCCTGCTCAGTCTTCGAGCAGGGTACAGGCCATCACCAGCGCATCCTCGCGGCCGCCGGCAACCGGGTAATAGTCGCGGCGGCGGCCGATTTCGTTGAAGCCGTAGCGCTCGTACAAGCGGTAGGCCGACTGGTTGCTGGCGCGCACTTCCAGGAAGCATTCGCGGCCATTGAGCTGGTAGGCCCGGGCCATCAGGTGTTCGAGCAGACGCAGGCCCAGCCCGCGGCCCTGGTTTTCCGGTTTGACGGTAATGTTGAGCAGATGTGCCTCGTCGATGATCACGTTGATCACGCCATGGCCCACTTGCTGCTGACCGTCGAACATCAGCCAGACTTCGTACGATTTGAGCGCATCCTGAAAGATACCTCGGGTCCAGGGATGACTGAACGCGGCATATTCGATCTTAAGTACGGCATCCAGATCCGCCTCGGTCATCGGGCGGAAACTGATCGAGTCACTCATTCAACGCTCTTCCAGCGCGCCATCAGCTGGCGCATGGCTTTCCAGACGTCCGCCTTGCGCTGCGGCTCGTCCATCAACAGTTCAAGGCCCGGCAAGGCCCAGGCTTCGCCCAGGCCCTCGAGCTTCAGGGTTTGGTAATAGGCATCGCCATCGGCATTGGCGGCAAAGCGCAGCGCCGGCAGGCCGATCAGCCACAGGCAGGTGCACGGGGCGTCCTCCAGGCGCGCCTGGACAAAGCCCTGGACGAAATCGCGCGCAGCCTCCGGGCCCTGGTCCATGTTGCCGCGCACCAGCAGCGGCCAGCGCACCGGCTCGCCGATGATCTGCGGGGCATCGGGCAGGCCGGCGGCGCGCAGCATGTCCTTGAGCAGCAGATAGGACGGATCGCGGCTCTGGAACGGCTGGCCGGTGGCCAGTTCAACCAGCAGCAAGCAACTGCCAGCGCGCAGCAACTGCAGCGAGAAGCGCGGGGGCGGCACCGGGGCCGGGCGCGGTGGTGCGGCCTGCTCCTCGGTCTCGGCGGGCTTTGCGGCAGGCTTGGGCGCACTGCCCGGGCGCGGAATCTCGATTTTCGGCCGCTCGCCGGAACGGGCCTGAGGGGCGGCGGGCGCCTCGTTGGCAGCCGGTACCGGCCTGACGTCGAAATCGGGGGCCTCGACCGGCGCCACCGGCAGCAGCAGCTCGGGGCGCGACGGTGCAGCGAACGGCAGTTCGGCGCGCGGCAGCCAGTGCACCACTTGCATGGCGGAAAGGTAGGCGCGGCGACGGGGTTCGGTGAGCAAGGGGCGGGTTTCCGAGGGGTGGAGACAATTGACCATTCTAACGCCGTTGGCATTCGAGTGCCGCAACTGGTCGGCGGATTTTTGTTGCCTGTACCGGCCCTTTCGCGGGTGAACCCGCTCCCACAGGGCCTTGTGCAGTACCTGTGGGAGCGGGTTCACCCGCGAAAGGGCCAGTGAATCCCCTACAAGGATGATGGATATCTCTCATTACAGACCAAGGGGTGAAAACCTCCCCCCCGGATGCAGTACAATCGCCCCCTTTTTCTTGGCAACGAGTCGAAGCCAATGATCGAACCCAAGCGCGTCCTGCGCGCCCTAGCCGAACACTGGGCCCTGATCGAGCCGCTGTGCGAGCGATTCGACCAGGGCACCCTGAGCCTGGTCGAATTGCGTCAGCATGTGGCCCGCCAGCAGGTCGAGAGCACCCCGCAGGACATCACCCAGCTGCTCGACGTGTGGATCCGTCTGGATATCCTGGTCCCGGTGGCCAAGAGTCCGAACCGTTTCGAGCTCAACGCGCAGATCCACGACTTCCTCGCCTACCTGCGCCGCGAACACCGGCTGGGCCTGTGCCTGGAGATCGAAGCCTACCTGCGCCACCTGGAACGCCTGGCCGGGCATATCCAGGACGCCTTCGACAACCGCGACAGCGACGACCTGGCGCGCCAGCTGCGCCTGCTCGACATGCGCGTGCGCGATGTACTGAAGAAGCTCGACAACGACGAGCAGGCACTGGTGGCCGTGGCCGAGCGGGCCAAGACCAGCAACCGCCAGATCCCGCTGCGCCAGCGCTATGCCGAAGTACTGGCAACCTGGGACGAGTACGTCGAGCCGATGATCCAGCTGGTCAACGCCGACGGCGCCTTCGAACAGGGTGTACGCAAGGTCGAGACCGTACTGCTGAAGCTGCTGGGTGAACAGGCGCGCCTGGGCCACCTGGTCGACGACGACATGCTGCTGCGCACCCACGCGCGCATCCTGGAAATGCAGACCAGCGCCCAGCTGACCCTGCGCCACGCCCGCGAACTGCTGCTGCCGCTGCGCGAAGAGGCCCGCCGGCACAACGCCGTGACCCGTGGCGCCGCACTGGCCCTGTCGGTGATCCGGCGCAAGGGCATCGACGCCGTGCCGCAAGCGGCCATGCCGATGTTCACCCGCCCGCAAAGCACCTTCCTCGGCAGCGCCAGCCAGGTCGAGGCCTATGTCTACGCCCTGGCCCGCTTCGAGCCCAAGCCGGCGCGCTTCCCCAAGGCCCACAAGACCCAGTCCGGCGCCCTGCCCCGTGCACCGCGCACGGTCAAGGAAATGGCCGAACGCTGCGAACAGGCCCTGCCGCTGCCCGACCTGATGGTCTGGTTGCTGGAGCAGGAACCCGAAGGCGCCACCGACGAGCTGCTGTACTGGTTCTCGCGCCTGTCGCGGGAAAAGCGCTTCAAGCGCGAACGCCTCGACCGCCGCGAGTACATCACCCAGGAACACCTGGTCAGCCTGCGCTCGTTCGCCCTGACCTCCAGCCGCGAAGACGCCGCCAGCGCGCCTACCGAATCCAACGCGAGCCCAGCCCATGCATCTTGATCTTTCCGAACTGTCCCAGCTCGCGCCGATCTTCCGCGAGCTGTTCAAAGGCTTCCACGTCAGCCGCCGCGATCCCGAGCTGTACGCCCAGCTGTCGAACTTCCAGGACCAGTACCGCACCCTGTTCAAGGCCTTGGGCTTCGAACTGGTGTGCGACACCCGTGGTTTCTACTACTTCGTGCCGGACATGACCGCCGCGCAGGTCAACAAGACCGCGCAGCGCCTGTCGCTGTTCACCTTCATCCTGGTCGAACACCTGGCCGACCAGGGCCGCGACCCGATGGCCGTGCTCGATGGCGGCAGCATCGGCCGTGACGAACTGCCCTCGCTGCTGGACAAGTACCGCGACCTGTTCCTGCAGGCCGAAGTGCAGACCGTGGACGAGCTGGAAGAAAAAATCCTGCGCCGCATGACCCAACTCGGCTTCGCCTTCGAGGAAGGCGGCATCTACCGCTTCCTGCCACCGATGCACCGCTTCCTCGACGTGTGCCTGGCCGTGCAGCAGGACCGCGACCTGGCGGCCACCCTGCACAGCGACCTGCCGCTGCCGACCCCGGTACTGGTCGAGGAAGAAAGCCCCGAAGAACTCAACCGCACCGACGACCCGCTCGACCTCAGCCCGTTCGAGGGCGAGGAAAGCGAAGAGCAAGCCCTGGCCCGGGCCATCCGCGAAGAGCAACAGGAGATTGACGCATGAGCCAGGAACGCTACGGCATCCGCCGCTTCGCACTGCTCAACACCGCCGGCTACAGCCTTGGCCTGTTCCCGCTGGAACACCCGCTGTCGGTCTACGGTGCCAACAACCTGGGTAAATCGGCGTCGATCAACGCCCTGCAATTCCCTATCCTGGCGCGCATGTCGGACATGAGCTTCGGCAAGTACAGCCTCGAGCAGTCGCGCCGCTTCTACTTCGCCAGCGACACCTCGTACATTCTCTGCGAGCTGAGCCTGCCCCACGGCCCGCACGTGATCGGCGTGGTTGGCCGCGGCCCGGGCGGCGGTTTCGGCCACCAGTTCTTTGCCTACAAGGGCGAACTGGACCTGGCCCACTACCAGAAGAACGACACCTGCCTGCGCCAGAAAGAGCTGTTCACCAACCTTGAGCGCCTCGGCATCAAGGCCTACGAGCTGAAGCCGGATGAACTGCGTCGTCTGCTGGTCGGCGGCCACACCTCGGTGCCGCTGGACCTGACCATGATCCCGCTGCGCTCGACCAGCGAGCAAAGCCTGAAAACCTTCCGCGCGCTGTTCATCAACCTGCTGCACATGCGCGAAATCACCGCCGCCAAGCTCAAGCAACTGTTCCTCGATGCCTTCGAGCACAGCCTGCGCTCCGGCAGCGTCGACTACATCGCCGCCTGCGAGGAAGCCTTCCGTGACGTGCGCCGCATGGAGCAGGACTACAACGCCCTGGTCGCCGCCGGCCCGCTGGTCGAGGCCCTGGCCGGTGGCGTGGCCCAGCGCGACATCCTGCGCGGCAAGCTGCACCGCATTTCGCCAGTGCTCGACACCCTGCTGGGCACCTGGCAGGAATACGCCATGGCGCGCAAGGAAGAGCTGGTGATCCAGGCCGAGCACTACCGTGGCGAGCAGGACCGCCTGCAGAACGACCAGCGCGGCGGCACCCAGGAGCTGATGCGCCTGGAGCGTGAAATCACCGGTATCCAGCGCTGGCTGGGCGAGCTGTCGGTGCTCAAGCACCGCTTTGCCCTGGTCGATGACGTCAAGGTGCTGGAGCAGCAACTGCTGGCGGCCAAGGACGCCCACGACGAACTGGCCGGTGCCCTGGCCCAGTCGCGGCAGTTCAGCGCCGAAGACCTGGACGAACGCGTGCGCGACCTGGAAAAGCGCCTGAAGCAAGTCAAGCAGCAGCTCGACCACGCCGACAACAACAGCTATGCCCGCCTGCGCGAAGAGTTTTCGCAGCAGGACGTCGACCGCCTTATGCGCCTGTTCAACGGCGCGCTGTTCAGCCTGCCGCTGGGCGACCGTGGCATCGAACTGGACGACAGCGACCTGTGGGTAAAATCGCTGGAAGCGGTGCTCGACGGCTTCAAGGGCGAACGTTTCGAAGCCCCAGGCCTGTCCATCGACCTGTCGCACATCGACCCACCGGCGCTGCAGGCCTTGGCCGACCGTGCCGCCCTGCGCGACCAGAAGGAGCGCCTGGAAAAAGAGCTGAAGCAGCTCAAGACCCAGCAAGCCGTGGCCGCCGACCGCTCCGCCTCCAAGGCGCAGACCGAAGCCCTGTACCAGGAAGTTCTGGACGCGCAGAAAGCGCTGGAAGACTTCCGCCGCAGCGAAACCCTGGCCGCCGAAGAGCCCGAGAAGCTGGAACAGCTGTCGCAGCTGGAAGCCGCCCAGGACGAACTCAAGCGCTCCAGCGACGCCTTCACCGAACGTGTCCAGCAACTGTCGGCCAAGCTGCAGCTGGTCGGCCGGCAGATCGGCGACCTCGAGGCCAAGCAGCGCACCCTGGAAGACGCCCTGCGCCGTCGCCAGCTGCTGCCGGCCGACCTGCCCTACGGCACACCGTACATGGAAGCCATCGACGACTCGATGGACAACCTGCTGCCACTGCTCAACGACTACCAGGACAGCTGGCAGAGCCTGCAGCGGGTGGACAACCAGATCGAGGCGCTGTACGCCCAGGTGCGCCTGAAAGGCGTGGCCAAGTTCGACAGCGAAGACGACATGGAACGCCGCCTGCAGCTGCTGGTGAACGCCTATGCGCACCGCACCGACGAAGCCCTGACCTTGGCCAAGGCCCGCCGCGCCGCGGTCACCGACATCGCCCGGACCCTGCGCAACATCCGCAGCGACTACGACAGCCTCGAGCACCAGCTGGCCCTGTTCAACCGCGAGATCAACAGGCGCCAGGTATCCAACCTGGAGAGCTTCCGCGTGGTGCTGGCGCCGAACAAGGAAGCGCTCAAGCATATCGACCAGATCATCCACAGCGCCGGCCAGTACGAAGAAGGCGAAACCCTGTCGGTATTCGACCTGACCCAGAGCGCCGAGCAGGACAACAAGAACGAAGAGGCCAAGGAATACCTGGCACGGCTGGTGGCGGCCAACCACAACCAGCTGGGCCTGAAGGACCTGTTCGAGCTGGCGTTCGAGATCACCAAGGTCAACGGCCAGCCGGTGATCCATGCCGACATCGACGGCGCGGCATCCAACGGCACCACCATGACCATCAAGGCGCTGACCAACATGTACCTGTTGCTGCACCTGATGGACCGCGACCTGGCCGGGCGCATCCGCCTGCCGTACTACCTGGACGAAGCGGCGGACATCGACGAACGCAACCAGGCTGCGCTGCTGGAAACCAGCCTGCAGCTGGGCTTCGTGCCGATCCTGGCGAGCGTGAAGCCGCAGGTGTCGGCGCGGGTGGCGATCGACCTGGAAGGTGGTAGCGGGCCGAATGGCATCTACATCGACGAGGCGGACTGGAAGTTCATCAGCCGTCGGGATGAGGTGAAGGCGGTTGTGCGTGAGGATCATCAGGCCGAGGAATTGGCCTGAGGTAATTGGGGCCGCTCCCACAAAGGTCCGGTGTACGCCGATCAATGTGGGAGCGGCCTTGTGTCGCGATAGGAGGCCGAAGGCCTCCCAGGATCTGTCAGGCTATCAATGAGCCCAAGGCAGAATCGGAATCGCGGTCACCGCATTCTGCGGGCTGCCTTCGATCATGCGGTCGCTGTACACCAGGTACACCAGCGTATTGCGCTTCTTGTCCAGGAAGCGCACCACCTGCATGGTCTTGAACACCAGCGAGGTGCGTTCCTTGAACACTTCCTCGCCATCCTTCAGCTCACCCTTGAAGTTGATCGGCCCGACCTGACGACAGGCAATCGATGCCTCCGCCCGGTCCTCCGCCAGCCCCAACCCACCCTTCACGCCGCCGGTCTTGGCCCGCGACAGGTAGCAGGTCACGCCCTCGACCTTGGGGTCGTCGAACGCCTCGACCACAATACGGTCGTTCGGCCCGAGGAACTTGAACACGGTGGACACCTGGCCGATCTCCTCAGCTCCGGCCAGCATTGGCAGCACCAGTGCCGCCACACCGAACACGCGCTTGAACAGGCTCATACCAACACCAGATTGTCGCGGTGCACCAGTTCCGGCTCGGCGATATAGCCCAGCACGCTTTCGATGACATCGGATGGTTGGCCGATGATCTTTTGCGCTTCCAGCGCGCTGTAGTTGGCCAGGCCACGGGCCACTTCAACACCGTCCGGGCCGACGCACACCACCATCTCGCCACGACGGAAGCTGCCCTGTACGGTCTTCACGCCAACCGGCAACAGGCTCTTGTTGGCCTGGCGCAGCGCCTGCACGGCACCGGCATCCAGCACCAGGGTGCCACGGGTCTGCAGGTGGCCAGCCAGCCACTGCTTGCGCGCGGCAAGCATGCCGCGCTCGGGCGACAACAAGGTCCCCAGGCGTTCGCCGGCCTTGAGGCGATCCAGCACGCGCTCGATGCGGCCACCGATGATGATGGTGTGGGCACCGGAACGGGCGGCCAGGCGCGCGGCGCGCAGCTTGGTCTGCATGCCGCCACGACCCAGGGCGCCACCGGTACCGCCGGCCACGGCGTCCAGTGCCGGGTCGTCGGCGCGGGCCTCGTAGATCAGCTGGGCGTCGGGGTTGTTGCGCGGGTCGGCATCGAACATGCCATCGCGGTCGGTGAGGATCACCAACAGGTCAGCCTCGACCAGGTTGGCCACCAGCGCCGCCAGGGTGTCGTTGTCGCCGAAGCGGATCTCGTCGGTGACCACGGTATCGTTCTCGTTGATTACCGGCACCACGCCCAGGTCGACCAGCGTGCGCAGGGTGCTGCGTGCGTTCAGGTAACGCTTGCGGTCGGACAGGTCGTCATGGGTCAGCAGGATCTGCGCGGTGTGCTTGCCGTGCTCGCCGAAGCTCGACTCCCAGGCCTGCACCAGGCGCATCTGGCCGATCGAGGCAGCGGCCTGCAGCTCGTTCATCGCACTCGGTCGCGAGGTCCAGCCAAGCTGGCTCATGCCGGCAGCCACGGCCCCGGAGGAGACCAGTACCAACTCCACGCCTGCCTCACGCAGCGCGACCATCTGCTCGACCCAAACGGCCATGGCACCGCGGTCGAGGCCTTTGCCATCGGCGGTCAGCAGAGCACTGCCAATCTTCACGACCCAGCGCTTGGCGCCCGTCACCTTGCTTCGCATCTTCTTCCAACCTATGTCGAATCTGTAGATACCGTGGATACAAAAACGCCGCTCCAAGGAGCGGCGTTTAGTGTACTGCAACCGGTCAGTCGCGCACGTAAATGATTTCCGGGCCGTCTTCGTCGTCCTCGAAATCATCGTCCCAACCGTCATCATCGCCGATGTCGTGCACGCTCTTGACGCCGGTGCGACGCAGGGTACGGGCGTCGTCCAGGGCCTGCAGCTGGGCACGGGCTTCGTCTTCGATGCGCTGGTCGAGGTCAGCCAGCTCTTCGGCATAGGCCGGGTCGTTGGCCAGGCGGTCGGCGCGGTCTTCGAGGTAGCGCATCAGGTCGTGGCTGAGCTTTTCGGTACCCTGTTTGGAGATGGCCGAGATCACGTACACCGGGCCCTCCCACTGCAGGCGCTCGACCACTTCCTTGACCCGCTCGTCGCGCTCGTCTTCCATGACCATGTCGGCCTTGTTCAGCACCAGCCAGCGCTCACGCTCGGCCAGCGACGGGCTGAAGCGGGTCAGCTCATTGACGATGACTTCGGCGGCATCGGCCGGGCTGCTTTCGTCCAGCGGCGCCATGTCCACCAGATGCAGCAGCACGCGGGTGCGCGCCAGGTGCTTGAGGAAGCGGATACCCAGGCCGGCACCTTCGGAAGCACCTTCGATCAGGCCAGGGATGTCGGCGATGACGAAGCTCTTCCAGCGGTCGACGCTGACCACGCCCAGGTTCGGCACCAGGGTGGTGAACGGGTAGTCGGCCACTTTCGGCTTGGCGGCCGAAACCGAGCGGATGAAGGTGCTCTTGCCGGCATTCGGCAGGCCCAGCAGGCCGACGTCGGCCAGCACTTTCATTTCCATCTTCAGGTCGCGCTGCTCACCCGGCTTGCCAGGGGTGGTCTGGCGCGGCGCACGGTTGGTGCTGGACTTGAAACGGGTGTTGCCCAGACCGTGCCAGCCGCCCTGGGCGACCATCAGCTTCTGGCCCGGGGTGACCAGGTCACCGATCACTTCCTGGGTGGAAGCGTCGATCACGGTGGTGCCGACCGGCACGCGCAGGAACAGGTCGTCGCCTTTCTTGCCGGTGCAGTCGGTGCTGCCACCGTTGGCGCCACGCTGGGCCTCGTGGTGACGGGTGTAGCGATAGTCGACCAGGGTGTTGAGGTTTTCGTCGGCGACCATGTACACCGAGCCACCATCGCCACCGTCACCACCGTTAGGGCCACCGTTCTCGATGAACTTCTCGCGACGGAAGCTCATGCAACCGTTGCCACCATCACCGGCCTTGACCCGAATGGATACTTCGTCAACAAACTTCATTCAAAACCGCCTCTCGCCTGCTGGCGAGTTGAATACCTGAAAAACCTGAGGCTCTTGCAAAACTGAGCGCGGCGGCCCCGTACGACCGTAGAAACCCACGCCGGCAGCCCATACAAACAGCTTTGCAAGAGGCTCACCACAAACGAAAAAGCCCCGTCGCATGACGGGGCTTCTGGAGCGACGTCGCGATTAAGCGGCGACGATGCTCACGTAACGGCGCATGAACTCGCCTTTTTTCTCGAACTTGATCACGCCTTCGATCTTGGCGAACAAGGTGTGATCCTTGCCCATGCCAACACCGTAGCCAGCGTGGAATTCGGTGCCGCGCTGACGGACGATGATGTTGCCTGGCTTGATAGCCTGGCCGCCATACATCTTCACGCCAAGGCGTTTCGATTCTGAGTCGCGACCGTTACGAGTACTACCACCAGCCTTCTTGTGAGCCATGGTTCAATTCTCCAAATAAATTCAGGGGATCTAGGGGATTAAGCCTGGATACCGGTGATTTTGATCTCGGTGAACCACTGGCGGTGGCCCATACGCTTCATGTGGTGCTTACGACGACGGAACTTGATGATGCGAACCTTGTCGTGGCGGCCTTGCGAAACGACTTCGGCCACTACTTTAGCGCCAGCAACAACTGGAGCACCGATGGTGACTTCTTCACCGTTGGCGACCAGCAGGACGCGATCGAAGGTCACGGATTCGCCAGTGGCGACTTCCAGTTTTTCGATCTTGAGGAATTCACCTTCAGCGACTTTGTACTGCTTGCCGCCGGTAACGATTACTGCGTAAGACATGGTATTTCTCCGATAATCCTGCTCACCCAGCGCTTTATATGATGAGTATTGGCTGGCATGGCTGCACAGGGCTGGAACGGCCCGGCGCAATTGCGTAAGGCAGGTGCTGCCCAGGAAGTTAGGGTGCGCGATTGTACGCAACCGCGGTTTTGCTTGCAAGTACCGCCCCCGGCGCACGGGTACCGCGCCTTGACACACCGGGACCCGCGACCTAGCATGCCGCGCAACCTCACTGGAGCAGCCGATGCAACCCCAAACCTTCTACCGTGCGGTGGCTGATGATTTCAGCGCCGTCGACGAGATCATCAAGAAGCAGCTGACCTCGCGCGTGCCGCTGGTATCGAAGATCGGCGACTATATCACGTCCGCCGGTGGCAAACGCCTGCGCCCCCTGCTGGTGCTGCTGTGTGGCAAGGCCCTGGGCCGCGAGGGCGACGACCTGCGCCTGCTGGCTGCCACCATCGAATTCCTGCACACCGCCACCCTGCTGCACGACGACGTGGTCGACATGTCCGGCATGCGCCGCGGCCGCTCCACCGCCAATGCCCTGTGGGGCAACGCGCCGAGCGTGCTGGTGGGCGACTTCCTCTATTCGCGCTCGTTCGAGATGATGGTCGAACTGGGCTCGATGCCGGTCATGCAGATCCTGTCCAAGGCCACCCGTGTGATTGCCGAAGGTGAAGTGCTGCAGCTGTCGCGGGTACGCGACGCCAGCACCACCGAGGAAGTCTATATGGAGGTCATTCGCGGCAAGACCGCGATGCTGTTCGAAGCCTCGACCCACAGCGCCGCCGCGCTGGCCGAAGCCAGCGACGAACAGCGCGAGGCCCTGCGTACCTTCGGTGATCACCTGGGCGTGGCGTTCCAGCTGGTCGACGACCTGCTGGACTACAAGGGCGACTCGCAGACCCTGGGCAAGAACGTCGGTGACGACCTGGCCGAAGGCAAACCCACCCTGCCGCTGATCTACACCATGCGCGAAGGCACCGCCGAACAGGCTGCACTGGTACGCCAGGCGATCCAGAAGGGTGGCCTGGAGGACCTGGAGCAGATTCGCGTGGCGGTCGAAGAGTCGGGTGCGCTGAACTACACGGCGGAGCTGGCGCGTGACTATGTGAAGCGTGCCATCCAGTGCCTGGAAGTGCTGCCGGCCAGCGAATACCGTGATGCACTGGTCGAGCTGAGCGAGTTTGCTGTGGCGCGTACTCACTGACAGATCGAGTCGCCTTCATTCGCGGGTAAACCCGCTCCCACAGGGATATCACAGGCCTCCGGGCCTATGTTGTACCTGGGGGAGCGGGTTTACCCGCGAAGCATTTGTCCGGACATAATCACTTCATCAGAAATACCTCTTACAATGTGGGCTTTCAACCGTCTGTTTGTTTGAGGAACCGAAGTGAGCACTCTGCCACCCTGCCCGAAATGCAACTCTGAATACACCTATGAGGATGGCACTCAGCTGATCTGCCCTGAATGCGCCCACGAGTGGTCGGCCAGCGGCGACGCCGAAGCGGCCAGCGACGAGGTGGTGAAGAAGGACTCGGTCGGCAACATCCTGCAGGACGGCGACACTGTCACCGTGATCAAGGACCTCAAGGTCAAAGGCTCCTCCCTGGTGGTCAAGGTCGGCACCAAGGTCAAGAACATCCGCCTGTGCGATGGCGACCACGACATCGACTGCAAGATCGACGGCATCGGCGCCATGAAGCTGAAGTCCGAGTTCGTGCGTAAAGTCTGATAACGCGAATACCGCCAATTGGCGCTTGCTATTTAGATAATAAGAATTATTCTCATTGGAACCGCTATCCAAGGAGAATAGCCATGACTTATCTGATCGACGCCTGGCTGGACCGCCCTCACCCCTATCTGCGCATTCTTCATCGGGAAACCGGCGAAGTGTGCGCGGTGCTTGAAGAAGACGCGCTCGACGAGCTGCGTGACCAGGGCGACCTGGACATGAGCGGGCTGAATTCGAGTGAGCCGGGGGTGCTCAAGGAGCTGGTGCGCAATCTGTTTCTGTTCTGCTATGCGCGGGCCTTGCGCCCCGGGGGAACGGACTGGAACTGAGGCTGGCAGGGCCGGCCTCTGCGCGGGTGAACCCGCTCCCACAGGGGCCCCACAGCTCTGAAGCATTGTGAGGTCCCTGTGGGGGCGGGTTCACCCGCGAATGGGCCGCAAAGCGGCCCCGAGGGTATTACAGAACGTCGAGCAGCTCGACGTCGAATACCAGCACGCTGTGCGGCGGGATGCTGCCAACGCCTTGGGCGCCGTAGGCCAGCTCGCTCGGCACGTACAGGCGCCACTTGCTGCCAGCGTTCATCAGCTGCAGGGCTTCGGTCCAGCCAGCGATCACACCACCCACCGGGAATTCAGCAGGCTGACCACGGTCGTAGGAGCTGTCGAACACCGTGCCATCGATCAGGGTGCCGTGGTAGTGCGTGCGCACGTTGTCTTCGCGGGTCGGCTTGGCGCCTTCGCCGGCGGTCAGCACTTCGAACTGCAGGCCCGAGGCCAGGGTGGTGATGCCGTCACGCTTGGCGTTCTCGACCAGGAATGCCTTGCCAGCAGCAGCTGCTGCTTCAGCCTTGGCAGCCGCTTCGGCTTGCATCACGTCGCGGATGACCTTGAAGCTGGCCGACAGGTCGGCTTCGCTGACGCGGCTGTCGGCGCCGTTGAAGGCGTCGGTCAGGCCGGCCAGGATGGCTTCCAGGCTGACGCCTGGTGGCGGGTTGTCGCGCAGCTGGCCGCCCAGCTGACGGCCGATGCCGTAGCTGACGCGAGTTTCGTCGGTGGACAGGTTGAGTTCGGACATTGTCGTGCTCCACTGCAGGGCGCAGTGAAGCCGCGCCCTTGATGAAAAGGGCGAGCAGCCTAGCACACTGGGGCGCTGCGAGCAGCTACCAGGCCGAGCGCTGGGAAATCGGCACCTTCAAGTCTTCTTCCGGGTGCGTGCCCATACCGCACATTTCGTCCTGCACCGACCAGTGCACCAGGTTCATCGAAACCATGGGGATGGTTTGCAGCAACTTGCGCGCATCCTCCACCGAATGCACGCGCAAGCGTTCACCACGGGTGTCTGACAGGGGGTGGGGGTGGCCTTTGATCCGGGCCTCGAGCAGGTAGTCACCGCCTTCGATGGCGATCAGGTTCAGTTCGTCGACATGGCCAGCCCTGGCCTCGGTATTGAGCTGATGCAGGTTCATGAGAGCACCTCGCGATGGGAACCACGCATGAGAGCTCATTTTTTCTACAGAAAGGGAGAATGCACAAGGCATGACTGACGCCGCTCGTCAGTTGGAACGTGCTGGCCTCTTCGCGGGCTTGCCCGCTCCCACAGGGATTGCGAAGAGGCCAGTCAGGCTCAGTGCTTGGTCAGCTTGTCCAGGTAACCCATGCAGAATGCCGAGACCACGAAGGTCATGTGGATGATCACGTACCACATCAGGTAATCGGTGGAGATGTTCTGCGCGTCCATGAACACCCGCAGCAGGTGGATGGACGAAATGGCCACGATCGACGCGGCAACCTTCATCTTCAGCGACGAAGAATCCATCTTGCCCAGCCAGTTGAGCTTTTCCTTGCTTTCGTCGATGTCCAGTTGCGAGACGAAGTTCTCGTAGCCCGAGATCATCACCATCACCAGCAGGCCACCCACCAGCGACATGTCGATCAGCGACAGGATCACCAGGATCAGGTCGGCTTCGCTCAGGGCGAAGACGTTGGGCAGGACGTGGACCACTTCCTGGAAGAACTTGAGCGCCAGGGCCAGCAGGCCGAGGGACAGGCCGAAGTAGATGGGGGCGAGCAGCCAGCGAGAGGCATACATCGCGTTTTCGAGGATACGTTCCATGGAGGATTGGGACTCATCAGGTGACTAAAAAAGCGACGGCGAGTATAGCCAGCCACCTGTTACAGCAAAAGCCCGGGGGCTGCCATGCAGCCCATCGCGACACTAGGCCGCTCCCACCAGTACAGCGCAGTCCTCAAGGGCGATGCTGTGCCTGTGGGAGCGGCCTTGTGTCGCGATGGGCCGCAAAGCGGCCCCCGGCCTCAATCAAGTCTCAGGATGAAACTGGTAATCCCCCAGGTTCCGGCACCGCTCGCCATTGATCCGCCGCAACTGCGCCTGCAGATGCAAACACCAGATCTGCGGATCCTCGGCCACCTGATACCCATGCAAGGTCAGGCTGTCGACAATGGCATTGAGCACCGATTCGGCCACCAGCGGCCCATGGAACGGCCCTTGGGCCTTGATGGCGGAGGGTTGTTCACCGGCCATGCCGGCGGCGAACAGCAGCGTCCACATGCCGTTGTCCCCGGCCAGCGGACGGATGCTGCATTCGATGCGGGTCACCAGGCCCAGGCACTGGCGTGTGAGGCTGAGATTGCGCATGGCCGCGCCCCCTCCAATAAGCCTTGTTCAGCCTGGACCTCAGGCTGTTTCCATCCTGAACGCTAATACCGTCCTTAAGTTCCAGCATAGAAGAACAGTACCGAAAGATGGAAAACCGGCGCTGAACGGTAGCACATCGCCGCCAGCGCCGGTTTCTTGACTCAGGCCGGCTTGGCCTGGGCAATCACCTCTTCCAGGCGTTCCTTCTCCGCCTTCTCGACTTCTTCCTCACTGATCATCTCGGCGATCTCACGCAGGCGCTCCACCACCCGAGCGTTGACGCTGCCTTCAGTGAACTGGCCCTTGTCATCCAGCACCCCGGCCTCCTCGCCCACCAGCAGGCTCAACGCCTCGTCGGCCTGGCTGACCGCATACACGTGGAACATGCCGTTCTCCACCGCCTGCAGCACGCGCTCGTCGAGCATCAGCGTGGCAACGTTGGCACGCGGGATGATCACCCCCTGCTCACCGGTCAGGCCACGCGCCTCGCACAGACGGAAGAAGCCCTCGATCTTCTCGTTGACCCCGCCCACTGCCTGCACTTCACCAAACTGGTTGATCGAGCCGGTAATGGCGAAGCACTGCTTGAGCGGCGTGCGCGACAAGGCCGAGATCAGCGTGCAGGCCTCGCCCAGCGAGGCGCTGTCACCGTCCACATAGCCGTAGGATTGCTCCAGAGCGATGCTCGCCGAGATCGCCAGCGGGAACTCCTGGGCATAGCGGCTGCCCAGGTAACCGGTGAGGATCATCACGCCCTTGGAGTGGATCGGCTGGCCGAGGTTGACCTCACGCTCGATGTCGACGATACCGCTGCCGCCCGGGTACACGGTGGCGGAGATACGCGCCGGCATGCCGAACGCCGAATCCCCCACTTCCAGCACGGTCAGGCCGTTGCACTTGCCGATGGCCGCGCCTTCGGTGTCGATCAGGATGATGCCGGCGAGCATGTCGTCCAGCACCCGCTGCGAAACACGCCCGGTGCGGGTGGCCTTGGCCTTGAGCGCACGCTCGATGTGCCCGGCGTCGGTCATTTCGTCACTGGCCAGCTGGCGGATGAAATCGGCTTCGCTGACCAGTTGGAACAGGTCGCCGATACGGGCCGACAGACGCGACTGGTTTTCTGCCAGACGGGCGCTGTAGGTGGCCAGGCGCGCCACCGCGTCACTGGTCAGTGGCGCCATGCCCTCTTCGTTGGTACGGGTGCGCAACAGCTGGGCAAACTGCTCCAGGTTCTCGTCGACCATGGGCATGTCTTCGTCGAAGTCCACCAGTACCCGGAACATCTCCTGGAAGTCCGGGTCGTGGTCCTGCAGCGCGTAGTACAGCTGGCGCGAACCGATGATGACCAGCTTGATGTTCAGCGGGATCATCTGCGGCGTCAGGCTGACGGTGGCCACCCGGCCCAGCTCGCCCAGTGGCGATTCCATCTTCAACTTGCGCGACTGCAGCGCACGCTTGAGCGCGTCCCATACGAACGGCTCGCCCAGCATCTTCTCGGCTTCCAGAATCAGGAAGCCGCCGTTGGCCCGGTGCAGCGCACCCGGGCGCAGCTGGCGGTACGAGGTGTACAGCGCGCCCTGGTCGGTGCTGTATTCGATACGGCCAAACAGGTTGTCGTAGGTCGGGTGCGGCTCGAACACCACCGGCGCACCGCCGTCGGCGTGGTGGCCGACCACAAGGCTTGGGGCGTACTGCTCTTCCAGCAGCTTGCGCGCGGCGGCGTCGGTCTTGCTGTCGTCGACCAGTTGCTCGACCACGGTACGCAGCAGGTTCAGCTGCACCGACTGCAGGTAGGCACAGACCGCAGCGTTCTCGGCGTACTTTTCCGACAGTGGCGCCAGCAAAGGCTGCAGGGCCAGGGTGATGGTTTCTTCGTTGAGTTGGCGCAGCTGGTTGTTCGACTCGCGTTTCCATTGCGGCAGGCTGGCCAGCTCTTCGTTCAGGCGCTCCTCGAGCAGGGCGATATCCTCGTGGAACTGCTCGCGCACCTCTTCCGGCAACTGGGCGAATTCGGCTTCATCCAGCGCCTTGCCGTCGGCCATCGGGGTGAAGGCAACGTTGCTGGCGTCGCGGTACAGGGCCACGTCCTTTTCCAGCGAGGCGCGCTCGATCACATCCAGGGCGCGGTCGTAACGCTGGTTGAAGGCGCGGTCGATAGCGCCCTTTTTCTGCTGGTACGACGGATGCTCGAACACCGCCGGGAAGGTCGACAACAGGTTGTCGATCAGCCCGTTCATGTCGGCGATGAACGCCCCGGCGCTGCCAGACGGCAATTCCAGCGCGCGGGGCTCGCGGGTGTCATCGAAGTGGTTGACGTAGAGCCAGTCGGCCGGGGTCTGCTGGCGCTTGCCCTCGGCCTTGAGGTAGCGCTTGACGAACGAGAAGCGGCCGGTGCCAGGCTCGCCCATCACGTACACGTTGTAACCGGGGCGCGGCATGGCCACGCCAAACTGCAGGGCCTCGACAGCACGCTCCTGGCCCAGGACTCCGCGAAACGGCTCCAGATCGTCGGTATGGGTAAAAGCAAACTGCTCGGGGGAGAAACGCCGGGTCAGGGCTTCAGGCGCGAGACGCAGGCGCGCAGCGACAGGATCGGGCATTGGGTTTCCTTACTTCGGCGGGGCAGATACGCAGCATTCTGGCGCTGCCCGCGCGCGCCTTGCAAGGCTCCACAAGACTTTATGTCGCAGCCTGAGCGGGACATGTAACAGCAAATTTTTCGCAATCAACAACGCAACTCTTAGATCGTGCCTAAACTCCAAGCTGCGCGGGTGGGTGAAACGCTTTCCCGACCTGGCAACCGAGTTGCCAGAAACCCTGACCCTTGGTTAAGTCAAATAGAGAACAAATGCTATGAAACGGATTCTTCTGGGTACTCTGTTCACCGTGGCCTCACTCAATGCAATGGCCGAAGCGCCAGGCGGCCCGAACTGCGGCTGGGGCAACATGCTGTTCGAAGGCCAGCGCGGCACGCCGGCACACTTCCTGGCTTCCACCACCAACGGCACCTCCGGTAACGCCACCTTCGGCATGACTTCGGGCACCAACGGCTGCTCGACCAAGGCGTCGCTGACCTATGGCGGCAAGTCCTGGTTCGCCATGAACGGCATGATGAATGAACTGTCCGAAGACATGGCCATGGGCCAGGGCGAAGCACTGACCACCTATGCCGTGGTTCTCGGCGTGGCCCCGGAAGACCGCGGCTACTTCGCATCGGTCACCCACCAGCACTTCAACCAGATCTTCAGCAGTGCCGACGTCACTGCCGAAACGGTCCACAGCAACACCCTGGCCGTTCTGAAGAACGACCCACGCCTGGCCAAATACGCTACCGAGGCCTAAGTGCGGTTGCTCCCGCCCCGGCTCCGGGGCGGGTTTCGCCTTTTTTTCGGCATCGTCAAGAAGTAGTTGCCCGATATGCTCAAACGCTTCATATCCCTGGCGCTGTGTGCCTGCGCCCCTGTTCATGCCGCGCCCGCGCTGGACCAAGGCCGTGTCCAGCAACTGGCCAACACCCCTTACTGGATTGCCCTGGGCCATTACGAAACCGCCAAGCTGGGCGGCTGGCGCAGCTATGTGGACGATGATGCGTTCTTCCTCGCCAAGGACGGCGCGCACCACCCCGACCAGGAGCTGCAAGCCACGGTCGAAGCGCTGTACGCCCCGGCCAACCTCGGCGACAAGCACGCCCAGTGCGTGTTCCCGGCGCGCACCCGCTGGCTGCGCGAACAGCTCGACCTGCGCGATTTGCCGCAACCGGACTGCCAGGAGTTCGCCACCTGGTACCAGTCGATCGACCCGCACAGTGCGGCGCTGATCTTCCCGGCGGCCTACCTGAACAGCCCGTCATCGATGTTCGGCCACACCCTGCTGCGCATCGACCAGTCCAATACCCGCAGCGACGACACCACGTTGCTGAGCTACGCGATCAACTTCGGCGCCTATATCGAAGGCAGCGACAACAGCATCCTGTACGCCTGGAAGGGCCTGATGGGTGGCTACCCGGGCCTGTTCGCGCTGATGCCCTACCAGGAAAAACTGTCCGAATACCGCAGCCTGGAAAACCGCGACCTGTGGGAGTACCAGCTGGACCTGACCCCGGAAGAAACCGGGCGCATGGTCGAGCATGTGTGGGAGTTGAAGCAGATCCAGTTCGACTACTTCTTCTTCGACGAAAACTGCTCGTATCGCCTGCTGGAGCTGCTGCAGGTGGCCCGGCCGAGCCTGGACCTGACCTCGCAGTTCCCGCTGACCGCCATCCCGACCGACACGGTGAAGGCCGTGAAACAGTCCGGCATGGTCGCCAGCGAGACGTACCGCCCCTCGCGCGAACGTGAGCTGCTGGCCCGGGCCGAGCCACTCGATCACGGCGAAAAGCGCCAGGTGCTGGCGGTAAGCGCCGACACCGCACAACTGCAGAGCCCTGAATTCAAGGCCCTCCCCCGCGAGCGCCAGGCGCTGGTGCAGGATGCCGCGTACCGCCTGGAGCGTTACCGCGCCAATGGCCAGGCGCGCGACCCTGGGCAGGCCAAGCGCAGCTTCGAACTGCTGCGAGCGATCAACAGCAACCCACCGCCGCCCCTGCAGATCGAGCGCCCGGGCCTGCCCGAGGACGGCCACGACTCGCGCACCTGGCAGCTGGGCGTGGGCACCCGCGAAGACCGCGCCTACGCCGAGTACGGCCTGCGCATGGCCTATCACGACCTGAATGACAACGCCTATGGCTTCCCGCTGGGGGCGCAGATCGAGATCCTGCAGCTGAAGCTGCGCCAGTACGAGGGTAACGACTGGCAGGTACAACGCCTGGACCTGGCCACCATCCGCTCGCTGACGCCGCGCAACGAACTGCTCAAGCCCTGGTCGTGGCAGGTGGCCGGCGGGCTGGAGCGGGTGCCGGGCAAGCATGATGACGAGGTGCTGGTGAGCCATGTGAACGGCGGGGCCGGCGGCACCTGGCAACTGGCCGACGGGTTGCTGGGCTTTGCCCTGGGCACGGTGCGGGTCGAGCACCACAATGATTTTGCCCAGTTCATTGCCCCGGCGGCAGGCTTCAATGGCGGGCTGCTGTGGCGCAACGGGCTGGGCAACATGACACTGGAGGCCAAGGGCGATTATTTCACCAATGGCGAAGTGCGGCGCAGTGTGAGCTTGAACCAGCAGTGGGAGATCAGCCAGAACCTGGGGGTGCGGCTGAGTGCTTCGCGGGAGTTCAGCCAGCTGGCTACGGCGCAGAACGAGGTGATGCTTGAGTTGAAGTGGTACCACTACTGAGGCCGCTTTGCGGCCTTTCGCGGGCATGCCCGCTCCCACAGGTACTGCACAGGCCTCGAATCCTTTGGTGATCCTGTGGGAGCGGGCGCGCCCGCGAATGGGCCAGTGAGGTCAGCAGAGCAATGTGAACCAACCAACTCTTTGACACTGTTTTGACGGCTCCCCGACAAATCGCCACCTAGACTTTCCAGTATCAACCGGAGGGTTTTGTGGTTATGTCGCGGTACTGGTTCGGCGTGTGCATGGCGTTGTTGCTGTCGGGTTGCGAAACCACCCACGAGCAAATGGTCAACCAAGGTTATCCCCCTGCCTACGCCGATGGCTTCCAGGACGGCTGCAGCAGCGGCCGCCAGGCAGCCGGGCTGATGGTTGGCGGCTTTCGCAAGGACGTGCCGCGCTACCTGCACGAGCGTCAGTACGAAAGCGGCTGGGACGACGGCTTTCGCCAGTGCCACGCCATGCAGGACAGCGAAGAACAGCGCCAGTACCACGAACGCTTCTGGGACCAGCGCGAGCGCGACTGGGAGCAGGAAAAGGACCGCGACGCCGCACGCGCCTATCGTCACAACTGAGTCGTAAACGGACATCTCTTGAAACTGGCGGCCTGCGATGATGGTCTCCTGCACAAGGAGGCCACGCATGAGCCGAGCATTCGTCAACGAAGACCAGGCCGCCGCCCAGGCTGACCAGCCGGTTGAGCGACGGGTCAGCGAACAACCCAACTACGTCACCGCCAGTGGCCTGCGCCAGCTGCAGGCACGCGTGGCCGAGCTGAATGCCCTGCGCGGCGAACTGCAGGCACAGGGCGAACGTGGCGACAAGCAACGGCTGGCGGATACCGAACGGGACCTGCGTTACTTCAGCGCGCGGGTGCAGAGCGCCCAGGTGGTGCCGGCAGCGACGTCGCGCAGCAAGGTGCAGATTGGCAGCCGGGTGCGGTTTGTCGATGCGCAGGACCAGGAACATGTGGTGCGGCTGGTGGGCGAGGATGAGGCAGATGCCGGGCGGGGGTTGATCAATTGGGGGTCGCCGCTGGGGCGGGCTTTGCTCGGGGCGGGGCCTGGGGATGAGGTGGTCTGGCGGCGGCCGGTGGGGGAGCAGGTCATCGAAGTGGTTGAGGTTTTTGGTGAAGATTGAGGGACCTGGGGGCTGCTTTGCAGCCCATCGCGACACAAGGCCGCTCCCACAGGAGTACGCATTTCCCTGTGGGAGCGGCCTTGTGTCGCGAAAGGGCCGCAAAGCGGCCCCAACGGCCTCAGATCAAACGACGCCTTGAGCCAGCATCGCATCAGCCACTTTCACGAAGCCCGCGATGTTCGCACCTTTGACGTAGTTGATGCTGCCATCCGCCTCTTCACCGTAATGCACGCAAGCATGGTGAATCGACTGCATGATGTGGTGCAGCTTGCTGTCCACCTCACCGGCAGTCCACAGCAGGCGCATGGCGTTCTGCGACATCTCCAGGCCCGACACGGCCACGCCGCCGGCGTTGGAGGCCTTGCCCGGGGCATACAGGATGCCGGCTTCCAGGAAGATGTCCACAGCCTCCAGGGTGGTCGGCATGTTGGCGCCCTCGGCCACGCAGATGCAGCCATTACGCAGCAAGGTGCGGGCGTCTTCGGCGCCTAGCTCGTTCTGCGTGGCACACGGCAGGGCGATGTCGCACGGCAGGCTCCACGGGGTCTGGCCCTTGCGGAACTCCAGGCCGAACTGCGCGGCCAGTTCGCTGATGCGGCCACGCTTGACGTTCTTCAGCGCCATCACCGCATCCCACTGGGCATCGGTCAGGCCGGCTTCGGCGTACAGGGTGCCTTCGGAGTCGGACAGCGAAATCACCTTGCCACCCAGGTCCATGACCTTGCGCGCGGCATACTGGGCCACGTTACCCGAGCCGGAAATCGCCACGCGGCAGCCATCGATACGCTTGTCCTGGCGCTTGAGCATTTCTTCGGCGAAGTACACGCAGCCGTAGCCGGTGGCCTCCGGGCGGATCAGGCTGCCGCCGTATGTCATACCCTTGCCGGTCAGCACCGAGGTGAACTGGTTGGCCAGGCGCTTGTACTGGCCAAACATGAAGCCGATTTCGCGGGCACCCACGCCGATGTCGCCGGCAGGGACGTCCAGGTCAGCGCCGATGTGGCGGTACAGCTCGCTCATGAACGCCTGGCAGAAGCGCATGACTTCGGCGTCGCTCTTGCCTTTGGGGTCGAAGTCCGAGCCGCCTTTGCCGCCGCCCATGGGCAGCGAGGTGAGGGAGTTCTTGAACACCTGCTCGAAGGCCAGGAACTTGAGCACGCCCAGGTTGACCGACGGGTGGAAGCGCAGGCCACCCTTGTAAGGGCCGATGGCGCTGCTCATCTGGATGCGGTAGCCGCGGTTGACCTGCACCTTGCCCTGGTCATCGACCCAGGACACACGGAACAGCACGGCACGCTCGGGCTCGACCATGCGCTCCAGAATGCCGGCCTGCAGGTAATGCGGGTTGGCCTCGAGGAACGGCCACAGGCTGCGCAGCACTTCTTCCACCGCCTGGTGGAATTCAGGTTGGCCCGGGTCGCGTTGCTTCAGGCGCGCGAGGAAATTGTCGACAGATTCGATCATGGTAGACATCTCACCAAGAGGATTGGACTTATTGGTTTTTTTCAGGAATGTACCAAGAAGCAATCGCACTAGAACAGGGCGCAATGTCGTTTTTTTGAAATTATTTGGTGCGTTTTCTATAACTGTATACAAATTTGCAATCAGTGTTGGCTTCTTCGCGGGTAAACCCGCTCCCACAGAGGAGCTGCGCAAGCCCGAGAGCTATAGGTATCCCTGTGGGAGCGGGTTTACCCGCGAAGAAGCCAACGCCGCTTTCCAGCAGGCACAAAAATGGGGCCGCATAGGGCCCCATTCTTGTGCATCAGAACACCGGCTTACTGGGCCAGCTTCTTGTGCCGTACACGGTGCGGCTGGGCAGCAGCATCGCCCAGGCGCTTCTTGCGGTCGGCTTCGTACTCGGTGTAGTTACCCTCGAAGAACACCACGTTCGAGTCGTCTTCGTACGCCAGGATGTGGGTAGCCACACGGTCCAGGAACCAACGGTCGTGGGAGATCACGATTGCCGCGCCCGGGAAGTCCAGCAGGGCTTCTTCCAGCGAACGCAGGGTTTCGACGTCGAGGTCGTTGGACGGTTCGTCGAGCAGCAGGACGTTACCGCCCTCCTTCAGGGTCAGGGCCAGGTGCAGGCGGCCACGCTCACCACCGGACAGGTCCTTGACGAACTTCTGCTGGTCGCCACCCTTGAAGTTGAAGCGGCCCACGTAGGTACGCGACGGGATCTCGTAGTTGCCGATGCGGATCACGTCGGAACCGTCGGACACCTGCTGGAACACGGTCTTGCCACCGTCCAGGTCCTCGCGGCTCTGGTCGACGCAGGCCAGCTGCACGGTTTCACCGATCTCGATGCTGCCCGAGTCCGGCTGCTCCTTGCCCATCAGCATGCGGAACAGGGTCGACTTACCGGCACCGTTACCACCGATCACACCGACGATGGCGCCTTTCGGCATGGAGAACGACAGGTTGTCGATCAGCACGCGGTCGCCGTAGCCCTTGGTGACGTTCTTGAACTCGATGACCTTGTCGCCCAGGCGCGGACCGGCCGGGATGTAGATTTCGTTGGTTTCGCTGCGCTTCTGGAATTCCTGCGACTGCATTTCTTCAAAGCGCTGCAGACGGGCCTTGGACTTGGACTGGCGGGCCTTGGCGCCTTTGCGCACCCACTCCAGTTCCTCTTTCATGGCCTTCTCGTGGGCGCTCTGCTGCTTGGATTCCTGCGCCAGGCGCTCGGACTTGGCTTCCAGCCAGCCCGAGTAGTTGCCTTCGTACGGGATGCCGGCGCCGCGGTCCAGTTCCAGGATCCAACCGGCGACGTTGTCGAGGAAGTAACGGTCGTGGGTAATCGCTACCACGGTGCCCGGGAAGTCGTGCAGGAAGCGCTCCAGCCAGGCTACCGAGTCGGCATCCAGGTGGTTGGTCGGTTCGTCCAGCAGCAGCATGTCGGGGGCCGACAGCAGCAGGCGGCACAGGGCCACGCGGCGCTTCTCGCCACCGGACAGGTGCTCGATGCGCGCGTCCCAGGCCGGCAGGCGCAGGGCGTCGGCGGCCACGTCCAGCTGGCGCTCCAGGTTATGGCCGTCGGCGGCCTGCAGGATGGCTTCCAGCTTGGCCTGCTCGGCGGCCAGCTTGTCGAAGTCGGCATCCGGTTCGGCGTAGGCCGCGTAGACCTCGTCCAGGCGCGCCTGGGCGTCCTTGATCACGCTGACCGCTTCCTCGACCACTTCGCGCACCGACTTGTTCGGGTCCAGTTGCGGTTCCTGCGGCAGGTAGCCAACGTTGATGTCGGGCATCGGACGGGCTTCGCCGTCGAATTCCTTGTCGACGCCCGCCATGATCCGCAGCAGGGTCGATTTACCGGCGCCGTTCAGGCCGAGCACGCCGATCTTGGCGCCCGGGAAGAACGACAGGGAAATGTTCTTGAGAATTTCCCGCTTCGGCGGCACGACCTTGCTCAGCCGATGCATGGTGTAGACGTATTGAGCCAAAACCAAGCCCTCTAATCAGATAGGTAAAGACATCGACGATCGCCCCGGCGCGCTGGCCAGGGTGATGTATTTACGGGGTGTCATTGAACAAAGTCGACCATTCTACGCCAACGCGCGGCGTTGCATAGGAGGGGCGGATGGTGGGGATGGGATCGGGGGGAATCTATTGCCTGGACCGGCCTCTTCGCGGCTGAAGCCGCTCCCACAGGTACTGCACAGCGCTCGTAGGCAGTGATAATCCCTGTGGGAGCGGCTTCAGCCGCGAAAGGGCCGGCACAGCAGCCAAAGATGGCTCAGACGTGACGCTGCTTGGCCGTACCCCGCGGCAAGCGGCAGCGGTCGCCCTGCTCGGCCAGGCGCGCGGCCCAGGCGGACTTCACGCTGAAGCCACCGCTACGAGCAGGCTGCTGCTCGACAGCTTTGGCCGGTTTGGCGGCCGCAGGCACACTGCTGACGACCTTGGCCGCCGGCTTGACCTCGGCCACGGCAACTGCCGGCTCTGCCGCCGCCTTGGCGGTCTTGCGCAGTTCAGCCAGCGATGGGCTCTTGCTCTTGGCGACAGCTGCCGCCTCGGGTTTGCTCAGCGAACGCTGGCAAGACTTGCAGGATACGTCCTCGGTCACGGCAGTGCTGACAAGGGTCTGACTGCTGCGCCCACAGGCGGAATCGAGGCCATTGGTGGAAAAGTGAGTAACCAAAACCGAACATCTCCGATGCGTTGTCATTTGAAGCAGGCGCTATTCTCGCACAGGTTGCAGGGGCTTGCCGAACCACCGGGCAGGCACCACCGGTCCAGCGGACTGGCACTTTGCCATAATCCTAGGCATGCTAGCCCGTTTCAGGTGTCCGGCCTTATAGTGCACCACCGCGGTCTGGCAACCAGACACCGGCGCATACCGTGCATGATCCATCCCTGCCATCGCCAGCCCAATCGCAGGATCAACGCTTGACCAATCTTACACATCCGTCGTCATTGCGTTCCGCGCCACAGGCGCCCGTCGCTTCGCTGCGCGGGTCGATCAAGGGTGCGCTGGCGCTGCTGGCCCTGATCCTGCTGGGCCTGCTGCTGTGGCAATTGTTCGCCCAGTTCAACCATACCCAGGCCGACCTGCGCAAACAGAGCCTGGACGCCGCCGCCGAACAGGCCGACCACCTGAGCCTGAACATGGCGTTCAAGGCCCAGCAGGCCATGAATGTGATGCAACCCTACCTCAAGGCACCGCCACCCAAGGCCCTGCCCAGCCTGCTGGGCACTCTGCGCAAGCGCCTGCCGGCCCTGCAGAGCATGGCCTGGCTGGACGCTGCCGGGCAGGTGCAGGCCGACAGCCTGGACGGTAGCCCCGACCGCCAGTTGCTTGACGAGCTATTCAGGTTGAACCAGGGTCGCCCGTACTTCTTCACCAATTCGGCCGACAACCGCACCCTCTACCTGTTGCTACGTCAGGCCACCGAAGAGGACCGCGGGTACTGGCTGCTACGCCTGTCGCCGGACTACTACCGCACCCTCACCCTTCACCTGAATGATGCCGGCCACCCGCTGTGGCTGCTGGAAAACAGCCGCAACGGCGAGGTACTGCAAAGCCATGCGCCGGCCGATACCAGCAACGAACCGCTGCAAAGCGTGATGCTGGCCTTCATCGACAACAGTACCTGGCAGCTGCGCGGCCTGTTCGACGCCAAGCGGGCCCAGCAGAAACTGCTGCCGGCGCTGCTCGGCAAATGCCTGCTGGTGCTGTTCTGCGCCCTGCTGCCGGTGCTGGCCCTGATCAACATGCGCCGCCGCCAACGGGCGCTACAGGAAGACCGCCGGCGCTACCAGGAAATCTTCGAAGGCACCGGCGTGGCCTTGTGCGTGCTCGACCTGTCCAGCCTGCCCGGCAAACTCGACCGCTACCACCTGCGCAACCCTGCCGCGCTCAAGCACAGCCTGGCCCTGGACCCGACCCTGCGCCGCTCGCTGCTGCTGGAGCTGAAGATCACCGAAATCAACCAGGTGGCCCGCCAGTTGTTGAACATCGACTGCCACGAAGGTGCCTGGCAGCGCCTGATCGACGGCACTGGCGATGGCCGCGACAGCGTCGGCATGCAGTTGATCGACGCGCTGATCGAGCAACGCCCGCTGCTGGAACTGGAAGTGCGCCTGCCGGCGCCGCTGGGTGGCGAGCTGCACCTGTGGCTGATGGCCCGCCTGCCGCAGCAGCGCCGTGATTACCAGGCGGTCATCCTCAGCATCAGCGACATCACCAGCCGCAAGCAGGTGGAACTGTCGCTGCTGGAGCGCGAAAGCTTCTGGTCGAACGTGGTGCGCACCGTGCCCGACCAGCTGTACGTACAGGACGTGCTCAACCAGCGGATGATCTTCAGCAACCGCCACCTTGGCCAGACCCTGGGCTACGACCGTACCGAGCTGGCGCAAATGGGCGACCGCTTCTGGGAACTGCTGCTGCACCCCGAGGACGCGGCGCACTACCAGGCACTGCGCCAGCAACAGCGCGACAGCGGCCATGACCAACCGCTGCACTGCCAGCTGCGCTTCCGCCACCGTGATGGCGGCTGGCGCTGCTACGACATCCGCGAACAAGTGCTGACCCGTGACGCCGATGGCCTGGTGACGCGCATCATCGGCGTGGGCAAGGACGTGACGGTGCAGATCGAGGCCAGCCAGTCGCTGCGCGACAGCGAGCAGCGCTACCGCATGCTCGCCGAAAGCATCAGCGATGTGATCTTCTCCACCGACAGCCTGCTCAAGCTCAACTACGTCAGCCCCTCGGTGCAGGGCGTGCTGGGCTACCAGGCCGACTGGATCTTCGCCAACGGCTGGCAGTCGATCATCGCCAACCCGGCCCAGCTCACCGGCATCTACAGCCTGATGGAGCGCGTCAGCAAGGCCATGAGCGACCCGGCCCAACTGGCCCAGCTGCGCAGCCAGCTGCCGACCCAGTTGTTCCTGTTCGACTGCCTGCGCGCCGATGGCCGCAAGATCCCCATCGAACTGCGCCTGGTACTGGTGTGGGACGATGAGGAGCGCTTCGAAGGCGTGCTCGGGGTGGGCCGCGACATCAGCCAGCAACGGCGTGCCGAAAAAGACCTGCGCATGGCCGCGACGGTATTCGAGCACTCCACCTCGGCGATCCTCATCACCGACCCGGCCGGCTATATCGTCCAGGCCAACGAAGCGTTCAGCCGCGTCAGTGGTTACGCCGTCAGCGAGGTACTCGACCAGTTGCCGGGCCTGCTCACCGTCGACGAACAGCAGGAGGGCCACCTGCGCTATGTGGTCAAGCAGCTGCACCAGCGCGGCAGCTGGGAGGGCGAGGTGTGGCTCAAGCGCCGCGACGGCGACCACTACCCGGCCTGGGTCGGCATCACCGCGGTGCTGGACGACGAAGGCGACCTGGCCAGCTACGTGTGCTTCTTCACCGACATCAGCGAGCGCAAGGCCAGCGAACAGCGCATCCACCGCCTGGCCTACTACGACGCCCTCACCCACCTGCCCAACCGTACGTTGTTCCAGGACCGCCTGTACAACGCCTTGCAGCAGGCCGAGCGACAAAAGGCCTGGGTGGTGCTGATGTTCCTCGACCTGGACCGCTTCAAGCCGATCAACGACTCCCTCGGCCACGCCGCCGGCGACCGCATGCTCAAGGACATGGCCCAGCGCCTGCTGGCCTGTGTGGATAACGACGACACCGTGGCGCGCATGGGCGGCGACGAGTTCACCCTGCTGCTGCAACCGCGCGCCACTCGCGAGATGGCACTCAACCGCGCCATCCATGTGGCCGAAAACATTCTTGGCAGCCTGGTGCGGCCGTTCGTGCTGGAAAACCGCGAGTTCTTCGTCACCGCCAGTATCGGCATCGCCCTCAGCCCGCAGGATGGCAGCGAGCTGAGCCAGCTGATGAAAAACGCCGACACCGCCATGTACCATGCCAAGGAACGCGGCAAGAACAACTTCCAGTTCTACCAGGCGGAGATGAACGCCAGTGCCCTGGAACGCCTTGAGCTGGAAAGCGACCTGCGCCATGCCATGGAGCAGAACGAGTTCATCCTCTACTACCAGCCGCAGTTCAGCGGCGACGGCAAGCGCCTGACCGGTGCCGAAGCCCTGCTGCGCTGGCGCCACCCGACCCGCGGCCTGGTGCCGCCGGGCGACTTCATCCCGGTGATCGAAGAGCTGGGCCTGGTGGTGGACGTGGGCGACTGGGTGCTGCGCGAGGCCAGCCGCCAGCTCAAGGCCTGGCACAAGGCCAAGGTGCGCGTGCCCAAGGTGTCGGTGAACATCTCGGCGCGGCAGTTCTCCGACGGCCAGTTGGGCACGCGCATCGCCACCATCCTGGAAGAAACCGGCCTGCCACCGGCGTGCCTGGAGCTGGAGCTGACCGAAAGCATCCTGATGCGCGAAGTGGATGAAGCCATGCAGATTCTCGCCAGCCTGAAAAATCTCGGCCTGAGCATCGCGGTGGACGACTTCGGCACCGGTTACTCATCGCTGAACTACCTCAAGCAGTTCCCCATCGACGTGCTGAAGATCGACCGCACCTTCGTCGACGGCCTGCCTGAAGGCGAGCAGGATGCACAGATTGCCCGGGCGATCATCGCCATGGCCCACAGCCTCAACCTGGCGGTGATCGCCGAAGGGGTGGAGACCCACGAGCAGCTGGAGTTCCTGCGCGAGCATGGTTGCGACGAAGTGCAGGGCTACCTGTTCGGGCGGCCAATGCCGGCGAATCAGTTCGAGGCGCAGTTCGCCAACGAGACCCTGTTCATGTTCCATTGACCGCTTGCCAGCGGTGCTCCCACAGGTAAGGTGCTACGGCTGAGTGCCGGATATAAAAACGGACCTGCGAGTCAACTCCGATCCCCGCCCAGCCCAGACACGGCGCGGGATACAACATGAGGCCCATTGGTCCGCGACTTGATGCCACTTCATATGCCAGCCGCCAATCAATCGGTTAGAATGCCCCCCCAATTCACCCCGATCCTTGAGGACCGCCATGTTCAGCCGTGATTTGACCATTGCCAAGTACGACGCCGAGCTCTTCGAAGCCATGCAGCAAGAAGCTCTGCGCCAGGAAGAGCATATCGAGCTGATCGCTTCGGAAAACTACACCAGCCCGGCAGTCATGGAGGCCCAGGGCTCGGTCCTGACCAACAAGTACGCCGAAGGCTACCCGGGCAAGCGCTACTACGGTGGTTGCGAGTACGTCGACGTCGTCGAGCAACTGGCCATCGACCGTGCCAAGGAGCTGTTCGGCGCCGACTACGCCAACGTCCAGCCGCACGCCGGCTCCCAGGCCAACGCTGCCGTCTACCTGGCCCTGCTGTCGGCCGGTGACACCATCCTGGGCATGAGCCTGGCCCACGGTGGCCACCTGACCCACGGTGCTTCCGTCAGCTCTTCGGGCAAGCTGTACAACGCCATCCAGTACGGCATCGACAGCAACGGCCTGATCGACTACGACGAAGTCGAGCGCCTGGCTGTCGAGCACAAGCCGAAGATGATCGTTGCCGGTTTCTCGGCCTACTCGCAGGTGCTGGACTTCGCCCGCTTCCGTGCCATCGCCGACAAGGTCGGTGCCTACCTGTTCGTCGACATGGCCCACGTTGCCGGCCTGGTTGCCGCTGGCGTGTACCCGAACCCGGTTCCGTTCGCCGACGTGGTCACCACCACCACCCACAAGACCCTGCGCGGCCCGCGCGGTGGCCTGATCCTCGCTCGCAAGAACGAAGAGATCGAGAAGAAGCTGAACTCCGCCGTCTTCCCGGGCGCCCAAGGTGGCCCGCTGGAGCACGTCATCGCTGCCAAGGCCATCTGCTTCAAGGAAGCCCTGCAGCCTGAGTTCAAGGCTTACCAGCAGCAAGTGGTGAAGAACGCCCAGGCCATGGCCAGCGTGTTCATCGAGCGTGGTTTCGACGTGGTTTCCGGTGGCACCCAGAACCACCTGTTCCTGCTGTCGCTGATCAAGCAGGAAATCTCCGGTAAGGACGCTGACGCCGCCCTGGGCAAAGCCTTCATCACCGTCAACAAGAACTCGGTACCGAACGACCCACGTTCTCCGTTCGTCACCTCGGGCCTGCGTTTCGGCACCCCAGCCGTTACCACCCGTGGTTTCAAGGAAGCCGAGTGCCGCGAGCTGGCTGGCTGGATCTGCGACATCCTGGCTGACCTGAACAACGAAGCGGTGATCGACGCCGTACGTGAGAAGGTCAAGGCTATCTGCAAGAAGCTGCCGGTTTACGGCAACTGATTGGCAATTGCCTGACAGGAAAAAGCCCGGCCTCGTGCCGGGCTTTTTCGTTTTCAGGTGGCGAATCCTGTGGGAGCGGGCGTGCCCGCGAAGAAGACAACACGGTGGATGGCACCGGCTGCGCCGGTGTTCGCGGGCACGCCCGCTCCCACAGGTTATGATTGCGTTCCTCCCTTCAAGCACAGGCCGGACCTTGACCAGAGAGCAACTCGAAACCCAGCAGATCCCGATCTACTTCGCCGTCGTGCTCGCCGCCGTGGCCTTCGGCCTGCTGGCCAGCGACACTGCACGCCACCTGGAAGCTCTGGTCACCCCCGCCATCGCCGTGCTGATGTACGCGATGTTTCTGCAAATCCCCTTCCTCGACCTGCGCCAAGGCCTGGGCAACCGCCGCTTCATCGCCGCCCTGCTGCTGGCCAACTTCATCCTCGTACCACTGCTGGTCTGGGGCATCACCCGCGGGCTGCTCGAACACCCGGCGATCCTCATCGGCGCGCTGCTGGTGCTGCTGACGCCGTGCATCGACTATGTGGTGGTGTTCACCCACATCGGCAAAGGCGACGCCCGCCTGACCCTGGCCGCCACCCCCGTGCTGCTGTTGGTGCAACTGGCGCTGCTGCCGCTTTACCTGGCCCTGATGCTGGGTGACAGCAGCAACGTGGCCATCTCCGTCACCCCGTTCGTGGAAGCCTTCGTGCTGTTGATCGTGCTGCCGATGGTCCTCGCCGTGCTCACCAGCGCCGGCGCCCGTCGCTCGCGCACGGTCTCGGCCTGGAACGACGCCTGGGCGTGGATGCCGGTACCGGCCATGGCCTTGGTGCTGGTGGTAGTGATCGCCTCGCAGATTGCCGTGGTGCTGCGTGATTTCGACCGCTTGCTGCCGGTGATTCCGGTGTACATCGGCTTCATGCTGCTGGCGCCTGCGCTGGGCATATTATCGGCGAGGCTGCTGCGCTTGCCGGCCACCGAAGCACGCTCGGTAACCTTCAGCGCCGCCACGCGCAACTCACTGGTAGTGCTGCCGCTGGCGCTGGCGTTGCCGCAAGACATGCGCGGATTGGCGGCGGCAGCTGTGATTACACAGACATTGGTGGAGCTGGTAAGTGAACTGGTCTATATCAGGGCGGTACCCCGAGTCGTGCGCTGACCCGGGGCATCGGTCACTCACGGTCAGGAGCGCTCAGGGCACACGGCAAACACCTGTACCTCGACCAGGTAACCCTCTCCCAAGTCTGCGCCTACGCAAGCCCGTACTGGTTTCGGACAACCCTGCAACCAGGCGTCGTACACCTCATTGACCAGGTCGAAGTGGCTGTAGTCGGCAATCCATAACTGAACCCGGGTCAAATGTTCCTTGCTGACGTTGGCCTCAGCCATCAGCCCATCGATCGTACTCAACGCCTGGCGCAACTGCCCCTGCACATCCTGCTGCAGGTCGTCCGCGACCACGCCAGCCGTTTCGAACAGGCCCCCGTAGCTCACCGCCAGCGACATCCGTTCGCCTTGTCCATACCGTTCGATCATCAAGATTCCTCCTTTTAGCCCATCTGGTTGAGGCAGACGACTTTGGGCTGGGTCATGTCCTCGTAGGCGAACCGCACCCCCTCGCGCCCAAGGCTCCCATATTTGGAGCCACCGAATGGCATGGCATCGAAGCGGTAGTCGGACGAGTCGTTGATCATCACGCCACCCGCCTCGATACGCCGCGCCAGGCTCAATGCCAAGGACAGATCGCGGGTAAACACACCGGCGTGCAAGCTGTACTCCGGGGCGTTGGCCAACGCAATCGCCTGCTCGATATCCTCGAAAGGCGCCAGCATCACCACCGGTGCGAATACCTCTTCACGCCACAGCCGGCTGCCATGGTCAACGCCTTCCAGCACCGTCGGCACATAGGTAGCCCCTTGCCGCTTGTGGCCGCAGAGCAGGCGAGCGCCGCCCTGAAGGGCCTGGCTCACGCGCTCTTCAATCTGCCGTGCCGAGCCTTCGGTGATCATCGGCCCCATGTCGGTTTCGCGCAGGCCAGGATCACCCACCACCATCGCCTGGGTCAAGGCAACGAAGCGCTGGCGGAACGCCTCATAGATCGAAGCGTCCACCAGGATGCGCTGGGTGCCGATGCAGTTCTGCCCGGCCGCCCAGAATGCGCCTGACACACAAGACTCGACAGTGGCCTCGAGGTCGCAGTCCTTCAGTACCAGCACCGGGGCGTTACCGCCCAGGTCCATGGCAAGTTTTTTCAGGCCCGCCCCGCGGGCAATCTGTTCACCCGTGGCGAAGCCGCCCGTGAAGGAAATCATCCGCACTTCACGCACGGCCACCAGGGCCTTGCCCAGTTCGGCACCGCCAGTGGCCACGGTGACGACAGCCTCCGGCAGCCCTGCATCAACCAGGTACTGCACCAGCTTCAAGGCAGAAAGCGGGGCCAGCTCCGAAGGCTTCAGAATGACCGCATTGCCTCCAGCAATCGCTGGCCCCAGCTTGTGCGCCACCAGGTTGAGCGGGTCGTTGTACGGGGTAATGGCCAGGATCAGCCCCAACGGCTCGCGGGTGAACCAGCCCTGGCGCGACTCGGAGCCTTCATAGGCATCGAAAGGCACCACCTCGCCGGCGTTGCGCCGCGCTTCCTCGGCAGACAGCTTGAGCGTGTTGATGCAGCGTTTCACCTCCTTCTCGGCCTGACGCAGGGTCTTGCCCGCTTCGTCGACAATCAGGCCGGCAAAATCCGCGGCGTCACGTTCGATCAGCCGGGCGGCCTGCTCCAGAATGCTGGCGCGACGGTGCCGGGGCAGCGCGGCACTTTCGCGCACGCCCTGGCGGGCACGGACGAGCAGACCAGGCACGGCATCGGCAGCAAGGTTGGCGACGCTGCCGACCAGGCTACCGTCGAAGGGGCTGTACACATCGATCAAGGCGGGTTGCTGGGCGGCTACCCGGGACACGGAAGTCAGGCTCATGAAGGTTGCTCCTCAGGCCGAGCGGCCAGCGTTGTGGATGGCGACGATATCCGACAGCAGGGCGAATGCCGTTTCCGCACGTCCCGCACCTGGGCCGGACACGGTCACAGCGCCCAGCAATTCGGTGTTGAATGCAACCGCATTGGTGGCACCGGAAATACCCGCCAGGGGGTGGTTGCCGGGCAGCAGGCGCGCTTCGACGCTGGCACGCACCGAGCCATCGGTTTCACGGCTGGCACTGCCGATCAGTTTCCAACGCTGGCCCGCCGCCTGCGCTTGCTGGATAGCCGCGCTGTCGAGGCTGCTGATACCGCTGCAGGTGACATCGTTCACCTGCAAGCAAGCACCGAGCAGCTCGTTGGCGAGAATCACCACTTTCAGGCGCACGTCATACCCCTCCACATCGGCGCTCGGGTCTGCCTCGGCGTAGCCAAGTGCTTGCGCCTGGGCCACCGCTTCGGCAAAACCAAGCCCCTCCTCCATACGTGTCAGCACATAGTTCGAAGTGCCGTTGAGGATGCCCTCGAACCCCACCAGGCCTGCGCCGGCCAAGGTCTGGCGCGCCATGCGCAGCACCGGTGTACCGCTCATCACAGCGCCTTCGTATTCGAACGACACGCCATTGGCCTTGGCCAAGGCCTTCAGCGCCTGGGCATGCAAGGCGATCGGCCCCTTGTTGGTAGTGACCACATGCTTACCCGCTTCCAGCGCCCAGCGGCAGAAGGTTGCCGCCGGTTCACCGTCCTTGGGGTTGGTGAAGGTGGCCTCGGCGATGATGTCGGCACCGGACTGCTTGATCACCGACTCGTTGAACGCCTCTGCCGAACCCTGAGGGATTTGCGCCAGCGCCCCCTTCTGAGCGGGCAGAGCAGCCAGCGTGGCCGCGTCCAGGCCGTTGCGGTCGATTGCCGAACCCAGGAACAGGTCGGTGACGCCAACGATCTTCAGGCCAAAGCCCAGCTCTTTCTGCCAGCGCGCATTGCGTTCGGCGATCAGTTGGGCCAGGGCACGGTTCACGCCGCCAAAGCCAACGAGTGCGATCTTGTATTCGGTCATGGTTTGCTGTCCTTTCCAGGCGATTGGTCGATGAGGACAAGCCTAAGAGCCGGGCAATGCCAGTTGAATATGGCAATCCGCTGTATTTACTGGCCAATCTGACCAGTGCCCGATGCACGCCCGCGCGCCGCCAGAATGCACAACGCCGCCAGGGCGCAAGCCCGGGCGGCGTTGTTGTGGCGAGGGTTACCAAACGCGAGTGCGCGGCTCAGATCACCGTGGCCAGGACGAACGATGTCACAGTGTTCTCGACCCCCGGCATGGCGGCAATCTCCTTCCATACATGGTGCACCCGTTCCGGGCTGGAAGCCTCGACGCGCAGCAGCAGGTCGAATTCGCCGCTGAGCACTTCACACTGGATAACCTCGGGGATCTGGCGCAACGCATCGAGCACAGCTTCTCCGCGCATGCGGTCATAGCGGTAGACGAAGATGACCGCGTTGATCAACGAGGTCGGTCGTCGTCCCTCACCGATGCGCAAGGTGTAGCCCTGGATCGCCCCGTCACGCTCCAGGCGCTCGATGCGCTGGCGTACCGCATTACGCGAAAGGTTCACCTTCAGCCCCAGCTCGGCATGGGCAATGCGTGCATTGGCGGTGAGCTCGGCGAGGATACGCTCGTCCAGGGGGTCGAGGATGCGCTTCATCGTCCTGCCTGCAACCGGGCCAGTAATTCATGAACCCCCGCCAGGTCGTCGGGTGCCAGCAGCGGCCCGCCGCCTGCAGCATCCACGACACTGGCCGGTACTTCGCCATGCCAGGCCCCCAGCTCCGCCAGCAACCCGGCGGACTTTTCCGGGGCGAACTGCCCCAGCGTGACGATGGGCGCGCCAATGTTGCGCCGGTGCAGGCGCCCGGCGAATGCCCCGGTGGCGGCGTGTGGGTCTACTGCGCTGCCGGTTTCGTGGAACAGCGTGACGATTTCTTCGCGGATCAGCGCGTCATCCACGGCATAGGAGTCGAACAGCATGCGCGCATGCAACCACTGGCGGTTGCCGATGCTCAATTCGCCACACTCCTCGAAGTGCTCCATCAGCGCCCGGGTCGCTTCGCCATCGCGGTCATACAGCTCCCAGACGAAGCGCTCCAGGTTGGAGAACAGCGAGAAGTCCATGACCGGCGACAAGGTCTGGCTGGTTGAGCCACGGCTGTAGCGATTGCAGTGGATGAACCGGTGCAAGGCATCGTTGCGGTTGGTGGAGACAATGATCTGGTTGATCGGCAGGCCCATTTTCTGGGCAATGAACCCTGCGTAGATCTCGGCAAAACTGGCCGTGGGGATGCTGAAACCCACCGGCCGATTGCCCCCACCCAGCTGAAGCGCCGCGTGGAAATAGAACACGATCTGCGCCAGCACGCCGACCCAGTTGGTCGAGTTGAAGCTCACGGGTATCAGCCCGGGGCATGGCCATGCACGCAGCAGCGCCGACACCAGCGCCTGGCAGTCATCGAAGCTGCCATCCACGGCCACGCAGCTGACGCTGTCAGAAGCGGCACTGCGCATCACCGCCGCCCGGTCGGCCGGCGTCCCTGCACTGGGGTACAGCGCCAGCAAGCGTGCCGTAGGGCAATGCCGCAAGGCTTCGATAGCGGCCACCGCCGTATCGCCGTTGCTGGCACCGACCAGCATGACCCGTTCGCAATCGGCCCCCAGGAAATGGCGGATGAGCCGCGCCTGCAACTGCGCGGCGAAATCCTTGGAGGACCGGGTAGGCCCGTGAAACAGCTGCAGGATCCATTCGTTGTGGCCAATCTGCTGCAACGGCGCGATGCCACGGTGCTTGAACCCGCGATAGCTGTCGCTGACCAGCGCCCTCAGGGTCGGCTCGTCGAGCGTGTCACCGACAAACGGTGCCATCACCCGCCAGGCCAGTTCGTCGAACGGCAACCACGACCAGCTGGCAATCTCTTGCTGGCTGAAGGTCGGCACCGCGGCAGGCACGTATAGCCCGCCATCGTCGGCCAGCCCGGAAAGCAGCGCCGTGCGAAAATCAACCCGTATCTCGTTGCCGCGCGTGGATGTGTACTGCATCGGTGCTCCAGGTAACTATTTGATTAACGGTGGGCCATCGCCACCAACCAGTGGCTGAAGGCCTGGGCATCCGTGGACAACGCCTCACCTAGGCCACGTACCAGGTAAAACGACTCGCTCGCCTCGATGCGCTGGGCAAAAGGCGCCACCAGCCGCCCCTCCTGCAGCAAGTCCTCGACCAGCGACGAGCGCGCCAGCGCCACCCCAAGCCCCAGTTCCGCCATGCGCAAGGTCGCCACCAGGGTGTCGAACTGCAGGCCGCTGGAGGAGTCGACCTGATCGGCGCCAACCCGCTCCAGCCAATAACCCCACCCCTCCTCGTAACCCAGCACATGCAGCAACGGGACGCGGGCTAGGTCGCGCGGCTCGCGTAGCGGGGAGCCGGCAATCAGCGCAGGCGAGCAGACCGGCACCAGCACGTCGCGGGTCAGGCGCTGCGCTTCCACTCCCGCCCACTGGCCGCTGCCCCAGCGGATTTCCAGGTCATCCTCGGCATCCAGTTCCTTGACCCACAGGTTGCTGATGTAGCGGATATCCACCTGCGGGTGCGAACGGCGAAAATCGGCCAGTCGGGGTGCCAGCCAGAAGTGCAGGAACGACAGGCTGCCGCGCACTTTCAGGGGCCGACGCTGGCGTTGCCCGAAAATTTCATTGGTGCCTACCGCCAGGCGGCTTATCGCATCCTGCACCACCGGCAGGTAGGACTGGCCCTCTTCAGTCAACCCCAGCCCCCGGGGCAGGCGCTTGAACAGCGCCACCCCCAACTGGCTCTCCAGGTGGCGGATCTGCTGGCTCACGGCCCCCTGGGTGAGGTGCAGTTCCTCGGCTGCATGGGTGAAGTTCAGGTAACGCGCCGACACTTCGAAGGCTCTGAGCCAGTTCAAGGGGGGCAGGGTTTTCTGGGTCATCGGCGGTTTCTCGTGGCAACGTTCCGGTGGCCTAGTATCACCCTGCTCTGGCGGCCTCGGAACCTGGCGCGACGACTTCCAGCGGGCCTGCTTGGCGGCGGCGGAACTTGCACGTCAGCCAATAGGCCAGGTAGCACCAGGCAATGAAGGGCAAGCCGAAGTACAGGGCAACGCGCTGGGCGGGGTCGAAGGCAATGCCGACGCAGGCCAGTACGCAGCAGAAGATGGCGGCCAGCGGCACGAACGGGTAGCCGCGCACCCTGAACTTCAGGTCTTCGAGCTTGCCGCCATTGGCGATGTAATGGCGACGGAAAGCCATCTGGCTGGCCGCGATGCTGATCCACACCACCACCACCGCCAACCCGGAAATGGACACCAGCGCCAGGTAGATGGTGTCGGGGGCAAACACACTGCTGAGCAGCGAAGCCATGCCACCCGCCATGCTCAGGACGATGGCATTGAACGGCGTGCCACGACGCGACAGTGCCGCATACCGGCGGGGCATGTTGCCTTGGTCGCTGAGGGTCCACAGCATGCGCGCCGCAGCATAAAGCCCGGAGTTGGCCGCCGACAGCAGCGCAGTGATGATGACGAAGTTCATGATGTCCGCCGCATAGGGGATACCGATCATGGCAAAGACCATCACGAACGGGCTTTCAACCACACCGGCCTGTTCACGCGGCAACAAGGTAGCCAATACAAAGATGGTGCCGACGAAGAACAGCGCCAGGCGCAGGACCGTGGTGCGGATGGCCTTGGGTACGTTCTTTTCCGGGTCACGGGTTTCGCCAGCGGCGATGCCGATCAACTCGGTGCCCGAGAACGCGAAGGCCACCGCCAGCAGGGTCATGGCGATCGACCAGAAGCCCGTAGGGAACAGCCCTTCGCGGGTGAAGTTGCCCAGCCCGACACTGTGCGCCTGGGTAATTTCGAAAACGCCCAGGATCGCGCCACCGCCCACCACCAGGAAGGCAATCACCGCCAGCACCTTGATCAGTGACAGCCAGAATTCGGTTTCGGCAAACGACCGCACCGAAATGATATTGCTGATGAACACCGCAAACCCGAACAGCGCACTCCATATCCACACCGGCGTATCGGGGAACCAGCGCACCATCAGGATACCGGCGGCGGTGAATTCCGAGCCGATGGCCACGGTCCAGGTCAGCCAGTACATCCAGGCCACCATGTAGCCTGTACCCGGCCCGAGGTAGCGCGTGGCGTAACTGCTGAACGAGCCGACTTCCGGCATGTGTACTGCCAGTTCGCCCAGGCACATCATCACCAGGTAGACCATGATCGCGCCGAGGATATAGGCGATGACCGCCCCCAGCGGGCCCGCCTGGTTGACGGTGTAGCCCGACGTCAGGAACAGGCCGGTACCGATGACACCACCCAGCGCCAGCATGACGATATGGCGGGTTTGCATATCCTGCTTGAAGCTGTGCGCCGAAGCATTTCTCGTTGTCGTTGTCTGCAGGGACATTGTGGTTTACTCATGAAAGTTGGCGGGCAAGGACGTTGCAACGACCTCGTCTTGGCAGAGCGAAGCGAATTGCCTTGCATATTGTTTTTGTTCGACTTCATGAAGTGGCACCCACCGCAAGGAGCGGGTGCTACGCGCCTGCCTCAGGCCTGTGCTTCGGCCAGGCAGGCGTCTTCGTCACCGTGCAGTTCCTTTGCTGCGGCCAACTCCTGACGCACCGATGCACAGGCCTGTGCCAGGTCTGCCAGCAGGTCCTCGGTGTCCTCGATGCCCACCGAAATGCGCACCAGCCCTTCGGAAATGCCCAGGGCCAGTCGTTCTTCGAGGGTGTTTTCCACATGGCTGGTGGTGCGTGCCGGGCCGTAGATGGTTTCTACCGCGCCCAGGTTGCCCGCCCGATGGGCGTACTTCAGGCGCGGCAGCAGCCGCGCTACGGTGGGCATGCCGCCCTTGAGCACGAAGCTGACGATGGCGCCGAAGCCACGCATCTGCGCCTTGGCGATCGCATGGCCGGCGTGCTGGGGCAACCCGGGGTAGTTGACCGCTTCAACCAGCGGCTCGGTGGTCAGGTAATGCGCCAGGGCCTGGGCACTGGCCTGCTGCTGACGCACGCGCAGGGCCAAGGTCTTGATACCACGGATGATCAGGTAGGCGGAAAACGGGTCCAGCGCCGCACCGTTGATCTCACGGTAGTGGCGTACCTGCGCCATCAACGACTCGGCACCGCACACCACCCCGCCCAGCACGTCACCGTGCCCGGACAGGAACTTGGTCGCGCTGTGCACTACCACGTCCACGCCCAGGGCCAGCGGGTTCTGGTTCAGCGGGGTAGCGAAGGTGTTGTCGGCCACTACCACGGCGCCGGCCTGCCGGGCGGCAGCGCTCAGGCGCTGGATATCCAGTACCTTCAGGGTGGGGTTGGTTGGGGTTTCCAGATACAGCAGGTCGCAACCTGCGGCGATCTCGCGCTCCAGCGCCTCGGTGTCGAGGGTGTCACACAGGCAGACCTGCACGCCCATGCGCGGCAGGAACTCTTCGAAAATCTTGTTGGTGCCGCCGTAACTGTCGCGGGTCGATACCACTCGCTTGCCGCTTGAGAGGAACGTGTGCAGCACGGCACTGATGGCAGCCATGCCGCTGCTGAATGCCACCGCCGACTCGGACTGCTCCAGCTCGCACAGCTTCGCTTCCAGCGTGGTGACTGTCGGGTTGCTCATGCGGCTGTAGATGTAGCCCGGCAACTTGCCCTGCGCCACGTCGTACCAGGCATCGATGTCGTTGTAGCCGTAGGCGGCACTGACCACGATCGGGGTCTGGGTAGCGTTGTACGGGTGCTGGACCTGCTCCCCGCTCCACACCACTCGTGTACCGATACCGACCGCTGCATTGCCCACGCTTTTTTCGTTGTTGTTCATATCCGGTTCCCGCACCGCTGAGTTTTGTACACCGATTCAGCATCGGCTTTCAGCGGACTATAGGGGCATGGCGGGGGGACTGAAAAACGATGGAATCCGGGTCTGAGTAACGTTTTTTTTAATGGCTGGATGCCGAGCGGGCGCGGAAGCCGCCCGGCACCCTGCCGGCTTCACGCCAGGTTGCGTTTCAGCTCGGCAATATGCTCCGGGCCGATGCCACAGCAGCCGCCGATCATGCTGGCACCCCGCGCGCGCCAGTCGTTGGCCCATGCCAGGTAACCCGGCGGGTCCAGGTCTTCGCGCAGCTCATCCAGGCCGTCGTTGGCGGTGGCTTCCTTCGGTTGCGGCGGGAAGGCGTTGGCATAGGCGCCGATGGCGATGTCGGCGTTGTGTCGCTCGATGACCGAGCGCGCTACCTCCAGTGCAGCACCAATGACCTCGGGCTGGCTGCAGTTGAACAGCACGGCCGCCACCCCCAGGCCGACCACGGCTTCGATGGCATCGGCCACCGGCTCGCCGGAACGCAGGCGTGGCACCTCGTCGACCTCTTCGTCCTGCAAGGTGAACGACACCCAGAACGGCCTGCCGTCTGCAGGCAAGTGGCCGTGGATGGCCCGCACCTCGGCAACCGAGCTCTGGGTTTCCGCCAGCCACAGGTCGACATGCGGGGCCAGGCCTTGCAGCAAGGGGGTCAGCACCTCCTCGACACGCTCGGGCTGGAACAGGTCCGGACGATACGAGCCGAACAGCGGCGGCAGCGAGCCTGCCACCCTGACCGGGTGCGCACCGGCATCGGCGGCATGCCGCGCCAGCTGGCCGGCGATATTGGCCAGTTGTCGCCCTTCCTTGGCAAAACGCTCTTCGCCGATGTGAAACGGCACCACCGCATAGCTGTTGCTGGTAATGACCTGGGCACCGGCAGCGATGAACGCTGCGTGCACGCCAACCACCGCTTCCGGCGCCTCGCTCAGCGCCAACGCCGACCACTCGGGCTGACGGAACGGCGCCCCGCTGCGCTGCAGTTCACGGCCCATGCCACCGTCGAGAATTACCATTGCTCGCTGTTTCATATAACTACTCTAAAGGTGCTTATGAATAAAATTCACTATGTGGGTGACACTTATAACTATTAAATACAGCCTCCTATAATTGGCCAACATTTCAGGTATGTCCATGCGATTTTCTACTGTGCTCGGTGCGGGCCTTGTGCTGCTCGCAACTGCTTCCCAGGCCTTTGCCGGTGCCACGCTGGAGCGGGTTGAATCGCGCAAGGAACTGGTCAACGTCCTGATGGAAAGCTACCCGCCGTTTTCCTTCCTCAATGACCAGAACCAGCTGGACGGTTTCGACGTGGATGTGGCCAAGGCCGTGGCGGACAAGCTGGGCGTCAAGCTGCGCCTGGAAACCCCTTCGTGGGACGTGATCGCCGCTGGCCGCTGGAGCGGTCGCTACGACATCTGCATCTGCTCGATGACCCCGAGCAAGGCCCGCGCCGAAGTGTTCGACTTCCCGGTGGAGTACTACGCATCGCCTGCGGTGATCGTGGTCAACGCCAAGGATGAGCGCATCCATGGGGCCAAGGACCTGGAAGGCCGCAAGGTGGGTTTGACCAGTGCATCGAGCTACGAGAGCTACCTGAACAAGAACCTGGTGATCGAAGGCAACGAAGACAAGAAGCTCGAATACCCCTTCGAGTTCGTGCAGATCGCGCCTTACGACACCGACAACGTTGCCTTCCAGGACCTGGGCCTGGGCGCCGGCGTACGCCTGGATGCCATCCTTACCAACCTGGTGACCGCACAGCCGCGCCTGGACCAGGACAAACGCTTCAAGCTGGCCGGCGCCCCGCTGTATGAAGAGCCGAACTCGGTGGCCATCGAGAAAGGCGACCCTGAGTGGGATGCCAAGGTGCGCCAGGTGTTTGCCGAGTTGAAGGCCGATGGCACCCTGGCCAAGCTGTCGCAGAAATGGATTGGCGCCGATATCAGCAAATGAGCACCTTTCCCCCATCCCCCAAGCCCGTGGTCAAGCCCACGGGCGCCGGCCTGTTCGGCTTTCGCACCCGGCTGCTGCTGACCTGGCTGGCGCTGTTCGGCCTGTTCGTCGCGTTTTTCCTCAGCTTCGACCTGAAGTTTTCGATCATCCTGGAGAAGTTTCCCAACCTCGCCGGTTTCAAGCTGGGGCCCAACGGCTTTCTGCAAGGCGCAGCGCTGACCCTGTTCCTGTGCCTGTGCTCGATGGTGGTATCGGTGCTGTTCGGCTTTGCCGCCGCGCTGGCGCGGTTGTCGAACAGCGCAGTGCTGGTGGGTGTCGCCAGCTTCTACACCTCGTTCTTCCGTGGCACGCCGCTGCTGATCCAGATTCTGCTGATCTACCTGGGGCTACCGCAGCTGGGCCTGGTACCGGGCGCCATCAGCGCCGGCATCATTGCCCTGTCGCTGAACTACGGGGCCTACCTGAGCGAAATCTTCCGGGCCGGCATTCTTGGCGTCGCGCGCGGGCAACGTGAAGCAGCGCTGGCGCTGGGCATGCGCACGCCGCAGATTTTCTGGCATATCGTCCTGCCCCAGGCCATGCGGGTGATCATTCCGCCTACCGCCAACCAGTTCATCTCGATGCTGAAGGACTCATCGCTGATATCGGTGATGGGGGTGTGGGAGGTGATGTTCCTGGCGCAGTCGTACGGGCGGTCGAGCTATCGGTACCTGGAGATGCTGACCACGGCGGCAGTGATCTACTGGGTGCTGTCGATCTTGCTGGAGCTGGTGCAGGCGCGGCTGGAGCGGCATTTTGGCAAGGCTTATCAGCGCTAGGGGCCACGCTGGGTTGGCAGGGACACTGTGGGAGCGGCGTTAGCCGCGAACACCGGCGCAGCCGGTGCCAGGCACCGCGCTGGATTCTTCGCGGCTAAAGCCGCTCCCTCAGCGTTACAGCGCCTTCATTTCAGCAATATCCCGCGCCACCTGATCAGCCGATTGATCGAACATCGCCTGCTCCTGCGCATCCAGCGGCAACTCGATTACCCGCGCCAGCCCCTCTTCTGCCAGTACGCAGGGCACCCCCATGGCGATATCCGTGCGCCCGTACTCGCCCTGCAGAATCGCCACCGCCGGCAAGATGCGGTTTCGCCCGTTGGCGATCGCATCGACCATCTGCGCAATCGCCACGCCCGGCGCATCGCAGGCGCTGCCCAGCTTCTTCAACCCCAGAATCTCGCCACCGCCCTTGCGCGTGCGCTCCACGATCTGCTCGATCTGTTCACTGGACAGGAAGTGTGACAGCGGCACCGAACCGATCTGGCAGTAGCGCATCAGCGGCACCATGCTGTCGCCATGCCCGCCCAGTACCAGCGCCGTGATATCCCGGGCGGAAAACCCGGTCTGCTCGGCGATGAAGCACTTCATGCGTGCGGTATCCAGCACACCCGCCTGGCCGAACACCTTGTTGCGCCCCTGCCCGCTCAGGCTCCAGGCGCGATAGGTGAGCACATCGACCGGGTTGGACACCACCAGCACCGTCGCGGTTGGCGCATGGTGTTTGATGTCGGCCATGATGCCGTCGAGGATGGGCAGGTTGGTACTGAGTACATCCTGCCGCGACTGCCCAGGCTTGCGCGGCACCCCTGCGGTGATGACCACCAGCTCGGAGCCCTGCAGCATTTCAGCCTTGGCCCCGCCGTAAACCCGGGTATCGGACCCCGACTCGACTGCCGCCTGCCACACGTCCAGCGCCTTGCCTTGCGCCATCTCGCCCTGCACATCCATCAACACCAGCTCTCGGCACAACTCTTCCCGAGCAATGATCTGCGCCGCCGCCTCGCCGACCATGCCGGCACCCACGATTGTCAGTTTGTTCACGTGACACCTCCCAGCGGCGCGCGCCACCAGGAACACGCCTGCAATACACAGAAGTATCGCCTGCTGAGGCGAAAAGACCACACAAAGGCAAATGGAAGCGGTACGCGTACCCTGTGGGAGCGGCTTTAGCCGCGAAGAATCCAACGCGTTGCCTGGCACCGGCTGCGCCGGTGTTCGCGGCTAAAGCCGCTCCCACAGAGTCCCCGCTAATTCAACTGACCGTGTCCTTGCACGGCGATTTCCCATCTGGCAAGGTTGCCATCAGAACGCCCCCCGATTGACCAGCGGTGCGCCACATCAAAGGAAACCTGACCTGTCGCTGCAACCCTCCGTTCGACGTGATCTGCTGATTCTGTGGCTTTCCATTGCCGCCGTTGCGCTGGTGCTGGGATGGCTGCTGCTGGTCATCAGCCGCCAAGGCGCCGGCCCGCAGATTGCGCAGGCGCGCCAACTTACCTCGACCAGTTGCCAGGCGCTGCAGGCAGGTGCAGCACGCGTTCGCCAGCAACTTCCGTCTGCGCAAGATCAACCCTATCTCATGACCCCAGCTGCAGCGCAGGCGGTGCTTGATTTGGCACTGCGCGATCAGCCGGGCATGGAGGGCGGCTTCTGGCGAGCGGATGCGGGCGTGGTGGCCTACGCGTTCCCAACCTACGACGGCACGGGAATCAAGCGCGATCCGCCGAGTGCCGAGTTGGAGCGCATTGCCTCCACGGCCCAACGCGCGCAGGATTCCGCAAGCCTCGTGGCAGACGTGCGACCGGGTTTACGCGAAGCCGTGGCTTTCGCCGCATGCCCTGTGGAAACCGCTGACCGGCAGCTGATCGCCTGGACCCTGATGCGCGTGCCGCTTTTGGCCACAGAAACAGTCAACACCTTGATCCTCGCGGTGAGCCTGCTGCTGGCGCTGGTCGTGGTCTCCGGCGCATGGCTGGGTTGGATGATTTCGCGTTGGCAGCGCCAGTCCGCCCATCTGCGCAAGCAACTGGCCCAGTCCGAACGCCTGGCCACGTTGGGGCGTGTTTCCGCCGGGCTCGCGCACGAAATCCGCAACCCTTTGGGCACGATGCGCATGAAGGTGGAAAACGCGATGGCTGCCCCGGCCGACCGGCGCGAAGCACGTGTGGCTGGCGCCCTGGAGGCGGTACTGTCGCAAACGGCACGCCTGGAGACGCTGGTGTCGAGCCTGTTGGCGTTGACCCAACCGTTCCACGCCGAGCGCCAGGCGGTTGACCTGCAGGCATGGCTGGAGGAGCGGCGCAATGCCCACGCCGAAGCGGCGCAAAATAAAGGGGTACGAATCACACTGGCAGTTGAACCGGGGCTGACCGCCAGCGCGAAGGAGGTTGCGCTGTTCGACCCAGCACAAATGGCGCGGGTCTTTGACAACCTGTTGCTCAATGCGCTGGCGCACACGGAAGAACGCGGTGAAATCGAACTTGGTGCGCATCGCACGCGCCGTGGCGCATTGCTGTTGTGGGTGGCGGACGATGGCTGCGGCATTCCGGCCGACTTGCGCGATACACTGTTCGAACCGTTCGCCACCAACCGCGCTGGAGGTACCGGCCTGGGACTGGCGCTGGTGCGCGAGATCGTGCAGGGGCACGGCGGGCGGGTCGGTCTCGCCAAGTCGACCAAGGGAACGCGTATAGAAATGGAGCTACCGTGGCCCGAATCCTGATCGTCGACGATGACGCCGCGTTCCGCGACAGCCTTGCAGAAATGCTGCAAGACCTGGGGCATGCGGTGCTGCAGGCTGAAACCACCGATGCAGGCCTGCACCGACTGCGCACCGAGGACGTGGATGTGGCCATCGTCGATCTGCGCCTGCCGGGCGAGGATGGCCTGGTGTTCCTGCGCCGCGCGGCGCGCATCTCGCAGGTGCCCTGCATCATGCTCACCGCCTATGCGAGCGGCGGCAACACCATCGAGGCGATGAGCCTGGGCGCGTTCGACCATCTGACCAAGCCCGTGACCAGGGCCGCCCTGCTCGAAACGCTCGAACGGGCCCTGCGGCGAGCAGCCCACACCCCGGACAGGCCCCAGGCGGCCGGGGCATCACCTGCCACAAGAGAGCCCGTGGATGGCACCGAACTGGTCAGCAGCAGCGAGGCCATGCGCCAGGTCTTCAAGCGCATCGGGCTGGCCGCGAACTCCGATGCCACCGCCTTGATCCTCGGCGAGACGGGCACCGGCAAGGAACTGGTGGCGCGGGCCCTGCATCGCAACAGCGGCAGAGCCAGCGGCCCCTTCGTTGCAGTGAACTGCGCCGCGATCCCGGCCGACCTGATGGAAAGCGAGCTGTTCGGGCATGTCAAAGGTGCGTTCACCGGTGCCGTCAACGACCGTATCGGGCGCTTTCGTGAGGCCGATGGCGGCACCCTGTTCCTCGACGAAATAGGCGATATGCCGCTGGCCACGCAGGCGAAGATCCTGCGGGTGCTGCAGGAACGCGAGATCACCCCCGTGGGCGCCAACCGCGTCCAGCCGGTGAACGTGCGCATCATCGTGGCCACCCACCGGGACCTGCCCAGCGCGGTCAAAGAGGGGCGCTTCCGCGAAGACCTGTGGTACCGCCTGCAGGTAGTGCCCCTGTGGCTGCCGCCGCTGCGTGAGCGCCTGGGCGACGTGCTGCTGCTGGCCGAACACTTTCTACGCCTGCTGGGCGGCGACTCGCCCAAGCGCTTGAGCGCGGCGGCAGCCCGCTTACTGCTGGCCCATCCCTGGCCTGGCAACGTGCGCGAACTGCGTAACGCCATGGAGCGCGCGGCCATCCTCAGCCACGGCCCGGTCATCGATGTCGAACACATCGGGTTACAGCCTGCGGCTGCGCTCACCCCGGGCCTGGACATCGACTGGGAAGGCCCCATGGCACAGGCCGTTGCCCGCCTGGAGCGCGAAATGATCGTGCGCGCCCTGGCTGCGACGGCAGGCAACCGCGCAGAGGCGGCGCGGCGCCTCGGCCTGTCTCGCCAGCAGCTCTACCGCAAGCTGGCCGAGTTCAATCTGGACTAACCCCTTCGCACGCAAACCAGTGTCCGATCTCGTGACACCCTGGCGTCACGAGATCGGACGGCACATCGCCTGTAAATTTCATAACTATTTGATTTTATTGGAAATATTATTTGGCATGGCGCTTGCCCTGCAGGTTGGGTGCTTTCCCGACCCAAGGAGCTTCTCCAATGTCCAGGTATTTCATCGCCACGTCTGTTGCGTTGGCATTCGGCCTGTGTAGCCTCAGCGCACAGGCCGCGCCCGCCGATCCGCCCTCCTCTCTGCCTGCAATACCACATCAAGGGGCCGACGCACCCGGCCTGACGGGCCAGTACCCGGTGGAAGGCCAGGTTCAGCGCATGCTCATCAATCCCTACGGTGAGGTCGACGGCCTGCGCCTGAGCGACGGAACCATTGCCAGGTTTCCACCGCACATGGCCGATGCGCTCACGGCCACGGTCAAGGTGGGGGACGCCGTTCGCATCATCGGGCGGGCGGAGACACGAGGCACGGTCAAGGCCGACGCCATCATCCACGCCGACAGCGGGCGCACCGTGTACGACCAACCGCCGCCGGTTGGCCAAGGCCGAGTGCTGCCGCCACACCTGCGCGCCCAGCGTCTGCAGCCCCAGCAGGTGGAAGGCCATGTGGACACCGTGCTCACTGGCCCACGGGGCGAGGCCAACGGCGTCATCCTGAGCGATGGCAGCATCGTTCGTTTCCCGCCAGAGAGCCTGCGTCTTTCCGTGCAGACGGGGGCACCGTTCGCGGCCTCCGGGCTGGGCACGCGCAATGCGTTTGGCACCGCTTTGGAAGCGGTCAGCATGGGCACCACGTTATCCACCCTGCAGCCGCTCTACGACCGCGCGCCATAAGGGAATGCCGCTATGCACCCGGCAACACCTTCCATACCCCCGGCGCATGCCAGCTCACGACGCTGGCTGTCCGGCCTCAACTTCTTCCTGGCCGACGTCCGTGATGGCCTGGGCCCCTTCCTCGGCGTGTTTCTGGCCAGCCAGGGCTGGCGCGCCGATGACATCGGCTACGTGATGGCCGCCGGCGGCATCGCAGGCATGCTGGCGACCACGCCGATGGGCGCCTGGATCGACGCTTCGCGCCACAAGCGACTTGTTCTGGCAAGCGGCACCCTTGCACTCATGCTCGCCACGGCAGCGCTATGGACGGCGCCATCGTTCGGCGTCGTCGTCGCCTCCCAGGTGGTGACGGGTGCTGTGGGCGCGTTGATGGGTGCCGGCATCATGGGCATCACCTTGGGCATCGTTGATCAGCGAGACTTGTCTCGGCAGCTCGGCATCAACGAGGCCTGGAACCATGCCGGCAACGTGGTCGCGGCTGCATTGGCCGGGCTGGCAGGCTACCGCTGGGGGCTGTCAGCCGTCTTCGTGCTGATGGCCCTGATGGCATGCGCAGCCCTTGCATGCTTGCGCAGGATCAACCCACGGGACATCAACCATGAGCGGGCCCGCGGTAGTGACCTCACCGGCAACCAGCCTGCGCAAGGCAGCAGTCCCTCGCCTTCCCTGGTGCGGGTTTTGACGGACTCGCGCGAGCTGTGCCTGCTCGCGGTCACCATGCTGCTGTTCCACCTGGGCAATGCCGCGATGCTGCCCTTGCTGGCGCAGTCGGTCGTCACGCGTGGGCTGGCCGACCCCAGCGCCTTCACGGCATCGACCGTCATCGTGGCGCAGCTGGTGATGATTCCTGTGGCACTTTGGGCCGGGAGGTATGCCTCTCGGCACGGCTATCGGGCACTGATCATTACCGCCCTGTTGGCCTTGCCCTTGCGAGGGCTGATCGCCGGTTTCTGGGAGTCGCCGTGGGCACTGATTCCGGTACAGGCCCTTGACGGCATCGGGGCGGGTCTACTGGGGGTCGCCTTGCCTGGGCTTGTCGCTTGCATCCTGCGCGGCACCGGGCACGTCAATGCAGGGCTTGGTGCAGTGATGACGCTCCAGGGGATAGGCGCGGCCATGAGCCACGCACTCGCCGGTTGGATCGCGCAACATTTCGGCTATGGCGCAGCCTTCGTCGTTCTGGGTATCGTGGCTGCACTCGGACTACTCACCTATCAGACAGGCCTTCGCAAGGGACATCCAAGTCGGCAACAGTCAGCTCAGCCCAATCACTTTGACAAGATCTAGCGTGCTGCACGCCCCCCCCCAAAGGCCGGCACGGCCATGCCGCGCCAAGTCATTCATTCACCTGAGTAAACTGCATGCCCGTATTTGATCCATCCTCGCTCATCTGGACCGTCGCCGCCGTGGCGACCGGCGGGGTAATCCTGCGCCCCTGGCGGGTGCCGGAGTATATCTGGGCGGTTGGCGCCGCTTTGTTGCTGACCGTGTTTGGCCTGGTGCCACTGCACACAGCCCTCGCCGCTGTCGCCGAGGGTGGCGATGTGTACTTGTTTCTGATCGGTATGATGGTGCTGGCCGAACTGGCACGCCAGGAAGGGCTGTTCGACTGGCTGGCCATGTACGCGGTGCAGCATGCCCGGGGCTCCGGCCAGCGCCTGTTCGACCTGGTATTCCTGGTGGGGGTACTGGTAACGGTGTTCCTCTCCAACGATGCCACGGCTGTGGTGCTGACCCCAGCGGTGTACGCCGCCTGCAGGGCGGCCAAGGCCGAGCCGCTGCCCTATCTGTTCATCTGTGCCTTCATCGCCAATGCCGCCAGTTTTGTGCTGCCCATTTCCAACCCGGCCAACCTGGTAGTGTTCGGCAGCCAGATGCCGCCGTTGCTGGAGTGGCTGCGGCAATTCACCTTGCCATCGCTGGCCGCCATCGGCCTGACCTACCTGGTGCTGCGGCTGGCCCAGCGCAAGCAGATACGCCAGCCCCTGGCGACGGCCATCGACGTGCAACCGCTGTCCAGCGGTGCACGTTTGTGCGCGCTGGGTATCGTGCTGACAGGTGTACTGTTGCTGCTGACCTCCGCCCTGGACCGGCAGCTCGGCTTACCCACCTTCTGCGCCGGCATCGCTACGGCCGGGCTGATCCACCTGCGCCAACGGCGCAACCCGATGCCGGTGCTCAAAGGCGTGGCATGGGGCGTACTGCCGTTGGTGGCGGGCCTGTTCGTGCTGGTGGAAGCGGTGGCACAGACGGGTGTGATCGAGCACCTGGCCCATGGCTTGGCCGCGCTGGCACGCAGCTCCGAGCACCAGGCGAGCTGGGGCGCCGGCGTGGTCGCGGCTATCGCCGGTAACCTGATGAACAACCTGCCGACCGGCCTGATCGCAGGCTCCGTTGGCCATATTGTCGATTTACCCGCGAGAACCACTGCGGCGCTGCTGATTGGCGTCGACCTCGGGCCGAACCTGTCGATTACCGGCTCCCTGGCCACATTGCTCTGGCTGGTTGCCGTTCGCCGTGAAGGCGAACACGTCGGTGCCTTGGACTTCCTGCGCCTGGGGGCGCTGGTAATGCCGCCTGCCTTGATCGGGGCGTTGGGGTTGCTTCATTTGTGAAGCGCTCGCAAGCGGTCCGCGTACCGTGTGGGAGCGGGCGTGCCCGCGAAGAATCCAACGCGGTGCCTGGCACCGGCTGCGCCGGTGTTCGCGGCGGTTCGACGCCTCGACACGCCCGCTCCCACTAGGTCACTGCCAACTCAATGAGTTATGTGTTGTGAAGATCGTTGGAGGCGCCGGGCAATTTACGCCTTGAACAAACGCTCGGCGATGAAGTCGACGAACACACGGATCTTCGGCGACAGGTGGCGGCTCGATTGCCACAGCGCCCAGAACTGGCCCTGGTCGGAGGTATGCGCATCAAGCAGGCTTTCCAGTGCGCCAGTCCTGACCGATTCACGTACCAGAAAGTCCGGCATGTAGGCGATGCCATGGCCGTCCACCGCAGCCATCAGCATTGCCTCCATGTTGTTCAGCGTCAGCACCGTGGGTAAGCGCAACTGGGTAATCTCGGGATCGGCGCCGAGGCTCCAGTCCATGATCTTGCCGGTCGTGACGAAGCGATAGCGCAGGCAGTCGTGTCGCTCCAGGTCGGCTAGCGTCTGGGGCCGCCCCTTGCGTGCCAGGTAGGTAGGCGCTGCGCACAGGACAAAGCGGAACGGCCCGAGCTTGCGCGACATCAATTTTGAATCGGCTAGCCCACCACTGCGGATCACCACATCGAAGCCATCGTCGATCAGGTCGACCAGGTGGTCGTTGAAGTCCATTTCCAGTTCGATTTCAGGGTATGCCTTGCGAAAAGCCGGCATCAACGGCAGCAGAAAACGGTAGCCGATGGTCGGGAGGCTGACCCGCAAGCGACCACGCGGGGCCTGTATCGCATGGGACAGCATGGCCTCCGCATCCTGCAGGTCGTCGAGGATGCGCCGGCAGCGCTCATAGAACAGCTGGCCTTCCGCCGTCAGGCTGACCTTGCGCGTACTGCGCTGGAACAGCCGCACCTTCAACGAACTCTCCAGGCGGGCAACGTTCTTGCCGACCGCCGATGCGGAAATACCCATCGCCCGCGCCGCGCTGACGAAGCTCAACGACTCGGCGGTTTTCACGAAGGCGAGGATGCCGTTCAGGCTTTCCATGGCATTACTTCCCTTTTGTCCATTATGAGTGGAGTTCCAGCCTGTTTATCCAGCATTGCGGCCACTATAGATTTAACGCACACGGTGCTACAACAGGAGGGATAGCGCAATGGATCAGGCTACTGATCACACCCCGCACGCGGGCCGTTACTATGTTCTGGCAGCCATCTGCCTGGCCGCCCTGGTGCTGCCGCTGAGTTTCACCGGTGGCGCCGTGGCCACGCCGGCCATCGGCAAGGCCTTCGATGCCGAGCCGTCCTCGCTTACCTGGATCACCAACGCCTTCATGCTCAGTTTCGGCAGCCTGCTGATGGCAGCCGGAACCCTGTCGGACATTTACGGGCGAAAGCGCCTGTTCACGCTGGGCCTGGCCCTGTTCGTCATCGTCAGCATCCTGCTGGCGAGCGTCTACAGCATCGTCTGGCTTGATGCCTTGCGGGCGGTGCAAGGCGTTGCCGCCGCCGCTGCCCTGGCCAGCGGTTCCGCCGCCTTGGCCCAAGAGTTCGAGGACCAGGCCCGCACGCGCGCGTTCAGCCTGCTTGGCACCACGTTCGGGCTGGGCCTGGCGTTCGGGCCGATGGTCAGCGGCCTGCTGATCGAACAGTTCGGCTGGCGCTCGATCTTCGTCAGCACCGCGGTCCTTGCTGCGATCTCGCTGCTGGCGGCGTTGTCACGGATGCGCGAAAGTTTCAACCCCGAAGCGCCCAAGCTGGACCTGCCCGGTGTGCTTGCCTTCTCGAGCATGCTCGCACTGTTTACCACTGCGATCATCCTGGGGCCGCAGGCCGGCTGGCGCTCCCCGCTGATCCTGGGCCTGTTCGGCGGCGCGGCACTGAGCCTGCTGGCGTTCGTGACCATCGAGCTGCGTGCCAGGCAGCCGATGCTTGAGCTGAGCCTGCTGAAATACCCGCGCTTTGTCGGGGTGCAGATTCTGCCGATCGGCACCTGTTATTGCTACATCGTGCTGATCGTACTGCTTCCGTTTCGCTTGATCGGCGTAGAAGGCATCGCCCCGATGCACAGCGGCCTGATCATGCTGGCACTGTCGGCGCCGATGCTGGTGGTCCCGCTGCTGGCCGCCTGGTTGACCCGCTGGGTAAGTGCTGGCGTGCTGTCGGCTGCAGGCTTCCTGGTGGCGGCCGCGGGGTTGTACCTGTTGGCCCATGCCGCTATTGGCGATTACCAGCAACTGGTGCTGGCAATGCTGGTGATTGGTATCGGCACCGGTTTCCCTTGGGGCCTGATGGACGGGCTGGCGGTTAGCGTGATTCCCAAAGAGCAAGCAGGCATGGCCGCCGGCATCTTCAACACCACCCGGGTAGCGGGCGAAGGTGTCGCCCTGGCGATCACCATCGCCCTGCTCACCGCGTTGGTAGGGAACAGTCTCGGGCGCGTACTGCCTGCCGGCGATTACAGCGAACTGGCGCAGCGCCTGGTGATGGGCGACCTGGGCCAGGTTCAGGGCGTTGACCCCATGCTGCTGCAGGCCGCGTATCTGGACGGCTTCGGCACCTTGGTGCTGGTGCTGATCGGGTTCACCGTGTTGTCGGCTGGTGCGGCGTTCTTCTTGCTTGGGCACGACGAGCAGGCAAGGCATGCCAAAGCGCCTCACAGCAGCCGGCCAGCCTCCGATTCGGTGCGGGGCTGACGACGGCATGGCGATTACACGCAACAACGGGATCCCTGTGCTCGCCCTCGTCGGCCTGGCGGTGGTCTGTGGCCTGTCGGTGGCAAACGTGTACTTCAATCAGGCCCTTCTGCCGTTACTCGCCACAGCGTTGCAAGTGGGCACGGGTGAAGTCAGCTGGATAGCCACAGCTTCACAGCTTGGTTATGCGCTAGGAATGCTGTTGATTGTGCCCTTGGGTGATCGCCTCGATCCACGTCGACTGTGCCAAGCCCTGCTGGTCTGGACCGCAGTGATGCTCGGTCTGGCCAGCATTACCAGTAGCCTGGCAGGCCTGGCGACGCTGAGTGCGCTAGTGTGCATGGGCACCTGCATTCCACAGGTGATGTTGCCCTATGTCGCTGGGCTGTCCTGCGCCCAGCATCGTAGCCGCAACCTTGCCCTGCTGCAGACCGGCCTGGTGGCCGGGATCCTGCTGTCGCGCTCGTTGGCCGGGCTGCTTAGCGAGCTTGCCGGGTGGCAGGCGGTGTACCGCTGCGCCGCCCTCGGTATGCTGGCTTGCGCGCTAGCCCTGCCCGGGTTGATCGACGCCCGCCCGCGCACTACCGGTGCACCCGGCTATGCGCAACTCATGTACTCAATGGCCGGCCTGCTGCGCGTCGAGCCCCTGTTGCGTTTGTCGTGCGTGCTGGGCGCCAGCCTGTTCGCTGCGTTCAGTGCATTCTGGTCGGTGATCGCCTTCAAATTGCAGGCATCGCCTCTGGGCCTGAGCAACGCTGACATTGGCATCTTCAGCTTCTGGGGCGCGCTGGCTGGCCTGCTCACGCCCATGGCGGGCAAGCTGTGTGACCGCTACGGCACGGTAGCCATGAGCATCCTGTCGATTGTGCTGGCGTGCCTCGCCTTCACGCTGCTGATCAGCTGGCCGCAACTGGGCGTGCTGCTACTCGGCGCCAACTTGCTGTGCTTCGCGCTGCAGCTGGGGCAAGTGTGCAACCAGAGCAGGATCTTCAGCCTCAGTGCGGAGTACCGCAGTCGCCTGAACACTGTGTACATGGTGTGCAACTTCTGTGGCGGCGCCCTGGGCAGCGCCATGGGCGGCTGGCTCTGGCAGCACTGGCACTGGAAAGGCCCGCTACTATTCGGCCTGGCCTGCTCCCTCGGGGCCGGCGCTACATTGTTTACGATGTTACGGCCACACACCGGCACGTTACCCAGCCAGTGATTTCAAAAAAAACGCCACCTGCCCGGTGGCGTTTTTTTTTGCCCAGCCAGCACTGCCCCCTAATAAACCACAATCCACTGTTCTCCAATGGGTACTGCCGCGCCGGCATATTCAACTTATAGTCCGGAGTCTTCAGCCTAAAATGCTCAAATACCACGAAATATCCTGAAATATAATTTCGCACATTAAAGGCCCATCAGGGCAGCCACCGCCTTGCTTGGCATACCGCCCATAGAATGATTATCGACGGGTTTGAACATGCGTGCATGCAACACTCAAAAAAGTATTGTCTTCATTCCCTTTGCCGGGGGTAGCAGCCGTGCATTCAAAGCGCTTCAAAGCACTCTTTCGCCGGGCGTCAACTGTATCGACATTCATTATTCAGGCCGTTATCAAGGCGCACTCGCACCGTCACCCACTACTGTAGGACACATGGCCAATGAGGTGATCGAGCACCTTCACAAGTCACGCCCAGCCCAGGTCGTGCTGTTTGGCTACAGCCTTGGCGCATTGGTGGCATATGAAGTCGCACAGCGCCAAGCGGCCATGCCGTGGGCCATCACCGAACTGGTGGTAGCGGCCTGTCGCCCGCCGCATCTGTTCAGCTGCCATGGCGTCAGGGTACACGATGAAGATGACGATTTTCTCGACTCTATTGCCACGTTCGGCACCGTTCCCCCCTACTTGTATAGCAACCCGGCCGCACGTAAATACCTGCTGCCCAACCTCAGGAACGACTTCCGTGCAGCGAGCACCTACTGCCATCGGCCTCGCCCGCAGTTGAATACACCGCTGACAGCCATAGCCGGTGCCCAGGACAGTTTCGCTCCATTCGCAGAGGTCCGGGCGTGGCGCCAATATAGCAGCGGGCGTTTTTCCGAACATTGCCTGCCTGGCCGTCACTTCTTCTACCAAACCCAAACAGACCGATTGTCAGAGATATTGCTGGACGCACTTGCTGCCTGAAACACCGCCATCATCATTTAACTAACTGCAGAGGTAAAACATGGAAGCGCTCGCTCAGGCTTTGCCCGCCTCACTGTGCCCGTTTGCCGCAGGCGCTGTTGAGACCGATAACAAAACCGCCAACAACAAACATTACATCGTGGTTGGCAACCGTATAAAAAATCACTGCAACAATGACCTGTTCATTTCCGCAGATGCCGCCCACGCCCTTGCAAGTTCCGGACAGGCCGCACTGACATTGCATATTGGCCAGGGCGTCAGCGATGATCAACTTTCAAACTTGTACGCACTAAATAAACCGCAAGTCAGCCTGGTACCGGAACAGCTGAGCGTTCGTGCCTGCAGAAGCACAACGCATAAACATGAACGGCACAATATTGCCATCTCGAAAGTGGTCGATAACGGCAATGGCACCTTCAGCGCGGCGCTGATGATCGATGAAGCCAACGCCGAGCTCAGCGATCATCTCACCGGCCAGCACATCTCCGGAATGATGATCGTGGAAGCCGCCCGACAGCTGTCGATCGCCACCGCCGAACAGTTCTACATCGCACCCGCGGCCCGGGGCAAAGCCAACTTCATCACCAACAGCATTCGGGTCGATTACAACGACTTCCTGTTGCCGGTACCGACAGAAATCCTGTGCATTCCGGTCACCCTCAAGCGCAGCGGGCCGATCAACTTCCGCTTCACCGTCGCCATGCAGTTCCGCCAGCAAGGACGGGCCCTCGCGACGGTCGAGTTCGATACCTCGGTGATCGACTCGCGCTACTTCTACCTGAAGGAAAACCAGCTGCTGCACCGTTACATCACGATGATGGACTGACACAAGGAGCGTCCCATGAAGTCCCGTATCCTGGAAATTTTCTACACCGCCATCCGTCTGGAAAACCAGAGCCTGGCTCACCCCATCGACCTGGCCGCCGGCGAAAAAACCGCGCTGTACGGGCATGGCGGTGCGCTGGACTCAATGAGCCTGGTGTCCATCGTTGTCGAAGTCGAGGCACTGCTCGAACAGCAACTTGATGTGCGCCTGACCCTGGTCAACGACAGCGCCATGTCGGCGGTACGCAGCCCGTTCGCCACCGTCGGTTCGTTCGCCAACTACATCAGCAAGCGTTGCGCCGAGGTGGAACATGGCTGAGCCGATCACGCTCATCACCGGCACCCGTAAAGGTATCGGTCGGCACTTGGCCGAGCACTACCTGACGCGTGGTCATCGGGTCATTGGTTGCAGCCGCCAGGCTAGCGATCTTGACCATCCCGGGTACGAACACTTCGCCCTGGACGTGGCCGACGAGGCCGCTGTGCTAGCCATGGTCAGCGAGATCCGCCGCCGGCACCAACGCCTGGATCACCTGATCAACAACGCCGGCATCGCCAGTATGAACCACTCGCTGCTCACCCCCTACAGTACCGCTGAACAGATCGTGCGCACCAACCTGCTCGGTACCTTTCTACTTAGCCGCGAGGCGGCAAAGCTGATGAAGCGTGAGGGTGCCGGGCGCATCATCAACTTCTCCACGGTGGCCAGGCCACTCAAGCTCGAGGGTGAAGCGCTGTACGCGGCCTCCAAAGCCGCTGTTGAAACCCTCACCGCAGTGATGGCCAAGGAGCTGGCCAGCTACGGGATCACGGTCAATGCCCTTGGGCCGACACCGATCGACACCGACCTGACCCGCGCCATTCCTGCGTCGAAGATGAACGCATTGCTACAGCAACAGGCGATCAAGCGCTTGGGCAGCTTCGATGACGTCAGCCATGTCACCGACTTTTTCCTGTCGGCGCAGAGCGACTTCATCACCGGCCAGGTGATCTACCTCGGCGGGCTCTGACCGCATCTGCCCCCCACCCTATCGGCTTTACCCAACTGGAGACATACAGCATGGACATACTCGCCCTGAAAAAAGAGCTGGCCGGGCTTCTGGAACTGCCCGAATCGAAACTTGCCGATGACCTCCTGCTTGAGCCTTTGGCCACTTGGGACTCGCTGACCAAGGTGACCTTGCTTGGCGTGCTCAATGACCAGTTCGGCCTTGCCCTGCACCCGGAGATCCTGGACGAACTGAACACCCTCGGTGAACTGTTCGAAGCGGTCGCCAGCAGCCTCGCAGAACCTGCCTGAGGTACTCCGATGAACAGCACCCTTCATGGCCTTTCGATCCGCGCGGTTTCATCGGCGCTGCCGGATCGTCAACTCACCCTCGATGACTTCGCCGCGCTGTTCGGTGAGCGCGAAGCCGCGCGGATTGCCAAAAGCACCGGCATCGGCAGTGTGCGAATCGCCGGTGAGCTGTCCACTACCGATCTCGCCTGTGGTGCGGCTCGCAGCCTGTTTGACACCGCCGATGTCGACCCGTACAGCATCGATGCGCTCGTGCTGGTGACCCAGACACCTGATGCACTGATGCCGGCGAGCAGCGCAATACTCGCAGCCCGACTCGGCCTGCGCCGGGACATCCCGGCGTTCGACCTCAATTTCGGTTGCTCTGGCTACGTGTATGGCCTGTTCCAGGCCTCGCTGCTGGTTGCCAGCGGTAGCTGCCGACGCGTGTTGCTGTGCACCAGCGACGTCATCAGCAAGCTGTTACAACCACAGGACCATCATGTGCGCATGGTGTTCGGCGACGGTGCCAGCGCCACCCTGGTAGAGGCTGGCCCACACAGTTTCTCGTTCGCTTTTTCCACCGACGGCAACGGCGCCAGGCATCTGGGGACACCGTTACGGTATCAGGCCGCAGAGCGCGAGCCAGGCACCACCAGCGCAGCAATTGGCAGCCTGTTCATGGACGGTGCGCAGGTGATGAACTTCGCCTTGGAGCAGGTTCCGGCCGCACTGCATGCCTTCTTGCATGAGCTGCAGCTACCGGCTGACAGCATCCCGTACTTCCTGCTGCACCAAGCCAACGCCTTCATGCTGCATTACCTCGGCCGAAAGCTTGGCATCGACGCGGCTCGCATCCCGGTGCATGTGGACGGTATCGGCAACACCGGGCCGTCATCGATCCCTGTACTACTGTCGGCCAGCCCGGATGCCGAACGCCTGCGCCAGGACAACCTGGTGGCTTGTGGCTTTGGCGTCGGCCTTTCGGTTGGCCTGGCGCATTTGTCGCTGCGCGACACCCTGCTGATTCCCCCCGTCACCCTGACGACTTCACTCTGACAAGGACAACACCCATGACTACTCAGGCAATCTGGTTCGACTTCGGCGGCGTACTCTCCCCCTCTATCGCTGAGTTGTACCGAGTCTATGAAGGCAAGACCGGCATCAACCGCCAGCAGATGGAAGCGGCCATGCACGAAGTCGCACGTCCACTGGGCGTGCAGTTCCAGGCCCCCATTGAGCTTGCCCTGATGACCCAGGTGGAATGGGGGCAGGCAATGAGCGCCGCGCTGCGCAAGTTGTATCCCGGCATCGACCTCAGCCGCTGCGATTTCGACAACCACGGCGAGCAGTGGTTTGCCGACCATGAGGTCAACCCGCACATGTTCGAACTGTTCCACGAGGTCAAGGCGGCCGGGGTAAAGGCGGCCATCCTCACCAACAATACCGTTGAGTGGGAAACGTCGTGGCGGCGCATGGTCGGCCTGGACGACGTCACGGACGGCATCATCGATTCGTGCAAGGTCGGCCTGCGCAAGCCCGACCCACGCATCTTCGCGCTGGCTGCCCGCGAGCTGGGTGTAGACGACCACGGCTGTGTACTGATCGACGACGTCGAGGAGAACTGTGAGGCGGCCCGCGCCGCCGGCTGGCAGGCGATTCACTTCCAGGACAGCCTCGAAGTGCGCGACGCCGTGCGCGCGCTGCTTTATCCATCCCGTTGACACGTGGCAGGCCCGACATGACGACCCACAGCTTCCCCTTTGTGATGGACATCCCCAACCTGGATGCCGCGCCTTATTACCACGTGCTCGACAGCGACCAGCCACTGCAGCAGATCCGTTTGCCAAGCGGCCACGTCGCCACACACCTGACCCGCTACGACGATTGCCGTAGCTTCCTGGCCGACCCGAGTATCAGCCGCACCCTGTGCAACGTCGAAGGTGGCCCGACCTTCCTTCCAGGCCCGACCCAGCCGGAGCTGCTGCTGAACCTCGACAACCCGGCACACATGCGCTCGCGTGCCACTGTGGCCCGAGCCTTCAGCAAGCGCGGGGTGGAAAGCCTGCGCGAGCATGTACGAACCACCACCCGGCGCAACGTCCAGCGCATGCGTGACGGCGAGCTGGCACCGGACTTGTTCGCCTCGGTGTTACAGGACCTGACTTCCTCCACCGTGTGCCACATCCTCGGGATCCCGCTGCAGGACCGCGAACTGTTCCGCCCCTGGAGCCAGATCATCCAGTCGGCGCCGCCGGACGATATCCCGGGTATCGAAGTAGCGGTCAAGGCTAGCTTCGATTACCTGATGGACTTCGTGCGTGGCACCCGCCACGCCGAACCGGACGGGTTCATCCGGCAGTACGTCGACCAGCGTGCGAGCATGGACGACCCACTCACCGACGAGGAATTCGTCGGCGTGCTGCTGGGCATTCTGCTAGGTGGCGATCACAACGCCCTGAGCGTGATGACCAAATCGGTCTACACGCTTCTGTGCGCCCCCGCGCTGTGGACGCACGCCCAGCGTAACCGGGAGCAGTTGCCGGCACTGATCGAGGAGCTGATCCGGGTTATCCCGATCGGCAAGCTGTCGGCTTTCCCGCGCATCACCACTCAGGCAGTGAGTACCAGCCGTGGTGAGATTCCGGCAGGCACCTGCGTGTATGCCAATGTGTTCCTGGCCAACCGCGACCCGGCCGTGTTCAGCGAGCCGCTGCGGATCAACCCACTGCGTGAGGACAAGGCCGCACACATCCAGTTCGGCCATGGCATCCACAGTTGCATGGGCCCGGCCCTGGCCCGGCTGGAAATCGGCATCGTACTCGAGACGCTGATCGAACAGTTGCCCGACATGCAGCTGGATCGCGCGCCGCAATCGCTGGCCTGGATCAACGGCACCGTGCTGCGCCGTCCCAACGAACTTCCGGTGCGTTTCTGAGCGAAGCCTTACAAAAGGGAATTTCTGATGACTCTCAAGCCTCTGATCGACCAGCTCGACGGCTTTGCCGATACACCATTTCTCAACACCGAGCAGCAAAGCCATAGCTATGCTGAACTCAAGGCCGAGGTACTGCGCCAGCTCGAACACCTGCGGGCCCAAGGTGTCGCGGCGCAGACCACGGTATTCGTCCAGGGCGATTTCTCGTTCCGTGGCATCGCGCTGTTCCTGGCGCTGTACCAGAACGGCAACGTAATCGCGCTGAACACCGCCAGCAACGAGCAGGAAGTGCAGAACAAGCTTGCCGCCGCTCAAGCCGAGTACCAGATCGATGCCGACAGCGGCGAGGTCACCCGGCACACTCCGCAGGGCGAGGACAATGCTCTGGTGGCCAAGCTCAAGGGGCTCGGGCATGCGGGCCTGATCCTGTTCAGCAGCGGTACTACAGGGCAGCCCAAGGCCATGTTGCACGACCTCGATCGGCTGGTGGCCAGCTACCAGAACAAGCGCTCTCGGCGCCTGAGCATTTTCCTGTTCCTGCTGTTCGACCATATTGGCGGCATCAACACCTTGCTCAACATCCTGACCATCGGCGGCACGGCAACCATTGCCGCCACCAAGAGCCCGGACATCGTCGCCCGGTTGATCGCCGATCACCGGATCACGGTGCTGCCGACCTCGCCGACCTTCCTCAATCTGATGCTCATCAACAATGTCTTCGGGCGCTACGACCTGGGGGCCCTGCGCATGATTACCTACGGCACCGAGCCGATGCCCGAAAGCCTGCTGGGGGCCTTGCGCGAGAAACTGCCCAAGGTGAAATTCCTGCAAACCTTCGGCACCAGCGAAACCGGTATCATGAACACCAGCTCGCAGTCCTCCGACAGCCTGTTCATGCGCTTCCAGGAAGGCGATACCGAGTACCGTGTGGTCGACGGCGAACTGTGGCTGCGCAGCGCTACCCAGGTGATGGGCTACCTCAACCACAGCATGGACAGCTTCACCGATGACGGCTGGTTCAAGACCGGCGACCTGGTCGAAGTCAATGCTGATGGCTACCTGAAGATCCTTGGCCGCAGCAAGGAGATCATCAATGTCGGTGGCGAGAAGGTGTACCCCGCCGAGGTCGAATCGGTGCTGATGCAGCACCCGCGCATCAAGGACTGCAAAGCCTATGGCGAGCGCAACGGCCTGACCGGGCAGTTCGTCGCAGCCGAGGTGGTACTCGATGGCGACTATGGCGATGCTACCGCCGAGGTCCTGCGGGCTATACGCCAGTACAGCCGCGAACGCATGGACAGCTACAAAGTGCCGGTCCGGCTCAAGGTGGTCGAGGCTATCCGTTACTCGGCGCGCTTCAAGAAGCTGTTGATTGCCTGACCTGCGTGATGCAACGCCAGCTGGTTTGCTCAGCTGGCGTTGGTCATCAGGTCAGTCTCGCCCAAGAAGTCGATGAAGGCGCGTGTTTTGGGTGACAGCAGCCTGGTCGGCGACCAGACGATCCAGAAGTCACCCGGCAGACTCAGTTCACGCATGACCAGAGTCAACTCGTTACTGGCGATGTACTCCTGGATCACAAAGTCGGGAAGGTAGGCCACGCCCATGGCATTTCGGCAGGCCGCCAGCACCGCCTCGACACTGTTCATGACCATCGCCGTTTCTACCTGCACTTGAACCCGCTCGCCCTGCGCCTGCAACGTCCATGGCTGCAGCTTGCCGCTCGACGGCAGCTTGTAGCCGATACCCCGATAGCTGCTCAGGTCCTGAAGGGTGCGGGCGACGCCATAGCGCTGCAGGTATTCGGGTGCCGCGCATAGCACGAAGCGGAAGGTGCAGATCTTGCGGGCGGCCAGGCTCGAGTCCGGCAGCGCACCGCTACGGATTACCGCGTCAAAACCTTCTTCCACCACATCGACCATCCGGTCGCTGAAGTCCAGGTCCAGTTCTATTTCGGGATAGCGCCGGTAGAATTCGCGCATGCTTCCGGAAATCAGACGGTAGCCTACTGCCGGCAGGCTAACCCGTAGCACGCCCTTGGGCCTTTGCTTGGAGTTGGCCAAGGCCGCCTCGGCGTCCTGCAATTGCTGCAGCAGGGTGCGGCAACGGGCGAAGAAGTCCAGCCCCTCGCTGGTCAGGCTGATCTGTCGGGTGCTGCGATGGAACAAACGCACGCCAAGGCGCTCCTCCAGGCGGCTAACGCTCTTGCCCACGGCAGAGGAGGAAATACCCAAACCACGCCCCGCCAAGGTGAAGCTCTGCGACTCAGCCGCACGTACAAACGCGATCAAACCGCTCAAGCTGTCCTTCGACACCATCTAGATCAGATCCTTCTCAATCTAAAGCACTAAGTAAAACACCTAACCGGGCCAAAAGGATATCGCTCAGTTTTGACAGTTATACGCTGTGCCAGCGTTGCTCTGGTTGTTAACCGGGAGCATTTTGCCATACGCTGGAAATGGCAATAAGCCACCACCTGGCCAAGCAAGGAGTAGCCTGATGAAAATCGTTTCGCTGTTGATCGCTGCAGTCCTTTCGTTCTCATCGGTAGTCGCTTTTGCGCACAGTGGCGGTACTGACGCCCGGGGCTGCCACACCAATCACAAGACCGGTGACCATCACTGCCATTGATGCGGTCCGCAGCTCTGAGCCTTGGCGTCCCTGCCCATGGGACGCCAACGCTTAAGTGGCCTGCTCGACGCCAGCTTCGCGCTCATCGTAGCGTTCCCGATGGTCGCGCTGGCCGCTGCCCTCATTGGCTATGCGGGCGGACGACAGCTGCCGATCGTGTCCAGGAAGTGGTGTAACTGAACCAGCCGAAGGGTGATGTCTCGTCCGCCATTCATCGATGATCTCGCCTAACGCTCAGGGGCCTGGCCGTTTCGCTCCATGACCTTCCCACACTGCTCACTGGCCAGACGGCTGATGATCCGGATCGCCTGATGGATACCGGCAGTGTTGCGAAAGCTCAGGCGCGGGTTGTGTTCGCATTCCAGCATTTCGTCGTGCTCGAGGGACTGGCGCGGTCCCTGTGGGAGCTGGCTTGCCTGCGATGGGCTGCGCAGCAGCCCCATAAGCCTACCCAACAGGAATACACCACCAGGAGGCCTTCAGCAGAGGGCCAGCCGCAAGGGTGATATCCGGCCCGCCGCTCATCAATGATCCTGCCTAACTAACAGGGTCCTGGCCGTTTCGCTCCATCACCTTCCCACACTGCTCACTGGCCAAACGGCTGATGATCCGGATCGCCTGATGGATACCGGCAGTGTTGCGAAAACTCAGGTGTGGGTTGTGTTCGCACTCCAGCATTTCGTCGTGCTGGACCAGGGCTTCGCCTAACAGTTCGAGGGTCCAGGCGTAGCTTTGGATGGTGGATAGGCGTTCTTGGTCAGTCATGACGTGCCTCCCTTGTTGCAGAGACAAAGCGAGATTGACTGGAGGTGAGATTGTTGAAGGCCGCCGAGGTACGACGGTGGAGAACGGATACGAGGATCTTTAGCGGATTTACGGTGGTCATGCATGAGTTCCTTTCGTGATGGAACTGCCACCGCTCGCGGCCAAGCAAGTTAAGGTGGCAGCAGTACGCGGGTTGGCCGACCGGGACGAAAGGAGCCCGGCACACCCGAAGGTGTCCCGCGCACCACCGCCATGACGCGACATCGCGGGCACAAAAAAGCGCCTGCGATGAAGACTGGGCGCTGATGCGCCTTTCGATTCCGACCGGCCAAGGTCGCATCGCCGATGCTTCGGCGACGAGAGGACTTTATTCCCGAGAGGCTGTTTTCGCAAGTTTCCAAGAGTAGGAAAGGGCTATGCGTTTCGTAGGAAGATGGCCATCAGGGGCCTTTAGCAGGGGGCCAGCCGCAATGATGATGTCTGGCCCGCCGTTCATGCATTTGCGAGTTAAGTTAGCGTTGATTCCATGGCCAACGGCGACACTGGAAACAGGGCTTGGGATGTAGGGTATCCACCCAGCTCTCGGCGCGATGTCCACGTAGAATCGGAATCAATCATGGTTGCTTTCATATCGCAGCCATCCAGCAGTCACTGAGCCTCCAGCTACGCGGTCCTTTGGATGAATCCGCCCTTCACTGACAGGGACTTCCGGGAAGTCAAATGGGCTCATGCCTTCGATACAGGCAACGTTGACCCCGTATTGATCCGGTGAGGAACGGCGCTGGTGGAAGGTGTAGATGCCGCATTTCGAGCAGAAGTAGTGCTTTGCAACATGTGTGTTGAACTGATAAAGGGTGAGCGCCTCATGCCCTTGGGTGACAGTGATGTCGCCCAGGTTGGCTGATACCGCCACTGCACCCCGCATACGGCAGAGCGAGCAGTTGCACCGGCGCGCTGTACGCACACCATCGGTCATGCGAAGTGAAAAACGCACCGTTCCACAATGGCAGGCTGCCTGGTAAACAGGGCGATCATCGTGTTTTTCATCAGTCATAGCGTTTCTCTTGTCGTGTCAGAGGAGACAAAGCAGTAGGTCTGCGGGTTGTGTGATGAGCGGGCGGGATCAGCCGCTGGAGGTACTGATGGAAAGCTCGGCCATCTGAAAATATCTATAACCGATTAAAGCACTATCTTAAAAAATCTCGCCAAACACCCCGAAAACACGAGGCGAAAGCTAAATGTCGGTCACCCATTATCTTGAAACCCGTACAACCGGAAGTGAAAAACCGCTGACTGTTCACTCGGCCGAGAAGCTGGGCTGAAGGTGGCCTGATCGGCCAAAAGCAGAAAACGGAAGAAACAAAAATGCCCGCACAAGGCAGGCATTCTTGGAGGGGCCAACCGCAAGAAAACCTGCATCAAACAAACCATCAAACTCTGGTGCGGAGACAGGAGTCGAATCAGGCACCCATAGACCCGCATTTATTGACATCTAGCCTCTATATTCCCAAACCGTATACCTAACCATATACCTAAAACCCAATTCACCCTCCCCTGCCTTGGCGGCATCGCAAGACACAACCCGCCGAGCAGCAACTCTGCCTGCCTGTCTTCTGACCGCTTAGCTGGCCGACCGGCTGACGGCTGACGGCTGACGGCTGACGGCTGAGATGCAGCCGCGCCCTGGCAACAAGCGTCAAGTCAAACTTTCGGGATCGTTGCGGCCTCAGCCGAATGAAACAGAAGACGGACATCCCAAGGAAAATCTCAGCTGCAGGGAAACCGCGAGTCCCCGTACCCGTGTAGGGAGGGGGGGGTGGGGAGGACCCAAAAAACTGCAAATGTAGTCGCCTATTCCGAGCACCCAAAGCCAGTGAACTGGCGCCAACAAAGAGCTGCGGGCTTCCCCGTCCAAACCTCCGCCAAGCGGCCAGAGTCCCCAGCCAGTTCGGGCAGTCCAGGGGCTTACAGCGCTGTGGGCCTTAGCCGTTTCGGGGCGTGGGGAGGGTAATCGCTAAAAACCGGTGTTCTCGGTGTTCTTGGTGTTCCGAAACCGCTGAAGGCCACATACCACCGGGCCTGTAGCCGAGGAACACGATTGAGCAACGTGTGGAACACGAAGGCCCAGGAACACAAAAGGTGTTCCGTGACTGCGAAAGCAACGTGGCCCAATGGTGGCCATAGCTCAGATTAGACTGGTGCATCACTCAGGTGCGAACGCTGGCCAACAGGACAACGGCGGCGCTGTACCCTCCAGCCGAGTTCGGCCTAAACTTGCTGGTCCGCAGTGGCTTGGAATCACTATCGTAGGGAGCGCCGCCTTTTACATGTGACATAATCACGCGTTTGTAGAGAATCTGACCAGTAACACTCGCATCCTCCATTGGGTGATGTGGAGCCGAAACTGCCTAATTAGCATATATCCAACTACCTAATGAATTCATCCCATAACAAATTGGGTGGAACCATCTCATAAAAATACATCCACCCTTTGTTTTCCGTCTCCTGAACCTATCCAAAGGTGCTAATAGGAGGTTGTGTCTGAGCCTTGAATGCTTTGTCAGCAGCCTTTCTACGGGTAGCAATGTCGCTTGCAAACGCTCTAAGTTCGTTAATATGATTTTTTATCTCTGCTGGCTCCGGCCTATTTTCTGAGAGAGCCCGAGATTTATCATGCCCATACATCCAAGTGCTCGCAAGCGACATATTAGTAGTTACTCGAGCAGCATCTAAAGGCTCGACTGTTATTTGTCCTAGCCTCGTAGTTTGTACGCTATTCCTTCCGCGACTAACTATATCAAAGAAAAGATCTTGCTCAATCGACGACTCCCAAGCCTCCCTCAGCAGGCAATACAGCATCGCAGATTTCTCGTTATAAGTTGAAATGTCCGTATCATAAAGATCTTTGAATGACTGTAATTCTTGTTCCAGATGGTGCGCTCTGCTACTTGTGCTCATCCCACGCCAAGGCGCGTCTAAATGGCAAAAGCCTGAATCCCTACCATTCCTTCTGACTGTGAATGTCGAAACGGCAGGGCGTACATTCTGACTCAAAGCCATTTCAGTGCATTTGCCATCAATCTCCATGATAAGAGCGAGATCATGTGTAAAAACTATTATTTGTCTAAACAAGGCTTCCGAGCATAGGCGGGAGGCAATTTTCTCACGATATACATGATCAAGAGAGCTAACCGGATCATCAAAAACGATGGGGGACGAGTTTGAAAACGTTTTTATTTCTGCGAGATACGCAGCCAACGAAACAACTTTTTGCTCGCCCTCACTCAGAACTCTCCCTGGCTTTTGCGCGCCTATTGAGAAACTATGAGAAGTATCGCTATCTCTCACGATCGGGGCTATATCAACCTCCAGCCTGATACCAAAAGCATCTAGCTCTGCTTTGAAGTTATCGATGAAATCAGGTGTAACCAGTTGAGCGATAATTGATTTTGCCTTGCCAGAAAAGCGCGTTTTAGTCTGCCTGAGTGAGTTTATGCCACTTTCGACTTTTTTGTTGTGCTTAAGATTATCGATGTAGCTGATGATTCTTTCAGAAGCATCTGAAAGCAGCTTCTTATTGGTCTTCTTTTTTAAGCTTAACTTATCTAACTCGTACTTCTCAGGGGAAATGCTCTGTTGAAGCTCATTCAGCTTATTCTGAATATTTTCAGAAATTCTGTTCTTTATATTTTCAGCAGAAATAATGCTTTTGTCATACAACATGTCATGAGGTTGATCTGAGGTAAAAAAGTCTTGCCTAGTCTTTAAGATACGAAAAGCTTCAGCAAGCCCACAGTCTGAGCCTAGGGTCTCCACCAACTCATTACAAAGAGGTTCGTATGCTTCCGGCTCGGGTAGAACCAAACCAAAAATTTCATCTCTTGTACTTTTTAAACTTGCACAAGCTTCGTCATAAGTCAATTTACTTTTGTCTTGCATAAATTGCCAGAAACGTTCCAGACGCGATTTTGCATCGTCGTCCAGTGGTTGCATACAAAGGACACACAAGGCGTCAGCACTAGTGTTAGGAAACCCAATTTCGGTGTAGGCATGAGAAGTGGAGTAGTCTCGGGCGGCCGTGAAAAGAATTTTCCAAGGGTCGGAGTGAACTCCTTCTAACGGATCTTTTTTGTCAAAGCTAGTTAAGGATAGGTCGTAGGCCTTTTTTGCGGCAACTTCAGCAATTTGTAACTTCGTGACTTCCTCAGGCTTTGTTTCGGTTAATACTTTTACGGCAGAGGCGAGTTTTTGGATCGCTCGAGGAAGTCGCTCCGCTGAGATTTTTGTTAGCTTCGCAATAGTTTTTACCGTGGTGCCGTTTTCGTAGTTCGCAATAGCGCTTGTCAAAAGCGTTAGTTCGGTGACGTCCTGATCACTCCAAGTTAGACTATTTTTCAGCTCGGCACTGTTAGTTTTTTCCGACAATCGATTCAACCAAGCTTGAACTTCTGCATTATCCTCTAAGCCGCTAATAGTTGGCCTGTTCGCGCCCCGCATTTTTAATTGCATCGTATCTTTGACGCTTTCTATTGCTTGGGATACGTGATCGAAAATATTCGCGCCTCGAGGCTTGTAAGTCACGCGATTATTGCTATCAAGTAAGGTTTTTCCGCAGTCGGTGTCAAAGACATTAATCGAAGCTAATTCAGCATGTTTTTTCCCCGGCGCCCACGTCCACTCTTCTCGATTACCACTTTTTAAATAACTTATGCGAGCGGACTGCCTGAGTGTTTTGGGCTTATAGATATTACCAAGAAGAGTAGGCTCGACATGCTTAGCAAAACAGGCGCTCTTCAATATACGACTGTATCCGGATTTCCCTGAGCCATTTTCTCCATATATCAGTGTAATCCCTGAGTGCCCGAAAGGTAGCTTAGCTTCTGAATGAATGGCATTGATATTTTCCACCATATCAATACTGCAAAGCTTTATTGGTTCTGCGGAGGTTTCAGCAAGAGACCCGTCTAACTCATAAACTGGAGGCGAACACTCCTTATATTCGTTCTCCTCATTAAGCCCGAAAGCGCAAAGCGCGTTTTTCGCTACTTGCTTAAGCTGCTCTGGCCCTAACGCTGGGTCTTGTAAAAGGCGACGGACAAGGTCTGCCTCCCATTCTGGCAGGTCGTTTGCCGCCCACTCCACAATCGCTTGATACGAGTTCATACACGTTTCCTGTAGTGGCTTTTTGATGCTTTTTACGCGTAATGCGCTCTGCCGTCTAGAAGACACCAGACCGGTCAAGCCAGGCCAAGAACGCTTACGAGTATTGGCCTAGGACAGATGAGCTTAGCCGCAGGTATAAGGGAAAACTGCCGCTGGGCATGCGGTGATTAGTCATTCAGCCCAGGTTCGCTTGATCAGTAGGATCAGGTGCGCTTTTCGCGTGACCATCCATTGCAGCATGAACCACTCATTTGAATTCATGTAGTTATCCGGCATCACTCGAAAGGATGGCAAAACCTTAAACGCTGTAAACAATCCATAGCGAGCATTCCATGCGTCGATTGGTCTCATCGCTTGCGGCCTCCTCTTGGATAGCCACCAGGGTCATCGCGTAGGGCTTGCAGTTGGTAGTTTTTTGACGTACTTTCGCTTTGCCTCCATTCAGGTATTAAATAGGGTTGTTCAAATGCGACCCGATTCAAAAAAGCCACAAGCAACGGCACTCAGCGACTCTGAGACGTTACGCTCAAAGGAATACGGTGAAATATGAATGGAGGCTTTTTTTTGAGCTTTATCCCGCTAACCTCGTCGACCACTCCTGGAGAACTTGCGGAGCTGCTTGGCACGGATTACGGCAAGATCAAGCGCCTGTACTACACCGGCGACATGCACCGACATTATTTGGCCTTCGACATACCCAAAAAAAGTAGGGGCAAGCGTAGGATTCTGGCTCCGTCCGAAAAGCTTAAAACGCTTCAGGGTAGGCTTGCCTCTTTGCTTGAAAAAATTTACACGCCACGCGAGCCTGTAAAGGCGTTTCGCCAAGGTAGCTCCATTGTTGCAAACGCACATCCCCACTGCCGAAAGAAGTATGTATTCAACATTGATTTAGAGAACTTCTTCGGCACTATTACTTTCCGGCGAATTCGCGGAATGCTAATTGCCAAACCCTACTCGCTATCAGCCGAGACGGCGTCTGTTATTGCCCACCTTGCAACGGTTAACGGTATCCTCCCTCAGGGGGCGCCTAGCTCTCCAATTCTTTCAAACATGCTATGTGCAAGTCTAGACCGCGAACTATATTCTTTAGCTAAGCGAAACAGGGCTGTCTATACTCGTTATGCCGACGACATAACATTTTCATTCTACAGCCCTGCAGAATTCCTACCGAAGAATGTAGTTGAATACAGCATCTCAAATGGCAAACCGAATCACTACTTTAGCAAAGTAGGCCAAGAGCTTGAGGCGATAGTGCATCAGCACGGATTCGCAATTAATCTTGACAAGGTGAGATTACAAGGACCGGGAGAGAGGCGTCTAGTCACGGGGCTGGTTACCAATCAAAAACCAAATGTTCCTCGCACCTATGTTAGGAAAACTGCAGCATTGATACATTCCCTTGAAAAGCATGGGGAAGAAGCGGCTAATGTTATTTACAAAAAGAAAAACCCAAATAGCTCCGGAATTCTTGAGTCACACCTCCAAGGTCGCTTGCTGTTCATAAAACAAGTTGTTGGCGAAGAGTCAGAAGTCTATCGACGGCTTGCGCAACGCTATAATATGCTGCCTATTAAGAGCAAGGTGCCCAATACTCCGATCTCCACCCCTGAAGACTCAGATAACTTCAAGGTCGGCGAGTTCATCAAAAGCAAATGCTGGGTGACTGAGGTATCAGAAACAGTGGATGGCGAACTGGTGCAAAACCAGGGCACAGCTTTCATGATTCAAGGCGGCCTGCTAATCACCTGCGAGCATAATCTCGCTCATCGCAGTGAAAGGAGAAGACATGAATTCTCCGAATGCTGCGTTTATCGAGTTGGCGAAGGCGAAGGTATATATGAAGCCAAAGTCATAATCCGAAATAAAGATCTTGATCTCGCTGTGCTTCGGATTAATGATGCTCCTGTCGGACTCGAACACTTTACACTTGAGGTAACGCGAGAGCCAAATATTGGAGAACGCGTCGCGGTCCTTGGATTCCCCAATCATAAGATCGGCAGTCACGTTGGCATTCTAAAATGCCGAATTACTAACAAATACCCATTGCACGAAGTTAAGCACAGCGAGGTTGACAAAACCTTGTACGCCGGAAATAGCGGAGGGCCCGTTATCAACTCGAGTTATCACGCTGTCGGTATAGCTGCTAAAGGTGCAGAAGGTAATCCCAATGGCAAAAATACATTTATTCGCATTTCAGAACTAATAAATTACTTACAAAAAAGCGGCTTTGAGATGTAATTCATTGGATTTAAACAATCGCTCCACCAAGCCCATTTTCAAGGGCAAAGCCCTCATCCAAAAAACGGCTCGACTTTCATTTGCAAACAGACGATAACTTGCCTAAGTACATATAAACCCAAACACCATCGCCCAATATCCGAGGATGGTGTTTTGATCTGGCAGTTAATATTGCTTCCGAAAGGCCTAGGGTTAGATGTCTGTCAGCTGCTCAAACTTTACATTGCTGCGTTGATCCAGAATCCTACGATGAGAAATGAAATGGGTTTTCTCCGGAGACATAGTTGGAATATAGAAGTCAGTCAAGCTATCACTATATCCAAGCAATTTTTCTGATGCTGAAACGTGCGCTGCTAGAAACGCCAGTTCCTGTGCAGCCTTCTCAAATCGGTCAGCCCAATAGAATCGAGCAGCCTGAAGGATTTTTGAGTTCAAATTTTCAAGTTCGGATTGCTTCTGCTGAATGACATCATCAAGCTCCGAGATCTGAGAACTAAGAGTAGATGAGACTGTGTTAGCACCTTGAAGAGTCTGTTTTATTATCGCCAGCGCCTGGGACGCTTTCTGCAACAATCCCTCTGCCTTGCGCTCAACCCCGCTATCGTTCTCTCCCATCGCCTGGGCGTAAGCTTGGGCGGCTTGATGTTCATCACGTTCTGCAGCTTCAAATTCGCGCTCGTGCTTCGCAACAAGATCTGCCCTTTTGGACTCCAGCATCTGGCGCTTTTCGCGCAGGCTTTTAATTTCGCTCTGAATCTTGGCTATATCTTTTCTTGCCTGCCGCACGTTTTCAGAGGCGTACTTTACACCCTCCTCCCAGCTAACCAAGCCCTGAAGTCGTGGAATCTCTCGAGATAGCTCATCAATTTTAGCCTTAGCATTGGAGTAAGGCGCAATCTGATCCCGAGGATAGACAGGTCTTCCCTGACGGCTATTAGCGAATGTTTTCTCTGCCTCGTCAGCGACGGCTTTTAGCCGAGGAAGATCTTTTTTCAAGCTCGCTAGTTCTGTCTGGCATTGTTCTAACATGGACGAATTTGTGCTCATTTTGGACTCCAATAATTAAATTTAGGAAAGCGCAGGCGTAGGCAGGCCGAGCCTATAAGTGGCCTTTAATCTCCCGGCTAGTTAAATGATAATAGTTAGTCGCTAAGCAATACGTTTGAATTCACAACATAAACACGCCCTTTCGGCATTCCGGGTAGTGTTACGGATTGGGCGGCTTTTCCGTCTCCGCTCGGCTCAAGTATTCCGCGCGCGACTAGCTCTCTATTTACATTTCGCAAGTTCATCCCTTTAAAAACCTCATCACGCCAAGTTGTGCCGAGGAAGTAATAGGTCACCGACGTATATAGAGAGTCACCAATGCCATGATCCATAGTCCTGCGAAAGCCAAGGCGGTCTGCTGTACGTGGCGCATGGTCATCGGTCTTCGCGGCAATCGCATCCCATCGCGTGAAGCGACTTTCTCCATAGCGCTCTACCATGCCGCGCAGTCTGGCCACAATGGCGTCACCCTCCAGGTTTCCAGCACCGCCACGTTCAGCCAACCAAGCATCCAAGCACACACGGGCAGATTGCAGGGCTAGACCGTCTGGCCATCCTGTAACGCCCAAGGCTGTGGCCAACTCGCCCGCCGCCGCTGCCAGTCCGAAGCGAGTTGCGGCACGCTGTGCCTGGCCGCTAGCGCTGGCAGGCAGTGCTTCAGTGGTAAACCGCTCTAGAGTGCTGCGCACCATGGCCGCATATGCTCGCAACCTGGCGGGCTCACATAGGGCCGACAGGAAAGCCAGGGCAGGCGTGCCATAGCATCGGCTAACTCGGGCCTTTAGCGCATCCGACAGCGCGGCGGCATCCTCGAAGCTATGCAGCTCTTCGAACAACCCTAGCCCTTTGCTCGCGTCAGCCGGTACAGCAAGCAGGCGCACCTCCATACCGGCTTTCAATTCCTTGTTTGCCTCTGCCATGTGTTGCGCCAAGGTCTTTTCCCCGGTGGAGAGAAACAGCAAGCGCCACTCCTGAACTTGGCGACCACTCATGCCACGATCATTGGCCCGCGCCTTACCGGTGCCGTTACCCAGCATGTAGACCGTTTCCCCAATGATCCGTGGGTCGCACATCCCGATCTCATCGAGCACCAGCAACCCGTCCGAGTGCGCCGCCGCGATACTTTCCAGGGCGTTGTCTGTAGAACGCCAGGAACGCACCAGACGTGGCCCACCCCAAACCGAGGCAGCCACCTGCAGGTGGGTGGTCTTCCCGCCCGAGCTATCGCCGTACAGGTGGAAACCGCCCGACTCGTGCCCGAGTAGATGCAAAACCGCGCCAGCGAAAGCCACGCATACGACGAACGCCAGGCGGTTATTGCCCACGCAAAGCGCACCGATTTGCTGCTGCCATTGTTCCAGTGTCCCCGCCTGAGTGATCGGCGGAAGCTGAGCACCGGCTTCGTAGAAGTGCAGATACTCGGCGCTGGCACCTATCTGCCGATCTGGCAGCAAGTAGGCATCCCCATGCCAGCCCAGACGAGTGACCAGGCGAGCACGCTCAGCACTGTCATAGCCCTGCAAGTAGCTCTGTAGATCGTTGCGCGAATTGCGAGCAGTGCGCACGGGCGCCAGGCGCAGCCCCATATCAACCAGTGGCGCGAGCACTTCCTTGCCAAAGTCGCCCGCCATTGCCCTGGCCTGAATGTTGAGGCGCTTGTTGGCCCCATCCGGGTCATCGAACTCCACCAGCAAACCCCAGCCGTGGCCCTTTTCGTCACGGGTGCGGGCCAATATCTCTAGCCGTGAACAAACCGGGCGTGCTTCGCCATCCTCACCGGCATAGAACACCCCATCCTTGGTGACACGGAAGCCGCTCGGGGCAGGGGCGGTTTTCTTCTCAGGTTGCGGCTTGGCCTGGCCAGTGATTGTGCTCTGCTTGGTGGGGGTGGGTGTGGCGGCAGGTGCGAGGGCGAACAGCTCCCCGGTGCGCTGCAGCTCTGCCAAGTGTCGAGCAGTCCAGCCTTTGGATTGGGCATCCGCCGCATCGTCACCTTCGCGCCACTCACCGCCTGGGGCGAAAGTGGGGTGCTCGCCGTCCATACCGGGGAGCTGCCCAAACACCGTCAAGGCTACCGTCTGCACTGAGGCAGCTCCAAGCTTCCGCAGGTGATCGGCCAAAGCATCCATGCACTTCATGCCTGGAGCATCGTTGTCAGGCCACAGCAACACGTCGCGCCCAACTAGCGCCGCGAAATCAGCCTTCTGCCAAGAGTTCGTCCCGTTGGGCCAGCAGGTGGCAACATGCCCGGGCAACAGCTCGGCAGCGGCATCGGCGGCCTTCTCGCCCTCGCACAGCACTACTGGTACCGAGGGGCGTTTAGCCAGATCATCAAGACGCAGCAGCGGGCGAGGCTCCGATAAGCCCTGCCAGCGCCAGGCCAACGAGTCATTTGCGGAGTGTTTGCACCAGGTGAGGGGCGCGAACACTTTGCGCGGCGTGCCGCTCTCATCCGGCCCGAGGTCGAAGCGGTACAGCACCATAAGCGGCTGACCGTTGGCGTCACGGTAAATCCAAACCTTAGAAGGTCTACCGTGCTGCCGGTGCGCTTGCAGCACCTTCTGCATTGCCTGCTCAGGAATGGGCAGCACGGGAACCCACTCTGGTTTCTTAGCCGGGCTGGTGGAAGGCGTGACATTGAAGCTGCTCGTTGCCTCGACACCGAGAAAGGCTGCCAGTATGTTGCACGCCTCCACATCGGTGCCGCGATCAAGGTAGCGCACCAGGTCAATCAAATCCCCGCCTTTGTCACCGGTGGCGAAGTCGCACCAGGTGGCTTTGGCCAAGTTCACCTTGAGCGAGCCTGAATGCTTGTCTGCTCTTGTTGGGTTGGGGGCGGTGTATTCCTTGCCACCGTCTACGCGCTTGCCACCCGGAAGCCAATGGGCCAACACGCGGTCAATCGCCGCGCAGGAAGCGGCCTTGACCTGCGCAAAGGTCGGATGCCTGGAGTTGGGCATCTTCCTGCTCATGCCTGGCAACTCTCGGCAATCTGAATCCCAGTGGTCACATCATCGACAAGAGCCTTAGCTTGCTCACCCAAATAGTGCGCAGCCCACACAAGCGCATTGTTGTCGTCGCTCACGCCTGCTAGCTGCGTCAATTTGTTCACACAGCTCATGAGTACCGACGCCTGCTCCAATGCTTCTTCACCGGAGATATCGGGGCATACCCGGAAAAATGGTAGATTCGACGAGTTGTGCTTAGAGAAGGTGGCACCGCCCGCTGTATTAACCTGAATGCGCCCGCTCATTTCCGCCCCCTTTCCGCGACATGGCGGGTCGAGTCGTCGGCATGCACGACCAGGGTGCGAATCTGCTCCAGCGTTCCACGTACGTCCCACAGGGCACCGAGAATCACGCGGTTAGTCAGGCGCTGCCCCTGTTCCGCCTCGAACTGATCCTCCAGCAAGGACAACACTGCCTGAGCTCGCTCAACAGCGCAGGTAATCGCATCAATGGGGACGCCAGCGGGGGCCTGTGTGGTAATGCAAAGCAGGTCTTCAGGTTGAGAGCAGTGCTGTAGTTGAATAGTCATTGGGCACCCCCGTTTGCTTCCAGGGCGCGGGCACGGGTCATCGCCGCGTTGTAACGCGCCAAGCGGACGGAAAGGGATGAATTGGCGTGAAGTGCCGCAATAGCACGGGCCTTCAGGGCGGCAATGTGGCTCTGGAGAGCAGACGGATTGAGGGTGTGCATGGGGTGACGCTCCTTATGTGTGGAGCTGCCACGGTCCGTCGCCAAACGAATTAGGGTGGCAGCTGTGCGCAGGTTGGCGAACCGGTACATAAGGAAACCGGCAGACCCGAAGGTCTCCCACGCACAGCCGCCATAACACGGACGTACGGGCACAAAAAAAGCGCCTGCAATCGTGATGGGGGCGCCTGTGCGCCTTATGTTGATCGGGTCGCCAAACCCGGTCGCTGAATTTGCAGCGACAGGCGCAGAGTAACGTGTGACCCGACGAAGCGCAAGCTGAGTGGTGCGGGCAGGTTGCATGGCTCCTGGCCATGGCATAGAGTGAGCGGGCACAATGAAGATCCTCAGACGCCCTCGGTTGCAGCCGGGGGCGTTTTCGTTAGTGGGTAATGGCCGGGCGACGCTCAAGCTTGAGCCAAGTGAGATTGCGGCCTTGCCTGGCCTTCTCATACATCTGTCCTAGCGCATCGGGATTGGCCAGCACGTTGGGCACCAACTGCGCTGCATCCCGAATCACTACGTCCCCAGGGGCCTCGACAGCGAGCAGCACCCAATCGAGGGTCGGCCAAATCAGCAGCAGAACGTGAGCTCCTTTGGCCAGTGCTTCATCGCGGAGTATTTGCAATCGCTCCAGTCGCCCAGGCGAAGGTGCCTTTGGGCCCAGTTCGTCTATGGCATCAAGGGCAGCGGCGGGCAGGAAAATAGGTTTCACGCGGCGCACCCTCGCAACCAGTCCGCGACTCGCTGATCCTCTGCACATTCGCGCTCATACTCAGCACGCAGAATGCGGCGACAATCCGCAGTGTTTACGCGGACCCATTCGGACAGACCATCACAATTCGGCTCATGCTCTACGCGTTGGCTGATACGGCGGGCATCAACGTAGTTGTGTTCGGCCGCTCTGCGCTCAGCCGCTACCTGAGATTCCACATAGGCCCCCCATACCTCCGGGCAATTTGCGTAGACCGCATCACTTCCTACGAGCCAGTAAGTGACCCACTTGTTTGATTCGTCGGATGGCACCGCTTCTCCAGCGGGATGGGTCATAGCAAATACGCCTGCCCCCATCACCTGTGCTGGCTCCATTCGCATTCTCTGCTGGCGTAACACTGCAGGTAGTTCCCAAGGAGAAGGAACCAGCGGAAGCACCAGGCCATCAGGGTTGAAAAAGTGCGCTTTTCCCTCCAGGCCGTTCCAACTTACACCTGCCACAGTACGTTGCTTCCAGTTGTTGCGGCCCGGCTGGTACAGGGCAAAGCCAATTCCGTATGTATCGAAGAAGGGGCCAGTAAACGGCATGCGAGCGAGTCTCATGCAGTGATCCCCCGAGCTTCAATACGTTCACGCGCCCAGCGCTGCACTTCTGCGAGAACAAAGCCCACTGGCGCTCCCCGTGACGTGCTGTTGCTCAACGGCACGGGGCGGGGAAAGGTCGGATCGTCCTTGAGGCGCTTGTAGATAGTTGCGCGAGCTAGACCGGTCATAGCAATCACATCGGGGAAGCGAATCAGCGTGGCAGCAGGATCAAATCCTGGAGCTTGACCAATATCCTGGCGCAGATTGCGCACCGAACCGCCGCCGCCAAATGCGTGGGCGGTGATCGATCGGGAAGGGGTGCGTGTGGATTGATGCGAGGACATTAGACTTTCCCCCGAGGCGCAGTAGAGGTGCGGTGCCGCTTGGCTAGCCAGGCGTTCAGCTCGGCCCGCTGATAGCGGATGCGCGCGCCACAGCGGATGAAAGGAAGAGCGTGCCGACCAGTGCTGCGCCAGGTGGCCAAGGTCTTGACCGATAGGCCCAAGAACTTGGCTGCCTGCTCAGGCGTGAGGAGGTCAGTGGGCGAAACAGTTGTTACAGATCGGATGAGTTGCATGTGATGCCCCGGATTTGATGAAACCAACGGGGGGGAAGATAAGAGGCAGGTGGGAGGTGAACATGGTTCACCTCCCCGTAATTTATGCGGGATCCAGAACAAGTCCTTTGCGTAGCACGTCCCGTACGCCCTTGGACCCAAGGCTTCCCGAAACTTCCATTCGTGAAATGATCCCTGAGATTTCACTGGGTGCCCTACCAGACGCGAGTAGCTTCCGGCCTGCATCACAAATGGCCCTGTCGCGCTCGGCATTCCTCTCCTGCCTGGCTGCCCCGCTTCGTTCTCCGGCTTTTCTGCCAACCGCTGCGCGTGAAGTCTTTAAAGCTCGCTCGCTAATCCGTTTCAGTGCAGCAGGTGGGATACTTGAATCCCGATAAAGCTCAGCGATGACAATCGAATTGCGTGCGCGTCCCAGCAGATCGGCAGCCGATTCCCGTGCCTCAATCTCGGCGATCGAGTCTTTAATGCGGTAATCATTAACAATGGTGGCGTAGGCCTCAGGGTAATTAATTCTTGTATCCTCAATAAGTGCACGCCCACTCGCTTCGAACATATCGTCAGCCAATTGCGCTTGCCATTCGCGAAGAACATTTATCGCCCGACAGCCGTAAGCCATAGCGAGGGCTGCCGCAAGTTGGGAGTCAGTTATGCGGCTATCGGATGAAGCGACAAGGCGCGCAGTCGAAGGTACGTCTAGCGATAGCGATGCAACAAACCCCCACTCCGTCCGCTGCTCAATGGTATAGAGGCTTCGGCTTATCTCTGCTGCCGCCTCAATTGCCCACTCCTCGCGCTCATGAGGGCGCCACATTTCGACACCAGTCGCCACTAGATCAAGCGCTTCATTGAAGCGCTTGGCGAATTCGCCATAAAGCGGCAACCACTCCAACTCCAACTCAAGCTCGTCGAGGTCGAGGTTCAGAGGACTCATTAATTTGCCAAGAGTCATAGCAATACGCCGTTAGCTATTTGACGATCCCCACGCCCCAATTGGCGCAGACAAAGCCGCGCCGGGCCGTGATTGACTGCGTGAGCGCATCGGAAGAGCGGCCAGCAGGAGGGGGAGGAGGCTTGCGTTGGCGTAGACGGGAGCACGGAGCAAGCCGCCTTGATCATGGAACACCGCTGGTGTTCCGGCGTGTTCGTGTTCCGCCTTTTGTGCAAAGGTGTTCCTTGGCTACAGACCGCGTGTTTTTTGGCTTTCAGCGTTTTTGGAACACCAAGAACACCAAGAACACCGGTTTTCAATCGAGTGTTACTTTTCATCGCTGTCCAATCATGCCAAACGTTCCACGCACCACATTGCTTGCTCCCTCCCCCACGCGAGCAAAGTCATAAGGCGTGATGTGCTTCTCTCGATTGGCATCCAGATAGTCGGCCCACCACTGAACCATGAGCCGGCGTTCTTCAATGTACTCAGCTTTGTGGATGTATGCCGCCCTCACGCTGTTGCGCTCTTGGTGGCTCATCTGACGCTCTACCGCGTCCTTGCTCCACAGTCCCGACTCGACGAGCGCGGAACAGGCCATGGCTCTGAAACCATGCCCACACACCTCGGTCTTGGTGTCGTAGCCCATGCGTCGAAGCGCCTTGTTTACCGTGTTCTCACTCATGGGCTTCCAGTGGTTGCTATCACCCGCGAACACCAGGTCGAAGCGCCCGGTGAGCTGGCGCACCTGCTCGAGCGTGGCCAGTGCCTGGCGACTCAGAGGCACCAGGTGGGGCGTGCTCATTTTTGAGCCGCGATGTGAGTTCTTCACACCCTCAATCTGCTGGCGCTCCCCGGGTATCTCCCACATGGAGCGATCGGCGTCGATCTCTGGCCAGCGCGCAAACCGCAACTCACTGGATCGAATAAATACCAGCAGGGTGAGCTGGGTGGCCAATCGTGTCAGCGGCCGACCAGTGTCGCTATCGATTCGTTGCAGCAGCTCAGGCAGCCGATCCAGCCCCAGCGCAGGCCGGTGGACGGTCTTGCGTGTCGCAGTTGCGCCCTGAAGGTCGACCGCAGGGTTCGTGTCGATGTGCCCGTGCTGGACAGCCATGCGCATGATCCCAGTCATGTACTGCCGTAGCCGGCCGGCAGTGTCCAGAACTTCGCGCTTCTCCACAGCCTTGAGCGGCGCCAGCAGGTCGCGGGTCTTGAGGGCAGCCACCGGGCGCTGGCCCAGGGCCGGGAGCAGGTAAGTTTCGATCCGCCGCCACACCGTCGCGGCATGACCTGGGGACCACTTCTTAGAGCAGGCGTCGTGCCAGTCCTTGGCCACCACGCCGAAGGTATTGGCCCTCGCGTTCGCCGCTTCGACCCTCCCCTGCCTGGCGCTCTCAATCGGGTCTTTACCATGCGCCAACAACTCCAGCGCTTCGGCTCGGCGCACGCGGGCGGCTTTGAGTGTCAGCGCTGGGTAGTTACCGAAGGTGGCCAGCCCCTCTCTGCCATCCGGCCGCTTGAACTTCATGCGCCAGATCTTGCTGCCGTTCTTCTTGACCAGCAGGAACAGGCCCTGACCGTCGAACAGGGTGTAGTCCTTGTCCCGCGGCTTGGCGGCCTCGCATTTGGGGTCTGAGAGGGGCGTAACGGTGCGTGCCATAGGTATACGTTTTCTCGTCGAACCTGCGTATACCCTAACGTATACCTAAAATCGGTATATGCCTAGAGACAGAATGAGACAGCCAGAGACAAGAAAGCCCGCACTTGGCGGGCTTTCCAGGGGGTTCCGTGTACAAGAAGAGACTTATCGGAACAGTTAAATGGTGCCGGAGACAGGAATCGAACCTGCGACCTTCGCGTTACGAGTGCGCTGCTCTACCGACTGAGCTACACCGGCGTGTAGCGCAACGTACCACTGCTCGCACCCGTTACGCAAACCCCTGTTTCCCCTGACTTATTACCCTACCCTCAAGGCGCCTTGCACCCGTTCGGCGCCAGGTCTTCTTCAATGTCGGTCGTGCACGCCCACCCGCTAGCCGAACGCGTCAGGGTCAGTGCCTTGCCCAGCACAGTGGCCGGCGCATCCACCAGCGTGCAAACGATGCTCCCGCTGCCATCCGCCGCCTTGCCGCTAGCCGTGATCGCACAGTGTGCCGTCGCCGGCTGGCCACCCAGCGCGGCCACATCCGCCACGTCCTTGCCGTCATTCAACCGCAGGTCCATCGCCGTCTTCAGCGCGCTGATCTCCAGCAACCCGGCTGCGGCCTTGGAGCGTGACTGGTGGTTGGTGTACATCGGTAAGGCGATGGTCGCCAGAATGCCGATGATCGCGACGACGATCATCAGTTCGATCAGGGTGATACCGCGTTGCCCTTTCATGAACGTTTTCCTTTTTGATACGCGTACTCGTTGAGGTCAGGCTCGACCCCGGCTGGCAGCGGCGCAGTAGGCCTGAACAGACACCTTTTGTCACCCCTGCCCGCTTGGGCGTCGTCTTCGCTGAACTACTCTAGTGAGCATCACGGACGCGCGCCCTTGCATGGACGCGGCAAGCTGTTTCCAGGCTTGTCGCACGGGCCGGAAAAGGACCTATGCATGACCCCATCCTCACGCCTCTACACCTGGCACGGCACCGACGCCAACGGCACGCCGGTCAGCGGCCAAACGACCGGGCGCAGCCCGGCCTATGTGCGCGCCGGGCTGATCCGCCAGGGCATCAGGGTAGCCGGCTTGCGGCCTGCCGGCGGGCTGACGTGCAGTTTGCCGAAACGGCGGGAGAAGGCCGACCCGGCGGGGTTCAGCCGGCAGCTGGCGACCTTGCTCAAGGCCGGGGTGCCGCTGCTGCAGGCGTTCGAGGTGATGGGGCGCAGTGGCTGCGATGCGGCGCAGGTGGTGTTGCTGGAGAGACTGAAACAGGATGTGGCCGCGGGCCTGGGGCTGGCGGATGCGTTGCAGCGCCATCCGGGTTGGTTCGATGCGTTGTACTGCAACCTGGTGCGGGTGGGTGAGCAGTCCGGCACGCTCGACCGGCAGCTGGAACAGCTGGCGGGCATGCTGGAGCAGCGTCGGGTGCTGCACAAGAAGGTGCGCAAGGCGATGATCTACCCGCTGCTGCTGTTGCTGACGGGGCTAGGGGTGTCGGCGATTTTGTTGCTGGAGGTGATTCCGAAATTCGAGAGTATGTTCGCTGGCATGGGCGCGGCGTTGCCGGCTTTCACCCAATGGGTGATCGACTTGTCCACAGGGCTGAGCCGGTTTGCGCCGCTGTTGCTGGTGATGGGCGTGGCACTGGGTTTTGCCATGCGCCAGCTCTACCGGCAGCACGCGCCAGCGCGCCTGTGGATATCTCGCCGGGTGCTGGGCTTGCCGGTGTTCGGCACGCTGCTGGGGCAGGCGGCGCTGGCGCGGTTTGCGCGTAGCCTGGCAACGTCCTACGCCGCCGGGGTGCCGTTGCTGGATGCGCTGGGCACGGTGGCCAGGGTCAGTGGCGGCGACCTGCATGAGCAGGCGGTGTTGCGGCTGCGCCAGGGCATGGCCAATGGGCAGGGGCTGCACCAGGCGATGGCCGCTGAGCCGCTGTTTCCACCGCTGTTGGTGCAACTGACGGCCATCGGGGAATCCAGTGGCACGCTGGACCAGATGCTGGAAAAAGCCGCCAGCCATTACGAGGAACAGGTCAGCCAGGCGCTGGACCAGTTGACCAGCCTGCTGGAGCCGGCCATCGTGCTGGTCCTGGGCCTGCTGGTGGGCGGCCTGGTGGTGGCGATGTACCTGCCGATCTTCCAGCTGGGTAGCTTGATCTGAACATGACTCTTTGGACTTTACTGGCTGAGCAGCCGGCGTACTTCCTCACCCTGGCCGGCGTGCTCGGCCTGCTGGTGGGCAGCTTTCTCAATGTGCTGGTGTACCGCCTGCCGATCATGCTGGAGCGGCAATGGCAACGTGAGGCTCAAGAGGTATTGGGGTTGCCGACCACGCCACACGAGCGTTTCGACCTGTGGCTACCCGCCTCGCGCTGCCCGCATTGCGCGCATCGGATTCGCGCGTGGGAGAACATTCCGGTCATCAGCTACCTGGCCTTGCGCGGGCGTTGCTCAGCCTGCAAAACCCGCATCAGTCCGCGCTACCCGTTGGTGGAGGTGGCCAGCGCGCTGCTGTCGCTGGTGGTGGCCTGGCGCTTTGGGGCTTCGCCCGAGGCCTTGCTGGCACTGCCGCTGACCTGGTGCCTGCTGGCCCTGAGCCTGATCGATGCCGAGCACCAGTTGCTGCCGGATGTGCTGGTGCTGCCAATGCTGTGGCTGGGGCTGATCGTCAACGCCTTCGGCCTCTACGTCCCGCTGACCAGTGCGCTGTGGGGCGCGGTGGCCGGCTACCTCAGCCTGTGGACGGTGTACTGGCTGTTCAAGCTGGTCACCGGCAAGGAGGGCATGGGCTATGGCGACTTCAAGCTGATGGCGCTGATCGGGGCCTGGGGTGGCTGGCAGGTGTTGCCGGTGACCCTGCTGCTGTCGTCGGTGGTGGGGGCACTGGCGGGGCTGTGCCTGCTGCGTCTGCGCCGGCATGCCATGGGCACGGCGATCCCGTTCGGCCCTTATCTGGCGATTGCGGGGTGGATTGCCGTGCTCTGGGGTGATGAAATATACGCTTCATACACACAACTGCTTGGATTCTGATGACCACTGCGGCCTTTACCCCCTGGATTCTCGGCCTTACCGGCGGCATTGGTAGCGGCAAGAGCGCCGCTGCCGAGCGTTTCGTCGAGCTTGGCGTGCACCTGGTCGATGCCGACCAGGCGGCGCGCTGGGTGGTCGAGCCTGGCCGCCCGGCCCTGGCCAGCATCGTCGAGCGCTTCGGTGCCGGCGTGCTGCAGGCGGACGGCCAACTCGATCGTGCCGCCCTGCGCCAGCTGATCTTTGCCGACCCGGCGCAGCGCAAATGGCTGGAGCAATTGCTGCACCCGCTGATCGGGCAGGAAATTTTCAGCTACCTGGCCAAGGCGCAGTCGCCCTATGCGGTGTATGTGTCGCCGCTGCTGATTGAGTCGGGGCAGCACCAGAAAACCCAGCGGGTGCTGGTGATCGATGCGCCGCAGGAGCTGCAGGTGGCGCGTACCCTGGCGCGTGACAACACCAGCGCCGAGCAGGTGCAGGCCATTCTCAAGGCCCAGCTGGCCCGTGAGGAGCGCCTGCGCCATGCCGATGATGTGGTGGTCAATGACGGCGACCTGGCCGCGCTGCATGAGCAGATTGACCGCCTGCACCACTTTTACCTGACTTTACGAGGAGGCCAGCCATGAGCCAGCCATTGACCGTCGATTGCCCGACCTGTGGCGCACCTGTGGAATGGCACGAGAAAAGCCCGTTCCGGCCGTTCTGTTCGGACCGTTGCAAGCTGATCGACCTGGGGGCCTGGGCGGCGGAGGAGCACAAGATTCCGGGGGCGGAAGATTCCGAGGATGAACTGTATTCGGGGGACCTGGAGCCGCGGCATTGAGCCGATAACAAGGTGCCCTTCAGGGCCCTTTCGCGGGTGAACCCGCTCCCACAGAGACCTCACGGCTTCCAAGGCTGGTGCAGCACCTGTGGGAGCGGGTTTACCCGCGAAAGGGCCAGTACAGCCGCCACAAAATCACCGCTCATCCTCCTTCCACGGCGCCTGC
>NZ_JBIWEM010000001.1:0-26129 GCF_044762545.1 Pseudomonas sp. NPDC096925 | reverse complement strand
GCGAAAGGGCCAGTACAGCCGCCACAAAATCACCGCTCATCCTCCTTCCACGGCGCCTGCAGATACCGCGTGCGGTTGAAGGTTTCCAGCCACTCCGGGCAAAACACCACCAGCGCGCTGATTACCGTGCCGTTGATGAACGCTTCGGGGAACATCATCAGCCACAGGTAGCCGACAAAATCGCTGAGCCACTCCGGCATGGCGAAGCGCCCGTCCAGCCACAACAGCCCCAGCCCGACCGACAGGCAGGCCAGCACCGTCAGTGCCGCCGGGAAGAACCCTGAACAGAAGATATACACAAACAGGTTTCGCGGCTGGGCGCGCTCGACCGCTATCGCGCACGCCTCGGCTATCAGCACCGGCAGGCCAACCAGCAACAAGCCATTCACCCCCAGCGCCGCCAGGTCCTGGCGCCCCAGCACCAGCAAGCCGAGCTGGGCCATGAACCCACCCAGCACCGCCAGTGGCCAGTCCAGCAGCAGCGTGACCGCCGTCATGCCGATGAAGTGGTACGACACCCCGGTATCGAAATCGCTCCGCACCAGCCACAGCGCAAACAGGCAGAACACCGTGCCAAACAGCAGATGCTGGCGGCGCCGGTCAGTGAACAGCTCAACCCAGCCAACCCGGCTGACCGCCCAGACCAGCAACGGCACATAACCCAGCCAGCCAAGCGTAAGGGTGGTGCCGGACAACACCTGCGCGCTGATCACCTGACGAATGCCCCTTGCAGCCATGTGGATAACGCGAGTCTACACCCATTCTCCGTTTCATTCGGTTGCGCTAGGCTAGCGCCTTCATACGATGCAGGAAGCATTGCTCATGCCGGAAGGAATCAACCTCGCCCTGCTGCTGGCAGCAGCCCTCAACGCCATCATCGGCGTACTTCACCTGGCCATCATCGCCGTCGGGCCGCGCTGGTACCGGTTGTTCGGCGCCGGTGAGCGCATGGCCGTGGCCGCCGAAAAGGGCCGCTGGTACCCGGGGCTGATCACTGCAGCCATCGCCTGCGTGCTGCTGGCCTGGTCGGCCTATGCGCTGTCAGCTGCCGGGGCCATCGGCCGGCTGCCCTTGCTGCTGCCGGCCATCTGCCTGATCACCTTGGTGTACCTGGTGCGTGGCCTGTTGGGGCCCCTGTTGCTGGCGGGCACCGGGCGTTCGCGGCGTTTCATTGTGGTCAGTTCGCTGATCTGCCTGGGGTTTGGCCTGGTGCATCTGCTGGGGGTGGTGCAGCAGTGGCCTGTGCTGAGCTGATTTCTGCGCACAAACAGCATCTTATCGTCATCGATTAGCGGCTAAGCTTGTCTGCATGGATGACTCAGACTACCTGCGCCTGCTTACCATCCAGGCGGAGCAAGCCAATGCCTTTCTCTCCAACGCCCGCAAGTGGGAGCGGGAGCGTTGGGTGTGCCAACGCCTGTTGCAGGGGCTGAACATCCCCTACCGCAGCGAGGACTTCACCCCGGCCGGGCAGGAACCACCAGACGTGCTGTTCCGCGACGCGGCTTTCGAGGTGTTTTTCGTGCTCGACGAGGGCCGCCGGCTCAACGATGAATGGCGCGAAGAACTGCAGCGCCGGCGCAGTGCGTTTTCCCTGGCGCAGCTGGTACGCCGCGAAGCGCGCCCGCGGCGCATCAGTGCCACCGAGCTGCTGGGGCGCCTGGCGCCGACCTTGCGCAAGAAGGCGCACAACTACCGGGAACGCGGGCTGGAGCTGAACGAGCTGGACATCATTGCCTTCGCCAGCCTCAAGCGCGAAGTACTCGACCTCAACACCCACTTCCCACCGCCCACCGAATACCTGCGCCAGGGCTGGCGCTCGCTGTCGCTGGTGGGGCCGACCTTTGCCCGGGTGCTGTTCGCCCACCCCGACGCGCCGGACTTCCTGCGTGGCAACCTGGGCCGCAGCATTGTGTTCGACGTGGGCATCAGTCTTTGATCCACTGCAGCGAGTGTTTGCGATGGCGTACACTCGGCGCCAGAGATAGAAAGCCTTATCATTTGTTTCAAGCGCTTGCGTGAACGCTGTAGCGTTTACGCAGTCACAAACGTCTACCTGACGAGGCCCCACCATGACCAGCCGCCTGAATCCGGAAGATCAGCGTCGTGTCGATGAGTATCTGCGAGCCCCCCAGCACCAAGTCGAGCGCAGGCCCTTCCGGCCGTGGCTGCTCCTTGTGCTGGTGGTGGCCGTGACCATCGGGTTGGGTCTCATCAGCCGCCTGCTCAGTGGACTGGTGCTATGAGCTGCTTCGCGCTCGCCCTCCCCTCGTGCAGTTTGCGGCCGGCCCCCGGGGCCACGAATTCCGTAAACCTTATGAGATATCCCCATGACTCATCGCATCGTGATTGTCGGCGGCGGCGCCGGCGGCCTGGAACTGGCGACCCGCCTGGGTAAAAGCCTGGGCAAGCGCAAGCAGGCCGAAATCACCCTGGTCGACGCCAACCTCACGCACATCTGGAAACCGCTGCTGCACGAAGTGGCCGCCGGCTCGCTGAACTCCTCGGAAGACGAACTGAACTACGTGGCCCAGGCCAAGTGGAACCACTTCAACTTCCAGCTGGGGCGCATGAGCGGCCTGGACCGTGAAGGCAAACAGATTCAACTGGCCGCCACCCTCGATGAAGAGGGCCGCGAGCTGCTGCCTGCGCGCACCCTGGGCTACGACACGCTGGTCATTGCCGTGGGTTCCAACACCAACGACTTCGGCACCCTGGGCGCGGCGCAGCACTGCCTGTTCCTCGACACCCGCAAGCAGGCCGAGCGTTTCCACCAGCAGTTGCTCAACCACTACCTGCGTGCCCATGCCGGTGATGTGGCCAGCGAGAAAATCAGCGTGGCCATCGTCGGTGCCGGTGCCACCGGTGTGGAACTGGCAGCCGAACTGCACCACGCGGCCCACGAACTGGCGGCCTATGGCCTGGACCGCATCCAGCCCAAGGACATGCACATCACCATTATCGAGGCGGGCCCGCGCGTTTTGCCGGCGCTGCCAGAGCGCATCAGCGTGCCGGTGCACAAGACCCTGGAAAAACTCGGGGTGAAGGTGATGACCAACGCCGCCGTCAGTGAAGTGACCGAGGATGGCCTGAAAACCAAAGACGGTGAAGTGATCCAGGCCAGCCTGAAGGTGTGGGCGGCAGGTATCCGTGCGCCGGGTTTCCTCAAGGACATCGATGGCCTGGAAACCAACCGCATCAACCAGCTGGTGGTGCGCCCTACCCTGCAGACCACCCGCGACGACAACATCTTTGCCTTCGGTGACTGCGCCGCCTGCCCGCAACCGGGTAGCGACCGCAACGTGCCGCCACGCGCCCAGGCGGCGCACCAGCAGGCTTCGATGCTGGCGCAGAGTTTGAAGGCGCGGCTGGAGAACAAGCCGCTGCCGACCTATGAGTACAAGGACTACGGTTCGCTGGTGTCGCTGTCGCGCTTCTCGGCGGTGGGCAACCTGATGGGTAACCTGATGGGCAGCGTGAAGCTGGAGGGCTGGCTGGCGCGGATGTTCTATGTGTCGCTGTACCGGATGCACCAGATGGCGTTGTACGGGTTCTTCCGCACGGCGTTGATGATGCTGGGCAGCAAGATTGGCCGGGGTACCGAGCCTAGGTTGAAGTTGCACTGACACTGAAGATTGCCGGGGGCGCTTTGCGCCCCTTTCGCGATACAAGGCCGCTCCCACAAACGACCGCGCGCAATGCAGGCTCACAATTCTGCCAGGCAAAAAAAAGGGCATCTCATTGGAGATGCCCTTTTTTTCATGGTGGGTCGTGTAGGATTCGAACCTACGACCAATTGGTTAAAAGCCAACTGCTCTACCAACTGAGCTAACGACCCGGAAATGGTCGGGGTGAGGGGATTCGAACTCCTGACATCCTGCTCCCAAAGCAGGCGCGCTACCGGACTGCGCTACACCCCGTGATACTTAAAGAAAAAGGGCATCTCGCTTGAGATGCCCTTTTTACATGGTGGGTCGTGTAGGATTCGAACCTACGACCAATTGGTTAAAAGCCAACTGCTCTACCAACTGAGCTAACGACCCGGAAAATGGTCGGGGTGAGGGGATTCGAACTCCTGACATCCTGCTCCCAAAGCAGGCGCGCTACCGGACTGCGCTACACCCCGAGATTGGCTCCGCGACCTGGACTCGAACCAGGGACCCAATGATTAACAGTCATTTGCTCTACCGACTGAGCTATCGCGGAACTGAACTTCGGTACATCTTTACAGCTTCGAAGCTTGTGTTAGCTTCGGTCTCTTTGGCTATCCGCTTTCGCGTTGCAGCTGCTGAGGCCGGCCATTCTACATTCTTCGTTTTGCTTGTCAACCACTTTTTTTCATTCAACTTACTGATTTGTAAGTTGTTTTGCGGTCACCGATGTTGCTGGTGATTCGCTTAGTGCCTGACAACGCGGCGTATATTAGGGGCACTCGATTTTAGATGCAAGCAAAAATTTCAAAAATTTCAGCAAGTTATCCAGGAAGGTTGGAAAGACCCGGATTTGCTGGGGCGGTGCCGGCCTCTTCGCGGGTAAACCCGCTCCCACAGGTACTGCACAGGCCTTTGAGCGGTAGGTAATCCTGTGGGAGCGGGTTGACCCGCGAAGGGGCCGGCACAGGCAAAAAAAAGCCCCGCAGATGCGGGGCTCATGGTGCAACAAATCAGCCGAAGACGATTTCGTCGCCTTCCACTTTGGCGGTAATCGCCGTCCCCGGCATGAACTTGCCTGCCAGGATCAACTGCGCCAGCGGGTTTTCGATCCAGCGCTGGATCGCACGCTTCAGCGGCCGTGCGCCGTACACCGGGTCGTAACCCACGGCAATCAGCTTGTCCAACGCCTCCGGGCTCAGGCTCAGCGACAGTTCGCGCTCCAGCAGGCGGCTGCGCAGGCGGCCCAGCTGGATTTCGGTAATGCCGGCAATCTGCTCGCGGCCCAGCGGCTCGAACACCACCACTTCGTCGATACGGTTGATGAACTCCGGACGGAAGTGCGAACCCACCGCATCCATCACTGCCGCACGCTGTGCCTCGCGGTCACCCACCAGTTCCTGGATCTGCGCCGAGCCCAGGTTGGAGGTCATCACGATCACAGTGTTGCGGAAGTCCACGGTGCGCCCGTGGCTGTCGGTCAGGCGGCCGTCTTCCAGCACCTGCAACAGCACGTTGAACACATCCGGGTGGGCCTTCTCCACCTCGTCCAGCAGCACCACCGAGTATGGCTTGCGCCGTACCGCCTCGGTCAGGTAACCGCCCTCTTCATACCCGACATAGCCTGGTGGGGCGCCGATCAGGCGAGCCACGGAATGCTTCTCCATGAACTCGGACATGTCGATGCGCACCATCGCCTCTTCGGTGTCGAACAGGAACTCGGCCAGCGCCTTGCACAGCTCGGTCTTGCCCACCCCGGTCGGGCCAAGGAACATGAACGAACCACTCGGCCGGTTCGGGTCGGACAGCCCGGCACGCGAACGGCGCACGGCGTTGGCCACGGCGGTTACCGCCTCGCTCTGGCCGATCACGCGCTGGTGCAGCAGCTCTTCCATCTTCAGCAGCTTTTCACGCTCGCCTTCGAGCATCTTGGCCACCGGAATACCGGTCCACTTCGACACCACTTCGGCAATTTCTTCCTCGGTGACCTTGTTGCGCAGCAACTGGTTCTCGGTCTTGCCGTGCTGGTCGACCATCTGCAGGCTGCGCTCCAGGTCCGGGATCACCCCGTACTGCAGCTCGGCCATGCGGCTCAGGTCGCCTTTGCGACGGGCGGTTTCCAGCTCCTGGCGGGCCTGTTCGATCTTTTGCTGGATCTGCGCCGAGCCTTGCACCTCGGCCTTCTCGGAGGCCCAGATTTCTTCCAGGTCGGCGTATTCACGCTCCAGCCGCTCGATTTCCTCGGTCAGCTTCTCCAGGCGTTTTTTCGCCGCTTCGTCTTCTTCCTTCTTCAGCGCCTGCGATTCCACCTTCAGCTGGATCAGGCGACGGTCCAGGCGGTCGAGCACTTCCGGCTTGGAGTCGATCTCCATGCGGATGCGGCTGGCCGCTTCGTCGATCAGGTCGATAGCCTTGTCCGGCAGCTGGCGGTCGGTGATGTAGCGGTGGCTGAGCTTGGCCGCAGCGATGATGGCGCCGTCGGTGATGGCCACCTTGTGGTGCACTTCATAGCGCTCTTTCAGGCCACGCAGGATGGCGATGGTGTCTTCCTCGCTCGGCTCCTCGACCAGCACCTTCTGGAAGCGGCGCTCCAGGGCTGCGTCCTTCTCGATGAACTGGCGGTACTCGTTCAGCGTGGTGGCACCAACGCAGTGCAGCTCGCCACGGGCCAGGGCCGGTTTGAGCATGTTGCCGGCGTCCATGGCGCCCTCGCCTTTGCCGGCGCCGACCATGGTGTGCAGTTCGTCGATGAACAGGATGATCTGCCCTTCCTGCTTGGACAGCTCGTTCAGCAGGCCTTTGAGGCGTTCTTCGAACTCACCACGGTACTTGGCACCGGCAATCAGCGCGCCCATGTCCAGCGCCAGCAGGCGCTTGCCCTTCAGGCCGTCGGGCACTTCACCATTGATGATGCGCTGGGCCAGGCCTTCGGCGATGGCGGTTTTACCTACGCCTGGCTCACCGATCAGCACCGGGTTGTTCTTGGTACGGCGTTGCAGCACCTGCACGGTACGGCGGATTTCGTCGTCACGGCCGATCACCGGGTCCAGCTTGCCTTCTTCGGCACGCTTGGTCAGGTCGACGGTGTACTTGTCCAGCGCCTGGCGCGATTCCTCGGCATTGGCGTCGTTGACGGCCGCGCCGCCACGCAGGTTGTTGATGGCGTTTTCCAGGGCTTTCTTGCTCACGCCCTGGCCCAGCAACAGCTTGCCGAGCTTGCTGTTCTCGTCCATGGCGGCCAGCAGCACCAGCTCGCTGGAAATGAACTGGTCGCCCTTCTGCTGGGCCAGGCGGTCGGCCTGGTTGAGCAGGCGCGCCAGGTCCTGCGACATGTTCACGTCGCCGGTGGGGTTCTGGATTTTCGGCAGCTGGTCGAGTTCTTTCACCAGCGCCTGGCGCAGGCTGTTGATGTCGAAGCCCACCTGCATCAGCAGCGGCTTGATCGAACCGCCCTGCTGTTCGAGCAGTGCCTGCAACAGGTGCACGGGCTCGATGGCGGGGTGGTCCATGCCAACGGCCAGGGATTGGGCATCGGATAATGCAAGCTGCAGCTTGCTGGTCAAACGGTCTATTCGCATGGGGTACCTTCCTTTAAAGGGCAGGTCGGAGCGATGGACAGCGCCTGTTTATGAAGAAACCTGCCTGAGATGACTTTATAGATAAGGCTGATTCTGGAAGATTCAAGCGTAGCGGGGTTGACCGAAGTCAACCTGTTGGGTTGGCGCCGGGCCATTCGCGGGTGAACCCGCTCCCACAGGTCCTGCACCGCTCTCAAGGCCTGTGATTAGCCTGTGGGAGCGGGTTTACCCGCGAAGAGGCCGGTACAGGGCTAGCGCGGTTCCAGCCACACCAGGGAAGCAAAACGCCCACCCTGCGGGGTACGCCGATAGGAGAAGAACCGCTCATCGCTGACCGTGCACCAGCCACCGCCATGAACAGCAGTCACCCCACGCGCCGCCAAACGGATACGCGCCAGCTCATAGATGTCGGCCATCAGCTTGCCTGGCCGGGCACCATCGACAAACGCCCTGCCCGCTTCCGGGTGCACCGCCGTAAAGGCGTCACGCACTTCCAGCCCCACTTCGAAGGCCTGCGGGCCAATCGCCGGCCCCAACCACACCAGTACCTCTTCGGGCGGCAGTGCCAGGCGATCCAGGGTGGCTTCCAGCACACCACCGGCCAGCCCACGCCAGCCAGCATGCGCCGCCGCCACGCGGGTACCGGCCCGGTCGCAGAACAGCACAGGCAGGCAATCGGCAGTCATCACGGTGCAGGCGATGCCAGGCTGGTCGGTCCAGCTGGCATCAGCCTCGGCCACCACGGCCGGATTGGCATCCGCCACCACCAGCCCGTGCACCTGCTTGAGCCAGGCCGGCTGGATGGCGAATTCGTCGCTCAGGCGACGGCGGTTCTCGGCCACCGCGGCAGGGTCGTCCCCTACATGGTCACCAAGGTTGAAGGTTTCATAGGGCGGCAGGCTGATACCGCCCTGGCGGGTGGTGACACAGGCGCGCACCGAGGCCGGAGCAGGCCAGTCGGGGAACAGCAGCGACTGCGTCAGGCCACTCATCCGATAAAGCTCTCGCGGTCCTGGTTCAGCAGCGACAGCAACCAGACGAAGTCATCCGGCAGCGGCGATTCCCACTTCATGACTTCACCGGTAATCGGGTGAGCCAATGCCAGGAAGCGTGCATGCAGTGCCTGGCGCGGGAAGGTTTTCACCGCCTCGACCATGGTCGGGCTGGCGGCCGGCGGAATGCGGAAGCGCCCGCCGTAGGTCTGGTCGCCGACCAACGGGAAGCCAACGTGAGCCATGTGCACGCGAATCTGGTGGGTACGGCCGGTTTCCAGCTTGACCCGCACGTGGGTGTGCGAGCGGAAGCGCTTGAGCACACGGTAGTGGCTGACCGCCGGCTTGCCGCCGTCGGTGACCGCCATGCGCTGGCGCATGCCGCCGTGGCGGCCGATCGGGGCATCGATCTTGCCGCCGGCAGTGACCACGCCAATCACGATGCACTCATAGATGCGGCTGACCTTGCGCGCCTGCATCTGCTCGACCAGCCGGGTCTGCGCCTGCAAGGTCTTGGCCACTACCATCAGGCCGGTGGTGTCCTTGTCCAGGCGGTGGACGATACCGGCGCGCGGTACGTTGACGATGTCAGGCACGTGGTGCAGCAGTGCATTGAGCAATGTCCCGCTGGCATGCCCGGCGGCCGGGTGCACAACCAGCCCGGCAGGCTTGTTGATCACCATGATATGGTCGTCTTCGTAGACGATATCCAGCTCGATATCTTCGGCGACCCACTCGCCCTGGGCCTCTTGCTCGGCCTCCAGGACAAGTTGCGAGCCACCATAGACGAGGTCTCGAGGGCGCACCACGGCACCATCGACCGTCAGGCGGCCTTCTTTGATCCACGAAGTCAGCCGGGAACGCGAGTACTCGGCGAACAATTGGGCGGCGACCTGGTCGAGGCGTTGACCGCCCAGTTCGGACGGCACCTCTGCGCTAAGTTGAATGATCTCGGACATGCTCGATTCGGCGGGCGCACAGCCTTTGGTTTCGGCTGCGAGCTTGTGGTTAAATACGACTTCTTTTGTCCCGGGGTTGGCCGGGGCGCTCATCATAACAGGACGGCACCGCCCAAGACAGCGGCCGTCAAAGGGACGCAAGCCGCCATGCAAGTGAAACACCTGCTGCTGATCGCCATCCTCGGGCTCACCGCGGCCTGTTCCTCCAATAAAGAAGTGATTGACGAGAACCTCAGCGAGGCCGAGCTGTACCAGCAGGCGCAAGCTGACCTGGACAATTCCAGCTACACCAGTGCCGTGAACAAGCTCAAGGCCCTGGAGTCGCGCTACCCGTTCGGCCGCTATGCCGACCAGGCGCAGCTCGAGCTGATCTACGCCAACTACAAGAACGCCGAGCCCGAGGCTGCCAAGTCGGCCGCCGAGCGCTTCATCCGCCTGCACCCGCAGCACCCGAACGTCGACTACGCCTACTACCTCAAGGGCCTGACTTCGTTCGACCAGGACCGTGGCCTGGTGGCGCGCTTCCTGCCGCTGGACATGACCAAGCGTGACCCGGGAGCCGCACGCGACTCGTACAACGAGTTCGCCCAGCTGACCAGCCGCTTCCCCAACAGCCGTTACGCGCCCGACGCCAAGCAGCGCATGATCTACCTGCGCAACCTGCTGGCCTCGTACGAAATCCATGTGGCCGACTACTACCTGAGCCGCCAGGCCTATGTAGCCGCTGCCAACCGTGGCCGCTACGTGGTGGAGAACTTCCAGGAAACCCCATCGGTCGGCGACGGCCTGGCGGTGATGGTCGAGGCGTACCAGAAGATGCACCTGGACGAACTGGCCGCCACCAGCCTGGAAACCCTCAAGCTCAACTACCCGGACCACCCGAGCCTGGTCGATGGCGAATTCCAGCCCAAGCAGACCGAGTCTGACGGCCGCGGCTGGCTGTCCAAGGCCACCCTGGGCCTGATCGAAACCGACACCCCGCTGCCGCCGGGCGAAACCCGCGCCAACCAGGACGTGGTCAAGCAGTTCCAGGACGCGCGTGACGAGATGCCACGTGAGCTGCTGCCGACGGACGAGAACGGTGATCCGATCGTGCCGGAAGGGCCGAAGGAAGCCGAGAAGGACCGCTCCTGGTTCAGCTACATGACCTTTGGTCTGTTCGACTGATACGCAGCGGTACATGAAAGGGAGGCCTTGGGCCTCCCTTTTTTATTGGCCGCGTCCTAGACTGTCGGCTTCTTCAACCGACAAGCTGGACACCATGGTTCGCCTACTTTTCTGGATCGCCCTGATCGCCGCCGCGTTCTGGCTGTGGCGCAAGTTCAAAGCCAGCCAACAGTCGCACCCCGAGGCCAAGCTGGATGCGCCGCTGAAGATGGTGCGCTGCGCCCATTGCGGCGTGCACCTGCCCAATGACCGGGCGCTGCAGCAGGGCAACGAGTGGTATTGCAGCCAGGCACATCTGCAGCAAGGGCCTGGCCGCCAAGACTGAATTCAGATCTCCACTGGCTTCTTCGCGGGTAAACCCGCTCCCACAGGGATCGCACAGTTTTCGAAACCTGTGATGTACCTGTGGGAGCGGGTTTACCCGCGAAGAGGCCCTCAGCCCAGCCGCCCGGCTGGCGCATACGGCGCCGGGTCAATGATCGGCGCTGCCCCGGTAAGCAGGTCGGTAAACAGCTGACACGAAGCCGGCGCCAGCACCAGCCCGTTGCGGTAATGCCCGCAGTTCAGCCACAACCCCGCATGCCCCGGCACCGGCCCGATGTACGGAATACCTTCCGGCGACCCTGGCCGCAGCCCGGCCCAGTGCGCCACCACCGTGGCCCCCTCGAGCTCAGGCAACAACTCCACCGCCGACGCCTTCAGGCTTTCCAGCGCCTCCTCGGTCGGAGTCTTGTCATAACCGGCATGCTCCAGCGTACTACCCACCAGAATATGCCCGTCACGCCGCGGGATCGCATAGCGCCCCTTGGCCAACACCATGCTCGGCAGGAAGTCTTCGGCACACTTGAACAAAATCATCTGGCCCTTCACCGGCTCCACCGGCAGCGCAAGGCCAAGCGTGCGCAGCAGGTCGCCACTCCAGGCACCGGCACTGAGCACCACCTCATCCGCCGCCAGCACGCCGTCTGCCGTCTGCACACCGGTCACGCGACCGCCTTGCTGGACGAAGCCGGTAATCTGGCAGTGCTCACGCAAGGTCACGTTGGGCAACGCCAGCAATGCCGCCTTGAGCGACTTCACCAGGCGCGGGTTGCGCACGTTGGCCACGCCAGCCATGTAGATGGCCCGCTTGAAGCCCGGGCCCAGCACCGGCACCGCGTCATAGGCCGCCGAGATATCCACGGCACTCAGCGGCCGCTGCTCGCGCTGGGCCCAGGCCAGCGCTTCGGCCTCGTCGTCCAGGTCGAGCCAGTAAAGGCCGGTGGTGTGCACTTCGGGGTCGACGCCGGTGCTGGCGAACAAGCGCTCGCCCAGCTGTGGATAAAAGTCTTGCGACCAGTGTGCCAAGGCGGTCACGGCCGGGCTGTAGCGCCACGGGTACAGCGGCGAGACGATGCCACCGCCGGCCCAGGACGATTCGCGGCCGACTTCACCCTGATCACACACCACCACCTGCCCGACCTTGGCCGCCAGGTTGAATGCCGTCAGCAGGCCGATCACCCCGCCGCCGACCACCACTACTTGCTTGCTCATCTGTCGATCCAACACCTGAAGTAAATCCGCGATGCACCGGGCATCATTCAACCTTCAGCTTCCCCAGCAGTGCTCGCTGCCGGCAACGGCCCCCGGATTGCGCTGCACGCCGGCCTGGTCGAGCTGGAAATCGCCACAGCGGTCCTGCGCCATCAGCCCGCTCGGCAGCCGCCGGGCGCGCAGCGTGAAGGTGTCGCTGTCGCGCCGGGCCTGCAGGCTGTAATAGCGGGTACCGTCGGGCAAGGCCGGGTCGCCCTCGGCGTATTGGCCAGTGCGCAGGCGGTGGCGCTCCAGGCGCAGGGCGGCATCATGCAGCAGGCCAACCACTTCGCTGCGCGCGGCTCGCCGTAGCTGGTCGCTGTAACTGGGGTAGGCAATGGCTGCCAGAATGCCGGTCACGGCCAGCACAATCAACAACTCGATCAGGCTCAAGCCTTGCTGCATGTCAGTCTCCTCGCAATCTTTGCCGCCAGGTGATGCGCCGGGTTGTGTCGCCGGCCACGGCGTAGACGGCTTCCAGTACATGGCGTGACTGGGTTTGCCGGCTGACGGCAGTTATCCGGAACAGGGTGACCTGCTGCCCTTCCGGCATGTGTGCGGCACGAGTGGTTGGCCCTAGGTGCTGTATATGAAAGTAACCGGATTTCGTGTGCTGCCACTGCCCCGGCAGATCATGCGGCCGGGTTGGAGGAAGGCACGCTGTGCATGGATCAGGGGGTGCCCGCTCAAGCTCGCTCGCCCCTGCCTGCAAGGTGGCCTCAGCCTCTTCAAATGCCAGCAGGCCATCGCGCATGTCGCCGGCCATGCGTGTCTCAACCACGGCTTCGCGCAGGGCCGAGGCCGTCAGCACACCTAGCAGCAGGCTCAACACCAGCGCCAACAGCAACACGACACCGCGTTGACGCTTCATGGCCCCGGTACCGGGTTGCGCAACGCCACACTCAGTGCATGACGTTGTTCGATCCTGAGCGTGGGCTCGTATAACGTCAGGGCGATATCCACTCGCTCTCCCTGCGACGTTTGCACACGTTCGAAACGCGCCGCTCGCACATTCTCCACCAACGGCTGAAAGCTTGTTCCTCGCTTGAACTTCAGCACATTGCCCTGAAGCTGATAAACGTACTTGCTGATGGGGTACGCCAACGGGTATCGCACATCGCGCTCTGCTTGCACGACCACCTTCTCGATACAGTCCGTCTGCAAAAGCCAGTCACTCTTGCCAGCCTGTCCCGGCAACTCCGCCACCACCAGGCTCAGGGTGCTGGTATCAACTTCCAGCGGGCGGGCGAATGCCTGCTGTGCGCTCGCGGCCTTGAAGTCACCTGGCGCGATCCGCAGGCAACCAAACATCCCCGCCATGCGGATATCCTGCGCCATGCGCAGCAATGCCAGCCGCGCCTCATCCTGCATGCGCACTGCCGTACGTTGCAGGCGCCAAGCCTGGTGAGCAGAGGCAAAGAGCTGGCTGGCCGCCGCCAGCAACATCACCCCGATGGACAGCGCCAGCGTCAGCTCGAGCAAGCCGAAACCACCCTGGAGGCGCCTCACCGCCTGCTCCGTTCACGCTCACTGTGCGCTGCCAACGCCGCCTGCCCTTCGCGGTGTGCGCTGTCGGTAGCCTGCAATGCCTGCAGTTGCAGCCCTGCCGCTGCAAACACGCCCACGGCCACGACCACCATTGCCAACAGCACCTCCAGCAGCGTCATGCCCCATTGCCTTGCGCGCATCCCTGCACCTCCTGCGACTTTTCCCGCAATTGCATTGAACCCGGGCGACTGGACCGCTGGTCCAACGACCGTGAAGCTACAGCCAAGCACTTCCAGGGAGGAATGCACGGTGAAGCAACGAGGTGTAACACTGATTCAAATGTTGTCGGCCTTGGCGGTGGCCATGTTGCTGACGCAGCTCGGCATGCCGGCCTACGCCAGGTTGAGCGATGACCTGCACAGGGCGGCGGCCGCCCGTGACCTGGCACAGGCGCTGCGCAGTGCGCGCAGCCATGCCGTGCTGCAAAGCCAGCCGGTACTGGTGCAGGCGTTGGACGGTAATTGGGGGAATGGTTGGCGGGTGGTGCTGGAGCATAACCAGCAGGTGCTGCGCGAGCAGCGTCTTTCACGGCCGCTGAAGATCACGAGTAATCGCGGTGTGCAGCTGAAATTCAGTGCGCAAGGGGTGCCGCTGGGGCAAAACCAAAATTGGCTTGCTTCAACGATGGAGGTTTGCGAGCGCTTGACTGCAACCAGCCAGTATCAAGTGGTGATGGCATCCACTGGCAGGGTCAGGGTACTCACGGGAGAGCCAAAAAACTCCCAATGCACTTCCAGCTAGCATGCGCGGTCGCTGTGGGAGCGGCCCCTTCGCGACACAAGGCCGCTCCCACATAAAACAGCCCCCAGGTGCGGGCCGTGTCAGATCAGCGACCGAACCCGCAGCTCTTTGGGCATGGAGAAGGTGATGTTCTCTTCCCGCCCATCCAGCTCTTCGGCGCCGCTGGCGCCCCAGGCCTTGAGCTGCTCGATCACGCCACGCACCAGCACTTCGGGGGCCGAAGCACCGGCGGTGATGCCGATCCGCGCCGCCTGGTCGAACCAGCCACGTTGCAGGTCTTCGGCACCGTCGATCAGGTAAGCCGGGGTGCCCATGCGCTCGGCCAGCTCGCGCAGGCGGTTGGAGTTGGAGCTGTTCGGGCTGCCGACCACCAGTACCACGTCGCACTCGTCCGCCAGTTGCTTGACCGCGTCCTGGCGGTTCTGGGTGGCGTAGCAGATGTCGTCCTTGCGCGGGCCGCCAATGTTCGGGAAGCGTGCACGCAGGGCGTCGATGACGCGGCTGGTGTCGTCCATCGACAGCGTGGTCTGGGTGACGAATGCCAGGTGGTCCGGGTCTTTCACCTGCAGGTTGGCAACATCCTCCTCGTCTTCGACGAGGTAGATGGCGCCGCCGTTGCTGGCGTCATACTGGCCCATGGTGCCTTCGACTTCCGGGTGCCCCTCGTGGCCGATGAGGATACACTCACGGCCGTCGCGGCTGTATTTGGCCACTTCGATGTGCACCTTGGTCACCAGCGGGCAGGTGGCATCGAACACTTTCAGGCCACGGCCAGCGGCTTCCTGGCGCACGGCCTGGGAAACGCCGTGGGCACTGAAAATGACGATGACATCGTCCGGCACCTGGTCCAGCTCTTCGACGAAGATGGCACCACGGTTGCGCAGGTCTTCCACCACGAACTTGTTGTGCACCACTTCGTGACGCACATAGATCGGCGGGCCGAAAACTTCCAGCGCGCGGTTGACGATCTCGATCGCCCGGTCGACCCCCGCGCAGAAGCCGCGAGGGTTGGCGAGTTTGATTTGCATGCTCGGCTCCAGGCTTACAGGGCCTTCACCTCGAGGATCTCCACCTCGAAGGTCAGGGTCTTGCCAGCCAGTGGGTGATTGAAGTCGATGGTCACCTGGTCGTCATCGAACGCTTTGACCACACCCGGCAGCTCGGTGTTGGCGGCATCGTTGAAGATGATCAACAGCCCTTCGGACAACTCCATGCCCTGGAACTGGGACCGCGGCATGACTTGCACGTTCTGCGGGTTGGGCTGGCCGAAGGCGTTCTCCGGGGCCACCACGACGGTGCGCTTGTCACCGCCCTTGAAGCCGAACAGGGCGTTCTCGAAACCTGGCAGCAGGTTGCCATCGCCGACCTTGAAGGTGGCTGGGGCCTTGTCGAACGTGCTGTCGACGGTGTCGCCGTTTTCCAGGTGCAGCGCGAAGTGCAGGGTGACTTCGGTGTTCTGGCCGATACGGGTGTCAGTCATGGACCGGATCCTCGGACTTCTTGCTCTTGAACATATCCAGCGCCAGCATCACCGCACCAACGGTGATGGCACTGTCGGCCAGGTTGAAGGCCGGGAAGTAATGGCGGTTCTGCCAGTGCACCAGGATGAAGTCGACCACATGGCCAAGCACGACGCGGTCGTACAGGTTGCCGATCGCGCCACCCAGCACCAGCGCCAGCGCCACGGCCAGCCAGGTTTCGTTGCGCCCCAGGCGCTTGAGCCACACCACCAGCACGGCACTGACCACCACGGCGATCAGGGCGAACAGCCAGCGCTGCCAGCCGGAGCTTTCCGCCAGGAAGCTGAAGGCCGCGCCCGTGTTGTAGGCCAGGGTCCAGCTGAAGTAGTCAGGGATCACGACAATCTGCTGGTACATGGTCAGGGCGTTGTTGAAATACAGCTTGGTGGCCTGGTCGAGGACCAGTACCACCAGGCTCAGCCAAAGCCATGCAAGGCGCCCGAAGCGCCCCGCTGCAGGGTTAGGCATAGTGGCGCACCTCGCCGGAACCGCTCAGGTTGTCGACACAACGACCGCAGATTTCCGGGTGCTCCGGGTGGCTGCCGACGTCGGCGCGGAAGTGCCAGCAGCGGCCGCACTTGGCGTGACCGGACTTGACCACTTGCAGCTTGAGGCCTTCGACTTCGGTGGCCACGGCTTCGGCCGGTGCCTGTGCGAATGGCACTACGCTGGCGGCCGAGGTGATCAGCACGAAACGCAGTTCGTCGCCCAGCTTGCCCAGGTCGGCGCTCAGGCCTTCGTCGGCGTACAGGGTGACTTCGGCCTGCAGGTTGCCGCCGATGACCTTGGCGGTACGCTGGTTTTCCAGCTCCTTGTTGACCGCGGCTTTGACGGCCATCACGCGGTCCCAGTAGGCGCGGTCCAGCTCGGTACCTTCCGGCAGCTCGGTCAGGCCCTGGTACCAGCCGTTGAGCATCACCGACTCGTTGCGCTCGCCCGGCAGGTACTGCCAGATTTCATCGGCGGTGAACGCCAGGATTGGCGCGATCCAGCGCACCAGCGCTTCGCTGATGTGGAACAGCGCGGTCTGACAGGAACGGCGGGCAACACTGTTGGCGCCGGTGGTGTACTGGCGGTCCTTGATGATGTCGAGGTAGAAGCCGCCCAGCTCCTGCACGCAGAAGTTGTGAACCTTGGAGTAGACGTTCCAGAAACGGTACTCGCCGTAGTGCTCTTCCAGCTCGCGTTGCAGCAGCAGGGTGCGGTCCACGGCCCAACGGTCCAGCGCCAGCATGTCTTCCGGGGGCAGCAGGTCGCGGGCCGGGTCGAAGCCGGACAGGTTGGACAGCAGGAAGCGTGCAGTGTTGCGGATACGGCGGTAGGCGTCGGCGCTGCGCTGCAGGATCTGCTCGGAAACGGCCATTTCACCGGAGTAGTCGGTGGCGGCTACCCACAGGCGCAGGATGTCGGCACCCAGGGTGTTGTTGACCTTTTCCGGCTCGATGGTGTTGCCCAGCGACTTGGACATCTTGCGGCCGTTCTCGTCCACGGTGAAGCCGTGGGTCAGCAGCTCGCGGTACGGCGCGTGGCCGTCAATGGCGCAACCGGTCAGCAAGGACGAGTGGAACCAGCCGCGGTGCTGGTCGGAACCTTCCAGGTACAGGTCGGCACGCGGGCCGGTGGCGTGGCCGATGTCGTGCGAACCACGCAGCACGTGCCAGTGGGTGGTACCCGAGTCGAACCACACGTCCAGGGTGTCGGTGATCTTGTCGTACTGCTCGGCTTCAGCGCCCAGCAGTTCGGCGGCGTCCAGCTTGAACCAGGCCTCGATGCCTTCCTGTTCGACGCGCTTGGCCACGGCTTCCATCAGTTCGACGGTGCGCGGGTGCAGCTCGCCTGTCTGCTTGTGCAGGAAGAACGGGATCGGCACGCCCCAGTTGCGCTGACGCGAGATGCACCAGTCCGGGCGGTTGGCGATCATCGAATGCAGGCGCGCCTGGCCCCAGGCCGGGACGAACTTGGTGTCCTCGATGGCTTTCAGCGCGCGCTCACGCAGCGGCTCGCCAGTGGTCGGCTGCTTGTCCATGCCCACGAACCACTGCGCGGTAGCGCGGTAGATCAGCGGGGTCTTGTGGCGCCAGCAGTGCATGTAGCTGTGGCTGATGGTTTCGGTGTGCATCAGCGCGCCGACTTCGCTCAGCTTCTCGACGATGGCCGGGTTGGCCTTCCAGATGAACTGGCCGCCGAAGAAGGGCAGCGACTCGACATACACGCCGTTGCTCTGCACCGGGGTGAGGATCTCGTCGTTGACCATGCCGTAGCGCTTGCAGGTGACGAAGTCGTCTTCACCGTAGGCTGGCGAGGAGTGCACCACGCCGGTACCGGCGCCCAGTTCGACGTAGTCGGCCAGGTAGACTGGCGACAGGCGGTCGTAGAACGGGTGGCGGAAGTTGATCAGTTCCAGCGCCGAGCCCTGGGCGGTGGCGACGACCGAGCCTTCCAGGCTGTAGCGCTTGAGGCACGACTCGACCAGCTCTTCTGCCAGTACCAGCAGGCGCTCGCCGGTGTCGACCAGGGCGTACTTGAACTCCGGGTGGATGTTCAGCGCCTGGTTGGCCGGGATGGTCCACGGGGTGGTGGTCCAGATCACGATGGCGGCCGGCTTGGCCAGCGAAGCCAGGCCGAAGGCAGCGGCCAGCTTGGCCTCATCGGCAACCGGGAAGGCAACGTCGATGGTCTGCGATTTCTTGTCGGCGTACTCGACTTCGGCCTCGGCCAGGGCCGAACCGCAATCGAAGCACCAGTTCACCGGCTTCAGGCCCTTGAACACGAAGCCTTGCTTGACCATTTCGGCCAGGGCGCGGATTTCGCCGGCCTCGTTGGCGAAGTTCATGGTCTTGTACGGGTTGTCCCAGTCACCCAGCACGCCCAGGCGGATGAACTCGGTCTTCTGCCCTTCGATCTGCTCGGCGGCGTACTCGCGGCACAGCTCGCGGGTGCGGTCGGCGGACAGGTGCTTGCCGTGGGTGACCTCGACCTTGTGCTCGATCGGCAGGCCATGGCAGTCCCAGCCCGGCACATACGGTGCATCGAAGCCGGCCAGGGTCTTGGAACGGACGATCATGTCCTTGAGGATCTTGTTCAGCGCATGACCGATGTGAATCTTGCCGTTGGCATAGGGCGGGCCGTCGTGCAGGACGAACTTGGGACGATCCTTGCCAATTTCGCGCAGCTTCTGGTACAGGCCAATGCTGTCCCAGCGCTGCAGGATCTGCGGTTCGCGCTGAGGCAGGCCGGCCTTCATGGGGAAGGCGGTGTCCGGAAGGTTAAGCGTGGCTTTGTAGTCGGTCATTTCAGGCTCTTCGTTAGCGGTTGAGCGTGCCAATGTGCACGTGCGGCGGCGATATCCGCATCGATCGCCGACTTCAGCGCCTCCAGGGAGGCGAATCGCTGCTCTTCACGCAGCTTGTGGTGGAACTCCACCGTCAGGCGCCGGCCATACAGGTCGCCGGCATAGTCCAGCAGATGAATTTCCAGGTGCGGGCGCCCGTCACCGGTCACGGTGGGACGCACGCCGATATTGCCGACACCCGGCCAGGCCTTGCCGTCGATTTCGATGCTGGCCAGGTAGACCCCGGACAGCGGCACGCGGCGGCGCTTGAGCTGGATGTTGGCGGTAGGTGTGCCGAGCTGGCGGGCCAGCTTCTGGCCATGCAGCACGCGGCCGGTGATGCGGTACGGGCGGCCCAACAGGTGCTCGGCCAGCTCGAAGTTACCTTCGGACAGGGCCTTGCGCACTTCGGTGCTGCTGACCCGCAGGCCATCCTGGATCACCGTGTTGGCGGCCTCGACGGTGAAACCGTACTGCTCGCCGGCGCCAACCAGAAAGGCGAAGTCGCCGGCGCGGTCGCAGCCGAAGCGAAAGTCATCGCCCACTTCGAGGTGGCGTACACCCAGGCCGTCGACCAGGATGGCCTTGACGAAGGCGTCGGCGCTGAGTTTGCTCAGGCGCTGGTTGAATGCCAGGCACAGCACCCGGTCGATGCCTTCGGCCGCCAGCAGCTCGATCTTGTCGCGCAGGCGGGCCAGGCGGGCCGGTGCGGTGTCGGGGGCGAAGTACTCGCGTGGTTGCGGTTCGAAGATCACCACGCAGGTCGGCAGGCCCAAGGCCTGGCCGCGCTCGCGCAGGCGCGCCAGGATCGCCTGGTGGCCGCGGTGAACCCCGTCGAAGTTGCCAATGGTGGCGACACAGCCCCGGTGCTCGGGGCGCAGGTTGTGAAGACCTCGAACCAGCTGCATAACGCGCTTCTTGCTCATAAAGTGGCCGATTATAACCACACCCGGGCGCCGGTGACAGGCAGCAGCGCCCAAGGGCGGCGTGGAATGCGAAAAACCGACGCCTGACCCGCCCGATGCCTCAGTGCAAGGCCTTGCGGGCGAAATGCCGGGGCCGGAAGCCGCACAGGTACAGGCAGCCGAAATAGGTCACGACGCCCGCCAGCACCAGAGCCCCCAGACGCACCAGGCGCTCGAGCATGTTGCCCTGCTCCCAGGCCGGCAGGAAATGCATGCCGGCCAGCAATACCGCCGACATCAGCCCCACCGCCAGCACCAGCTTGAGCAGGAACATCGCCCAGCCTGGCTGCGGCTGGAACAGCTGCTGGCTGCGCAGCTTCCAGAACAGCAGGCCGGCGTTCAGGCAGGCCCCCAGGCTGATCGCCAGGGCCAGGCCGGCATGCGCGAGCGGACCGATCAGGGCCAGGTTGAACAGTTGGGTGCAGACCAGGGTGAATACCGCGATCTTCACCGGTGTACGGATATTCTGCTGCGCATAGAAGCCGGGTGCCAGTACCTTGACCAGAATGATCGCCAGCAAGCCCACGGAATAGGCGATCAGCGCCCGCTGGGTCATGGCTGCGTCGACGGCGGTGAACTTGCCGTACTGGAACAGCGCCACGGTCAATGGCTCGGCGAGGATGGCCAGGGCCAGGGTGCAGGGCAGCACCAGCAGGAAGCACAGGCGCAGGCCCCAGTCGAGGATCCGCGAGTATTCTTCGCGGTCCTTGTTGGCGTAGGTCTTGGCCAGGGTCGGCAGCAGTATGGTACCCAAGGCAACGCCCAGCACGCCGGAAGGCAGCTCCATGAGGCGGTCGGCGTAGTACATCCACGACACCGAGCCAGCCACCAGGAAGGAGGCAAAGATGGTGTTGATGATCAGCGAGATCTGGCTCACCGACACCCCGAGGATCGCCGGCAACATCTGCTTGAGTACCCGCCACACGCCGGCATCGCGCAGGTTCAGGCGTGGCAGCACGAGCATGCCGATCTTCTTCAACGCTGGCAGCTGGTACAGCAACTGCGCCAGGCCACCGGCCAGCACGCCCCAGGCCAGGGCCATGATCGGCGGGTCGAAATACGGCGTGAGCAGCACGGCGAAGGCGATCATCGCCACGTTCAGCAGGGTCGGGGTAAAGGCCGGCACCGAGAAACGGTTCCAGGTATTGAGGATCGCCCCGGCCAGGGAGGACAGCGAGATCAGCAATATATAAGGAAAAGTCACCCGCAACAGGGCGGTGGTCAGCTCGTATTTCTCGGCGCTGTCGACAAAGCCCGGCGCGGTCGCCCACACCACCCACGGCGCCGCCAGGATGCCTACGGCGGTCACCAGCGCCAGAGCCAGGGTCAGCAGACCGCTGACATAGGCAACGAAGGTGCGGGTCGCCTCCTCGCCTTGCTGGGTCTTGTATTCGGCCAGGATCGGCACGAAGGCCTGGGAAAAAGCGCCCTCGGCAAAGATGCGCCGCAGCAGGTTGGGCAGCTTGAAGGCAATGAAGAAGGCATCGGTGGCGATGCCGGCGCCGAAAACACGCGCCAGGATGGTGTCGCGGACAAAGCCCAGCACCCGCGAAATCATGGTGATCGAGCTTACCGCAGCCAGGGATTTGAGCAGGTTCATCGAAAAGATTCACGCCAAGGGCAGAGGACGCTGCCAGACAGCATCCGAATGTGCGATACTCCCGCGCCTTCGCAGGGGAGCCAAAAATTCCCGAGTTTACAGGTCGCGCAGCAGAAAGGAATATTTCCCTCTTGTTGGCGCACCGCTCGGCGGAACCTTGCAGGTGGCCTTGACATCCGTTCGACTGATCGGCATGATTCGCGGCCTATTTTGTTTGCTATTTACCTAAAGTCTTTCGAGGAGCTCGACGGTGGCCAACACACCTTCCGCCAAGAAACGTGCAAAACAGGCTGAGAAGCGTCGCAGCCACAACGCCAGCCTGCGTTCCATGGTCCGCACCTACATCAAGAATGTAGTCAAAGCCATCGACGCAAAAGACGCCGAAAAAGCGCAAGCCGCTTACGTTCTGGCTGTGCCTGTAATCGACCGTATGGCCGACAAGGGCATCATCCACAAGAACAAGGCTGCTCGTCACAAAGGCCGTCTGAATGGCCACATCAAGGCGCTGAAAGAAGCTGCAGCTGCCTAAGCGACGCGCTAGTCGAAAAGCCGACCCTAGGGTCGGCTTTTTGTTGCCTGCGATTTGTGTTTGCGCCCCCTCGGTGGGGGCGGCCTTCTGTGGGAGCGGCCTTGCGACCCTTTCGCGACACAAGGCCGCTCCCACACAAAAAAGCAGGGCCATGTTTGGTAGCCCTGCCCTATGTTACTTGGCAATCTGAATCTTCGGCGCCCACTGCAGCCATTCATCCTCGGCCTTGTCGAACAAGGCAAAGGTCTGCTGCGGCCGTGCCGGGTTGCCCATCTGCTCGCCATCCGGCGTGGCGAAAGCGATACCGCCGTCGATCAGGGTCTCCACCGACTCGGTACGCACCGTAGCCCCCTTGAACAGTCCCCAGTCGAAACCAAAGCCGCTGCTGTTCCAGAAGCGGCTGCCGCTGCGCACCAAGGCTGCGTAGCGCGGCTCGATCAGGATATGGATCAGCACACGGTCAGCGCTCTGGCCCAACTCGAAGCCCGTCACCTTGCCCACCGCAACCTCACGGTAGGTCACCGGCACACCCGGCTTGATCGAGCCACGGCGCGGGGCGCTTAGCGTCAACGGCAGGCCGACTTCCGGCCCGGCCACCTGCGGGGCGTCGGCCAAGGCGATGAAATCGCGCTGCGGGCCGCGGTCCTTGGCTGCCGGCTGCACTTCCAGGTACTGCCCACCCACCAGGGTGTCGAGGTTCTGCGTGCGCACCAGGCCAAAGGCTGGCTTGACCACCCAGAACTGCGTACCGACGCGGGCGATACGGTCCGCCGCTTCGGTAATGCGCGCCCGCAGCAGCACCGCCTGCAGGTCATCGGTCAGGTCGACGCTCTCGATGCTGCCCACATCCAGGCCACGGAAGCGAATCGCCGTGCCCGGCTTGAGGCCATCGGCCCGGTCCACACGAATGGTGATCAACGTCCCTGCACGGTTGGCCGCCTCCTGGCTGTCATGCAGGCGGAAGCGTGGAATGTGGCGTTTGAGCTGCACATCGGGCCGCGGCGTGTCGAATGCGATACCACCTGCCATCAAGGTCTGCAGTGATTCACTCTTGATCTTGATGCCCGACAGGCCGCCCGTCAGGGTGATACCACTGACGTTCCAGAAGCGCGACGAACCATTGACCAGTTTTTCGTATTCCTTCTCGATATGCACACCGATCAGGATGCGGTTGCTGTGGCGGGCGAACTGGTAACTCTGCACGCTACCCACCTTCACCTGGCGGTACATCACCGGGCTACCGACCTCCAGCGAGCCCAGGGTGTCGGCGAACAACACCATGTGCAGGCCCGGTGCCTTGAGGTCGAGCGGTGGCGCCTTGGCGCGGGCCTCGAACTCACGCTCGGGCCGCGCCCCCTTCTCACCGGGGCGAATGGCGATGTAGTTACCTTTGACCAGCGCTTCCAGGCCGGTGATACCCGCCAGGGAAATAGACGGCTTGACCACCCAGAACTGCGTGCCCTCGACCAGATAGTCCTCGGCCAACGGGTCCAGCGTCAGCTCGGCCGATGCACTGGCCAGGTTGTCAGCCATCGTCAGGGCTTTCAGCGAGCCCACCTGGATACCCTTGTACATGACTGGTGTACGGCCGGCCTGCAGGCCCTCGTAGTCGCTCAGCTTCACCTTTACCCGAATACCGGCCTGGGCCGCGTCGAAGTCCTCATACAGACGGAACGGCAGGTTCGAGTCGGTGGGTGGGCTGTCCTTGCGGTGCTCCGGCGTGGCAAAGGCGATACCACCGGCGACAATGCTCGACAGCGACTCGCTACGCACTTTCACGCCCGAAAGCGAGGCATCGATGCTGACGCCGCTGGCGTTCCAGAAACGCGTGTGCTTGCGCACCAGGCTGGCATAGGCCGGCTCGATGAAGACTTTGATCTCGACGGTGCTCTGGTCCTCGGACAGGCGGTAGCTTTTAACCCGGCCAACCTGGATCTGCTTGTAGAACACGGGGCTGTCACGGTTGAGCGACCCCAGTCGCTCGGCTTTGAGGGTCAGGTGCAGGCCAGGCTCGGTGTCCGACAGCGGCGGCGCCACTTTCAAGGCGGTAAAGCGCTTGGTGCGCTCCCCTTCCCCCGGGCTGACGGCGATGTAGTTGCCTGACACCAGTGTCTCAAGGCCGGAAATACCCGCCAGGCTGACGCTCGGCTTCACCAGCCAGAAACGCGTACCTTTGGTCAGATGAGGCTCGGCAGCCTTGTTCATCTCGATGGTGGCGATCACCCCCTGGTTCTCACCCTTGGCGTCGAGCACCAGGCTTACGACCTTGCCAACCGGCATGCCCTTGTAGATAACCTCGGTCTTGTTGGCGACGATACCCTCGCCCGACTCGAAGCGGACTTCAATTTCCACACCGGCATCACGGTAAGCCTGCCACGCAAGCCAGCCACCAATCATCAAGGCGATCAAAGGCAGGATCCAGATGGCCGACCAGTTCGAGGCTGGGCGGGTTTTAGCCGTTGGCAGGTCACTCATGGTCGTCATCCGACTCCGTGTTATCCCAAATCAGTCGGGGATCGAAAGTTAAAGCGGCAAGCATTGTCAGGATCACCACAGTTGCAAAGGCGACAGCGCCCAGATTGGCTTCGACACTGGCTATTCGGCCGAAATTCACCACCGCCACCAGAATGGCAATGACGAAGATATCGAGCATGGACCAGCGCCCAATGAATTCGATGAAGCGGTACATCAATATCCGTTGGCGCGCCGAAAGCGGTTGCCGACGCTGAACGGAGTACAACAGCAAGCCAATCCCCACCAGCTTGAACGTGGGCACCAGGATACTGGCAATGAACACCACGGCAGCAATCGGCACCATGCCATGCTTGAGCAAGGTGATGACGCCGGACATGATCGTGTCGGGGCTGCCTTGGCCCAGGGTGCTCACGGTCATGATCGGCAGCATGTTGGCCGGGATGTACAGGATCGAAGCGGCGATCAGCAGCGCCCAGGTACGCGCGATGCTGTTCGGCCGACGGGCATGCACGATGGCGCCGCAGCGTGTACAGGTTTGTGAAGTGCTGTCTGGCTGTTGCCTGTTCAGCTCGTGACATTCATTGCAGACAAGAATGCCTGCATCAATCGCCCGCATGCAGGTCCTCCCCTGATAGCGCACTCCAGATCTGGTGCGGTGACATCACCACTTCGAGCCACACCTGGATCAATAACAGGCTGATGAAGCAGAACAGCCCCAGGCCCACGGTCAGTTCGGCCAGGTCCACCAGTTTGACGATGGCCACCAGCACGCCCATGAAATAGACCTCGAGCATGCCCCAGTCACGCAAGTGGTGATAGATGCGGTAGAACAGCAGGCCAAAGTTACGCCCCACGTTCAGGCGGATGCTCAATAGAACGAACAACTGGCAGAGCAGTTTTGCCAGGGGTATGGCCATGCTGCAGAGGAAGACCACCACGGCCACACCGCGCATTTCCGAGTTGTACAGGCCCAGCACGCCACTCCAGACGGTATCGTCCGATGTCTGGCCAAGCAGGTGCAGCTGCATGATTGGCAGAAAATTGGCTGGCACAAACAGCAGCAAGGCGGTGAGTACCAAGGCCAGGCTGCGATTGACCACATTGTGCCGATGGGCGTAGAGCTCGTAGCCGCAGCGCGGGCATTGGGCCTTCTCATCATGCTGGAGCACAGGCTTGCGCAGCAGCAGGTCGCATTCATGGCAAGCGACAAGCTCGTCCAGCGGCAACTGGGCCAGGGTTTCAGGTTCGACAGGATTGGGCATATAGCGCTTCTGGGTAGGTGCGTGGGCCTATTCTAGTGTTCTGGCTCGAATTGTGGGAGTTGTGGAGGTTGTGGGCGAGCACGCGAAACAGGCGACGCGGTGGATGGCACCGGCTTTGCCGGTGTTCGCGGGTGAACCCGCTCCGACAGGGGGCGCGTATGCCCGGGAGTTTTTGCGCCACAAAGACAAAACCCCTACCTGCAGGCGCAGATAGGGGTTTTGCGAAATGAATCTTGACGA